>NZ_JARZAE010000004.1:3788765-5051686 GCF_029892095.1 Kitasatospora sp. MAP12-44
GCCTCTTCCCCGAGTTGCGGCTGGATGGGCGGGCTGGGCAGAGGTCCGTTCCTTACGGTTGGTGCTGCTGGGCTGGCTTCGCTGGAGGCGGGGCCTGACGCGAGCCGCTTTGAACGGTCAGGTCCTGCTGCCGCGCCGGGCGGCCGGCGGGAGCGAGGCGGCGGTGACTGCGGGTGTGATCGGGGCTGTCTGCGCGGTCGTGGACGTGGTGGCCGAGGAGGTCCGGGCGGACTGGGCCCGCGAGTTGATCCGCACGCGCGAGCGGGCGGCGGCCGGCTGCGGCGTTGTGTCCGCGAAGAGCGCGAGGTACTCGCCGATAGCCTCCCGGATCGGCCCGGGTTGCAGGCGCCCACTCCTGTTCAACTCGGCCAGACGGTCCAGGTCGCTGTGCATCTGTCCCGGGGATCGCTGCGGGATGGTGCGGTAGGAGTCGAAGTCGAAGGTGTTGGCGCCCAGTTCCACGCCGCTGGGTCGCAGCACGACCCGCACGTGGACGCCGCGGTAGGTCTCCGCGTGCCTGCCGTTGGCCAGCTGTGCGGTGATGAGCAGGTCGTCGCGGCGCGCGACCTGCTGGTGGCCGGCGGTGGTCCCATCGGCGAGCGGCGCGAGGATGCCGAGGACGGTCGTCTGGTCGGTGGCCATGGTGCTCCTGCGGGAAGGGAGAGGCGGTTAGCGGCTGCCGGGGCAGGCTCGGTTGGACTGCGGGCTCCTTGACCGGGGCGGCTAGGGTGCTGCGGGCGCAGGCTGCCGCGGACCGGTCAGCGTCCAGCAGTGGAACTCGAAGTCCGGCAGGGAGGTCTCCTCGCGTCGTCGGGCGCGGTGGTGATCGCGGTCAGCGGCTCGGTGCCGAGTCGCGTGTGTGGTCGTCAGCCGCCTGGGCTGCGGTCAGCGACCACGTCTGGCTGGTTCCGGCCGCCCGCTGTCGGCGTGGTGGAGCGGCTGCGCCGCAGAGGGCTGCGTGACTGCCGTGCGCAGGGCGGCGGCGCCAGCGCGGGTGGGCGCCGGAGCCTGCGTCTTGCCGACCGTGTTCAGTGGCTGGACGTCGAGATAGATGAGGTGCTCGTCGGTGAGGTCCCGGCCGAGCCGTTCCACAGGGGTGCGGTCGGCTACCGCTCCGGTGACTGCGGCAAGCAATTCGGCGGGTATGCGGGCGGAGAGCTGGGCGTACCAGCCTTCCTTGGGGCCAGGACCGAGGACTCCACCGCTGAGGACCCAGTCGTCACTCTTTCCGGCGGCGAGGCTGCCCGGGTCGGTGCACCGGCCGATCGTTGCGATCTCGGCGCTCGGTTCGGTCCAGGCGATGTAGCCCGGGACGGTTTCGGCGAACCATCCGGCCGTGCGTAGCGGCGCCAGGCCGGCGTCCGGAGGTGTGGACGGGTCGAACAGCGCTCGCGGGGCAGTCGCCAACTGGGTGGCGATGGCGGTGTGGAGAGCGGCGACGATCTCCGGCGGGGTCTGGGGGTCGAACTGGGCGTGCCAGATTTCCCTGCCGGTGAGCAGGGCGTGGCAGCTGGTTGTCCAGGTCGTATCAGTGCCAGTGCTGGTGTCGGTCGTTCGGGCTTCGGCGCGCACGCGTCCGCACGGGCTGGTGTAGCGGGTAGCGCCCTCTCGTTCGGCTCGGATCCAGGCGGCGAGCTGCAACGGCTGGCCGGGCAGCATCGGATTGTGGCCGGGACCGGCGAGGAACGGCGGCGCGACGTTCGCGATGGGGGCGGGTCGCGGCTCCGGGGCGAACAGGGTGCCGACGAGGTCGCGGGCTTCGTAGAGCAGCTCGTAGACGCGGACCTCGACTGGCTCCCGCTGATCCTGCGGCAGGGTGCTCCACTTGCGGGCGGTGACCGGGTTGCCGAGGGTGCTCTGGATGAACTGGCCGTCCATGGTGGCCCAGATGTCGGAGGCGTCGTCGCTGGCCCACGCGATCTGCTTGGCAGCCACGCGGACGGCCGCGGTGAGGATGTCGTCGCTGGTGAAGGGCAGTTCGGCCAGTGGCGTCAGGATGGGCGTCGTGGTGGGGCTGGCGACGCGCGGCGCGTCGGGGGCCGGTATGTGCCCGACGAGTTGTTCGGCGCGCCAGGCGGCGTCCAGGACCAGGTCGGTGGCCAGCTCGTAGGCGAGGTCTCGCTGTGCTTCGGGCAGGGAACCCCAGGTCCGGGGGTTGTACCCCTTCGAGCTGGGGATGACCTGGTCTTCGAGATGTTCGACGACATGCTCGGGCAGGTCGACGTGCTCCAGAGCAGCCGCGCAGTGCTCGGCTGCCGCTGCGCGAAGGTCATCGTCGGTGTACGGCACTGCGGTTGGGATGGTCTCTCCGTTGTGGGTTGCGGGTACGAAGGTTGGCGGGCGGGTGCGGCGCCTGGTCGCGGCGGTGGGTTCCGGGGTGTCGGCCGTTGCTGGCCCGGCGCGGTCCGGTCAGGCTGTGAATCGGGATCCGGGTTCAGCGGGTGCGCGGGGCAGGGAGCTGCGGGGTGTCCAGGCCGCCGGTTGCGTCGTCGTCCGTGCCGCTCGAACTGCGTTGCCGCGCTTGGCGCTCAGCGAGTCGGAGTGTTCCGGCGTGGAGGCGTGCGGCGGATCGACGTAGATGTCGAGGTAGTATCCGATGGCCTGGCGGAGCGCCGCGGGCTCGAGTTCTCCGCTCCGGTGAAGGTCGTGGAACGAAGATCACGGGCGGGTCCTCGGCGGCGGCAGGTCGGCGGAGTTGTACGTCGGCACGGTCCTCCTCAACGGCGGTGGAAGATGGCGTGGGAATCGGCGGAGGGTACAGTGCTCAGCGGGGGGCCGCTGACGATGACTTTCGCCGCAGGGCCCGCTGCTGCCAGGGCCGGGCTCGCCCCGGCTGCCGCAGCTGCGCGCCGGACGGGGGCCGGGGCAAGCGGGGTCACGGTCAGCCGGGCCGTCATCTCCTGTCCGAGGTAGGTGCTGTTGCGCAGCAGCGGTTCGGGGCTGGCGGCAGCGGCGGTGAAGGCAGTCAGGATCCGCAGCGGGGTGTTGGCGGTGAACCGGGCCTCCCAGCTCGTCAGGGATTCGCCCGTCGTGCAGCTGACGAGGAGGTAAGGGCTATGCCACGGGCCGTCCTGGTGCAGCGGGGGGTCGGTGAGGCGTAGGCGTGCAGTGGCGAGGCCGTCGGGCGAGGTGAAGGTGTACGTGCTGGCGGTGACGGTCTCCGTCCAGTCCTGCTGGGCGAAGGGGAACAGGACCCGCAACCCCGAGCCGCCGCAGGTAAACGCGCGCTCGTCGTCCTCGGCCAGGGCTGCGGCGACCTCGTCGAGAGCTGCGGCGACCAGCTCCGGCGGGGTCTGCCAGCCGAAGGCGATCTGCCAGTCGGCCAGGCCCCCGGAGTAGGCGTCGCTGCGGGCGACGAGCTGCCAGGGGTCGTCGTACTCGTTGCGGAAGCCCAGCCGGATCCGCTCGCACGGCGAGGCGAAGGCGGTGAAGTCGCGGTCCTCGCTGCTGTGGGTGTACCAGCCGTACGCCTTCGGGATCGCTTGCAGGACGGTGTCGATGCCGTGCTCGGCACCGGCCAGGTGGCGCGGGGTGACGTGGACCATGTGGTCCGCGTCGTACCAGTCCTGGGTGTGCACGATGTCGTCGGTGAAGATGCGCGGGGTCAGGGGCGAGCCTTTCGCGAAGGTGTCTAGCTGCAGGGAGCGGCTGCCGCCGGCCGCCTGGTCAGCGCTCGCGTGGTCGGTGCGGCCCGGCGGCAGGCGGGTACGCGGGCTGGTCACCGAGACCGGCGGGCCCACGAGGAGCGCTCGGCCGGCGGTCGAGGCGGGCGGCGTCGGCGCGGGCTTCGCCGGGGCGGCCGGGCTTCGGCAGTGGGGCGTTGGGGTCGCGGGTCCAGGTGTAGGCGTCCTCGATGTTGTCGAAGTGCCCGAACCGGAGGGTGTACGTCTCGTTGTCGGCCTGCCTGCGCCCGACGAAGACGGCCACGGGCCGGGCGGGGTCGGGGGCTTCGCTGTCGGTGGCGATCACCCAGGTCACGTACGACGCGTCGGCTGATGACGCCGAGTCGTGGACGTCGAAGCGCGTGCCGGAGTGCCGCAGCAAGTCTTCCGCCGCCTCGGTTTCGGCGTCGGCGGCATCAAACTCGCTGCCCCGAATGCGCTCTCGCAGCCGGTCGGGGTCGGCGCCACGTGCGATGAGCCACGCCTCGGCAAGGACCGGCATCGCTTCCTCGCGCACGGCGGCGCGCACCAGCCGCGCGTTCACGTCGCACTCCAGGTGGACGCCGAGGAAGAACGGCTTGCCCTGCACCGCCATCTGTTCGTCGTGGGCGAGGTAGAAGTGGTCTGACCTGCCCGGCTGCTGGGGGCGAGGCTGGTCGTAGCTGGCCAGCGCGATGCAGGGGTCCTCCCAGTCGGCCAGCCGCGAGATGACGCGGGAGGTGTGCTCGTCGGCGGGGTCCAGTTCGTCGAGGTCCAGGTCGGACACGATGTCGGTGAACGGGGCGTAGTACAGCAGGGTCTCCGGGTCGAGGTGCCGGCGTCCGGGGTGGAGGTGGAGGCCGTTCGGTGGGCTGTTGTGAGGGTCCGTGCCGGTGAGTCCGGGGTGGGCCGGGCCACCCGTGGCGGGCGGCCCGGCGCGGGGGCGGATTCAGGAGGCGTCCGGCCGTTCGTCCTCGGCGGCCGGGTCGGCGGTGCCGTCGGCGATCTGCTGCGCGGCGAGTTGGGCCTCGCGCAGCCGCTGCTCGGCGACCGCCGCATAGTGAGGGGTCATTTCGATCCCGACGAAGGAACGGTTCTCCAGGAGCGCCGCCACACCCGTGGAGCCCGAGCCCGCGCAGAAGTCCAGGATGGTGCCGCCCGGCGGGCAGATCTTGACCAGCTCACGCATCACCTCGACCGGCTTCTGCGTGATGTGCTGCCGCTTCGACCCTGACGGCTGGCTGGCGGAGAGCAGGCCCGGCAGGTACACGGGGTTGCGCGAGCCGTCGATCGCACCCTTGCTGCCCCACAGAATGTACTCACAGTTCTGGGTGAACCTGCCCTTCTGCGGCCGGGCCTGGGGCTTGTGCCAGCTGATCGCGCCGCGCCAGATCCAGCCGCCGGCCTGCAGCGCATCGCTCGTGATCGGGAACTGGCGCCAATCCGTGAACAGCAGGGCCATGCCGCCGGGCTTGGTGACGCGGTACGCCTCCGTCATCAGCTGCGTCACCCAAAAACCGTACGACCTTTGGTCCTTGTTCTCGCCGGGGAAGTCGGCGAGGTCGTGCTGGGATCCCGCGGTGGTGTACTTCTCGCGGGCCGAGCGGGTAGTGCGCTCCTTGGCGGTCGTACCGCCCGAGTTGTAGGGCGGGTCGGTGATGACGGTGTCCACGCTCGCGGAGTCGAGTGCGGCAAGGCGGGTCAGGGCGTCGCCCTGATAGAGGGTGTAAGAGGTCAAGAGGGAGAGGTCCTCCGGTAGGGGGCGGGTCCGGCCGCGTCGGTCGTGGTCTCGACGGGCATCGCGCAGCGGCCATCCACCAGGCGGGATCCCGGGATGCGGCAGCTGCGGAAAGGGACGCTAAGGGCAGCACCGGCCGTTTTCCAAAAAATGGACGGCACGCACCGGTCGCTGCGGATTTTTTGGAAAACGGCCGCCCTGCTGCGTAGCGTCTTGCCCTGTCGACGACGAGACGGAAGTCCGACCCGGCCGGATTTTTTGGAAAACGGCCGCAGGGAGCCCTACCGTCGTCGAACACCGCCAGGAAGTGACCCCTGCGAGACGGGCAGGGCCGGTTTTTTGGAAAACGGCCGGCCCCGGATCTAACGTCATCGACCAGCCGGTATGCCGGATCCACCCACTCCCATCAGGGGACTCCCATGCCCGTTTCGCACTGACCAGCTTTTCCGCCGATCTCGACCTTGCCGTGCCAAGCGGGCTCCCGTCCCGCACCCAAGGTTTCCTTTCCGCATTCCAACAAAGAGGCCCCGATGTCATTTGACGGGGCCCTTCCCGGCATGCCAGAAACCCTCGAACCGAACGATCGGAGATCGCTATTTCTATCGTCCAGCCGCCGGTTACCGGCCTGTCCGTCGCCCGCCCGCCGGATATATCTCCGCATCCTCTGGGGGGTGTCCTGGCGGGGAACCGATGAGCGGCAAGACGGTCGCGGCCGTGGTCGGGGTCGTCGCGCTCGGCCCCGTCGCGCTCGGCCTGCCGGTGGTGCTGATGGTGGCCGGGAACGCCGCCGCCGCGTGCTCGTCGTCCACAGGTGTGACTTCTCCTGTGGACAGCACCGCGGTCGACGCCGCGGTGAAGGCGATCCTCGCCGGGCAGTCGCCCGGGTCCACCGCCATCCAGGGCCTCGACCTGCCGTCCGTGCAGATCCCCTTCGCGCAGGTCATCGTGCAGACCGGCATCAAGTTGCAGGTGCCCGCTCGCGGGCAGGTCATCGCGTTGGCGACCGCGCTGCAGGAGTCCGGGCTGCAGAACCTACCGGGCGGAGACCGGGATTCGATCGGCCTATTCCAGCAGCGGCCCTCACAGGGCTGGGGAACTCCCGCGCAGATCAGCCAACCGGACTACGCCGCAACGGCGTTCTATCAGGCGCTGCTCAAGGTCTCGGGCTGGCAGGACCTTCCGTTGACCCAGGCCGCCCAGGCGGTCCAGCACTCCGGCTATCCGGACGCGTACGCGAAGTGGGAGAGCTTGGCGAGCGCGTTGCAGCAGGCCCTCGTGAAGGCGATCGGCCCGACCGCCGCCCCTTCCAGTCCATCGCCCTCCCCGTCCGCGGGCTCGAGCAGCGTGCCGAGCGCGCCCGCCGTCCCGTCCTCGGCGGGCAACTGTCCTGCGCCGGACGGCTCGACGAAGTGGGGATCCATCCCACCCGGCCTACTGCCGGTCGGCTACACGATTCCCACCGACGCGCCACCGGCCGTGCAGAACGCGATCCGCTTCGCCCTCGGCCAGCTCGGCACCGCCTACCAGTGGGGCGGCAGCTGCACCGCCGCGCACGGCCCCGATCCGATGGGCCGCTGTGACTGCTCGAGCCTGACGCAGCAGGCGTACAAGGCGGGCGGCGTGACGCTCGGCCGCCAAACGTACGACCAGGTCACCGAGGGCAGTGCGGTCAGTGCCGACCAACTGCGACCAGGGGACCTGCTGTTCCTCGAACCGGGCCCCCGCGGGCCCGAGCATGTGGGCATGTACATCGGCTCCGGCCTGGTGGTGCATGCCCCGCACACCACCGACGTGGTGCGGATCGCCCCGCTCACCGAATGGTCGCCTGGGCTCGTCGCCGCCCGCCGCATCGTCGGCTGACCTCTCCCACTCCCCTCTTCACCTTCACCGGCTCGCGCCAACTCGCGCCTTGCCGCGCCCTCTTACCCCCAGGAGTGCCCTTTTTGTCCATGCTTCTCGCCGACGCGGTGCGCCAGCTCGCCTATGACCCGGGCATCGCTCCCGCCGAGGGCGGCCTGCCGGGCCTCAGCGTGCTCAAGACCGTCGTCAACTCCATCAACCTGTTCGCGGTGATCGCGGTGGTCGGTGCCATGTGCGTGTCCGGCCTCGTGTGGGCCTGGGGTCACCACAGTGGATCCCACGGAGCCGAGGCCAAGGGCAAGCAGGGCGCCATGACGGCCGCCGGCTGCGCCCTGCTGCTCGGCGCGGCAAACGGGATTGTGGCGTTCTTCAGCACCATGGGAACGCAGGTCCACTGATGCCCAACTCCCAGTTCGGGCAGGGCGATGGTGCGATCGTCCGCCGTCGCATGCTGATCGGGCTGGGTGTGCTGCTGGTCGTCGCTCTGCTGGCCGGGCTCGTCGCCCGGCTGGCGGGCGGCGGCCACACCGGCCACCCCGCAGCTTCCGCCTCGCCCGCCTCCAGCCCCACCGCCGTCTCCTCGCCCTCGGCGCCGTCCACCTCAGCGGCACCGTCCGACGCCGCCGTCCCGTCGGTGCCGCGGCCCCCGCACACCACGTCGCCCACCGATTTCGCCAAGGCGTTCGCCACCGTGCTGTGGTCCTACGACACCCGCCACCTCACCCAGGCCCAGCAGGTCAACGGCCTGCGGCTGTGGCTGACGCCGGAGTCGAAGTACGCGGACCCGGCGTCCGTCGAGGGGCAGGTGCCCGATCCGGTGCTGTGGAGCCGGATGGCCGACAACGGCCAGTACGCGACCGGCACCGTTGCCGAGGCGCATCTGCCGGCCTCGTTCCAGGCGGCCATCGCCCAGAACCCGTCCGCCCTGATGACCGCGTACATCTACGCGGTCACGGTCACCGGATCGCAGGCGATCACGTGGAACGGCGGCGGGAATGGCGCGGAGGACCGCGCCATCACCGTGGCCGTCCAGTGCCGGCCCTCGCAGGACTGCGCGCTCGCGGCCATCGCCCCCACCGTCTACCTCTGACAACTGTCCCCTATATATAAGGAGGTGAATCCGCCATAGGGTTCTGCGACCTGCCCGGTGCCGGCCTGATCTGCGACGCCGTGTCCGGCGGCATCGGCGACTCCATCACCACCTCGATCGGCAACTGGATCGCGAAGTCCTGCGGGGACTTGGCGCAGTCCGCCGTCGACCTGGCCTCGCGCGCCGTCGACAACACGACCTCGATCGACCTGAACGCCTCATGGTTCCGCGACAACTACGCCGTCGTCCTCTCGATGTCGCTGGTCATGCTGATCATGACCTTCTGCTTCCAACTGGCGCGCGCGGCCTGGAAACGCGACGGACAGGCCCTCAGTCAGGCCCTGATGGGCACGGTGAGCGGTGTCATCTTCTCCTTCACCGCCATCGCCTTCACGGGCGTCGCCATCACCGTGGTCGACGCCCTGTCGAAGGGCCTGTTCCAGATCGCCAACTCCTCGACATCCGACGCGGTCAGGCGCATCGTCAAGGTCAGCGAGATCGCCATGACCAACCCGCTCGGCTGGGGAATCCCCGCCGTGGTCGCGCTCGGCTGCGCGGTGGGGTGTTTCCTCTACTGGGGAATGATGGTCTTCCGCAAGGTGTCCATCCTCGCCCTTGTCGTGCTCGCCCCGCTGGCCGGAGCCGGCGGCGGCTGGGAGCCAACCCGCAGCTGGCGCCAGCGCTGGATCGAGGCCACCGCCACCCTCGTGTTCAGCAAGCTCGTGATGACGATCATTCTCCTGCTCGGCATCTCGGCGCTCGGCGAAACGAAGTCCACCGACGGCCTCCAGGCGCTCTCGGACGTCATCGCCGGCATCGTCGTCATGGCCCTGGTGCTCCTGTCGCCGTTCGCGATCTACAAGTTCATCCACTGGGCCGGTGACTCGCAAGCGCACGACATGCACCGTTCCATGTCGGCCGGGCTCCAGGTCGCCCAAGGCGCGGCCAAGCAGGCCGGCAGCATGGCGATGGGCGCGGGCGGCGCGGGCAAGGCCGCCGCCATCGGATCCCCCCAGGGCCCGGACAGCATCCCCGGCATGGACGGCGCTGGCTCGAACTCCTCGTCCGGTCCGACGCAGACCTCGTTCAAGTTCGGAGCCCCCACCCGCAGCGGCGGCGGCGACGGTGGTCTGCCGCTGATCACCCGGCCTCCGGCGCCGCCCACCGACGGCGACCAGGGCAAGCCCCTGATCACCAGGCCCGGCACTCCCACCGCCGGGGCTGCCCCCGCCCCTGCCTCTGGCGGCGGCTCGGCAACCCGCGCGGGTGCGATCCCGGCGACAGCCGCCGCGGCAGCAGGTTCGGGCGCCCCGGTCGCCGAAGCGTCCTACCGTGCCCCGGCGGGCGGCTCCGCCTCGCCCGGCCCTGCCTTCGACCCGGTCATCGCCGCACCGCCGGAGCCGGTCAAGGCGCCCGCCGCCTCTGGAGCCGGACGCTTCACCTACCCCGGCCCGCCCGCCTCCTGACCTGCCATCGGCAGCGTCCCGTCCGTACCGCCGGGCGCTGCCGCGGCCTCCCCGTCCCGGTTCCACGCCCGGCCGCCTCGGCGCCAGCCCAGCTCCGCGGCGGCCGGCCCCCGCCCCTTCACGTGCAACGAGAGAGCCGCTCTGACCTCCATCGCCCCTGACGAGATCCCGACCACGGTCAAGTTCCCCAGCAGATCGCGCCGCGGCGTGCTGCTCGGCCTCACCGCCCCCCAGCTGATCGTCACCGTCCTCACCGGCACCGTCCTGCTGGCCACCCTCATGACCCGCGGCATCGTGGGCGCCGTCCAGTTCACCCCGCTGTGGGCTGTGGCCGCCGCCATCGTCGTGATCCGCTACCACGGCAGGTCTGTGGCCGACTGGGCGCCGATCGCCATCCGCTACTGGCTGCGCCGCACCCAGGGCCAGTTGGTCTGGCTCGCCCGGCCCTCCACGCGGCCCCGTCGCGAGGGCCTGCTCCATCTGCCGGGCACCGCCGCCTCGCTGCGCGCCGTCACCAACCCCTCGGGGACCATCGGCGCCGTCCACGACCCGAAGGCCGGCACCCTCACCGCCGTCACCCGTGTCAGTTCCCGGGCGTTCGCCCTGCTCGACACCTCGACCCAGAACGCGAACGTGGCTGGCTGGGGCCGCACTTTGGCCGCGCTCTCCCGGTCCGGGCACATTCGCACCATCCAGGTCATCGAGCGGACCGTCCCGGACTCCGGCGACTCCCTGCAGCGTTACTGGGCCGAGCACGGCCACCCCGATATCCCCGTCGCCGGTCCCATCTACCAGGACCTGCTCGACGCCGCAGGGCCTGCCGCGGCTCCTCATGAGTGCTACATCGCCATCGCCTTGGACCTGAAGGCGGCCCGCCGCCTGATCGGCCAGGCGGGCGGCGGCCTGAGTGGTGCGTTCGCCGTCCTCTCCCAGATCACTGGCAGTCTCGACCAGTCCCTGCGCGGTGCCGGCCTGGTTCCTGGCGGCTGGCTCACCGCTCAGGAGATCGCCGCGACCATTCGCACGGCCTACGACCCGCACTCCCTGGCCGCCCTCACCCGCTGGTCCGAGAACGGCCATGCCCAGGCTGACCCGGCCGCCGCCGGCCCGGTCGTGCTCGTCGAAGAGCAGACCAAGCTCCGTACCGACTCCGCCCACCACGTCGTGTACTGGGTCGAGCAGTGGCCCAGGACCGAGACCAGCGCGGGCTTCCTCCACCAGGTGCTCTTCGCCTCTGGCGTGCGCCGCAGCCTCTCCCTCAGCTACAACCCCAAGGCCCTTGAGGCCGCGCTGCGCGACGTGCAGCGCCAGAAGGCCACCATCGTCGCCGACGCGGCCGAGCGCGTACGCAAGGGCCAGGTCGAAAGCGAGGCGGACGGCATGGAGTACGCCGACGTCAAGACCCGCGAGCGCCAGCTGATCGCCGGCCACTCGGACGTCGACTTCACCGGACTGCTCGTCATCTCCGCCGACACCGCCGAGGAGCTGCGCGCCGCGAGCGCCTCCATCGAGACCGCGGCCGTCAACGCCGGCCTGGACCTGCGGCTGCTGGAGCTGCAGCAGGCCGAGGCCATGACCGTCGCCGCCCTGCCGCTGGCCCGACTCTAAAGAAGGGCAACCCCCGTGCAGCACCCGCACCCCACCGCACCGGACCTGATGCGCTTCGCCACCTCGGCGATCGAGGTCCACCACCACACCAGCGTGCCGGACGACGAGCCCGCCTCCCGCGCCGAACTCGATGCGCTCCACGCCCACGTCAGCACCCTGTACGCGCTGCTCGACGCCCGCACAGACACCACCCGGCCCGTCGCCGAGCGGGCAGGCGACCACCTGCACGCCGCCCGGATCCGCCTGTGGCAGACCGCCGAGCACCTCCACGACGCCTACCACGCCTCCGCGCGCGCGGACGGCCGGCTGCCCACACGCGAGGCATGCGCCCTGCGCCTGCCCGAAGGCGCTCCTGGACTGACGATCTGCCAGCGTCACATGGCCACCTCCGCCCGCGTGCGGCACGTCGCCACCCCCGCCGACCTGCGCTCAGGGTTCACCGGCCTCGTCCGCCACTGACTCCCCCATCCCGCCAACAACCGTTAGGAGAACCACCGTTGCGAGCCAGCGCCAGCGCGCTGTTCACCCCCGCCAAGGCTGACCGCACAGCCCGGCGCCAGGCCAAGCGCGACCTCGTCGACGCCCGCCACCAGGCACGCGACGCCCGCCGGCCCGTGCGCAAGCGCGCGGACGTCGAGAGCGACCTCGACGTCCGCCCCATCTACCCCGCCTCCGGCCGGCCCGGCCCCGCCTCCCTGCGCGGCGGAAGACTCAGGCTCCCCGCGCACCGGATGACCACCGCCGTCGCGGGCGCTGCCTACCCGTTCATGGCCGAGGGCGGACTCGGCTCGACCGGCATGTACATAGGCCGCGACGTGCACGCGGAAGCGTCGTTCGTCTTCGACCCGTTCGCACTCTACGGAAAAGTTGAAGGTTATACGAACCCGAATGTGCTGCTGGCCGGCGTGATCGGCATGGGCAAGAGCGCCCTCGCCAAGTCCCTTGCCCTGCGGTCGATTTCGTTCGGATATCGCGTGTATGTCCCGTGCGACCCGAAGGGTGAGTGGACGTCCGTCGCGGCCGAGTTGGGCGGCCGGACGATCGCGCTCGGCCCCGGCATGCCGGGCAAGCTCAACCCGCTGGACGCGCCGCCCGCTCCCGCCGGGGCGGACGAGCAGACGTGGGACATCGAAGTCCGCAAGCGCCGACTCCTGCTGCTGGCCTCCCTCGCCCGCACGGTCCTGGGCCGGGACCTGGCTCCCATGGAGCACACCGCACTGGACATCGGGCTCGACACCGTCGTCGCCGAGGCCGAATCCGCCGGCCGCGTCCCACTGCTGGGCGATGTCGCCGCCTTGCTCGGCAGCCCGCACCGCCTGGACGACGCGCACGGCGACCCCTCCCGGCGGCTAGGCGCCGCCGCCGAGGACCTTGCCCACGCACTGCGCCGCATGGTGGCCGGAGACCTGGCCGGCATGTTCGACGCCCCGTCCACCGTGACGTTCGACGCGCGGGCTCCGATGATGACCATCGACCTCTCCCGCCTTGGCAGTTCCGGCGACGACACCGGCCTGGTCCTCGCCATGACGTGCGCATCCGCGTGGATGGAGGCAGCACTCGCCGACCCCGGATCGGGAAGACGGTGGGTGATTTACGACGAGGCGTGGCGTGTGCTGCGCCACCTGCCGCTGCTGGAGCGCATGCAGTCCAACTGGAAGCTGTCCAGAGGGCTTGGCATCGCCAACATGCTGGTGATCCACCGCCTTTCGGACCTGCTGTCGGCAGGCGATGCCGGATCCCGCGGCCGGGCTATCGCGGAGGGCCTGCTCACCGACTGCTCCACCCGCATCATCTACCGGCAGGAAGCCGACCAACTCGCCGCCACCGCAGGACTTCTGGGTCTGACCGGTGTCGAGACCCAGGCCATCGCCAACCTGAACAGAGGGCGCGGGCTGTGGAAGGTGGCCAGTAGAGGCTTCGTTGTGCAGCACCTCCTCCACCCGGCCGAGCGGCAGTTGTACGACACCGACGCCCGCATGGCCTGAAAGGCGAATCGGCGGCCGGCGCGGCATAAGGGCCGTGCTGCCCACCTCGCCCGTTTCCCAACGCACCCGGATCGAACCCGCGAGACGGCAGACATAGATCGGAGGGTTCATGAGCCTCGATGTCACCATCGCCCACCTGCCCGAGCTCGGCACTATCGTTGCCGAGCCCGGCGACCGGCGCAGCGCCTACTGGTTGGAGCAGGCCGGTCTGGTGCGCGACGACCGCCTCAAACTGCACCGGATCCGCCGCGACACGGACGATTCGACCGCCGAGCGTCAGATCAACGATGCGCGAAGGCTGCTGGCCGCTGCCGGCTACGGCCTCACCCGCGTCTACAGCACCGTCGAGCAGCGCCGGCGAGTGGAGAGCCGGCCGCCGTGGGTGGAGGCCGGGCCGCCGCAGGCCATTTGGAGCCGGACCGCCTGGGTCCACCTGGTGAGTGCGGACGTCGCCAACGGGCACCTGGTCCTGCACGCCCACCACCAGGGCCACTTCGGTGAGATCGAACTGCTGGGCAGCTACCCGGCCAGCGGCGATTCGGCCACGTTCTACACCGAGGGCGGCGGCGCCTACGGGATCAGCCGGCACCCCAATCTGGACAGCGCCCGAGCCGAGTGGGCCGCCTTCGGGTACGCGAGCACGCCGCCCGTCCCCGGCAGCCCGCGACGCGCCGCTGCCCGCACCGTCTCCTCGCGCAGCACCCAGGTCGCCCTCGCGGCCGAGCAGCCTGCTTCCGCGCTGCCAGCGCCGGCCCGGCCGGTCTCGTACTCGAGGGCTCCGTTTTGACGCTGCGCTGCTCGGCTGCTTCCGGATCCGCTGCCCGCACCACTGCTTCCCATCAACTCCCGCCCTTCCCGGAGGACTTCTTGCCCATCACTCTCACCCGCCTGGACGCCCGCCTCGAGGCCGCGCTCGGCGAGAGCGTCTCCGCCCTGTACGCCGCCGAGGCCCGCGCGGACGCCGCCACCGCCCGCCTGCTCCAGGCCCACCGCTCCCTGGTGGCCGCCGAGACCACAACGGCGTTCCAGCGGGTCCGCCTGATCAACGCCCTCGACCGCAAGCGCCGCGTCGACGACGCCCTGCTGGATGAGGCCGACGCGCAGATGGAGCGGCTGGAGGAAGCGGCCGAGCAGCGCGATGTGCTGGAGGCCGATCTCGCCGAGCTGATCGAGGCCCGCGAGCGCGACGCCGATCGCGCCGGACGCCGCAATGCAGCGGCCCAGTTGGCCACCGGCGCCGACCGATACCGGGTGGGCCTGGTGGTCAGTGCTCTTCCGGCCCAGGTCCCTGCCGTATCCGGCCGTCGGCGCTGAGCCGGGCGGCAGTTCCCCTTTCACCGCGTCCGGGCATCCCTGGCCGACTTCACACCGATCCCCCGGGAGTTCTGTGGCCGCCGCCATCAAACTGACGCGCTTCGACGACCGCCTCACGCGGCTCTTCGGCAGCGTCGACGCCTTCCGGGGACGGGAGGACGACCCCGCCACCGACGCGGCCATCCGCAACCTCATCGAGGCGCACCGCGAGCTCGCCTCCATCGAGAAAGGCTGCGGGTTCTACCGGGGGCAGCTCCACCGGATCACCGACGGCCGGCGGCGGGTGGACGATCCCCTGCTTGCCGAACTCGACGGGGCGCTCTCGAAGCTGGAGGAGTACGTCGCCTACCGCGACCGGCTGGAGCGGGACCTCGACAAGCTCCTGGCGCCGCTGGAGGCCGACCCGCCGAAACCCAGCGCCATCACCGCGCGGCAGGCCGCCGCGACGCTCTCCTCCCCGGCCGCGCCGGCACCCGAGGACAGCACCAGCCTGGACTCGGCCCGGGTCACCCCGGCCCACGCTCAGCTGCCCGTGCCACCGACGGCCACCAGCCCGGGTACGCGACGGTGAGCGGGGCCATCGCCTTCGGCTACCTCTTCGACCGCGGAGAGATCGCCGTCCCTGCCGGGCGACTGAGCCCGCGCGCCGGAGAGATCCTCTACCAGGCCGGGTTCTGGCGGCAGGTCCCCGAGTTCGGCGGCTGGCACCAGAGCCTGCGGCTGGAGCACGAGGAGCAGGTCCGCAACACCGCCCGGGTGATCGACCAGCTGCTGGGCGCCGGCTTCGAGGTCCGCAACTGGCACACGCCCTCGCAGGGCGGAGCCGACCTGGTCCGCCACTACGCCTGGCTCCAGGACACCGCGCCCTTCCCCGACGCCGACGCCCACACCGCGGCGGCCCGCTCGCTGGCAGTTAGGGCACTGGCTTCCCGTCGACTGAGAGAGCCGGACCGGCCAACCGCCGAGGAAGTCGCCCAGGGGCTGCTCGCGGTCGAGGCACGGCACGACTTCGGCGACGGCATCGAGTGGTGGCTGGCCCGTCGCACGGACCAGACCGGCGTCTACGTGATGCTCCGGCACGACACCACCACCGGCGGCCTCAACATCACCGACGAGTACGCCGATTGGTACGCGGGAGCGGCCCGCCGCAACTTCCGCGTCAGCTTCTTGCGCGACACCACCACACCGCCTCCGCTCAGCGCGCGGGCCCTGGCCGCGCGCGGCAGCCGTGCCGCGCGTATGAGCGCGGCACCGTCCACGGTGCCCTTCGCGCCCGGCCGCGTCACTCCGATCCCTGCGTCCGCCCGGCGCTGACGCACCACCAGAACAGGACCTCCTCTGCCCTCCCCCTCCGATTCCACCAACCTGTCCCCCGACAGCGCCCGCCAGGACCCCGGTGCCCCTGCGTGGACCAGCGGCGGGGCCATGTCCCGCGAACTGGCCGCCGACTGGCTGGGCACCGCCGTCGATGTGGAGGGCGGGGCGCTGGCCCAACTCAGCTACATGATCGACGAGGTCGGCATCTGGTGCGCCGACACCCTGCCCGCAGATCAGCGCGGCAAGGTCGTGAACGCGCTGACCGACGCGCACTTCGACATCAACCGCCTGCAGGTACGGCTGGCCGAGGTGCGGCGCGAACTTGTCCCGCCGCCCATCGAGGCAGCCGGTGCCGGCCAACTGGCCGTGAGCGACCGGGCGGTGGCCGCCCGGTCCGGCGCTGTCCAGCAAGGGTCCGGCCACCGGCCACCCGGCCCGGCCACAGCGCCCTCACCGGCCCAGCCGAACACTCTTCCCCGCCGCTGACCTCTCCGCTGCCCCGCCCGTCTTGAGGAGTACCGCATCCCCGCCGAGCCGCACTTCGCCGTCACCCGCCACCCGGAACACGGCATCGTCGCCACCCCGATCGCCGACGACCCCGCCGCCCGCCGCGTGCTGGAGGACTTCGGGTTCCGTCCCCTGCCCGACCGCACGGACATGGTCCTGCGCCGCGCCGACCAGAACATCTTCCTGCAGGCCCGCCAGGCCGTCGCCGCGATGCGCGCCCGGGGCGTCAAGGTGTCCGCCGATCCGGCCTTCGACTACACCCCCGCCACCCGCCCGCCGAGCCCCTCGGCACTGGCCGCCGGCCCCGATGCCGTCGTCGTCAGCGCCTCCCCCAGCGCGCACCGCCACGACGTCACCATCGGCAACCACCCGCGGCACGGCGTCGTGGCCACCGTCCCCAGCGACCAGCCCTTCGCCGTCTCGAGGCTGCAGCAGGCCGGCTTCATCCGCGCCGACGACCACATGTACACCGTGGGCCGGGGCCCCGAAGCCGCCGAGCGCGCCACCGACGCGGTGCGCGAGCTGCGAAAGGCCGGGCTGACGGTCGCCACCGATCTGGCGTACGAGCCGCTCGACGAGCCGTACGTGCCCACCGATCCGTTCGCCACGAAGCTGATCGCCGCGATGGAGCGCACCCCGCCCTCGCCCACACCCGCTCAGGCCGAGGCCCAGGCGCTGGACCCGTTCTTCACCAGGCTCATCCCCGCGGCCGATCGGACCCCTCGCCCGCAGGCAGCGCCGCAGCAGCAGGCCCCTACCCTCGACCCGTTCGGCACCCGCCTCGTTCCCGCCGGCGAGCGCGAGGTGCGGCCCAGCGTCGGTGAGCAGCGCGACGATGCCCTGGTCCACGACCGGGTGTCGATGATGAACGAGATAAGCGCGCGGCTGCGAGGCATCGAGCAGCAGCTGCGCACCGACCCGTCCAGCCTCGACGCCGAGCGTGTCGAGGCGGTCATCGCCCAGGCGAGCACAACGCTCAGCGCGACGGGCAAGGAGCTGGCCGGCGTCGCCGCCCGCTCCCCACGTCCCGCCCTCACCGCCCCGGCGGCCAGCCCCAGGGCCCGCGCGGCCCTGGCCCGCAGCAGCCGTGTGCAGGTCGGCGCCACCCTCGGCGCCGCGGAAGCCGCGAACAGCACCGCCGCCGCGCCGGCCATCGACCCCCGCAAGGCGTACGCCAACTACCGCTGACCCCAAGCATCCTGGAGGTTTCCCCTTTCCATGGCAGTGAAGAAGAACTGGACCGTCACCCACTCCTGCGGCCACGAGGTCGATCACGACCTGTCCGAGCGTCCGGCCGACAAGCGCGCCTCGTTCGCACGCTGGCTCGAAGGCCGGGCGTGCCGCGCGTGCTGGCTCGCCGAGAAGTCCGGTGACGAGGCCGAGCGCGCCGAATGGCTCAAGAACAAGCGAGCCGAGGAACAGCAGGCCGCCGCCGAGTGGGCCGAGCAGTACCGGATGCCGCCGCTGGACGGCCCCGCCAAGGCGGTTCCCTGGGGCGAGCGGTGCCGCCACCTTCTCGTGACCGGCGCCTACCGCGTCCTGGTGGTCGAGGGCAGCCTCGACGAAGGCGACTGGCAGCAGCTCGAGGACCAGGCCCGAACCGTGGACCGGGCGTCGTGGTGGATCGACCAGCGCGAGGCGAGCCCGACGGACCTGCCCGAGCTGCTCGCCGCCGCCGTCAACGACGCCGACGCCCGGACCAGCGAAAACCCGTACTAGTGACGCGCGTCCGCCCGCTGACCGGCGCCTATCTCTCCCCGGCGGCCGAGACCGAGCGGCAGGAGACCGACGACCAGCCCTCGCACCATCGACTCGCCGTCGGGGGATCGACCAGCGCGAGGCCGAACCCGCGGACCTGCCCGAAGAGCTCGCCCGCCACTGCCGAACACCGATGCCCACACCAACAACTGCCCTACCAGGAGGACGACTTGCCCAACCAGAACGTACTGCAGGCCGCCGCGGCCATCTCCCGGCTCGCCGATCAGGTGTCCGCGGCTACAGGCTCCAGGGAGGTGTACAGCATCCTCGAGGAGTTCAACGCCGTTGACGACGGCGTCTTCGAGCGGCTGATCGACCTCCTGTCCGCCGTTACCGTCTTCGCCCGTCGCCAGCAGCCGGCCTGGAACACGGCGTACTCGGCCGTCGACCAGCTGTGGGCGCTGCACCAGGCGATCGGCAACGCCGCTGCCGCCATCCGCGAGGTGCCGGACCGGCACGAGCCCGCTGGTAGCACCGTGATCGCCGCGGCCGGCTGACGTTCCGATGCCCGCCCTGCCCCCGGTCACCATCAGCCGTGCCCCGCACACCGGAGTCATCGCGGAGGGCGGCGACCGCCTGTCCCGCCAACTCCTCGACCATCTCCACTGGATCGAGATCGGCGCCGTCCGCGAACACTGGCACCGCCTGATGTTCGACGTGAGCGTCGCGTGGCAGAACGCCGAAGCCACCAAGGCCGCCGTACTGCTGACGGCGGCCGGCTACCCGGTCCACCTCGACCCCAGTCTCGGTACCCCACCGGACCAGCCCGCCTTCGTACCGTCGCCGGCGCCGGAGGAGGCGGACCCGGCCCTTGGTGTCCTCTCGCTCATCGGTCGGCTGCAGGGCACCAGCTCTGCCCAGGGCGCGGGCGAGATCGCCGCCGCGATGTTCGCCGAGGACTCAGGCGTCCTCGCCCGTGTCCAGGAGCTGGTCGAAGCCGGCGCCGAGTGGGTGCGTGACAACGCCCCCGAGGATTCCGACGAACTCCACGACCTGCTCGACGAAGCGTCGGAGGTTCTCTACGACCTCACGGTCCGGCTCGCCGACGTCCCCGAGAGTATCCGAACGCTGCCTACCGATCACCCGCTCTCGTATACGCGCGCCAGCGCAGCACGCCTCACCTCATCGTCCTTGCCGGGCACTCCAGCCCCGGCCGCGACAGCCACCACTCGTCCCCCGGCCGAACACGCCCGGCGACCGCACGGCGCACGCTGACGGCGCAGCGCCGATGCGGCCAGACGGGACCACCGACACCACCCTTCGCGAGGACCCGTGCCACATCCCGCCCCCGACACAGCCAGCCCCGGCCGTCCAGCCGACCCGCCTCCCGCCCCAACAGGCACCGCCGCGTACAGGCGCGAACGCGCCGCCCAAGTCGCGGGCCTGCTGCTGGCCGCCGGTTACCGCATCCCACTGCCCGACCCGCCTGCCGAAGGGAAGCGTTGACCACATCACCCCGGTCGGCCGACACCGATGACGACAGGTCGGCCGCCGCCGAGGCCCTCGAACGCCTCGCCCGGCGCCTGCGAACGGCCAACGACGAACAGACCGCGCACATCCTGAGCGCCGTCTTCGGCGACGAGGGCCTGCTGGACGCCCTGACCGGCGTCGCAGAAGCCGCCGCAGAAACGTTCCGGCGGCGTATCGACGACACCCACCACGACCAGCAGGCCCTGCCCGCCTACCGGCTCTACGACCGCTACAGCGACGTCTGCGAAGCACTCGGCGATGTGCAGCGGGAAGCCGGCGACAGCATCGCTGAAGTACGCACCCTGACCGCTCGCGAGCGCGCCATGGGCCTGCCCCTCTCCGCACCGGCCCAGGAACCAAGACCCACGTCTGCGACCGGCCCAGCGGCCCTCTCGACTCCCGCAACAGCCGAACACGCCGCGCAGGTGCACTTCCGCCGCGACGACAACGGACAGGTGAGAGCGGAGTACGACAAGGCCGCCGGTCCGCAGATCAGTCATCTCCTCGACCAGGCCGGCTTCGTCGTCGACTTCACCACCGAGTTCCGCTTCCCCTACCACCGGCTGCTGTACGGCATGGGCGCCGCATACGACGTCGAGCGCCTCACCCTCGCCGCACGCGCCCTGCGCGCGGCAGGCCACCGGCCCACCGCCACACAGGACATCATCGACCTGGTGCACGGCCAGCACCTCGCACCGGGGCCGGACGGCCCCAGCCGTGCCAGTGCCGCCGCAGGCCGCACGACGAGCGAGCCCTCCGCTGTCGCCGCCGCCACGGTCCAGGTTCCGACCTCCACCGCCGTACCGGCCGGCCCGCCCCGGCCGCGGACCCGGTGACCGGAGGACGGCACCAGTGATCCCCTTCATCACCCGGTACGCGAACACCCTCGGCCTGCTGAACGCCATTCACCTTCACTGTGTCAACCGCGGCAACCCCCGGCCCTATGCCATCGCGGCCTGGCGACCCGATGTCGACCTCCCCGTTCCCGGCACCGCCCTCATGGACCAGCTCGTAGACGAACTGGAGGGCCCGCTGCGGCAGTTCGCTGCCCCGGCCCAGGACGCAGCCCGGCCCGGCCGCGCGCGGCAGGTGTGGCAGTGCACCCTGCGCACCCATCCCGACAGCGTTCCCCTCAGCGACGGGGCGTGGGCGAGCGCCGTGAGCCGCGTAGTGGCCGCCGCCGGAATCGCTCCAACGGGCGACGAGGCCGGATGCCGGTGGATCGCACTGCGGACCGGTGACCACGAGGTGCGCATCGTCGCCCCGATGATGCGCCTGGACGGCCGCCTGCCGCGCCTGCACAACGATGCGTCGCGGGCCAAGGCCGTCTGCCAGCTCATCGAGCTGGAGACCACCGGCTCCCGGCGGCACACCGCAGCACTCGCCCGGAACATCCCGATCTCCGTCCCCGCACCCCATGCACCTGCGACGGCCATCTCCCGCCCAGTCCCAGGCCGGCTCCCGGCCGCGTCCCGATGAGGCCACCACCCTGACCACCGATCCCTCCGGCATGAACCCCTACTACCGGGCCAGTGACTGCGTCGGCCGAGCAGGCCAGGCGCTCAGCGACCTGCGAACGGCGATGCACGACGTCGACGACCCCCACGACGTCGCCCAGCTGCTCCGCGAGCTGTTCCTCACCCAAGGGCCGATCCCGCGCGTGGCCGAGATCGTGCGCGACATCGCGCTCTGGGCCCACAAGGAAGGACTCACCGAGGACGCGCTGCACACCTCCCTCCTCGACGACTCCACCACGCTGAGCCGCCTCGCCTGGCGCCTGGCCGACGCTGGCGACCAGGTCGACCATCAGACCGAGCAGATCACCTGCGGCCAGGCCCGCACCCAGGCCGCGCTCATCCGCTCCCCGGTCTCCGCCCTGGCTGGCGGCGCGCCCGTCCTTCAGGGCGACGGCGTCACCGTGACCGCCGAGCCCGCCAGCGCCCGCTCACGATGACCCCCACCACCAAGTCCCCCAGTGGAACGGAGCGCCCATCACCACCGTCCCCTCCGCCGGCCACATCGTGTTCGCCCGGCTCCCCAACGAGAACACACCTGGCCAGAGCGCCTGGGCACAGGCTCCCGACCCGGCCAGCTGCGGCATTCTCGACCGGGCCGGCTTCGTCAACGAGGGCGGCAGCCGCATCTACACCGCCGAGGGCCACGGCACGGCCGACCTCTTCCAGCGGATCCGCTTCGCCCAGCAGATGCTCCAGGACGCCGGATACACCACGCGCGTCGTCCCTCCGCTGCCCCGTGCCCACACCGAACCGCTCCTCCGCGAGTCGGACTGGCTGCTGTTGGAAGCGCGGCTGACCACGGCCGCCGCCCAGGTCTACAACGCGAACGCCCAGGACATCGGCGAAATCCTCGGCCGGTTGACCGATCCCCAGTATGGACTCCTCGAACGAGTCATCGCGGTCGTGGACACCGCCGCCCAGAAGCTCGCCAACCAGGCCGATCGTGGCCCCGCCCAAACCTTGTCGGACCGGCTGCGGGACGCCAGCGAGCAGCTCACCCAACTCGGCCACGACGTCGCCGCGCTGAGCGAGGAAACCGCCGCGACAGAACCCGATCACTACCCAGTCGAGCCGATCCCAGCCGACGAGCGTATGACCGCGGCCCGTTCACTCTCCACCCGCCTCGGCCCCGCCAGCCCGCCCGCACCCCTTCCCGGCGCCGACCGGCCCGCAGCATCCGCCGCATCAGCCCGTCAGGCATCCGCACTGCGTGCCTGAGACTCACCGGCCGCCGGCCTAGCTGCGGCTTTACCACCCCGCGCCGCCCGGTGACCTCCCCCGGCCAGCTGCGACGCCGGGCCCTTGGCCCGCATCTCCCACCCCGCGCCCCGCCAACTGGCCCTTCTCGCGCAGGGGTTCCCCCTTCACCGTTCTGCAAGGACCCCCCACCCTGCCTCCCGCCTCCACGCCCAAATCCCCGTCCGCCACCCCCGGCACCGACGCCGTCCTGTACACGCTGATCGGCGCCGGCGGCGCCCTCGCCGTCTACGGAACGCTCGCCTGGATCGGCGGCAACACCGCCAACGCCCTTGCCGGGCAAGGCCCATGGTCCCCGTACCAGCCGGTCACCTCCGCACTCCACCCCGCACAGCTGTGGCCTCACCTCCACCAGCCACTGCTGCTCGTCAGCGCCCGTGTCACCCCCGGCCTGATCGCCCTGCTCCTCGCCGGCATCGGCATCAGCCTCTGGCTCAAGCGCCGCAAGCCGACCGACGGACTCGCCACCCCCCGCGACCTGGCCGCGCTGCTGCCGAAAGAAATCACCGCCAAGGCACAGGACTTGAGGCCGAGCCTGGCCAAGGCCAAGCCCAAGGACATCGCCGCGGACGACACCGGCGTCCTGCTCGGCAGCCTCGGCGAGGGCGGACCCGAGGTCCGCTCCAACTGGGAGGACGTCATGATCGCGATCATGGCGCCCCGGTCGGGCAAGACCACCTCGATGGCCGTGCCGGCGATCCTGCGCGCACCGGGCCCGATCCTGCTGACCTCGAACAAAGCCGCCCGCGACGCCTACACGGCGTGCTTGGAGGCGCGCGCCGAGGTCGGCCAGGTCTGGACCATGGACCCCCAGCAGATCGCCCACACCCCCCAGGGGATGTGGTGGGACATCCTGGCCGACGCCAAGGACCTGCCGGGCGCCCGCCGTTTGGCCGGCCATTTCGTCGCCGCAGCCGTGGACGAATCGTCGGCCGGCGATTTCTGGAGCACCGCCGCCCAGAACACCCTGTGCGCCCTCTTTCTGGCCGCAGGAATCGACCGGCGGCCAATCACCGACGTTCTCTCCTGGCTCGCCCAGCCTGCCGACCGAACGCCGATCGATATTCTCAAGGCCCACGACATGACTGCTGTGGCCAATCAGTTGCAGGGCACGGTCAGCGGCGCGGTGGAGACCCGCGATGGAATCTATGAGACCGCCCGCCAGTACGCCGCCTGCCTTTTGGACCCGCGAATATCGGCATGGGTGACCCCCCAGCCGGAACTTCCCGAGTTCAAGCCCTCAGAATTCGTGGTCCGCAAGGACAGTCTGTTTCTACTGTCCAAGGATGGCGGTGGCAGCGCGAGCGCGCTGATCGCTGCGGCAGCCGATTCCGTCATGCGCACCGCTGTAATCCAAGCGGAGCGGGACGGCGGCCGTCTCGACCCCGCCGCTGCTGGCCGTCCTGGACGAGGCCGCAAATGTCTGCAAAATCGGAGACTTGCCCGATTTGTATTCCCACCTGGGAAGCCGTGGAGTCATCCCGATCACGATTCTTCAGAGCTATCGGCAAGGTCAGAAAGTCTGGGGAGAAGCGGGCATGGACGCCATGTGGTCCGCCGCGACTGTCAAATTGATCGGCTCCGGAATCGATGACGCGGATTTCGCCGACAAATTGAGCCGCCTGGTGGGCGACCACGACGTCGAGACCGTCTCCCACTCCACTTCCGAGTCCGGCCGATCCACGTCAACTTCCATGCGGCAGGAGCGAATTCTTCCGCCTGACCAGATCCGAAGCCTGCGGAAGGGAACCGCCCTGCTCTTCGCGACCGGCACCAAGCCCGCGCTTCTCCAGCTCCGCCCCTGGTACAAGGAACCCGGCGCCGACAAAATCGGCGCGGCCTCCTCCCGGCAGACCGTACTCATCACCGAGCGCGCTCTTGCCAAGGTCGGTGAGGCCGTATGAAGACGACCACCGAACCGGCGATGCGGACCCTCAGCCTGGGCGCCGGAGTTCAAAGCTCCACCCTGCTCCTTCTTTCCGCCCTGGGTGAGCTTCCGAAAATCGACTATGCCATTTTCTCGGACACAGGCTGGGAACCGGAAAAAGTCTACCGGCATTTGGACCGAGTGGAGCGGGAGATAGCCCGGCCTGCGGGCATACCGATTCTTCGCGTCTCCTCCGGGAACATCAGGAACGATGCTCTCGACCCGGCGCACCGATTCGCGTCCATGCCGCTCTACATTCTCAACCGGGATGGGACTCCGGGCATGACTCGGCGGCAGTGTACTTCCGAGTATAAAATTAAACCGATTAAGCGCGAGGTGCGCAGGCTTCTTGGTTATCCGCATCCGGTCCGGGTGCCGCGCGGCGTGTTCGCCGAGCAGTGGATCGGCATTTCCACCGATGAGTTCCATCGGGCGAAGGATGCCGACGTCAAGTACACCAGGAACAGGTTCCCGCTGATCGAGCTGGGCCTTTCTCGTGGGGACTGCCTCGGGCTCCTGGCGGAGCATGGCCTGGAAAGCACTCCGAAGAGCAGTTGCCTTGGTTGTCCATTTCATGGGAATGCGCAGTGGCGCGCTATTCGCGATGAATCGCCCGAGGAGTGGGAGGACGTGGTCGCCTTCGACCGGGCGATCCGGGCCGGCAACGCGAGGGCGACCGCCGAGGGGCGCGAGCTGCTCGGGCAGGCGTACCTGCACCGCTCACGCGTCCCGCTCGACGAGGCGCCGATCGACAAGCTGACCCGCCGTGAGCAGCTCGACCTGCAGGAGCGGCTCTCCGCTGACGAGTTGGAGTTCGGCCCGGCCGACGGGTGCTCCCCCTACGCCTGCCGCAGCGGGGAGGCGGTCGAGTGAGCAGCAAATGGTGCTCGTCTGCCCTTTCCGGACTGGCAGTTGCCCCTTCCGCCTGCCACTCGATCCGACTTGAGGAGACGTGTGAAGGACATTCTTGACGGCCTCGACGGCTTCAGCGCGGCGGACCCCGCGTCGCAGTCGGCCTACCGCGACATGCGGCTCTTCTGGGACCTCTACGAGGTCGTCAGCGAGCATCGCAGTGCCGGCGGGCACGATCAGTTCCTCGTCACCGCGAACCTGACGGCCGCGTCTTCTATGACCGGCTCTCCGCGGGCCTTCGCCGTGCACGTCCACCGCGATCCGCAGGCGGAGACGTTCAGCATCCGCACGAACTCCGCGGCCACGTTCGCCTGGGCCGGGCACTGGCTGGTCGGCCGGGGCGCGGACCCTCAGGCCCTGGCCCGGCGCCGGGGCGAGGAGGGCGTGGACCCGGTGGACCAGATCTTCGCGTCCGGCGAGCCCGTGCAGCTGCTCGGCGGGCGGGAGTACGCCGATTCCCGGCCGGCTGACCGCACGACCCGCCTGATCGAGAACCGGGTCCGCCGCTCCCGCGACCGCTACCTGCTGCAGGGCTACAACGCCATGTACGCCCAGTACCCGAAGGACCGCACCTGGGTGCTGCTGTTCGACCGGCACCCTCGCGCAGCGGGGCGGCGGTTCCTGCTGCAGATCGAGACCGTCGACGAGGAGAAGTCGACGTACACGATCCGCGAGGGGGCCTTCCCCACCAAGCGGCAGGCCAACGACTGGACCGATCAGCACTGGAAGCAGCCGCTGGCGGGCCTGTCTGCGGTGGACCCGGCCACCGGGTTCCCGCTCCACGCGGCGCCGGCCGCCCCGCCCGCTGCACCGTACTTCGTGCGCCCGTCCGCGCCGGCGACCGGGCTGCGGGGACACCTGTGACGAAGCTGCTGAGCGCCGAGCGCCTGCCCGGCCTGCCGGTCGCCCGGATCCGCGACACGTGGCACCTGACGGCCGGCTCCGACACCGTGGCCGTCGAGGACCCGCAGCTGGTCGCGGACCTCGAGCGCCTCGCCCGTCTCCTGGCCCGCACCGGCGGCGGCGTCTCGCCGGAGGCCGCGTGAACCCCCAGTTGGAGGCCGAGCAGGCACTCCTCGGCGCGCTGCTCCTGGATCCCCGGCAAGTGGAGGCGGTCGCTGGCTGGTTGGAGGCTCGCCACTTCTACCGTCCTGCCCACGGTGCGCTGTTCGCGGTGCTGCTCGCCCAGCGCGCCACCGGCCACCGCTCCCTGGCCGCCGATGCCGGCAAGGAGGAGCGCCGCGACTGGGCGCTTCAGGCCATGGCCGGTGCGGCCGAGGCCAGTCGGGGATTCTCGGCGTCCTACGGACACACGCTGATCGCCGCCTGTCCGCGCTCTGATCACGCGGCCTCCTACGGGCGGATGGTGCTGGAGACCGCGGTGCGCCGAGCGCTTCAGGAGCACGCCCACCGGCTGCTGGCCGCCGCCGAGGGCGGGTCGGTGGAGGCCACCGTGGAGCTGACCGGGGTCCTGCGGTCGGTGATCCGCCAGCTGGCCGACATCTGGGGGGCGCCCATCGATGCCCGCCGACGCCACCGGCTGCCGGATCCGCCGACAATCGCCCGTGACGAGAGGCGAGAGCGGGCCGTCCTCGGCAACGAGGAGATGCTGCTCGGCGCGCTGGTCGACTCGCCCAGGCAGGTGGCGCAGGTCGCCGCCTGGCTTCAACCCGCCGACTTCGCCGATGCCGGCCACGCCGCGCTCTACCAGGCGGTGGTCGCGCTCGGCCACCGCGGGGAGCCCGTGGATGCCCTCACCGCCTTGTGGGAGGTCCAGCGGCGAGGCGCCCTGGCTCAGGGTGTGCTGACGGTGGAACGGGTCAGGGCCGTGTGCGCGGGCGGGGCGGCGGCGGACCCAGAGTACTTCGGGGAGCTGGTGTTGCGCGCCTCGTTGATGCGCTCGGCCGCGACGGCGGCGGGCATCGTGCGGGTCATGGCGCTGGACGCCTCCGTCTCCGCCACCCGGCTGCTCGGCGCCGCCGCGCAGGCCGTGCAGCCGGTCGAGGAGGTCCGCTCCCGGTGGGCCGCGGCCAACGGCGAGCTGCCACCCCGCGCCCGTCACCGGTCGTCCTCCAGGGTGGCCGCAAGGGCGCCGCTCTGGCTCGCAGCTCCCCGCCGGCCACCACGGTGGCGCAATCACAGCTCGAGCGGAGCCGCCACGAGGCGGCCACTCCCGCGCCGCGCCGCGCGGCAGTCCCCGACCGCCCGCCTGTCCGCAATGCCCCGCCGCTGTAAGGAGGTTCCCCCTGGCCACGTCCCCCGATGGCTACACGCACGAGCTGCGTGTGCTGGCCGACCGCATCGACACCGCTCGCAGCCTCGATCCTGCTCTCTGGCCGCAGGTCGGCGTTCCGGGCGCGACCCAGGTCATCCACCAGCTCGCGGCCCTCGACGCGCTCCGCGCCCACGCCGCCAGTTCGACCTCTCCCGCCGGCGCAGCGCGACCCAGGCAGCGGACAGCGCGCCGCGCGGAGCTGGCCTTCGATGTGGCTGCCGGTCACCTGGCCGGGGCCATGCAGCACCTCTCGGAACTTCTGCACTTGACCCTGGTCGTCGCCCGCCAGCACCGCCCGCCCGTCTCGAACCAGGAGGAAAACGCGCAGGCTCTCGTCAAGCGCGCCGATATCGCGCTGCGCAACGCGGCGGTGGGCCTGCGGGTGCACGCCGATCGCCTGCCCACTGCGGTACCGGAGCCCGTTCCCCGCGCCGTCGGCGTTCGGGCGGCAGCCGCCCGCCTGCGCACCGCGATCTTCCCCCACGCGGAACCCATGACCGTCGTATCCCTCGTGAGGCCGGTCCGCCCTGCCGACCCCGCCAACGTCATCCCGCTCCACCGCGGCCACTGAGACGCCGCGCCTGCCCGCTGCACCGCCGCCCGGTCCCGGCCCACCACCGCGCCGTCCAGCCGGCCCCGTGAACATCCTGCCCTCCCACCCCCGTCTTGGAGATCCGTGCCCACCGCCGTGCCCGCCCCTTCCCAGCAGCGGCCGGACCAGCGCCTGCTGGCCGCCGCCACCACGATCTCCGGCCTCCAGAGCGATGTGCCCGCCGCCTACCGCGAACAGGGTCCGCCCTCCCTGACCGAACTTGCCGAGCAGGCGAGCGCGATCAACGCACAGCACCAGCTGCTCCTCGCCACGGCCGCCGCGCTGGCCCGCTCTCCCCGCACGGGCGCCCACCGAGCGGCCGTCCGGCCCCTGGCCGACGCCGCCGAGAAGCTCGGCAGGGCGGTGGCAACGATCAGCCGGGCCGCTTCGATGGCAGGCCGGCTCTACGAGGTCGACGGCCTCGCCAGCGCGGCCGCACGGCAGACCCGCGAGAAGGCCGGCCAGCAGCTGAACCTCGCCCTGTCCCATACGCGCCTGGCTCTGGGCGAGGCCGTCGACAACCTGCGTACCGACGCCCTTGCCCTGTCGATGCCGCCCTCCGGTTCCCCAGCCAATGCCCGCGGCCCGCGCAGCTCAGCCGCCGTGGCTGCGGGCAACCGCACTCTCGTCGCGATCAGCGCGGCTGTACCGAGGGCCGAGCTGCCCGCAGCCGCCCCCGCCGCTCAGCGCAGCAGGTGAGGTTCCGGCAGAGCACCACCACCCGGTCGGCCTGACAACCCTTTCTTCTGCCAGTGGAGTTCGCATGGCCAAGACCGCCCCCGCCATAACGGCGCTCGATCTGGACGACCTCACAGCCGTCCTGCGGATGCTCGGCGACCGGGCCGACACCACGCCGACGGCACCCGGCACACCTGTGCCCGACCCCGCTGAGCTGCTCAAGCACACCGCCAGCTTCCAGACCCTCATGCGGCACTGCGCGGACAACGCTGCCCGCCACGCCAAGATCGCACCGGAAACCGACGCCGCCGCACCGGCGATGGCGGATGCCTATCTCGGCGCGCAGGTTCACGCAGCTACGGCCCACCGGCACCTGGCCCTCGCTCTGGAGCTCTCCCTGCGGGCCCTGCGCGGCGACCCCGCCACCGACCCTGCCGCCGTGGCCGCGACCGCGTACCAGCAGCGCACGTACGGGGCGCTCACCGCCCTGTCGCAAGCCCACGAGGCTGCCTGGTTCGGCGCCAAGCAGCTCGAGACCGCCGCCCGCCAACTGCCCAAGCCCGTGCCGTCCAGGTCCGCCGCCGGCACGCAGGCGGCTGCCGTCACCGCGCAACCCGCCCAGGCCGAGCCTGCTGCCGCAGGTCGGGGCCGCCGATGAGCGACGTGCGTCCCGAGGACGTCGAGCGCCTCACAGTTCTGGTCCGCGACCTCGCCGAGGTCCGCCGAGCGGTACGGCAGACTGCCGCCCAGGAGCCAAGCCAGGTACCGCAGTTGCTCGGCGAGAACATCAATGCCCTCACCGGCTACATCGCGGGAGCTGCCCGCCTCGGCGCCGAACTGTCCGAGCGTCCCCGCCGTGGGGTGCCCAACCCCGGGGAGATGTGGGGCCAGGAGTTCGCGGCGACACGGGGCGCCGCGATCCTGGTTCGGCTCACCGAACTGCTGCCCGGCGCCTACGACTTGCAGAACCAGGTGCGGCCTCGCGGCACGATGCGCACGCACTTCGTCAACCCCCTGCTGGCCGGCCAGCAGCGGGCCCGATTCAGCGAGGTCGACGAGGCGTTCGGCTCCGTCCTCGGCGTCCTGCGCAGGACCCGAAGCGGCCTGCGCAGGGTCATGCAGCGCGAGCAGCAGCGCGCCCGGGAAGCCGAGGCCGCTCCCGCCGCATCCTCCGCCCGCGCCGCGGCGGCCCGCACCAGCCCCCACCCGCCGCTGGTCGTCTCCGCCCAACCGGCCACCGCCGCCACCGGCACCGGCCGGGAACCCGCCCGGCTCAGCCGCTGAGCGGACCTGCCGCAACCTCCCCGCACCGCAGACCGCTCGGTGCACCCCGCCCAGTCCCCCTTCTTCCAGGAGCCCGCTCTTGTCCCGTCGCGTCGACCTAGAGACCCGCATGTTGCACGACCTGACCGTCGAACTCGGTGCCCACTCCGAGCGGCTGTTCCACATCTCCACCCACCGCAGCCCGACGCCGCAGATGATCTCCAAGGCGCTGGAGGACCTGACCCGGCTCCAGAAGACGGTGATCATCAACACGGGTGACGCCCCTCTGTCCGGCACCACGCTCACCGCGGATGAGGAAGTCGCCTACCGGCGTTCGACGCTCGCCTACGGCATGGCCGGCGTGCTGATCAGCAAGGCAGTCCTGCGTGCGACCCCGGCCCTGGTCGCCGCCGTCCAGATCAGGGACCGACCCGCCGAGCGGCCCGTCATCTCGCGCGAGCGGCTCACGTCCCACCGGGCGCTGTCGGCCGCGCGGCACATCCTCGACGAGGCAGCCGCCACGGTGGCCGAGATCGCCGCCGACCTGACCGGGCCGGAGCCGAAGGCGCTCCTGGCGATCACCGAGAAGGCCGCGGGCGAGCACGCCCAGGCCACCACCCGCAGCGCGGTCGACGAGTCCGTGCAGGCCCCGCACCTGGTGTACACCGCCCGGCCAGCCGCGAAGGCCGCCACCACTACGCCGTCCCGCTCCACCAGCAGCACCGCCACTGCGCCGCCGGACGAATCCGCCCTGACTCCGGCAGCCCCCGCACCGGCCCGCTCCCCGGCCCGCGCCACCCGCTGACCGCAACAGGGCGCGGGCCCAAAGCCGCCCGCCGCGCCAACACACCTGCGAAAGAGAACGATTTGCCCGAGACCACCACTGTTCACACCGACGAGGTGCGCCGCGTCGCCGAGCACATCGACGCCCTGCGGGCCTTCCTGGCCCTGACCGACAGGGATCCCAGTCCCGCCAACGCGGCCGAGCAGCTGATGGCGGTCCGCCAGGCGCACCGGGACGCGGTGTTGACCGCCTCCGTCCTCAACGGCACAGCTGCGGGCAGCCCGTCCGCCACGGAGGAGACGCGGCTCGCCGCCCAGACGCTCAGCCGGGGCGCGACGCTCATCGCCGAGGCCGACACGCATCTGGTCGGGCTCATCGCGCTGACAGAGACCTTCACCAACCCGTACGGCGTCGAGCCGAAGCAGTGGGCCGCCGCCCAGGCGCAGATCCGCCTCGCCGACAAGCCGCTGGCCCTGGCCGCGAAAAACCTGCACAACCGCGCGGCCCACCCGTCCTCGCCCGACGTCAGCGACGGGACGCTGCGCTCCAGCGCGCGCTCGGCCGCCGCCCGCCTGCGCTCGGCCCTGGTCGGACGCCCCGCGACGACCGGCCTCTCGCCCGCCGCCGCAGCCGCCGGCCCCCGGGCGTCGGTCGTCGCCACTCCCCCCGCGCACAGCAACTCTTCTGCTGTGAAGGGACGTTGACTCTCCTGACCGCACCCGGAGTGCGGATCGGCTCGTTGTGCAGCGGCTACGGAGGGCTGGACCAGGGGGTCCAGGCTGCCTTCGGCGGGTCCGTCGCCTGGCACGCGGAGTCCAATCCCCATGCGGCGGCCATCCTGCGCAACCGCTGGCCGCATGTGCCAAATCTTGGCGATATCACGCAAGTTGACTGGCGTGCTGTCGAGCCCGTGTGCGTGTTGGCAGCGGGGTTCCCCTGTCAGGATGTCAGCGTCGCGGGTGCCCGCAGGGGGCTGATGGAGGGCACCCGCTCGGGCCTGTGGCACACCATCGCCCGTGCCATACAAATCCTCAACCCGTGCTTGGTGGTGATCGAGAACGTTCGTGGAATTCTCTCAGCGCCCGCTGCTGCGGCAGCCGATGGCGATCTGGAGTTCTGCCCGTGGTGTCTGGGAGACACAGGAGCTGAACCTGCTGTGCGGGCACTCGGCGTTGTTCTCTCGGACCTGGCCGGCCTCGGGATGGATGCGCGATGGACGATGCTACGCGCCTCTGACGTCGGCGCGCCACATCGACGAGAGCGGATCTTCCTCACCGCCTGGCCGCGCTCTGCCCACGCCGAAGGCGAGGGACGCCAAGGGGCCGGACTCGGTTCGCGAGGACCTGGGGCATGCCGTCACGCTGCTGAAGACTCCGACGTCGAATTTGGGCGGGCAGCATCGGGGGCAGTCAGCACCCGGATCGCAGGCGGGAAGGCGGGCACGGTCCGAATCTCAGCGACGAGGTGGAGCATCTGCTGCCGACACCGAAGGCGAGCGACGGGACGCACGGCGGCCCGAACTCGCGTGGCAGCAAGGGCGACCTGACGCTGCCGAGCGCGACGGCGCGGCTGCGGCCAGGATCGCGACCCGGCAGCAGGGTGACGGCGACGGCGACCACGGGGTTGGACTGCTCACCCCCGTTGCCGATCTGGACGACGTCGGAGCCCGGGAGCGACTGAGCCGGTGGGGACCGTACGGGCCGGCCATCACCCGCTGGGAGCGGGTCACCCGTCCGGCGCCGGACCCGACCGATGCGCGCGGACGGCTGGCCCCGGCCTTCGTCGAGTGGATCATGGGCGTCGAGAAGGGCCTCGTCTGCGACGTCCCCGGGCTGAGCCGGGCCGCACAGCTCACCGCTCTCGGCAACGGCGTCGTCCCCCAACAGGCGGCCAGGGCACTGGAGTTGCTGTCCCCGCCAGCGGTCCTGTGCGGGGCTCACCGCCATCGCGAAGCGTGAGCGGCGCCGCCTTATACACCCGCAGGTGGCCGTTTTAAAACGGCCGCTTCATCAGCATTCTCGTGTCTATCGCCCCCAACGCCAGGAGCCCGCTTGACCAGCCACGATCCCGACCACTCCCCCGCCGAGGAGACAGCGCCGCCTGCCGCGGACCCGGCAGTCGCCGCGCCGCTGTTCACCGCCGAGCCGGTGGCGGGCCTGAGCGAGGACCAGGTCGAGGCACTGTCGGCCCGCCTCAACGCCCTGGCCAGTGCCTACGAACTACAGGCCGAGCAGCTGGCCAGCATGACCAGTGCCGAAGCGCCGCCGCAGGAGACTGCAGCCGAGGAGGCCGAGCCGGGCAGCGAGCCGATGTACATCGTCGCGTTCGACGACCCCGAGTACTACGCCGAGTTGGAGCTGATGACGCCGTGGGTCGACCAGATCCTGTCGGCCATCTTCGGTGCGGAGGTGACCGCCGGCCGGCCCTGGTGCCTGCGCTGGCCCGAGCATCCGGACGCGGTCGCGCGCATCCACGCCTGCTGGCTGGCCTGGCAGGCCGCGATCGACCCGCAATCGGGCCCAGCCGGCCCCTCCTCCTGGCTGCGCGACCACCTCGAGCCGCTGCTCGGCAAACTTCGCAGCCCTGACGGCCCGTTCGCCGCCTGCTCGAGCCTTGGCCACATCAGCCACCGCGTGCTGGACCACCCCGGCTTCACCGACCCCGACGCGCTTCTCCCGGCCGCCGCCTGAGCCTGCCCGCCCCCAACCGCCCGACGAAGGTGTCCGCCCTGAACGACTACGACTTCCCCAACCTCAAGCCCGCCGACGCCGAATCGGCCGGCATCCAGCTGCGCCTGCAGGCCGCCGAGGAAGTCCTGGGCTTCCTCGACGCCCAGTACGGCGATCCCGACGAGTACCTGCTGTTCGAGGACCGCGTCGGTTACCTGGATTCCGACATGGCCATCCACGCCTTCCACATCCGCTACGACCACGATGCGGGCACCATTCGGCTCAGGACGGCGGCGCAGCCGACCATCGCCCTTGGCATGGCGTGGATGGTCGAACACGGCGCCAGCGTCTCGTACTTCGTCCAGCACGGTGAGGACCAGAGCACCCCGGCCGACGCGAAGAGCGCCGCCATCGCCCGGCGCATCATGGCCAGCCCCGGCCGCTACGACATCGTCGACCACGGCGTCGAACTCTCCGAGAGCTGGGCGCTGCTGCGCGACAGTGACCCGCGGGCTGCGGACAAGCCGTACCTGCTGCACATCGAGCACATCCGCGACGAGGGCGGGTTCACGCTGCGGGAGGGCTCCTTCGCCAGCCCGCAGGAGGCGCAGGCGTGGCTGGAGGTCCGCGACCGGTCGCTGCCGGCGGCGCTGGCCGCCGACACGGTGGTGCAGGTGTCGGCTGCGGCGAGCGCCGCCCGTAGCCGCTCGACATCGGTTCCGACCGTGCGCGCGACGTCCGGTGTGCTGCCCGAGCCCGTTCGGGTGTCTGCGGTGCCGGCGGCCGGAGGCCCGCACCGGTGAGCGTGACGGCCGCGCGGGCACTGGCCGAGGTGAGCGTCCACCCCGAGGCGCTCACCGATCTGCTGGCGGTGCCCGCGCACGTCCGCGAGCTGGCCATCCGCTACCTCGACCGCCTGGTGCGCTCCGAGGTACGCGGGCCCGTCCTCGAAGACCATGTCGGGCGCGAGCTGTCCGCGGCCCGAAAGATCTACCTGGACGAGCGCAACCTGTACCGCCTGGTCTACACCGAGCGCCGCGCCCAGGCGCACCCGCGCCACCTGCAGGCCATCCACGTGATCGCGGTCGGCGAGCGGCGGGACCTGGCGGTCTACGAGACCGCCGCCCGCCGCCTTCGCCCCACCCCACGGGGGCTTCCGCCCCGCTTCCAGGCCGCGCTCGCCGCCTCCCGGACCACCGGCGACCACCGCCCCGCCACCGCCTCGGCGGCGGCAGCAGCAGCAGTACGAGGAGCCGCGCCGCCACTCGTGATCTCCGCCAGCCCCGCCGCCCGCCTCACCTGAGTCCTCACCAGCACCAGCCCTGGCCTCCCGTCACCGAAAGGCGCACCTCCGTGCCCGCAGCCCCCGCCGTCTCCCCCCGCCCGGTCCGCGACCAGGCGCACCAGGCCGGCCCGATCCAGCGCAGCGTCGAACTGGTCTCCCCCCGCTGGAGCGTGTGGGTCCTGCAGTCTCTGGCCGGCGCCGACGCGATGCGCCACGCCGATCTCCAGGCCGCGCTGCCGATGGTCAACGACACCACCCTTCACCGGCGCCTGCAGCAGATGGACGAGGCCGGCCTCGTCCACCGCAGCCGCCAGGGGCGCACCAACAGCTACGCGCTCACCGGCGCGGGAAAGGCTCTGGAGCCGGTCCTGGACACCCTCTGGGACTGGGGGCGCCTCCACCAGGGCACCCACCAGCCCAAGGCCAGGGCCCAGGTCATCGAGGAAGCCCTCGCGCCGCTCAGCTACAGCTTCGCCACCGACATCCTGCTCGAACTGGAGCACGGGGAGGCGTACTGGTCGGACATCCTGCAGGTGCTGCCCGCCGGCTCCGCCGGCCACCGGGTCGCTGCCTTGGAGCAGCAGGGCCTGGTGGCCCGCGACGGCGAGCCGCGCAACCAGCGCTACCACCTCACCTCCGCCGGACGCGCGCTCGAGCCGTTCTTCGACGCCGCCGAGGACTGGGCCCACGCCCACCTGCCCGGCGCACCACGCCCGCCCGCCGCCAGCCCGGCCATGGCCGCCGCCCTCGCCGCGAGCCGACCTGCGGCATCGCCGGCACCCACCGAGCAGCGGGCCGAGGCAAGCCGGGCCCAGGCGGCCCGGCTCCGCTCCGCGACCAGCCGCCTGGTCTTCTCCCACCAGCCCGAGCCCCAGCCCGCCCCGCTCATCATCAGCGCGGCCCCCGCCCGCCAGCGCTGACCACAACCACTTTCCCAGACGGGGAGTTCGAAAGGAGGAGGACCACGGCATCCCAACCTCGCAGCACCGAGCAGGTCAAGCAGTTCCTGGACCGCTCGAAGGAGTTGGCGGTGGGGCCCGTCCATCTGGCCGGCGAGACCGAGCACGGCGAGCAGCGCGTCATCACGCCGCTGACCGACGACTACGGCTGGAACCGCCAGATGATCGGCGGCGCGGACAGCATCCTCGACAGCCCCTGCCGGCGGGTGCGCCTGGCCCACGTGCCCTCCGGCTCGTTCTACGCGGCGGCGTGGATCATCAACGCCGCGCCAGGTCCGATGCACCAGCCGGTCTGGCAGGGAGCCTTCGACTTCGGCACCCCGCCCGAATTGGTGGCCGCCCTGACCGACCGCCTCGCCGCCGACCTCGCCGACGGCGGCCTGCTGGCACTCCACGGCAACCGCCACCCCCACCAGGCGATCGGCCAGCTGGAGCGCGCCGGCTGGAACCGCTCACGCGACCCCAACGGCACCGGCCGCGTCCTCACTCTGGACGAACTGTGGGACAGCGACCTGCTGTACAGCTCACCCGACGAGCTGCTCTCCGTGCGTCGCCGCTCCCATATCGGCTCGTGGGAAGACGAATTGACCAGAGGGCCGGAGGCGTGGGAGATCACCGCCGGCCCCGCGGCGGGACAGGATTCGGCGGGCCGGCTGTGGCGGGCCACGTTCACCTCCGCCACCCCCACCCACCTCGTTCGCGAACTCACCGCCGCACTGACCAACCCCATGCCCGTCTTCCGCGACCAGGCCGACCTCGACCACCGGCCGGAAGTCGAACCGTTCCTGGTCACGACCGCCAACTTCACCCGCACCGCAAGCGATCGAGCCAAAGCCGCGCGCGCTACCCGCCTCTCCGGCCCGGTCACCCCGGCCGTCGGCGCCGCGCACCAGCACCCGCCAACTGGCCACCAGCCCAAGCAAACCCGCTGACCGTGCGCCCACCCGCCAGCACGACGACGAAGGACACCGCCGCCTTGAACCCCGACCACCAGACGCTGTCCGAGCCGAGCGACGCCTTCCCGACCGGCGACCCGTGGGCCGACCCTGGCCACCGCCTCGACCTGCCCGGCCGAACTCGCCCAGACGATCAGCGGCGACGCCGAGCACCTCGCCGACCTGGCCGACGTACTCGACCAGGCCCTCGACGACGCCGAACCGGCCCGCCAACTGGGCGCGGACCTCCTGACCGCCCTGGTCACGCTGAGCATCACCTGCGCCAACGCCGCCGCCACCGCCGACCTGTCCAACCCGCCGACCCACGAGGCGATCAGCGCGCTGCGCAGCCTGGAATCCGCCGCCTGCGGCGTTCTGGCCGCCGCCGGGGTTCTGACCACCGGCCTCGAACAGGCCCCATCCGGCGCGGAGGCCGGCGACGGCGTCCGGCAGCTGCGGGCCAGGGCAGCGGGGATCGTCCGGCAGGCACACGGACACGTGATGGCCGCCGCCACCGCGCTGGACCCCGCACTCCCGCCGCCCGCGGGCCCGTCCTGCCGTCTGTGACCCCGCCACCTCAACCCTTGGAACGCGCCCCTGCTCCCCGCATCCGACACCGCCACCCCAACCTCCCCTGAAGCTTGGCTCGTTGAGCGGCACGGCTTCCGTTCCGTCCTGGCCACCCGCTACGTGGCCCCGCTGCTGCTGGGCACGCTGGTGGGCCGGCTGCCCACCGCGATGGCGCCGATCGCGCTGCTGCTCGCGGTGCGCGCCGCCGGCGGCGGCATCGCGCTGGGCGGCACCATGGCCGCCCTGTACGGGCTGGCGGCAGCACTCGGCCAGCCGCTGCTGGGCCGCATGGTCGACCGCACCGTCCTGGCCCCGGTCGCCGCCACCGGGGCGGCGGTCAGCGGCGCGGCATTCATCGCGCTCGCTGTCACCGACCCGGCCCGCCACCCGGTGTGGGCGGGCGCCCTCGCGGCGGTCGCCGGTCTGTTCACCCCGCCGCTCGAGGCCGGGCTGCGTGCCAGGTGGGCCCACCTCGTCCCGGACCCCGTCCGGCAGCGGGCCGCGTACACGCTGGACTCCACCAGCCAGGAGATCGTGTTCGTGGCCGGCCCCCTCGCCGCGACCGCCCTCGCCCAGCTGCTCTCGTCGAGGGCCGTGCTCGTGGCGTGCGCGATAGTCGGCCTGTACGGCGCGCTGACGGTCGCCTTCTGCCCGCCGTCCTACCGGTGGCGGCCCGAGCGCCACCCGGCGCACTGGCTCGGGCCACTGCGCTCGCGCGGCCTGCTGCTGGTCCTGGCCGCGATGGCGTTCCTCGGCACCACCTTCGGCTCCTTCACGATGCTGGCCCTGGACCTGGCCACACGTCAGCACAACGGCTGGCTGACCGGCCTGCTGCCCGGCGCGTTCTCGGCCGGCAGCCTCGCCGGCGGCGTCCTCTACGCCCGCCGGACCTGGCCCGGCTCTACCGCCCACCACCTGGTGCTCGCCTCGGCCGGCTTCGCCGCGGGCTTCCTGCCGCTGCTCGCCCCTCTTCCGCCGGCAGCCGCCGTCGCGCTGGCCGTGCTCCCAGGTCTGTTCCTGGCGCCGATGCTCACCACCGTGTTCGTCCTGCTGGACCGGCTGGCACCGCTCGGCACCGCGACCGAGGCCGCCGCGTGGATGATCGCCGTGATCGGCGTCGGCCAAGCCGCGGGAACCTCCCTGGCCGGACACCTCTGCGCCGACGGGCCGCTCGCCGCCGCCGCGGTGCCCGCTCTCGCCGCCGCCAGCACCGCCTGCCTCCTCGCGGCCGGACGCCGCCTGCTCACCACTTCTTCCTGACCCCAACTCTGCGACAAGGGAACCTGCTTGACCCATTCGACCAGCACCACCATCGCCCCGATCCGCATCGTCTGGGACTGGAACGGCACCCTGCGGGACGACCTCGACGACCACGTCGCCGCGCTCAACGCCACACTCCCCGCCCTCGGCGCCGCCCCCGTGTCCCGCGAGACCTACCAGGCCGAGCACCGGGTGCCCATCCCGCGCTTCTACGAGGCGCTGCTCGGCCGGCCGATCACCGAGGACGAGTGGAAGGCCAGCGACGCCGCGTTCCTCGACGTCCTCGCTCGGCGGCCAGTCCGCCTGCGCAGCGGTGCGCGGCAGCTGATGCTGCGCCTTCGGGCCCGCGGGCTGGGGCAGAGCCTGCTGTCGCTGGCCCCGCACGAGGTACTCGTCAAGGAGGTCGCGCAGGTCGGGATCGGCGGGCTGCTGGAGCGCGTCGAAGGGCGCACCAGTTCCTCCGGCGGCACCAAGGGCATGGCGCTGGCGGCCCATCTGGAGGCGCTCGGGCCGCACGTCGACCCGTCCCGGGTGCTGGTGATCGGCGACTCCCTCGACGATGCCGCCGCCGCGCGCGCCGTCGGCGCATTCCCGGTGCTGTACTCCGGCGGCCTGCACTCGGCCGAGCGGCTCACTGTCGCCGGCGTGCCGCTCGTGGACACGCTCGAGGACGCCGTCGCCACCGGCATCGCCGCCCTCGCCCACCAGCAGCTCACCGCCGCCTGATCCAGGCCGCCGCTCCACCGCGCCAATCCCGACACGACTTCAGGAGTTCCCATCGGTACCTGGGGAATCGGCCCCTTCGACAGCGACCACGCCGGCGAGTTCGCCACCGAGGTCGACACCGCCCCCGCGCAAGACCGCGCCGCGGTGATCCGCGGCCGACTCGCCCGCGTAACCTCCGGGCCGCCGCTGGTCGACTCGTACGAGGGCGACGAGGCCGTCGCCGCGGCTGCCCTGGTCGCCGCGCAGTGCCCGGGCGGCACCCCGGTCACCTCGGGACACCGCCCGAGGAAGCCGATCCCGACTCTGCCGCCCGAGCTGCGCCCGCTCGCCGCCAAGGCCCTCGACCGTGTCCTCGCCGACGCACAGGGCCGCGTCGACTCTTGGACCGATGCCGTGGACCTGGGCGAGCGCTGGCTGAGCTCGGTCGTACGGCTGCGCATGGTCCTCGACCCGGAGACCAGGCCGGTGGTGGCGTACACGCCGCGGCCGGTCAAGCTCAAGGCCACCGACGTCGGCACCCGGATGGTCCACCAGACGCTGGGAGTCGACCACATCCGCTCCCTTCCGGGTACCGACGACGGCGGCCCACTCGGCGAGCTCCTCGAGCAACTCGCCCGCACCGCCGTCCGTATGGACCACGTTCAGGACAACCTCGTCAGCCTCGCCAGGATGATCCAGCGGGACATGCAGGAGGTCATCGACGGCCGGGACGTCGACCAGCCGCAGACCCGCGGCGTCGTCGGCTCCGCCGCGCTCTCCCTCGACCTGCTGGTGGCCCGCCGCGCCGAACTCCACGAACGCCTCACCGGGCTCACCGAGACCTACCGCTCCCTCTCCACCTGGACTGCCGCAGCCCAGCCAGCGGCGCCGGCCCCAGCCGAGAAGGCGAGCGCGAACAAGGCACCGGACAATCCGGTCACGCTCACCTCGACCCAGGAGAAGGCGCTGGCGGCCATCGCCACGGGCAACGTACTGCTGCACGAGGGCGGTCGCCTCGGCGCCTGGATCGTCCACGCCCCGCGCGGCGTGCGGATCACCAACGCCACCCTGAACGCCCTGTTCAGCAAGGAGCTGGCGAACCGCGACACGTCGACCAGCCTGTACGTCGGACAGAAGATCTACCTCACGCCGGACGGCCATGAGCGACATGCGGCGCTGTCCGCATCGACCCGCGCCAGTGCCGCCCGCACCCGCTCAACCCAGGCCCCGAGCAGCCCCGGGACGCAGGAGGAGCTGGCCGTCGTCTCCGCCACGCCCGTCCTGTCCCAGGCCGTCGAGCGGAGTGCCCGTTGACCGCGACCGACACACCTGGCAGCTCATCACCGACCCTGACGGTGGCCGGGCCGCCGGCGCTCGCGGGGCGCCGCATGGTCCAGGACAAGCTCGGGATCGACACCCGGGATCTGCGGCGCCTGCACCCCGGACTCGACGGCCCCGGCGCGCTGGCCGACCAGATGGAGCGTCAGGCACGGGATCTCGACCAACTCGACCACCAGCTGCGCAGGCTGGCGTCGGACGCCCTGGACCGCCTTCGCGCGATCACTCGGGGCGACCATTCACCGATCCAGTCCCACGGTGTTCTGCGAATCCTTGGCTCGGACATTGAGACCACTGGCGCACGGTTCGACCAGGCCCGGCACGGGCTGGAAGCAACGATCGCCTCCTACCGGCAGGCCAAGGCCGAGCAGCTGGCACCAGTACCTCTCGGCCGCCCAGCCGCCGTCGGCCAGGGCCGCAGTACTGCCGCTCTGACCCGCAGCACGCCCGCTGACCTGCCCACCGCGACGGCACTCGGCACCGAGGGCGCCCAACTCCGGCCGTCTCGGCCGCAGCAGGCCAGCCCGCCGGGCAACCGCCAACACTGACCGGTCCGACGTATCGCCCAACCGCAAGGAGCACTCCCTCTGCCCACCTATCCGGCCCGGCACATCCAGCAGGCCCTGCGCATCCTCGCCCCGCCCGGCACGGTCCGCGTCATCCTGGCCGTCCGCGACCGGGAGGTCAACGGCCGAAGCGGTCCCGCCGTGGACCCCAGCCGCAGTCCCGACTACTCCACCGGCCTGGGCACCGCCGAGACCGCCGACCACGTCCGACGCCTGCAGCACCACGGCCTGCTGACGCCCACCAGCACCACGGGCAGCAGCGACGTGCTGGACCAGCAGGCCACCACCCAAAGCGCCCGCGACCTGTGGCCGGTGTGGTCGAGCGCCTACATGTGGGCTCACAAGTACCGCGCTCCCGTGGGGCCCGGCCCGGTCGCAGTCCCGATCGAGGACACGCTTCGGCTGATCGACCATCCGCTGACCAGCGCGCTGCTGCCCCGGCTGCGGCAGGCCCAGGCCACCGAGGAGGATCTCGCGAAGCCGCTGACCACCGCTGGCCTGGCCGAGTTGGACGGCCATCTCGACCTGCTGCACGAGGCATCGGTCATCAGCAGGCCCTCGCGGCGCTTCGGCGGGCCCCAGGCCCTCGTCCGGATCACTGATGCCGGAAGGGGACTGGCGGACGTGCAGGTTCGCCTCGAGGACTGGTGGCACCAGCACTCGATCTCCACAGCGCCCGACGCCGCTTCAGCTCTGGCCGCTCTGGCCAGCGCGACCAGGGCAGACAGCGCCCGTACGCGCACCGTCGGCGTCCTCGCTGCGGACCCGCCCACCAGTGAGCAGGCGCCCGCCGTCATCTCGTCCGGCCCCGGCCAGCCACCGGCGCAGCGCCGCTGACCCGACGTACCACTCCGGCCCAGGACTTCGCATAGACCTCGACGAACTCGACCTCCGCCTCGACGATCTCACCGCCGCTTCCCCGGCGGATGCCGACACCGAGAGCAAACTCGCCCTCAGTGCGACGGAACTGCACGTGCTGGCTGAGCAGCACACCGCACATCCGCACAGCGCCGATCTGACCGACAGCTACCTGGTTGCCTTCGACAGCGCCGCGATCTACGGCATGTTCCCCGGAGCTCGGCAGATCGCCGCCATTCACATCGCCCGGGACCTGGCCGTCGGCACCTACCGGGCCGATGTTGCCTACCTGCCGTTCGAGTCCCTGGCCCAGCACTGGCTCATCCAGCGCGGAGCCGCGCCGGACCGGTTCCGCGCCAACGAGGACATGGCCCAGACTCCGGCGGACGCCACGACCCGCGCGATCGAGCAGCGGCTGCGCGACTTCGGGCACCGCTACCGGATCGTCGACGACTACACGTACGAGAGCGCCCCGTTCACGACGTGGATCCTGGCCCAGGACGCCCACCCCGACGACCCGGCCTTGCCGTTCCGGATCTTCGTCCAGGAGAGCGTCGAGGGCACCGACAGCTACACGCTGCGCGAAGGCGTCTTCCCCAGCCAAGACGCCGCCCGCGACTGGCTGGACGACCCGAGCGCGCCCCTTCCCGTCGCGCCGGCGACGCCCTCCGCCCGCTCCATCGCTGCCCGCACGCGCACCGGCCCGGTCCTGCAGGGCACACCGCCCCCAGCACCGCTCACCCCACCCGCCGCGACCCGCGACCCCCGCCCACCGCGCCGCTGAACGCCCGCCCCGCACCTGCACCCGCACCCGGAAGGACCATCAGCCATCACCCACCGCAGCGACGCCGACCAGCAGCCCCCGCCCGCCACCCTCAAGCGCCGCCCCCGCACCCGGGAGAGGCGAAGCATCCGGCGCAGCGCCGGCTTCACGCCCGCCGCGTTCGAGGTCATCTGCGCCCGCGCGGCCCAAGAGGGCCTGGCACCGTCGGGGTTCATCGCGGACGCCGCGCTGGCCGCGGCGCTGTCCGCCGAGCCGCTCCGCCGGCCGGAAGCCGACCCTCGCCGCCCGCTCGTCGAGGCCCTGGAATCGGTGGCGTCCGAACTCCGCTGCGCCGCCCAGGCCGTGGAGGCGTCTAGCGGTGAGGGTGACACCGTCGGCGTGCTCGCCTCGGTTGCTCGGCACACCTACGACGTGCTCGACACCGTGATGGAGGCCGCGTGATCCCGGACGTCTCCACCGGCAACAGCGTCCGCCCGCTGCTCGCGTACCTGTACGGCCCCGGCCAACGCGAGGAGCACGAGGACCCGCATCTGGTGGCGGCCTGGGACATGAACGGGGCCCCCGACCCCGGCCGCGACCGGGCCGCCACGCTCACCCGCCTCGCCGCGCGCCTGGATCAGCACGCCGTGCTGCGCGCCGCCGAACTCGGGGCGATGCCGCCCAGCCGGGTCTGGCACTGCGCGGTCCGCACCGCGCCCGAGGACCCGTACCTGGACGACGATCAGTGGGCCGAGGTCGCCCGGCGCGTCGTGCGGGCGACCGGGGTGGCGCCAGACGGTGAGCCCGCGTGCCGGTGGATCGCCGTACGGCACTCACCGCACCACATCCACCTCGCGGCAGTCACCGTCCGCCCAGACGGGCAGCGCCCCCGCCTCTACCGGGACGGAACCCGCGCCCAGGCCGAGTGCCGGGCCATCGAGACGGAGTGGGGACTGCGCCAGATCGGCAAGGGCGAACGGACCACCACCAGCTACCCGACCACCGCCGAAGTCGTGAAGGCCGAGCAGCAGGGCTGGTCCGAACCCTCCCGCATCTGGCTCCAACAGCAGATGCGCCGAGCCCTGGCCCACGCCAGCGCCCCGGAGGACTACTTCACCTCCCTGGTAGTCCAAGGCGTCCTCGTCCGCTTCCGCACCGGCGACGGCGGTGAAAGGGCCGGATACAGCCTGGCCCGCCCCGGCGACGAGGGAGCAGGCGGCAATCCGGTGTTCTTCTCCGCCGGCCGCCTCGACAAGGCACTCACCCTGCCCAGGCTCCGCCACGTCCTGACGCAGTAGCAGACCTGCCAAGACACGAACGACCACGCCCGGCCCAGCCGCCGTCCCCACCGCTTACAGCGCCACCGCGGCCAACTCGGCTGCCGTCCAAAGAACATGGAGTACGCCATCAACCAGCACCAGGCCGTCCCGCCGCAGCTCTCCCCCGAGTCGTACACCCGTGCCCTGGCCGCCTACCTCCCGGGCCCCTGGCACAGCCGCATCGTGGACATCAGCGACGATGAGGAACGCTTCCACCTCTCCCGGCGGATCGTGGACTTCGGCGAGGCCCGGCAGTCCTTCGAGCAGCTCGACTACGACAGGGCATGCCTGCTCACCAGCCCCGCCCGCGAACTGCTGGTCATCCCCTGCCCTGCGCCCCACGAAGGCCAGTACCTGATCGCGCCCATGCGCGTTCTCAACCTGCCCTTCACCCGCGACATCGTGCTTCCCTCCGCCGTCGTCGGCAGGAACGTGGCCCAGGCCGCAGCGGTCGTGGCCGACGAACTCCTGCCGCGCTACGAGCGTGCACTGCGCTCGCTGGCCGACTACGTCGTGGGCAGCTTCGACTGCACCAACGCCCAGATGGCCGCCGCCTCAGCCAACGACGACGAGGACGATGAACCGCTCGACGGCTGCCGCTGGCTCACCTACCCCCAGGACACCGCGCTGCTGCGCACCGCCGCAGCGCAGGTCCTCGCCGTCATCGGACTGCGGCTCAGCAGTACCTCCCCGCTCTCCCACGCCCTGACCGGGGTCAGCGAGTTCGTACGCGATGCCATGCAACTGGAGTGGGACCTGGTGCCGTTGATCGAGGGCGAAGCTGTCACCCGGCTGCTCCAGGTCGCCGGCACCCAGCTCGACGGCCTGTTCGACCCCACCCTGCCCTCGCGGATCGCCGAGTTCGACGCCAAGCCCGTAGAGGAACAGAGCGCCCTGGTCCTGGCCGCCACCGCCGCCCAGGTCGGCCATCTCGCGGCGCCGCCGATCCCGACCTGCTGACGCCGGGCGGCCCGACCCGAAGGGCCGACTTCGACCCGTCTCGCCCTGGAGGGCTACGCCCCGGCGACGTGGACGCTCGCCTCCAGCCTCCGCCACGCCGGCTGGCACGCCACGTTCACCAGCCGGACCCCGCTGCACCTCGTCACCGCCGCAGCGGAGGCGATGAGCCTTCCAACAGCCGTGCCGCGCGCCGAGCGCTCCCTTTCTCCGGACGTCAAGGCCCACCTCGACATCGCCGTCTTCCACAGGCAGACGAGCCGGACCGAAGCGGCCAGGGCTGGCACCGGCCTTCGCCCGCTACCGGCCCTGCCTGCCGGAGCGCCCGCCCCCACCACGGCCACGGACACTCCGATCCACCGCCGCTGACCCAACGCCAGCCTCTCCACTCATTGAGGAGAGTCCCTGCCAACTGTCTCCGAAAGCCACCGACAATGAGCACCGCACCGAGCGACCGCACACCCACCTCCGCCAGGCCGAGCACTCTCCCGACTGCCGGAACTCGCACCGGCCTGCTGGAGTTCACCAGTGCGCTGGCCGGCCAGCTCCCCGGCGAGTGGACCCACTCTCGTTTCGACCTGACCGACCGCACAGCGAAGACCTACGTGGACGAGCAGCTGTGGGATCTGGGCCTGGCCCACGGATCGCTGATGCACGGTGCCCATGAACGCGCAGGCCGACTGCAAGGCCCGGGCGACCGCGACCTCGTCGTCCTGGCCCGACCCGGCCCGCACCGCAACGCGTTCCTCGTCGCCGCCCTGCTACCGCCCATGCTCGGCGTCAACTGGGACCACGAGGACCTCGCCCCGCACGGCATCGCCGTACCCGCAGACGCCGCACGCGCCGCCGCCCGGCTGACCACCAGGCTGCTGCCCCGGCTCGATGTCGCCCTAGGCGACGCCGTCGCCCGCGAGATCGCCGCGTACACACCCAGCATGAGCGAACTCGCAGGCGACCGCACCACCGCCAGACCGCCCGAACCGGCCGTCGACCTTCCCGACATCCCCTCGGTGCCGCCCATGGTGACAAGCCCTCTCTCCAGCGTCGTGCTGCGCGACGCCGCCCGTGAACTCCTCGACCTGATCTGGGAATCGGTCTTCGAGGACGACGTGGATCGGCTCTCGGAGGCGGTGATCGGCGGAGGAGACTTCATCTGCCAGACGAGACGCCTTCCCGAGAGCGCCGCACCGCTGATCGAAGCCGAGGCCATCGGCCTCACGCTGAACGCCGCCGGCCTGCACCCCCGCGGCCCATCCGATCCCCGCTGGCCGGCCATGGTCGCCACCCTCGACGTCGAGCCCCTCGAAGAGCAGCGTGCCCTGGTCCGCCTGGCCGCCCGGCCTCAGCTCAGCACCGGATCTGGCCGCGTGCACGCCGCCGTAACCCGGACCATTCCGCCGGCGCCGCGCGACCCCGCCAACCCTGCCGACCGGCCACCACCTGTGCCGCTGCCCAACCGCACCTCTCTGCCCGGCCGTTGACCCGGCCGGGCACCTTGAACCGTTTGTGAGACACCGTGCCCTCCACTACCGCCACCGCCGACGCCGAGCAGCTGCTGGCGGTGATGCCGGTCCACCTCGCCGGCCCCGGCAGCGAAGACGTCCCCTTTCATCTCGGCGCCTACTTCGAGTGGTTCCGCCCCGAGACCGCCGATCCCGACGTCGTCATGATCAGCCCCTGCAAACGGGCCACCCTGTCCCGCTCGCCCCAATCCCCTGCCGGGCTGGGGCGGTTGACCCTGACCGTGCGGGACGACCTGCTCGGCACGTCGTGGTCGGCCACTTTCGACGAGCAGGCCCCGTCCGAGATCACCGCGTCCGTGCTGTACGCGTTCGCCTACGGCCTGGACCAGTGGCCGGGCCTGGTCCTGCACGGCGCCAAAGGACAGCAGGCCGCCTTCGACGTGCTGCGTCAGGCCGGCTGGCCGACCCAGAGTCGAGACGGCCACTTCGCGGCCATGTCACCGGACCGGCTCGCGTCCTTGTCCCGGCCGCTTGATGCCTGGGAAAAGGAGACGGTGCTCAGCGGCAGCGCCGGCCACGGGACCTGGTCGATCACCTTCAGCGCCCAGGCCCCGGCCGTCCTCGCCGAGCGGGCCGCCGTCGCGATCACGCGGCGCGCGCCGGTCCTGCGGGGCCGAGGCGAACTGCCCGCCGCCCACCTGCCGCACCTGACCACCTCGGTCGCAGCCGAGCCGCCCGGCCGGGGCACGGTTGCTCCCCGCTACCTCGCCGGCCCCGGCGCCTGGGAACCGCCGCGTCTGATCACCGACCGGCGCTGGCCGAACGAGCCAAGCCGCGACGGCGAAGCGATGACCAGCCCGTGCGGGCGCCTGCGCGTCGAGTACGGCCGCTTCCCGGAGTCGTGGTTGGTAGAGGCATGGCCCTCTCCCCGCCGCGGCCCGATGGACTTCCGGGGGTGGCGGGCTGCTTTCTCCCCGTCAACTCCGAGGGAGATCGTCGAGGAGTTCCTCGACGTCGTAGCCGACTCCCTTGCGGTCGACGCGGACCTGGGGACGGACGCGACCGTGGTCGCCGGGCCGGGCATGTCGCTGGGCGAGACCCTCGAACCGCTCACCGCGGCGGGCTGGCACATGCGCCTGGACAGCGGGACGCTCACGCTCCTCGCCCCGGACGGCCACGCCAGCGCCCACATCGACCACGGCCACATCGACCCGGCCCTCGGCCTGAACGAGATCCTCGAACTGGAGCGGCACTTCGGGATGTCTATCGACATGACCGGCGCTCCCGAGCACAGCTGGCGGGCGGTCCTGACCGGTGGCACCCCGCTGCACCTGGTGCGCGCGGCGACCGCCGCCGTGGCCAACCCCGCCCCCGTGCAGCGCAACACCCTCGATCTGCCCCAGCAGACCCGTACAGCCATGGCGGTCACCCCTCTCTCTCCCGGGCCGCCGGCACGACCCGCCGCACTCGCCGCCCGGGTGCGCACCATCCCCGCCCAGAGCACCAGTCCTGTCGCCACGGCCCCCGCCACCGCGCTGCCGCCGAACCGCCCAAGCCGAGGCCGCTGACACCCCCAGAACGGAGAACCTCCATCCCGCAGCACCCCGCCCAGCCGTTGATCGAGGCTGTCGAAGCCGCCGTACGCGGCATCCGGCAGGCCGAACTGACCTTCGACGCGATCTCCGACAGCCTGTGCGACGAGCAGGGCTTCGTCGCCGACCACGCTGCCTGGGACCGTCACGTCGTCCGCCGTGACCTGTCCGCCTGGACGCACATGCAGACCGTGCTGCTGCACGGCTCCGCCTACCTCGACCACGTCCGCCAGAACGTCGTCCGGCTCAACCCTGACGCGGACACCCGCCGCAGCTGGACCTACCACCTGCGCGCGCTGGAGACCGCCCTCGACAATGCCCACCGCCAGCAAGCCGCGTGGCCCGCGCCCGGTCCGTTCCTCGGCGACGACGACCGCAGCCGCGAGGACCTCGCCGCCGAGACATGGAGTGACATGAACGAGTGGGCCCGGCACGGCCCCGTGGCCGCCGATATCCTGCGCCGCGCCGAAAGTCCGGTCGAGGCACCGTCGTTGGCCCAGGGAACAGCAGCGACCCGCACGAGTTCCGGCCCGGTTCTGCAGGGCGCCCCGCGCCCGGCACCGCCCAGCCCGCCCGCCGCGGTGTCGGCATCCGAGCGGCCGGGTCAGCTCGTCCTCGTCTCCCCTCTGTACCTTGCCGGCCCTGGCAGCAGCGATGTCGAGTTCGCCGACCGCCTGTTCTTCGAACAGGGCTGGACCTGCCCCGAGGACGCGGCCGAGGAGGTCGTGCTGCGCAGTCCCTGCCGGCGGGTCAGCCTCGCGCTGGAAGACGGCGCCACGCCCGGCGGCAGCCGGTGGGCGATCATCGCGCACGGCTCTGGCACCGACGTCCCGCTGTGGCGCGTCGCGTTCGACGATCTCACTCCGGTCGAGATCACCGACGCGTTCGCACAGGCGACCGCACGTCTCATCCGTGACGATCCCGAGGAGGCGCTGCACGGCGCCCCCGCGCCCGAGGCGTCGTTCGATGTCGTGAGCTCGGTCGGCTGGACCGTGCAGGACACGCCCCTTCGCCTGCTTGCGACTTCGCCCGACAACAAGGCCGCGTTCGTTCTCGTCGACCGCACCGATCCGACCCAGCCGCTGGTCCTGGCCGCCGATTCGGGCGTTCCTGGCCGGTCCTGGATCGTATCGGCGTCCCAGAGCACGCCGGCGCCACTGCTCGACACGCTCATGAAGACCGCCGCCGTCAGCGGGACAGCACTCCGTCGGCGTGCCGATATCCCCACGACGCACCTGCCGCACGTGACCTGTACCCCCTGGCCTGCGAAGCGGTCCACGGCAGAGCCGGAAGCTCCGTCCTCCGGCGACGCGTACCGGGCCGATTCGGCAGCAGGCCACGCCCAGGCTCGAACGAGTGCCGCCCTCAACGCCGGCCAGGCCCCGGTCCCTGGGCAGGCAGCGCCGGCCGCCGAGTCCCGTCCGACACAAGTCCGCCCGGCCATCGCGCCGATCGCGAGTAGTGCCGGGCCTGTTCCACCAGCCCGTAGGAGGCGCTGATTCCCCGCCAGCCGATGCCCCGGGCGGGCGCCGCCCTCGACCTCTACCCCTACGGTCAGCCAACCTGAACATCAGGCGTGGGCTGCTGGCCGGTGGGGGCCCGTGCCGCCCCGGGCCCGGATTCGCGTGGCTGGCGATGCGAGTGGACGTCGAAGACGATCCGCCGAACCGCCATGGATCGCCCTACGATCGGAAGGCCCCGTCCCCCGCCCGCTTGACCAACCTTCGGCCCGCTCGCCGGCCGCATCATCGCCACGGAGTCCCCGATCGCCGCACCCGCTTCCTCCGAGCAGCTCGTCCTCGTCCGGCCGATCTTCTATGCCGGCCCCGGTACGTACGCCTTCACCGACGTCCTCCTCGCCGAGCACTGCTGGAACCGCAAGGACACACCCAGCGGCACGGTGCTGACGAGCCCCTGCGGACGCCTGGACCTGACGCGCCTGCCCGCCGACACCAGCGGCCGAAGCCACTGGCTGCTGGCCTCTCGCAGCCCGCACCGGGACACGCCGATCTGGTTCGCCGAATTCGACGACCAGGTCCCGAGCGAGATCATCAGCGCCGTCGTGGTGAACACCGCCGTCCTGCTGAACGACGACGCCGACACCATTGCCTATGGCACCAAGGCAGTCGACATGCCGACCGAGATGGTCCAGGCCGTGGGCTGGGGCACCTACTGCGGCGGTCTGGATTTCGTCAGCGTGGCCAGGGACACCGCAGCCGCCCTGTACCACTCCGACAGAGACCCCGACATGCCGATGATGCTCTCTGCAGGACCGCCCAACCTTGATCGCGACTTCAACGACTACCCGGAGCTGGACGACGAGCACAGGCTTCCCGGGCACCTCTGGTCCGCGACGATCAGCAGGCAAGCGCCGGAACCGGTCCTGCTGACGTTCGCTGCGGCAGCCAGCGGACGCTTCCCCGTGCTGCGACGCCGCGACGAGCTGCCCCAGGCCCACCACGCCCGCACCAAAACCACAGCTCTGCCCAAGGCCGGCCCCGGCCTGAGCGCCGTCACTCCGCGCCATCTGGCTGGCCCGGCAAGCCAACTCGAACGTCCCGGCTTGGTCTCACGCTATTCCTGGCCCCACTTCACCAACAGCGAGCGGGCTGTCATCACCAGCCCGTGCGGGCGTCTGCGTGTCGGCGTGGACTTCAGCCCGGCGAGATGGCGGATCCTGGCGGCCGAGTCTGCGAGCGCTCCGACCGACTGGAGCGCCGAGTTCTCCGCAGGAACCCCGCAGGAAATCGTCGAGGACGTGCTCGACGCCCTCGCCGCAGCCGTCCACGACGACTCCGCCCGCGCAGGCAGGACCGCCCTCGACCCCGGTGTGACGCTCACCGGCCAAGACGTGCACGACGCCCTCGACAGCACGGGCTGGCGCGCCCAGGCCAGCGAGAACGGCATCATCGCCATCGCCGATGACGCCCGCAGCATCGTCACCATCCGCAACCGCTTCGGCTACCAAGGGCGCGACCCCTACAAGGAACTCGACCGGCCGCTGCAGCATGCCGGAATGACCATCCGCGCCATGGCGGGCACCGGGTGGCACGCCACCTTCAGCGAAGGCACCCCTGCGTTCCTCCTACGCGCCGCCGCCCAGGCCCTGACCAGCGCCGATCCCGTACAGCGCGACCGCCAGTCCCTGCCGCTCGATGTCATCCCGCATCTGAGAACCATCCGCGCTCCGCGTATAACCCGTCAGAACGCGGCCACCGCCCGCAGCCAACACCGGCCCGCTGCATCAGCCCAGACGACTACGCCCCAGCCGACCGCGCCTGCTGGCGCCCCCCGAAGCGGGCTCGGACGCTGACCGCGCCCTTGCCGAAGGGTGCCGTCCTGCCACTCTCGGCAACCCCTTCCACCTCATCCTGACCAGCCCCGGTGCCCCACCAACGGGTGGAACTGGCTTGCTGTCAGCACTGCGGCTGTCCGGTCTCGGTGACGGTTGCGGAGTCACAGGCCCTGGCGCGCGGTTCGCCGTGATCGATGAGGCGGATGGACTGCGATTCGTTCGTTGATCATGGCAGTTCTGCTCGCTGCCCGTTCGCGCCGCTGCGGGCACCACGGTGCCGGCGGGCCGCCCGGGCTCCGTTCCCCGACCCCCCAGCCCCCGCAGCGGTGAGACCCCCAGGCCCCGCAGCGGTGAGACCCCCAGGCCCCGCACCGCCGAGTCCCGCACCCCGGAACACGGCTGGCACCGGCCGCCCAAGCCCTCCAAGCCCCGAACCGAACATCACGGAGAAATCCTGACCTCGCATCCTCTCGACTCCGTCGCCAACGTCAAGGCCAGCGCCGCGACACTGCGCGAACTCGCCGCCCACCTCACCACAGTCGACACCGATCAGCTCGACCAACTCCTGGAACACCTCCTGCAGGACGGCGGCCTGCTCCACGCCGCCGAGCGGCTTCTCGCCCGTGCCCGTACCGCGGTCAACCCCGACCTCGACGAGACTCACCCCGACCCGGACTCCGTCCCCGCGTACACGCTCATGCACGCCCTGGCCAGGATCGACGAGGACCTGAACGACCGCCGCATGGAGGCGCTCGAATCCCTGTCGGCGGCCCGCACCCTCGTCGTCCCGGGGCCCTCGCCCGTCCACGAGGCGGCGGCGCCAGCAGAGCGCACCGCCCAGCCGTTCGTGACGATCCGGCACACCAACACCGGCGAGATCACCACCACCCGCTTCAACGCCGCCGCCCGGCGGATCCTGCTCCAGGCCGGCTTCGAGGAGACTCCTGGCGGCGCCTGCCCAGCGCCGGAAACCAGCACGGACCGGACGCACGGGCCTGCTCGGCAGCCAGCGAGCTGCTCGCCGCCGGCCACCCCGTGCGCCTGCACCGAGCACTCGGCCAGCCGGTGAGCGCCGACGGTACGCCCCTGCCGGGCACACCCGTACAGACCCGCGACAAGACCTCCCACGCCGAGGCCGCCCGCACCGCCCGGCCCAGCCGAGGGCCCGGGGCCCGGGCGAACCGGCCCAGACAGACCCCGTGAGCGGGCCGACCTCGCCCCCCACGGCCCCGGTGATCCTCCCGCCCCTGTACCTCCGACGACTGTCCCTGCCCGCTTCGGTGACCGGCAGGAGCGCCCGGACCGGCTCGAACCCACCAGCAGCCTCGCCGTGACCGTGCCCCTGCTCCTGGAGACCTCCTTGCCCACCGATACCGATATCGACCCGCTGGTCGCCGTCCGCCCGTTGGAACTCGCCGGCGCCGGTACTCCCGCTCAACGCGCTCGGGGCCGTGCCCTCGAACACCGGTGTCTTCCGCCTGCGTGAGCGGACGGTCCGGTGTACCCCCTGCCGGGCCGGTCGCCGACGTCGGCACAGTCCGTGATCCGCTCCGAGAGCGGCCCGCCTTCCAGCACATTGCCAACCGCCCGCACGCGAACCCGTTGAAGGATCTTGCTTTGACCACACCCGGACCGCCCGTCAAAACAGCACACGCCAGGCCCGGCGAGCTGCGGGCCAAGGTCGCCCGAATGTTGGCCGACCGGCCGGCGGACACGCTCACCATCGGGGAAATATCCAAGGCACTGGGCCACTCCCACGGTGCTGTCCAGCAAGCGGTCAACACGCTGGTACGACGCGGCGAGGCCGACCAGCCCGGTGCCGGAACGAAGTTCCGCGCGAACGCGAAGACTGCCGCCGCCGCGCAGGCCGCGGTGATCAGTCCGCCGGGAACGCACTCTCCCCGCGCCGCCGCGGCCACGGCCCGCACGACCGCTCCCGCAGCGACCGCGCCTGCAGCGCCCGCGTCCAAGCCGGGCGGCCCGATCCGCCGTGCGGGGGGCCAGCTCTACCACCCCCGGGAGCTGGCCGACCTGCCCGACGTCGAGGCGCTGAATCGTCTACGCGACGCCGACGTGCCGGTGCTGCTCTACGGTCCCCCGGGCACCGGCAAGACGAGTCTGGTCGAGGCCGCGTTCCCCGATCTGCTCACCGTCGCAGGCGACGGCGACACCACGGTCGGCGACCTGATCGGCGAGTACACGCAGGACGACGGTGGAGGCTATGTCTTCCAGTACGGTCCGCTGATCACCGCGATGACCGAGGGCCGCGCCCTGCTGATCGACGACGCCACCTTGATCTCGCCGAAGGTGTTGGCGGCGCTGTACCCGGCGATGGACGGGCGCCGCCAGATCCAGGTCAAGGCCCACCGGGGCGAGACCATCAAGGCCGAGCCGGGCTTCTACGTGGTGGCGGGCCACAATCCGGGCGTACACGGGGCGATCCTGACGGAGGCGCTGTCGTCCCGGTTCAGCGTGCAGATCCAGGTCGGTACGGACTATGACCTCGCCCTGGCCCTGCGGATCGATGCCCGGGTGGTCCGGGTCGCCCGAAACCTCGCCCGCCAGGTCGAGCTCGGCGAGATGGGCTGGGCCCCCCAACTGCGGGAGCTGCTCAGCTACCAGAAGACCGAGGCCGTCCTCGGCACCAAGGCCGCGCTCGCGAACCTGATCGGGATCGCTCCCCTGGAGGACCGCGACGCCGTCGCCACCGCCGTCGGCAAGATCGCCGGCGTCAAGGACGTCGCGCCCCTCACCCTCGGCCGGCAGCTCTCCGCCACGACCGCTTCGGCCGCCCAGCAGCCCCCGGGCAACACCGGCTCCGCGCACCGGGGCCGCTCGCGATGAACGCCCATCACCACGTCCAGTCCCCCACCACCACGCCCGACGACGACGCCGACCTAACGCGCTGGGACGACGACGGTGCCCCGCCCGCACCGCCCCGCTCCTCCCCGGCCACGTGGCTGCGCGTGGGAGCCGAGCTCGGCGACCGGCTGGTCGCCCTCTCCGGCCGCCAGGACCTGCTCGTCACCTGCCGCCCCGGCACCCGCAGCGGCGCACCGGCCGCCTTCTTCCCCGCCTTGGCGGAGATCGAGTTCGACGCCGCTCTGTTCGCCCCTCTCCAGCCCCACGAGGTCCGTCCGCGGATCCTGGGCGACGAGGAGCACTATCCCGCCGCCTGGGGCGTGTTCGTCCACGAGGCCGCCCATGCGGCCCACACCGTATGGGAGCCGCCGGCCGGCGCGGAACCCCGCGTCGTCGAAGCCGCGCTCCTGCTGGAGGAGAGCCGCGCCGAAGCCGCCCACCTGCTCAGGCGGCCCACCGACCGCAAATACCTGCGCACCGCCGCCCGCACTCTGGTCATGCCCGACATCGCCAACCCCAGCGTCCAGGGCGTCGAGCAAGCCGCCAGCGTGGCGGCCCTGATACTCGGCCGCCGTGACGCCGGCATCCTGGACGCCGGCGAGACCAAAGCCGTCGCCGACCTGTGCGAAAAGGTCCTAGGCGCCGACCTGCTGGCCACCCTCACCGGCATCTGGACCGCAGCCCACCGGTGCGCCGACCACGACGCCACCACCATGCTCGAGCACGCCCAGGACTGGTGCGACGCCCTGGACACCGCTGCCCCCGCCCTGCCCGCCCCGCCGGCGGACCTCACCGATCTGCTGTCCGGCGCCGTGACGGTCGTCCTGGACAACACGGCCGCCAACGACGCGGCCGACCTCGCGGCACAGCTCGCCGCGACCAACGCCATGGCCGCGCAGTCCAGGGCACAGGCCCAGGACCGCGCCCAGCAGGCCGGCCAGCGACGCAAAGCCGCCGCCACCGCCAAGTCCGTTTTCAACTCGCGCGGCACCACCGTCAGCCCCGACGGCACACCGGCGCCCTACAGCAACCCGATCACCGGCACCCGCCGACCCACCGCCGCCGAGCAAACCGCCGCCGCGCGCCTGAGCCGCGCCCTACGCGCCGCCGCCTACCGCGAACGCACCGAGGAGCGGACCACCAGCCCCACCCCGCCCGGCCGCCTCAACATGCGCCAGGCCCTCGCCCGCGACGCCCAGCGCGCCGCGGGATCGATACCCACCGCAGAACCCTTCACCCACACCCGCCGCCGCAACTCCCCCACCCCACCACTGCGCGTGGGCATCGCCGTCGACGTCTCCGGCTCCATGAGTGCCGCCTGCGGGCCCGTCGCATCAGCTGCCTGGATCGTGGCCCGCGCAGCGGCCCTGACCGACCCCGACTCCCGCACCGCCACCATCGCCTACGACCATGATCTGACCGCACTCACCCGCCCCACCCACCGGGCACCAGACCGCGTGACAACGTTCGATGCCAACGGCGGCAGCCACAACCTCGGCGACGCCATCGACGCACTCGACCACGGCCTCGACCTCAGCCGCCCCGGCACCGGCCGCCTCCTCGTGATCGTCACCGACGCCCAATACACCAGCGGCGAAACCGCTCAAGCCGTCACCCGCATCAAACGCCTCACCGCCGCCGGCTGCGCCGTACTCCAGCTCACCCTCACCAAGGAATCCCGCCACCTGCCAGGGACCACCCTGCTCCACCTGCCCCGGCCCTCCAGTGCTCCCGCCGCCATCGCCACCGCCGCCACTGCCGCCATCCGCAGGACACGCTGAGGCGCCGTCATACGACCACGATGATCAGACGCAGAAGCCCCTGTCCGCCGGGTTCATCGAGACAGGACACCCCTTCCACCTCATCCTGACCAGCCCCGGCGGCGCGCCCCGCCAACGGGTGCAACTAACTCACCATCAGCACTACAGCCCCGGCTGCAAGTCCACCCTTGCACCCGGGGCCGTAGTGCGTTCGCCTGCGGCAGACAGGAAACGCTATGTACAACGGGAAATCCAAGCGAACATAGACGCCTCCCACCCCCTTCGGAAGGCGTTCTTCTTGACCCTGGTGCTCTCCGCCCCCTCCGTCACAGGCCCGCGCCCCGGCGACGCCATCGCTCACCGCACGTGGCTGCTCGGTCCCGGCAATCCTCACCTGATCGACTCGTTCATCTACGAGCACCGGTGGTCCTACGCCATCGACACCTTCGGCAGCGTGCACACCAACAGCCCCGACGGCACGGTCTACCTCGGCTATCAGCCCGACAACCCGAACGCCGACACCTGGACCATCGCCGTGGTCGGCACCAGCCTCCACCCCGGCTGGAAGGCCGTGTTCGACCGGGAAACGCCCGCCGCGCTCGTCCTGGACCTGCTCAACGCCATGCTCAACCGCACCACACGCTGACCGCCACGACGCTCACCGCGCCAGCACGCCCACGCCCCCAGCCGAAAGGCCCGCCCCATCGCTCTCGTAGGCGCCCTGAACCTGGCTCTTCAGCACACTCTCTTCCGGGTCCGACTCCTGGCCGCTGAGACCGTTCTCCACGGCACTGCGCCCCTTCCTCGGGGCCTTCAGGGCTGACCGTCCCGTGGTGCAGCCCGCCCAGCTGGTTGCCACGGTTGACGTCACCACGCGTGCCCCGGCGCTTCCCCTCCTCCACACCGCCCGCCCCGTTTCAAGGGAGCAGTATGTCCACCGACCTGGTCACCACCGAGCAGACCGCGCCCGGAAGCCGCCGCAAGCTGGTCCTCTCGCTCTGCCTGAGCAACATCCCTGTCCTGATCACGTCCGTCTATCCGCTCTGCATGGTGGCGGGGCAGGTCAACGGCCCGACGTGGCGCTCCCTGGTCATCGTCCTGACCTTCGACGCGCTCATGCTGGTCGGAACCGACGTCTACGCGAAGATCCGTGACCACCGTAAGAGCACAGCGGTCTGATCCGGGATCACGCCTGCGGGCCGACGCCGTTCACCGGACCCGCAGGCGTGAAGCCCGCCCACCACGCATGGCCGGAAGTCCGGTCGGTGTGCGGGCAACCGGATTCGATCGCGCAGGCATCGGCGGCCGGACGCCGAGTCATCAACGTCCAGTAATAGGAGTGTCATTGGTCCTCCAGTGTCTGAGCACCACTCGCGGAACCCTCGACGACCTCGGCCGGGCCTTCGGCACCGGCTACGGCGCCGCGAACAGCGACGGCGGGCGGGTGCGCTACAGCGTTCTCGGCTACTTCATCCGCCCCTACGGCTGCCGCTTCCTAGCGGTCGTCTCCGGGCTCGACGTCCCAGGCGCCGTCGGCCAGCCGCATCCCCTGGTGGGCCGCTGGGGCTGGGCTGATGCCGACGACTTCGACGACCTCGTCGTGGTCCACCCCGTGCGCCGAGGCGACGGCGCCGGACGCTCGTTCTGCCACCACCACATCGTCTCGTCCCCCACGCGGCCGGTGTGCCGGTTCTGCCGCGTCCGTCCGCCGGGGCCTGCCTGCGCATACTTCGCCGAGTCCCGCTTCGCGCCTTTGCCGGAGGCGTGACTCGGACATACGAGGCCCCCGTGCTGTTGACCACCGGCCTCCCGTCCGATCGTCGACAGCGCTTGCCGCACAATGCCGCCCCTCCCTGCCCCGACCCGCTCGTGTCCCCGGAGGACGAATGCCGTACCGCTCCAGCCGCCGACTCCTTCTCCTGCCAGCCGTCGTGGTCACCTGCAGTGCTTTCGCCTTGTGCGCCGCCGCCGCGATCACCGGTGCGCTCCGGCAGGACTTCGGCCTGGTCTCGCTCACCATGGCTGGTTGCTCAGGCGCCGTCGCCGTGTTGTGCGCGCTGAGCCGACTCTCCGACCGGCTGGTCGACCGCACGCTGCTCGGCGCGCTGCGCGAACACCCCGGCCCGACCGAGGAGCACCTCACCCGGAAGTTCGACGCCCGCCCGTCCCTCGTCCGCCTGAGCCTGCGGCGGCTGGAGCTCTCCGGCCGGGTCACCGCCGAGACCGACGCCCAGGGCGCCGTCCGCTACCGCGCAAGCTGACCGCCCATCCCGCTTCGCTACGCCCTTCGCCCAACTCCGAGAGGAATGGACCACGTTGGCCGCTCACCGCGCCCGCTACACTGTTTTGCACCCTGATCGCTCGACCTGCCCGCCGGCCCATAAGTACACGTCCTCGGGCAAGCCCAAGACGGACGGCTGTGACGGGAGGATCGGGTTCGCCGTGAGCTGCCTGGGGTGTGACTTCACCGGCGAGGCCACCTTGAAGGTCGTGGCCGAGAATTCCTTTCGGCGCCACGTCGGGCAGGCGTCCCGGCCGTAGCCGAAGCCTGACCATCAGTAGGTGACCAAGGGCCGGCCCGCGTTCAGCGCGGGCCGGCCCTTGGTGTTCCTGCCTCCCGGCCCGTCGGCCGACAACGGCTGAGGGCGCCCGCCGATCCCGTGGGATCTCGGCGGGCGCCCTCAGCGCGTCGTCAGCAGGTCCGTCGCTGCCGGATGGCCAACTCTTCCAGCGACCAGGCCGGTTACTCCCAGATCGCCCCGGCGAGCAGTCCGTCGAACCCGAGTCCGGTGACGGCCTGGTCGAAGTCCGCCCAGGCGCGCTGCGGAGTGCCGTACACGCTCTCGAAGAACTCGAGGTTGAGGTCCTCGGGCCACTCGTACGCGCAGCGGCAGCGGACGAAGACCTGGGGGCCGACGCTCAGCAGCAGCCAGTCGCGCCCGGCGCCGCACTGCGAGCAGGTGATCGGGATGCCGCGGGAGTTCAGCTCGCCGGGATGCGGGACAGCGCGGATCACCAGCTGGCCGGCCACCGGCTCGGGGATGGCCGGCGTGAGATCGGGGAAGTGGAACATCGTTCCGTCAGGCGTGGACTGGGGGTTCGGCTCGTAGGAGTTCGGGTCCATGTCGCCCTGCGGCACGCGTATCGCCTTTCGTCGTCAGGCTCGCTATAAGCCGCTGACGAGGCGTTTTATTCCCGATCTCACCGACTGTTACCAAGCCGCGATCTTGATGGGTGGCGGTCCGGGCCGCGGGAGCCGCCCGGCTCTACAGGCCGAAGTACCGCTGCCACGCCTCGCGCCGGTCGCCGTGCAGGCGCCGGGCGGTGTCCAGCAGGTAGATCCCGCCCTGGAACGGACGGAAGCCGACCGACTCCCACAGCCGCCCGAGCCTGGCCTTGGCCTGCGCTCGGGCGGCCTCGTCGCCGTCGAGGTCGCGGCCGAGCGGAGAGGGTTCACAGGCGACTGCGCAGCATCCCGGCGACAGGCGCCGGACGGCCTCGGAAGCGGCCAGGGCGCCGATGCCGAATCCACGGTATTCGGCTGCGAGTTGGACGTGTTCCATGACGAGCAGGTCTCCGACCGGCAGTTCGATGTGGTCCTCGAACCGGGTGGACCAGTTGAGCCCGGCCTTCCTGGTGGTGTGGGGGTCGATGACCGCCGCGACGGCCTTCTCGACGTCCGCGGAGTAGGCGTCGGCTGCCCTCCATGCGGAGTGCCGTGTGTGGTTGCGGATCCGCACGAAGCTCATGGAGCCGATGGTCGCCTCGGTCTCGCCGTGGTTGCAGCCGCCCGGATCGCTGCAGGTCTCGGTGAGGTAGCAGGTGATGTCGACCTGCCACTGCTCGATGGTGTCCTCGTAGCCGAGCGGGACGGCGGGGTGCTCGAGGCTGTAGTGGAGGCTGATGTCACCGCCGCCGAAGGCGAGTTCGTTGGCGGGGCGGCGCGGGGTGTAGGTCATCGCTGTCCTTGGGCTGCTGGCCGTGTTGCACGGTGTGGAGGTCGTCGGCTTGCGGTGGTCGCGCCGGCTTCGGTGGCGCGTGGGCTGTTCGTGGTGTCCGGGCGCGGCGCCCGGACCCACTGGTGCCGGGGCTACTTGATCTGGATGTCGAGCAGGGCGGTGGCGTCGGTGATGCGCTGGCGGCACTGGCCGAGGTCGTGGCCGGTGACGACCAGGTAGCACACGCGCAGGTCCCCGGGGCTGTCGTCGGCCTGCGTGCCGAGGTCGTCGCCGGTCTTCCGCAGCCAGACCAGGCGCTCCAGCCATGGGAGTTCGGTGAGGTCGCCGTGGAACTGGGCTCGGGTGAGGCGGCCGGGGCGGGGTGCGGTGGGGAAGGACAGAGCCGTGGTGCGGGACCAGTTCGGGGAGAGGTCGGGCTCCTGGCCGCGTGCGATGGCCGCTGCGGCGGCCGGCAGGTCGATGCCGGTCGCCTCGAAGACCAGGTGCGGGACGAGGTCATCGCCCAGGCGCGCGTTCACGTCGATCAGGCGCGGGCCACGCTTGGTCATGGCGATCTGGACGTGCGAGATGCCGTTGGCGATGCCCAGCGCGTCCAGGGCGGCCTGGGCGAGGGGCCCGGCCTCGGCGAGCAGCGGGTCGTCGGCGGTGACGCTGAAGCCGAGCGCCGAGAACTGGGGCTGGGGGCCGACGGCCTTGCGGGCGAGGGCGACGGCGGTGGTGACACCGCGAGTGGTGACGCACTGCACCGCCACCTCGGGGCCACTCAGGTACTCCTCGACCAGGACGCCCCGGCCCTCGCGGCCCTGGCCGTCGGCGTAACGGGCGGCGTAGGCGTACGCGGCGGGCAGTTCGTCGGCGTTGTCGGCCTTGACGACGCCCAGACCGTGGCGGTGGGCGACCGGCTTGAGGACGACGGGGAAGCCGATGTTCTCGGCGGCGTCCTGGGCGCTGGCCAGGGAGGAGGCCCGTTCGGAGGCGGCCGACGGGACGCCGGCGGCCGACCAGACGGCGCGGGCGACGGCCTTGTTGCGGCAGGCGACGGCGGTGGCCGAGCTGTTGCCCGGCAGACCGAGGTCGGCGGCGACGTGGGCTGCGGGCACGAGCAGGAACTCGTCCCGGGTGAGCACCCCGTCGATGCGGTGGCGGGCGGCCAGGCGCGCGACGGCCGCGCGCAGGTCCTTCAGGTCGAGGGGGTCGGCGATCTCGTGGTCGCTCAGGTGGGCCAGCTCCCAGGTCGGCGCGTGCGGGGCGATGAGGGCGACCGGATACGACTGGGCGATCTGGCCGAGGCAGTACTCGCCGTCGGCGCCGGCGTCGGTGGTGATGACGATCAGGACACCATCTGTCATACGGTGCAAATCTCCAGAGTCCAGGCGGGAAAAGGGGATCGGGAAAGAGAAGGAGGATCAGGTCGTCTGGGGGGCAGCGCGGCTGGACCGGCCGACCGCACGGGCTCGGGGGGCGTGCAGGACGAGCAGCGTGCCGACGACTGCCCAGATCAGCACCTGCGTCGCGGGTGTCAGCAGCGCCGGCACCGCGCGGGTGGGCACCGCGGCCACCACAAGCCCCGCCGCGGACACCGCAGCGAGCAGCACCGCGCCAGCCTGCAGCGCTGGCCGCCTGGCGAATCGCAGGTCGGCGCAGGTCGCCGACAACGCCACGGCGCACACGCCCTCGGCGGCCGTGAAGGCTGCGAGGGCCGCCGTGCAGGAGCTCACCGTGGTGGTGAGTGCGGCGGCGGTGCCGGCCGCGCAGGTCAGCACGGCGGCGGCGAGAGCGAGCCGGTACGGGCCGAGCAGGGCAAGCAGGCGCCGAGCCACGACGGCGGCGCTCTGGCCGGCGGCGACCGCCACCGTCCAGACCAGGTCGACGGCCACGGCCTGCCGGTGCCCGTGCCCGGTGACAGTGACGAGCGCGGCTGCCGCGAGCACGCTGGTGGCGGCCGTCACGGCGGTGAGCGCCACTCCAAGGCGGGCGACTGCCCCGCCCGTGATGCGCACCCCGGTCGCGGGCCCGGGCACCGCACCCCGCCGCACAGCCGCGGGTCCGGGCAGCCACATCGGCTGGACGCCCGCCGTGGCGAGCGAGACGGCCGAGAGGATGGCGGCGGTGGCCAGCAGCAGCGCGGGGCCGGCCAGCAGCAACGCGCAGGCCATCGCCGGGCCGGCCACAGCGGCCAGCTGGTCGATCAGGTCCAGGCGCCGCTGGACGTGCCGGCCCTGGTGGTCGGCGCGCCGCACGGCCTCCGCATCCAGGCGGCTGGCGGCCAGCACGCCGACCGGAGAGGCCGCTGCGGCGAGCGTGCCGAAGCCCAGGAGGACGGCGAGGTGGCCGCCCGGGGCGAGCGCGGTCATGGCGGCCAGCACCGTCACCAGGCGCACCGCGCCGACCGTCTGGGTGGCCCGGTAGGGGCCGTGGCGGTCGACCATCGGTGCGGCCAAGGTGCCGGCGAGCAGGCGGAGCGTCCACTCTGCGCCCAGCGCCACAGCGGCCCACGCCGGGGCGTGTGTGGCGGCGAGCACCGCCAGCGGCAGCGTGTAGGTGACGACCGAGCCCGCGAGCGCCTCTCCGGCGCGCAGCAGGTAGCAGCGCGCGTACCAGTCCCGCCCCCGGCTCGCGAGGGCGTGCTCGGCGCCGGTCGCCACGCTGGTCGGCGCGTCGGGTGCGTCCGTGAACGGGAACATCGCTCTCCTGGGGGACGGGGTGATGGTGGCAGGGCTGGTGCGCCTGCCGGCGGAGCCTCCAAGGGCGTCCGCCGGCAGGCGAGATGACCCAGCATCCGGATCGAGCGGCCGTTTTAAAACGGCCACCTGCCGTGGTAGAAGCCGCCGCGAAGGCCCGTGGAAGGGCCTAGCGGCGCGGGCGGCGAGCCGTCTCGGACACCGGCGCGGGCTGTCCGGACGGCGGCCGTACTGGGCCGACTGTGGGCCGCGTCGCGGCCGGAGCAGACGGCGCGGACGGCGCGGCCGACAGTTTCGCCAGCCGCCGCACCCGCCAGACCATGACTGCGGCCACCGAGTCCGCGCTGCCCAGCTCCCTTTGCTCCTTGGCCTGTTGGAGGAGGTCGGCTGGGTCGTAGCCTGCTGCTTCCGCTTCGGCGAGGGTCGCGGCGAGCGCGTCGAAGCCCTCGTCCGCGGGCAACTGGTCGCCCCGGTGGACGTGCTCGCGCACCAGGGCGGCGTGGCGCTCGCGCACCGCTGGGGGCAGGCTTCGTCCGCGGGTGGCCATCGCGGCCATCGGCCGGGCGGCCACGGTGGCATACGCCTGGCGAAGGTGGGCTGCTGCGGCCTGGGCGGCTTCGGCCTGCTGAGCGTGTCCGCGGGCCGCGTTCCAGCGGCTGGCGGCGATGGCGAGCAGGACCAGGGTGGACAGCAGCATGGCGGTCACACCGCCGTCCTCGCCGCGGCTCTGCGCGTAGCCACTGTTCAGCAGTTGGCGCGCGGCCGAGCGGACCGCGGTGTTGTCGGCCCGCTCCGCACGTACGTGGGATCGCGCTGCGCGCTCGAAGGCCCGTGCGGCTGCTCGCAGTTGTGCCCGGGTGTCGGCCGGGGCCTTGAGCACCAGGACGTCGAGGACCTCGCTCGCGCCGACCAGCTGGGCGGCGCTCTCCTCGTCGTTGTCGCCGTCCAGGACGCGGGTGGCCCGATCGACCACGGCTGCCGCGTCGCGGCGAGCCCGCGCGGCACGCGAGCCGGGTACCCGCCGGATGCCGTCGGCCGACCCGTCGGCCTCCTGGGCCGGCTGGTCGGCGGTCCCGCCGGCCATGCGCTTGCGGATCCTGGGCAGCGAGAGGTCCGGTGCGAGCTTGGAGCCCGGGTAGTAGACCGGATCGCCTGCGGCGTTGCGGTCCTCAGGGTCGGCGACCGAGTACCCGAGGAGGTCCCCGCTCGGGGCGAGGCGCTTGTTCACCAGCAGGCCGGCCGCCGCGAGGCGGTCGAAGAACTCCTGCTCGTCCTTGGCGCCGGCCACCGCCTGGCGGACCTTGTCGCGCAGCTCCAGGCGTACCGGCTCCGGCCGGCCGAGCCGTTCGGCCTTGTGCATCTCCGCGCTGGTCGGCCGCTTGGCCGCCGTCTTGTCGCCCTTCTTGACCCGGCGCAGACCCCATTGCCGCTCGATCTCGCGGCACTCGGCCTGGGCGCGGTCGGCGTCTTTGTACAGCCGCGGCTGCTTGAGATCACCGCGCACGACGGTCGCCATGATGTGGATGTGGTCATCCGCGTGGCGCACCGCGATCCAGCGGCAGCCGTCCGGGTCACCGGGCACGGCGATACCGGCGGCTGCGACCACTCGGCGGGCGACCTCGGCCCACTCCTCGTCGCTCAGCATCCGGTCGTCTGCGTCGGCGCGGACGGGGCAGTGCCACACGTGCTTCTTCGGCTTGCGGGAGCCGAGTTGGTTGACCCTCAGATCCAGTGCCGCTTCGAGCTGCTTGAGGTTCGCGTACGGGTCGCGGCCCGGATCGGGCGCGAAGCCGTCCCAGGACGCGACGATGTGCGGATCGGTGTGCTCGTCGTGCTTGCCCGGCCCATAGAGGTAGACGAGCAGCCCGTACGTGCGTGAGCCTCGGCGGACCTTGGGTATCAGTTCACCTCACCTGCCGACCAGTTGGGCACCGGCAGCGTCCACGCCGACCACCGCCTTGCGGATCGCGGCCAGGACGGTGTCCAACTCGCCGTATCGCGGGTATCCGCCGGCGTTCAGCTGGAAGGCAACCTGGTTGAGATTGTTGCCGACCCGGGCAAGGTGGGCACGGGCTGCGGCGAGCTCGTCGACCGCACGGTCGAGGCGGTCTTGCGGGTCGGCGTCGGCACTCAGGCCGCGGGCGGCATTCAAGGTGCTGGTCGCGACGAATCGCGACACAGTCTGCACGCGGGCACTCGCGGCGACAACGATCTCGGCATGCTCAATGGCGTTGAAGCGCACAGTCAGTCGGTGCGCGCGCTGCGTCTGCTCGCGGCTGCGGCGGCGGGGTTGGCGCGCAGGCGGCGCGGCGGGGTCGGGAGCGGTCTGCTCAGTGGTCGTCGTCTTCTCCTCCCTCCAGTCCACCCGGAGCCCCCTGGCTCCGGGTGGCCGTTGTCGGATCGAGCGCCCCCGCTCGATCCGACAACGGCCTGCCCTCGCCCCTCTGGGCGAGGGCCAAACGCCTGGGACTGCCCGTAGGGCAGCCCCAGGCAATAACTTGCTCCGCCGAAGGTGGCAAGCGGTCAGGCCCCCAACCGCCGGTCAGGGGCCTGACGAAGGGCAGCGATCAGGCCGCGGTCTCCAGCTCGAGCCGCACGTCGAGCAGCACGTCCATCGCGTACTCCACCGCCTCAAGTGGCGTCTCCAGCACGAACTTCGGTCCGCGGGCGGCTCGGCGCACCAGCCAGCTGCCGTCGCTCGCACCCTCGGCGCTGTGGAGCAGGCCCTGGGCGAGCAAGAGGCCCATCAGCGCGTCGGAGTGCGGGATTTCGGGCTTGTTGCGGGTCATTTCGGTTCCTTCAGGGCGGAGTTCAGTGAGGATCTGGGCGAGAGTTCAGGCCCGTTTGTCGGTTGTCGACGTTTCAGCGACGGGCAGGTGGAGGTTTGGACTCGGCGTCCTTCAGCGCGGCCAGGACCTGTCCCAGCGCCTTGTTGTTGATGCCGACGCCCTCGTCCTTGAAGCCGGCGCGGAGCACATCGCGCGTGACCCGCCCCTCCGCCTCGGCAGCGGCCTTGCGGGCGATCGGCAGAAGCGCCTTGAGGTCCTTGTCGGACAGTGAGCGCTTCGGGACGGGTTCGGGACGGTCCCCGGTCCCGGTCCCCACCCCCGCGGCGGTCCCTATCGGCGGGACGGTCCCCGTCCGTACCGGCGGGACGGTCCCCGGACTCGGTCCAGTCCCGGTCCCCGACGGCGGAACGGTCCCCGCCCCCGGAGGCAGAACGGTCCCCACGCCTGTGCCCACCACGGTCCCCGTCGGCGGGACGGTCCCCGTCCGTACCGGCGGGACGGTCCCCGGACTCGGTCCAGTCCCGGTCCCCGACGGCGGAACGGTCCCCGTCCCCACCCCTGCAGCGGTCCCCGTCGGCGGCGCAGTCCCCGTCCGTACCGGCGGGACGGTCCCCGGACTCGGTCCAGTCCCGGTCCCCGACGGCGGAACGGTCCCCGCCCCCACCCCTGCAGCGGTCCCCGTCGGCGGCGCAGTCCCCGTCCGTACCGGCGGGACGGTCCCCGGACTCGGTCCAGTCCCGGTCCCCGACGGCGGAACGGTCCCCGCCCCCACCCCTGCAGCGGTCCCCGTCGGCGGCGCAGTCCCCGTCCGTACCGGCGGGACGGTCCCCGGACTCGGTCCAGTCCCGGTCCCCGACGGCGGAACGGTCCCCGCCCCCGGAGGCAGAACGGTCCCCACGCCTGTGCCCACCACGGTCCCGCCCAGAATCCCGGCTCCGGACCGAACGGTCCCTTGGCCCGGCGGAATCGCCGTCCCCGACGGCGGCACGGTCCCCGTCCCCGTTGTGCTGCTCAGTCCAGTCCCCGCCAGCCCGACGCCACCTGGCCCGCTGCCGGGAACGGTCCCCAGCCCGGTCCCCAACGGCGGCACGCTCCCGAGAACGGTCCCGGTCCCCGATAGCCCTGTGATGCCCGGTGCGGTCCCCGTCCCCGTCCCAGGCAGCAGCGGCGCGATCGAGGTCCCTCCTCCGGTTTGCAGCGCCGGAGGCGTTGGCGGGGTAGGCGTACCGAACGGACCTTGCAGTTCGGGCGCTGCCCGGTCCGCTGCCTTCAAGTGGTCGCGGCCGACCGTGTGGTCCCGACCAGCTTCGAGCGCCATCGTGCGGCGCGTTCGGAACAGCCAAGCGCGGACCGTCCCCGAACGGTGCTGAACGTCGGGCTCGCCTGTGGTCTCCGCTGCTACCTCCTGTTCCGGCCGGCTCCCACGCTTGGGGGCGTGGCGGGCCATGACGATGTAGAGGTGTACCGCGCCGCCGAGGGCGAGTGGTGCCAGGGTGCTCAGGAACCCGACGGCCGTGTTCGGCAACCGCAGCCCCTGATTGAGGCTGGTTTGTTCGTTGAGACGGACGGCGTGCAGGGCGTTGGCCCAGATGCTGGTGGAGGTGGCCCCCGTGAAGAGGGACCAGGCGTAGGCGCGGGCCTGCCAGGGAGCCTCACGCAGGACGAGGAGGGCGCGGACACCGTAGGCGATGAATCCGTCGATGACCGCCGGGAAGAGGTAGGTGAGGGGTCCTCGGACGTGCATGGCTACGGCCATCTGCTGCAGCGCGTCGTAGGACAGGACTGCTCCGACCGTGCCGAGTATGCCGATGGCTGCGGCGTCCCAGCCGGAGATCTGGCGTGTGGTGTCGTCCTGGCTCACGCGGCCACCGCCGTCAGCGCGGTGAGCTGCTCGGCCATCCGCCGTTCGTCGGGGTACGCCGTCGGATTGGCCGCCAGCCTGGGCCGGACGTCGCGCATCCGCTCGAGGGCGTACTTGCGCGAGATCCCGAGTGTGGGGGCCCAGAGCTGGGCTGGGGTGCCGGTCAGCGCTGCGACGATGACGACCGACTCGCGTTCCTTGGTGGACAGGTGTACGTATTCGCCGTCGAGGGCGGCGAGTACGCGCTGTTCCTCGGTGCGGTCGTTGTCGCCCTCTTCGTGCTGGAGGTGGCGCTCGGCCTCGGTGAGGCCACCGCGGATGCCGTGTCGGTCGCCCCGTTCCAGCGCGTCCGTGAGGCATTCACTCGCCACGGGGCAGCCGGCGCACACGCGCTTGGCTTCGGCGATGTGTCGCAGGCCGCGTGGCAACGGGTAGAAGGTGTCGGGCTCGGGGTGGCCGGCGCAGGCCGCGCGGGTCATCCAGACCGGGTCCGGCATCCGGTTGTGGGCAGGGGTCAGCTCGGTGACGGTCAAGGTGGTGCTTTCGTGTCGTCCTGCGGGCACGGCGACGGGGCGGCTCGCGCAGGGCTGGGAGAGGAGCGTTCGGTGGTGTGGCCGCAGGCGGCGGCGAGGCCGGGTGCGGCGCCGGGGGTGGTTCAGGCGGCCGTGGGCGGGCGGCGGCGGTCTTCGCCGGCCAGCAGGACCCGGCGGCTCATCTCGCGCAGGCGTGAGGCGACCCGGTCGCCGACGGCACCTCGGAGGTCCGAGGTGGCCAGGTTGCTCGTCACCAGGGTCGGCAGGCGGTGCACGTAGCGGTGGTTGATCAGCCGCCAGGTCAGGTCCTCGGTGAACTCCGAGGACTTGCCGGCGCCCAGTTCGTCCAGCAGCAGCAGCGGGGTGTCCGCCAGTTCCCTGAATTCCTTCTCGGCGTCGAAGTTGGGGCGCGGGCGCATGAGGGCGTGCAGGTCGGGGCTGGTGATGGCCCGCCAGCGCAGGCGCACGCCCTCGGCGAGCAGGAGTCGGATCGCGCCGTACGCCTGGTACGTCTTGCCGGTGCCGGTCGGGCCGACCAGCATCAGCGAGGTCGCCTGGGCGATGCCCGGCTGGCCGGCCGGGCCGCGGCGGGCGGCCCGCTTGACCTCGTCCACCCAGGCGACGACCTGGGGGTGGTCGGCGAGGGCGTCCTGGTAGAGGGCCGGGATGCGGGCGGCGGCCAACTCCAGGGCCAGCAGACGGTCCTGCGGCTCGGGGTGCATCTCGGCCAGCCGGTCGGGGTCGAGGTTGCGGCGCAGGAGGATGCGGCGCAGGACGCCGTCGACGCGCTTGGGGTCTGCCATGGTCACAGCTCCTCGGCGTAGGCGTCGGCGGTCGGGTTGGTCCACGCCTGGTGGCGTGGCGCACCGCGGGTCGTCCCCTGGGCGCCGGCGGTGCCGTTGAGGGCCTCGTTGACCATGTCAGGCAGGAGAGCGGGGCTCTTCGGGTTGGCGTGGTAGCGCAGCAGGCCGGCCCAGATCTCGTCCGGGGTGAAGCCGTCGGCCAGGAGGTCCTTGGTTTCCTTGCCGAGGCGGGCGAGGGTCTTGCTCGCCGGGCGCCTCGCGCAGAGCTTCACGTACTGGGCCACGAGACGATCAGCAGAGGGAGCCGGGGGCGCGGCGAAGCCGTCCCCGTTAGGGGTAGATCCAGGATCCTTGATCCTGGATCCAGGCACGAGCTTCTCCCGAGGACTCCGGAGAGGTTCCAGAGACAGGCTCTGACCTGTGGTTTTATCCGTTTCAGGTGCTGCGGGTCGCTCCTCGACGCTTCGGTGCTCCTCCGCGCGGATCGGGACCTGGGGCGTCGCACCGGTGGGGGTGTCCGCGGACAGCGGGCGGTTTTCCGTCGGCCTCCGGAAGTTCTCCGGAGCCGGGCCAGTGCAGTGCTTCTGCTTGCAGCCGCCGCACTCCTGGGCGACCTGGTGCTCGGGGCAGGCCGGGAGTCTGGACGCGGCGGGGTGGGAGATCTTCTGGTGCTTGTCCCAGGTGACGATGTGCAGGTAGCGCTTGCCGTCGCAGCCGGTGTACCGGCAGACCAGGTTCCGCTCGGCGAGATGACGGAGGTCGTCCTCGACCCCTTCCGGGGTCTGCTCGGTCCGGGTGATCCACAGAGTGCCGTAGATGATGCGGGCGTTGTCTCGGTGGCGGCCCCGGTCGTCGGCCTGGGTGAACAGGCCGATGAAGGTACGTTCGGCGGTCAGAGACACGGAAGCCACGTCGTCGGAGTTGAAGAACTCCGGCTTGACAGTACGGATGCGGGACACGGTCAGCACCCCACCGCGTCCGCGAGGGGCACGGCAGCGAGCATGCCGGTGGCCAGGTCGAGTTCGTGGGCGTGCCGCCAGTCCACGCGGGGGAACTCCGCCGCGATCCAGCGGGCGAAGGCCCTTCTTGTTCGCAGCTTGAGCGGGACGTAGGTATCGGTACTGTCGAAGGCTTGCGCTGTGAACGGGCTTCCGGGGCCGGATATCGTGATGCGCATCACGTGAGCGCCCGGTGCCATCGCCCGCAGGCATTCGGCCAGCGACGTTGCAGTATGTGCGTCGAGAACGGCTTCGTTTCGGGGCAGCACGGCGGATTCGCCGACCACCTCAGCCCCGTCTCTGACTGTACGCAGAGGCGTAGACATGTAACACTCCTCATAGCTAGGAGCAGGTCGGCGTCGCTCGTCCAAAAGTTCAGCCGGTCTGCTTCAGGTGTGATTCCGTGCCTTTCAGGGCGCGCGCGACGTGGCGTCTGGGAGTTCCAGCTCCCAGGCGCCGTTGTCGTGTTCGGCACTGACGACGACGGGTACGACGTACGCTGTCTGTTCTTCTCTCCTGCCGTGGGGCCCGTTCTTCTGGCAACCGGGCGCACGAGCCATCCGATCACCCGGTCGGCCGTTCACCAAAAAATCAACCGACTCGCAGAGTCACGGTTTGATCACGCCGATTCCTGGGCGGTAGGCGGCGCCTGGGTCGTCCAGCCGCAGGCGGACGTGACGCCCTGCAGTCGCGCCGGCTTCGTGCGCCGCCCGGCGCGCAGGTCCGTGTATCGACCAGCGGCCCCCTGGCGGAACTGCCGCCGAGATGCGCTCAGCAGCCAGTGCGGTGCCCACCACTTCCCCCTCCTCGTGTAGCCAACTGCCCTGTCGCATATCCGACCTGATGGGGCGCCCGACAGGCGGCACCGCCCAGGATGAGGCACCCAGGGACGGCAGCGGATATGCACCCGCTCACCCAGGACGCCTTCAATGCTGTGGAATCCGTCACCCTGGAAATCCCCAGAGAGTTGATTCGCCGTGACTCTAAGCACCCGCCACCTAAACCGTCAAGAAATCTTGAAAGTGGCATAGACCTCTTGGGGAAATCATCAACAGCACATTTTCCAGACGGCTCGTCAGATATCTTCAAGTCGCCACATCTGCAAGCATTCCGACGCGACGTCAGGGACTCGAATAGGGCCACCCACAACGGGTGCAATGGATGCAGGCTCGGCAATGTCTCAATTCGGGTCGATTGTCTACGCGCGTCACCCGGCAAACGAGTTCCGGCACATTACTTCCGGCAAACGCTTGCCGGTCGAACTAATCCGACAGCAGTTAGGCTGGTTCCGAAATTGCAAGGCCGCTCAAAGGTGACTTCCCGTGCAGACCAACCGACGCCAAGACGACCCCGCCTCCACGCCAGCCGAGGAGCTGATGGGGCTGGCGGGCCTCCTGCGCGCCTGGCGCATCGCCGCCGGCGAGCGCCTGGGCCTTGGGAAGCCCCTGTCGCAGGCCGAGGTCGCGATGACCGCCGGCATGAGCGAGCGGTGGTACCGCGAGCTCGAGCGCGGGGCCGCGTCCCGTCTGGACCGCAAGACCATCGAGCAGCTGGCCGAGGCACTTCTTCTGGGGGAGGAAGAAAGATTGACCCTCTACTACTACACGCTCGGCAGCGCGCCGCTGCAGAAGAGCAACCCGCTCGGCGACAGCCCCGCACACGCAGCGCTCCAGCTGCTCCTGCAGCAGCAGTCGCCGCGGCCCGCCTACCTGAGCGACCTCACGTGGAACATCGTCGGCTACAACCAGGCCATGGCCGATTGGTTCCCCTGGGTGCTCGAGCCCGGCGCGAATCTCATCCGCTGGGGGCTGCTCTCTGAGGAAGCCCGCACGCAGCTGGTCGGCTGGGAGGGCCACGCACGGATCTACCTGGCCATGATCCGCCAGGCCCTCGCCCGCCTGCCGAAGGACCTGGCCTTGAGCGCGCTGCTGGCCGAGGTCCTCAAGGACCCGATCTGCCAGACGTACTGGAACGAGGGGCCGATGGTCGTGAGCCATCGCGATGGCCATCACTTCCGACTGGACATCCCGCGGTTCGAGGCGGAGATCGACGTGGTCTCCCAGGTCCTCGTCCCGGCCACGTATCCCGACCTACGGTTCGTCGTCATCTCCTACCTCGGCAGTGAGCAGGATCCGCAGGCGTCGGAAAGCAAGCCGTCATGACGCTCGAACGCACCGTTGCCCTTCCCGCCCCTCGACCTCACGAGAACGCCATGCACCTTGCCTCTCCGATAACCCTGCAGCCCTACGGAACCGTGCCGACGCTCGACGACGCCATGGAACTGGCCGGGCCGGGTGCCCTGCACCTGGCCGACCTCAGCCGCCAGCTCGGCTCTGGCGGGCAGCTGGTTCTCGCGCTGGACACCCGCACCGTGTTCTGGGCCGACGAGCAGCCCGACGGCCAGTGGATCGTCGAGGAACTGACGGCAGATCAAGCCCTGCTGCGACTGCCGGCCCGGTGCGGCCACGAGGCTCCGCACGAGTACCGGCTGCTGCTGCGCGCCACGCTTGACCAGCGCTCCAGCACACTGCCCGGCCACATCGACCAGCTGATCCGCGACTGCCAGGACCGCATCGCTCACCTGAGCGCGGTCAGGGAGGAGCTGGTCTCGGCCTGATAGCTACCTCGCCAGGCTGTGGTGCTGGTGCCGCGCAGGGGACGGCACCATCGGCACGGCCTGGCGAGGTTATGCCGCGTTCGGCAGGGTGTCTCCCTTGGCCGAGCGCAGCGCCGCCCTGACCAGGGCCATGCCGCGCGGCGTGGCCGCCGCACCGCCGCCGACCTGGACCATGGGCGTGCCAAGGCCCGCACAGGCCCGGCAGATGCCCGGCTGCGACACCGGGTCGTGGCACTTCGCGCACTCCAGCTGCGGCGCCGCCAGCTTCACGGGCTCGGGGGCGGGCGGCATCTTGCGGGTCAGGCGGTCGCGCAGCACGCCTGCGGCCGAGTACATCTGCGCAGGTAGGCCCGGCAGCAGGGCGCCGGCGAGGTCCGCCTGCGAGCTGCCCCGCTCGAGCCACTGCGCCACCAGCGGCGCCAGTTCGAACGCCTCGACCGCCCCCAGGCGAAGGCGCGGCTCGGGCCGGATCACCCGGAACAGCAGGGCGACCGCCTCGCGGGTCTGGGCATCGGCCGCGATTGGCGTGGCCAGCGGAGTCTCTTGCCCGCCCTCCTTCCCCTCGGTCTCGGTCTCGGTGCCGCCTCGCGGCACCTGACCCTGCGACGAGCTTGGGAGGGAAGGTTCTTTCTCAAGTTCCTTTACAGGAAGGGTGTCAGCGGGAGCGGGTGTCGCCTGGCCGGATCCCGGACGGGGGACACCCGGTATCGCCAGCTGCGAGACGTCGAAGACGTGCGCCTCAGAGCGCATCGTGCCGTCCGCCATCCGGACCTTGTCGACCCGGTAGTACCCGGCCTCGGTCAGCTCCTTCAGCGCCTTGCGGATCGCCCCGCGCCCCTGCGGGCTCGAGTCGGCCATGTGCCGGCCGTCCTCCCGCCAGCCGTCCTGGCGAGAGAGCAGGTCGGCCAGCAGGCCGCGGGCGGTGTAGCTCAGACGGCGGTCCTGCAGAATGCCGTTGGGCAGGACCGTGAAATGGCAGGGGTGTTCGCTACGATGAACACGCATGTGGAGTGACCGCTCCTCGTGCTGCAGGACCCCCGGCGGTGGTGACACACCGCCGGGGCCTCATGATCTATTGGGACGACGGACCGTAGCACATCCCTTGCTCCAATGGGATCGTTCGACCAGAGACCTTGATCACATACTCTTGTCGGAGGTCGTGCCGCCGTTCGGTCGCGCGCCCGGTGGATCGGCGTCGGCCTTAGCAGCCCGCAGAATCAGCGCCCGCGCGACCGGGTGGCGAGGCCGGCGGCGGCGAGCACCCGCCGCACCGTGGCCTCCAGTGCGCTGCCGTGGCCGACGACTTCCTCCGGGACATCGCCGAGCAGGTCCCCCGGTCGGTACCAGCCGGCCATGTCGTCGGGGCTGAACTCGGCAGCCTGCGGCCGAGTCGAATGCCGGCGCACGGTCTCCTCGAACGGCACGTCCAGGTAGAAGAAGCAGCTGCGGCCCGCGTGATCGTCCCGCAGAGCGCGGAGCATCGGACCGTAGTGGTCGGCGTAGAGCAGCCCCTCCACGATCACGTGGTACCCAACGTTGAGGGAGTAGCGGGCTACCGTGTCGATCAGGCCGATGTTCGCGCCGCCCGGTACGTCACGCTCCCGCAGAACCATCCGGCGCAGGTTGTCCTGCCCCACGATGGCGATGCCCCGCCCGTAGGCGCCCCGGATCGCGGCGGCCACGGTGCTCTTGCCAGCGCCGGAGTTTCCGCGGATCACGATCAACCGCGTCTGGTCTGATCCCGTTGGCACCGGAACAGGCTACCGGCCCCGGCGTGTTGGCCGTGTCGGAAAGGCCGACGGCCGGACGGGCAATCCGCCGGCCATGACCGCGCCGGTCGAGCGCAGACCCACCGCGTCGGGGCGGACGTCCAGCACGTGAGGCGCCGCCGCATCGAAGATCTGGCCTTCTCGCATCACTCGAACGTGGCCGGGCTCCCGATCGTCGCACGGGCGGGCCTAGGCTGGGCGTGTGGCAGACGTGAGGAACACTGCGGAGTTCAAGGCTCTGGCAGCGCAGACCACCGCCGTGCTGCTGACGCGAGGGCTTGAGGTTGAGCCGGTGGCGGTGCACAACGTGCTCGCCCACATGGTCGACGTGGTCGCCACGGGCTTGGGGATCCAGCCGCGGTCGGCACTGCGGTACGTCGAGCCGGAGACGGTCGCGGACAAGATTGCCGAGGCTGCCGCGCACGACACCGCGGGCTCAGAGTCGGTCGATGGAGTCCGCCCGGTCCGCGTCGACGACCGGAAGGTTTCGATGCCGCGGTGGATTCCGGGGCACCAGGTGATGGCTCTCGCACAGGCCGCGAAGTACGCCGCGGTCAACGGCGACTCCCGCTCGATGGCGCACGCACTTGACCTGCTCACCGAGGTAGGCGCCGCAGCGGTGGCCGACCCCGACAGTGACCGCATCGAGATCCCCGTCGGCCTGCTCGACGAGGCCGCCGAGATCATCGACAGCGTCGCGGCGCGGATCGAGGACGCCGGCTGGAGCCTGTGCCCGTGCGGCGAAGAGCACGAGCAGAGCGCGCTGGACGTGAAGGTGGCCGGCACGTTCCGCCGTGACGCGGATCTCGCCCGCAAGCTGCGGGCGCAGGCCGACCAATGATCGTCATTCCGCCCAGCCGTCACGCCGCCTGATCTTCGACCTGCTCTGACCGCACCTGCGCCGCCTGGATGCCCAGGACCCGCAGCAGGTCCGCCTTGATCACACGGTACTCGCCGCCAACCTTCAGCACCTGGCACGGATAGCGGCCGGCTGCCGCCAGCCGGTAGCCGGTGTTCCGGCTCAGGGACAGCAGCTCGTTGGCCACCTTCAGGGTGATCGCCGGCGGCAGTGCATCGAGCGCCCCTTGGGAGTAGTCCGGCAGGGCGTGGGGCTCAGCCGATGCATTCACAGCACATTCCGATCGTCTCAGTATGTTCTCTCTGCGAGAACTTCTATCACACATGCTGTGAATGCATGCAGAGCAGAGCTATCATTCATTCATGACAACCGACGGATGGCTCGCCGATCTCACCGCCCGCATCGCGGCCGAGGTGAGGAAACACCGCAACCGCCTGGGCATGACCGGCCCCGAGGTCGCCGAGGCATGCGGCAATCTGGGAGTGCCGCTCCCCAGCAACATGATCGCCAACCTGGAATCAGGCCGCCGGGGCTCGCTGAAGCTCGAGGAGCTGCTCGTCCTGGCGAAGGTGCTCGAGGTGCCACCGGTCAGCCTGATCTTCCCCCTGGACGACCGGCCCACCGTCGAGTTGCTCCCCGAGATGGACGTGCCGTCCTGGGAGGCGGCCTCATGGTTCACCGGAGAGGAGCGGCTCACGACCGCCGCGCCCGCCGGAAGCCCGCGGGCCGCTCTGGACGCCTTCCGCGAGCACCAGGTCGCGGTGGAGACCGCCCTGCTCTCCACCGAGCAAGCCGTCACCCGCCGGCTCCAGGCACCAAGGGCCCGCAACCCCGAGATCGCGGCCCAGCTCATCAGGCAGGCAGAGGAATTCGAGCGGATCGCCTCCCGGGACTACGACGTCCTCAAAGCCACCCGCGACCAACTCCGCGCCCAGGGCCTGCGCCCTGCACCGCTCCCCGACGAACTGGACTTCGTCGACGACCCCGACGACAAGGAGAACGCCACCCCTTGAACGGCTCCATCACCCGCCGCTGCGGCTGCCGCAACCCCCAGACCGGTGCCCACTACAACGCCTCCTGCCCCAAGTTGACCGACCGCGAGCACGGCACCTGGACCGTGCGCCAGGAGCTGCACCCGGACGGGGACGGCAAGCGGCGGACCTTCCGCCGCTCCGGCTTCAAGACCGAACCGGCCGCCCAGAAGGAGATGGACGCGGTGCGCGCGCTGCTCGCGCTCGCCGACGAGGACAACCCGCAAGACTCCATCGCGATCAGCGACATGATCGCGGCGTGCGCCAAATCCAAGACGAACCTCCCGACCGCCGAGGAGGTCGCACGCCGGTTCAAGGCCGGCCAGGCGCTCAACAGCAGGATGTCCATCGCCGAGTGGCTGGACCTGTGGCTGGCGGGCAAGAAGAAGCTGCGCCCCACGGGCAAGACCCGATACGAGATGGACATCCGCGTCCACCTCAAGCCGCACATCGGCGGCATACGCCTCGACCGGCTCTGCGTCCAGCACCTCGACCAGATGTTCACCGCGATCGACGATCGCAACGAGGAGATCCTCGAGCAGAACGCCCAGCGCCGCCAGGCCCTCGACGACCTCAAGGAGATCCGCGATCGGGCCGCCCGCCGCATCGCCCGCGAGGCCATCGCGCAGATGCCGCCCTTCCGGCGCGTCACCGGCCCCTCCACCCAGCAGCACATCCGTGCCACGCTGCGAACCGCCCTCAACGCCGCCATCGCCCAGCAGTACATCGACTTCAACGCCGCCGAACACGTCGAGGTCACCTCGGCCGTCAAGCCCAAAGCGCTGGTCTGGACACCCGAACACGTCGCCCACTGGCAGAAGACCGGAGAGAAACCCTCCCCGGTCATGGTCTGGACCCCCGCGCAGACCGGCACCTTCCTGGACTCGGTGGCCAACGACCGCCTGTACGCCCTCTGGCACCTCATCACCTTCCGTGGCCTGCGCCGAGGCGAAGGCTGCGGAGCCCGCTGGACCGCCCTCGCCAAATCGAGCAACACGCTCAGCGTCGCCTCCCAACTCGTCCAAAACGGCTGGGAGGTCCTCGAAGGCGCTCCGAAGACGAACAGCGGCATCCGGACCGTCGCGCTCGACCCGGAGAGCATGGAGGTACTGCGCCAGCACGAGCTGCGCCAGAAGGCCGACCGGCTCCGTTTCGGCCCGGCCTGGGTCGACACCGGGCTCATCTTCACCATGGAAGACGGCACCTGGCTCCACCCCGGCAAGATCTCCGACCGCTTCGCCCGACTCGTCGCCGACGCCGGACTCCCCCCGATCCGCCTCCACGACCTCCGCCACGGCGCGGCCACCCTCGCCCTCGCCGCCGGCATCGACATCAAGGTCGTCTCCGAAATGCTCGGCCACAGCGACACCCGCGTCACGCTGAACATCTACCAGTCCGTCCTGCCAGAGGTCGCCCACGACGCCGCCGAGGCCGTCGTCCGCCTCGTTCCGCGACGTGGCAAGCCCGCAGCAGGAGAATCCGCCTCCTGAGTAGCCGAGGTGGGTCGGGCCGCATGTCTGCGACCCGGCCCACCCGCCCAACAGTCGCTCTACCACTGCAACGCGGTACCCACCCAGGACAGCCGTGCCGCTGCCGGGGGCGATAGTAGAACAGCGGTACGGTTGCGCCCATGACGCCGTCCGACCTCCAGCAGCTGCTCATCGCCCACCTGCCTGCGGTTCCGGGGGTGGAGTCGGCCGCCGTGTGGCCGGAGCGGCCCTATGGGCTGGTGGTCACGCTTCAGGATTCGGGTTCGGTCTACTGGATGGTCTCTGGGGCTTCAGGCGTCGCTCCGGCGGCCGGCCCGGACGAGCGGCTGCTGCCCCAAGCATTGCCCGAACTGGGCGGCGGGAAGGTGGCCACCGCACAGGTCGAGCAGGCGCTGCTGACCGCCCTCGCAGCAGCTGATACCGATGGCCTGGTCATCCGCGCCGAGCGCTACAGCACCCGCCCGGCTCCTCCGGCCGTCGGCTATGGCATCACAGTTGACACCGCCAGCGCCTGGCGATTGTTCGTGGCGTGCATCGGCACGGCAAGGAGAGGCGAGGAACTGCGCAGCAGCCGGCACTTCCACCCGGATGCCGAGGTGTAGACCAGACCCCACCAGTCGCTCGCGGTCCGACGGCAGGTGCGGGCCGTCGTGGGTGCGGCCCGCGCCTGGTGATGCCCTGGTCAATCAGGCCCGAAGGACGGCCAGCACCCGGTCTCGCAAGTCGGCCATCGCGTCCTCGGTGGGGGCCTCGACGTTCAGGCGCAGCAGCGGTTCGGTGTTGGAGGGGCGCAGGTTGAACCAGGCGCCGCCTTGAAGCATCACCGTGAGTCCGTCCACGCGGTCCACCGACCGGGCCTTCTGCGCGAACTTCGATTCGACCTCGTCCAGCTCCCCAGCGACGTCGGCGACGGTGCGGTTGATCTCGCCGGAGGCGGTGTAGCGGTTGTACTGGGCCATCAGGGCAGACAGGGGCTTGTCCTGCTCGCCGAGAGCAGCGAGGACGTGGAGGGCGGCGAGCATGCCGGTGTCGGCGTTCCAGAAATCGCGGAAGTAAAAGTGCCCGGAATGCTCGCCACCGAAGATCGCCCCGTGCTCGGCCATCAGGGCCTTCATGAAAGAGTGGCCGACCCGGGAGCGCACCGGGCGGCCGCCCTGCTCCTGGATGATCTCCACTGCGGCCTGGCTGGTGATGACGTTGTGCACGATCGCCGAGCCGGGGTCGCGCAGCAGTTCGCGCGAGGCGATCAGGCCGACGATCGCCGACGGGGAGACCGGTTCACCTCGCTCATCGATGACGAAGCAGCGGTCCGCGTCCCCGTCGAACGCGAGGCCGATGTCCGCGCCGTGCTGTTTGACCGCCGCTTGGAGGTCGAGCAGGTTCTTCGGCTCCAGCGGGTTCGCCTCGTGGTTGGGGAAGGTGCCGTCCAGCTCGAAGAACAGCGGGACCAGATCGACCGGCAGACCATCGAGGACGGCGGGCACGGTGTACCCGGCCATGCCGTTGCCCGCGTCGGCGACGACCTTGAGCCGGCGGTTGCCGCGCAGGTCCACCAAGGAGTTCAGGTGCGCGGCGTAGTCGGCCAGCAGATCCCGCTCGGTGACCTCGCCGTGGACGGCTGCGGGCTCGGGCACATCCCCGGCCTCCAGCCACGCCCGAATCTCGGCAAGTCCGGAGTCTTCACCGATCGGGGCGGCTCCCGCGCGGCAGAGCTTGATGCCGTTGTCGCGGGCGGGGTTGTGGCTGGCGGTGATCATCGCACCTGGCAGGTCCAGTCTGCCGGATACGTAGTACAGGTAGTCGGTAGAGCCGAGGCCCGCGTCGATGACCGACGCCCCGGCGCTGGTGGCGCCCCGGGTGAAGGCGGCGGACAGCTCGGGAGAGGTGGAGCGCATGTCCCGGGCGATGACGATCCGCTCGGAGCCGGTCAAGCGGATGAACAGAGCGCCGATCTGTTCGACCAGTTCCGGACTGAGCTGGGCGGGGACCTCACCGCGGATGTCGTACGCCTTCACGAGCCTCGAATAGTCGAGCATCAAACTGCCTTCCTGTCGCAGAGCGTCGGCGGAAGAATACCGACAGTCAGAGCCTGTTCGCGGATGCTTCAACACACCGGATTAGCCTGCGGGTCGCCGGAATTCTGCACACCCGCCATGGAGTGGTTGTCCGGCCGGGGTGGTAGGCATGGGGGGTGTGGACCCCGGCGGCTCGAACTCCGGGGTCCACACCTTCGAGCTTGTGCCTGGCTGTCAGACCAGACCGAAGGTCAACCGGCCGGCCTTGATGTCGGCGACCAGCCCGACGAACGCCGCCGACCCGAAGGTGAGCACCGGACCCGCCTTCTGGCCCTTGGTGTCCCGAACCGCCGTCAGGACGTCGGGCATCTGGCCAGCCTCGACGCAGTTGCCGTCCTCACCACTGCTGTGCTTCGACTTGCGCCAGCCGCGCGCGCCCTGGTTGAGGGTGCTGTCCTGCATGGTCGTTCCCTCCAATGAGTTGATGCTGATCAACTGGTTCACCGGTGTGGGAAGTGGGCCCCGGCGGCTCGTACGTCAGGGTCCACACACTCAGGCGACGCCGAAGCGTCCGGTCAGACCGGGAACTCCCCGGCCTTGATGCCGCTGATGAAGCCGTTCCACGCCTGCGGGTCGAAGGTGAGGACCGGGCCCTGCTTTCCCTGCTTGGTGTCGCGTACCGGGATCGTCCCGGCCGGGGTGGAGCCGACCTCGACGCAGTTGCCGCTCTGGTCGCTGGAGTGGCTCGACTTGTGCCAGTCGAAGCCGCCCTGGTCGAGGGTGGTGCTGTCGTGCATGATCGTCCTTTCAGGTGTCCCCAACTCGCCTAATTGGTCAGGGATGCCTGCAAGTATGACCGCGTGTCCGCGAGCGAAAGCGCCTGAGACGCCAGAAGCTCGAATTGACGGATGTGACGAGTGAGAGTTTCGGGATCGTCCGAGAACGACAGCGACTGCTCGTGGTAAACAACCCCGTCACCTGGCTGATCGCTGAAGGCGTACACCGCGCAGGAGCCGGCAGCTCCAACGTGATAGCCGGACGCCTCCGTCAGGATCTGGATCGTGACGTTGTCCTGCTCGCACATCTCGATGAGGTGCAGGGTCGCTTCGCGCATCACCTTGCCGTCGCCGACCTGCATGCGCAGAGCACTCTCACCGATCACGAACCACGCCTTCGGCGCGTTCTTCGCGGTCAGCAAAGCCTTACGCCGGTCGCGGCTCTCAACCAGCTCTTCGAGCGTGAGCGGGTTGTCGTTCTTCCAGAGGAACCTGGCGCGAGCCATGGCGGCCTCGGTATACGCGGAGGTCTGCAACAGGCCGGGGATGATGGATGGCTCCCAGTTCCTGATGTCCCTCGCCATCTGCTCGGCCTCGACCAGGGCGCTGTACGACGGATGGAGGTTACTGCCGTAGGCCGTCCACCAGCCGCGCGTCTTGCTCTGCTTCGCCATCTCCTTGAGCATTTCGACGGTCTCCTTGGGCAGCTCGAACAGAGCGCCCATAGCGATCACGTGCCCAGTCCGGATCTGGTTCTCGCCCATCTCCAGGCGTCGCACGACGGCCGCCGACACTCCCAGGGCTTCGCCCAGCTGCTCGCGGGTCAGGCTCTTGTCCTCCCGGATGCGGCGCAGCCGGCCGCCGAGGATGACCCGGAGGAACGGGACATCGGTGGGCCTGTCTTGCTGGTTCGTCGCTGCCATACCCACACCTCTATCAGTTCCCACTGATGCTGCGTCAAGTGTGCCGTCAGATCAACTAGAACGCCAGTTCTTCATCTCCGTCAATTGACGGCAGTGAACTGGTTGCAATCTCAGCCGGGTTGCGGGAACGTAGTCGAGCACTCACCGATGGTGGCCTGCGTCACACGGTCGGTGGTCATCGCCGTGCTCTCCGGGGGTCAGCTATGCCCGAGTCACTGCGCCCTGCCCAACCGGGCGCTCAGGTTGTTCAACGCCAGCCGCTGCGACTAGTCCTGCACATCGGTCCGTCCGTGGAGGACGCCCGCGACACGCGGCGCGCCCTGATAGAGGGACTGAGGGCCTGGCAACTCCCACTCACTGCCGTGAGGTTGGCGGAGCTGGAGGTCTGCGCGGGTGAGGTCATCGCCAACGCCGTCCAGCACACCGGCAAGCCGAGCACCCTCACCGCGCAGTGGACCGGCGAGTTCGTCCGGGTCGAGTTGCAGGACGCTGACCCCCGGATTCCACGGCGCCGCACCGACACCGGCCCGGACAACGACGCCGAGAGCGGCCGGGGCCTGGACCTGCTCCAGGGCTTCGCCGACCGCTGGGGCGTCATCCCGCCGACCGGCCGAAGAGCCGACGGCACGTCCACCGGAAAAACGGTGTGGTTCGAGTGCGGCGCAGACGGCCCGCCCATGCCCTTACCGGCCACCACCCACGCCGCCGACAGCAGACAGGTCATCCGATTGGAGCGCGCAGGTTGAACGGCACGCCGCCCACGCGCCGCAAACCGACCCGGCCTTATCCGCCGCCCGCAGGCGCCCCCTAGCCGTCCTGTGGGCCTGCGGACACCTCGCCTCCGCCGGGCTCCTCGCAGCCGATCACGGACAACTCGGCGCAGCACACCACCCGCCGGCCACCGCGCCCAACGCGCCGCCCCCGGGCACCACAGCGATCTGAACTCCCGTCGAACGGATCAGCTCATGACCTCACGATCGTTACCCGCCAGCCGCTCGCTGGCCGCTGTCCGGTACATCGAGGTGGAGACCTCCCGGTACTGCAACCGCACCTGCTCGTGGTGCCCCAACGGCCACACCAGGGCCCGCACCCGCCAGGAGCTGCTGCCTTGGAAGCTCTTCGAGAAGATCACTGGTGAACTCGGCGAACTCGGGTACGGCGGGTTCTTCGCGTTCCACAACTACAACGAGCCGCTGGCCAACGCCCGCCTGCTCGACGAGGTCTCGCACCTGCGCGCGACGGTGCCGACGGCGAAGCCCGCGATCTACACCAACGGCGACCGGCTGGGCCGCGAGATGTTCGAGGAACTGACCTCCGTGGGCGTCAGCTACCTGCGCGTCACCCGCTACCCCCAGCAGGCCGATACGCAGCCAACGGTGGAGGCGCTCCAGCACTACCTGCGGATCAAGAACCTCACGCACCTGCCCTGGCGGATCGGGGAGGTCCGCCAGGGGCTCGCCGCCTCCTACAAGGACCGCGCCACCGGCATGAAGGCCGAAGTCATCGTCCCGAACATCTACACCTACAACGACCGTGGCGGCACCGCCGAAGTCCCCATCCGAGGAAGCCGCGTCGCGCCGTGCCGGATGACGGCCACCTCGATATCCGTGACCTACCGGGGCGAGGTGAAGATGTGCTGCAACGTGGTCCCCGAGGGCAGCCAGCACCAGGAGTACGTGGTCGGCAACATCCGCCACGCCACGTTGGCCGAGCTGTACGGCAGCCCGCAGATGACCGGGTGGCGCAAGCGCCACGCCTCCGCCGACTGGGCCGCATCCCCTGCCTGCGCGACCTGCGTCCAAGCGCTCCCGGAGACACGCAAATGACCACTGCAGCCGCGCTCGCCTCGATCGCCTCGCACACCGTCACCGCTTCTGTCCCCGGCCGCTGGTGCCTGGCCGGCGAGTCCCTGGACTGGATGGTCGGCGGCCCCTCCGTCACCGCGGCCGTGCCGCTGCGCACCCGCGTGACGGCCTGGCACACCCACGGCGACAATCTGTCGCTCTCCTCCGGCTCCCCGGTCCAGCGCACCCGCCTCATCCCCGCCCAGCACGTCGCTGAGCGGAATTACAACGGCGACGTGCTCGACTACCTCCAGGCCGCAGCCTGGGTCACGCTCACCACTCCGGAGAGGATCGCCGGGATGATGCTCACCGCGAGCACCGAACTCCCCGTCTCCGCCGGGCTGTCCTCCAGTGCCGCACTGACCATCGGCGCCGTCGCCGCCCTGTCCGGCCTCTACGGGCACCGCCTGCCGCCCCTCCCGGCCTGCCAGCTCGCCCGCGAGGCCGAGACCGGCGAACTGGGCACCGGCGCCGGTTGGATGGACTACTTGGCGTGCGCCTACGGTGGCGTCAACCACGTTGACGCCACCGCCGTCACCGTGCTCCGCCTGCGCTCGCGCCTGGGCATCCCCGTCGTTGTCATCGACACCATGGAGCACCGCGCCACCAGCAGGGTCCTGGCCTCCAAGCGCGACCGATTCCGCGCCGGTGAGCCCGACATCACCGCCTACGCCGCCCAGGCCCCGTACATCGTCCATACCCTCACCGACCTCCTCAACCAGCCCCGGGTAGACCTGGTCGAGGTCGGGCGGCTCATCACCGTCTACCACGAGCTGCTGCGCGACCTGGTGCGCTGCTCCACCGACCTGATCGACATCTGCGTCGAGCGGGTGCTGAAGGCCGGTGCGCTCGGCGCGAAGCTCTCCGGCTCCGGCCACGGCGGCTGCGTGGTCGCCCTCGTCCCCGAGGAGGCCGTGAACTCCGTCCTCGCCTCGGTCGCCGGCCTGCCCGTGCACGCCACCGCCCTGCCCGACACCGACCCCCACGGCCTGACCATCGACGTTGACGAAGAGTCAGCGTGACCACCACCAAGGCAGCGCCGCTGCTCACCCTCGACTTCCTGTTCGACGTGGACACCGCCCGGTCGCTGGCTACCCACTGCGGTCGCCCGATGCCGTGGATCGCCCGCTGAAGCTGGGAGGTCTCCCCCACCGTCGTGATCGGCCCGCCTCCGCCGCCCGGATCACTGCTGGCCGCGTTGGCGGGCTAACCCCCAGCTACCTGCAACTTCGATGACCACAGCTACCAAGGGGACAACCATGACTGCATCCCGCCAACGGCAGGAACCGCTGCCGCCTCGGCCGCGCGGACTCGCCCCTTGCCGCAACTCCGATCGTCTATTTTGGCCGATCGGCAGCTCCCGCCCAGTAGTTGGCGAGCATCTCACCGGGCCAGGCAGGCTGGGTCACCTCTCCGCGCGGTCCCATCTCCCTGAAGAAGGGCGCGATGTCGATCACAGGAGTTCCATTCACGGCATCCAGATCGACGACGTGAAGGTCTCGGCCGTCGACGCGCAGCAGACGCGGGTAGGACGTGGCCAGCTGGTTCGGCCGGCGGTGGTTGCGGTGGACGAAGGTGCCAGTGGCCGGCCAACGGGCGTCGCCGCGGGGACTCCTGGCGTGCAGCTGAACGTCACCCGGCGACGCCCGGTGGAAGTGCCAGATGACGGTCAGGTGGGAGAACTCCTCGATGCCCTGGAGCGTCTCGAGTGGGTACTCCTCGTGCAGTCGGATGATCGACTCGACGCCGCCCTGGTAGTCGTCTGCGGGTTCGAGGTGACCGCCGATCACGGTGGCGATCGGCTCGACGGAGAGTGGTTCGGGCACGATGGTCTCCAATCCCACCCGTTCCGCAGGACTGCTTGGGCGGTGGCTCTGCGGCGGGTGCACGGCAAGTTGGTCTGTTCAGCCTATGGCGCGCAGGAACTCCATGGCGCGGTGGTCGAGTTCGGCTGCGGTACTTCCGCCGCGGCCACGGACCGGGGACAGGGCTTGGCGCATCTGGACCACGGTGTCGCGAGCTCGGCCGGACTGGATGCCGGCCATGCTGTCCAGCGCCCTGTTCCAGGTCCGGCAGGCCGCGTCGACGTGCCCTTGCCGGACTTGGACGGCTCCGAGGTACCCGAGGGTGACGGCGTGGGTGCGGGCGTACGGCAGCGGGCGGGTGCGGACGCTGCGTTCGAACTCAGCTTCGGCACCCTTGAGGTCGCCCAGGTCGCGCAGAGTGCACGCCGTCTCGTGGGCGAGACTCGCCTCACCGAAGAAGGAGACCCGTCCGGGCTCCGCCGTTGTGTCGCTCGCCGTGCCGGAGTTTCCGAGGTCGTCTTCGGCGCGGCGCAGCGCGGCCAGGGCGTCGCGCTTGCGGCCTGCGGCTGCAAGGGCTCGGGCGTGGACGACACCGAGGAGGGAGCGTTCGCGGGAGCTGGCGTGGCCGTAGCGCCGGCTGTCCATGGAGGCGTCCGCGTACTGCAGCGCCTGGGTGGGGTGGCCGAGGTCGACGGCCTGGTGGGCCTGCGCGCGAAGGATGTGGCCGGCCAGCGCGGTGTCGTCTGCTTCGGCGGCCAGCGTGAGCGCCAGGCGAAAAGAGTGCTGCGCGGCGGCGTGGTCGCCGGAGTCGAAGGCCATCCAGCCGTCGAGGTAGGTGAGTTCGCCGGCTGCGGAGAAGAGGTCTCGCCTTACCGGTTCGTTCGGGAGTCGGCTGGCCAGGTAGGTGGCGACGTCCGTTTGCAGGTAGGCGCGGAGCGAGGCCCGGCCTGCGCGGCCGCCCAGGCGCTGATCGCGGCTGCTGAAGAACGTCATCGCCTCGCGGAGGCTGTCGACGTGGGCTCCGGTGACGGCGAGCGGCGAGACGGGGGTGCGTCGGCCGGCTTGTTCGAGGCGGTCGTCCCACCAGTTGCTGGGAGGCAGGACGGCGCCGAGCACGGAGTATCCGAGCAGTTGCCGACGGCTGATCATGTCGCTGTCCCCGAGATCTACGAGTGCGGAAACGGTATCGGCGCCCCACTCGTCGGGCGTTGGTTGCTCCTCGCCGCCTCGGGTGAGTCCGATCTCGGCCAGGGTGACCACGCGTCGCAGTCCTCGGGAGAGCGCCTCGCACAACATAGCCGGGGCGCGGCCTCGCGGGTTGACCCCCCGCAGCCACTGGGAGATGTGAGAGCGGGTCACCGTCAGCAGTTCGTCTGCTCCGGCCTCGGCGGCGACCTGGCGCAGGCGCGCGGCCGTCACGTCCTGCGACCAGCCCAGTTCCCGGATGACGGACTCCAGCCGCGTGTTGCGCTCCAGCGCCACGGTGTGCCCCCTGCTGTCGAAAACGATCTTAGCGGCGTTAGCGGTGTTCACCTCTGCCGCGGGCTACCCACGGGCCGTGACAGGAGGTTTGCTCACCGTCATGACGGTATTCCTCGCCGGAGCAGGTCCGGGGCGGTTTCGTCGAGATCACCGGAGCCGCGTGATCGTCTTCCTCTGCCGGACGGACGCGCACCTCGCCGCTTCTCGCCGCGCGGGTCCAGCCCTGCTCGTCTTCGCCAGTCCGCACCGACCACTTCGACACCCTCCCAAGGGGAACTGATGATCCGCCAAATCCGACTGCCGAGACTGCCTCGCTTACTCGCCCCCGCCTCGCGGCGACGCCACGCTGTCACGAGCCGCGGCCCGGCTCCACGCACAGAGCCCGCTCGGTCGGCCAGGCCGGGCGGCGTCGCCGGGACCGGTGTCCGGCTGCCCGAGCTGGCCGACGCTGACGCTGATCTGACGCTGGATTCGGTACTGGCCGGCCAGCTCGTGCGGTGCTCCGACGAGATCCGTCGCGCCGAGGTTGCCCTCGCTGGAAGCGGCGGCCACATGTGGCAGCAGAAGTCGAAGGAAGCCCGCCGCAGGGGTGTTGAGGTTCTGTCCGACATCGCCAACGTTCACGGCTGGCCGGGGAACCTGCTGGTCGGCTCGGTGGGCTGCGAGGCCGCCCTGCTGATCGCCACCCAAGCGGATCACCAGGAACGGGCCCGGCTCCGCCCTGCCCTCGAACGGGCGGTCCGCGCCGGTGCGGTACCCGCTTGGCATCTCCAACGGCTCGGCTCCCTCACTGGCACGACCGCTGACCCCGGACGCCTTGGTGCGGAATGCCCCGAGGGTGGCCGGTGAGCCCGCCCGTGGAGCGGCAGCGTCGCGGGTGGCGGCGCCGGTCGCCGGAGCAACTCTGCCAGGCCGAGGTTCAGCAGCAGGTGAACCAGGCCGGCGAGCGGGCGGTCCACGACTTCGTGCGCACCGTACTGCCCTACGTGTTCCGTCGCGCCGAGGCGGGAGACACCGACTACATGCAGCGCAGCGCCGAACAGGCCGGTGCCGCCCACCGGGCAACCGCCCAGGCCGCCGCTCTGGTGACCGCTCTGCTCAACCGGGTGCGGACGGCCGCCGCTTACGACGTTCTCGCCACCAACCAGAGGGTGCTCGACGTGCAGCTGCGCCAGATGCCGGCCAGCGCGGACCATGTCGCCCGCCTGCTGGAGCTCCCCCCGGTCAACGCAGTGACCCTGCGGTTGGCCCTACGCGCGGTGGTGCTGGCCGGCGGCCCGTGGCCCGGTCTGTGCCGCGGGAGCGTACCGCTGACGGATGTCGTGCACGCCGCACTCCGCCAGGTCGAGGGCAGCGACCGGGTCCAGCTGGTTGCCACCGCCGAGTATGGGGTGGTGGGCGAGGCGGTTGAGCCGCTGATCGCCGCACTCGCCGAGCTGGCCTGCAACGCGGTGAAAGCCAGCTGCGACACCGGCAGCACGGTGCTCGTGGAGATCAGCCCGGCAGCAGGCCGCGGTGCGACGGTCTCGATCGTCGACATCGGCCCAGGCATGGACCCCACGACGCTGGCCGAGGCACAGGCAGTCCTCGCGCGGCAGCGCCACGTCCACACCGCCTCCCACAACGTCCGCTGGACCGGACTGGGGCTTCGGCTGGCCGCCGCAGCAGCCACCACCTCGGGCTTCACCGCCGGCATCTGGTCCGCTCCGGGCGAAGGCACTACCACGCGGGTGCTGGTGCCTGTCCATCTGCTCTCTGACCCGTCGGACGCCGCCGTGTGTGCCGACGCGAGCGCGTCGGCCGCTTCCCACCAACTCCCGGAAGGACTGCTGCAGCCATGACCATCCCCACCTTGCCCGAGGCCCGTCCCCTCGACGCCGCCGAGCTGACCGCCGTGATCGAGAGGGTGCCCGGGCTCCGGGCACTGGTCCACGTCAGCCGCGACGGGCTTCTCCAGGCCCACGCCGGCTCAACTGCGGGTCAAGACCCCGACGGCCTGGCTGCTGTGGTGTGCGGTCTGCACTCGCTCGGCACCGGTGGCGCCAGATTCCTCGGTCCGCAGGGCCAGTGGGTCGACTACGTCTCCGTCAGCTACACCCACGGCGGCCTGCTGGTGGTGATCGCCGCCGAGGACACGTCGCTGCTCTGCGGCTTGGCCGGGGAGGACGCGGAGTCGGGGGCGGTGGGCGAGGCGCTGGCCGAGCTCGCCTCGCAGCTCGCCCCGGCCTCGGTCTGACAGGCCCGTCCCCGCCATCTCACCCGCCCGTAAGGAGGTTCGACATGACCGCCACTTTGCTCCGCACGCCGTGGGAGACCGACATCCCCGGCCCGGACGAGTTCCACGGTGTCGAGCTGGACATGGAGAAGCCCCAGTCGGCCCGGGTGGAGGACTACCTGCTTCGCGGGCTCACCAACTTCGCTGCCGACCGGGAGGCGGCGGGCCTGATCATCGGCCTCGACGCCAAGGAACGCACGCAAGCGCGGCAGCGCAAGGGGTTCCGCGTAAGCGCCATGTCGTACCTGGCCGGGCTCGGCGTGAGCCAGTTCGTCGACGTCGGATGCGGGTTGCCGCTGCCGGAGTGGTGGCGTCGCCGTCACGCCCACGAGGTGCACCAGTTGGCAGGCCCCGGTTCCAGGGTGGTCCACATCGACCGCGACCCAATCGTGATGACGCATGCCCGTGCCCTGCTGGCAGGCTGCGGACCTGCCGCAATCGGGCACCTCGAGGCCGACTTCACCGAGCCGGAGTCCGTCCTGGAAGCCGAGCTCCCCCTGGATCTGGGGCAGCCCGTGGTGCTGGCTTTCTTCGACGTGCTGCACGAGGTCGAGCACGCGCGCCAAGTCGTCGCCGCTTACACGGACGCCGTGGCGCCGGGCAGCATGCTCGTGATCAGTCACCGCAGCCGCGACAACGCTCAGGGCCGGCAGACAGCGGCCGGCCACGAGGCGGCGGGCCTGGCGTATACCGCGCGCAGCCGGGAGGAGTTCACCGCGCTCTTCGACGGCTGGCACCTGCTCGGGCCGGGCATCGCCCCCGCGCCGGTTTGGAGCGCATCGCTCGCGCGGGGCTCCGCGAAGGCGGCCGCCCGGGCCTCCGTGTACGGCGCGATCGCGGTCAAGCGGTAAGGGCCGGGGCATGCGAACAGACCACCAGGGCGCCGCCAGCCATCGGGCCGCCTCCTTTCCGGAGCACCCCGTCTGGATACCGGCCCACATCATTCGCCTCTACTGCGGCAGGGATTTCGACGTTCTGCGGATCGACGCAGATGCGGCACAGAGGGTGCTGGACGTGATCGGCCCGGACTGCGGGCCGGTGATCACCTCCGCGTTCGGCTACTGGGACTTCTTGCTTCCCCTCGGCGAGTTCGTCCGTGAAAGCGTTCCGAGGGCTCCCGGGGTGCGGGCTATGCCGCCGGGAACGCAGATCGACGTGCCGCCCCTGACCGCAACGCCGGCCGGGGGCCTGTACTGGCAGGTGCCTCCTGGTGCCGGTTCGACGAATCTGCGCGCCTTGGCGGCCGCCCTCGTTCCCCCGCCTGCCGTCGGCACCCGGCTCGTCGGAGGGCGGCGCGCACCGCAACAGGCCCCGTTCGAGCGCCGCCCCCGGCCGACCTTCACCCGGCCGCGGCCCGAGGTCGTGCCACCGGGCGCCGTGTTGGTCGGCGTCGTGGTGCGCCATCTGCGGGAGCAGCGGCGGCTGAGTCCGGCGATGCTGGCCCGCGCGGCGGCGGTGCCGCTCACCGCGCTGAACGGTGTCGAGTCCGGTGCCCGGCTTGCGACCGCGCCGCTGGTCACCGCGCTCCTGACTGCTCTCGGCCTCGACGTGCACGACCGCCTCGGGTCCGCTTCCGCGCTCGTCCACCTCACCGGCACCGCCACCCAGCCTCTGTTCGCACGGCAGGTCGCCGACGAGCGGACGGGCTGGCAGGAACGCCTGGCCGCTGTCGAAGCCGCAGCCGAGCGGACCCGGCACCTGGTCACCGCCCTGCCGTTGCTCCCGGCCCCGGCGGCAACGGCCACGGCTGGCCGGCCCGCGCGGGACTCCCACCGGCTGCTGATCGACGAGGGCGCGCTGCGCCGCCACGTGCCGCCGGGCGCGGCCGACCGCACCCGTGCGGTGCTCGCCCGGGCGGCTGAGCGGGGAGTGGTGCGGGTGGTTCCGCTGGCCGCTGGTGTCCTGGTGACGCCGACGGCCGAGCTTCACCTGCCGGGCGGCTTTCCGGTGCTGGTCGCCGTGAGGGCGGGTGAGGGTGTGGTGTACCGCACCGGTCCCGAAGCGGAGCAGTCGATCGCCGTGCTGAACGCGGCCGAGGCCGCCGCACTCAGCACGACCGACAGCGCCGCGCTGCTCCTTCCACCCCGCATGTGCGCGGGCACTGCCGTCCCGGCTGCCGGAGCCCGGCCGTGACGCCCCGAACCGGAAGCGCGAGCCTCGTGCGCCAGGCCGGCCCGACCGCGTGCCCGGTTCAGCTGAGCGGTCCAGCTCGAACAGCCGGACACCCTGACCGACCATCACCGGAGTACACCATGCAGTCCTGGTCCGCCCCCCGCACCGCCATCCCCGCGGCTGCCGACCCCGACGTGGTCCAGCGCGCGGCCAACGGCGCCGACATGCCCGTCGCCCTGCTGCTGTCGGCCACCACCGCCCGAACCGGTGTCGGCCTCACCGCCCGCGCCGGCACCACCCCGTACACCACCTGCTCCTACTGGGGCGGCTCCTTCACCGAGGTGCACGCACTGGCCGACACCGACGACGCGCAGACCCGCATCGCCGAGCAGCTGGAGCGGCTGCTGCCCGGCGGCCGCCCCCAGAGCGACCACGTGTTCGTCAGCCAGCAGCTTCAGGAAGCCGCCCAGGTCATGGCGGACGGGTACCGGCGGGTGTTCGCCGTTCGCGTCAGCGGATGGCTGGTGTTCGCCGTCGTTCCCGACCGGCCCGGCGTCGGCACCGCCCCGCACCTGCGCCTGGTCTACCCGTCCACCAGCTGCCCGGCTGGTTTGGCCCTGGCCGGCGCCAGCGGTGCGGCCCGGTGATCCGCCCCTTCGCGGTCACCGTGACCCCCGACGGCACACTGCTGGTCCTCGACCCGGCCACCAGCGCGGCCCACCGCCCGTGCCAACCGCTGACCTTGGGGCGAGCCCTGATGGGCCATCAGCAGGTGGCGGGCTGGGCGGAGGTGCCGAGCCCGCCGCGGCTGACCGTGCGCACCGACGCGGTTCGCCTGACCGGTCCGGTCCTGGAGGGCCTGGCGGCGTCCGGTGCCGCGGCGGTCGACCTGTGCGGGCCATGCCGCGAGCTGGACGACGACCTCGTCGTGTCCGCACGGCACCTGCGGCTCGAGCACCCGTTCCTGGTGGCGGTCACAACCGACCGCCCGTATCTGGAGCGGGTCGCGGAGAGCCTGGCCGGGTTCGTGGACGCGGTGCGGGTGCGCCTGCTCGCCCCGACCGAGCACGAGCACGACCAGAAGGCCCGCCAGGGTCAGGCCAGTTACCGGCAGACGCTCCGGGGGGTGCGGGCGGCCGTCGACGCCGGGGTACCCGTCGAGCTGGTGATGCCGATGCCGCCGGCCGTAGGCTCCGGCAGCTTGTCCGGCACGCGGCGGATCGAGGCCGCTGCCACCCGGGCACTCCAGCTGCGCGCGACCGGCCTGACCCTGCTGCCCGCACCACTGCGCAAGCATCCGTCCCCGACCACTGGTGCCCGAAGTCTTCAGCGAGCGGGCCGACTTGGCGGCCGGCAGACGGTGGAGCGCCTGCTGGAGCGGGCCGACATCCCCGGTCAGGTCCGCGTGCGGGTCGGCTCCGGGCGCACCGCGGTCCCGCTGCGCGACCTGCTCGATCACGCGGGCGGCGCCGGACCGGCTCGGACCGAAGCGGCCTTCGCCGTGCCCGGCATCGGTGCCGGTCCGCCGGACCGGGTGGCGCTGTAGGCGACACCCGAGACCACCGCGGGCCGGTGCCCGCCGCCGCCCGTCCGGCTACACCACCCCCTTGTCCTACCACTGTGCTGTCCCCTGACCTGGAGTCCGACCTGTGCCACCTGCTCTGACCTCACCCGCTACGACGCTCACCGGCTCACCGGCCGAGCTGGCACAGCTGCTGGCCTGCCTTCCCGTGACCGAGGCTGACACCGCGCTCGCCGCATGGGCCTTCGGCGCCACCGCCAGCGACTGCGAGCGCTGGTACGCCGAACTCGCTGAACTCGGTCTGGTCGAGCAGGTCCGGACGGCCGACGCCGGAAGCCGCTACCGCCGTACCCACGCGCTGGAGCAGGCCACCGGCTCCCCGCAGGAGACCGGGATCTGGGAGGACCGGGTCCAGGCCGGCGTGGGGTGGCTGGCTGTGGCCGCGTTCGCCGCCGCCGAGGCCGCCGACGTCCACGCTCCCGGACGGGCATCGAGCCTTCGCCCCGGCTACGCCGAACCGGACCTCGCCTTCACCGGCGCCACCGAGGCCCGCCGGTGGCTGGACGCCAACGCCGCCCAACTGCCCGCCGCACTGGAGGCGGCCGCCGCCGCAGGCCGGCACCGCGACGCCTGGCGGATCGGCGCGGCGCTGTGCGCGCACGCCGACCACCACGGCGACATCCCGCTGTGGCTGGAGGCCAGCGAGCAGGGCCTGGCTGCGGCCCAGGCCGCAGCCAGGGAAATTCCCGTGCGGCTGCTGCTCCTGCACCGCACGGCGGTCCTGCGCGCCGACGGCCGGTTCAACCTGTCCCTGGATACCGCCGAGAAAGCGATCAAGAGGGCCAGCGGAGCGCTTCGGGGCCGCGGACTCTACGAGGTCGGCGCGACACTACTGGCCGCCGGCCGCCCGAGCGAGGCGCTGGAGGAGCTGCGTTCCGCCTGGACGCTGCTGCAGGACGCCGGGGACCGCGGCGGCGCAGCGCTGACGATGCTGCTGCGCGGCGCGGCGGCCGCGCAAGTGGGCGAGGGGGACCTCGGGGAGGTGTCCGTCGTCCAGGCCCGCGAACAGCTGGCCGCCCTCGGCCACGCCCGGCACGCCGCCTGGGCGCTCGCGCACCAGGGCCGCCTCCTCGTCCTGACGGGCCGCCAGCAGGCCGGTGACCGCTGCCTCGCTGCGGCTGCCGCCGAGCTCGCCCAGCTCGGCGCCGCCCGTTGGCATGCCCAGGTCTCTTCCTGGCGCGGCGAAGCCGCCCACGCCTCAAGTGACCGGTCGGCGGTAACCAGGCACCCCCACGTAACGCCCGCCCTGACCTCCCGCCGACGGGCAGCCGGGCCGGGCGCCCGCCCCGAGCCAACCGGAGTTCCAGGAGCCGCCGCGTGAGCATCCGACCCATCGGGCTGATGGTGATCGGCGCATGGCTGCGCCACCTGCGCGCGAGTCGCGACCTGACCCGGCCGCGGGCCGCCGCGGCCGCCAGAGTCGACCGGGGCCGGCTCACGCTGATCGAGGCCGGCGCGGCTGCGCCCACGGCCCAGGAGCTGAACCGGCTGGCCGACGCCTTGGGCGCCATCCACGACCCGGCCGCGAGCCGGTACCTGCTGGAGGAGGCCACCACCGCGCCACCGCCACGCGAGTTCGAGGACGGACCCGCCTTCCACGACCGCTTCCCCGGCTGGGCGCAGCGCGCCGTGGCGGTGGAGCGCCAGGCAGTGCGGCTGCGGCTGCACTGCGGCACGGTTCTGCCGCCGCTGTTGTGGACGCCGGCGTATGCGGCGGGTGTGCTGCACGCGCACACCAAGGAGGACTGGGCGATGCTGGCACGCCGCGCCGAGCGGGTGGCGGATCTGCCGCCGCTGGTCGCGCTCGTGAGCGAGTCGATCGTGCTGCAGGAGGTGGGGGCAGCCGACCGGCGCGCCTGGCTCGAGCATCTGCGGGCGGTGGCTGGCCTGCCGCAGGTCGAGCTGCGGATCGCGCCGCTCCACGAGGGAGGCACGCTCGGCCTGCCGACGGAAACCGAGGTGACGCTGCGGTCCAGCAGAGGCCCGCTGGTGCTGTGGATGGTCGAGGAGGGCCTGCGCAGCGTCACCTACTACAACGCGGGCGAGGGCAACGAGCGGGGCGAGCGGCTGGAGCGGATGCTCGCCACCGCAGCCTCGGCGCAGTGGAGCCGCGAACTGCTGGGACTCGCCGCCACCCCCTGGCCGCTCGGCGCGATGCCCTCCCCGCCTGGGAGTTGACCGGCCGCACAGCGCCCTTCCCCACCCTGCTGGGCCGCAGCCGATCCGCACCGGGCACCGCCGCCCGGAGCCGACGCCTCCCGCCCCGCTGCCGCAACCCCTGTATCCCCACCCGCCACTGAACCAAGGAACAGACGACATGAGCGCCTCTCCCACCGCACTGACCCCCGCCCTCCGCCCGGCCTCCGCAGTCGCCGGCCCCCTGCTGGAGGACCTGGCCGTGCTCGGCGACATGGGCACCGCCGCCCTCATCGACCGCACCGGCACGGTCGGGTGGATGTGCGGGCCCGACTTCGACAGCGATGCCCACTTCGCCCGGCTGCTCGGTTGCGAGGCCAACGGGCACTGGACGCTCGCCGCCACCGCGGCCGACAGGCGGGCGGCGGACCGCACCGAGTGGTCCGGGGAGGGCCTGGTACTCCGTCAGGAGTGGGACACCAAGAGCGGAACCGTGCGGGTCACCACGTTCATGCCGCCGCGCGGTGCCGCGAGTGCGGGGCACAGCAGGCTGCACCGCATCGTGGAGGGCGTCACCGGCACGGTGGCCGTCACCTCGCGCTTCGCACCCGCGTTCGGCTACGGCCGGGACAGCGGCCGCGCCCGCCTGCTCGACCGGCCCGGCGGCCGGCAGGCGTTGATGGTCACCAGCGGTCCGGTCACCCTCGTCCTGGACGGCCCCCGGGTCCACCGGCGCGACCACGGCCTCGGCTGGGTGGCGCAGTTCGAGGTAAGCGCCGGACACCAGGTCGCGGTCACGCTGACGGTCCAGGACACCCACCGCCCCGCGCCGCCGGCACCCAACCCGGCCGTCGACCTCACCGCGACCGAGACCATGTGGGCGGCCTGGGTCAGCGCGTGCACCTACCAGGGGCCCTATCGCGAGGCCGTCGCCCGCTCGGCCACCGTCCTCAAGGCGCTAACACACGCGGCCACCGGCGGCATCGTCGCCGCGCCGACCACCTCGCTGCCCGAGGACCTGGGCGGCGTACGCAACTGGGACTACCGGTACACCTGGCTGCGGGACGCGGCGATCACCTTGCGCCCGCTGATCGACCTCGGTCACCTCCAGGAGGTGCGCGCCTGGCGCCGGTGGCTGCTGCACGCCGTCGGCGGCGACCTGGCCCAACTGCAGATCATGTACGGGATCGACGGGCGCCGGGACCTGCCCGAGCGGGAACTGCCGTGGCTGGACGGGTACGCGCAGTCGAGGCCGGTGCGCGTCGGCAACGGCGCCGCCGGGCAGTTCCAGCTCGACGTGTACGGCTGGGTCGTCGACGTCCTGGTGCACGCCGAGGAGGCCGGGCTGGAGCCCGATCCCGAGGCGGACGCCCTGCTGGTCGCCCTGGTGGGCGAGGTCGGGCGCCGCTGGCAGGAGCCGGACGAAGGCATCTGGGAAGTCCGCGGCCCGCGTCGGCACTTCGTCCACTCCAAGATGACGGCCTGGTGGGCCGTCAACCGCGCGATCACCTGGGCAGTCCAGGCCGAACGGGCCGGCCGGGTCGTAGCTGCACCGGGGGTAGTCGAGGAGTGGCGCCTCCTGCGCGAGGCGATCCACGCAGAGGTCTGTGCAAAGGGCTACGACCCGCAGCGCAACACCTTCACCCAGTACTACGGCAGCACGGAGCTGGACGCCTCACTTCTGCTCATCACCGAGATGGGCTTCCTGCCGCCGGACGACAAGCGGCTGATCGGCACCATCGAGGCGATCCAGCACGACCTGCTCGACGAGCACGGCTTCGTGGAGCGCTACCGCACCAGCGTGGACGGCACCGTCGATGGCCTGCCCGGCGGTGAGGGGGCATTCCTTGGCTGCTCGTTCCATCTCGTCCGTGCACTGTTCCTGATCGGCCGCCGGGAGGAGGCTCACGAGCTGTTCGAGCGGCTGCTGAACCTGCGCAGCCCGCTCGGGTTGCTCGCCGAGGAGTGGGACGCCCGCGCGGGCCGCCAGGTCGGCAACTTCCCCCAGGCGTTCAGCCACGCTCCGCTGATCGACGCCGCGTTGCTGTGGAACGAGGCCGGTGCGCCGGTGACGACCGTACCTGGGCAGCGGACCGAACAGTCCCCGGCGGTGACGTCGCGGTGAGCACTCTGACGACACCTCTCGCGGCCGGACAGCCGGTGCTGGCCATGCCGGCGGCCCCGTGCCTGGCCGACCACGATCGGCGGCTTGTCCGGTACGTGCTCACCACGGGGCCCCGGGCCGACCGCCGCGCGCAGGCCGGTCTGCGGGTGCACGACGTCGGCGGCGCCGGCCAGGTGGTGTGCGATCTGCTCGGCGCCGCGCACCTGCCGCAGGCCGCAGCGATCGTGGCCGCCCACCGGCTGGTCACTCCGTCCGAGATCGGCCTGTCTCCCTCTCCCGTCGCCGCCGCTCACCTGCAGCCGCGCGTGCGCAGGGCACTGGAACTGCTGACCTCTGGACTGACGGCCAGTCAGATCGCGGTCAGGCTGGGGGTGGGAGACGACACCGCGCGCGGCTACCTCACCGACGCCGTCCAGGAGCTGGGGGCTGGCCGCAGGCCGCAGGCCGTCTTCCTGGCGGTCACCTACGACGTGCTCGCGCTGTCCGCGATCTCGCCGCGGTTCCCCGCCGTCGTACTGTCCGAGGCACTTCGCCTCTGGGGGGCAGGCCGGTGATCGGGCAGACGGCGCAGGCCCCGCCGTTGCCGCCCCGCCGCTCGGGGGCCAGGCGGAAGATCGCGGTCGTCTTCCAGCAGCAGCTCATCGGGGCGAGTCTGGCCGCCACGCTGAAGCTGCGCGGCCACGCCGTCACCACCGCGGCCCTGGCGGACGCCGCCACGGTACCCGCCGGCACCGACCTGGTCCTGGTGGCCGTGGAGAACGCCATATCCGGCGCGGTGAGGGCGCTGCGGAGAGCGGCGGCTGCCGCGCCGCGCGCCCGCTGCCTGGTCGTCGGCCCCGACGACGCGCAGACCGCGGTCGCCGTGCTGCAGGCCGGAGCCCACGGCTACGTGATCAAGGGTGCCGGCATGGACGCCCTGGAACGCGCCATCGGACTGGTCCTGACCGGACAGATCGCCATCGACCCCGACCTGCTGCAACGCGCCCTCGCACCGGCCGTCCCCACATCGGACCAGACCGAGCGGCTGCGCCTGCTCCAGGCACTCACCCCGCGCGAGCGCGAAGCCCTCACGTACCTGTGCGAGGGGCTGAGCAGCCACCAGATCAGCCAGCGGCTGGGCATTGAGACCTCCACCGCCCGCACGCACGTCCAGAGAGTCCTGACGAAGCTCGGCGCCAGCACCCGCCTGGAGGCCACCACGGTGGCCGCCCGCTACCACCTGACCGAACCCTCCGATCTGGGAGTGTCAAGCGCATGACCGCCACCGCCCCATCCGCACTCGTCCCCCCGCTGGCCGCGGCCACGCACATCCGGGCCGCACTGCTGCTGACCGACGGCCAGGGCCGAGTGCTGATCAGCACCGGCACCGACCCACGCGGTGACGCCGATAGCCTGCCCGGCGGCCCCTTGGCGAGCGGGGAAAGCCCAGCCGCCGGCGCCGCCCGCGCAGCCCAGGCCGCGACCGGCCTTGCTGGCCTGAGCGCCACCAGCCTGCTCGCGGTGGACTGGCTGCCGTCTGGCAGTGCGGCGGGCCAGCCCTGCACGGTGCACGTTTACGACCACTCGCCGCTCACCGCATCCCAGGCCAGCGCGCTGACGGCCGACGCGGGCCACCGAGGTGGCCTGCGCCTTGTCGCTCCCGGCGAGCTCGAGAAGGAAGTCCCGGGCCAGGCACACCGCATCCTGGCGGCACTCCACGCCCGCGCAGAGGGGCGCACCAGCGACCTTGAGGACGGCCGCGTCCGCACGCCCGGCGTCCTCGACCTGCACCGGGTTCTCGCCGGAGCCGTACCACGGCAGCCCGAGCCGTGGACCCCAGCCCGGAAGCCCTTCGACGGCGAAGTGAGCGAGGCCCGCGGGTGGCTGATCGCCCCCGACGGCCGCGCCCTCGTGCACTACGACCCGACCGCCGGCCGCGCCCGCCTCCCCGGCGGACTCCTGCTCCCCGATGACCGGGACGACCATGAGGCCACCCTCACCCGCAGCTGCGCGGCCACCGTGCTGGCCCATATCGGCCACCCCAAACTCCTGGGCTACCGCGGTAACCAGGCCCGGTTCGTCGCGACCCTGCGCGGGCTCGGCCCGCTGCCGTCCGGCCCCTGCCTGCCGACCGTGGTGCGCCTGTTCGTAACCCAGGAGCAGGCTCTGGAACTGACCGGTGGGGAGACGGACAACGACGAGCTCGAGGCAGCCAGGGACGCTGCGAGGGAACTCGGCTTCCCCGACCCCGGCCGCCAGCCGAGCACCGAGGCACCTGTCGATGGGAATCCGGACCTATGACGGACCCGGTGCTCGCGCCAGCACACCACCGTGGGCCGGTTCCTCTGTGGTGGCCGCAGTCGTCGAGTTCGGTGCTCTTACCGGATCCCGCGGAGATCACCGCCGCCCTCGCCCAGCACCCGCTGCTCGGCCCGGCCGGGCCGGTCGCCGAGCGGCTGACACCCTCCACCGAGGGCATCCGGGTCCTCCCCAGCGGAAGGCGGCCCGCTGTGGTCGAGTTCGGTGGGGTCATCCACCTCCCCTCCCCGCAGCTGGCCAGACCCGACGGGGCAGACTCATGAGCATCGAGGCGCTCTCCGCGGTCCCATCAGGTGACGCGCTGTCCGGCACGCCGCGCGGAGCCACCGCTTGCGGCTCCGGCACGGCGCGCCGTGCGGACGGGCTTCGGCAGGACGCCAGCGCGTTGAGTCTGGTGGTCCTCCTGGCCGGCCCCGCCACCCTCAAGAACATCGCTCGCCGACGCGAGCCCGGAACGGTCGAGCCGGCCGCCCTCTACACGCAGCACGGGGTCCGGCGGGCGGGCCTGGTCGCGCTCTACACATTGGCCGGGCACATCCGGCACTCCCACATCGGCGTCGATCAACCGCTGCGGTCCGCGGACGACCTCTCGGACAGGGAGCGGCAGCTGCTCCGGCTGCTGGCACGTGACCTGACGATCGAACAGATCGCCGGGGCGCTCAGAATGGGCCGAGAGGTCGTCTCCGCCCGGATCCGTTCGCTGCTGCGGGCTCTGGGGGTCGAGTGCCGCCACCAGGCTGTCGCTCTGGCGTGCCTTGCCGACGTGGTGGCGCGCACGGACGTCCTCCCGGACTCCGCCCCCGGCCGGGGCGCAGCTGTCCTTCCCGCGTGGCTGCCGGAGTCCGAGGTGGACCGGCTGGTCCGGGCCCTGGACCGGAGCCCGGCGTGCGCGGTCGTCCCGCATGCGGGCCAGCACCAGCTGGCCGAAGCCGTCGCCCGCCGCTACGCGCCCGGCGGTCGGATCCTGATCGTCACCGGCGACGACACCGGCTTCGCCGCAGCGCTCACCCGGTGGCGGGCTTTCAACTGGACCGGACAACCGGTGGCCGGACTGCTCGCCGTCAGCGATCGCAGCCGCCCCTCGCTGCGGGCTCTCGGGCTGCGTGCTCCGCTGCCGGTCGCCGCGGACCGCATCCTCGACCACGTCGGCAAGCCCGGCGCGCTCGTCGCCGTGGCCACCAGCCACGGGCTGAAGGCGCTGGCCGAGGCGCACCGTCGCTGGCCCGGCCGTATCCCCCCGTGGAACCTGGTGATCACCTACAACGCCCAGCTCCTCGACCCCGAGACCACCAGTCCAAGCCTGCTGCCCACCCGGGCCCGGCTGTACGTCACGGCCATCGAGGAGAGCACCACCTGCGACCGCACCGCCCACGACCGAGTGAACGAGACGATCACCGGGCCGGTCATCCTCAGATCCGCAATGGCGGCGCTCGCCGCCTGCGGCGCCGCCCGCCCCTACCGGATGCTGGCCGCCGCCCCGCCCGGCGGCAGGGCTGGCGACCGGCTGCGGCTGCAGATGCTGCTCATCGACCTTGCCGCGCACTTCAAGCTGACCCGCATCCAGCTGCACTGCTCCACCAGCCGAGACGCCTCCGCCCTGGTCAGCGACTTCGACGAGGCCGTCGCGCTGATGGAGAGCTGGATGCGCCCGCGCACCTTCCAGGCCGGGCACCTGAGCGCCAGCGACTCCTCCTCCGACCGGACCGCCATCCTTCACCGCTTCCGAAGCGGCCCGGAGGCTCTGCGGATCCTCGCGACCACCGAGCCTCTGCCCGACGCCGCACCGGACGCCCTCGTCCACCTCGCCCACCAACTGCCCACCCACCGCACCGCCCAGGTGATCGGACACGCCCTCACCGCCCACCCCGGCACGGCACAGCCGGTACTGCTCGTTGCCCCCGTTCTCCCCTGGCCCGACCGGCAGATCCAGGACGCCGCGCACTGTCTGGCCTCGCTGACCCGCGCCGTCGCCGCCCTCGACGGCGACCAACGCGGCCACCTCGCCCAACTGCGCCGCCACGGCCACACCGTCGACCATCCCGCGTGGCTGGCCACCACCGCCCGCACACTCGACCCGGCCGACAGCGGGCGGCTCACGGACGTGGCCGCCTGGGCGGACGCCACCTGGAGCCAGGAGTGCGCCGCCTTAGCGAGTGCCTGCGAACTGGAGCGGATAGGGCCGAGCGGCCTGACGCTCACCCAGATCGAGCGGACCCTGACCGGGCTCGGCCAGCCACTTCCGGGCCGCGGTGCCGGCCGCGCGGGGGTGGGGGTGATGTGATGACAGCTTCCCAGCCGGTGCCCGAGCGAGGCCGCAACGAGATGCTGTGCGCCTATCTCGACCAACTGGGCTGGTCAGCCAGCGGCTTCGCCCGGCGGGTACGGGAGCGCTGCGCGGCTTCCGGCCTGCCGCACACGGTCAGCCCGAGCACGGTCACGCGGTGGTGCAAGAACGCGATCCCGGGCCCGGAGCTGGCGGGGCCGGCCTGCCAGGTGCTCTCCGCCGAGCTGCGGCGGCATGTCACGCCGGAGAGTCTCGGATGGCCGGCCGACAACGAGGACCTCGCCACCGAGGCCCTCGTGTACGGGGATCTCCAGCATGCTGTGCGGGTGCTGTCGAGGCTGTGGCAGCTCGATTCCATGCCAGGGCGCCGGGCGGTGCGCAGGATGCCGTTCGCAGCATCCGGGCCGGCCTCGCACGAGGCGCTCGTCATGCTGCCCGACGCGGATATTACGGGGCGAGGTCAACAGCACGTCGCGGCAGCGGACATCGAGCTGCTGGAGGAACAGACCGAGCTGTACGGGCGGCTGGACGCCCGGCACGGCGGGGGCCGGTTCCGCAGCGTGTTCGCAGCGTTCCTCGACATGCACGCCACACCATTGCTCCACGGGGCGTTCTCCGAGCGCCTGGGACGACGATTGTACGGAAGCGTCGCGGACGCGGTGCTCGCACTCGCCAGCATGGCGTACGACGACCTGCTCCCAGGACTCGCGCAGCGCTACGACCTGCAGGCGATGCGACTGGCCCAGGCCATCGGCGACCGCGGCCGCGTCGCGCGCGGGCACATCCACCATGCCCGACTCGCCGCAGCCCGCGGCGAACGCCGGGACGTGCTGACCCACGCCCGCAGCGCGGTGGTCGCCTCCAGCGGCGCGCCCGGCCTGGTGAGGGCCTACGCGGCCATCACGGAGGCGCGGGCGTGGGCGCTCAACGGCGCCCCGGACCAGACCCTCGCCGCGGTGAAGCAGGCCCAGGACGCCTTCAACCAGCGAGGCTCCGGGGCCGACCCGCGCTGGCTCCTGTGGCTGGACATGCCAGAGCTGGCAGGCCAAGCAGCCTGGGCGCTCGCGATGGCCGGCCTGGCAGAGGCGGGGACCCAAGCGTTGAGCACGGCCCTGGACATGCCCGAGGAGCGCACCCGCGACAGCGTGGAGCTGCTGATCACCGCCGCCGAACTCGCGCGACTTCGGGGGGACCACGCGGAGCGAGCGGCGCTGACGAAGAGAGCCATGGAGGCATCCCGGCCTCTCAAGAGCGGCAGACTAGCGGACCGGCTCGCCCGCCTTATCTCCGGCGAGCCACTCGACGACTTCTAGCGGCTCGCCGACGTCGATGCGCCGCTGCTGAGCCAGCTGATCTTGCGGGACGCGTCGAAGGGCTCGCGCGGGCGAGCATGATGCCCGCCCACCCAGGTGCCGGCATACAGCCAGCCCAGCAGTCGCTCGCCGTCACCGATACCCAGGTACTTGAGGACCTGCGGCGATTCGACGGCCGCTCCGGTGCGCCAGAACGCGCCCCAGCCCCGGCTGTGGAGTAGGAGCGCCAGGGTGGAGACCATCGCCGCGGTGGCGGCCAGCTGCTCCCACTCGGGCACCTTCGGGTGGCCCGGCACCGGGCACAGCACAACCGAGACGAGCAGCGGGGCGCGCTGGGGCTTCGCGGCGGCCCGGTGGGCCTGCTCCGGTGTCCCGGCCGCTTCAGCGAGCACCTCGCCGAGCCTGGCGCGCTCGTCCCCGGCGACCACGATCAGCCGCCACGGCCGAAGCCGCCCATGGTCCGGTGCGGTGGCCGCGGCCCGCACGAGCTCCTCCAGTTCCTCGCGGCCGGGCGCGGGTTCGGTCAACCGGGCAGCGCTGCGCCGGGTGAGGACCGCTTCCAGCACCGGGTCCGGGCGCCGACTCATCGGGCCGTCCCCTTCACGCCGCTGCCAGCCGGCGCGCGGACCGGACCTGGTGGGGCCATTCTCGGGTCGCGGCCGGTCAGACGGCCCAGTAGCGGGGCGGTGGCCACGGTGGTGACCACAGCCATGAGCACCAGGAGGCTGAACAGCTGCTCGGTGATGACCCCGATCTGGCGGCCGATGCCGAGAACGACGAGCTCGGTCAGGCCACGGCAGTTCATCAGCGTGCCGACGGCCGCCGCCCACCGCCAGTCGGAGCCGGTGAGCCGCGCCGCGCCCGCCGCGCCGCCCCACTTCCCGGCGACGGCGACCGCCAGGATCGCCGCCCCCCAGCCCCACTGCCCGACCGGGAGGTTGGAGAGGTCGGTGTGCAGGCCGGTGTCCACGAAGTACAGCGGGAGCAGGACGGGCAGGAACACCGCGCGGATGCGGGCGGCGCTGCGCTCGACGGCCGGCAGGCCCCGAGGGGTGACGGCGCCGAACAGGAACGCGCCGAACGCCGGGTGGATGCCGATCCGGTCGGTGGCGTACGCGGTCAGGCACAGCCCGGCGAACAGCACCACCAGCACCAGGTCGTCGGAGGTGCGCCCGGCACGTTCCAGCAGCGCCCGCAGCGCGGGGCGCAGGAGGGTGAGCGCGGCGGCGAGGGCGGCGCCCAGGGCGAAGGTGGCCACGGCGGAGGTCAGCGTGCCAGCGGTGGCCAGCGCGACGACCGCCGTCAACAAACACCAGGCGAGAGCGTCGTCGACGGCTGCGCAGGCCATGACGAACGTGCCAAGCCGGGTGGTCTCCAGGCCCCGGTCGGCGAGGACGCGCGCGAGGACGGGGAAAGCGGTGATGCTCAGCGCGACGGCGACGAACAGGGTGAACGGCAGTCGCGCGACGCCGGGCGGCGCCAGGTGCGGGTACATTGCCGCGGCGAGGGCGGCGCCCAGGGCCAGGGGAAGCAGCAGGCTGCCGAGGCTGACGGCGATGACGGCGCGTCTGGCGGTGCGCAGGGAGCGCAGGTCGAGTTCGCTGCCGATCAGGAACAGGAAGGCGAGGAGGGCGAGGTTGCCCAGTGCCGACGTTACGGGGAGGGCCGCGGGCGGGAGTAGGTGGTGCTGGAGGCCGGGGGCGATCCAGCCTAGGGCGGAGGGGCCGAGGAGTATGCCTGCGAGGATCTCGCCGATGACGGGCGGCTGGCCGATCAGCCGGACGGCGCGGCCGCCGGCCTGGCAGGCCAGCACCACGGCAGGAACGGCGAGAAGCAGGGGCAGCAGAGTATCGGACACGGGCGCTCCGGGGTATGGGGGCGGGCTGCCTCGCGGGTTGGTGCGGCCGCCGGGCGGGGGGACGGAGGCGGTGTTGGCGCGGCGCAGCCGCTGGCCGGCACCGGGAGTGAGTCAGCTCCGGTTGAGCGGCAGGGTGGTGCAGCGCAGCGACCCGGGGATCCGGGTGACCTCGGAGTAGTCGACGGTGAGGACCTCGATCCCGCGCGCCGCCAGCTGGGCGGCGATGCGGTCGCTGCCGGCCGCGACGACGACCGTGCCGGGCGCGATCGCCAGGACGTTGACCTGCACGGCCAGCGCCTCGTCGTCGGTGACGTCGATCAGGTCGAAGCGCGCCTGGAACCAGCGGATCTGGTCCGGCGGGAAGACGCCGCGGTGCATGAGGGCGGTGCCGGGCGCGACGATGGTGAAGTGGTCGTCGAGGTGGACGATTCCCGCGGTCGCGAAGTGGACGGGCACGACTTCGCGGTCGATGCCGTGCCGTTCGAGGGCCGCCTGCAGGCCGGCGGCGCCGTCGGCGGAGGTCTCCTCGCTCAGACCGACCAGCACGCACCGGTCGTGGAGCATGACGTCGCCGCCCTCGATCGTGCCGTCGTGCAGATGGGCGACGTTCGGCACGCCGGTCGCCGGGTCGGCGAGAGCGTCGGCCTCGGGCAGGCGGTGCTTGGAGTTCAGGCGGGCGCGGAAGAGGACGTGGTCGACGGCGAAGCCGACGTCGCGGGGGTAGTGCTGGGTGGAGCAGCCCGGGGCCAGGGGAAGCAGGACCACCTCGGTGCCGCGCTCGCGCAGCAGGGTGATCAGGGTGTCCTGCTGCGCGCGGACTGCCGCGGCCTCGTAGGTGGCCCAGGTGCTGGTTGCCATCTGCCGCTCGAGGACGGGGTTGACGTCGGGTCCGGCGAGGGGGCGGGTGAAGTCGGCGGCATGGCGCATGGCGACGCGCCGCAGCATGCCGTACTCGGTGGCAGCGTGGGCAGGGGTGGGCACGGGGCCTCCATCAGTGCTGTGTCGGGGGGCGGGCCGCGGTGTCCCCGGGGGTGGGGGTGCGGCGGTCGTCGTGCACGGGCGGAGGCGGTTCCGGCACGGCCCCTTTGGGCACGGCCCCGGGGGCGGGCGCTGTCGGGTGCGCCCGCCCCCGGGGTGGCCCGCCGGCGTCAGCCGACGGTGGCGTGCTGTGTGTCCGGGGCCTGCGCGAGCCAGGGGGGCGCGTCCGCGAGGCGGTTCAGGTTGACGGGGACGAGGCTGGGGTCGTCCTCGTGGTCGTCCAGCGCGGTGGTGTTGATGCCGATGACGTTGTCGTCGCCGTAGTCCTGGGCGGCGATGTGGCTGCCGCAGACGGGGCAGAACCCCCGCCGGGTCTTTTCGGGGTGGGTGTCGTACCAGGTCAGCTCGCCGTCGCCGGTCCAGGACAGCCCCGCCAGGGGGAAGCCGACCCACCACTGGAGGGGCCCGCCGGCCCGCTTCTGGCAGTGGCTGCACGGGCAGATGTGCGGATCGTCAGGTGCGCCGGTGACGGTGAACCTGATCTTCTTGCACAGGCAGCCGCCGGAGCGAACCTCGGTGGCGGGGACGGTTTCGGACATCAGTTCATATTCCTTGCACGGTAGGCCAGTTGGGTCCACCAGTGTGCCATCGCGTTGAAGATCTGCAGGTAGCCCTCGGTGATCTGCGGCAGGTCGAGGTTGTGAAGGTCACTCTCGCGGATGAACCGGGCGAGGCCCTCGATGTGAGCGGCTTCGACGCTGAGCCCGCCCTGGGCGGCCTCGTGCCCCTCGTCGAGGTGCAGCTCGTAGTAGTAGTGCAGCGCCGGGAGGTCGGCGCCGGTGGCCTCGTTCGTCAGCTCGCCGTAGCGGTTGGTGATGTCCCGCAGGATCTCGGTCTCCACGACCGCCACGCCCTCGGTGGCGTAGTAGCCGCCGGCGATCACCCCGGGCATATGGGAGTTGACCATCACGTCGTGCAGCACGATGAGCGTGGTGGTCTCGGTCGCCGGGACGTGGCCGTTGACGAGCAGGCCGAGGTCGCTGAGCAGCGCGTTCGTGTACAGGATGTAGTGGGCGGCCACCTTGCCGGGCTCGCCGCCCTCCTCCAGGAAGTTACGGCGCAGCTCATGGGCCAGCGCCGGGCAGGCGCCGTCCACGGTGTTGGCGGCGGTGCGCAGGAACTGGGCGTTGTAGCGGGCGAAGACGGCCAGCTCCGCGATGTACATCCGCGCCTGGGCCAAGGTGAGGTTGGCCGGGTCGACGAGCTGGTGGATCTGCCGGTAGACCCAGTCGATCATCGGGGTGAGGTGCTTGTCGACGAGGGTGTCGCCGGAGGTCTGCTTGCCGAGCAGGGTGGCGTTGATGAAGCTTCGGGTCTCCGGGACCGCGTTGAAGTACTCCTCCACCAGGGAGGTGCTGGGGAGCTTGTCGAGGTCGAGGGTTGAAGTGGTCTCGGTCGTCATGCGGCGCTCTCCTTGTCGGCGGGGCGGGCGGTCAGGGCCAGGCCGCCGGTGGCGCCGAGCGCCCGGACGGCGGCCAGGACGTTCTCGTCGGTGGGCAGGGTGAGGGGCCTGGCATTGAGGGCCGCGACGAGGCCGGCGGTCAGGACGGCCGGGTCGGCCTCCACCTCGCAGCCCCGCAGGAACGCCTGCCGGCCGGTGACGAGCAGCCGGTAGGGCGCGATGACGGACACCTTGGCACCGGGGGTGACATGCTCGGGGTCGAACGCGGCGGCCGCGTCGATGCGGGCGAGGTCCTCCTCCGACAGCTCCCAGCCGCCGTTGCTCAAAATGGTGTTCCACCGCTGGCGGACGTGCTGCTCAGCAGCGGCGGCGGCCTGCGTGGCTGCGTTGGTGAGCGTCCGGGTGGTGAGGTCTCCCAGGCGCTCGGCCAGCTGCGCGCCGCCGCCGGTGAGCGCTGCCATCGCGGAGGGCCGGCCGAGCTCGGTGTCGGGCCCGCTCTCCAGAAGGGAGGCGAACAGGTCGGGCAGGACGAAGTCGCGGACGACGGCCGCATACGGGAGGGTGTAGAGCGGCACGGCCACGGAGACGGAAAACTGATCCTGCCGGCCGACGTGGAACACACGCTCGGGCAGGAACAGGGCGTCGCCCGGCTCGAGGACGAAGTGCTCGCCGTGCTCCAGGAGCCACTCGTAGTCGCCGTACAGCGGGTCGCTGCCGCCGGTCAGCTTCTGGTACTCCTCGGCCGGCCAGCAGTAGAAGTCCTTGACGCCGGGACCGTAGTGGGTGAGGAACGCGTTCTCGTAGCCCTCGTGGACCCCGAACGCGGTGCCGGAGTAGTTGCCGACGAAGGCGACCTGCTCGGCTCCGCCCGCCGGAACGCCCCACCCTTCCATGAGCGCGCCCAGGAACTCGCCCAGGCCCGCGGCCAGTACCGGGCTGACGGTCTCCAGGTGGTTGAGGACCAGGCTGAACCGCTCGGCGCCGGCCAGGCTCTGCATCCACTCGACGAAGCCTCCCTGCAGCCAGGCCGGTGCGCCCAGCACAGTGGCCAGCAGGTCCTCGCGCAGCTCCTCTCCGACGTAGACCCGGGCGTCCGCCGTGATCGCGGTGCCGGCGGCGTGCGCGCGGCGGATCTGCGCGAAGGCGTCCAGGACGGCCTCGGCGTTGGCCGCGGAGGCGGGCACGATGCCCTTGAACAGGTACGGCGCCGTCATGTTCTTCGTTGCGGCGGGGAGTTCGTCGGTCCAGAATCCGGGGCCGGGGGGCCAGGTTCCGCTGCTCACTGGGTGTCTCCTCACATCGGGGGCCGCGTGGTGCGGCCCCGGGCTGGGCGGGGGTGGATCAGTGGGGTGTGCCGGCTGCTGGCCGAGTCAGCTCAGGTAGTCCTCGCAGCCGCCGTCGCGGACGGTGTCGAGGGTGAAGCAGTGGAAGCCGCCGCCGAACAACCTGCGGTGCCGGTGCCGGACCGGCACCACGGTGAAGCCGCGCTGCTCCAGGAGTTCGACCAGCTCGGGGTAGAGCGAGTTGACGACCACGGTGTCCGGGCCGATCGACAGGACGTTGATGTCGATGTACCGCGAGGCGGTCGGGACGACGTACCCGAAGTCGCTGTAGTCCGGCTCGGGCACGGCGGTGCGCGGTGGGTAGATCGCCTCCCATGCCTGCATCGCCTTGGGCAGATAGCGCAGGTATTCCGGGGAGCGCAGCAGCATCAGGCCCGGGCGCAGCGGGACGACGATGCTGTCGGTGTGGTTGTCCGCCATCGCGTCGAGGCGGTGGAAGCGCAGCCGCGGGAAGTTGTCGCACAGCCAGCGGAAGGCGAGTGCGTGGTTGTGGTTGGCGACGTTGACGAGCACGTCGCGGCCCAGGCGGGTGCACTGCGCCCCGTCGAACACCATCTCCAGGCCCAGGCCGTCGATGGCCTGGGCGCTGTCGCCGTCCATGGCGCGGGAGACGTCGATGCCCAGTTTGTCGAAGTAGGCGGTGTCGAGGGAGCCGGCGGCGAGCGCGGGCCGGGGCATGCTCAGCCAGTTCGCGCCCTTGGCGTAGTAGTCGTTGAAGATCGCCTTGAGGTGGTCGTTCTCGAAGACTCGGCTGCGGATGTGCGGCGCGGTCTCCACGATGGTCGTGCCGAGGATGACCGCGTTGTCGCGCACGTTCAGCGGCGGGGTCGCGCGGGCGGTCCACGAGGGGGAGGCGATGTCGACGTCCTTGCCCGGCGCCGCGGGCCGCAGGACACGGACCCCGCCGGCGGTCAGCGCGTCGGCCAGGCCCGCGATGTCCTCGTTGAGCTCGTCGACCAGCTGCTGCGGGATCGGCAGCAGGCCCCGGCCGGTGCCGCCCGCGATGGTCGGGGCGACGTTCTCGAAGTAGAAGAGGCTCCAGGACGGATCGACGTCGTGCGCCGTGTAGTGCTCGGCGCGGCCGACGACGACCTCGCGCAGCGGCGACCACTCGTCGAAGCTGCTCACGCCGCCGGTGGCGGTGGTCTTGGTCTGGGTCATGGAATGCCGCCTCCTCGGCGGCGGGGCCGGTGCCCCGGTGGGCGGCGCCCGGGCAGGTCGTGCCGCCCGGGCGGCGCGGTGCCGGCCAGTGGATGGGACGGGAAGGTCGCTCAGGCGGCGGCGCGGCTGGTGTCCGTCACCGCGGCCCGGTCCGCCGTGGTGAGGCGCGCGATGATGTCCTCGATCACGCACGGCACCTCGGGGGTGGAGCGGCGGCGGAAGAAGTACCCCGAACTCCAGGGCACCTCCTGCCACCGGTCCAGGTGTCGGGCCGCGATGCCGGCGGCTTCCGGGAGCCGCCGCCAGGGGATCTGCGGGCACCAGTGGTGGATCGGGTGGTGCATGTCGTCGAGGTGGCCGCCCAGCAGGTGCCGGGTGAGCCAGTGCGAGGACCAGCCACGGGTCTGCAGGAGAACGTCCGAGTGCTCGATCAGGCCGGCGTGGTTGCCGAGATCGGTGATCCAGGTGACGACCGGCCGGACGAACACGAGCGGCACGAACCAGTACAACCCGAGCGCGCCGTCGGCGTCGAAGGGCCAGCACACCGCAGCCACGGTCGCCCACAGTGCGGCCCGGGCGGCCGGTGCCCGCCAGCTCTCCTGAGGTGCCTTGGTGAGCAGGACCCGCAGCGCCGCCTTCGGCAGCCGCCACACGGCGCCCCGCACGATCACCCGAAGAACGAAGGAGCGCCTGCTCGGTGCCGGCCCGGCCGCGCGGATGTCGCCCGCCCGGTAGGACTGGAACATCGGGTCCTCGTCCGACCCCAAGCGCGCGTGGTGCACCGCGTGGGTGACCCGGTAGGGCCGCAGGCCCTCCCCGAGCATCCCGGTCAGCAGGTGCCCGACCAGCCGGTTGCCCCGGCGGGTGGCCAGCAGCTTCGAGTGCACGCACTCGTGTGCCAGGTTCGACAAGTGCCGCTGCCGGACCCCGATATAGAGGACGGCCAGCGCCGGACCCAGGACATGCCCGATCAGACTGCCGAGCACCGCCGCGACCACGATCGCGGCGACGTCCTGGCAGACGTCGAACAGCCCGACCGTCGGGCGGCCGCACAGCTGCTCCAGCTCCCCGATCAGCTCCGGCCCCAGAGCCCTCCGAACGGGCCCGGACGCGCCGGTCCCGTTACGCGACCGGCCCTGAACTACTGCGCGCCGACGCGCTGAACGCAGGGCGGGGCTGCCCATCAGATCCTCCGAGCCGACTCTCAAAGCGGACATCACGAAAAGGTGGTGAGCACTGCTCCCCGCTCCGGCGCGCCGGGTACCCGCTCAACGAGCGGCGGACACCCGGACGCACCGAAGCGAAGACGAGCGGTCAGGATCAGGCGGCGGCGAGCACGCCCGGCCGCATGCCGAGCTTCGCGGCACCCGGGCGCATGCCGAGCTTCACGCCGCCCGGCCGCATGCCGAACTTGGCGACGACGGCCCCGGGCCGCATGCCGAGCTTCGCGGCGCCCGGCCGCATGCCGAGCTTCGCGGCGCCCGGCCGCATGCCGAGCTTCGCGGCGCCGGGCCGCATGCCGTACTTCAGAGAGGTAGCCACAGCGGTACTCCCTTCAGCCGCGGGGATCCCGCGGCGTCCGTAGGTGATGAAGGTGATTGCGAGCCGGCAAATGTCAACGGTTCGCAGAAGCCGGCCAGGCGCCGCGTACGCCATGAAGACAGCCGCAGCCGAAGCTACGAGCCGCCCCCGGTGAGGCATCCACGTGACCGTCGCGCCGGGTGGCTGTGCCATCACGCTAGGGCGCCGCCGAACGTCCGGCAATGCCTTCTGACGTTGCGTCAAGTGCGTCGGGCCGTTGCGCCGCCGTTGCGCCCATATGCCCAGTGACCTGCGCAGACGCCGATGCAACTCTCCGATTCGGGCCACCACGACACGCCGCACGGCGGATCTGGGCGCCGGCGGCCTTCTACTGGCCAGCGCCGACGGCTAACTTGAGGCCCGCCGACGGGCCCGGGGCCGCCGGCACCCGCGCGCTTCCGACCAACCTTGGTTTCGCAGAAGAGAGTTGAGGAAGACTCCATGCCCGCACTGAGCGACCCGATCGGCCAGAAGTCACACGTCCTGTTCAGCCTGCGCGACACGCTGCGCGACGAAGGCTTCATCGAGCTGGTCACCCCCGTCGCGCGCCGCGCCGACCTCGGAGCTGGGCGCCGCGTAACGGCCGACCTGGACGGCGGCCGCTTCCTGCGCGCGATGATCGGACCGGCTCTGCGCGTGACCCTCAGCCCGGACCGCAAGAAGGTGTTCGAGATCGGGCCCTGCTTCCGGCCGGAGAAGCCGGACGACCTCCACGCGAGCGAGTTCACGATGCTCGACCTGTACGCGGCCGACCAGAGCTTCGAGGGCCTGATCGAACTGGCCTGGCGCCTGGTGGGCCCGCACCTGCCCTACACGCCGGTGCGGGTGTCCGTGGCGGACCACATCCGCGACGCCTTCGGCGTCGACCTGCACCACGAGCCGATCGGGGACCTGCCGCAGCGGATGGCCGCCCGTCTGGGCGCCGGACCGGACGTGCCGTTCCAGGACGTCCTCGGGCAGTACATCGAACGGGAGTTGGAGACGAGTAGCACCGGCGCCGCGGTGTTCTTGACCGAGTACCCGCTCGGCGGGGACGAGCCGTGCGCGCGTCTGGCCCCCGGCACCGCCGCCGTCCTGGAGCGGTTCGAGCTCATCGTCGACGGCATCGAGGTCGTCCACGGCTACGCGGACGAGCGCGACCAGGTCGCGTTCGCCGAGCGTGCCAAGGCGGTGGGCCTCTACGACGACGAGCAGCGATTGGCGTGGGAGGCGATCGACGCGGGCCTGGTGCCGGCCGCAACCAGCGGACTGGGCATCGGCATCGAGCGGCTGTGCGCGGCCGCAGCTGGCATCCGCGGCATCCGCCCGTTCCTGCAGTCCCCCCGGTTCTGAGCCCCGGCCGATTCACGAGGAGGACGCACGATGGATCTCCCAATCAGCCCGCTGGCCGCCAGCTTCGGCGCCACGGTGGACCTCGACCTGGCCCGAAGCCGCGAGCCTTCACTGGCGGCAGCCCTGACCGGTGCTCTTCACCGCCACCGGCTGCTGGTCTTCCCCGGCCAGCACCTCAACCACGCCGACCTCCTCGCCGCGAGCGCCCACTTCGGACCGGTCGACGCCGACACCGACCGCCGCTACGCCGTCGGCGGCTTCACCGGGATCACGGTGGTGTCGAACATCGCCGAGGACGGGGTGCGCGTCGGTATCTACGACGGCGACAACGAGGAGGAGTGGCATGCCGACAACTCCTTCAAGCCGGAGCTGAACCGGGCGACGCTCCTGTACTCGGTCATCACACCCGAGCGCGGAGGCGAGACGCGGTTCGCCGACGCCACCCGTGCCTACGCCGACCTGCCCGCGGATCTGAGGGCGCGCATCGAGCGGCTGCGGGCCGTCCACTCGATCCAGCAACTCGGGGCCCGCCAGGCCCAGGCCGCCGGCGGCCATTCCTCCGCCCAGGCCGGCACGCTCACCGACCGGGCCGAGGTCGAGCACCCGCTCGCGCCTGCCCATCCGGTCACCGGCGCCCGCTCGCTCCTGGTCGGCTCCATGGTCGTCAGGCACGTCGTCGGCCTGGCCGAGGAGGAGAGCAGCCGACTGCTGGCCGAGCTGCTGGCGCACGCCACCAGCTCGCCCTACGTCCACACCCACCGCTGGTCGACGGGCGACCTGGTCGTCTGGGACAACCACGCCCTCCTGCACACCGCGTCCCCGTGCGACAGCGCCCGCCACCAGCGGCTGCTGCTGCGCACCGCCGTCCGCTAGCCGACACGCCGCCCCGGTACCCCTGACGGGGGAATCCCCGCACAAACGGCCGGATCGGCGGCCGAGAGTCATTAAGGTGTCGCCATGACCGCGCAAGTACCGCTCAAGGAACGGGCGTTGAACGACGAACGGATCGCCCGGATCGGCCGGGAGGTGCAGGCCGTCCTGCCCGCGTTCGACGCGGACGCCTTCACCGCCGACGTGATGTCCGACCTTCCGCGACTAGAGTTGAAGGCGCGGATCGCCCGCACCGCGCGCGGCCTGCACGAGCACCTGCCGGTCACCGGCCCCGCCGCGCTGGACGCGCTGGTGCACTCCCTGCCGTCCTCCCCGCAGGCCGCCGGCGTCACGAACGACTTCGGCTTTCACATCTACTCACCGCACTCCTCGTACGTCGCCCGGTACCACCGCACCACCGAGGACCTGGACCAGGCGCTCGAGGCGCTTCGCGCCTTCACCCGGTACTTCTCCTCCGAGGACGCCGCCAGGTACTTCCTGAACGACTTCCCCGAGCAGACGATGGCCGCCGTCGAGAAGTGGACCGTTGACGACGACTACCGGGTGCGCCGCCTGGCCAGCGAGTCCACCCGCCCCATGCTCCCCGGGTCACCGCGCATCACCCTTCCCGTCGGCACGGCCCTGCCCATCCTCGACCGGCTGTACGGCGACACCAGCCACTTCGTCACCACGTCGGTCGCCAACCACCTGCGCGACATCTCCCGCAGCGAACCGGATCTCGCCCTGGCCACCCTGACCAGGTGGAAGACCGAAGGGGCGGCCACCGACAAGGAGTTCGCCTTCATCGCGCGCGAGGCGCTGAAGGCCAAGCTCAAGGAGGGCTGGCCGGCCGGGTACGGATTCCTCGGCTACGCCGCTGACGCCCCCGTCGCCGTGAGCTCCGTCCGGCTCGAACACACGGAGCTCCGCGACGGCGACGCCCTCAGCTTCACGGCCGATCTCACCGCCACCACCACCGTCGAAGTGAACGTCATGTACGTCATCTCCAGCACCACCAGCACGGGCAAGCCCAGGCAGAAGGTGTACGCACTGAAGAAGGGCACCGCGACGCCCGACCAGCCCATGACCCTGGCCAAGACCCACCGGCTCCGCTCGACCGCCACCACCGCGCTCACCCCAGGGGCCTACCAGCTCGCGATCCAGGTCAACGGGCACCGGTTCGACCACGCGGAGTTCCGGGTCGTCGAGCGGTGAGCGCGTAGGCGGCAGTCCGCCGTCCACGCCCTAGCGGCGAGCGACACCCTCCAGCGCCTGCACCGGGCAGTGCCACCAGGAGGCGGACTCACGCCTGAAGCGCTGATCAAGCGTCAAGCCTGTTCCCGGGAGGGAGCGTCAGCGCCTTCTGCGATGGTGACCCACAGCGCTCGCACGAGTGCCGATCGTTACAACGAGAGGGAGTTGTGTTCGTGGAACCAGGTCTTGAGATCGCCGAGTCCCCCGCACCGAGCAGCCTGCGGTCCGACGCCGACAGCAAGGCGGAACGCATGGACGCCGGGCGCCACTCCAACATCATCGGCGTGCACCTCGTCCTCTGCGACGACACGAGCATCCTCCTGGGCCGCCGTCTCAACACGACGTTCGCTCAGGGCCAATACCATCTTCCCGCCGGACACTTGGAAGCGAAGCCGGGGGAATCGGTGACCGCTTGCGCCGTGCGCGAGGCGGCTGAGGAACTCGGCATCACCATCGACCCCACCGACCTGGAACTGGCACACGTCCTGCACCTGCACGACCTGGTCGACGGCCGCGATCGGCTGGGGGTCTTCTTCACCGTCCGCACCTGGGCCGGTCAGATCCGCGCGGCCGAGCCGCACAAGTGCGCGGGCTGGGAGTGGCATCCCATCGACCGGCTCCCCGACCCGCTGGTCGACTACACCCGGGCCGCGCTGGTCGCGATCCGTGCCGGCGTGCCGTACAGCGAGATGGGTTGGCCCGTCCCCGACGGCGGCGAGCGCGTGTCCTGATCGACCCCAGCGGGCAGCGTTTCAGCCCGGACCTCTGGAGGTGCGAGTTCGCCGCGCGGCGGGGCGTGCCGACCGCCGCCCGGCCATGCCCTGGCGCGCGCCGACCTGGATGCGGTGCGCAGCGCTATCCCGGCCCACATCGTGCGTCCCTGACCATCGCCACATCCACCGACGGGAGACCGGGATGACCACTACACCAAGAAGCACAGCACCTTCGCTGCACGCCGTCGAGGATCCGCCTGCCCCAGCGAGGGCGGACACCACCACCGTCGACGCGGTGCCCAGCGGCTTCGCGCTCGCACTGGCCGCGGAGCCCGGGGTCCACGACCCGATGGTCATTGCGGCGGTGGCCGCCGTGCCCCGCCACCGCCTCATCCCGCGCGCCTACCAGCCGCTGGGAGAGCAGCGGCCTGCGACGCGCTGGCGGCTGCTGGACTCCGACGAGGACCGGGCCGCGCACCGGGTGCTCGTCTACTCCATGGATCAGGTGGTCGTCCAACTCGCCGACCAGCCGGCCGCCGACCACACGGTCGGCGCCATCTGCACCGGCCGGCCGGCCGCCCAGAGCTCCGGCGCCGGGCTCCTCGCGCGCACCCTGCAGGATCTGAGGGTCGGGGACGGCGACCGGTTCCTCGAACTGGGCGCGTGCACGGGCTACCTGTCCGCGGCCGCCCACCGACTGACCCGCCGCCAGGTCACCGGCGTCGAGTGCGACCGCGACCTGGTGCGCCAGGCCACGCCCAGGCTCCACGAGATCGGCGCCGACGTGCGCCTTCTGGCCCGCGACGCACTGCGCGGCCTGCCCGACGGCACCTGGGACAAGATCGCCGCCAGTTTCTCCGTGCCCGCCGTCCCGGCCGGCTGGCTGCGACACCTGGCACCGGGCGGGCTGCTGCGCACGACCGTCAACCCCGGCGCGCCCGGCTGGCACGCCACCGCCCTCATCGAACGCGACAAGGACGGCGCCTTCTCGGGCACGCTGAGCGCCGAACTGTGGGGGCACGTCCCGGCCCGAGGCGCCGGCTGGCTGCCCGTACCCGAGCAACGCTCAGCCGACGGCGCCACACGCACGGCCGTCCTGCCGCCGCCCCCGCACACCGAGCGCGGCTTCTGGGTCGCTGTCGGCCACCTGCTGCCCGGGGTCCGCCGCTTCTGGAACCCGGACGGCGACGAGGGCGTGCTGCTCGTCGGCACCGACGGATCGCGCGCCCATATTGCCCCGGACGGCGCCACCGTCACCGAGTGGGGCCCGCGCAACCTGTGGCAGCTCGCCGAGGACGTCCACGAACGCTGGACCGCCGCCGGACGACCGGACACCTACCGGCTGGAACTGACCGACCAGGAGCAACGGATCATCGGCGGCCCGGGCCTGCACTGGGTGCTGCCATTGTGACCGCCCCTCGCCAGCGCACCGCGGGCCTTCCGCGATCGCGTCACCGCGATGGCGGTGTAACGGGACCGGAGGAGGCCGGTTCGCCCGGTCGCCGCCCAACCCGGCTCGCGCCCCGCCACCCTGCCTGTGCCCTTCGACGAGTACTGGAGCCGCCCAGTGATCTGGCCACGCCGCAAGCCCCGCCCCGATTTCCAGCCCTCGGCCGGCGAGCTCCGTCTGTTCGGAGCCAGGTTCGGCTACGACTTCGGGTTCACCCGGCACGAGAGCGTCACCGCTGACGCCACGCTGCGCCGCGTCGCCCGGCAGATCCCGGCCATGCTGATGCTCGCCTGGCGCCTGGCCTGGCGGGCCGACCGGCGGGCCCTGGTCGGCGTGGTGTGCGCCGAGGTTGGGCGCGCCGCCTTCGCCGCGGTTGCGCTGGTGGCGACCAACCGGGTGCTGGCCAAGCTGCTGGCCGGCGGCAGCGCCACGCAGAGTCTCCACCGCGCGCTGGTGCCGCTGCTGGTCGCGGGTGCGGCCACCGGTGCGGCGAGCTGGCTGTCGTCCGCCTCCACGTGGGCGGCGGCGGTCCTGGAGCCCCAGGTCGAGCGGATCACCACCCTGACGCTGTTGCGGCACGCCGACTCGGTCGAGCTCGCCGCCCTGGAGGACGCGGAGTTCGCCCGGACGCTGGAGAGCGCGCGTTTCGGCGCGGACTCGGTGCGGCGCCTGACCAGCGAGGCCGTCTCCGTGCTGGGCTCCATGCTGACCATGACGGCGACGGCCGGGGTGATCCTGTCGCTGAATGTGGCGCTGCTGCCGATGCTGGTGCTGATCGCGCTGCCCCGGGCCTGGGGTGCGGTGCGCACCGCCCGGCGCCGGCACGCCTCGGTGATGGCCTGGCTTCAGCACGCTCGGGCCTCGAACCTGATCTGTCAGCAGGTCACCGCCACGCAGAACGCAGCCGAGTTGCGGGTCCACGGGGTGGGTCGGTGGCTGCTGGAGTGCTACGAGGAGATGGCGCGCACCTCCGAGCGGGAGCGCCGGCGCCTAGCCGGGGCCGCGGCCGCGACCTCGGCCGGCTCCTCGGCGGCGTCCGGCGCCGCCTCGCTGGCCACCTTCGTCCTCCTGGGCTGGCTCGTGCTCTCCCACCGGCTGCCGATGGCTGGCGCTGTCACGGTCATCGTCGGTATCCGCAGTGGTGCCGCGACGGTTGGGACCCTGCTGACCGGTGTGAACCGAATGTTCGAGGAGTCGTTGTACGTGCGGGACCTCGAGCGGCTCGGTACCGCTGCGGCCGAGCGGGCCATCCCAGTCGGGGGCGTCGACCTGCCGCAGCGGCCTGCCGAGATCCGGCTGGAGAAGGTGACGTTCACCTACGCCGGCCGCACCTCACCATCGCTGAGCAGCGTGTCCTTGGTCATCCCCCGCGGCAAGGTCGTCGCCCTTGTCGGCGTCAACGGCGCCGGCAAGAGCACCATTGCCAAAATGCTCGTTGGCCTCTACCAGCCTGACGAGGGCCGGATCCTGTGGGACGACGTGGACACCCGCACCGCTGACCGCCGCCAGCAGTTCGACTCGTGTGTGCTGTTCGCCCAGGACTTCGTCCGCTGGCCGTTCACCATCCGGGCCAACACCACGGCTGGGCGCCCCGAACACGCCGAGGACGGCCAAGCCCTGCAGGGCGCGGCCGACTTCGCCGGGCTCGAAGCCCTGCTGGGCGAGCAGCCGAATGGCTGGGACACCATGGCGGCCAAGGGCTTCACCGGAGGCGTCGAGCTGTCCGGCGGCCAGTGGCAGAGGATCGGCACCGGCCGAGCGGCCTTCCGGTTCTCCACCATCGGCACCGACGCGAGGCCCCCGCACCTGGTGATCGCCGACGAGCCCACCTCCGCTCTCGACCCGGCCGCCGAGATCGCCGCCTTCGACCGCATCCGCTCGCTGGCCGAACAGGGCATGGCGGTGGTTCTGATCACCCACCGCCTGGCCGCCAGCGCCGCCGCCGACCTGATCTACGTCCTCGATGGCGGCGAGCTCGTCGAACAGGGCACCCACGACCAGCTCATGGCCAACGAGCCGGACCCGGACTGGCCCGGGCGCGGCAGCTACCGCACCGCCTACCTGCTCCAGGCCCGCCAGTACGACAACACCCCCCTGCCCGGACAGCGCCGCCCCCGCACCGCCGACCGGACCTGACCGCCCCTCAAGGTCGTCGGCTGGCGACATCGCCCTGCCCGCCCACTGCCCTGACTGCCGCATCAAGGAGCCGTCCGTCGTGATCACCGGCCACTGTCGCGCCCACCGGGCGCACATGACACCGCGGGACAATCCGCGTCCCGGAGCGGGCGGGCCCCGCGCGCCGCCCCTCAGTCTCGTCTGCGCCAAATCGTCAACCCTGCGCGGCCCGATCCCTGCCCGCGAGCAACACCCATCACCGAAGGAGCAACGTTGTCCGACACCAGCACCAGTCCGACCAGCACGACGCCGGAGACGATCCGGATCCTGGGCTGGAACGTCCAGCACGGCCGGCACCGCGATTCGGCCATCGCCTTCATCCAGTCCCTCGACCCGGCGCCGGAGATCATCCTGTGGCAGGAGGCGCAGCCCGGCGATCCGAAGAAGGGCATACCTTCGGACGCCGAGGTGGTCTCCGAGGCGCTGGGGATGGACGTCTACGAGAACGTGCTGACCCCGCACATGCGGCGCCCGAAGCACAATCTGATCCTCATCAAGCGCGACGGCGTGTTCGTCCACGACGGCACCTACCAGCATCCCGGGGCGCCGCACCAGGCGCCGGCGAACGTCGCGGTGCGGCTGCGGCTTCCCGACGGGACGCTGTCCTACCGCCGGCTCCTGCTGCTGTCCGGTCACGCCTGCTACTACTCGGCGCCGATCCGCGAGATGGAGGCCGACTTCGTGCTGTCGGTGTTCAAGGACCGGGAGTTGGGCTACGCGGAGTTCGACTGCAATTCCTACCGCAAGGACCGCCACCCTCGTGATCTGCAGAGCGTCCGCGACCGGACGTTCGCAACCAACCGCTCACGCCTGACCGCTGACGGGGAGTTCGTCCCCGACGACTTCTTCGACCGGAGGCTGGTCAACGCCGGCCTGGTTGACGTCGGCCTGTGGGCCGCGCAGAAGCTGGGGCAGGAGGGCGCGGACGGCCCCACCGCGGGCTGGGGGCCGGACAAGCGCGACCAGCGCGCCGAGCCGCTGGACGGCGACGACAGCGACCAGGAGCAGGCGTCGGCGATCGACCGCGGCTACACCGTCCAGGAGCTCGCGCCCGTGCTGGTGTCAGCCGGCCCTATCGACGACGAGCAGACCCGCGCCTGCTCCGACCACTTCCCGGTGGACTCCCTGTGGCGGTACAGCGGCCTGGTGGAGGTCATGGACCGCCGGGTCGACGTCATCGCGCACTGAACCACCCCACGACCGCGACCGCTGGTCCCCAACTCCGAAAGAGGTACTTCACCATGCCGCACATCCGCGAAGCGTTCGCCATGAAAAACTTTTTCGCGGGCGTCGAGGCCCGTCAACACCACGCCTGGCCCGCAGGCCGGCGGGACCTGCACTGGCATGTCCTGCCGGACGAGGAGACCGCCCGTCAGCTAATCGAGCCGTACGAGGACCTGCTGACCGTGCCGGGACTGTACGCCGTCCCACCGCAGTGGCTGCACCTTACCGTCCTGCACGCCGGGCCCCAGCAGGACACGAGCGATGACGAGCTGGCGGCCATCGTCGAGCGGGTCCGGGCCGATGCCGCCGAGATCGCCCCATTCGACGTAGTCCTGGAGCGGCCGGGGGTGGGCTGGGTCGCTCTGGAGCGGGCTGGCCACCCGGGCGCTCCCGCCCGGCGACTGTGGAAGCTGACCTCGCAGGCCCACGCCGCGGTGCTCGGGGACCGAGTGCCGGTTACCCCCGCGGCCTACCAGCCGCACCTGAGCATCGCCTACGCCGGGACCGGCGCGGAACTCGCTGACCGGGCGCAACTCAAGGTCGTGTTGTCCGACATCGAGGGCGGCCCGGTCGTCCTGCGGGCCGAGAAGCTGTCGCTGGTCTCGCAGTGGCACAACGGCGAGAACTTGATCTGCTGGGAGCACCTGCTCGACGTCCCGCTCGGCGGGTAACGCGGGCAGCCCCCGGCCACCTTCACGAGCCCGGCCGTTGGAGTGGAGGCCATCGCGTCCGCTCAACTCCTCTGAATGCTCCGGATTTTCGAATTGGTCACCTGCGGGACCGTCAATGTCTAAGCTCCCCAGCATGAACACCGTCAGTGACAGTGCCGTCACTTCCGTCGAGCCGTTGAAGGCAGCTCTGATCGACCAGCTCCGCCGCATGAACGCGATCCGGACCGCACCAGTGCAGCGGGCCTTCCGCACCGTGGACCGTCATCGCTTCGCCCCGGAAGCCCCACTGGAGGAGGTCTACTCCGACAAGTCCATCGTGACCAAGCGCGATGACCGGGGCCTTGCAGTCAGCAGCATGTCAGCGCCGCGCATCCAGGCGTTCAAGCTTCCCGAGGGGCTTGTCATCGACAAGAAGCACACCCGGTTTGCCGTCTCCTGGCCCTGACGATGATCCTCACCAAGCAGAAAGCGAGCGGATGAACGCCACCACCAGTGAATCCACCCAGCTGAACGAGCGGCTCGTTGCCGACCTGCAACTCAGCGGCAGGATTAACTCGCCGGAAGTCGCTGAGGCGTTCACCGCCACGCCACGGCACCTCTTCCTGCCCGGCGTCGCCATCGCCGACGCCTACAAGGACGACTCCGTGTTCACGGACCGCGACGACGAGGGCCGCCCCGTCAGCTCGGTCAGCGCGCCGTGGCTGGTCGCGGCGATGCTGGAGTACCTGAGCCCGCGTCCCGGAGACTCGGTGATGGAGATCGGTTCGGGGGGCTACAACGCCGCTCTCCTGCGCAGCGTGGTCGGCCCTGACGGCGCGGTGACGAGTATCGACATCGACCCGGCCGTTATCGACCGCGCGCGCCTGTGCCTCAAGGCGGCGGGCCTGGACGGCGCGGTCCGTCTGGTGACCGGCGACGGGGCGCACGGCGTGGCGGACGCCGCCCCGTACGACCGGATCACGGTGACCGTGCAGGCGCCCGCCATCGCGCCAGCCTGGCTGGAGCAGCTGGCCGCCGACGGAGTCCTCGTCGTTCCGATGCGGGTACGCGGACTGGGCCGCCTGGTCTCCCTGACACCGGCGGGCGACGGCCACTGGTCCGGCGGCGGCTGGCTGCCCTGCGGCTTCGTCCGGATGCGTGGCGAGGGCGCCAACGCGACCGAGACGATCGAGCTGGCGCCCGGGGTGCGGCTGCGCGTGGACGGCATCCAGCAACTCGAGCATGGCGCGCTGTCCGAGGCTCTGACCGGCGAGCGGATCGAGTGCTGGACGGGCGTCGTGGTGGGCGGCAGCGAGAAGACCCGGCCCGTGGTGGACCTCTGGCTCGCCACCGCGCTCGACAACTACGGGCGGCTGCTGACCGACCAGCAGGCGCTGGCGACGGTACTGCCCGGCGGCACCCCGGTCACCTGGACCTCCACGTCGCTCGCCTACGTGACGATGCGCCCCGTGGCGGGGCAGAGCGACCGCTACGAGTACGGAGTCGTTCTCCATGGCCCGGATCGCAGCCTGGCCGATGAGGTCGTCGGCCGGATGAAGGAGTGGGACAGCGAGTACCGCGGCGGCGCCGGGCCCGTGCTTCACGTCTACGCCGAGGGCACGGACCCCGCCGCCGTGGCCCCGGGGCGCGTGCTGGACCGGCCCGGCCCGCCCATGGTGCTGGCCTGGAGCGCCTGACGCTCCCTTGAACTCCCGGACCCCGCTGGGGTTCCGGGCGCACCATCCCTAACCAAAGAGTTGGAAGGAGGATGCACATGAGTGCCGAACTGCTCTCCGTGTTCGAGCTCAACCCGCAGACCATTGCGCTGAGCGCGATCCGCGAGAACTACGCCGACACCGAGGGTGACACCACCGGTGACGGGTGCGGGGAGTCCCCGCCGCAGGGCGCGACGACTGGCTGCGCGTTCCCGGGTCAGCTGTAGTACGCCACGGGTGGGTGCCCCTTCGGGGGCGCCCACCCGTCCGGACAACACCTAAGGGGGAGGATCGATGCAGAGGTTCACGCTCGTGCCCGGCCCGGTGGCGATGGCCCGGATTCCGCTGCTGCCGGCCAACGACCCGAACGCTGGGGAAGAGCTGCTGGCCGAAGGGCTCTTTCTCGCCTCGCGCGACCTTGACGCCCCGTCCGCGAACTCGGAGCGGGCCGAGCTGACGAGGGCCGCGTACGCGCTGCGGGCCCGCAGCCGCACGACCCCGCACGGTATCTGGGCCGCCGCGACCACCGCCCGCCTGGAGGCGGGCGAGCCCGAACTGCTCCTGGGCGAGGAGCACCGTTGTGTGACGCTGCCGGGCCCCGGGTGGCTGGCCGCCGTCGCCGACCGGTGCCTCGACGCGCCGGGCGTCCTGGAGGCCCTGACGCTGACGACGAACCTGCTGGCGGTGCGGCGCGGGAAGCTGCTGGAGGTCGAGCACCCCGGTGCCGTTGGCACCGCCCAGCTTGGCACCGTGCAGGCAACCGAGCTGTCTATCTGGCTTTTGGAGTTGTGCGACCTTCCCGGTGGTGCTCCCGTCGGACAGGTGCTCGCCGGGATACTGGAGCGCTGGCCCGGCGCGACCTCGCAGGCCGCCCGAACTGCTCTGGTGCAGATGATCCGGACGGGCCTGCTACTGCCCGATCTGCTGCCCGCCGACCCGACGGCCGACCCGCTGGAGCACCTGACCGCGAAGCTCCCCGCGACGGTCCCGCTGCACGGGGACCTGCTCCATCTGCGAGAAGTGCTGCGGGACGCCGACACACACCCACCGGGCGGGCCCGGCCGCCTGCCGCTGCTGCACACCGCCCGGAAGGCGGCCGACGCGATCCATCCCAGCCGTCGGCCGCTGACCGTCGACACCATCGCACAGGCCCAGCTTCGGCTGCCGACCTCGATAGGCAGCGAGGCCGCCCGCGCGGTAGAGCTGCTGTGGCGCATCGGGCAACGCACTCCCCCGCTTCGGGCGTGGACCGCCAAGTTCCACGAGACGTACGGACCGCACCGGATGGTCCCCCTGCTGGAGGCCATCGACCCGGCCGTCGGCATCGGCCCGACCGGTCCGGAGGACGCCATCGGTGCCAGCTCGGACCTCGACGACCAGCGCTCGCGGCTGCTTCTCGGCCTGCTGACGGGAGCGCTCTCACGCGGCGGCAACGCCGTGGATCTGACCGACGAGATGGTGGATGCGCTTGCGCACAACCGGGACGAAGCCCCGCCGCGCACCGCCGAGGTCCACGTCCGCGTCCTGGACACCACTACCGGGCCGCTGGAGCTGGTGGTGGGCCCGCACGCGGCCCAGGATGCCGGATCGGCCGCCGCCCGCTTCGCCCGCCACCTGCCTGCCCTCAACGCAACGATGGAGAGCGGCCCAGGGCTGGTGAGCGCCGAGGTCGTCTGCCGGCCGCTCACCACGGCCACCGGTGCCCTCGCCGTGGAGACCGGGACGGCTGCCTACCGGATTCCGATCGGCGTGCCGCTACGCGACGGCGACCTCGACCCCCGCGACCTCCTCGTCACGACCACCAGCCGGGGCCAACTCGCCCTCTACTCATCCCGGTTGCAACGCCAGGTACGACCGGTCCTGCTCAGCCGCATCACCCGCTCCCTCCTGCCGCCAGCCGCTCAGCTGCTCCACCTGCTCGGGCACGCCGACGAACGGCCCTGGCACCCCTGGTCCTGGGGCCCGGCCGGTGACGCCCCGTACACCCCGCGCGTCACCTACCGCTCCACCGTGCTGGCCCCGCAGCGCTGGCAGCTCCCCCAGGCTCTGCACGCCACCGTCAACCACCGCGCCCGCTGGCTGGAGCACCTGGCGGACTGGCGCAGCCACACCGCCACGGCCGTCCCGGACGAAGTGGTGGTCGAGGAGAGGGACCGGCACCTTCCGCTCGACCTGCGCCTTCCCGAGCACCGCGAGCTGCTGCGCCGCAGCGTCCGGCGCGGATGCCGCACCGTCGCCGAAGTCCTGGGCGGGGACGGCGTCGTGCAGGGCCCGCGCGGTCGCCACCAACTGGAACTCGTCGTCCCCCTCTACCGGCGCGGCGGCGGGCAGGCCGAGCAGCGCTTCGACCCGCGCGCCGCCGCCCGGCCCCGCGCCGCCGACACCATCCCTCCAGGCGGCACCTGGCTGTCGCTCGCGCTACCGGTCCCGGCCCGCCTTCAGGACCAGGTGCTCGCCCAACTGCCGCCCGCACCTGACGGCGTCCTCTTCTACTGGCTGCGGTACACCAGCGCGGAGCTTGGCCAGCACCTGCGGCTGCGCTACCGGGCGGCCCCCGAAGTCCTGGCAGGTGTCCAGCAGAGGATGGCCGGCTGGGCCGACGAGATGGCACACCAGCACCTGAGCAACGGTCGGCTCTCGGTCCTGCCGTACCAGCGCGAGACCCAGCGCTACGGCGGCCCCGAGGCCATCGCCGCCGCAGAAGAACTGTTCGCCGCCGACGCCGCGCTGACGCTCGCGATCATCACCGAGCTGCCGGACCAGGACCACTGGCTCATCCTCGCCGCCCACTGCGCCGCCGCCATCGCCAGCGGCCTCCGCGCGCCCGCCGCCGCCCGCCCCCGCCCCCTCCTCGCCGAGCTGCGCCGCCAACGGGAAACCCTCCGCGCCCGCTGCCGCGCGGCATCCATACCGGCAGAGCTGACCAACGCCTGGACCAACCGGCAGACCGCCCTTGCCACCTACCGACCGCTGCTCACCAACGACACCGCACCCCTGTGCGCCTCCGACGCGATCCACCTGCACTGCAACCGACTCCTCGGCACCGACCCAGCCCGCGAGCAGCTAGCCCGCTCCCTCGCCACCGACCTGATCCGCCATGGCTGACCCCACCAGCCACCTGATCGAGCAGATCGCCGACGTCGTCGCAGACCCCGCCAACGTCACCGCCGAGCTGCGGCCCGCAGCCGCGAGCACGCTCGCCGACGGGCTGCCCGGCACCGCACTGCTGCTCGCTGTGCTCTCCCGCTCCGACCCCCTCTTTGCTGGCGCGGCAGATCGCCACTGGGAGGCCGCCGCGCGCCTCCTCACCAGCTCCGCCGCCGACGGGATATATGCCGGTCCGGGCGCGTTGGCCGCCTCCCTCATCCTCGGCAGCGCCTACCTGCCGAACGGCCGCGTCCAGCTCGACGCGGTCACCCGGGCCAGTGCCTGGCTGTCAGCCCGCGCCGAGGGACTGGCCGCTCACCAGCACCAGCGCCTTCGGGACGGCCGCCTCGGCACGCCCTGGGCCGTCTACGACACCATCAAGGGCCTCACCGGCATCGGCCGCGTGCTCCTCGCCGCCCACCAACTCGGCCATCAGGAAGCCGAACCCGGCCTCACCGCAGCGCTCACCACCCTCACCGACATGATCACCACACCAGCCGGTGACCTGCCCGGTTGGTGGCTGGCCACCCCGGACCACGCCCTCGCCACCGTCAGCGGCGTTCCGGACACCGGCAGCGCAACCACCGGCGCTGCCCACGGCATCGCCGGGCCGCTCGCCCTGCTCGACACCGCCCATACCTACGCCGTCACCGTGCCGGGCCAACGGGATGCCATCGAGACCGCCGCCCGCTGGCTCGTAGCCTGGTCGGCCTCCGGCCCCTCCTGGCCTCCGCACATCCCCGGCCGCGATCTCCTCCACAGGCCGGACCCCGACCGGCTGTCCGCCATACCCGGGCGCCGCGATGCCTGGTGCTACGGCACACCCGGCGTAGCAGCCGCCCTCCACCACGCCGGCCGGACCCTCGGCGACCCGTCGCTCACCCACCACGCCCGCCGCGCACTCGACCTCCTCGCCCAGCGCGCGCCCGACAGCTGGGACACCGACGGCCCCGGACTTTGCCACGGCACCGCCGGAGTTCTTCAAGCCGCCACCCGGACCGGCTGCGTAGAGCTTGCCGCCCAAGCAGCCGTCCGCACCATCACTCTCCACCATCAGTCCGCCGAAGCACCGCAAGGGCTGGGGTTCCTCACCGGCCGGGCTGGGACTGCGCTTGCCCTCGCCGACCACCATCACTCATCCGAGATCAGCCAACTACCCACATGGGATGGCTTGTTGCTGTTGGCATGACCGCGCGACCAGCAGCGCCTCCCGCCAAGAGACGTAATCGAAATCGTCTCATTCGCCCCGGGCTCGCCGAGAACCGCCGGGAACCGCCTGGCTTGATCGACCGATTCGAACACAGGCAGGATCAGCGCCCATGGACCAGACCTGGGAGATCGTCAACTCCCTTGCCGGAAAGCTTGATTCATATTCTCCGATTGCTGCCGGGGAGCAGCGCTGGGCCTTGCTGGCCCTCAAACTCCAGGAGGAGTCCGGCGAGGTCGCCGAAGCCGTCATCGGGGCCCTTGGCCTCAATCCCCGCAAGGGCAAATCGCACACGTGGGACGACGTGAGGAGGGAGACCTGCGACGTGGCGGTGAGCGCACTGGTGATGCTCGCCCGTATGGGCGGCGACCCGCAATGGTTCTTCGAGGAGCACCTGAAGGGGCTCCAGATCCGGGATCTGGCACAGGAGGCGACGGATGACGAACCCGCCACGGTGAACTGAGCCGCAGCGACGCGGGGCCGTCCCACGTCGTCCCTCGCCCGACTACGCCACCCCAGCCGCGGCTGCGACGAGAGACACAAGGACCCATCAGGATGGACAGCTGCGCGGCCTGGGCCGCAGCGGAGTTGGCAGATCTCCTCACTTTCGACTTGCCGCGCGCACTACAGTCGTTGGTGGGCCAGGTGGGGCCCGTGAAGGGGGACTTCGGGTGAAGCTCACCATCGTTGTGCAGAATCTGGGCCGGGGCGGCATCTGGACCGGAAGTGGCGAGTACCACGACCGCTGGCCGCAACTGGTGGAGCGCATCGCCCCCTACCGGCCGGATCTGCTGCTGGTCCAGGAGTGCGAGGACTGGGAGAAGGACGGCCACAAGCAGCTCATCCGGGCGGAGCGTGACCTTGACATGGACGGCCTGCTTCCGCCCTGCCGCTCCGGCCGCGGACCCGCGCTGCTGTACCGCCGCTCCACCCTCGGCCGCCGCAGCGCCTGGAAGTTCGAGAACAACGCGGACGAAGTCCACCACGGTTTCGGGGTGGCCGCGTTCGATCTCCCGGGCCTGCCGATGCCGCTGGGCGTGGCGTCGGTCCACGTGACCCCCTGGGGATCGGACAAGGCCGTCGTCGAAGCCCAGTACATCGCCTCAAGGGCGTACAAGTACGGGCCGTATTGCATCGCCGGCGGCGACATCAACTACTCGCCGGCCGAGCCCTGGCCGGAGCCGCAGTACAGCAACCAGAAGCCCTACAACCGCGGGGCCCGCACCCTTCTGACAGGTCCCGATGCAGCGGGCCGACCGATGGCGGACCGCCGGGTCGCGCAGAAGTTCGCGCAGAACGGCTTCAAGGACGCGGCGCGCCTGGTGTTCGACCGCACCCAGGACCAGCGGGTGCTGGCGAAGACCGGCACGGACGATCGGATCGACCAGCTGTGGGTGAGCTCGCCGATCGCCCCCGCCGTGGTGTCCTACGAGCTGCTGGACACGCCGGACGGTGCCAGCGACCACTACGGCTTCGCGGTCGTGATCGACACCGAACTGATCGACACAGCCGATCCGTGGAGCTACACATGATCCAGCCCTTGCACGCCCTGTGGATGCGCTACCGCGCTGTGCGTCAGCGGCTGGACCGCAGGCGCAGCGAGCGGCTGCGGAGCAGGTACGCGAAGGAGTCCGCGTCCAAGGCTACCCGGCGGTCGGCCGAGGCCATGGTGGAGTGGCTGGTCGAGTTGCGGGGCCTGGTCGACCTGGACACCACCGTGCCGGCCGCCCTGGGTGACTGCTTGCGCGAGGACCGCTGGAACGACCCGACGTGGGTCCTCGACACGGCGCTCCTGGGCCAGTCGCAACTGTTCCGCGTCCTTGGCCACCGGGCCCGTGCCGCCGCCGAATGGAGTGTCGAGGAGACCGCGATCGACACCACCGAGCCGCGCCGGATCATCGTCCTGCACCCGGCCAGCACGACCTGGATCAGTGTGGAAAACCCGGGACTGGTCAGCGAGAGGTGGTGGTGGGGCCGGGTCCTCATCGGCCGCATCAACCCGGACGGCACTCTGGCCGATCACTCCTACGACGTCAAGCAGACAGAGATCACGGTGGCGTCGCTGCGTCGCACACTGCCCGAGGCGTTCAAAGGACTTGCTGAAGACCCCTGCGCTGGAGGATGACGGTGCCACCTACCTCTTCGACCGATGACCACTAGGGTCCGGATCATGCCTGAGTATCCGGTCGCCGACCTGGCCGCCTCCCTCCGGCGCGGCCAGCGTCGATCGACGCCGATTTCCTTACTCCGGCTGGTGTGGGCGCACTGGTCCGGGCGGGCCTTCCGAGCCGTTCCACTCCTCCGGTACGCGCAGCAGCGGTGCCCCATTGCCACTCGGAGCCGCGCGAAGAAGGCGCCGCACCGCCGTGATCGCCAGGATCGCGAACGGGATGAGCATGATCTGTCCGACGCCCAGCACGATCAGCCGCCCGGCCGAGGAGAGCTGCCCGGCCAGTGTGATGCGCACCGCGAGCACCTCGAAGACCCCGCCGAGCGCGATCGGCACGCACGCGGCCACCGTAGGCAGCGCGGGGCTAACTCGCCGGCGCGGCCTGTCCAGCTCGCTCGTACCCATCGCGCCACCCGTCCCTTCCTCACCGTCCGCTCAGGACGGTACCCCTGCGCCGGCCGTCCGGGGCTGCCCAACACTCCCACCAACTGGCGGGCCGGGTGGCCGGCGTTCCCTGAGCGCGGCGTCCGGGTCGCTGCGACCGGTGCGACAGGTGCTCGCCCGCAGGATAGGTCGGCGCCTACGAGACCAGCGGCTGGTTGATGTGCTCGATCCAGGCGGCGTACTGCCCACGGATGTAGGGCGCGAGGTCGTCTTCGGGACCGAAGTCGCCCCGGCCCCCGGTGCCCGTCTCGTACTCGGTGTCCCAGTTCAAGAGCGCGACCGCGAACACATGGGCCTGGTCGACGCGCTGCTGCGGTCGGTCCTGGGAGCCCCAGAGGAGGAGCCAGCGGTCCGCCAGGGCCGCCCGCTGGAGCAGCCGGTTGCGTTGCCAGTCCTTCTCCGGTGATTCGCCCTGGAGCTGAGCCAGGTCGTGTGTCGCATCCAGGTTGGCTACCGCGAGGAGGTGCTGGCTGTACGGGAGCGCCCCCGCGTACAGCCCCTGCGCGGGCGGCTCGGCGTCGAAGGCGACGTCCATCGCGGAGGACCTGACCATGGCGGGGAGCCGGTCCTCAAGGGTCCGGCCGGCGTCCGCGTGGTCCTGCAGTACCTGTCGCGCGACCCCGATGAAGTGCAGCACCCCGACCTTGATCTCCGTGTTGCCGTGCTCCAACTGGTAGGGGACCGAGGCCAGGATCGGTGCCAGGGCCTCCACGAGGTCGACCGGCAGCGGGCGCGCGGTGCGCATAGCGCGGACCTGGGCCTTGTTGATCGTGTCGACGGCGGTCCGGGCGTCCGTCAGGAGCGCCGCGGCGTCGGCCAGCACGGTGGCCAGCAGCGGCGCGTCGGGCTCAAGTGGACCGTCCGGCGGCAGCGGAACGTCCTTGACGCCGGCGTGGTGGAGTGCGCACGCGATGATGGCCTCCACCCAGGTGACGGCCTCCTCCTGGAAGGTCCCCGCGATGCCGGCCCAGCTGTCCGGATGGGTGTGAACGTGCCAGGACACCAGGCCCTTCGTCCAGGTGCACGCCTCGACCCAACGGTTCGGGAAGCGGGCGGTACGAAGGGCTTCGAGGAGTTCGGCGTCGTCCATCCTCACAAACTACGTCGAGGTGCCCTCGCCCGGTGCGCAATCGCATCGATCGGGTTTCCAGCGCCGAACCGGAGATCCTGGCCCGCCGTCACTAGCCGCTCGGCCTCACGCTGCCGGACAACGGCCTGTCTCCGGTGCCGTAGCGGCGATCAGAGCCGGGTAGAGACTGGCGGAGTTCCGCCTACGCTTCAGCGGGGCGGTAGGTCACCCAGACCGACCGGTCCTGGCTGTCCTGAACGCGCACCGCAGCCAGGTCGAGGTAGTGCTGCGCCCACCTCTTGTAGATCCAGGCGGCCATCCGCTCGAGCGACATGTTCTCGATCCTCATCACGCCGTTGAGCTCGTGGCGGTTCAGAAAGCGGTCAGCCCAGGTCTGCAGGGCGGTTCCGAACTCGGCGCGCTTCAGGTCCAGGTCGTGTGCAGTGTGCTCGGGCGAGGGGTGCAGTTCGAGCACGGCGCGGACGGTGATGCCGTGAACGTAGTGGGCGTAGTGCCACCCCGGTAGCGCCGGATTGGAGCAGGTGCCGGTGAACTCGCACTCGACCTCCAGAGCGACGGTGGTCGTCACATGTGCCTCCAGCCCTCGACGGTATGCCCGACAGTAGCCCAGCGGCAGACAGCAGGGAGGTGGGAACCGTCGTTTCGGCTTCGGCTGCTGTGCCGCGACCTGAGCCAGGATCCCATCGACCGCGTCCCCCGGCCCGGTTGCTGGCTGCTGCTGCTCAGCGGCGCGACTGCCCCGGTCAAAGCTCAGGCGGCGGCCTACAGGTCCCTCGCCACGGTGGGCCTCACCGTTCCAAGTAGGCGGACAGCAGGAGTTCGGACTCGGGGGAGAGCGCGGCTACGCGGATCTGGTCGCCGTCGCGGTAGGTCAGGCTCCCCGGAACGTCGCCTACGGCCGGGTGGTAGTCCCCACGGGATAGCGAGGCGAGAACCGCGGTGCGCAGCCCTTCGCGAAGCCCGAGCGAGATCGCGAGAGGGATGGCGAGGTTGAGGTCGGGGTCTTCGAGCGCGGTGTTGACGAGCGCACGGGTCTCCTGCTCTGTCATCAGCTTCTGCCGCTCGGTCATAGCCCACTCTCCGCTCAGCTTGGATGAACACGCTCTGCCGCCCTGCAAGACGATAGCTGCCCGGTCCATCGACCGTGCCGGCCAACAGCAGCCGGGCCGGATGAGCGCCGCCGAAGTCCGCGGAGATCGCCCGGTTCAGGCGCTGCCGGCTGCCCTCCTCGCCTACGTGCTGTCAGGTCTTTCTGCCGCCAGCCCGGGCGCCCGCTGGGATGGGTGACGTCGCCTGTAGCGCCTTGCGGCGGAAGGTCGCGGGCTGACACGCTGGCTTGGTAGACAACCAACATTGCTCAATCACGACCTCCCGAGTGGAAGGGCGGGTCCGTGATCCGTTCAAGGGGGCGCGGCGCTCGCATGCTTATTGAGAATTCTCGGTACACCGACGCGCGGCAGCTGACGGCGTCTCTGGTATCGGATCCGTCGCTCCGCAGTGGGGATGAGCTGACCGCGCACCTGCAGGACGTCGTGCTGGACGCCGAGCGGACTGCCGGGCTGCTGGCGGCTTGGGCGGAGATCGGCGCGATGGCAACCAAAGATGCGGCTGCGATGTTTGTCGGTGCCGGTCCGGAGGCCGACTGGGTCCGCCTCGGCCTGGTGCTGGCGGATGCGGCTTGCCGGGGCGACCAGTCCGAGGTTGAGGTTGCCGCCGCCCGGTGTGCCAAGGACTTGGACCCGGTCGGCCGAGCCCACCTCGTCGGATATTGGGGAAGGGACCTGATCCCGGATGTGATCGAGCGGGCAGGCGGGCTGGACGAGCTGCTGGAGCAGGTCGCCCTGCACCGGTCGTGTGCTGGCGGCGAGGATGCCGCCTGGGTGAACGCAGCTGCCTGGGTGGTCTGCCGGCTCACCGAAATGGGAACCGTCGACGCGTACAACCGGATCGGCGACCTGATCGTCAAGGACGGGCGGGGCGCTGACCTCTGGCGGACCTGGCCGCAGGTGGCGGCCTCCATGATGTCCACTACGTATCTGCGGGAGATCGAGCCGCTTCCCCAAAAGGACATGCCTGGCTATCCCGTCGGGCTGCCGCTGCGCGCCGTCGAGGCCGTCCACAGCGCCGGCACGAAGCTGGTCAAGCAGTCGCAAGCCGAGTTCGCCGCCGCGGATCGGGAGGACCAGCTTCTGCTCGCTTTCGAGCTGGCCACGCTGATTGCCACCTGCCGCCAACTTCCCTCTCGCCGGGCAGCGCGACGAGCGGCCCGCGGCGAACGTGACGCGGACCACGAGGCGTTCAGCGACGCGGCCCGTGCCGTGATGGACGAGATGCCGGCGGCCATCGTGGAGCGAACCGGGCGGATGCACGCCTTCTCCCGCCGCGCCGTGCTGGCCTTCATCGACGCAGACCGCGAGACCCTCGCCGCCGTCGTCGACCGGATCGCCACGTGGGACGATGACCCGGGCCGTGTGCCCTACACGAGGCCGCGCTTCGAGTTCCCCGCCAACCAGGCACTCGCCCTGTCCAACGACCTCTTCCGCCTGGGCGAGCAGCAGGGCATCCGCATCTCCGACGCACAAGCGGCCACCGGGGCAGCGGAACTGATCAATCGAGACGCGCCCGCCGAGTACCGGGAAGCCGCTCTGGCCCTGCTTTCCGCGATGAAGGAGGACAGTCGCAACGGCGCTGTTTTCGACCCGATCGCCGCGAAAACCGAAGCAGGACTTCTGGCGTTCGCCGCGACCGCGGCGTGGCTCGGTACCAACCCCAGGCTCATCCGCTCCCGGGAGACCGTACGCCTCAACCTGATCAAGGAGATCAGGGAGAGCGAGTCCAGGGCGTTGAAGGTTCCTGAGCGCGAGATCATCCGCGACGTCAGCGACAAGGACGCTCTCGCGTTCCTTCACCAGCTCTACGGCGAGCACTACCCCTTGCCCCGCGACGCCGCGGAGCGCGGCGCGTGGGAGATGGACATCGTCGCCATCGTCCGCCAGCACCTGTTGGAGACGCCGGCTGACGCCACCACGCCAGAGCAGAAGAAGGCACTGCACGAACGCGTGATCGCCATCCTGAGCGCGGCAGCCGGCACTCCTCGTCGCACCCCGCCGCCCGCGACCCGCAACGGCGCCGTCCGCCAGCAACCCAAGCGGAAGCAGCCGAAGGGCAAGCGCTGAACACCCAGCGGGCCGTCCGTCATGCGCGAAGGGTGCGCCACCAGTCGGTACGCCCTGTACCACGATGAGCAGTTGATGAGAGGAGAGGGCCGTTGGGGTCCTACTGGAACGTCAGCACCGACAGGCTCACCATCCAGATGCTTCCCGCCTCGCCGACCGACCTGTTCTGCGACGACAGCACCTGCACCCCCGACGACCACCCCGCCGTGGAAACGACGGTCGTGGCCTGCCCGCAGTGCGACTACACCGCGGAGCTGACGATCCTCGGCGAGTGGGGACACCCGGCCAGGATCCAGTGCAACCGCTGCGGACACGCTTTCAACGCGCCGATGTCGGAGAGCAACTCCATCCGCCTTCTGCAGAGGGCCATTGCTGCATCCATCGCCGCAGGCAGCAGCACCCCACCCGCAACCATCTGGAAGCCGCCGCAGCCCAGGCTCACGGAGCTGATCCACCCCGTCCTGGATGAGGCGCGAGCCTGCATCGCCAGCGGCCTGTGGATCCTAAGCCCCGACATCCTCTCCCATGTCGAGACACTGCTCGACCAGCTGAACTGGCCTAGCGAAGTCGGACTCGTCACGCTCCCGCTGCGCGTGGACTGGCTCCAGGGCGCGGTTGTCGCCCTCTACGAACACCGGGGCTCCACCAACGATTTCGGGAAGTGGCTGTATGAGTGCGGACAGGTCCTCGCCCCAGCGATGCAGTTCGTCGTAGACGGCGGCCAGCCCAGGACCGCAGGCGGCCGGCCGTCCGCGCTGACCGATGCCGAGGAAGCCCTCGGAATGGTACGGGCGTTTCTCTACGCGATAGGAGACGGGGATGCGGCGTGACGCTGTGCACGGCTTGACGTCTGTGAGTCAGGTGGATCAACTCTGGCGAGCGTCCGGAGGGCTCTTGGCGCCCGGACCCGACCTGGTGCCATAGCTGCTCGTGGGACGAGGTCGCAGCGGCGTCGTCCGCAACCAACCCAGGCGGAAGCGCCCGAGGCAAGCGCTGACGACCGTGGTGATGCGCAGCCCTCAACGGTGGCGGTCTGTCCGTCGACCGCGAGGAGCTGCCGTACAGCGGCCCGTTGGAGCTACTGCTCCTCAGGGATGAGATCACCGGCGCGCACGATCACTGGATCGCCATGGGGTCCGGGCGCCTCCATCCAGATCTCACCTTCAAAGGTACGCAGCACCGCCCGCCGGGGCCCGGCGTCCTGCCCTGGGATGGTCAGGACTACCTCGTAACCGGGCGGAGGCCCCGGCTCCACCGTGCGGCGCGCATCGTCCATCAGCCAAGCCGGACCAACTACCTGGCCGGACCGTCCTTCGTGCTCCCCGCCGACCACTCGTACCCGGGTGTGGGGCACGAGCCCTGGGGGCCGCTCGGCGATCAGCGCCTTCCGGGCCGCCCCGGTCGCCCACAACGTGCACACGTCGACCGCGGGGAGCTGGGAACCGCGGCCGATACCACGCGGCATGCCATCGCTGTTGGCCAGCGGCGGCTCGGCCGGCCAGCGACGGATCAGCCAGGCCCACTCCGTGCCGGCTTCCGCAGGCTGCGCCTCCTTGGCCGCCAAGCCCAGGGCCGTACCGAACTCGTACACGACTGCCGGCCCCTGGTCCAGGTGCCACAGCACACTGCCGATCTCGATATCCTCCACCGCACAGCCCTGACGGCTAGCCAGGCCCGCGAGGGTGACCGCCAGCACACCGCGGACAGCCCGCCCGTCCCATGTGTCCGCCGGGTGATCGTCGTGAGCGGCGATCCGATCAGCACATTGCACCGCCTGCTGCCACTCCACGTTGGCTGCCCCTCTCTCGCGTCGTCCGATGTTCTCGTCGGGTGCTGACTGGCTCACGCTATCGCCAGCCGCGGTCCGCACCAGCTCCGTTGGGGACTTCAGTACTCGATATCGCCGGTTACCGCGGCGACCACCACGGTGGCAGCCAAGCTCATCACCTGCGAGGCGGGGACCAGCTTCTCGGCTTCGGCCCGGGGCAGCTGCTCCTCCTCCCACGCTTCCACCGTAGAGCGCCAGACCCGCTCTTCCGCCTCAGCATCAGTGAGACCGGTCCGCTCGATGAAATGGTCGAGGTGCTCTCTGTCCAGGACGGGCGGGTCGACGCGCCAAGCGGCAATCAGCCTCCTCGCGTGGGGCAGTAGGTCCTGCCCGGCCTCCACGTATACCGAGACAAGTCGGCGCATCGGGGAGCGACGCAGCAATAGGCGGACCCACAGCGCGGACAGCAACTTCTCGGAAGCCTCGGTGAGGCGGCCCTGAAACCTGAGGGAATGCGTCCGGCCACGGTCGAACTCGTGCCGTGCGTGCGGGAGGTAGGAGGGCCGGTCCTTGTCGAGCTGCTCGGAGAGGGCCAGGAACCTGGTGCCGAACCTCAACTCATGCCTACCGGGGATCCACGCTCCGGTAACCAGGGACTGCTCGATCGCCGCTACCTCGGCTCGTCGGCGGTCGTTCGACGTGATGGTCGTCATGCCCGTCACCGTAGCGTCACCGGCCGGCCCTCCACGGCCGTTCGTACCGATCGAACGGCGGATGCTCGACAGAACCGGGCTACTCAAAGCGACCGGCCCTCAGGTTGCACAGGGGGCGCCGCCCCGGCGGCAGCATCCTCGTGGACAGCGTCTGTACCGCCGACAGGTCAGCTCATACGTCCAGGAATCACCGACAGTAATCCTGGCCCGAGAGCCCCTGTAGGCCCCTTCCAGGGGGCTCGGGCACACAGTGGGCACACATCGCGGGATTTTCCCGCCAGACCCCTGTCGCCCACTCCGCCAACTTGACGGAGTACATGCAAAAGGCCAGGTCACAGGGTATGTGACCTGGCCTTCAGGTGAGCCGCCTATGGGATTCGAACCCATGACCTACGCATTACGAGTGCGTTGCTCTGGCCAACTGAGCTAAAGCGGCACCGCTGCCGGGCTGGCCTGCGGAGACAGGTTTGCTTCGGCAACGCGGGCTAGTCTACACACGTTCCAGGGGTGATCCGTAACGGGTTGTCCCCCGGTCACGCGGAGGACGTGGCGAGCTTGGCGGCGAAGGTCGCGAAGAGGACGGCCACGGCGCCGGTGAGACCGGCGGAGAGGCGCTTGCGGCGGCTGAACGCGGCCGCGAGGGAGGTGCCGGCGAAGATCAGGGCGGTCAGGTAGAGCGCCGAGAGGGTCTGCAGGATCCCGCCGAGCAGGGCGAAGGAGAAGGCGGGCTGCCCGTAGGAGGGGTCGACGAACTGGGTGAAGAACGAGAGCAGGAAGAGGATCGCCTTGGGGTTGAAGAGGCTGATCATCAGCGCCCGGCGCAGCGGGTTCTCCCCGGCGTCCGAGGCGGCGGCCTCGACCGGGTCGGCGGTCGGCGGGGTGTGGTGCTCGCGCCAGAGCCGGCGGGCGGCGCGGACCATGCCGAAGCCGATCCAGAGCAGGTAGCCCGCCCCGCCGAAGCGGACCACGGCGAAGACCGCGGGGTTGGCCTTGAGCAGCGAGGCGGCGCCCAGCGAGGTGAGGCTGATCAGGGTGAAGTCGCCGAGGAAGACGCCGGTCGCGGCCCGGTAGGCGGTGCGGACGCCCTTGCGGGCGGCCACCGACAGCACATAGAGGGAGTTCGGGCCGGGCAGCAGCACGATGACCAGCGCGCCGAGGGTGTAGGTGGCGAGGTTGGTGACTCCCAGCATGGCGGGCTCCTCCGGCGGTTGTGGGCCCATCATCGTATCGACGCGCGCGTCATACATAACAAACGTTTGGTAGGTACGATGGCGCCATGCCGCCCGCCCGTGGAGACCATGAAGCCCGCCGCCGCGATGTGTCCGAAGCCGTCTGGCGGGTGCTCGTCGCCCAGGGCTTCGGCGGCCTGACACTGCGCGCGGTGGCGGCCGAGATGGACGCCTCGACGGGGCTGCTCACGCACTACTTCCCGAACAAGCGCGCGCTGCTGCGCACCGCGCTGGAGATCCTGGCGCAGCGCTCCGAGGAGCGCCCGCGCCGCGCCGCGCCCGCCGAGGGGCTGGCGGCGCTGCGGGCGGCGCTCCTCGACATCCTGCCGCTCACCGCGGAGAGCGCCGCCGCCAACCGGATCTGGGTCAGCTCCTGGGACGTCGCGCTCGCCGACCCCGAGCTGGCGGCCGAGCACGCGGAGCGCTACCGCCGCTCGCGCGAGCGGCTCACCGCCATCGTCGCCGCCGCCCAGCGGCTCGGCGAACTACCGGCCGGCACCCCGACCGACGATCTGGCCGCCGCCGCCCAGGGGTTCTCGCTGGGCCTGGTGGTACAGGCGCTCTTCGCACCCGCCGAGTTCCCGGCTGAGCGTCAGATCCTGCTGCTGGAGCAGTGGTTGGCTACTTGGAGCAGCGCAGGCCCTGGGCCGGCGCAGTGCCCGCCAGCAGGTACTGGTTGACCGCGGAGTCCACGCAGTCGTTGTGTCGACCGTAGGCCGTGTGCCCGTCGCCGTCGTAGGTCAGCAGCCGGCCGGACTCCAACTGGCCTGCCAGCGACTGCGCCCAGGCGTACGGCGTGGCCGGGTCGCGCGTAGTGCCGACCACGACGATCGGGGCCGCGCCGGCCGCCCGGACGGTGTGCGCGCCACCGGTCGGCTTGACCGGCCAGTACGCGCAGGACAGCGCCATCCAGGCCATGTCGCGCCCGAAGTGCGGCGAGGCCTTCTCGAAGTCGGGTACCGCGCGGGCGACTTCGTCCGGGTTGGCGAACGGGGCCGGCTCGTCCAGGCAGTTGACGGCCATGTTCGCGAACATCAGGTTGGGGTACGAGCCGTCGCTCGCGCGCTCGTAGTAGTCGTCCGAGAGCTTGAGCAGCGGGCCGCCGTCGCCGCTCTGCGCCGACTTCAGCGCGGCGCGCAGCTGCGGCCAGAGGAACTCCGCGTACATCGCCTCGATGACCCCGGTGACGGCCTGCGACTTGGTCAACTTCCGTGCCCCGTCACCGTTCAGCGCGGTGGCGTCGAGCTTGCCGAAGAGCGCGTCGAGCTGCTGGCCGGCCTGCTGCTCGGTGCTGCCGATCGGGCAGTCGTCGCGCTTGACACAGTCCTGCGCGAACGCCGCCCAGGCCGTCTCGAAGCCGCCCGCCTGGGTGCGGTTGCTGGTCAGCGCGTCCAGCGCCGGATCGACCGCGCCGTCGAGCACCAGCCGGCCGACCCTGCTGGGGAAGAGCCCGGCGTACGTCGCGCCGAGCAGCGTGCCGTACGACTTGCCGACGTAGGCGAGCTTCGGGTCGCCGAGCAGCGCCCGCAGGACGTCCATGTCGCGGGCCGCCTCGACCGTGCTGACATGGCCGAGCAGCGAGCCCGAGTGCTGCTCGCAGGCCGCAGCGAACTCCTTGTCCGCCGCGACCAGTTGAGCGACCTTGGCCGGATCGTCCGGAGTGCTGTCGACAGCGGTGTAGGCGTCCATCCGGTCGCCGCTCAGGCAGCTGACCGGGCTGCTGCGGCCGACCCCGCGCGGGTCCAGACCGACCAGGTCGTAGGCTGCGCGGACCTTCGGGTCGTAGCTGCCCGCCACCGACTCGACGTACTCGATCGCGGAGCCCCCGGGCCCCCCCGGGTTGAGCAGCAGCGAGCCCAGCCGCTGGGCGGAGCCGTCGCCGGAGGCCTTCTGGCGGACTGCGCTGAGGCTCAGATCGCCGCCGGCCGGGTGGGCGTAGTCGAGCGGCACCTTGAAGGTGGCGCACTCGAAGCGCTGGTCGCACGGCTGCCACGTCAGCTGCTGCGCGTAGTAGGAGGCGAGGTCGGCCGGGATCGCCGCGGGCAGCGGCTCCAGCGGGGTGGCCGGGGCGGTGCTCGCGGCCGGGGTGCCGTCGGCGGAGATCGGGCCGCCGTTGTCCGGCTTGGACGGCTTCGGCGACTTGGCGGCGCCGGGGTGGGCCGAGGTGCAGCCGGCGAGCATCAGCCCGGCCGCGAGCAGTGCTGACGCCGTCCGCGCCGCGACGGTGGTTCGGTGCCGCCGGACAGGGCGCATACGGGCTTCTCCCTCGACTGCTGTGGACTCGGGGACACACAACCGCTCGGACGCGGTCCGTGCTCAAAAACGGGTTTTCCGAGCGTAGCGGGAAGCACGGCGCGGGCCGCCGCTCCACGCCCGGGCGCGTTGCCCGCCCGTTCAGCCAGCCGGGTGAGCGAGCGTCTCCGCCAGGTACTGCGCCGCGATCCGGACCAGCCGCAGCCGCTCGCGGTCCGGCGCGTAGTCCTCGACGATGTCGGAGGTCTTGACCACAGCCCGGGCCGCCTGCCCCTTGCCGCCGTGCAGGGTGGTCAGCACCTGGCGGGCCGCGGCGAGACCGTCCGCGTCCCCCTTGGCGGCGGCCAGCAGCAGCTGCGGCGCGGCGCCCGACGGGGCGTCGGAGGCGGCCTGTGCGAGGGCCGCGGCGTCGTACCGACCCGACACCGCGGCGGCTGCGCCGTAAAGGTCGCCGCGGGCCAGCCCGGCGGCGGCCGCGCACGGCGCGCCGCCGTCCACGCCGAGCGCCGCCCAGCCCTGCGGCCCGGGCGGCAGGGTACGGAACGCGGCGGCCACCGCCGCGCGCATCCTGGCGTCGTCGGCGAGCGCCTGCGGGGCGGCGGCGACCAGGTCGCAGGGGTGCGCGGTGCCCTTGGGGCCCTCCGGCGCGACCACCACGAACGGCCGGGACCGGCCCGTCTTGATCGCCGAGGAGATGCCGTCGAAGACATCGGGGATCTCGCTGTCCGCGGTCCGGCCGGGGCCCGCCGCCTGCAGCACGATCACCGGGAAGCGGGCCGTGGGGTCGTCGGCGTAGTGCGGCGGGAGCCAGACCCGGACGGTCCGCGGCTTGCCGTCACCGGCCAGGACGGCGCCCTGCAGCAGCTCGCCCTCGGCGGGCCGGGAGACCGTCTCGAACCGCGCACCGGTCGGCGCGGCGGAGGCCGAAGGCGAAGCGGACGCCGACCCGGAGGCCGATGCGGACGGCCGGTTGGACGGCGAGGCGACCGCCGCCGCGGCGTTGACACCGCCCGCCGCCGGCGGCGCCTCCGGACGGTGCGCGGCCGCCGGCCCGACCGCCCCGGTCCGGGCGGCTCCCGCGGCGCCCAGTACACCCGCGCGCAAGCCCGGCAGGCCGCGACCACCCAGCAGCACCGCCACCGCCAGCGCGGTCGCGAAGATCGCGCAGATCATCGCACCCCCCGCCCGCAGCACGGTCGGGCGCAGGTCGGCGGCCAGCTCGTAGGTCACGGCGGCCCGCTGGTCGCGCCAGCGGTTCAGCGCTCCACGGGCGAGCCAGTAGCCGAGCAGCAGGACAAGGAGCAGCAGGAGGGCGAGGAACGGACGGGGCATGGGGCGCCACCTCGGGAGGGCCAGTACACCGGTCTGCGGGGGGCCTGGTCGGCCCAGCCCACAGCGTGCAAGACACCGTCATGGATCCGTGCGACCGTTCCGGGCGAAGCTCGGACGTTCACTCGAACGAGGGAGCGCGATCGAGCGCAGCGGGATCAACTCCGCGGCGGCGGCGTCAGAGCCAGGCTCTCAGCCCGCGCGCAGCGCCAGCGTCATCGCCTCGACCGCGAGCAGCGGATCGACATTGCGGTCCAGCGCCTGGCGGCAGGCCAGCACCGCCTCGATCCGCCGCAGGGTGCCCTCGGGCGGGCCGGCCGCGGCGATCCTGCCGAGCGCGGGCCGCTGGTCCTCGTTGGCCAGCGCGCTGGCCGCGCCCAGCTGCAGCGTCAGCACGTCCCGGTAGAAGCCCAGCAGGTCGAGCAGGGCCACCCCCAGGCTCTCCCGGCGGGTGCGGGTGGCCCGGCTCTTCTGCCGCTTCTCCAAGTCCTTGACCGCACCTGCCATCCCGCGCGGGGCCTTGCCGCCGAGCCCCTCGGCAGCGCCGTAGGCGGCCTTGAGGTCGCCGGTCTCCTTGGCGTCGCGGGTCTCGGCCAACGCGTCGGCGTCGGCCTTGGCGGTGTCCACCAGGCGCTGCGCCGCGGCCAGGCAACCGCCCACGCCGTCGACCTCCAGCGGGATCCGCAGCACCTCAAGGCGCCGGGTGCGGGCCTGCTCGTCCACCGCGAGCCGCCGGGAGCGCTCCACGTCGCCCTGGCCGGCCAGCGCCGCGATGCGGGCCAGCACCGGGTCGACACCGTCCCGGCGCACCAGCGTGTCCGCCACCGCGGCGGCGGACGGCGTGCCCAGCACCAGGTGGCGGCAGCGCGAGCGGATGGTCGGCAGGGTGTCCTGGACCGACGGCGCGCAGAGCAGCCAGACCGTCCGCGGCGACGGCTCCTCGACACCCTTGAGCAGCGCGTTGGCGGCCGCCTCGGTCAGCCGGTGGGCCGCGTCGATCAGGATCACCGACCAGCGGCCGCCGGTCGGGTAGCTGGAGGCGCGCAGCACCAGGCTGCGCATGTCGCCGACGCCGATCGACAGGCCGTCGCTGCGAACGAACTTCACGTCCGCGTGGCTCTCGGCCATCACGGTGTGGCAGCCGTCGCAGAAGCCGCAGCCGGGGGTACCGCCCAGGTCGAGATCAGGGCTGGTGCACTGCAGCGCCGCGGCGAAGGCGCGCGCGGCGGTGACCTGGCCGGCGCCGGGCGGGCCGGTCAGCAGCCAGGCGTGCGTCATCAGCGAGGCGTTGCCGCCGACCTGGGCCGCACCGCCGACCTGGGCCGCACCGCCGCCCCGGCCCGCGAGCACCGTGGCGCGGGCCGCCCGGGCGGCGGCGGTCAGCTGCTCGACCACCCGCTCCTGGCCCACCAGGTCGTCCCAGACGGCCACTGCTGCTCCCACCATTTCGGTCTAGGCCCCGAGCATACGGGGCGGCTCCGACAGCGCGGACCGCCCCGTAACCCGGGTCACTTGCGGCGCTTGCGCCCGTCGCCGTCGGCCTCGCCCGGCTGCTCGCCCTCGGGCTCGGCCTGCTGCCAGCGGGCCCAGTCCTCGCGTGAGCCGAGCAGGGTGTCGGTCAGGCTCGGCAGGTCGTCCATCGGCGTCTCCTCGGCCCAGGACGGGCGCGCCCGCTCCGGCTCCGGCGCGGCCTCGGTCGGCTCCACCGCGGCTCCCCCCGCCCAGGACGGCCGGCTCGCGCGCGGCTGCTCCGGCGCGGCGGCATCCGTCGCCGCCGGGAACTCGCGGGTCTGCTCAACCGGGCGCTCGGCGGTCGGCTCGGGGCGCCAGAGACCCGGCGGCACCCGCTCCTCGACCGGCAGCACCGGCGGGAGCGGCCCGGTGGAGGCGACCTTCGGCAGCACCGAGGTCTTCTCCGCGGCCTGCTCCGCAACCCTTCCGGTCGCCTTCCCCGCTGCCTTCCCCGCTGCCTTCCCCCGCGCCTTGTCCGCCGCCGGGACGGCCGCCGGCAGCACCGCGGTCTCGTCGACGGCAGCCGGCGCCTTCGCGGCCCCGGCCCGCGCAGCAGCGTCGGCCGCCGCGACCGCGGCCTGCCGGTCGCGCTCGGAGATCTCCTGCGTCAGGTCCTCCGGCCCGGCCACCTGCGGCAGCTCGGTCGTCGAGGTCGTCGAAGCCGTCGAGGTCGCGGAGGTCGCGGAGGCGGCGGCCAGCGCCGCGGCCTCGGCCACCCGGGCCGCCTCGGCCCGCTGCAGCGCCTCCTCGGCGCGCCGGCGCTGCTCCTCGCGCTGCACATCGCGCCGGCGGTGCATCTCGGCCTGCTCCGCGGCCTCCGCCGCGATGCGCTCGCGCTCGGCGGCCTCCACCGCCAGCCGAGCCTGCTCGGCAACCCGCCGCTCGGCCTCCTCGGCCGCTCGGCGCTTCGCCTCCTCCTCGGCCTTCGCCCGGGCCAGCTCGGCCGCCTTGCGCGCGGCTTCGGCGGCGACCCGGTCGGCCTCCTCCTGGGCCAGCCGGTCCTTCTCCGCCTGCTCGGCCCGCAGCTCCTCCAGCAGGGCCAGCCGCTTGCGCTCGGCCGCCTCGGCCTCGGCCTTCAGCCGGGCCTCCTCGGCGGCCCGGCGCTCGGCGGCCTCCTTGGCCCGGCGCTCCTGCTCGACCCGCGCGGCCTGCTCCTGCTCGGAGAGCGGCAGCTCGCGGTCGAGCCGGTGGCGGACCGCGGTGGTCACAAAGGCGGGCTGCTGGCTGCCGTCGACGACCAGGTAGCGCGCCGGGTCGGCCGCCGCCAGCGCGAGGAACCCGGCCCGGACCCGGGCGTGGAACTCGGTCGGCTCGGACTCCAGGCGGTCCAGCGCCTCGGTGAAGCGCTCGCGCGCCTTCGTCGGGTCGACGTCCAGCACCACGGTCAGGTCGGGCACCAGACCACCGGTGGCCCACCGGGAGATCCGGGCCACCTCGGTGGCGGCCAGGTCGCGGCCCGCGCCCTGGTAGGCGATCGAGGAGTCCATGTACCGGTCGGTGATCACCACCGCGCCGCGCGCCAGCGCCGGGCGGATCACGTTCTCCACATGCTCGGCCCGGTCGGCCGCGTAAATCAGCGCCTCGGCGCGGTGCGACAGCCCGGTGTTGCCGACATCGAGGACCAGGCCGCGCAGCCGCTGCCCGACCGGGCTGCCACCGGGCTCGCGGGTGAGCACGACCTCGTGGCCCTTGCTGCGGATCCACTCGGCCAGTGCCTGCGCCTGGGTGGACTTGCCGGCGCCGTCGCCGCCCTCCAGGGCGATGAAGAAGCCGCTGCCCGCGGTGCGGTGCGGCGCGTCGGCACGGCGGCCGCCGCCGAGCGCCTCCAGCAGCTCGCGGCCGAACGGCACCGTCCCGCGCTGGTCGTCCGTCTTCAGCAGCACGACGGCCGCCAGCACCAGCGTCAGCACGCCCGCGGTGGCCACCGCGAGCGCGGCGCCGCCGTGGATGAAGGTGAAGCTGCCGGGGGCCCGGTTGCCGTAGTCGACCTGCCCGTACGCGGCGGCGATCAGCGGGACGGCGATCAGCGCGGCCGCCACCACCGCGCGCAGCACGGCGTACAGGTGTTCGGTCACCCGCGGCAGTCTGGCCTCCTCGACCTCCTGCTCCAGCAGCGCCCGGCCGATGCCGACCACTATCCCGGCGGCCGTCCCGGCCAGCACGGTGAGCAGCAGGATCAGCACGTAGTCGAAGACCAGCCCGGCCAGGATCAGCGCCACGCCCATCACCAGCAGCGAGACCGCGAGCAGCCGGCGCCGGGACAGCCCGGGCAGCGTGACCTTGGTCAGCCGCAGCCCCAGCCACGGCGCGCCGGTCGCGGCAAGCACCAGCAGGCCGTAGCCGACCGGGCCCGCGCCGTGCTCGGCGGCGGTCAGCAGGGCGAGCGAGGCGGCGCCGGCCATCGCGGCGTAGGCGGCCGCCGCCGAGAAGGTGAAGTAGGGCGCGGAGCCCGTCCGGCCCTTGCTCAGGGCCGGTCCCGGGGTGGCGTCGGTGGGGGCGCGCAGGCCCTGCAGCGGGGAGCGCGGGACGCTCTTCACGCTGCCGCGCGGCAGCTCCTGCAGGAACAGCAGCACCCCGGAGGCGACCAGCAGGCCGGCCGCGCCGAGCGCGGCCACGGTCAGCTGATGCTCCCTCAGCCACTGCGAGCCGAGCGCCGCGAAGAGGTTGTTGAGCAGCGTGAAGCCGACCAGGGCGACCGCAGCGAGCGGGACAGTGGCCCAACCGGTGCGCAGGTCCAGGGTGCGGACGGTCTGCAGCTGGGTGGCGGACGGCCGCTGCTCGGACTGCGGGGCGTAGGGGTCGGCGGCCGGCAGCAGCAGCGGCGTGGTGGCGTCCTTGGCGACCGCCCAGACGCGCTCGGCGGCGCCGGCTACGAAGACCGAGGCGAGCAGCGCCGAGGCGGCTCCTGAGCCGCCCAGCCAGCCGAACCACCAGGGCGCGATGCCGAGCAGCACCGCGCGCAGCCCGTCCGCGCCGATCAGCGTCCAGCGGCGGTCCAGCCTGCTGCTGAGCAGGCTGTGCAGCGGGCCGAGCAGGACGGCCCCGAAGAGCAGCGTCGCGGCCAGCCGGACGGCGAAGACCAGCGCCACGGCGAACGCGACGCCGCGGTAGCCGCCGCCGAACTGCCCCGCCGCGGTCGAGGCGACCACCGTGAGCGGCAGCAGGACCAGGAACGCCAGCCGGTCGGCCGTACCGCCGATCAGCTGAGTGACCCACAGGCGCCGGTACGGGCGCAGCCGCAGCAGCGCCCGGGCCCGCTCGCCGGGCGTGCCGGCCGGCGCGACCTGCGGGAGATCGGGGGGCGCTGCGGTGGGGGTGGGCTGCTCCTCGCTCGTCATACGGTCAGCGTAGCGGGCAGGGCTTGGCCAGATCGGGTTCATGGGGTTCCGGATCCCGCCCATGACAGGGTTGTGACGGTCCGGACTGTGACGCACCCCGCACCGGCCGCGCGGCGCGGACATGCCGCCGGGCCCCGCATCGGCGATGCGGGGCCCGGCGGTGGAGCGATCAGTCCTGCTCGGCGGCGGCCTTCGCGGCCACCGTCTTCTTCGCCGCGGTCTTCTTGGCCGCCGTGGTCTTGGCGGCGGTCTTGGCGGTGGTCGTCTTCTTGGCCGCCGTCTTCTTGGCCGCCACCGTGGTGGTCTTCGCGGCGGTCTTCTTGGCGGTCGCCTTCTTGGCCGGAGCCTTCTTGGCCACCTTCTTCACCGGCCCGCGCGCCCGCTTCTCGGCGAGCAGCTCGTAGCCCCGCTCGGGCGTGATGGTCTCGACGTCGTCGTCCTTGCGCAGCGTCGCGTTGGTCTCGCCATCCGTCACGTACGGGCCGAAGCGGCCGTCCTTGACGACCACCGGGCGCTCGCTGACCGGGTCGTTGCCCAGCTCCTTGAGCGGCGGCGCGGCGGCGGCCCGGCCGCGCTGCTTGGGCTGCGCGTAGATGGCCAGCGCCTCCTCCAGCGTGACCGTGAACATCTGCTCCTCGTCGGTCAGCGACCGCGAGTCGGTGCCGCGCTTGAGGTACGGGCCGTAGCGGCCGTTCTGCGCGGTGATCTCCACGCCCTCGGCGTCCGCGCCGACCACCCGCGGCAGCGAGAGCAGCCGCAGCGCGTCGTCCAGCGTGACGCTGTCCAGCGACATCGTCTTGAGCAGCGAGGCGGTGCGCGGCTTGACCGCGTTCTTGCCGGTCTTCGGCGTGCCCTCGGGCAGGATCTCGGTGACGTACGGGCCGTAGCGGCCGTCCTTGGCCACCAGCGGGTTGCCGCTGACCGGGTCGGTGCCCAGCTCGAAGTCGCCGCTGGGCTTGGCCAGCAGCTCCTCGGCCAGCTCGACGGTCAGCTCGTCCGGCGGCATCTCATCGGGCACGTCGGCGCGCTGGCCGGGCTCGCCCTCGACCTGCGAGGCCTTCTCCACGTACGGGCCGTAGCGGCCGACCCGCAGGGTGATGTCCTTGCTCAGCGGGAACGAGCTGATCTCCCGGGCGTCGATCGCGCCGAGGTCGGTCACCAGCTCCTTCAGGCCGCCCAGGTGGTCGCCGTCACCGTTGCCGGCCTCGGCGGCGCCGCCCGCGGCGTGGCCCTCGCCCTCGCCGAAGTAGAAGCGCTTGAGCCACGGCACGGACTGCGCCTCGCCGTTGGCGATCCGGTCGAGGTCGTCCTCCATCCGCGCGGTGAAGTCGTAGTCGACCAGCCGGCCGAAGTGCTTCTCCAGCAGGTTCACCACGGCGAAGGAGAGGAAGGACGGCACCAGGGCCGTCCCCTTCTTGAAGACGTACTTGCGGGCGATGATCGTGTCGATGATCGACGCATAGGTCGAGGGCCGACCGATCTCGCGGTCCTCCAGCTCCTTGACCAGCGAGGCCTCGGTGAAGCGGGCCGGCGGCTTGGTGGCGTGGCCCTCGGGGGTGAGCTGCTCGGCGGCGAGCGGGTCGCCCTGGGCGACCTGCGGCAGCCGGCGCTCGCGGTCGTCCAGCTCGGCGTTGGGGTCGTCCGCGCCCTCGACGTAGGCCTTGAGGAAGCCGTGGAAGGTGATGATCTTGCCGGAGGCGGAGAACTCGACGTCGCGGCGGTCCGAAGAGGTGCCGCCCACCTTGACGGTGACGGACTGTCCGACCGCGTCCTTCATCTGCGAGGCGACGGTGCGCATCCAGATCAGCTCGTAGAGCCGGAACTCGTCGCTGCTCAGACCGGTCTCGGCCGGGGTGCGGAAGCGGTCGCCGGAGGGGCGGACCGCCTCGTGCGCCTCCTGCGCGTTCTTGACCTTGCTGGCGTAGGTGCGCGGCGCGTCCGGCAGGTAGGAGGCGCCGTACAGCTGGGTGACCTGCGCCCGGGCCGCGTTGATCGCGGTCTCGGAGAGCGTGGTGGAGTCGGTACGCATGTAGGTGATGAAGCCGTTCTCGTACAGCTTCTGGGCCACCTGCATGGTGCGCTTCGCGCCGAAGCCCAGCTTGCGGCTGGCCTCCTGCTGGAGCGTGGTGGTGCGGAACGGCGCGTACGGCGAGCGGCGGTACGGCTTGGACTCGACGCTGCGGACGCTGAACGCGGTCTGCTCCAGCGCGGCGACCAGCGCCCGCGCGGTCGGCTCGTCCAGGTGCAGGGTGTTCGCGCTCTTCAGCTGCCCGTCGGAGCCGAAGTCGCGGCCGCTGGCGATCCGCTTGCCGTCCACGGTCGAGAGCCGGGCGCCGAAGTTCTCCGGGTTGGCCGCGTCGCTCGCGGTCCGACCGGTCGCGAAGGTCGCGGTCAGGTCCCAGTACGAGGCGGAGGTGAAGGCGATCCGCTCGCGCTCGCGCTCGACCACCAGGCGGGTCGCCACCGACTGGACGCGGCCGGCCGACAGCTTCGGCATGACCTTCTTCCAGAGCACCGGCGAGACCTCGTACCCGTACAGGCGGTCGAGGATGCGGCGGGTCTCCTGAGCGTCCACCAGCTTCTGGTTCAGCTCGCGCGGGTTGGCCACGGCCGCCTGGATGGCGTCCTTGGTGATCTCGTGGAAGACCATCCGCTTGACCGGCACCTTGGGCTTGAGGACCTCCTGCAGGTGCCAGGCGATCGCCTCACCCTCGCGGTCCTCATCGGTGGCGAGGAAGAGCTCGTCGGACTCCTTGAGCAGTGCCTTCAGCTTGGAGACCTGCGACTTCTTGTCCGCGTTGACCACATAGATGGGGGCGAAGTCGTGGTCGACGTCGACGCCGAGCCGGCGGACCTCGCCGGTGTACTGGTCCGGAACCTCGGCCGCGGTCCCCGGAAGGTCGCGGATGTGCCCGACGCTCGCCTCGACGATGTAGCCGGGGCCGAGATAGCCCTTGATCGTCTTCGCCTTGGCCGGCGACTCGACAATGACGAGTCGCTTGCCGTTGCGCGCGGTCTCGCTGCTCGGGGACACCTTCGCTCTTCTCTCCCGGTCGTTTACCTGTGCTGGCCGACGTGGCCCGCGGACTCCGACCGGTCATGGGACCGGTCACCGCGGGCAGCGCGGGCAGTCCGCCGCCCGACACACACCGCCTTGTGGTGCCGCATCGCGACGATCCCACCAGCGGAGTGTGACCGTACCCCGGCCACCCTTGTCAAACGGACGGATCCCGCTTTTTCACCGGCAGGACCGACCGACGCCACTCGAACGGTAACCCGATGATGGACGTTCGTGTCGCGCAGTTCTTCTGAGCGGGGTGTCGGCGAGGCCGCATTTCGGCCGGTAGCGGGCGGTGGAGCTGTGCCGGAAGGTGCCGGTTCAGCGGGCGACCACCGAGGCCAGCAGGCTCAGGCCCCCCGCCAGACTGCTGGTGCCGAGAATCGTCCAGAACACGTCGGCCGGCAACGAGGCCACCGTCCCGGCACCGGTCAGCACGACCCGGGCGGGGCGCAACGGGTCGTAGCAGACCCGTACCGCGCTGCCCGGGGCGAGCCCCGCCGGGCGGCGCAGCGGGGTCCGGCCGCGCGGACGGGCCAGCACGGCGACCGACTCGACGCGGCCGCAGGCGCCGTCCGCCGCCGGGAGCACCGACGGGAGCGTGGCGTAGGCGAGCAGCGGGGCCGGATCCAGCGCCTCGGCGGCCTGGACGTCGGGGACCACCATCGCGGTGACCGGGATGCCGTGCCGGCGCAGGTGGTGGCGCAGGCGCAGCTCGGCGGCGCACCAGATCAGCAAAGCGCTACCGAAGAGCGCCAGTGCACTCCCGGCCACCACCGCGGTCGGTGTCTCCACGCCCCGGTCCCCCTCTCGCCAGCCCCCGCGAAGATCTTCTGCGGCGGGAGCCTCGCAGCCCGGGGACAACCGCGACGCACTGTTCGACGTCCGCCAGGCAAAGTCCCGGAGACGGATCGGTGAACTGCGGCGAATCGTCCCGGACTCCGACCGTGCGTCAGACGGTGGGTGCGTCAGGCGGTGGGCGGGTCAGACGGTGGGCGGGTCAGGCCGTCGGCTCGATGAAGCCCTGCTCGACCAGCATCCGCAGCGACTCCGGCACCCGGTCGCGCAGTCGCACCCGGTCCTCACCGAGCAACTGGGCGATCGCGTCGATGATCTCGCCGGCCGCCAGGGTGCCGTCGCAGACTCCGGTGAAGCCGGCGCCGACGGTGTCCACCTTGGTCGCCCGGCGCATGCCGCGGTTGTGCCGCAGTACGACGTGCTCCGGGTCTTCCGCCCCCGGGGCGCCGATCTGCTCCTGGACGACCTCGTCGGCCAGCACGAAACGGGCCGACAGCAGCGCGGCGTCGTCGTGCGTGCGCAGGAAGTCCTGGCGGGCGAACCACTGCTCGATGTGCGGGCCGAGCGGCTGCTCGACGGTGTGCGGCCACTCCTCGATCCGGACGGTCGGGCGGTCGGCGCCACCGGCACGCAGCGTGATCCAACCGAAGCCGATGCCCTCGACCTGGGCGGCCTCGAAGGCGTCCAGCCAGGCGTTGTAGCGGGACTGGTAGTCGGCCGCCGCAGTCAGGTGGTCGCCACCGTCGCGCAGCCACAACTCGGCGTACTGGGCCACGTCCTGGACCTCGCGCTGGACCACCCAGGCGTCCAGACCGGTGCCCGCCACCCAGCCGGCCAGCCGGTCGTGCCAGTCCTCACCCTTGACGTGCTGCCAGTTGGCCAGCAACTGGCAGTAACCGCCGGGCTCCAGGTGCTCGGCGGCGCCGCGGACCAGGCTGCGGCACAGGTCGTCGCCCGCCATCCCGCCGTCCCGGTAGACGAACCGGCTGCCGGGGGAGATCACGAACGGCGGGTTGGAGACGATCAGGTCGAACTTCCGCTGTCCCACCGGCTCGAAGAGGCTGCCCTGCGCGGTGTCGGTGTTGGTGAAACCGGAGAGCGCCAGGGTGAGCCTCGCGAAGGCCAGCGCACGGGGGTTGAGGTCGGTCGCGGTGACCTGCTGGGCGTGGCGAGCGGCGTGCAGGGCCTGCACGCCGGAGCCCGTCCCGAGGTCGAGGGCGGCGCGGACCGGGCGGCGCACGGCGAGGTTCGCCAATGTGGTGGACGCGCCACCCACGCCCAGCACCAACTCCCGGCGGTCCACTGCTCCGGCGCTGCCGCCGGCACCGATGCCGCCCGCGCCGCCGACGGCGCAGCCGAGGTCGGAGACCACCCAGGCGTCGGCGCTGGCCAGGCCGGCCACCTCGTTGGCGTACGGGCGGACGTCGACGGTGGCCCGGACCTCCTCGCCGTCGCGCAGCAGCCAGCCGTCCGCGAGCGCCTCGTCGACCGGCAGAGCGGCGGCGGCCGCGGCGTACGGCACCGGCTGCTGGAGCAGGAAGAGCCGGACCAGCGTCTCCAGCGGGGTGCCGCCACGGGTCGCGCGCAGGGCGGGGACCGCCTCGTTGCGGGCCAGCGCGGCGTAGCCGGTGGGGCCGAGCAGATCGAGGCAGCCGTCTGCGGTGTAGCCGGCGGCGAGCAGTGCCTCGCGCAGGCGGGCGAGGCGGGCGGGGTCGGGAACGGGGAGCTTGGTCACCCCGCCATTGTCCCGCTGTCGTGGCCGGTCTCGGCACACGCCACTGCGGGTGCCGGCGCGGGTGCCGCCGCAGGTGCCGGCGTGCGAGCCCGCCGACCGGGCCGCGGTGGGCGGCGTAGTCGGCGGGCTAGCCGGGTGCGCGCTACGAGGCGGCGGGCGAGGGGCTCACGGCAGCGGCCGGGCTTCCCGCCGGCGCGGGGCTGCCGGGCGCGGGGCTCGCTGCCGCCGGGCTGGCCGGCGCGGGACTGGCCGGCGCGGGCGAACCGCTCGCGGCGCCGGGTGCCGCGGGCGAGCCGGGTGCGGCGGGTGAGGCCGCAGGGGCGCCGGAGGCTCCGGGCGCGGCGGGTGAGGCCGGTGCTGCCGGGGTGCCGCTCGCCGGGGAGCTCTTGCAGCCCGGTTGCTTGGCGACGGCCTTGCCCAGGTCCCCGCTCTGCAGCTTCGCCAGTGCCCCCGTGGAGAGATTGGCCAGCTGCTGGACCTGGTCGCCCATGCTCTTCAGGCCGTCCGCGAACTTCGCCTGGTCGGCGGTCGGCAGCGCCAGCAACTTGGCCTGAACGCCCTGGTAGCCCTGGGCCGCCTGGGTGAGCTCGCTGACGGCGTCCTTCTGCAGCCCGGCGCCGTTGGAGGTCTTTGGCGCACCGGCCTTGTTGATCGCGTCGGCGATCTGCTGGTTGCTGGTGCCCAGCGTCCCCATGTCCGCGGCGAGCCGCTTCTGCAGATCGGCGGGCGCCTCGCCGGGCTTGACCACGCCGGTGTCGCTCAGCGAGGTCTGCGACTGGGTGATCGGGGTGCGCATGGCGCCGCAGACGTTCGCCGCCCAGGCGTTCAACTGCCCGCTGTTGTCACTGCTGCAGGCGACCGCGCCGGAGGCCAGCAGCGCCCCCAGCACCGGTACCGCCAGCAGCCGTCGGCCTGCCCGCTTTCGCTCGTCCACCAGGAGAGCCCTTTCCGTCCAGTCCCGATACGTCCCGGGTGAAACTACCGGACGGGGCATCCTCGACGGTCCGCCGCTGCCCGGCCGACGCACCGGTCAGGCCCGCTCCACCCGGATCGGGTCGCCGTCGCGCACTGTCCGCAGCACCTGCGGGTCACCGTCCAGCGCGCCGAGCAGATTGCACGGGCTGGCCAGCCGGCACTCGTCGCCGTGCGAGATCGGCGTGCGCCCGTACGGCAGCGCCAGGCTGTCGCCGTCCGTCCAGAACGCGACCGTGCCCGGCGCCACCACCTGCTGCGCGTCCTGCTCGCGCGGGACGCTCACCGGCGTGCCGAAGTAGACCTCCTCGCCCCAGGTGCTCGCGGAGGCGCTGATCGGCAGCGCCTCCCAGATCGCCTCACTGGTCGTGGTGGACCGCAGGGTCGCGGTGGCCTGGCCAGCCGGCCAGAGGATGCGGATCCGCATGGGCTCGCCTCTCGTGAGCTGGTCGCTGATCGGCAGGTTGCGATCAGTCCGATCAGCAGAGAAGCTGGCCCTTCAACAATTTGTCAATGCTGTCTCACGATGTGCTCGGTAGCGCCTCCACGGGTGCGCCCTGGTCCGCCACGGCCACCGGCCGACGCTTGGAGAGATAGACCGCGCCGACCACCACCAGCGCCGCCAACCCCGCCACCAGGCCCCGCACGCCCGCGCTGGCATGCACGCCGAAGCTGAAACGCACCACGGCCGGCGCGATCAGCAGCGACACCAGGTTCATCACCTTGAGCAGCGGGTTGATGGCCGGTCCTGCGGTGTCCTTGAACGGGTCGCCGACCGTGTCGCCGATCACCGTGGCCGCGTGCGCGGCGCTGCCCTTGCCACCGTGCGCGCCGTCCTCGACCAGCTTCTTCGCATTGTCCCAGGCGCCACCGGAGTTGGCCAGGAACACCGCCATCAGCGTCCCGGTCCCGATCGCGCCCGCCAGGTACGACCCCAGTGCGCCGACCCCGAGCGCGAAACCCACCGCGATCGGCGCCAGCACCGCCAGCAGGCCCGGGGTGACCAGTTCCCGCAGCGCGTCGCGGGTGCAGATGTCCACCACCTTGCCGTACTCGGGCGTCTCGCTGCCGTCCATGATCCCGGGGTGCTCGCGGAACTGCCGACGCACCTCGAAGACCACCGAACCGGCCGACCTGGAGACCGCGTTGATGGCGAGTCCGGAGAAGAGGAACACCACAGCGGCGCCCAGCAGCAGGCCGACCAGGTTGTTGGGCTGGGAGATGTCCAGGCTCAGGCTCGCCGCGCCGGCGGTGTTCCCGCCGGCGCCGGCCACGGCTTCGTTGATCGCGTCGGTGAACGAGCCGAAGAGCGCCGTCGCCGCGAGCACCGCGGTCGCGATCGCGATGCCCTTGGTGATCGCCTTGGTGGTGTTGCCCACGGCGTCCAGCTCGGTGAGCACCCGAGCACCGGCGCCCTCGACCTCGCCGGACATCTCGGCGATGCCCTGCGCGTTGTCGGAGACCGGGCCGAAGGTGTCCATCGCCACGATCACGCCCACCGTGGTCAGCAGGCCCGTACCGGCCAGCGCGACCGCGAAGAGCGCGAGCACGATGGAGCCGCCGCCCAGCAGATACGCGCCGTAGACCGCCGCGCCGATCAACACGGCGGAGTAGACCGCCGACTCCAGACCGAGCGAGATGCCGGACAGCACCACGGTCGCCGGGCCGGTCAGCGAGCTCTTGCCGACGTCCCGCACCGGTCGTCGGCTGGTCTCGGTGAAGTAGCCCGTCAACTGCTGGATCAGCACCGCCAGCACGATGCCGATCGCCACCGCGACCAGCGCGAAGACGCGCGGGTTGCCGGCGTGGCCGCTGATCGCCGCGGGGACGTGGTGCAGCCCGGCGAAGCTCCCCGGCAGGAAGGCGAACACCGCGCCGAGGACCAGCAGCAGGGAGACCGTCGCGGAGAGGAAGAAGCCGCGGTTGATCGCGGTCATTCCGCTGCGGTCCGTGGCGCGCGGTGCGACCGCGACGATCCCCAGCACCGCCGTGACCACGCCCACCGCCGGAACGACCAGCGGGAACACCAGGCCGACGTCCCCGAACACCGCTCGGCCCAGGATCAGCGCCGCGACCAGGGTCACCGCGTACGACTCGAAGAGGTCCGCCGCCATCCCGGCGCAGTCCCCCACGTTGTCGCCGACGTTGTCCGCGATGGTGGCCGCGTTGCGCGGGTCGTCCTCCGGGATGCCCTGCTCGACCTTGCCGACCAGGTCGGCGCCGACGTCCGCCGCCTTGGTGAAGATGCCGCCGCCGACCCGCATGAACATCGCGAGCAACGCGGCGCCGAACCCGAAGCCCTCCAACACCCTTGGGGCGTCGGCTCGGTAGACCAGCACCACGACCGCCGCACCGAGCAGTCCGAGGCCCACGGTGCACATCCCGACCACCCCGCCGGTGCGGAAGGCGATCCGCATCGCGCGGTGCTGCGCGGGCTGCTCCTCACCGGCGACCACGTCGCGGGCGACCGCCGCCACCCGGACGTTGGCGCGGACCGCGAGCCACATGCCCAGATAGCCGGTGGCCCCCGAGAAGGCCGCGCCCACCAGGAAGAACGCCGAGCGGCCGAGCCGTTGCGGCCAGTTGTCCGCGGGCAGCAGCATGAGGAGGAAGAACACACCGGTGGCGAAAGCCCCCAGCGTGCGGAACTGCCGGGCCAGGTAGGCGTTCGCGCCCTCCTGGATGGCCTCGGCGATCCGCCGCATCGCGGGCGTCCCCGCGTCGTATGCGAGCACTTGACGCACCATCACAACAGCGACGGCCAGGGCAGCGAGAGCCACCAGGCCGACGATCAGTACGACCAGCTGATTCCCGCCGGTGAGCACGGCGGCCCCTGACGATCCGTCGGCCAGCCCGTTCCAGGTATGCGAATGTACGAATGCGTCTGCTGAATCAGGTGTGATGAGAGTGATTCCCGCCATGCGTCCTCCCTGACGACTGGCGCGCCGGCCTGTCGGCATGGCGCGCGAGTGGTTCTGGTGGCACAGGCGACCGGGCACGATCCCACCGGCCCGACCGGATATCCAGGAGTGTAGGAATCAGCGCACGATTGAAATAGACCGCGCGCAGCACAAAGCGAAAAGAATCATGGGTTGTTGCCGGAAACATCAATTTCCGGCAACAACCCATGATTCTTTTCGGTCACGCTGGTCGTCATGATCGCGCGGATCGCTCGGTCGTGGCGGTCGCGCGGGTCGCCTCGGTCGAGCGGGTCCGGCTGGCGGCTGCCTTCAGCCGCTGACCGGCCAGCTCATCCTGATCAGCCCGCCGTCGTCGTCCCGGCCGACCTCCACGTCCTCCACCAGACCGGTGATCACCGCGAGACCGAGGGTGTCGTCGACGCCCTCGCCGGACTCGGATGCCTCCCCCGCGGCGGCGATGTCGCTGAGCGCGCCCGCGCCGTCACCGACCTCGATGAGGAAACGCTTCTCCTGGTCGGTCAGGGCTACTCGGACCGCGCCACTCAGACCGCCGCGCTGGTGCAGGCCGACCGCTCGCGAGCAGGCCTCGCCCACCGCCAGCCTGACCTCGTCGAGCACCGACTCGTCCACGCCAGCGCGTCTGGCCACCGCTGCGGCCACCAGTCGGGCTGTCCGCACATGCTCGGGAAGAGCGCTGAATCGCAGTTCGACGGTTGCCATGTCTCCCCCTCGGGGCACTGCCGGTGGGCGTCGAAAACCGCCGCCTGACGAGCCGCCAGGCCCACGGACCGAGGTGCGGTCGGTGGACCGGGCGGCTCGTCCGGCGGACAAGCTTTGGGATCAGTCGACCAGCGGCTCAGCCGGTCGAAAGAATTCAGTCGGTCGCCTCGACGGCGTCCTGGACCGAGGAGTGGATCGGGAACACCTTGGTGAGACCGGTGATCCGGAAGATCTTCAGGATCCGCTCCTGGGTGCACACGAGGCGCAGCGAGCCCTCGTGTGCGCGAACCCGCTTCAGGCCGCCCACGAGGACGCCCAGACCGGTCGAGTCAAGGAAGTCCACTCCCTCCATGTCGACGACCAGGTGATAGCTGCCGTCATTGACGAGCTCGACCAGCTGCTCCCGCAGCTTAGGGGCGGTGTACACATCAATCTCGCCGCCAACTTCGACGACCGTGCGGTCGCCGACTGTACGGGTCGACAGGGACAGGTCCACGGAACCTCCAGCACCTTGCCTTGCTACGTCACATTGCGTTGTACCGCGAGTCGGGCGGCATCGGCCGTTCTCGGCTGCCGATCCCGGCCACGCGGTCTCCACCGCATGGTCGAGCGACCGGCCCAGGTGCCACCGGCCGCGGCCAACTGGCCCGCCACCGCATCATTCAACCACCTGGCAGCATGCCCGCACGATGGCTTGCCACGATTGTGCGTCACTCCAGTGACACACTGGGTCCTCATGCCGCCCCGCCATCGCCCGCCCGAGGCCTTGCTCGCGACCTTGGTCGCCAGTAGAGGTCGTTCGGAGCGACTCACCCATACGGAGCATCTGCCCGCGCGCCAGGCACGCCATGCCCCCTGGCCGGACACGATCCGACCGGAAATCCGCGCCGCCGCGCTGGAGCTCGGCATCGAACAGCCATGGGCTCACCAGGCAGAGGCCATGAATCTGGCCCAAACAGGCCAAACCGTGGTGATTGCCACGGGAACGGCCTCCGGTAAGTCGCTCGGCTATCTCGCGCCGCTGCTCAGCGACCTGCTGGACGGCACCGAGGCTCCCAACGGCCGCGGCGCGACCGCCCTCTACCTCGCTCCGACCAAGGCTCTGGCGGCCGACCAGCGCCGCCGGGCCACCGAGCTCGCCCCGAAGCGGGTACGAGCGGCGCTCTACGACGGTGACACCCCGCCGCAGGAGCGCGAGTGGGTCCGCCAGTACGCCTCGTACGTGCTGACCAACCCGGACATGCTGCATCGCAGCATCCTCCCGGCGCACCCCCGCTGGTCCTCCTTCCTCAAGACGCTGCGGTACGTCGTGATCGACGAGTGCCACAGCTATCGGGGGGTGTTCGGCTCACACGTCGCCCAGGTGCTGCGCCGGCTACGGCGGCTGTGCCGTCGGTACGGCGCCGATCCCACCTTCCTGCTGGCTTCTGCCACCACCTCCGAACCGGCCTCGGCGGCCGAGCGGCTGACCGGGCTGCCCAGCGTCGCGGTCACCGACGACGCCTCGCCGCGCGGTCCGATGGTCTTCGGGCTGTGGGAGCCGCCGCTGACCGAGCACGTCGGGGAGCACGGCGCCCCGGTACGGCGCACCGCCACCAGCGAGGCCGCCTACCTGCTGACCGACCTGGTGGCGGCCGGCACCCGCACGGTGGCCTTCGTCCGGTCCCGCCGGGCCGCCGAGTTGGTCGCCCTGCAGGCCCAGGACAACCTCGACGACTCGCTCGCCGGCCGGGTCGCGGCCTACCGCGGCGGCTACCTCCCGGAGGAGCGCCGGGCCCTGGAACGTGACCTGCACTCCGGCCGGCTGCTCGGCCTGGCCTCCACCTCCGCGCTGGAGCTCGGCGTCGACGTCTCCGGGCTGGACGCCGTCCTGCTGGCGGGGTACCCGGGCACCCGGGCGTCCCTGTGGCAGCAGGCCGGCCGGGCCGGTCGGGAGGCCCAGGGGGCACTCGCCATCCTGATCGCCCGCGACGACCCGCTGGACACGTATCTGGTGCACCACCCCGAGGCCCTCTTCGCGCGGCCGGTGGAGGCCACCGTGCTGGACCCGGACAACCCCCACGTCCTCGCCCCGCACCTGTGCGCGGCGGCGGCCGAACTGCCTCTGGGCGAGGAGGACCTGGCGCTCTTCGGCCCGTCGACCGCACAGCTGCTGCCGGTGCTGGAACAGCGCGGACTGCTCCGGCGACGCTCCGACGGCGCCTGGTACTGGACCCGCAGGGAGCGCGCCGCAGACGCCGTGGACCTGCGCGGCAGCGGCGGAAACCCCGTCCAGATCGTCGAGAGCGCCACCGGGCGCCTGCTGGGCACCGTGGACGCTGCCGCCTCGCACACCAGCGTGCACGCCGGCGCCGTCCACCTCCATCAGGGACGGACCTACCTCGTCCAGGACCTGGACCTGGAGACCTCGGTGGCCCTGGTCGAGCCGGCCAACCCCCCGTACAGCACGTCCGCCCGCGACACCACCGCCATCTCGGTGCTGTCCACCGACCGGTCCATCCGGTGGGGCGAGGGCACCCTGAACTTCGGCTCGGTCGAGGTGGTCAACCAGGTCGTCGGCTTCCTCCGGAAGCGGATCTCCACCGGGGAGATCCTGGGCGAGACCAAGCTCGACCTGCCGCCCAGGACCCTGCGCACCAGGGCAGTCTGGTGGTCCGTCACCGAGGACCAACTGCTCGACGCGACGATCCCCTTCGACCAGTTGCCCGGCGCCGCGCACGCGGCCGAACACGCCTCCATCGGCCTGCTGCCGCTGTTCGCGACCTGCGACCGCTGGGACATCGGCGGTGTCTCGGTCCCGCTGCACCCGGACACCGGGCTGCCCACCGTCTTCGTCTACGACGGCCACCCGGGCGGCGCGGGCTTCGCCGAGCACGGGTTCCATCGCGCGGTGGAGTGGCTGACCGCGACCCGAGACGCCATCACGGCCTGTGAATGCGAGCGCGGGTGTCCCTCCTGCGTCCAGTCTCCCAAGTGCGGGAACGGCAACGACCCGCTGGACAAGGCCGGCGCGATCAGGCTGCTGACCGTCCTGTTGGCAGGTGCCCCCGGTGGCTGAGTGCCCGGCGGGGCGCACCGAACGAGCGCGCTCTGCGTCGGTCTCGCTCGCGTCGGTATCGCTCGGGTCGGTCTCGCTCGCACCGCCGAACGACCACACCGGCCCGGCTCTCGCTCGCGCGGTGGCCGGGCCGACCGGTAGGCGCACGCCCCGAACAGGGACTTGGACGACGACCTCGACGCTGTCCGCCGCCAGATCCACCGCGCAGGACACCATGGTGGCCCGCTGTGCGTCCGCGACGGCTGCCGCCCGCGCACAGCCACCGTCGGCGTCCAGCAGCAGGTGATCGGCCGCCGCGAGGGCGGCGAGATCGGCGGCAGACTCGGCACGGTGTCTGGCGGTGAGCACCACACCCAGGACCACGGCGAACCCGAAGACGGCGCCGCCGAGCAGCACCAGCGCCGTCAGCCAGAGGGTCGCCGAACCCTGGTCACAGCCCGCTGAAAGCAGCACCCGCGCCGATGTCCGCCGCACAGTCATGCCAAGCCCTCCCCCGACACGTCCTCTCGAACCGCCACCGCCTGCGCCGTCAACCGCAGGGAGAGCGCAGCGGCCAGTCCACCCGGTCCCAGACATTCGGCCTCCACCTCCACCCGGACGGTTTCCTTGTCCTGCACGAGTCGCACGGTCGCGCCGCGTGGCGCCGCCGCCCGGGCGAGGGCGAGGGCGTCGCCATCACCTCGGGCGGCCGAGCGGGCCCCGACACGGGCGGCATCGATGCAGCGCAGCTGCGCCGCGGTGGTCAGCACGCCCCAGACCAGCAGAGCCATCAGCAGCACGAGAGTGGGCAGGACCACGGCTGTCTCGGCGGTCACATAGCCACCGTCCGGGCTACCCCGGCAGCCGCTACTGTCCCTGCTGCCCTTGCTGCCCCTGGGTCCCGCGTCAGACCGCATGGAGTGCCCGGTTGACCAGTTCGGTGAGAGCGTCAGTGATCCCACCGCCCGTCACGACCTTGTAGAGCAGCGCGGCGAAGCCGCACGCCGCTACCGTCCCCACCGCGTATTCGGCGGTGGACATCCCGCTGTCACCGCCGGCCGCAGCTTTGCCGCAGACCCTCGCACCGAGCCACCGCATCCGTCGGCGCAGGGAGCGGCGCAGACGGCTCGGCCTGCCCGGCCCATGCCGTCCACCCTGCTTGGCTGTTCCGCACGTGGTGTCCGCCGGGCACGCGACCAGCACCAGGGTCGGCTCTTCCCGGCTCGGCTCTTCGAGCCGGGTGATTTCCGCAACGCGGTTGTGCGGCGGGTAGGGAACAAAGGTGATGCAGGGGACGGCGTCCCCGAAGATTCCATTCATGTGCGAACCTTCCTTTCTTTCAAGCACCCGGTTTCTGGTCGCGGTGCTTTTGCTTTCCAGGCCGGACGGTGAAGCTGCCCTCAGATGTGCTGCGTGAACGAGGTCGCCAGACCCACCACCACCGGCACGATGCCGATCAGGACGAATGCCGGCAGAAAGCACAACCCCAAGGGAGCGGTGGCCAGTACGCCGGCTTTGCGGACCCGAGCACGCGCCGCACGGACCGCCGCCGCCCGCTGGTCGACAGCCAGACCGATGAGCGGAGCAGCCGGTGGGGTACCACTGACGCTGGTCCTGACAAGGCAGCGCGCCAGCGGTGCGAGGGTCCGGCAGTCCTCTCCAAGCCGCCCCCAGCAGACGACCGGCGGTGCACCGAGCAGGAGTTCGGCCGAAACCGCAGACAATCGCTCGCCCATCGGCCCACCCACTGCCCGCGCAACCACGGCCGTCGCCTGAGCCGGAACCGCCGACGAGCTCAGGCAGGCGGCCAGCAGCTCTGCGGTCAAAGGCAGTTGGGCCTGCAGTCGGGCCTCCTCGTGCTCCGACCGTCGAATCTCGGCGGTCCGTACCCCGGGCAACCGCAGTCGCAACACCACTCCCACCAACACGCCCGCCAGCAGACCGATCGGGCCGCCGATGACACCGGCCGTCGTCAGCCCGGCCAGCATCGGCAGGGCGACCTCCTTGCGGACGACCCACCGCTGCGGCCGCCGCGCCAGACGCCCGAACTCCCTTGCCACGTCAGGTCGACGCCTCCCACCTGTCGGCTCCGCACCCTGCCAGTCGCCCTCCAGACGCACGGCCCGCCGACGCAGCAAGCGCTTGCGCAGCCACCACTGGCCCCACACGAACGCACCGCCGACTGCCCCTGCCGCGGCTGCGAACACAAGGAGTTGCTCGACTGTTGAAGCTGGCACCGCATAAGGGACGACAGTTGCACTCACCTCGACACCTCTCTCCTCGGTGCGCCGGCCCGATACGGACGACGGACGCTCGGCTGTCGCGAGCCCCGATCCGCTGCCGTTCGATCGGCATCGCGCACAGGCATTCCATGTGCGCCGATGCCTGCAAGATGCCGGGCCTGCTGGACGATCCACTCCGTCCAGAGCAGGCCGGCCACCTCCAACAGCACACCCGCGCCCAAGCACCCCAGCCCCACCGGTGTATGCAGCAGCACCCACAACGGCTGCGCTCCCAGCGCGCTGCCAAGGACCAGCCCAAGGACCGGCAGAGCGGCCAGTAGCGCCGCGGTCGTCCGGGGACCCGCCAGCTCACTGCGGATCTCCTCCGCCAACGCCCGCTCCGCCCTGAGTCCCTCCGTCAGTTGGTCGAGACCGGTGGCCAGGCTGCTACCGCTGTCCGCAGTGACCTGCCAGCACGCCCCGAGCGCTGCTGCCCCACTGCCGCCGGGGAGTTCTGCCAACCAACGGAAGGCCGCCGGAACATCAGCCCCGTACCGCCCCGCGGCCAGCCGGACGACGGCCTCCGGCCCGAGTCGATCGAGCATGCCTCCTGCCGACCGGCTGCGACTGGCGACCGCATCCAGCGCCTGCTCCGGGGTGGCACCGCAGCGCAACTCGCCCGCCAGCGCGGTACAGAGTTCGGTGATCGCCAGCGCCCTGCCCTGCGCCTCGTGCGCCGTTCGCCACCGAGCTCGTTGCCGGTGGAGCGGCACGACCAGAACCGCTGCGGCCAACGGCGGGACCGGCGAACTCAGCAGCTGCCCCAGGAGCAAGCCGACAGGTACCAACTGGAGCTCCGCGACAAGCCAGCGCGGCCGCCCGATCTTCGGCGGGTCAAGCAGCCAGCGCAGCGTCCGGGACCCCCCGTCGGCTTCCATGTCGCCGACTACGGCACCTGACGCAACCAGGACCCTGCGCGAGCGCCGCCTCGCCAGCACCCGGCGGTTCAGCACCGCCCATGCCCACAGCGCCACCATCGAGAGCGGCAAGGCCGACACCGCCTGCGCGTCGTGTGCGCTCATCGGACTGCCCTGGTCATCACGACACCCCGCTCGGTGCAGAGCCGCTCCAGGCGCTGCCAACCATCGCCACGGGAGACCGTGCCGTCCTGGGCGAAGGCCACAGCAGGAACGGTGACCGCAAGCCCGGCTCGGTCGCCGACCAGCGTGTGCACCTCCGCCACCCGCCGCCGGCCCGTCGCCGGGTCGCGCACCAGATGGATCACCACATCGATAGCCGCTCGCAGCTGGCTGTGCAGAGCGAGCCGCTCAAGGCCCGCCATGGCCCCCAACGCCTCCAACCGGACCGGCACATCGGCCGCCGAGTTGGCGTGCACCGTGCTGCAGCCGCCCTCATGGCCCGTGTTGAGCGCGGCAAGCAGCTCGCAAATCTCCACGCCCCGGACCTCACCGACGACGATGCGGTCGGGCCGCATCCGCAGGGCCTGTCGGACCAGGTCGCGCAGGGTGAGTTCGCCCAGCCCCTCCTGGTTGGGCGGCCGACTCTGCAGCCGTACCACGTGCGGGTGGGCGGGCCGCAGTTCCGCCGAGTCCTCGGCGATGACGATCCGTTCACCCGCCCCGGCCAGCCCGAGCAGGGCAGCCAGCAACGTTGTCTTGCCCGTCCCGGTCCCACCCGTGATCAGCAGGGAGAGTCGGGCACGCACGATGGCACGCAGAAGCTCCGCACCTGTCGCGGGCAGGGCGTCGGCCGCCACCAGCTCGTCCAGGGTGAACGGCCTCGACCTGCAGACGCGCAGCGAGATGTGGGTGCAGCCGGTCGCGATCGGCGGCAACACGGCATGCAGTCGCGTCCCGTCGGGCAGCCTGGCATCGACCCAGGGCCTGGCATCGTCGAGCCGGCGACCCGCGGCGGTGGCCAACCGGTGAGCGAGATGACGGACCGCCTCGACGTCCGGGAAGCTGATCCCGCTCTCCCGGGACAACCCGCCGCCGCGGTCGACCCACACCTCGCTCGGGCCGTTGACCAGCACATCCGTCACGTCCGGCGCGGAGAGCAGGTGATCGAGCGGACCCGCGCCGACCAGCTCGGAGCGCAGGGTGCGCACGGTGTGCAGCACGTCGTCGCCACCCAACGGCGGCCGTGCGGCTCGCAAGGCCGCGGCAACCGAACTGCTGGTCGGCGTGACACCGGCCTCGGCCAGCCGCAGCCGCACGGCATCGATCAGGGCCGCCGCCTGCTCGCGGTCCGACCCTCGCCCGGGGCCAACCCCGGCGACGGGACCCGACCGCCGGCGCAGCGGCGCGGCGGGGCGCGGCCTGGCCCGGCTGGGACGCGCCTGCCAGGGGATGTGACGCTCCGAGGGGTGCCGGGTGAAGTTCATCCTGTTACTCATGAGGGGGTTCCTCCTTCAAGGACGGTGGGCGGCAGGACTTCCTCGAGGTAGGCAGTGCAGAATCGGGCGAGCGGGCCTCGCGGGCGCAGGCCCGGCGGCGTGCCGCGCTCGACGTCGACCGTCAGGCCCGACTCGTGCGGGAGCTCGCCGGCCAGCGGCAGCCCCAGGCCTTGGGCGATCTCCTGGCTGTCGAGCCCCAGTGGCCCCGGCAGCCGGATCACCGCACGCAGATCGCTCAGGCGCATCCGGACCGCGGCCGCAACCCGGCCCGCCGCGGCCATCGCCCGCAGCTCGGCCGGGACCACGAGCAGCCCGGTGTCGGTCTGCTCCAGGGCCTGCGAAGCAGCCGGGTCAAGGTGTCTGGGCAGGTCGAGCACCACCAGGCCGCCTCGACGCCGGGCAGCGGCCAGCACACTTCGCATGGCCTCGGGCGGGATCAGCAGCGAATCGCTGCGGTCCCAGGAGAGCGCGGTGAGGCTGTGCAACGTCGGCAGGGCCTTGGCCAGCTCGGCGCCACTCACCCGGCCGCGGGATCCCACAAGGTCGGGCCAGCGCAACCCGGCCGCCGCCTCGCCCCCGAGCAGGATGTCGAGCCCGCCGCCCAGCGGATCCCCGTCGATCAGCATGGTGCGGTGCCCGGCACGGGCCCCGGTGACAGCCAGAGCACAGGCGAGCGTCGAGGCCCCGGCTCCACCTCGCCCGCCCAGCACGGCCACGGTCAGCGCGGGGACGCCGACGCCCTCCACCGCGTCGGCGATCCGATCGAGCAGCCAGGCCTGCGAGTCGGGGAGGAACAGCACCTGTTCGGCGCCGAGTTGGACGCCTCTGACCCAGACCTCGCAGTCGTCGAGATCCAGGCCCAGCAGCAGGACGCCGGCGCGCCGGGCGAGCCCGGTGCAGCGCTCGGACAGGTCGTCGCCGACCAGCACGAGCGGAGCGTTCTCCCACAGGTGGCGAGGCGGCGGCGCGCCGGAGAGCAGCTGCGGCTCCGTCCCGGCCGCCGCGCAGAGACGGAGGAGGTGCTCGGCCAACGCCTCGTCCTCAGTGAGGATGAGCGGCCCGCAGGGCTCAGAGTCCTCGGGCGTACGGTCGTACTGGTCGGTGATCGGTGTCGGCATGACTGCCTCCCCGGAGCGGGATGCTCGCTGACGGGCCGTTGGCCGCGCACGGCATCGCCGCTGGAGGCGGCAGAGCGGGAGCGGGTCGGTCGGCTCAGCGATGAGGATGGGATTCGCTGGCCCTCACAGTGCCGCCGCTTCCGGAACCCGTCAGCCCCCCTTTGAAAACCTGTGGATAACCCCCGGGGTGTGGACTATCAGATCCACCCGTTAGGACCCGTTTCACTCGCGCGAGACGGTCTTGGCCATCAATTTGACAGCCCCTGGGGTGTGCCGATGACACTGAGCAATCGACTACTCAGAGTGACCGACAAGTGCGACAGAGGTGCCCCGATGCGCAGGTCCACAGACGTGCCCCCAGCCCCCTGACCACCGCAACCGCCGGCCGCTGAGCCTTGAAAAATGGCCCCGGACATGCGACGACCCCCGCCGGGGGGGGAGAGCGGGGGTCGTCTATCCACGGTCCGACTCGGGGGGGAGGAGCCGGACCGGGTTAGCACGGTCGCGAACGATCCGTGACTTCCATGGTGTACCCGAGCGGCCAGAAACACAAACCCACACACCCCCTAGTCCACCGAATGGCGGCCCCTCTGGGACGGGCCTCTATCCTCGGTTCCTGTGGACACCAGCGAGAACGCCGACATCGCCGACGATGGCGACAGCTCCGGATCGGACGCCGCCCCGCAGGCCGCAGCAGCCGTCGATGTGAGCACCCCGCAACCGCCCGAGCAGGGCGTCGCCGCGCCCGCCGCCGACACCGACCCGGCGGACCGGCTGCTCGGCCCGCGCCCGTTCGTCGGACCGGCCCGCACGGCGGCTTTCTTCGACCTCGACAAGACGATTATCGCCAAATCGAGTGCCCTGGCCTTCAGTCGGCCCTTCTACCAGGGCGGTCTGATCAACCGTCGGGCCGTACTCAAGAGCGCCTACGCCCAGTTCGTCTTCCTGGTCGGCGGCGCGGACCACGACCAGATGGAGAAGATGCGGCAGTACCTCTCCGCCCTGACCCGCGGCTGGAACGTCCAGCAGGTGCGCGAGATCGTCGCCGAGACCCTGCACGGGCTGATCGATCCGCTGATCTATGAGGAGGCGGCCTCGCTGATCGAGCAGCACCACGCCGCCGGACGCGACGTGGTGATCGTCAGCAGCTCGGGGTCCGAGGTGGTCGAGCCCATCGGTGCGATGCTCGGCGCCGATCGGGTGATCGCCACCCGCCTGAAGATCGAGGACGGGTGCTACACCGGCGAGATCGAGTATTACGCGTACGCCGAGAACAAGGCGGCCGCGATCCGCGACCTGGCCCTGCGGGAGGGCTACGACCTCGCCGAGTGCTATGCCTACAGCGACTCCATCACCGATCTGCCGCTGCTCGAAGCGGTCGGCAGGCCCTCGGCGGTCAACCCCGACCGCAGCCTGCGCAAGGAGGCGGCCGCCCGCGACTGGCCGGTGCTGGTCTTCGACCGGCCGATCGAACTGCACCGCAGACTGCCCGAGTTCAAGGCTCCCAGTCGAACGGTCGTGGCCGCCGTCGCGATCAGCACAGCAGCCGTGACAGCCGGTCTGGTCTGGCAGCTGGCCAAGCGCCGACAGCCAGCCGACTGACTCGCGCCGGCGCCACCGACCGGGCCGGCGTCGGCAGCATCGCGAATCGGACAAAAGGTAAAGAATTCGCCCTTCGAGTTCCTTTTCACCTCAATCCGAGATACAAAGGACTCACGGCCCGCGAGACCCGGAAGGACCCGAAGAGGTCAGACCGACACCGCAGTTCAGGCCCACGGACCGCGTACAGCTTCTGAGCACCCACGTGCAGCCGACCCGCCAATCGGGCCGCCGCACCAGGCGAACGGGCAGGATCCCCGCCTGATGGGCACATCCGGTGCACGCATGGTCACCCGGAACGCTGTACCAGCGGCGACATCAGCAGTCAGGGTGTCGCCGCAACTCTGTAGTCGGCCCAACTCTGTGGTCGCCCCAACTCTGTGCCGGAGAGCCACCTGACGGCTCAGACCATCCCGCGCTGCATCGCCTCGCACACCGCGGTGCTCTCTCGAACGCCGAGCCGCAACGCCATGCCGCAATGCGCGATCCAGCGGGCAAGGCCCTCCGGAGTGCCGGTCAGATATCCGGACAACGCCTGCCGGTAAGCGGCTGTTCCGAGTTCGACCAGCCCGACCTCGGCCGGGCAGATCGCCTTCGGGTCCAGCCCCTCGGCGATCAGCACGATCCGCTGCGCGGCCCGGGCGACCAGACCGTTGTGCGTCCCGAAGGGGCGCAGGGCGAGCAGTTCCCCGTGCACCACCGCGGCCTTCACCAGGGTCGGCGCGCCACCGGACGCCGACGACGGGCGGGCCGCCAGCAGCTGGGCGAGCTGGTCCAGTCGTGCGGCGACCTCGTCGGAGGACGGAGCGGCGGGCAGCGACGCCTCGCTCGTCGGCAGGGCGGCAGCGAGTGCCCCGATGGTCGGCGCGCCAGCAACACCCTCGGCGGCGCTCAGCTCCAGCGGGAACAGCTCCTCCACGGGTTCGCCGGCCTGCCGCGGCCGTCCCGCCGCAGGACTTGCGTCGCCGGCCGCCAGCAGGTGCAGGCGCGCGAGAACCTGCAGCGGGGACGTCCGCCACACGCTCAGCAGCTGCCCGGCCTCGGCGGAGATCCGCAGCGCGCCGCCGACCGCCCGATCCTCCCGGCCGGCGCTGAAGTCGCTGCGCCGACGGACCTCCTCCAGCGGCCAGTCCGCACCGTCCAGCGCGGCGGACGCCCGTGCGCCGCGCAGGGCGGCCTCCGACGTGACCTCAGCCGCGCGGCGGCGCATCACCCGGTGGCCGTACAGCCGGTCGATGGCCTTACGGACCTCGGCGACGGACTCGGGAACCCCGGGGAGCTCAGCCAGCGGGGCAAGCGGATCTGTTCCAGTGCTCACCTACCCGAGAGTAACGACTCCCCGGCCACGCTCTGCACAGCAACCCCGCCATCACCCATTCGAGCCAATCGTTGCTTCCCTCGGGCGCGGCGCTCTAAACCCTCGCTAGCATGACCGCTATCCGTGACGATAACGGTTGCCAACAAGTTGGGGTCGACGCTCAACCAGGGCGATCGGCGGAGCGAAAGCCGGGAATCCAGATGAAGATCGCCTTCGTCGGCAAGGGCGGCAGTGGCAAGACCACACTGTCGGCACTGTTCATCCGCCACCTAGCCGCCGAAGGACTCCCCGTCATCGCGGTGGACGCCGATATCAACCAACATCTCGGCCCAACGCTGGGATTGACAGATGATCAGGCCGCTACCCTCCCGTCACTCGGCGCCCAGCTTCCGGAGATCAAGGAGTATCTGCGCGGAAGCAATCCCCGGATCGACTCGGCCGAGGCCATGATCAAGACCACGCCGCCCGGGCGTGGTTCGCGTCTGCTGAGGATCGTGGAGGAGAACCCGATCTACGCGTCCTGCGCGCGCCCGGTCGCCCTGGACGAGGGGTCGGTGCGACTGCTGGTCACGGGCGCCTTCGCCGAGCAGGACCTCGGCGTCGCCTGCTACCACTCCAAGGTCGGCGCCGTCGAGCTGCTGCTCAACCACCTGATCGACGGCCAGGACGAGTACCTGGTCACTGATATGACCGCCGGCTCGGACTCCTTCGCCTCCGGCCTCTTCACTCGGTTCGACCTGACCTTCCTGGTCGCCGAGCCGACCCGCAAAGGGGTCTCGGTCTACCGCCAGTACAAGGAGTACGCCCGGGACTTCGGGGTCGCCCTGCGCGTCATCGGCAACAAGGTGGAGGGCCCCGACGACCTCGCCTTCCTGCGGGCCGAGGTGGGCGACGACCTGCTGACCACCTTCGGCCGCTCGGAGTGGGTGCGTCGCCTGGAACAGGGCTCGGAGCCGGCGCTGAGCTCGCTGGAGCCCGCCAACCGGGCGGTGCTGGCCGAGCTGAAGAGCCAGGCCGACGCCGCGTACGACGACCGGGATGCCGACCGGTACACCCGCCAGGCCGTCCACTTCCACCTGCGCAACGCCGAGAGTTGGGGCAATGCGAAGACCGGCATCGACCTGGCGACCCAGGTGGACCCGGAGTTCGTGCTCGGTCGGGAAGCCTGCGCCGCGACGCGCGACGCGGCGGGCGCGCCCGTCTGACCGCTCGCAGATCCGACCAGCCAGGGCCCGAACGGGCTACCGCCATGCCGGACGGCCGGTGTTGCACCCAGGACCGGGTGCGGCACCGGCCGTCCGGCATGAGAGCTCTGGGCTCGCGATGGGACCCCCGCAGGTCACACCCTGTCCTGGCCTTCACTCGGAGGGGTGAATCTCAGCCAGAAGGCTCCCGCACATACTTACGCTATGCGAAGCTTCCATTACTCGCGGTTTACCAAGTCTTGGTGAACCAGAGTTTCGATGGCACACGGGCCGCCTCCACCCGTCGGCATAACGCCCGCGCCATCCCGCCCCACCGTTGCGACCCACGACAGCCGATCCGATTCCTAGAAGCGCCACCGGACTTGACTGCGTTCGTTCCCCCGGAAAGACGGGAAGCCATGACCTACGACAGCACTCCTCCCTCCGCCGACACCGCACACGACAGCCACGCGCCGCCCGGCACCGGGCCGCTGAGCCTGTCCCCCAGCCGGCTCAGCCCGCGGCTGGCCCGGCTGCGATCCTCGCTGCCCGTGACCCAGGACCTGCCGGCCTCCCTGGTGGTGTTCCTGATCGCCGTCCCGTTCTCGCTCGGGATCGCGCTGGCAACCGGGGCGCCACTGACCGCCGGCCTGGTGGCGGCAGCCGTGGGTGGCATCACCGCCGGACTGCTGGGTGGTACGCCGCTCCAGGTCAGCGGTCCCTCAGCCGCGCTTACCGTGATCACCGCCGGACTGATCGCGCAGTACGGCTGGCGGGCCACCTGCGCCATCACGGTGGGCGCCGGCCTGCTCCAACTGCTGCTCGGCGCCCTGCGGGTGGCCCGGACAGCACTGGCGGTCTCCCCCGCCGTGGTGCACGGGATGCTCGCCGGCGTCGGGATCACCATCGCGGTGGCCCAGCTGCACCTGGTGCTCGGCGGCTCACCGCAGAGTTCCGCGCTGGCCAACCTTCGGGCTCTGCCGGCCCAACTCGCCGGCCCCCACCTGCCCGCACTCGCCGTGGGACTGCTGGCGATCGCGGTCCTGTACGGGTGGCCGCGACTCCCTCAACTCCCGGGTCGGGCCGGGCAGATCGGCTCCTGGCTGAGCCGAGTGCCGGCCGCCCTGGTGGCCGTGGCCGGCGGCACCGCGCTGGCCATCGCCTTCGACTTCCAGTTGGCCCGCGTGGAACTGCCGGACTGGCACGAACACGATCTCGCCGCCCTGCCGCACGGCTCGGTGCTCGGCGTCCTCGGCGCCGTCCTGACCGTCACGGCCGTGGCCGGCGTCGAGTCCCTGCTCTGCGCCGTCGCCGTGGACCGGCTGAGCGGTGGCGCCGGAGACCTCGACCGGGAGTTGCGGGGGCAGGGCATCGCCAACATGCTCACCGGAGCGCTCGGCGGCCTGCCGGTGGCGGGTGGTGCGGTCCGCAGTTCGGCCAACGTCCGGGCCGGGGCCCGTACTCGGTGGTCCGCCGTGCTGCACGGGGTCTGGGTACTACTGGCGGCTCTCGCGCTGACCGGCGGCCTGCGACGGATTCCGCTGGCGGCCCTGGCGGCGCTGGTGATGGTGGTCGGTATCCAGATGGTGAGCTTCGCGCACATCCGCCGGGTGCACCGGCATCGGGAGTTCCCGGTGTATCTGGCCACCGTGCTGGGCGTGGTGCTGCTCGACGTGCCACTCGGCGTGGCACTCGGCGGCGCGACCGCCATACTGCTCGCCCTCTACCGCCTGACCCGGGCACATGTGGACGTCACCGCCCGACCGGACGGCTCGTACGGGGTGGAGCTGCACGGCCCGCTGACCTTCGTCACGGTGCCTCGGCTGACCAGGACACTCGGCTCGATCCCGATCGGCTCGCGGGTGTCGGTCTGCCACGACGGCTCGTTCCTCGACCACGCGGCCTACGAGACGCTGCACGCGTGGCGAGCCGGGCACATCGCCAGGGGCGGCCAGGTGGCGATGGTGACCGAGCGACCCGAGGAAGAAGCGCTGGACCCTGACGGCACCGTGCGCTCCGGGAGCTCGACCGGCCCGCACCGCTGCCGTGCCTGGACTCCCTGGGTGGGCCATCACTGCATCGATCAGCAGGAGGACCCGCACGGGCGGCTGCTGGACGGTGTGCGCGGATTCCAGACGCACACCGCACCGCTGGTCCGCCCCGAGTTGGCGCGGCTGGCCCGGGAGGGTCAGACGCCATCCCAGCTCTTCCTGACCTGCGCGGATTCGCGGATGGTGACGAGCATGATCACCAGCAGCGGTCCGGGTGATCTGTTCACCGTTCGCAACGTCGGCAACCTGGTCCCCGTGCCGTACGAGCCCGGCGCGGCCGACGACTCCGTGGCGGCCGCGGTCCAGTACGCCGTCGAGGTGCTGAAGGTGCGCAGCATCACCGTGTGCGGCCACTCCGGCTGCGGGGCGATGAAGGCCCTGCTCAATGGGGTACACGATCAGCCCGGCAAACCGACGCCGCTGGCCAGGTGGCTCCGCAACGGGCGCGGCGCGCTGGCGCGGCTCGCCCGGGTGCCCGCGGAGTTCGAGGATCGCCCGGTCGCCGACGAGGTCGAGCAGCTGTGTATCACCAATGTGGTGCAGCAACTCGATCAGTTGATGGCCAATCCGGCAGTCGAGCAGTGCGTCCAGGCCGGCACGCTGCGGCTGGTCGGGATGTACTTCGACTTCGCCACCGCACAGGCCTATGTCCTCGACCCCGCCACCGGGCGCTTCGCCGCGGTAGCGGGGGCACGGGAGATCGCCAGCGCGGCCTGACCGGCGATCAACCGACGTGCTTCGGCCGGAAGATCAGGAGGTGATCTTGTTGAAGATCTTCGAGTAGGCGTAGCCGGTGGCCTTGTCGTAGCCGTCGACCTCCCAGAAGGACAGCTCCTGAACGCCCCTGGCAGCGGCGAAGCTTTCCAGGGTCGTGGCGTTGGACTGAGTGAAGTTCTCGTTGTCGTCGTTGTGCCCGGCAATCGGCGTCAGCCCGATCTTCGCCCAGACCTGGGCGGAACTCCCGCCGTAGATTCCGGCCAGCTGTCCATGCGTGGCATTGGCCGCCGACTCGGCGTCGTTCAGTGCGTTCTGACCGTCGCCGAAGTCCATGGTCATGATGTTCACCAGGTTGACGGAGACGCGCTTGCTCTTGGCGTCCTTGAGGAGGTTGAGGGCGTTCGACTCCAGCCCGGTCGGGTCGACCGGCACCGTGTAGTCGACCTGCACCGACGGGTTGGCCTTCTGCAGCGCCGCGAGCGCCTGGTCGCGGCGGGAGTTGGCGGCGGTGTCGTCCAGCACGCTGCCCTCGATGTCGAAGTCGAGCCTGGTCACGCCGTAGGTCTTGACGACGTTGGCGTACGCGGCGGTCAGGCTGGAGACCGAGGTGCAGGTCTGGGCGAGCTCACCTCCGGACTCCCCGCCGAAGGAGATGATGACGTTGCCTCCGGCCGACTTGAAGGCGTTGACCTGCGAGGTGAAGGCACCGAGCGAGTCGTTGCCGTCCTCCCACATCGGGGTGCATCCGGACTTCGGGGTCAGAAAGGCCAAGGTGTAGTCCTGCACTCCGCTGGCCTTGCGGTCGGCCGCCAGGTCGCCGGTGTCGCCGCCGCCGATCTGCAGGTACGGAGCGGCGTAGTGCGCCGGGAACGCGGTCGCGGCCTGGGCAGGGGCAGCAGTGACCGCGGTCAGGCCAAACGGGAGGGCGGTAGCGGCGAGCGCCAGGGCACCGAACCGGAAATGATTGTTCATGACAACCTTTCAGATCCACGGACGGCCAGGTGCCGCGAGGCAATGGGGGCCGGGACGCCGTGAGAACCGGGACGATCAAGGGCTGTGGTTAGTAAAGTTTCCTAACCACAGCCAGATGGTGCCGCCCGCTCCTGCCCGCGTCAAGAGGGCACGCAAACGTCGGCCGCCCCGCGAAGCTCAGGGCGGCCGACGGAGCTGGCATTCAGACGGATCTGGCAGATTCAATCGGCCCGGGTCCGACCCGGGCCGCTAGCCCAGCAGTCCGTTGAGGTCGGCCGGGGTGACGTAGCCCGGCCAGCGGCCGTCGCGGAACAGGTGGACCCCGGCGTCCTGGTAGCACTGGTCGACCAGTTGGGAGCAGATCTGGTGCCTGGTGTCGGCGACGTAGCCCTTGAGAAGCCCACTGCCCGGCAGCCGGAAGCGGTGCGCCGCCAAGGCTCCGTAGTCGAGGAAGCTGTACGGCACGCCGACGTAGCGGTGCGCTGCCGCCACTATCGCCGCACGCTGATCGCTCGTCAGCACGATGTGGCCGGCCGACCAGCGGAGCGCGCTGGGGTCGTAGGCCGAGAGCGGCGTCAGGCGCGCCCCGCCGGGCTCGGCCTCCACCAGCTCGTCGTCCCCCACCAGGACGAAGGCGTGCTCGAAGTCGGCGAAGCCGTCGCCGTTGAGCCACTGTCCAACATGGATGAGGGCACCGGTGGCGCTATGCATACGGACGACGGCGAAGTCGCCCGGTCTCGGCAGCGGGGCGGATGCGGGGTCAGGGGTGGGACCGGCAGACGATTCCGGCATGGCTGGCCTCTCCAGAAAGGCCGCGCCGCACTGCGCCCACTCCCCCGGACGAACGCGGCCGACGGCGGCCGACAGCGGCCGCGCGGCGCGGCGGCCGGAGAGCGACAGCGACGGTACGTCACGCGGTTGAGGGACCACCGTGCAGTTACGGCAGGCTGACATTACGACAGGCTTACGAGCAGAAAACCTTGATGGCGGACCCGCGAGGGCTTCAGCGGGCTGGTGATTCCAGTGGAGTACCGGGAGTTACGAGCGTCAAGGCTCGGCACGACGACGATCGGAGGACGATCGGGGCACAATCCCGGATCGGCCCGAGTAAAGCAGCGGCCCTAGAATCCAAGCTCACCGCGTCGGGCAGGGGAACCGGCGCCAATACCAACAGGTCTACACCAATATTCGAGGGCCCCTTGTCAACCGCCTCGTTGCCTGGTGAGCTGTTCGCTGGGACACACGGGACAATCCCACCCAAGGGAAACCCACAAGACTGGAGCTTCTCCCCGGGGGGAAAGCGCCATGAAGAGACTCGCTGAGGAGTTCGCGTTGAGCAACGAGAGCCTGGCCAACCTGCTCAAGGAGGATCGGCACTTCGCCCCGCCCGCGGAGCTCGCCGCCGCCGCCAACGTCACCGCGGCCGCGTACGCGCAGGCCTCCGAAGACCGCCTCGGTTTCTGGGCCGAGCAGGCCCGCCGACTCGACTGGGCCGTCGAACCGACCCAGACCCTCGACTGGTCCAACCCGCCGTTCGCCAAGTGGTTCGCCGACGGCAAACTCAACGTCGCCTACAACTGCGTCGACCGCCACGTCGAAGCCGGCAACGGCGACCGCGTCGCCATCCACTTCGAGGGCGAGCCCGGCGACAGCCGCTCCATCACCTACGCCCAGCTCAAGGACGAGGTCTCCCGCGCCGCCAACGCGCTGCAGGAACTGGGCGTCGCCACCGGCGACCGCGTCGCGATCTACCTCCCCATGATCGCCGAAGCCGTCATCGCGATGCTCGCCTGCGCCCGCATCGGTGCAGCGCACTCCGTGGTCTTCGGCGGGTTCTCCGCCGACGCGGTGGCCTCCCGGATCCAGGACGCCGACGCCAAGCTGGTGATCACCGCAGACGGTGGCTACCGGCGCGGCAAGCCCTCCGCGCTCAAGCCCGCCATCGACGAGGCCCTCGCCAAGTGCCCGCAGGTGGAGCATGTGCTGGTGGTGCGCCGCACCGGCCAGGACGTGGCGTTCACCGAGGGTCGGGACGTCTGGTGGCACGAGATCACCGAACGCCAGTCCGTCGAGCACACGCCCGAGGCGCACGACGCCGAGCACCCGCTGTTCATCCTCTACACCTCGGGGACGACGGGGAAGCCCAAGGGAATCCTGCACACCTCCGGCGGCTACCTCACCCAGGCCTCCTACACCCACCACGCCGTCTTCGACCTCAAGCCCGAGTCGGACGTGTACTGGTGCACCGCCGACATCGGCTGGGTCACCGGCCACTCGTACATCGTCTACGGGCCGCTCGCCAACGGCGCCACCCAGGTCATCTACGAAGGCACCCCCGACACCCCCCACCAGGGCCGGTTCTGGGAGATCGTCCAGAAGTACCAGGTGAGCATCCTCTACACCGCGCCCACCGCGATCCGCACCTTCATGAAGTGGGGCGACGACATCCCCGCCAAGTTCGACCTGTCCTCGCTGCGCGTGCTGGGCAGCGTCGGCGAGCCGATCAACCCCGAGGCCTGGATCTGGTACCGCGAGCACATCGGCGCCTCCAAGACCCCGATCGTCGACACCTGGTGGCAGACCGAGACCGGCGCCATGATGATCAGCCCGCTGCCCGGCGTCACCCACACCAAGCCCGGCTCCGCGCAGCGCGCCCTGCCCGGCATCGCCGCCACCGTCGTCGACGACGAGGCCAACGAGGTCCCCAACGGCTCCGGCGGCTACCTCGTCCTCACCGAGCCGTGGCCCTCCATGCTGCGCACCATCTGGGGGGACGACCAGCGCTACATCGACACCTACTGGTCGCGCTTCCCCGGCCGCTACTTCGCCGGCGACGGCGCCAAGAAGGACCAGGACGGCGACATCTGGCTGCTCGGCCGCGTCGACGACGTCATGCTCGTCTCCGGCCACAACATCTCCACCACCGAGGTCGAGTCCGCCCTCGTCTCCCACCCCAAGGTCGCCGAGTCCGCCGTCGTGGGCGCCACCGACGCCACCACCGGCCAGGCCATCGTCGCCTTCGTCATCCTGCGCGGCACGGCCACCCAGGACGACACCCTCATCGACGACCTGCGCGCCCACGTCGCCAAGACGCTGGGCCCGATCGCCAAGCCCAAGCGGATCCTGGTGGTCAACGAGCTCCCCAAGACCCGTTCCGGCAAGATCATGCGCCGCCTGCTGCGCGACGTGGCCGAGAACCGCGAGGTCGGCGACGTCACCACCCTCGCCGATACCTCCGTCATGAGCCTCATCCAGTCCCAGCTCCCGACCGCCGGCAGCGAGGACTGAGCCCCGGATCCACCGGTCACGCAGGAGGCCGCCCCCGCGCAGTGCGGGGGCGGCCTCTCGTGTGTCGGCGGCTCCGGGCCCGCGTTCGGGCCACCGGGTCGAAGCCGGCGAAGGCGACGAAGCCGCGCGTGCTGCCCTCGTGGAAGACCACCTGGTCCACCGCGTCGCCGCCCGCCGGGGCGCCGTCGTCCGCAGCGACCGAGCGCTGCTTCCAGCTCAGGCAGACCCGGGTGCCGGCCAGCCGCCAGGCCACCCGCGGCCGTCGGACGTCCCCCAGCGCGGTCCGCAGCGCGGGATCGGCGACGAACGCGGACTGGTCGACGCCGCGGGACTGGCCGGGCCGACCCCCCCGGCGCGGCGTCCAGCGCCAGGTGCGCCTGGAGGTAGCGGAGCATGTCGTCCGCGCTGGAGCGCAGCGCCGCCGCGCCCGGCAGCGCGGGGATCCGGAAGGACGGCACCCGTCGGCCGCGCCGGTAGCCGCTCACCGACTCCTGGGCCGGCCCGCACGAGGTGTCCACCAGGCCGAGCGGACCGCAGACCCGAGCGGCGAGCAGATCCTCGTACCGGGTGCCCGCCGCGTTCTCCAGCCGCATCCCGAGCAGGCCGCACCCAAGACTGGAGTACCGCACCTGGACACCGGGCGTACCACGAACGGGCGTACGAGCCAGCGAGCGCAGCAGGTGGGCGGCGTTGAAGGTGGCGCAGGGCCGGGTGAACCACTGCGGCATCGCGCTGGGCAGCAGGCCGACGGGCAGTCGCGGCAGGCCGGAGGTGTGGGTGGCGAGGTGCAGCAGGGTGATCGGACGTTCCCGCGGATAGCCGGGGACCGCGTCGGCCGGCAGGTACTTGTCGATCGGATCGTCGTACCGCACCTCGCCCTTGGCCACCATCTCGGCCAGCAGCAGGGCGGTGAAGGTCTTGGTGATCGAGCCGAGTTCGAAGCGGGTGTCCGCCCGGACGGGACGCTCGGTGGCCGGGTCGGTGAAGCCGCGGCAGGCGACGGTGCGCTCCGCTCCCTGGATCACCGCGACGGCGACGCCGCTGTTCGGCGGAAGTCCCTGGAAGAGCGGGCGCAGGCGGCGTTCGAGGAGGAGCGGGTCCGGGCCGGTGCGGGGGCCGGCGGGAAGGGTCAAGGCCGGTATCCGGCGGGGGTTCGGGGCGGGCGGGGTTCGCCGGGGCGGTAACAGGGGCGGCGCGCCCTGCGCACCGTCACCACCTCCCGCTATCGGGAAGGGAGCTGCGGACCGGTCGGCCGGTTCCGCCGCCACGGGCCCGGCCGAGTCGGCCGGTTCCTGAACGGGCATGGGGTGCCTACGCGTCAAGTCGAGAGGGCCGCCTACGTCGGCCGGCCCGCTGACACGACGATAAGTTCGACTGCGACGCACCGCATGTGCTCAACGCCGTTCGGGGAGAGGGCAGTCGGCAGGAAAAGCGGCGCCGGGCCCGGCTGCTCCCCGTGCGGTCGGCGGGCAAGTCGGCGAGGCAGGTCGAGAGCAATACCCATAAAATGCGACAAACCGGATATCGACTGTCGATGCCCCGTAGACTGTCAACGTCGCGACAAGACTTGCGACATTCTCCGAGGCGCGCCGGGAAGTCTGGTCGGCACTGCACCACAGGTGTATCCGCATGCCGTTCCCGTGCCCAGGAGGTCCCCGCGTGGCCAGCCCGCCGCCCGCCGAACCGTCGACCCAGCGCCGCCAGTTCCTCGGCAGGCTCCCACTTCCCGAGAGCCGGTACCTGGCGGACGCGCTGCGCACCGAGACCGTCGGCGGCATCCTGCTGCTGATCGCCGCCGTGACAGCACTCATCTGGGCCAACAGCTGGCCGCACGCCTACGAGAGCGTGCTCGACCACACCATCGGGCCGTCCGCGCTGCACCTGAACCTCTCACTGGAGACCTGGGCCAATGACGGCCTGCTCTCCATCTTCTTCTTCGTCGCGGGCATCGAGCTCAAGCGCGAGTTCGTGGCCGGCGAGCTGCGCAACCCAAGTGCCGCCGCGCTGCCGGTCGTCGCGGCGGTCAGCGGCGTCGCGCTGCCGGCGATCGTGTTCGCGGTGGCCAACAGCGGGTCCGGCGGACACCCGGGCGGCTGGGCCATCCCGACCGCCACCGACATCGCCTTCGCGCTCGGCGTGCTGGCCGTGGTGGGCAGTCATCTGCCGTCCGCACTACGGGCCTTCCTGCTGACCCTGGCGGTGGTGGACGACCTTATCGCGATCCTGATCATCGCGGTCTTCTACAGCTCCGGGATCAAGTTCTGGGCGCTCGGGCTCTCGCTGGCCGGGCTGGTGCTGTTCTGGCTCCTGCACCGGCGCGGGGTGCACGGCTGGTACCTCTTCGTCCCGCTGGCGTTCGTCATCTGGGCCCTGATGCACGAGAGCGGCGTGCACGCGACGGTGGCGGGCGTGGCGATGGGGCTGCTGCTGCGGTGCCACCGGGAGGAGGGCGAGGAGCAATCCCCCGGCGAGCACATCGAGCACCTGGTCCGGCCGCTCTCCGCCGGGGTGGCGGTGCCGATCTTCGCCCTCTTCGCCGCCGGGGTGACGATCTCGCTCTCGGCGATCCACGACGTGTTCACCCAGGCGATGCCGCTTGGCATCGTGCTCGGGCTGCTGGTCGGCAAGACGCTCGGCATCTTCGGCGGCACCTGGCTGGCCGCCCGGTTCACCCGGGCGGAGCTCAACCCGCAACTCAGCTGGGCCGACCTGTTCGCGGTCTCCACCGTGGCGGGCATCGGCTTCACCGTGTCGCTGCTGATCAGCGAACTCGCCTTCCCGCACGACCTGGTACTCGCCGACCGGGCGAAGGCCGCCGTGCTGATCGGTTCGCTGCTCTGCGCCGTGGTGGCGACCGTCCTGCTCAAGCTGCGCAACCGGCACTACCGCCAGCTGTGCGAGGAGGAGGACCGGGACAGCGACGGCGACGGGATCCCCGATGTCTACCAGCAGGACGTACCGCACCCGCCCCAGCAGCCCCAGCCGGGACGGGCTTAGCCATGGCCCTCGGGTGACACGTCGTCGCTTGCGGGCGGGCCGAAGTGGTGCCCGACTGGCCGGTAGAGGCATGATCTGAGCTGTCCGAAATCTCAGCAGAGGAGAAGACCAGATGTCCGCAGGAACCGCAGGCCCGACCGGAAGCTCCCGCGTGCCCTATGAAGGCGAGCGGTCGGTAGGGCAGCTGTTCGCCGCGGCCACCGCCGACCTGTCGGCCCTGGTGCACGACGAGATCGCACTCGCAAAGGCCGAGATCCGACAGGACGTCAAGCGCGGGGTGTCCGGCAGCGTCTCGGGCATCGTGGCCGGTGTCTTCATGCTGGCCTCGTTGCCGATGTTCAGCTTCGCGCTGGCCTACCTGCTGCGCTGGCTGCTGGCGATCCCGCTCGGCTGCGCCTTCGCCGTGGTGGGCGGCCTGTATGTGGTGCTCGGGGCGCTGCTCGCCTGGCTGGCGGTCAGGTCGTTCAAGAAGATCGAGCCGCCGCACCGCACCATCGAGGGCGCGCAGGCGACCGCCGACGTCCTGAAGAACGCCCGCCCGCGCCCGGCCACCGCGGCCGAGCTGGCGGCACTGGAGCGCTGACCTGCCGTCTGCGGCCTCCGCGGCGCGGCGAACCGCCGTGATCCGGCGCACACGAACCGGATCTTCTCTAGCCCGAACGAGTGCCGTGGCCGTGTTCTCGGCGCGAATGTGAAACGCTCTCGGTATGCCGCTCGACCAGAAGCCCGAACCGCCCACGCCGGCCGGCCTGAGCGCCGATCCGGGCCCCGCCCAGCAGACCGGCCCGGGTGCGGGCCCCGCCCAGCAGAGCAGCGCGGCCGCCGACGGCACCGCCGCGGCGCCGCGCACCGACCGGGCGATCGGCTGGAACGTCCGGATGCCCGGACCGTGGCTGCACCGCGACCTGGCGGCCAACGGCGCGCGGTTCCACATCGCCGAGCAGGGCAGCGGCCCACTGGTGCTGCTGGTGCACGGCTGGCCGCAGTACTGGTGGGCCTGGCGGCACCAGATGGCTGCGCTGGCGGCGGCGGGCTACCGCGCCGTCGCGCTGGATCTGCGCGGCATGGGCGGCAGCGACCGCACGCCGCGCGGCTACGACCCCACCAACCTCGCGCTCGACATCACCGGCGTGATCCGCTCGCTGGGCGAGCACAGCGCCCACCTGGTCGGCCATGACACCGGCGGCTCGCTCTCCTGGGTGGCCGCCGTGATGCGCCCGTCGGTGATCCAGAGCCTGACGGTGGTCTCCGCCGCGCACCCCCGCCGACTGCGCCGGGGGCTGCTGCAGGATCGCAAGCAGATGGCGGCCTTCGACCACGTGCTGGGCTTCCAGCGCCCCTGGATACCCGAGCGCCGCCTGGTCGCGGACGACGCCGCGCAGATCGGCGGCTATCTGACCGACTGGACCGGGCCGAACATGCTGGACGACGAGGCGGTCGACAACTACCGCAACGCGATGCGGATCCCCAGCACCGCCCACTGCTCGATCGAGCCGTACCGCTGGCTGGTGCGCTCGATGGCACGACCGGACGGCATCCAGTTCGTACGCCGGATGAAGAAGCCGGTCACCGCGCCCACCCTGCACATCCAGGGCGCGGCCGATCCGGTGCTGCTCGCGCACACCGCGCTCGGCTCGGGCGAGTACGTGCAGGCGCCGTACCGCTGGCGGCTGCTGCCGGGCGTCGGGCACTTCCCGCACGAGGAAGCTCCGGAGGAGTTCAACGCGGAGCTGATCAACTGGGTGCGGGAGCACAAGCGGTAGGAACAGGCGGTAGGCGCACGCGGTAGCCGCAGGCGGTATGGGGGCGGATAACCGGCTGATCGTCAACTCGGCTTGTCCGAGCAGATGTTCACATGACTCTGGCATGGGCCATTTCGCCCGGAACCGGGTGGTTACCCCCACGGGCGCACGGGCATCCATTGTTCATGACCTGGACGCCCGATCGCACCGCCGCGCCCCGCGGACGGCGCCTCAGCCGCACCCCGTTGACTCCTCCGCACCAGCCAGAGCGACCGCAGGGCTCACCGCAGTCGCACACCGAGCCGCACCCACTGGGCATCCCCCGCATCCTCGGTCGGCGCGCCCGCTGGGTCGGCGCACGACTGCGGCGCGAGGCCTGAGCCCCGCGCCGCCAGTAGCCATCACGGTGGTGTCAGCCGACTATCCCCGGCTGCACCGCCGTGAACCAGAGCAGGGCGACGGTCGCCACACCCATGATCGGGACCAGCACCTTGGTCTCCACGTCGTTGCCGGTCCGCTTGATCAGCACGATCTCGTAGCGCTGCTTGTGCGGCCAGAGCAGCGGCGCACCCATCTTGGTGAGGCAGTCGCCCATCAGGTGGGCGAGGGTGCCGAGGGCGACCGCGTACGGCAGCCACCCCGGCGCGTTCGGCATCCACCGGTCCATCACCACCGTGCCCGCCACCGCGAGCCCGATGACGGTCAGCCAGCTGGTGTGCCCATGGCCGGGTACGTGGAGCCGTAGCGCCTTGACCGCCAGGGCCAGCAGGAAGAACGTCATGCCCAGCGTGAAGTACCGGCCGAGGTAGGTCACGCCGGCCCAGGTGCCCGCACCCATCAGCGCGACGAAGAAGAACGAGTGGGTGGCGTGCCGGTGACCACCGGAGGCCCAGGCGACGAAGCGGCAGAGCAGCTTCGAGACCGGACCGAGGAAGTTGGCGATCGTGCCGTCGTGGTGATCCAGGTCGGGCAGCAGCGCGGCGCCGGCGCAGAGCACGGTGCCGAGCAGGATGTCAGCCGGCTTCAGGTGGGTGTGCAGCAGCAGCGGCGGCAGAAAGGGCGCGGAACCCGCGTAAAGCAAAGCGCCGCTGACCGCGTGCGAGTGACCCATCATGACGTTTGGTGACCTCCAGTTCGGGGCGCCCGCGGCGGCTCTGTTGAGCCGAACGGGTGAGCGCCGCCGACGCTATCAGGAGGAACTGACGGACCGCCTGATACCGGACCGACACACCGTCACCACCGGCCGACGACACGACCGGCTACAGTGCGCAACCCTGGGTGTCCACCTGCCCGGTGGCCGTGGCGCCCGCCGTCGCGTCCGGCTTGACCTCGGCCGCGGTCAGCGCGTAGCCGGTGTCCGCGCTGTCCAGCGACTTCGCGAAGACCACCCCGTACACCAGCCCGTCCGGCGTCAGCAGCGGACCGCCGCTGTTGCCCTGGCGGACCTCCGAGCGGACCGAGTAGACGTCCCGGACCACCTGGCCGCGGTGGTAGATGTCCGGTCCGTTGGCCTGGATCTCGCCGCGGATCCGGGCGGGCTGCACATTGAACGGACCGTTCTCCGGGAAGCCGGCCACGATCGCGCTGTCGTTCGTCCGCGCGTCCCCCGCGAAGGCCAGCGGGGGCGCGGTCAGCTTCGGCACATCCAGGATCGCGATGTCGCGCTGCCAGTCGTAGCGCACCACGGTGGCGTCGTAGAGCGGGCCGGTGCCGCCGATCTGGACCGTCGGCTCGTCCACCCCGCCCACCACGTGGGCGTTGGTCATCACCCGGTGCGGGGCGAAGACGAACCCACTGCCCTCCAGCGTCTTGCCGCAGGAGGTCGCGGTGCCGACCACCTTGACCAGGCTCAGCCGGGCCTTGGCCAGCGCCGGGCTGCCGGCCAGCGCCGGATCCGGCGGCTCCACCTCGGTGATCGGCTCGTGCTCGAAGGGGTTGAAGACCTGCGGGAAGCCGTTGCGGGACAGCACCTTGCTGAAGTCGGCGAACCAGTTGGGCGCGTCCGAGGGCAGCGCGTCCTGCACCCCGCTGAGCACCCGCGACGTCCTGACCTGCTTGGAGACCGTCGGCATCGAGGTGCCCGCGAGCGCCGAGCCGATCAGCCAGGCGACCAGCAGCATCGACAGGACGTTCACCACCGAGCCGCCGAAGGCGTCCAGTGCCTTTGCCGGACTGCCGCCGATCCGCCCGCGCAGCTTCCAGCCGAGCTGGGTCGTGGCCGCCTGCCCGATCGCCGCGAAGACGATCACCACGACGATCGCCACCACCGAGGCGGTGGTCCCCGGGCTGAGGTGGCGGAGCACCAGCGGCAGCAGTTCGACAGCGATGAGCCCGCCGCCGAGGAAGCCCAGGACGGAGAGGATGCCGACGACGAAGCCCTGCCGGTAGCCCGACACGGCGAATCCGATCGCGGCGGCGAGCAGCAGCAGATCCAGCACGTTCACGCAGCCACCCTCCCATGGACGTGGTGCGGCCCGGCACCGGACCTACCAACCCGGTCCTGCCCCCGGTCCCGCCCGGCCATGCGCGCGACCCGTACGTACCCGCCCGGTCAGCGGTCCGCAGCGCTCGGTCGGTGGTCGGTCAGCGGTCGGTCAGTGGTCAGCCAGGTCGACCGAGCGGGAGCTGTCCCAGGGGAGCTCCAGCCCGCTCAGGTGCAGGACCCGGTCGATGACCCCGGCCGTGAAGCCCCAGACCACCCGGTCGGCCACCTCGAAGGCCGGACCGCTGAAGCCCGACGGGTGCCGGTAGCGGCCGCGGCGCGCCGGGTCGGTGAGCTCGGCGAGCGGGACCCGGAAGACCGCGCCCGTCTCGCCCGGATCCACCGGCGCCACCGGGCTCTCCCGGCGCCACCAGCCCAGCACCGGGGTCACCACGAAGTCGCTGACCGGGATGTAGAGCGCGGGCAGCGTCGCGAAGACCTGGACGCCCGCCGGGTCGAGCCCGGTCTCCTCCGCCGCCTCGCGCAGCGCCGCAGCGACCGGGCCGGCGCCCTGCGGGTCACCGTCACCCGCGTCCAGCGCACCGCCGGGGAACGAGACCTGGCCGGCGTGCGCGCGCAGTGAGCTGGAGCGCTCGATCAGCAGCAGGTCGGGCCCCCCGGCCCCCTCGCCGAAGAGCAACAGGACGGCCGAGTGCCGCCCGCCCTCGGCCGGCGGCAGGAACCGGCTGAGCTGCTCCGGCCGGACCGTCTCGGCAGCCGCCCGCACCGGCAGCAGCCAGGCGGGCAACCCGTCGTGGGCCGGCAGGTCCACCGCGCCGCTGCTTGTCGTCACCAGGCCGTCCCTCTCCGTCGTGCTCACTACGACTGCGCAGCCGGGGCGGGGGCCGGGGCCGCAGGCCGGCCGGGGTAGTCCGCCGGCGGCTTGAGGCGCTGGCCGGGCTGGCCGCCCTTCTCGTACTTCAGCAGCTTGCGGGCCTTCTCGGGATCGGTCTCGCCCTCCCCGTACGACGGGCAGAGCGGCGCGATCGGGCACGCTCCGCAGGCCGGCTTGCGGGAGTGGCAGATCCGGCGGCCGTGGAAGACCACCCGGTGCGAGAGCATCGTCCACTCCGACTTCGGGAAGATCTCCGCGACCGCGGCCTCGACCAGCACCGGGTCCTCCTCCGCCGTCCACCCGAACCGCCGGGCCAGCCGCCCGAAGTGGGTGTCCACCGTGATCCCCGGCACCCCGAAGGGTTCTCCCGTTTGAGGATCACGTGCGTTTCCAAGGACGACGTTGGCCGTCTTACGGCCCACGCCAGGCAGAGTGACCATCTCCTCCAGGGTCTTCGGCACCTCGCCGCCGAAGTCGTCCCTGAGCTTGATGGACAGGCCGATCAGCGACTTCGCCTTGTTCCGGAAGAACCCGGTCGGCCGGATGATCTCCTCCAGCTCCTCCGGCACGGCTGCCGCCATGTCCTCCGCCGTCGGGTACTTCGCGAACAACGCCGGCGTCGTCTGGTTCACCCGCAGGTCCGTCGTCTGCGCCGACAGAACGGTGGCGACCACCAGCTCGAACGGCGACTCGAAGTCCAGCTCCGGATGCGCGTACGGATACAGCTCCGCCAACGCCCGGTTGATCTTCCGCGCCCGCCGCACCATCGCCACCCGCGACTCCGGCTTCCGCGGCTTCACCGTCGGCTTCGCGGCTGCCGCCTTCGCCGCCGGCGCGGCCTTCTTGACCTTGCTCTCTGCCATGAAGGCAGGTTACGCCGGACGCCGCCGGCTCTACGTGAGATCTCCGAGTAAGACCGGATGACGGCATCGTCGGCGCCCTCACTACGGTCCGCCACGCCTGGGTCAGTCGCCCTCAGGGCGCGAGGTGTCCCAGGTCGTCGAGGAGGGCGGTGAGCACCAGTTCCTCCTCGATCCGGCGGCCGGCTCGACTGAGTTCAGCCGCGAGACCGGGGTCCCACGGGGTCTCGGCAGCGCTGCCGGCCAGGGGCCCGGTGTGCGGGTGGGCAGTGAGGGCCGCCCGGTAGTCGTCGGCGGTGTACCGCCACGGGGTCCACGGGACGTGGGACAGCAGGCGGGTTGCGATGCGGACGCCGCCCCAGTCGAAGTCGCCGTGGTACTGCAAGGTCCAGCCGGCGTCGGCGTAGAGGCGGAGCAGGCGCAGGGCGGCGGTGCTGGGCTGGCCCTGGAGGCAGACCAGGGGCGGGCAGCGAGCGCCCAGCAGATCAGCGGCGGCGAGCATGACGGCGGGGTTCTCGCAGACGTACGCCACCCCGCCGCGCGGCGGTTGCGGAGCGTCCCCGAGGAGCTGGCGGAGGGTCAGCACGGCGGGCTGGCCGACGGCCGCCAGGGCGGTCAGCGCGCGGCCGGTGGCGGTGTGGTCGTCGCCGGGCAGGTTGAGCACAAGAGCCTGGGAGGAGAGTTCGTCCAGGAGGAGCCCGGCGGCGGCCCAGGTGTCGCGGCGCCGGCCGGCACCGGGCCCGGCCGGCGCCCCGGTGAGGGCGCGGACGGCGTCGAGGGTGAGGGTGGCGAGCGGCCCGTGGTCGAGGGCGTGGGCGTCGCCGGTGACCCTGGCGGCGAAGGTGCTGAGGGACTGCGGAGGTGAAAGCGGCAGGCGGGGGAGGATCCGGGCGAGCGTGGTGAGGAGCGGTGCGGCCTCCTCCGGGGTGCGGGCGAGGCGGCGGACCAGACCGGTGGCGTGCAGCTCCCGGTACCAGTCGGCCAGCTCGGGTCGAGCGGCGACCGCATCCGCCAGGGCGGCGAAGGCGTGGTCCCAGGCTCGGCTCAGCTCGTCGGCGGTCTCCTGTCGCAAGGTGACCGGCCCGGTGAGGGCGACGACGGCGGCGGCGAGCCCGTCCGGGCAGGCACCGCTGGCCCGGAGTGTCCCGTCCACGGCCGGCAGCGGCACCGACAGCGACCGTCCGGGCCTGGGAGCGCGTCCCAGAAGACGGGCGACGGCGGCGCGTTCGGCCTCGTCGGCGCCGCTGCGGGTGAGCGTGGTGTCCAGTGGCTGCTCGGCTTCGAGGCGTCGACGGACCCGGTCGACCAGCCAGGCTGTCTCGGGCGTGCCGAGCAGGCGGCGCAGACGTGGCAGGTCGGCGGTCACTCGCCCGGACCAACCTGGCGCTGGGCCGGAACGGCCGGATCGGGTGTACGGGTGCGCTGGTGCCCGTCCCACTCCCAGCGGGTCACCAGGACGGCGGCGATCTCGTCCACCCGGGAGAGCTGCGCGATGGCCAGGCCCGGGACCTGCGGGTAGCAGCCCCACTCGCGTTCGGAGGTCATCACCACGTCCAGGTCGAAGGCGGCGAGCAGACCCAGGGACTTGGCCCGGGAGTCGTCGTCGACGCCCGCGAAGGCCTCGTCCAGGGTGACCAGGCGGGGGGCGTGCGGGCTGCCGGCCGAGGCGTAGTGCGAGGACGCGGCGGCGAACAGCGGCAGGGAGACGGCCAGGACGCGTTCGCCGCCCGACGCAGGTCCCGTGGCGGGCTGCCACTTGCCGTGCTGGTGCCGCTCGATGCCGAACTCGTGCCACGAGCGGTAGTCCAACGCAGTGGTGAGGTGCTCCAGCCAGGTTCCGGCGGGGTTGTCGGTGCGGGCCCGGTCGATCTGGGCCTGGAGGAAGTCGCCGAGGGCCGTCCGATCGGCGGCGGTCCAGGCGTCGGACGACTGGCGCAGCAGGCGGTCCCGGGCTGCGGCCAGGCCGCCGGGTGCGTTGCGGGCCGGTCGCCAGACCAGGCGGAGCAGCATGCCGGTGCTGGTCGGGCGATCCTTCAGCTCCGCGTTCATCCGCAGGACCTGGTGCTCGGCGGCGCCGACCAGTTCCTGGAGGGTTCCCGCGACCTCGGTGACCAGGTGGTTCTCCAGGATCTCCTGCTCGCGGGCGGAGAGCAGCCGCTGCCGGTCGGCGACCTCGGTGGCGAGGGCGCCGGCCAGCTCGGGGACGGAGCGTTCGCGGCCCTGGAAGAGGATGTCGACCACCAGGCCGTCCTCCAGCATCCGGGCCGCCGCTGTGTGGCCGTGCCGGGACAGGGCGTCGGAGAGATCCTTGAGCTCCTCGGTGATCCGGCGCTGGACCCGCTCCCAGGCCGGGTCGGAGTCGTCGACGGACTCCAGCTCGCGTTCGACGGCGCGGGCGAGGCGGACGGCGGGTTCGGGTGCCCAGGAGTCGCCGAAGAGTTCGAGATCCGGCAGGGCGACGGTGAGCAGGCCGGTGGCGGCGAAGCGGCGCAGCGCGTCGATGGCCTCGGCACGGGTGCCGGCGGTGTCCTCGATCTCGGCGCGTACCCGGGTGCGCAGGGCGTCGGCGGCGGCCTGGCGGCCGGTGGCCGCGTTCTGCTCGCGGCGGGTGGCCCGCTCGCGCTCGTCGGTGTCCCGCAGGGCCGCTGCCACGTCGGCGAGTTGGCGCTGCAGTTCGGCGACGGCCGTGCCGACGGTGGACTGGAGCGTCTGGTGGCGCTCGACGGCGGCGACGGATTCCCGGGCCGCCGTGCGGGAACGCTCGGCCAGCTCTGCGGTGTGCTCGGCGGCCCGTTGGTGGTCGGCCTCCTCGACCGCGAGCGCGGACCGCGCGGCGCGTGCCTCGCGTACGGCGGGCCAGAGCGCGGCAAGGGCTTCGCGGTAGGCACTCACGGCCTCGCGTACCTCGCGCAGCTCCCTGGCGGTGACAGGGAGGGCGAGTTCGTCGGCGAGGCTGTGCAGTTCGCCGACGACCTGGTCCACCTCGGCGGAGGCGTCCGCGGCTTCCTGGTCGGCTGCCTGACGCCGTTCGGCGGTCCGGGCGTGTTCGGCGCGGGCTGCCGTCGACGCGGCGTGGGCGGCGCGCAGGGCGGAGTCGTCCGGCATCCCGGCCTGCTCGGCGGCAAGCCGGTGTTCGTCGGCCTCCAGAGCCTCGTCCTCGCCTGCCAAGGTGTCCAGCTGAGCCGCGCATTCGGCGAGTTCTGCTTCGATGGCGGTGATCCTGGCGCGCCGGGCCTGCTCGCGGGCGCCCTCCCCGAGGTACTCGGCGGCGGGCTTGGACCAGGCTCCGGTGAGCACGCCGAACCGGAAACGGCCGTCGGAAGCGATCCAGCTCCCACTGCGCGGAAGCTCCTCCACCGGGCCGAGCAGGCCGATCCCGGCCAACAGCCGGGACACCGCTTCGTCCGACACGGACGAAGCGGGGGAGTCCTCCCGGTCGACGGCGGGGTGCAGGACGGCGGCGAGCGACGGCCCGTCCACGGGTGCGCCGACGGTCACCAGGGTGTCCCCGGTGTCGGCGGAGGCGACCGTCCCGTCGGGGCCGACCCATGCGTCGAGCAGCCCGGACGCCTCCATGGCCGCTTCCAGACCGGCCCGCACGCTGTCCGTCAGACCGGAGTCGTCGGTAAAGTCCACCAGGCGCCAGAGCGGGGCACCGGGCCTGTCCCGACGGGCCCCGGCGGAGCGGGTGTACGGCGGGTTCGGCCCGCGTCGGGCGCCGGAGCGCAGCTCGGCCAGCTCGGCTTGCAAGCTGCCGACCCGTTCCCGGGTCTCGGCACGCCCGAGTGCGAGGGCGGCCCGGCTGCGGGCGAGTTCGCCGCCGGTGGTGGCGGCGGCCTGCTGGGCCGCGGTCCTGGCCGGATCGGGGCCGCCCAGTGTCTCGACCCACTGGGCGAGTTCGTCCAGCATGCCCTCCGGGTCGGCCGGGCGCAGCAGCGTGCAGGAGGCGAAATGGGACCGGACCCGGGCGAGGTGGTCCTCACCGGCCTGAACCGCGCTCTGCGCGGCCTCGGCCCGCAGGTCGGCCCGGCGGGCCAGCTCGGCATCCGCCTCCTCCAACCGCCCGCGTGCCCGGTCGAGTGCCCGAGCGGCGTCCTGGGTGGCGGCCAGTTGCTCCTCGACCAGGGCGACGGAGCGCAGCCGGCGGTCGGTGAGTTCGGCAGCGGCCTGCCCCGCGGCCTCCGGGGTGTCCCCCTCGGCGAGCGGGCGGGTGATCCGGTCGTGGTGCTGCCGGTCCAACCGGGCCTCGGCAGCCGCCGCGGCGGCTCCGGCCAGCCCGGTCTCCTGCGCCCGCTCGGCGGCCTCGGCCCGCGAACGGGCGGCGCCCAGGCGGGCCACGTACCGGGCTGACTCGGCGGCGGCCCGGGAGCGGTCCGCCTCGGCTCGTTCGGCGTCCCGCGCGGTGCGCTGCGCCAGCTCGGCCGCCTGCTCCAGCTCGCGGGCGCTGCGCATCTCGGGGCCGGCCCGCAGGGCCTCGTCCCTGGCCCGCAGGCCGGTACGGCTGCGGTCGAGGTCCTCCAACCGGGCCTCGGCCTCCTCCAGGGCGGTGCCGGCAGCCTCGAAGTCCACTTCGGCGGTGTTCAGTTCGGCACGCAGCGACTCGTACCGGGAATGCTGGGCCCGCGGCGCGCGGGCCTTGCGCCGGGCGGCCACCTGGGCGTAGCGGCGGTAGTGCTGGAGGAAGGCGGTGGCGGCGCGTTCGGCCGCGACCATCACCGCCAGCTGCTCCTTCTCCTCGTCCAGCGAGCGGAACGCCTCGGCGACGTCGGCGACCACAGCCTGGTCCATCGGCGGCAGCGACTCGGTGAGCGCCTGGGAGAGGGCCTTCTCGCTCGGCCGCTTGGACAGCTGCGGCTGGCGCAACTGCACCAGCAGGTCCACCAGGGCTGCGTAGCGCTGCTCGCCGAGACCGAACAGCGCCTCGTCCACCGCGCGCCGATAGGTCCGGGCGGAGTCGTACACCAGGCCGCGCCCGTCCATCGCCTCGGTCAGCCGGTCGCGGCCGATCGCGGCGCCGGTGGAGTCGAGCAGCCTGAGACCGCCGTCGACCGGGTCCGCGCCGACGCGCCGGTCGGTGACGAAGTACCAGTGCCGTGCGATGCCCCGGCCTGCCACCGCCTTGAGCCCGCAGCCGAGGGTGGTGTAGCGGGCTGTACCGTCCTCGTCGAGGCGGCCGAACTCGATCCAGGTGTAGCCGAGCCGCTCGGGGTGGGGGTGCTCGCCGCCGAGCAGCAGGTTCCACTCCATCCGCTTCTTGGGGTCGGCGTCCGGTTCGACCCGGTGCGGGGACAGGTCGCCGTCCAGCAGGAAGGGCAGGGTGAGGGCGAGCACCTTGGACTTCCCGGTGCCGTTGTTGCCGCGCAGCAGCAGACGGCCGTCGCGGAAGTGGAACTCCTCGACGTCGTAGTAGAAGAGGTCGACCAGGCCGGTCCGGAGCGGTTGCCAGCGGGTACGGCCCGGTACGGGCAGCGGCATGGAGACGGTGGTGCTCATCAGGTCCTGGCCTTCCGGTGGTTTGCCGTACTCTTCGTCCGGTCCGCTGTGCTCTTCTTCGGGGCGCGCCCGCCCGGCTCCAACAGGACGGTCTCGCCGACCCGGTAGCGGTCCAGCGCCGGGCGGGGCCGGACCGCCGGGGCGCCGTCCGCGACCGTCACGCGCTCCAGCAGGCCGAGCGCCGTCAGCCGCTCCACGGCCTGTCCGGTCAGCTCCACCTCGGCGCCGGGGGCGGTGGCACTGCGCCGCCAGAAGCCCGCGTGGTCGAGCCCCCAGCCGGCCACCTGGCGGTGCAGCTCTGCCAGCGGGACGGTGGCGCCCTTGCCCGCCAGGTACTCAGCGACCAGCAGGGCGACATGGCCCTCGGTGCCCTGCTCGGGCATCCGCAGGTCGGTCAGGTCGTCGTCCGGGTCTACCATCGCCAGACCCTCGGCCCGCACCTCCGGCACCAGGCCGGTGAGTTCGCCGATGCGACGGGTCAACGCACCGCGCTGCGAGGAGAGATAGCCGGCCTCGGCCTCCGACAGCTCGTCCAGATAGAGCACCGGGTCGTCCAGCAGCCGCCGGGTCAGGGTGTGCCGCAGTGCGCGGTTGCGCAGTTCGTCGCTGTCCGGCATCGCCTCGGTGTTGAGTTCGGCGAGCCGTTCCTCGAAGCCGCCCGCCCGGACGGTGCTCGGTCCGCGCCGGGAGATCAGGAGCCCGGCCAGCACCCGGCGGTCCACGTCGTATAGCGCGTCGCCGGCGGACTTGAGGAAGGCGTCCTCGTCGCCGGCGACCTTGGCCAGCACGCCCCAGGTGAGCAGCAGACGGACCACGGCGACCAGGTCGGTGCGCTGCTCGCGGTCGGAAAGGGCGAAGTCGACCCCGGCCGTCTCCAGAGCCGGGTCCGCGGCGGCGAGCACCACCTGCTCGGCCAGCCGACCGAGGGCGATCTGCTGGTCGGCGCGTTCCAGCACGGCCAGGCACAGGCATACCAGTACGTAGCGGCGGCGGGAGAACGGCAGCCCGCTCCGCTGGTCACGGGCCGGGTGGGTCGGGTCGGTGTCCCGGCCGGGAACGCGGCGCAGCCGGGCCACCTCGGAGTCCACCAGCAACGCCCATCCGGTGTTGCGGTCGAACCAGGTCCGCAGTTCGGTGGCGTGCTGCCGGACCAGGCGGAAGTCGTCGGTGCCCGCGCGCAGCAGGGGTCTGCGGAGCAGCGCCCGCGCCGCCCGGCGGACCTCCTCCGTCCGCTGCGCGACGAGTGCGTCGCCCAGCCGGCTGTCGGCCGTCCCGCCTGTCGTCCGGTCGGTCATCGCGGGCTCCCGGCGCTCTCGCGGTCCGCCGTCAGGTCGGTGATCCCTACGAGGTGCTCCGGCCCGCGCAGTACACCGTCGAGGGTGTGGACCTCCGCGGTGCCGCCGCCCGGCAGCCTGGTCAGTCTGATCTCCATCGTCCCGTCGTTGGTGGTGACGGCGACCGTGTCTGTACCGGGCCGCCATGCGGACAGCGCGTCCCCGAGCAGTCGCAGGAACAGCCGGAAGGCCGCCGGATCGAGCTCGCCCAGATCGCTCAGCCGCACCTCGCCGTCGGTGGCCAACCGTGCCCTGGCCGCCGCCGTCTGCTCGGCTTGCTTGCGTGCCAGCTCCGCCAGGTACGCCTTGGCCTCGCCGCGGTCCTGGACGGCCCGTGCGCGGCCGCGCCGCTCGTACGAGCCGGTACGGCGTAGCTGCGGACTGATCCGTACACCCGGCGCGTCGTACCACGAGGCCGAGGCGGGCACGGGGTCGGTCTCGCGGGCGGCCAGTGCCTCCTGGTCGATGGTCAGGTGCCGGGCCGAGTGCAGCCCGAACGCCGAGCGCCACAACCGGTGCCGGGCCTGGTCGTCGGGGGCCTGCGCGAACCAGCGGGCCAGCTCCCGGAAGTCCGCGGAGCGGTCCGACCGACCGGCCCTTCTCTCGTTCAACGCCTGCACCACACCCAGCAACTGCGGGACCGCCTGGCGGGCCGCCGAGCGCAGCAGCTTCGCCTGGGAACTGCGGCCCGGCACGCTCAGGAACCATGCCCGCAGTCCCTCCCAGCGCCCGTACCAGCGCCGCTCGGCGGCGGTCAGCGCCTCGGCCGCGGCGTCCGGAGCCGTGTCGGAAGCCTCGCGTGCGGCGGCCAGCCGCAGCAGCGGGCCGACCGGGCCCTCGTGCGGTGTCCCCAGGCGCTCCAACAGTCCCGCGATCTCGGCGCCCCGGGTGACCAGGTCCTCGATGAAGCGCTCCAGGTACTCGATCAGCCGCTGTTTGTAGGCGAGGAACACCTCGACCTCGGCATCGTGCAGGTCGACCGTGCGTTGCAGCGAACTCATGAACGCCCGCGCGTTCTCGGCCAGGCCGGAGAACCGGTCCACCAGGGCGAGCAGCGCAAGGTGCGCCACCGCCGGATCCGGCACGGGCTGCCCGACCAGCGCGAGCAGCGCCCGCAGCTGTACGGCGATGTCGGCGAGCGCCACCGCCTGGAGTTCGCCGCGCCGGCCCAGCGCCTCGTCGTAGGCCGCCAGCGCCTCCTCGGCGGCCTCACCCTCGCGGGTCAACTGGTAGATGTAGCGGGAGCGGTAGAAGTCCTCCAGCGCGGTGACCCTGCCGGTGTCAGGGTCCGCCCGGAGATTCCCCCACCTGGCGAGCCGCTCCAGCGCCGTCGCCACGCTCTCCACCGGCGGACGGCCCTCAGCCGGCAGGCCCAGGTGGACGTCCTCCGGCCGCAGGTGGACGCTGAACTCCTGTTTGGCCCGGACGAACGCACCCATGACCTGACGGTAGAGCGCCGAGTGCTCCGTCGTGAGGTGGGCGAAGGGCTGGTACGAACCGTTCCCGCGGGCGGCGTCGCCGACCGTTTGGTTCGCGTGCGGGTCGTCGGCACTTGTCACGACCACGATTCTGCCGGATCGCGTGAGCGGCCGTGACCGTTCACCGAGCCCCGTGCCGATACACGGACAATTCCTGCCGGAGATGGTGGCTGGTATCCGGCCGACCCCGGACTCAGGTCCGGCTACGCCGCTGAAACCAGCGACGTCGTTCCCGCCGCACCGAAGGGTTCTCCCGTTTTAGGATCACGTGCGTTTCCAAGGACCACGTTGGCCGTCTTACGGCCCACGCCAGGCAGAGTGACCATCTCATCCAGGGTCTTCGGCACCTCGCCACCGAAGTCGTCCCTGAGCTTGATGGACAGGCCGATCAGCAGCTTCGCCTTGTTCCGGAAGAACCCGGTCGGCCGGATGATCTCCTCCAGCTCCTCCGGCACCGCCGCCGCCATGTCCTCCGCCGTCGGGTACTTCGCGAACAACGCCGGCGTCGTCTGATTCACCCGAAGGTCCGTCGTCTGCGCCGACAGAACGGTGGCGACCACCAGCTCGAACGGCGACTCGAAGTCCAGCTCCGGGTGCGCGTACGGATACAGCTCCGCCAGCTCGCGGTTGATCTTCCGCGCCCGACGCACCATCGCCACCCGCGACTCCGGCTTGCGCGGCTTCACCGTCGGCTTCGCGGCTGCCGACTTCGCCGCCGGCGCGGCCTTCTTGACCTTGCTCTCTGCCATGCACGAAGGCTACGCCGAGCGACCGACGGCAGGCTGCCGATTGGTACCCCCACATGCCTCGCAGGTGCGACTCCGTACCCGACGGCCCGGAATCAGTCCCTCCGAGGCTCGTTCCGGCCATCGGGGATCCAAGCCGACACGTCCACCCCGACTGGGCCGTACGTTCGAATAACTGCCGTCACGCCAGGTGCACCAAGCACCTTGGGAACCACGGCAGTAGGGGAGGGGAAACACATGCTCAAGCAGATAGCCGTGTCCTGCGCGGTCCTTGCGCTCACCCTGGCCGGTACGACTGCGGCGACCGCCGCACCGCAGCACACCGCGGGGGCGGTCAGCTCGGCCACCGGTGACTCGGTCACCGATGCGGCGATCAAGACGGCTCTGGCCACCGGCCACAAGGTCAAGATCGAGACCACGATGCGGGTGTCCGGGTACAACCGGGCCGTCGCCGATAAGAACGGGTACAAGATCCTCACGGCGCCAAACGGCGTCGAGTACTCCGTTAAGAAGGACGCCAGCCCCACAGACCTGGCGTCGGCACTCAAGAAGGCGGAAGCGGTAAAGCCCACGCCGAATCCGGCCACCTCCAAGGGGGTAGTGACGCCGAACGTCTCTGGGGAGCTGTGGGGGGACTGTGGCGGGGCATCTGTCGAGTTCGATCCCTGGGGCGACGGGACGCGCGGCGGTGACCTCTACACCAGCTTCTACGTCTACAGCAAGGCATGGTTCTACTCGTGGGAGGTGGACCTGGTCGACAACGGTGGCGTCAGCGCACAGGACTGGGGCCCAACCACCTTGGCCGCTGACAACAGCTGGAACGGTCACCGCGCGCTGGGTGGTCTGACAGCCGGCCCCGGCCATTCGGTGGTCAACGACACGCACTCCTGGGCCTACACCGTCGACGGCGGGACCTGCACCGCCGGACCGGTCACGGTCTTCTACACGATCTCGTAAACTGACCTGTGGGGGAGGGGAGTTGACTCTCCCCTCCCCCACAGGCACCTCGGCATCCGCTGGCATCCGATGGGAGACCCCGTGTATCGAAGCAGTGCTCCGCGGCCCGATCCGGACAGGAGTGAGGGCGCGATCATCCGAAGGTTCGGAACTCGTGTTGCTCTCTTGACCACACCTCGAACCGGATGGGTGAGGACACTCGGGCAAGGCGGCGTCGACGGTCACCCCTGGTCCGTGGATGCGCACTACCACGAGGGAGAGCTTCCCCGGGCAACCGTACGAACCATCCGGGCCCTGCCTGCGTCAGTACAGGTCAGGCCCGAGGACGACATGGTGAGCCCGCTGGCCGAGTTCCTTTCCACAACATCCTCCGCAACCGCGCAGTTGGAGCCTGGGACGTTCCCTCCGATCGCCCAGTTCACGCGAGAACTCCGCCAGGCGCAGGAGTCCTTGAGCGTGCTGGCAATCGACGGGGTGGACGTGGAAGCCGACTCGATCGATGCAAGGGGATCGTTCGCGCTCCGCGCCAGGGTAGGCCAGATGACCGTCATCCTGTGCGGCGACTCAACGATCCGCGACGAACTGAGCGCCGGACTCACTTGGCATCGGCCAGCTCACGGTTGATCTTCCGCGCCCGCCGCACCATCGCCACCCGCGACCCCGGCTTCCGCGGCTTCACCACCGGCTTCACAGCTGCCTTTGCGCCTGCCGCCTTCGCCACCGGCGCGGCCTTCTTGACCTTGCTCTCTGCCGTGCACGAAGGCTACGCCGAACGATCCACGAGCAGGCGGCAGATCGCCCAGCGCGTGGGATAGGCGCGGGACCGATCACTCCACGTCCCCGTACTCGACGAAGAAGCACCAGTAAGATCACTCCGCCTGGCACAGAGGAGTGGCACATGCTTGCAGGTTGGCGAGAGCGCCGAGTCACGCAGCGAGATCTGCGGCACGCCGCTGACTTGTGGAGCAATGCCCACGGACTCATGGAGCAGGGAAGCGCCGAGAACGCCGAGCGCGCCCTGCGAGAGTCAGTGCGGTTGCGCACGAAGCGGCTCGGCGCTGACGAAGCGGAGACGCTGGTCGCCAAGATCAGCCTGGCAAGAGCGTTGCGCAAGCAAGGTATGTCAGCCGAGGCAATGGTCGAGTTGCGGGACGTGGTAGAGCGGGCTACGAGAGCTCTGGGGGACAACCATCAGACCACCGCTCTGGCCCGGGTGAGGCTGGCCGGGCTCCTGATCTCCGCTGGGCACCCCCAAGAGGCTGAGGAGCTGGCGACGGCCGTTCTGGCGACTGGTCAGTCCTCAGGCGTCATGGGACTGAAAGCCTGGGACGTCAAGCTCATCGCGCTCGCTGCCTCGGGTCGCCATGCCCAGGCGGCTACCGAGGCGCTGGCGCTGATGACGGAGTCCGCCAGTCTCAGCGGCGCGCATCATCCGCGAACTCTGAAGATCGCTTCCCACCGGGTCCAGAACCTGGTCTTCCTGGGCGAGTTCGACCAGGCCGAGCAGGAGTGCCGGGCGATCATCACCTCCTGTAGCCAGCAGGGTGCGCTCTGGCTCGCGGTCAACAACGCCTTGGTGTTCGCCCTCAACGGCCTCGGCAGACACGACGAGGCGGAAGCCACGGCGCGGGCCGCGCTCGCACAGGGACGCCAACTCGCCCAGCTCGACGGCAGGATGCCTCTTGCTCTGGCACTCGCACTGGCCCGAACTCTCACCGCCCGCAAGCGCTACGACGAAGCGCTGCACGTCGCGCTCGAAGCGAGGGCTGAGTCCCTGCAATCTCCCGGTGGCCAGCGCAGACTCCCCGGCGCGGTCGGAGTAGTCATCGCCCACGCGCTGTTCGGGCTCGGGCGACTCGAAGAGGCTGAGGTCGAAGTCCGCGAGGCCGTCGCCGTGTCCGAATCCATGCTCAGCCCGACCCATCACCGGGCACTGGAGGCCGCCACTCTCCTCGGCACCGTCCTCGTCGCCCAGGGCCGACGGATCGAGGCTGAACGGCAGCTCACCGACTGCGTCGCCGCCTGGACAACCCACTTTGGGTCCACCCACCCCAGGACGGTGGCCGCCACCGCCGAACTCGCCGCACTCCCCTAGCAACGTCGGCCCATGCAGCACGAGGCCCAGGAAATCGGATAGCGGGCCGGTCTCGGCACGTTGAACACTGCACGTCATGACCACGGAGAACAGCGTGGAGCCAAGCGGCTCGCTGAACCATTGCGTCGTCGCCAATGTGGCCGGCGAGACCAGGCACGGGCCCGGCGGTGAGCTGGTCGCGTCAGGTGTCAAGCATTTCGCCCCAGGGGCGAAGCTCTGGGTGCTTCCGCCTCGGTACGGGAACGAGGACGACCAGTTGGAGGTCATCGGTGTGCACCGCGGGAGGGGCGGGCGGCACATCCGGCTGATCCTTTTCAGACGGCATCTGGAGAACTTCCGGATCAAGGTTGTCTACAGCCCGGCCGTGCAGCGTGCACACGACCGCACCTTCTGGAACTGGGACCGGGTCTGGTGCTGCCCGGAGATGGCACAGCCCTGGGCGGACCGCTGGAACACGCTCGCTGGAGGCGAGCTATCCCAGGAGTTCCCACCGTGGCCAGGCCGGGTAGCCGTTGGGCGGGACGCACATGCCTGCCCTCACACGAACGCAGGTCGAGAAACGACCTGAGCGACCGTCAGACGAGCTGTGATCGGGCGCAACCCGAAGGGTTCTCCCGTTTTAGGATCACGTGCGTTTCCAAGGACGACGTTGGCCGTCTTACGGCCCACGCCAGGCAGAGTGACCATCTCCTCCAGGGTCTTCGGCACCTCGCCGCCGAAGTCGTCCCTGAGCTTGATGGACAGGCCGATCAACGACTTCGCCTTGTTCCGGAAGAACCCGGTCGGCCGGATGATCTCCTCCAGCTCCTCCGGCACGGCTGCCGCCATGTCCTCCGCCGTCGGGTACTTCGCGAACAACGCCGGCGTCGTCTGATTCACCCGCAGGTCCGTCGTCTGCGCCGACAGCACCGTGGCGACCACCAGCTCGAACGGCGACTCGAAGTCCAACTCCGGATGCGCGTACGGATACAACTCCGCCAACGCCCGGTTGATCTTCCGCGCCCGCCGCACCATCGCCACCCGCGACTCCGGCTTCCGCGGCTTCGCCGCCGGCGCGGCCTTCTTGACCTTGCTCTCTGCCATGGACGAAGGCTACGCCGGAGACGTGACGGCACGGGGTCCAAACAGCGGGAACGACACCCATCGACCGACCTGCTCCCCTGGGATCAGAAGCCGAGTCGCAGACCAGGCCCGGCCGCAAGGGCCCTGGCTCAGGTCGTGCTCGCGACGAGCTACGCCGGCCATTCGACTCGGCCCCCGCGGAAGAGGAGCGGCTGAGGCTCCACATCCTCGTAGAACCGGATGGTTCCCAAGCCCACAGCGACGTCGTCCCCGTGAACGCCTCGGACGTGCAGAGCCAGCCAGGCGCACAGTTCTCCAAGCTGGCCGAACCCATCGGGGTGCAGCTGCTGCCGAGACGTCAAGGTCCACCCGCGTGCCGGCTCCTCCGCCCAATCCAGGCGCGAGTCGAGGACACCGTCCACGCCTGCACTGCCGAAGCCCCGCTGATCAAGGAGGGGGTAGGGATCGTCCTCGACCACGACCGGGGCACCGAAGTCGTCCACCTCAACACAGAGGTACTGCGAGACGATCGCCAACGCCTCCGGCCGTGGTCCAAGTCCGAGGTGCCAGCGCAGTTCGGCCACCTCGCCCTCGGTCACACCCTCGCTGAGGCGCACCGCCAGAGCGCATTCGAACCAGTCGCTCATGCCGCGCACCGGACACAGCGACGCAGACAGCCTTCGCTCCGGCCCGGCCGCGGTCCAACGGCGTTCAGCACTGCCACAGGAAGACGGCCCGCTCGCAAGGCGCGCACGCGAAGGCGTAGGCACTGCCGCAGCCACCGAAGTTCATCGCGGTGGCGTGGTCGGGGCCTTCCTCCAGTTGGGCGATCAGCGGCATCGTACGGGCGCAGGACGGGCAGGACGGTGTCTCGTCGTTCTGGATCCACGAGGGCGATCCGCCGAGTTGGCCGAGGACATCCGTGCTCGACCGGCCGGTCTGCTCCGCCCACGCCAGGTGGGCCCGGTCGTAGTCCGGGTCGACCACCGGCTCGAAGGCGGGCGTGTGGACCGCGCCGAGCAGGATCGCCTCCTCGTCGTCGTCCGCACCGAGTTCGGGCAGCGGCACGGGCACAAGCCCGTCCACCGGGAAGAGCAGCGCGCGATTGGCGCCCTCACTCGGGCTCCACTCATCGCACATGCCCGGGTCGTTCTGGCACATGAACAGGACGAGCACACCCCCGCGCTGCTCGGCTTCCCCGCCAACTCCACGGCTCAGGTCGGCCAGCATGATCTGCGCCAGGAACTGCATCGGCCCCGAGCAGGTCGCGCAGCGCGGCCACACCGTCCCGACCGGAGCCAGCGGCACCCCTCCGGTGCGGGTCAGCAGGGCATCCTCAGCGGCCGGCCCGGCGTCGATCATCAGAATGGTCATGAGAACGGACTCTAGAGCGGACCAGCGACACCGCCCGGCATCGGCTCCGTGCCCGGACTCCGACCAGGTTCCAGTCGAACCGATACGGTGATCGCCCGCACATGGACGAACTGGGAGGTCACGTGGCGATCCCCGCCCGTCTGATAGCCACAGTCGCACTGCCCGACGCCTCCGCCGTGACGCAAGGCTTCGCGTTCCACAGCTGGCCAGGTCTACGGCGGGTCCTTCTGCGTGACGGTGACAACCTCAGCCTCTTCGACCTCGACCGAGCCCTGGTCGGCAACGCCACGCCTTTGACGTCCGTTCCGAATCCATGGCCGCAGTGGACTCACGGAGTCCACACATCCGCCCCGGACGGCTCCCTCGTCGTCGTGTGCGGGCAACGCTCCATCCGCGCGATCGAACGCAGTGGCCGAACCCGATGGGAGTACCACCACGGCTGCTGGGGTGAAGTGACTGCCAACACCTCCGGGCGCGGTCCAAGTCCGAAGTACTAGCGCAGTAGCGCTAAATTCCCACCCGACCATAGGCGTCATCGATCGCGGCATGGACGGCGGCTTGCACACTCGGTCTGCCTGCAAGGAAAGTATTCGTCACGTCATGCAATTCTCGCTGCGCATCTGCAAAGGAGGCCAACGACGGGAGTCGGACCATAGCAAGATATAGAAGGACGGCCCAATCCTCAACCTCCAGGACAGGCTCCTTCAACTGGCCGGTCGATGTCAGCAGGTTATATGCCACCTTATTATGAATGTTGCTATTCGTGTGGACACCGCCATCATCGCTCATAGTGTATGCATAATCCCGCATATGCGCAGGATCGCCGGTGCGGTTCGGGTCGCTCAGATCCCGTAGAGGCAAGCCTCCTTGGCCAAGGCCTGATCCGACCTCCCATGACCAGGTTGTCACGTCATTTCGGTCCGCCAGGTACCAGTTTCGGATAATGACACCAAAGATGTCGGAGAACGACTCATTCAGAGCACCGGCTTCATCGCGGTAGATCAAATTGCTCGACGTTTCGATTACGCCGTGCGTCAGCTCGTGAGCAATTACATCGAGATAACGCGCCATGCTTACCATGACACCGTTGCCGTCACGCGTCTGCCCGAACCACATGCGCCCATGCCACCAAACGGCATTGCACCACTCTGAATTGCTACTCCTGTATGTGCAACTCACGAGCGACATGAGATCCATGCCGGCGTCGTCTATGCCGTCCCTCTGCAACACGTTCCTGTAAAACTCGTAGACTTGGAGTGCCTTGGAGTGCGCCGTAACTGGCCCCTTGAAGCCGCCACCCAGGACCGGGCTGACCGAGGATACGGTATCGACAGGGAGCTGGCATGTCTCGATGTCAGCACCATTTAGATCGAAAGTACGAATATGGCGCGACACGTCATTGAAGTAGAAAGATTTATCCTTCACCTGACCCCAGAATATTCGATTTATGCCATCCTCATCAATGCCGTCCAGCTTTGTCGGGACTGCCACGGCAGTGGGCGCCATCCCATAATAGAAGAGGATCTCGCCGTCGTGTGCATCGACCAGATAGCCGGTCAAGGGCGAGTCCTCGCGCGGCGATGGGGCGAGTCCATGGCCACGCTCCTCGGCACCGCGTTGCGCTTCGGGCACTCGGCCCGGGACCTCGCGCAAGTGCCAAACGAGATGCCAGTCCTCATTCGATGCCTGAAAGAGAGCTAGGCTTGCTGGCGGAACAAACTCCGGGTCCAGTTCGACTCCAATGGCCTGCGAAACATTCGATAGCGCCTCTGTGCTCTTCAGAGTTGGCACGGAGGAGACATCTTCCACGTCTCCGAGTTGGCAAGCAATGGAAACAAGTTGACGTTCCCCGTCTAGCTCGACGAGCGCCTCTGCTCCGAAGACCGGAATATCTCCATGCGTTTGATGGAAGCGAACAAGCGTGGTGCCAGTCCGCTTCTGGTCACGCGTCGTCTCAAGGGCCAAGTCAGGCACCCGTCTGGGCTGCTCTTCCCTCACGACAGAGTGGAGGCCAGGACTCGTCTCCCGTCCCAGCATCTCTGCAAGGTAGAACCTGGCAGCTGACTCGTCGGAAGAAAATTCAGGCGCTGGCGCCTCGGCTCCTGACACCACCCCTCGCACAGAGGCAGCATCTATGGCTCCCCTGTTCGCTCGCTGATCCTCAGCGAAGTGGTAATGGAAGCGTTCGAATCGATTAGGAATCATGGCGATTCCCCTCTCGCTGGTGCCCTGGTGCCACCCCCTCGTGCTTCACACTCCCAGCGTTGCTCGTCCAGCGGTGGGCTGCAACTTGGCCCAACCAGGCCTTCTATCAGGGAAGTTCTGCCGTCGTGGCACGGGCGCAGCCCTCCATACTGTGGACCAGCTGTGCTCCACAGACAGCGTCCGCATGTCAAGTCCCAGCGATCGGGGGTGCCTTCCCGATAGGCCACTGAGCCGAGCGCCCGGGTTCCCTGAGCGACGACCACCAGGACCTTGATCCGCACGATGTTCTTCGCCCCCCGAGCCGATCTGGCCGCCACCACCTCCTCGATGGAAGCCGTGAGTGCGGTGAACCTGGTCCTGACAGCCGCCGTGATCGTGCTGGTGAGGGTGGCCCGCCGCTCCGCTCAATGAGCAGACGGCCTGGGGGCCTGCTCGGTCCAGAGGCCAAGCAGGCGCTGGCTAAGCTCCCGCGGTTCAACCTCCTTAACAAGCCAGCCTCTTGCTCCCCTCGCCGCCCAAGGCCGACGAATCGGGGCGGAACAGCAGCTCACCGACTGCGCCTTCGCCCGGACGACCCACTTCGGACCTACCACCCCAGGACGGTGGCCGCCACCGCCGAACTCGCCGCACTCCCCAGCAACGTCGACCCGTGCACCACGAGGCCCAGGAAATCGGATAGCGGGCCGGCCTCGGCACGTTGAACACTGCACGTCATGACCACGGAAAACAGCGTGGAGCCAAGCGGCTCGCTGAACCATTGCGTCGTCGCCAATGTGCCCCGCGAGACCAGGCGCGGCCCCGGCGGCGAGCTGGTTGAGTCAGGCCTCAAGCATTTCGCCCCAGGGGCGAAGCTCTGGGTGCTTCCACCGCGGTACCGGAACGAGGACGACCAGCTGGAGGTCATCGGCGTGCACCGCGGGAGGGGCGGGCGACACATCCGGCTAATCCTGTTCAGGCGGCATCTGGAGAACTTCCGGATCAAGGTTGTCTACAGCCCGGCCGTGCAACGTGCACACGACCGCACCTTCTGGAACTGAGACCGGGTCTGGTGCGGGATGCCCGCACCTGCCCTCACACGAACAAAGGCCGAGAAAAGAACTGAGTGACCATCAGGCGAGCTGTGATCGGTCGCACGTCGAACACGTTGCCCAGCACCACGTTGGCCGTCTTGCGGCCGACGCCGGGCAGCGTGACCAGGTCCTCCAGGCGGCCGGGGACCTCGCCGTCGAAGCGGTCGCGCAGCGCGATGGAGAGCCCGATCAGCGACTTCGCCTTCATCCGGAAGAACCCGGTCGGGCGGATCAGCTCCTCCATCTCCTCCGGCACCGCCGCCGCCATCTCCCCCGGCGTCGGGTACTTCGCGAACAGCGCCGGCGTCGTCTGGTTCACCCGCAGGTCGGTGGTCTGCGCCGACAGCACCGTCGCCACCAGCAACTCGAAGGCGTTCTCGAAGTCCAACTCCGGGTGCGCGTACGGATACACCTCGGCCAGCTCACGGTTGATCTTCCGCGCCCGCCGCACCATCGCGACGTGCGACTCGGGCTTGCGCGGCTTCACCGCCGTCTTCTTCACGGCCGGGGCCGCGGCCTTCTTGACCTTGCTCTCTGCCATGCACGAAGGCTACGCCGCCCGGCCGACTGCACGGGCGGCATTCCGCTGGGCCAGCAGTGACCCGCCTGGGTTAACCGGCGGCAGCCAGCAGTTCCGCGACGGCAGCGCGGATCGCCCCGTCATCAGCGAAGGCTCGCCAGTTGCCGGCGCTGTGCACACGCCGGTCCAGGCTCGGCAGATCGCGCAGGACACGGGCGGCCGGGCGGGCGGCCGGGCCCATCCGGGCCAGGTAGCGCACTGCGGTCAGCATCACCGGGTAGTACGTTCCGTCAGCCAGCCGCTGAACGGCCGTCAGCAGAGCGGGTACCGCGGCCTCCGCATCACCGGTCGCCCTCCAGAGCGCGTGCGCCGCCTCAACGCTCACCCAGGAGTCCTCCGTCGCCGCAGCCATCACCCTCAGCCGCTCCGCGTATCCGGCCCCGTGCGGGCCGAGGTCGGCAAGCCTGCGCAAGTCAGGGTGCGGGAAGCGGCCCTGCGTGGCGGCCGGGCCGAGCACCGCGAGGGCAGGCCCCGGCTCCCCACCGACCCGCCAGTATGCCCAGGCGGCCAGCGGTGCGGCCGGACCACTGGCGGTGGCGCGGGCCAGCAGGAGCTCCCGTGCCCCATTGGCAGCAGGGCCGATACCGCCGAGGGCGGTCGCCGCCGAGGGCCAGCAGCGGTCGTCATCCAGCAGCGAGAGCAGCTCTGGGACAGCCGCCTTCGCCGCCGGCCCCCACGCGGCGAGCACCTCACCGAGCCGGCTGAGCAGCTCGGCGCCCGAGTCGGGACGCAGGACATCGCGAACGGCCGGAAGCAGCAGCTCGGCGTGGTCCTTCGCCAGGACGAGCACTTCGCCGAGTGCCGGCAGGTGAGGCCAGTAGGGCATGCCGTGACCGACGTGCGCACCACCCAGGCCGAAACCGCCCCGCGGACCGGTCAGCCGCTCGATCAGCCCCGGTACGCAGCGCGGGTCGTTCATCCGAGCCACAGCCCACAGGGCAGCGTCCCCGACCGTGTCCTTGCCGCTGCGCGTTGCCCTGACCGCCGGGTCACCGAGCAGCCCTGCCAGCGCGTCCACATGCCTGGCAGCCGCGGGGCCGAGGCAGGCCAGCAGGTCGACAGCGCGGTAGCGGACTTCGGTGTCAGGGTCGGCCAGCCGCTCCACGACGGCGGGTAGCAGCGCGGTCGTGGGTGAACGCCAATCCGAGAGAACACAGGCTGCCTGCGCGAGGGCGCCGATCCGTTGCTCGGGGTCCGGGTGCCCGGCCATCAGCCCGAGCGCATAGTCCGGGGTGGCGCCTGTGAACAGGTTCCCTGTCCACAGGTGAACCCCCAGTACTCCGGTGCCGACCCACTCGGAGGCCCTCCAGAGCTCGACACTCGGATCCCGTACGGCTGCCAGGACGAGTTCCAGCCGCCGTGCGGGTAGCTCGGCGTCACTCACGGCCAATGCATGGACCGCCGCCAGCCCCAGCTGGGGTTCCACGGAGTCCAGCAGCGCGTCCAGCAGTTCAACAACTTCACCGGTCGGCTCGGTGCCGGCGACTTCTCCGATCGAAAGCACCAGGTCCAATCGGGTCACCTGGTCCTGCTCCGCCTCGAAGGCGCTGAGCAAGGCAGTCAGCCGCTGCTCCGTAATGCCCCCGCCTACGCCCACCAGGTAGGCCACCTCGCGCCTGATCAACGGGTCAGGATCAGCCAGCAGGGCCAGCACATCGGGCATCACCCCGTTCCAGGCCGGGAGCCACCCCGGATCCACATGCTTCGCGGCAGCCTTCACGGACGTCGACGCCAAGTGGGCCAACAGCTCCAGCATCGCGCGCCGGCTCGGCACCTCTGTCCCGGCCGCCAACCGCACCAGGAACGGCAGCGCTGCAGTGGCGGCACTGCCGACCCAACCGCCCTGATGGAACAGCAGGTTGTCCAACTCCGCGGCCGCTTCCTCCGCAGCCTCGATGTCTGGCCCTTCGCATCGGCGCAACAGGGCCGGTGTGTCCTCAGCCGACCCGAAGTTGTGCCTCAGCCCAGCCCAGTCGACGACATCGAGTTCTTCCCACATGCGCGGGACGTTACCGCCGACCACCCCATGCGGGCGACGGCCTTTCAGCAGTAATGGGGGTGCGTGCACGTGAACGAGTTCTCCATACTTGCGCGGGAGCAAAGAGGACGGAGGTGGACCGATGAAGCTGGCGGAGGCGCTCGCGCAGCGCGCGGACGCGACCCGGCGGGTCGAGCAGTTGCGGGCCCGGATCGTGGGGAGTGCGCGGTACCAGGAGGGCGAGGTCCCGGCCGAGGACGCAGGGCAGCTGCTGGCCGAGGCCGGCACGGTTCTCGACGGGCTCGAGTCACTGATGCGCCGGATCAACCGGACCAACGCCACGGTGGCGATGGACGGCGGGGGCACCCTCACCGATGCGCTGGCCCGCCGGGACGTGCTGCGGCTGCGGCACTCCGTGGTGACCGCCGCGGCCGATGCCGCCGCCGGCCGGGGCGGGGTGCGCCAGCTACGGTCCGAGCTCAAGATGCTGTCCGCTCTGCCGGTCGCCGAGCTGCGTGCGCAGGCGGACCTGCTGGCCCGGGAGATCCGGGAGATCGACGTGGAGATCCAGCGCACCAACTGGACGGTCGACCTGCTCGACTGACAGCACCGCACGATGTGGAGCAGGTAACCGTCACGGAGGCGTGCGCACACCGCGGGTCGGCGGTCAATCCGGCCCTCTCCTGGCGCGCGGAGAGCAGCGCAGGGGTTCGACTCCCCGAAGAAACAACGCAGCTCAGCACGGTGCACAGGTGACAGGGCACAACGCACAGCACATCACCACGCGCAGATCCACGACGGCGAGGGCGGGAACGGGGTATCCACATCCATGAGCAGTACGAGCAGTACGGGCGGCACCGGCAGTCAACTCCAGGACCTCGGAGGCTCGCCCCAGTGGTGCGTGGTCGCCAACGTCGCCCGGGAGACCAGACACGGCCCTGGCGGCGAGCAGGTCCAGTCGGGGCTCAAGCACTTCGCGCCGGGCGCGAAGCTCTGGGTGCTGCCGCCCCGCTATGGGAACGAGGACGACCAGCTGGAAGTCATCGGGTTCCACCGTGCCGGTGGCCGACGGCACATCCCGCTGATCGTCTTCCGGCGGCACCTGCAGAACTTCCGGATCAAGGCCGTCTACAGCCCGGCAGTGGAGCGGGTGCGAGATCGTACGAACTGGAACTGGCCACATGTGTGGTGCTGCCCCGAACTGGCGCAGCCCTGGGTCGACCGCTGGAACGCCCTCGCCGCAGGGCAGTCGATGCAGGCGTTTCCGCCTTGGCCGGGCCGGTCGGTCTTCGGCCAAGACGTCCGCCCCTGTCCCCACCTCAGTACGGGCCTCGGAACGGACTGAGGCCACGCCGCCAGGTCTGTGATCGGTCAGGCCCCGAAGGGTTCTCCCCTTTAGGATCACGTGCGCTTCCAGAGACCACATGACCGACTTTCCGGCCCACGCCAGTTCATCGAGTCGGGAGCCGCTCCATAGCGGCGATCAGGTCGCACTTCCCGCCGCCGGTCAGTGCGACTGCCGTAAACGCTCAACTGGGTCTTGACGAGCTCATCCAGCCTTGGACCATGGCAGAGACTTCCCCACGGCATCCTGCACCTTCTCGGCTACCGGAACACCGCCGGCGACGAGAGACAGCGCAGCCGCAACAAACAGGCTGATCCTCAGGCTTGAGGCCGAACCCCCAGCGAACTGATGGATCAGGGGCAGCACGACCCCGAAGCCCGCAAGGACGACTGCTGGCCACAGCCGCTGCCAGAGGCGATACCAGCGACGGGAAATGACCACCGCAGGGGCATGCTCGGTCAGCGCAGACCAGTCGCCGTCCTTCCAATGCAAAAGGCCCTGACAGATCGATGCCTCGACCCGTTCAAGCTGCTCAGGATGAAGGGCAGTCAGCACCGGCTCCTTGTGGAGCCTGATCAGCGCAGCCAGGCGGGCCCCCTCCCTACGGACGATGGCCCGTGCTTGGTAGTCCGCCACCGGCACTCGGCCTCCAAACGGTGGGTAGTACTCGGCTGTCCAGGCCAGCGCTTCCAAGTCGCTGGCGATAGAGCGCGCGTGCCCGGCGTTCCAGAGCCCAGTACGTCGGGCCTGGCCGATACGAGCGGCGATAGCGTGCAGCACCAACATCAGCGAATCGAGATCCTGCCGAGGATGACGGCGCCGCACCTTCCTGTTGCGGAACCACTCCCAAACGGCCCAAACGCAAAAGGAGCCAATCCCCGCATCAAGAACGACGAGCTGGACCAACTCAGTTCCAGTCACCGGCCTATCTGCCTCGGGGTGCCGCTCGGCCAGCAAGAAAATGACGGTGACCGCGAGAGCAACGAAGAACGCATAAGCGCGTCCCACAAAGTGGGCGAAAAGCTGAGGCCACCTACCGTCGTGCATGGCAGCAAGCTTCCCGAAGCCGCGGGCGATGAGGACCGCACTCGCCAGAGCGGCGGCACCGACAGCCGCCCAGCCGAGTGTACTGGAAGCTGATCCCGGCTTAGGAGAGATGATCACCTGGATGGTGAGGGAACCAATGAGAAGCAGGCCTGCAAGAAGGAGCTCTCTCGGTGCCAGTTGCGCATTCCTGCGCAAGGAGATACGAGTGCCGGCTTTTAGCAAGCATCGCACTACCTCCGCACGCGCCTCACCAGTGAGCTCCTGAATGTTCGTCATGTCACGGCGAATTCTTCTATGGCTCGCAGCAAGGTCGGCCTTGAAACCGACTGTGACCTTCACGGATGCAATCCCCCTTGGTTGTGCAATATTCTCAAGCGTCGATCCCGCCGTCCAACACACCGCTACGCTCGGTCCGCCGAATCTCGGGGCGATAGGCAGGCGTGGCCGACGACTGCGCGAAGGTAAAGCCGGCAGGCAGCACCGGCATCGCGCACCACCAGATCCCCAAAGCTCAGCGAACTAGCTGATTTCGCTTTACCGTGAACTTCTCGCGCCCGTCCGAAGTTGTGATGCCATTCGACGAGGTCGAGACGGTGACAACCTCGCAAAGCCGAATCGGTACCCAGTTCACCCACAGCTGCGAAGACCGGGGCCCTGTCAACCACTGACCACCGCCGCCCTGCCGCGTCCGTGAACTGAACCTCCACAGTGACGGGCCACGGCTCATCATCTACTCATCGGACCGCCTCACACCGCAGCTTAACCACGAACGCCCCACCCCCAGCCGAGGTCAACGCCCAGTGCCAGTTGCCGTGGCACTGCAGTCCTCAACCCTCCAGAACTCGCTCGCCGGTGAGCCGGACGGATCCACCTGGGACTGCACCGGACTGACGAACCGTCCGGCCCTGCTCTTACCGCGGCGGGGGGCTGTGGATGGGGGCATTGACAGATGGTCAAGGTTTCTTGACCATTGGGCCATGCCTGATGATTCCTCACCTATCGGCGCTGACGACGAGTTGGTGATCAGCGACAGCGAGCAGCTGCGTGCGGTCAGCAACGTGGTCCGCCATCGCATCCTGGGCATCCTGCGGGATCAGCCGGCCACCATCACCCAGGTCGCCGCCAAGCTCGGGATCGCCAAGGGCAGCGCGAGCTACCACGTGCGGCTGCTGGAGCGCGCGGGGATGGTGGCGGTCGTGCGTACTCGCAAGGTGCGCGGGGTGACCGAGCGCTACTACGAGCGGACGGCGCGCGTGATCAGGCTGCCCGCACCCGCGCAGGGCGAACCGGACGTGCTGATGCGCCACGCCGTGGCGGACCTGGAGGCCGCTCCGGTCGGTCCGCTCCGGACCGTGCGGCTGCACCATGCCCGGCTGAGCGACGCCGCGTACGCCGAGTTCACCGCCCGAGTGGAGGCGCTGCTGGACGAGCTGCGTGCCGTATCGGATCCCGAGCAGCCTGCCGTCACGCTCGCCTTGGCCTTCTTTCGACCCCAGGACACCAACCGACCCCAGGACCGCACATGAGACTGCGCGCACTCCACGACGGGATGCCCCCTGCCTTCACCCGGCTGTGGACGGCCTCCGCCGTCTCCTCCCTCGGTGACGGTGTCTACCTCGCCGCTCTTCCGCTGCTCGCCGCGAGTCTGACCCCCAACCCGCTCGCCCTGAGCCTGGTCACGGCTGCCGCGATGCTGCCCTGGCTGATGTTCGGTCTGCTCGGTGGCGCGCTGGTCGACCGCTGGGACCGCCGTCGCACCATGTGGATCACCGACCTGTCACGAGCCGCCCTGCTCGCGATACCCATCCTGGCTGTCGCTTTCAACCGGGCGAGTCTGCCGCTGCTCATCGGTGTGGCGTTCCTCCTGGGATGCGGCCAGATCTTCTTCGACACCGCCTCGTCGGCCTACCTGCCGCAACTGCTCGACCGCGACCTCACCAAGCTCCGGCGCGCCAACACCCTGAAGCAGGGGGCGCAGACCACGGCGAACGACTTCGCCGGCCCCCCGCTGGGCAGCGCCCTCTTCGTGCTGGCCCGGGCCGTACCGCTGGGCCTGGACGCGCTGTCCTTCCTGGTGAGTGCACTGCTCATCCGTACGCTGCCCACCCAGCCGGTGCCGGTCTCCTCGGCACGGCGCTCGCTGCTGGCGGATGCCCGTGCCGGGGCCGCGTACGTCTTCGGCAACCGCGTTCTGCTCGGTCTCGCGCTGCGCTTCGGGGTGGGAAACCTGGCCTTCGCAGGCGGTGAGGCGGTCCTGGTCCTCTTCGCCCACCAGCGCCTGCACATCGGGGACAGCGGCTACGGCATCCTGCTCGCCACCCAGGCCGTCGGCGGCCTGGCCGGCACCGCGTTCGCGGGAGTGCTGGGCTCCCGGCTGAACACCGGCCACGCCCTGACCGTCACCGCCGCGGTGGAGGCCGCCGCCCAGCTCGGCCTCGGCTTCTCCACCGGGCTGGTCACGGCCGGCCTGTCGCTGGCCGTCTGCGGTGCGGCGATGTCGGCGACCATGGTGATCGTCCCCTCCGTGTCCCAGGCCATCGTCCCCCCGGAGCTCACCGGGCGGGTCTCCGCCACCAACCGCATGCTCGGCGTCGGTGCGGCGCCGGTGGGGGCCCTGTTGGGCGGCTGGCTGGCCAGCGTCGCGGGTCTGCGGGCCCCGTTCCTGGTCGGCGCCGTCGTGCTGGTGGCGATGACGGCGCTGGTGGCCCTCCTCACCGGCGGCAACCGCATCGAGGAAGCCCTCGAGGCCGCCCGGGCCGAGCGCACTGCCGAGCGCGATCCCGAGTCGGTGCCCGCCTGACAGCCGGCGGAGGTGGCCGACGACATGGCCCGCACCTGGGGTCAGTCCGGCCGCGAGTTGAGGCAGCGCGCCAGGAACAACTGCCAGTAGCTGCTCCGGCTCCTCCGGATCCACAGCCTGTGGAGGAGCGCTGCGCAGGCGCGGTAGTCGTCGTCGCGGAGGACGAGGCAGTCGGCGGCGATCATCACCAGGCCGAAGTTGAGCAGCCCGGCGAGGGGGATGATGTCCAGGTGGAGGGGGATGGTGCCCAGTAGCGCGCACACCCTGGCAGCTCGATAGCCGCTGGCTGCGAGGAACGGGAAGGCGACCTCCAGGACGACGGTGTAGTAGGTGGCGAAGGCGACCAGCGGGGCGAAGTTCGCCAGCGTTGCCCAGGGTTCGCCGGAGAAACTGCTGAAGAGGTGGCCCACGTAGTACACCGCGGTGCCGTCCCGCCAGTGCGCCGCGAGGACCTTGCCCATACCGGCGGTGAAGTAGACCAGGGCGATCTGGAACATGACGACGAACACCGCGCAGTTGTGCAGGGCGTTGGCGAACCGGGCTCGGCCCTCACGCGCGCGCTGCCGCGCTCGTGTGCGGGCCGCGAACGGACTCGCGTACGCGTCGGTGGTGGCAGCCGCGAGCAGCAGGAGCAGGATCCTGGTGAGCTGGTGTCCGCCGTCCAGGACGTCGCCGTTGCGGATGTGCAGGGACCAGACGAGAGCCGCGTTGAGCAGGGTGAGTGTGCGGCCTCCGCAGACGCAGAACGCCAGCGCGGCGAGGAGTCCGAGATGGAAGAGCAGCTCGAAGTAGGCCGGTGAGCCGCTCAGGCCGTACAGCGACACCCTGGCGTACGGGACGGTCGCCCGGAAGGCGTCGAAGGGGAGGTAGCCGTGCGGCCCCCACAGCAGCAGCCGGCGGGTGTACGAAGTGACGTAGAACTCGACCATCGCCGACCCCAGCAGGATGCGCAGCGCGGCGAGGCCGACGAGCCGGCGCCGGGTCGTCGACGCCCGGTGGAGCGCGCCGAGCAGCCGTTCGCTCACCGGCCGACCCCCGGTGTGTACGGCTGCCAGCCTGGATCGTCGACGAGGCGGCTCGCCGGCGCGGGGAGGTCGCTGCCCCGGTCCGCGAACGGCACTGCGGGGGTGGCTCGGAGACGGGTGCGTACCGCGACGATGCGGGCGGCGGGGTACTGCTCCTCGGCCTCGGCGGAGAAGTAGCGGTCGAAGCGCGTCCGGGCCTGGTCCCAGGTCGCCGGTTCGCCCACCGCGCTGCTGCAGCCGTGCTGCGGTGTTCCCGGCGTGCGGTAGAGGCCCAGCGCGTAGACCCGGTAGCAGTTCAGCACATGGGTGTCCTTGGACTGCATCACCAGGCGCCGGGACAGTGAAGGATCGGCCTCGGCCAACAGGTCGCGCTCACCGGACTCGACCGTGCGCCCGTCACCGGGATCGACGTACCGCACCTGCAGCGTCAGGGTGTACGCCTCGGTGGGCACCTGACTGAAGAGCAGCCAGCGTTGGTCGAAGGCCGGCCCGAAGAGGGCCTCGGCCGGTCGCATCAGCCGCTGGCGCAGCGGCGACGCGGGGGCGTTGAACACCACCGTCGACCCGCAGTAGGCCGCGCCGAGCAGCAGCAGCGGGATCCACCAGAGCAGCAGCCTCGGTAAGGGGACAGGCTCGACTTCCTTGGTGTGCAACGGATCTTCTCTCCCAGTCGGTCAGCCGGTTCGGCGGCAGACCAGCACGCCGCGCTGCCGGGGATGGATGCTGTAGCCGATGTCGCGGACGGTCGTCGTCACGCCCGCGTCCGAGAGCCGGCCGCGCAGCAGGTCGAGGTCGAGGAACGCCGAGCCGAGCGGGTCCTCCAGCGGGCCGACGAGAACGTCCCCGTCGGTCACCCGGACCAGCTCGTGGATCGCCGCCTCCTGGTCGGCGGCGTCGGGGAAGGTGAAGAGCAGGAACCCGCACAGCGTGAGCCGGAACTGCCGGTCGGCGAAGGGAAGATGGGGCAGGGCCGCTGGAACGTACCTGCGGCCGGCGGAGTTTGGGTGATCCTCGGTGTAGTCCCGCAGGAACGTCGCCGTCGCGCACTGCCACCGTTCCAGGTGGCGCTCGGGAGAGCCGGCCCAGGAGAAGTCCAGTTGGTCGGCGATGGCGAGTCCGAATGCGGCACTCACCGCGAGATGGTCGTGGACGAGTGCGCCGATGTCCTCCGGCGACAGGCTGTAGACCGGGTCCGCCGCGGTGACGTCCGCGCCCAGGGCGCGGCTTTCGGCAGCGAAGGAGGAGGCGCCCCCTGGGCAGTCCAGCACGGGACCGCTCAGCAGGTCGGGGTCGGTCAGGCCGAAGACCAGGCGGTACTCGTCCAGCGTGCGCGACGTCAGCTGCACCCGTCCGTCGACGACGGCCCGGGTGGCGGCGGCCACCCGGTCGGTGTTCGCCTCGGCCGTGGCACGTCGCGCGGTCGGTAGGCCAGGGGTGGCGTGGCGCGCGGTCCGCGTGGACAACTGCCACCCGGCAGTCGTGAACAGCTCTTCGGTGCGTTGCGCCGCCTCTTCCAGACGTCCGCCGATCAGCAGACCCAGCCCATCGGACCCGGGGAGGGCCATCGGCCTGGACAGTTGACGGGCGCCGAGCCAGTGGGCCAGCCGCACCAACTGCGGCCTGGTGATCGCGGCGAACTCCGTCACCGGCCACCAGGCCGTGCTCCACGTCGCCGCGGCGTGCATGACCATGGCCAGGGCACCCAACGACCGACTGCCCGGCGAGACGACCAGCCGCTCGCAGAAGACGAACCCTGCCGGGTCGCGGGGCAGCGCAGCCTCCAACTCCGGTGTGAAGTAAGGGCACTGATCATCCGCTCCGACCTGGCGGCGGATCAGCCGCACGGAACCGGCGGGCACGCCGTCGACACGGCAGAGCAGGACGACACCCTCCTCGTCCAGGGTCTCCCAGTCAGGGGCGGGAAGCGGGAACCCGTGGTCCCTGCGCAGCCGCGCCACGTGGTCGCGCTGAGCCGCGTCCGGCGCGGACAGAGTCTCGACGGCGAACGTGCGGTCCCGAAGGGACGCTTCCAGCCTCAAGGGCTCGGTCCGTAAATTGATCACGCCATCCAGAACCGCGCACCCGGCCAAAGAACACGCGCGCAGGCACCCGTTCAGCCCAATGAGTGAACTGCGAGGGTCAGGCCTTCCGGTAGAGGATCGGCATCGCGATCGTCTCGTTGGCCCGCAGGTTCGCCAGCACGTAGCTGCGGAACGAGCTCTTGCGGAACTGCTTGACCGCGAACCCCAACAGGCCCGTGTCCCAGCGCGCGTGGTTGACGAACACGTAGTCGGCCGCGCCGATGGGCGCCAGCAGGGTGGAGTTGTCCAGGCCCGTCTCCGCGGCGTACCAGCCCGCGAGGTGCCCCCAGACCCGGGTGGCGACCTCGGCGTCCTCGGCCGCGAAGTAGTTGAACAGGAACAGCCCCTGGCGGCTCTTGTCGACGTCGCCCAGGAAGCGCAGGCAGCGCGCCGCCATCTCGTGCACGTCGCTCGCGGCTTCGGTGATCTCGGCGACCATTCGCCGGTACGGCTCGGACGACCGGACGTCGTCGAGCGCGTCCACCGACTCCGCCTCCACGAGCACGACCACGTCGAAGCGCGCCGGGTGCGCCACCGCGGCGGCAGGCACCGGCGGCAGCAGGGCGGCCCGGTAGACGGTGACCCCGCGCACGGCGTCCAGCTGCCGCAGCTCCGCGGCCAGCACCTTGAGCCGGTCCAGCAGCGCCGCCTTCCGCGCGCCGGCCCGGGGGAACGGGGTGCGCCCGAGCGTCGGCTCGACGGCGGCGGCGAGATGCAGGTACCCGGTGGCCGGGGGCTCGGCGAACGAGGGCGGCGCGTACTCGGGGCGTGGGTTGACGATTCGCAGTTCCATGACGTTCCTCCTTCACTCAACACTTCACCCAACACGTTAGATGCCTAACGCTTATACGTCAAACGATTCGATATCTATCAATGATGTAGGATCGAGCCATGCCACGACTCACCCACCCCCCGCTCGGCCTGCACCTCTCCCGGACCGCCAGGAGCGTCGGCCGCGCCTTCGACGACGCGCTCGCCAAGGTCGGCGGATCGACGCCGAGTTGGCTGATCCTGATCTCGCTGAAGACGCACCGGCTCGGCAACCAGCGGGAGTTGGCCGACGCGGTGGGCATCCGCGGAGCCACGCTCACCCACCACCTGAACGCCATGGAGGCCGACGGGCTGGTGACCCGCAGGCGCGACCCTGCCAACCGCCGCATCCACCAGGTGGAGCTCACCGAGCGGGGCGAGGCCGCGTTCCAGGCGATGCGCGGCGCCGCCACGGCCTTCGACCAGCGGCTGCGCAGCGGCCTCTCCGACGAGGAGATCGCCGCGTTCGAGCGCGTGCTCGACAAGCTCCAGCACAGCGTCAGCGACTGAAAACGCCGTGGGCGGCCCGGGGGTAAACCCCACCATCGGAACGCCTGCGGCCACCATGGTCGCCTGGGGTCCTCCTTTTCTAGCGTGGAGCACGTCATCCACCAGCGGAGAAAGGGCCCCCATGGCACTGCGGCACGAACGCCCACGGACCGACCCCCAGCAGGCCGCGCACCCAGCGGTCGAGCTGCGCGCGGTCCGGCGTAGCTACGGCCGCGGCGACTCGGCGGTGCACGCGCTGCGCGGTATCGATCTCGCTCTGCCGCGCGGGAGTTTCACCGCGGTGATGGGCCCGTCCGGCTCCGGCAAGAGCACCTTCCTGCAGTGCGCGGCGGGGCTGGACAAGCCCACCTCCGGCGAGGTGCTGCTGGGCGGCGAGGAGATCAACCGGCTGAACGAGAACCGGCTGACCCAGTTGCGCCGCAGCCGGATCGGCTTCGTCTTCCAGTCCTTCAACCTGCTGCCCTCGCTGTCGGTGCAGCAGAACGTGCTGCTGCCGCAGCGGCTCGCCGGTGAGCGTCAGGACCGGCGGCGGGCCAAGGAGTTGCTGGCCCAGGTGGGGCTGGCCGAGCACGGCTCCCGGCGTCCCGGCCAGCTCTCCGGCGGGCAGCAGCAGCGGGTGGCGATCGCCCGCGCGCTGATCACCCGTCCCGAGGTGGTCTTCGCGGACGAGCCGACGGGCGCGCTGGACACCCGCACCGCGCACGAGGTGCTCGGGCTGCTGCGCCAGGCGGTGGACGCGATGGGCGCCACCATCGTCATGGTCACCCACGACCCGGTGGCCGCCGCGCACGCGGACCGGGTGCTCTTCCTGGCCGATGGCGCGCTGGCCGACGAGCTGGTGCGGCCCGACCCGAAGACCGTCGCGGACCGGATGGTCACCCTGACCGCCGCCGTCGGCGCCCGCTACGCGGGGGCAGCCGCATGACGAACGGTCTCGCGCGCGCCTCCGTCCGCTTCCGCCCCTCGTCCTTCGTCGGCAGTTTCGTCGCGCTGCTGCTCGGCGCCGCGATCATCACGGCCTGCGGCACCCTGCTGCAGACCGGTCTGACCGCACACGTCGCGCCGGTGCGCTACGCCCGCACACCCGTGGTCGTCGCCGCCTCGCCGAACGCCCGGATCACCGTCAAGAGCGGCAAGGAGTCGCACGCGGTGGAGGCGGCGCTGCCCGAGCGGGCCCGGGTGGACGCCGCTCTGGTGGCGGCGATCGCCGGGCAGCCCGGGGTCGCCGCCGCGCTGCCGGACACCGCCTTCCCCGTGCAGTCCGGGCCGGGCACCACCCTGCCCCCGCTGACCGGACGGGACTTCAGCGCCACCGCGATCACCGGCCCGCCGGGCGCCGCGCTCAGCCAGGGCCGCGCCCCGGGCACCGGGGAGGTCGTCCTCGACGCCGCGACCGCGCGGGCCGCGCAGCTGACCGTGGGCAGCACGGTCTCGCTCACCGCGCCGGGCGCGAGCGGCAGTTACCGGATCTCGGGGCTGGCGGCGGAGCAGGCCGGCGGCGCGAGCGCCTGGTTCGCGGACGGCGCGGCCGAGCAGCTCTCCGGGCACCCGGGAAAGGTCGACGCGATCGCCGTCCTGCCGCGCACGGGCGTCGGCGCCAAGGCGCTCGCCCAGCAGGTCGGGCAGGCCGTCGGCCCCGCCGCCGAGGTGCTGACGGGCGATGCGCGCGGCGAGGTCGAGCAGCCCGGTCTTGCCCAGGGCAAGCAGGTCCTGACGGGCCTCGGCGGCTCCTTCGGCGGCATCGCCGCGATGACCGCCGTCTTCGTCGTGATGGGCACCGTCGCCCTGGCCACCGGCCAGCGTGCCCGGGAGTTCGCCCTGCTGCGCGCGATCGGCGCCACACCGCGCCAGATCCGCCGCACCATCGCCACCGAGGCGGTGCTGCTCGCCCCGCTGGCCGGCGCGTGCGGCGTCCTGCCCGGCCTGGCGCTGGCCCACTGGTGGTTCGACCAGCTGGTCTCGCGCGGCGCCATCCCGGCCGGCGTGTCGCTGAGCGTCGGCGTGCTGCCGGTCGTCGCCGCCGTGGGCGCCAGCCTGCTGGCAGCGCTGACGTCCGGGTATCTCGCCTCCCGGCGGCCCGCCCGGATGCGCCCCGGCCAGGCGCTCAGTGCGGCAGCCGTGCCGGGGGCCCGGACCGGCACGGTGCGGACGGTCATCGGAGCGCTCGCGCTGGCCGGCGGCGTGGTGCTGGCGACCCTGGCCGCCAACCTGACCGGGGACACCGCGGCCAACACCGCGCTCGGCGTGGTGATGTGCTTCCTGCTCGCGGTCGCGCTGCTCGGTCCGCTGCTGGCCCGGGTGGCCACCGGCCTGCTCGGCCTGCCGCTGCGGGCGGGTGGCGCGGCCGGCTCGCTGGCCGCCGACAACACCCGGGCCAACGCCCGGCGGTTGGCCTCCGCGATCACCCCGATCGTGATGGTCACCGCCTTCTGCGGCACGCTGATCTTCATGGCGAGCACCATCAAGCACGTCTCGGCCGCGCAGGTGCGCACCGGCATCGTCGCCGACCAGGTGATCGGCTCGAAGGGCCCGGGCCTGCCGGCCGGTACCGCCGAGCAGATCGGCCGCCTCCCCGGCGTGGACGCGAGCATCGGAGTGCTGCGCAGCGGCGCCGTGTACCGCTCCGGCGACACGCTCTCCTCCGCGACGGTGCTCGGCATCTCCGGGGACCCGGCCAAGCTGCCCCGGGTGCTCGACCTCGGCGTCAGGACCGGCTCGCTCAGCGCGCTCGGCACCTCCTCCGACACCGTGGCGATGGACGCGAGCCTGGCCGACACGCTCGGCGTCAAGGTCGGCGACCAGGCGCCGCTCTGGCTGGGCGACGGCACCGCGGTCCGACCGACGGTGGTCGCCACCTACGAACGCGGGCTCGGCCTGGGGCAGTTGCTGTTTCCCCGGGCCGCGCTCGCCGAGCACCTGGCGGGCGGCTTCGACGCCGAGGTCCTGGTCGCCGACACCCCCGGGGCCGACCGGGCGGCGGTGGCCGCCGCGGCGGCGAAGCTCGGACCGGTCGGCGTGAGCGTCACCGACGCCGCCGGCTACACCGCCGAGGCCAACCGGGATCTGGAGCTCAACTCCTGGGCCAACACCGTGATGGCCGGCGTACTCGGCGGCTTCGCGGCCGTCGCCGCGGCCAACACCCTGGTGATGACGGTGCTGGAGCGCCGCCGCGAGGTGGGGCTGCTGCGGCTCGCCGGGACGACGCGCCGCCAGGTGCGCGGCATGATGCGCTGGGAGGCCCTGCTGGTGGCCGCCACCGGACTGCTGGTGGGCGGCGCGATCGCCTGGGTCACGCTGGTCCCGGTCACCCGCGGCCTGACCGGGTCCGCGCCGTACGTCCCGCTCGGCACCGCCCTGCCGCTGGTGGCGGGCACGGTCGTCCTCAGCCTGGCCGCAACCGCCCTGCCCGCCCGCGCACTGCTGCGCACCCGCCCGGTGGAGGCGGGCGCGGGCCGCGCCTGACGGTCAGCCAGGACGCGTCAGTCAGGACGCACCGTCAGGCCCGCGCCAGGTGCACCACGTCCGGCACGCCGCGGGCGACCGCGATCTCCAGGGTGTGCACGTCGGCGAAGCCGGCTTCCCGCAGCGCCTGTTCGAAGTCGGCGGACGGCTGCGCGCTCCACACCGCCAGCACCCCACCGGGGTTGAGCCGGCGCTGCGCAGCCGCCAGCCCGGCCGGGCCGTACAGACCGGAGTTGGCGTCGGTGACCGTCCAGTCGGGCCCGTTGTCGATGTCCAGGCACAGCGCGTCGTAGGTCGCCTCGCCGGCTGCCAGGTACGCCAGCAGGTCGGTGTGCAGGACGTCGACCCGCGGATCGTCCAGGGCTCCGGCGGAGAAGGCGGCCAGCGGGCCACCGCGGTGCCAGTCGATGACCGCGCCCTCGCGCTCCACGACGGCGATCCGGCTCCACCGCGGCTCGGCGGCCGCGTAGGCCAGCGAGAAGCCGACGCCGAGGCCGCCGATCAGCACCGAGGGCCCGGGCACGGTGAGTCGGTCGAGGGCGGCCTGCACCAGCAGCCGCTCCGAGCGGCCGTCGGAGGTGTCCATCAGGAAGCAGCCGTTGGCGATGATCTCGAAGTCCTCGCCCCGCCCGCGCAGGACCACCTCCCCGTACGGACCCTCGCGCCGGTCGAGGGTGACGGGGGTGTGCTGCTGGTTCCGGGTGGGGAGCACAGGCATTCGCGGTTCCCTGGGGCGCATACGGATCTTCTCGAACCGTCCGACTCTAGCCCGTCGGGCGGTCGGCGGCACGGCGTTATCCAAGCCGCTGCGCGGCGCTCGCGGGCGGGTGGCCGGGCGGCTGAGAGGGTACCGAGGAGTACGGATGGCTGTGGATGGCAGTGGATGGCACCCCGAGAGCGCACCCCTCCTCATATGATCAGAGATACATGCGTCATTCTTAGTGATAGATCGCATTGTTTGTGCGTCCGGCATGATGGGGAACAGCAAGCACTTGCGCCGCCCGTGAACCAGCCACGGGACGGCCGAGAAGGAGGAAGCACGTGGACGACGTTCTGCGGCGGGCCGCGCTCTTCGCGGCTCTCGACGACGAACAGGCCGGCGAGCTGCGCGCTTCCATGACCGAGGTGACCCTCGCCCGTGGTGAGTCGCTCTTCCACGAAGGCGACCCGGGCGACCGGCTCTACGTGGTCGCCGAGGGCAAGGTCAAGCTGCACCGCGCCTCGCCGGACGGTCGCGAGAACATGCTCGCGGTGCTCGGCCCCAGCGAGATGATCGGCGAGCTCTCGCTCTTCGACCCCGGACCGCGCACGGCCACCGCCAGCGCCCTGACCGAGGTCAAGCTGCTCGGCCTCGGCCACGGCGACCTGCAGCCCTGGCTGCACGCCCGCCCCGAGGTCTCCATCGCCCTGCTGCGCGCCATCGCCCGCCGCCTGCGGCGCACCAACGACGTGATGTCCGACCTGGTCTTCTCGGACGTGCCCGGCCGGGTGGCCAAGGCCCTGCTCGACCTCTCGCGCCGCTTCGGCGTGCAGTCGGACGAGGGCATCCACGTCGCCCACGACCTCACCCAGGAGGAGCTGGCCCAGCTGGTCGGCGCCTCCCGCGAGACGGTCAACAAGGCGCTGGCCGACTTCGCCGGCCGCGGCTGGCTCAAGCTGGAGGCCCGCGCCGTCGTCCTGATGGACGTCGAGCGCCTCTCCCGCCGCTCGCGCTAGAACAACCCCCTGGACCACGGACTCCTCAGATGAGTCCGTGGTCCTCGAGGTAGCGCAGCTGGGCCAGCACGGAGAGCTCGGCGGCCGGCCAGAGCGCCCGGTCCACGTCGGCGTAGACCCGCGCCACCACCTGTTCGGCGGTACGGCAGCCCGCCTCCACCGCGGTCTCCACCTGGGCCAGCCGACCGGCCCGGTGCGCCAGGTAGTACTCGACGCCGCCCAGCGCGTCGGCCAGCACCGGCCCGTGCCCGGGCAGCACCGTCCGCACCCCGTGCTCGGCCGCCAGCGTGCGCAGCCGGCGCAGCGAGTCGAGGTAGTCGCCGAGCAGGCCGTCCGGGTGGGCGACCATCGTGGTGCCCCGCCCCAGCACCGTGTCACCGGTGAGGATCGCGCCGTCGGCCGGCAGGTGGAAGGTGAGCGAGTCGGAGGTGTGCCCGGGGGTGGCGACGACCCGCAGCTCCAGGCCGCCGACCTCGATCACCTGACCGCCGTGCAGACCCTCGCCGCCGAGCCGGTGGGCGGGATCCAGCGCACGGACCTCTGTACCGGTGAGCTCGGCGAACCGGGCCGCGCCCTCGGCGTGGTCGGCGTGGCCGTGGGTGAGCAGCGTCATCGCGATCCGCTGGCCCTGCCGCTCGGCGATCTCGATCACGTGCCGCAGATGGCCCTCGTCCAGCGGCCCCGGGTCGATCACGATCGCGCGGTCGGAGCCGGGCTCGGCGAGCAGCCAGGTGTTGGTCCCGTCCAGGGTCATCGGGGACGGGTTGGGCGCCAGCACGCAGCGCGCCCGCGGGGTGGCGGCCCCGCCGACCGTGTCGGCGGGGTCACCGGGCAGCAGACCGGTCACCGACGTCCTTCCAGGAGGCCGGCGTCGAGCTCGTCCAGGCGCCCGCCTTCGGTGCGCCGGGCCAGCGACCGGGGGGTGAGGGTGCGGACCAGCGGGCGCAGGGTCGGGTCGGCGGCCCCGACCACGGCCTCACGGCACAGCCGGCGACCCGGCGAGCGCCGGCTCGCCAGGCTCCGGAGGGGGAGTACGCGCACCGTACGGCGAGCCACGTCATTGTGGGTCATCGGTTTGAGGTCCTTCCTCGGGGTAGCTTCCGTCGATGGTCAGCTCTTCATACCCCGACCATCGGATCGTCATTCGATCACCCGCCAGCTCGGCCCTGCCGAGGACGGGAGCCAGATCGCGCGCCGCCGACGCTTCGAGCGCCTCGTGCGCGGTGCGGTACGGCAGCAGCTCGCGCAGCACCGACAGGGTCGGCGGGAGCATGCCGTAGCGGCCCTCGTGGTAGCCCTGAACCGCCTCGGCCGGGGTCAGCCAGGCCACCCGGTCCGCCTCGCCGACCTCCCGCGCGGCCCGCTGACCGGGCGGCAGTGCGGCGACGAAGAACCAGGTGTCGTAGCGCCGGTCCTCGAAGGCCGGGGTCACCCAGCGCGCCCAGCCGCCCAGCAGGTCGCTGCGCAGCACCAGGCCGTTGGCGCGGCAGAACTCGGCGAAGGAGAGCTCGTGGGCCTCCAGCGCGGCGCGCTCGGCGCTCCAGTCCCGCTCGGGCGCCATGGTGTCGGCGTCCGGGCCGGCCAGCAGCACGCCGGCCTCCTCGAAGGTCTCGCGGACCGCCGCGCAGACCACCGCCTGTGCCGTCGCCTGGTCCACGCCGAGCCGGCGCGCCCAGTCCTGCGGGCTCGGCCCCGCCCAGCGCGGGCCCGCCTCGGCGTCCCGCGGGTCGACCCCGCCACCCGGGTAGGCGTACATCCCGCCCGCGAACGCCATCGAGGTGCGGCGCCGCAGCAGGTACGCCTGCGGCCCGTCCGCGGTGTCCCGCAGCAGCACCACGGTGGCGGACGGCTTGGGCACGGGCGGCGTCAGCTCGCCGGCGGCCAGCGCCCGGATGCGGGCGGGCCAGCCGGGGGGCATCGGAAGGGCGGCCGGGATCGGGCCGGGAAGGTGCGCAGCCATGCCCGGATGCTATGCACCCGGGCATGGCTCTGAACAGACCTGATCAGTTGCGGACCGACCGGTTGCGAACCGGTCAGTCGCGGACGCGGACCTGGATCTCGACCTCGACCGGCGCGTCCAGCGGCAGCACCGCGACGCCCACCGCGCTGCGCGCGTGCACGCCGGCGTCGCCGAGCGCCAGGCCGAGCAGCTCGCTGGCGCCGTTGATGACGCCCGGCTGGCCGGTGAAGTCAGGGGCGGAGGCGACAAAGCCGACCACCTTGACGACCTGCTCGATCCGGTCCAGGTCACCGATCACGGACTTCACGGCGGCCAGCGCGTTGAGCGCGCAGATCCTGGCGAGCTCCTTGGCCTCCTCCGGGGTGACCTCGGCGCCCACCTTGCCGGTGTCGCGCAGCTTGCCCCCCACCATCGGCAGCTGGCCGGAGGTGAAGACGTACTCACCCGAGCGGATCGCCGGCACGTACGCGGCGACCGGCGCGGCCACCTCGGGGACGGTCAGGCCGAGCTCGGCCAGCTTGCTCTCGACCTTGCTCATGCCTGCTTCTCCCGCTTGAGGTAGGCCACCAGCTGCTCCGGGTTGTTCGGCCCGGGAACGACCTGGACCAGCTCCCAGCCGTCCTCACCCCAGGTGTCCAGAATCTGCTTGGTGGCATGGACGAGCAGCGGCACGGTTACGTATTCCCACTTGGTCATGGGCCTGACTCTAGACGGTCGCCGAGCCCCCTGAGCCGATGTGAGGTGGGACACAAAGCGGGCAAGAATCCCTTCCGTCACCCGGATGCTTCCGGCATCCGGCCCGGACGCTGGTTACGCTCGCGAGGAGGGCACCCCCGCGCCCGGGGAGCCGACGGTCGAGCCATCAGCGGACGGAGACGCAGCGTGTCAGGTACGCAGGAGCCCACCGACGCGCGTGGCGGCCCCGACTGGGAGGGCGTCCGCCTGCACGTGGTCAGCGGCAAAGGCGGCACCGGCAAGACCACCGTCGCCGCCGCGCTCGCCCTCGCGCTGGCCTGTGACGGGCGGCGCACGCTGCTGATCGAGGTCGAGGGGCGGCAGGGCATCGCCGAGCTCTTCGGCATCGCCGCGCTGCCCTACGAGGAGCGCAAGATCGCCACGGTCTCGCCCGCCAAGCTCGGCCTGCCCAGCACCGGCGGGGGCACCGGCGAGGTCTTCGCGCTGGCCATCGACACCGAGCAGGCGCTGCTCGAGTACCTCGACATGTTCTACAAACTCGGCCGGGCCGGGAAGGCGCTGCAGAAAGTCGGCTTCGTCGACTTCGCGACCACCGTCGCGCCGGGCGTCCGCGACGTCCTGCTCACCGGCAAGGCCTGCGAGGCGGCCCGCCGCAAGGGCCCGGACGGGCGCCGGGCGTACGACGCGGTGGTGATGGACGCGCCGCCGACCGGTCGGCTCACCAGGTTCCTGAACGTCAACTCCGAGGTGGCCGGGCTGGCCAGGTTCGGCCCGATACACAGTCAGGCGCAGGCCGTGATGGGCGTGCTGAAGTCACCTGAGACCGCGGTGCACCTGGTCACCCTGCTGGAGGAGATGCCGGTCCAGGAGACCGTGGACGGCTTCACCGAGCTGCGCGCGGCCGGCCTGCCGACCGGCGGGGTGGTGGTGAACATGGTGCGCCCGCCCGTCCTGGACGCCGCCGCGGTGGCCGCGGTGCACGGCGACCACCGCGAGGAGGTCGCGCTGGCGCTGGTGGAGGCCGGCCTCGGCGGCCGCTCCCGGACGGCGGCGACCCGTCGGGCGGCGGTCGAGCCGCTGCTCGACCCGCTGCTCGACCAGGCCCGCGAGCACGCCGAGCGGGTCGCGCTCGAACACGACCAGCGCGCCGATCTCGGCGCGCTCGAGCTGCCGACCTACGAGTTGCCGCTGCTCAGCGGGGGCGTGGACCTCGGCGGGCTGTACCGGCTCGCGGGCGAGCTGAAGGCGCAGGGGGCGGCATGAGCAGCACGGACGGCAACGCCAACGAGCTGGCCGTCGACGCCCTGATCGACGACCCGCGGACCAGGATCATCGTCTGCTGCGGCTCCGGCGGGGTCGGCAAGACCACCACGGCGGCCGCGATCGGCCTGCGGGCCGCCGAGCGCGGCCGGCGCACCGTCGTGCTGACCATCGACCCGGCCCGCCGGCTGGCCCAGTCGATGGGCCTGACCGAGCTGGACAACACCCCCCGCCCGGTCAAGGGCGCCGCCGATCCCGATGGCCCGGGCGAGCTGCACGCCATGATGCTCGACATGAAGCGGACCTTCGACGAGGTGGTCATCGCGCACGCCGACCCCGAACGGGCCAAGGCGATCCTGGAGAACCCGTTCTACCAGTCGCTGTCGGCCGGCTTCGCGGGGACGCAGGAGTACATGGCCATGGAGAAGCTCGGCCAGCTGCGGTCCACCGGCGAGTGGGACCTGATCGTGGTGGACACCCCGCCCTCGCGCTCGGCGCTGGACTTCCTGGACGCGCCCGGCCGACTCGGCTCGTTCCTGGACGGCCGGATCATCCGGGTGCTGATGGCGCCGGCCAAGGTCGGCGGCCGGGGGGCGATGAAGTTCCTCAACGTCGGGGTGGGCATGGTCACCGGCACCCTCGGCAAGATCTTCGGCAGCCAGCTGCTGACCGACCTGCAGACCTTCGTGGCCGCGATGGACTCGATGTTCGGCGGCTTCCGTGAGCGCGCCGACCGGACGTACCAGCTGCTCAAGGCCGAGGGCACGGCCTTCCTGGTGGTCGCCGCACCCGAACGGGACGCGCTGCGCGAGGCGGCCTACTTCGTGGACCGGCTGGCCGCCGACGAGATGCCGCTGGCCGGACTCGTCCTCAACCGGGTGCACGGCACCGGCGCGCCCCAGCTCACCGCCGAGCGCGCGCACGCCGCGGCCCAGGCGCTGGAGGAGAACGGCGCGGACCACGATCCGCGGCAGGCCGATGCGGACGTGCTGGCGGCCGGTCTGCTCCGACTGCACGCCGAGCGGATGGAGGTGATGGCCCGTGAGCGGCGCACCCGGGACCGTTTCGTCTCGGTCTACCCCGATGTGCCGATCGTCGAGGTGCCGGCGCTGGCCGGTGATGTGCACGACCTGGCCGGGCTGCGCCTGATCGGCCGACGGCTGAGCGGCCGGGCCGACGATTAGCCGATAGGGCTGAGCCGCTTGCCCGTTCAGCCCGCCTGCGCGTAGTCCGAGAGGATCACGCCGGTCGCCAGCGACTCCTCGTACTCCGTACGAGCGGTCTCCAGCAGCCGCCGCCAGGACATCACGGTCGGTCGTCGGCGCAGCAGTGCCCTGCGCTCGCGTTCGGTCATCCCACCCCAGACACCGAACTCGACCCGGTTGTCGAGCGCGTCCGCCAGGCACTCGGTGCGCACCGGACACCCGCTGCACACCGCCTTGGCGCGATTCTGCGCCGCCCCCTGAACAAACAACTCGTCCGGATCGCTCGTGCGACAGGCAGCCTGCGCACTCCAGTCATCTACCCAGCCCATGCCGGCGCCGTCCTCTCCCGAATCGAGGCTCCCCCACGGCGGCAACGGCATATTCACCGTTGCCAGTTGAGGACGTTACGGAAGATTGGCGGAGCGCAACAGCCCCCTAGGGCCCAATCTCGAATGACCCGATTGGACTATGGGTGCCCGTCAGATCACTCGTTGGAGTGATCGCAGGTTGCAGGCCTTGTGGACGCCTGGAGTGTCACTCTCGTCACGCTGTGCCACGATTATCGGCCCACTGCGACGCGCCGACGACCCAAATCGGCCACGCCAGCTGCCTCATACCCCATCAATTCGGACAACTCTCGACACTCACAAGAGTCTCAGCAGTGCACAGAGTGCAGCTGCCGTCGTCCCGTGACAAGCGTAGGCGAACGCGTGCCCCGAAGGGCGGGATTCCGCAACGTAAAGTCCCCCGCATGGCACCGAAGCGCTCCACAGAAGTCCAGCGCCCCGGCAAACCACCCCGTCCACCACGCGCCTCTCGCACCGAGTTGGCCGGTCACGGGGTGAAGTTCCTCGGGCTCAGCATCCTCTCCGGGCTCCTCCTGGCCGGCCTCACGCTGCCGGCCGTGGGAGCCCTCGGCGTCGGCGCGAAGAGCGGCGCCGAGAACTTCGACAGCATGCCGGACGACTTCAAGACCCCCACGCTCTCGCAGGCCTCGTTCATCTACGACAGCAAGGGCCAGCAGATCGCCAAGGTCTTCGACCGCGACCGCACCATCCTGACCCAGGACCAGATGTCGCCGATCATGCGTCAGGCCCAGGTCGACATCGAGGACAACCGCTTCTTCGAGCACGGCGCGATCGATCCCCGAGGCGTCCTGCGGGCCATCGGCAAGAACGCCGAGTCCGGCTCCGCCTCGCAGGGCGCCTCCACGCTGACCCAGCAGTACGTGAAGAACGTCTTCGTCGAGCAGGCCGGTGACGACCAGGCAGCCTTCCTGGAAGCCACCCGGAAGAGCCTGGGCCGCAAGATCCAGGAACTGAAGTTCGCGATGAAGCTGGAGGAGGAGCTACCCAAGCAGCAGATCCTCACCAACTATCTGAACATCACCTTCTACGGTCATCAGGCATACGGCGTCGAGGCCGCCTCCAACCGCTACTTCGGCAAGAGCAACAAGGACCTCACCGTCGCCGAGGCCGCGACCCTGGCCGGCCTGGTGCAGAACCCCACGGCGTACGACCCGATGCTGCACCCCGCCGCGGCGAAGATCCGCCGGGACACCGTCATCGGGAAGATGCTCGACTACAAGCACATCACCGCGGACCAGGCCAGGGACGCGATGGCCACCCCGCTCACCCTGAACTACCACGAGCCGCTGAACGGTTGCATCACCGCCAACGCGGGGATGGGCTTCTTCTGCGACTACGTCCGGCACGTGGTCAAGGGCGACCCCGCCTTCGGCGCCTCCGCGGCCGAGCGCAACAAGCTCTGGAACGACGGCGGTCTGAAGATCTACACCACCATCGACCCCGACAAGCAGGCCGCCGCGAACAAGGCGGCGACCACCAAGGTCTTCACCACCGACTCGGTCTCGGCCGCGATGACCATGCTGCAGCCGGGCACCGGCGAGATCCTCGCGATGGCCCAGACCCGGCCCTACGGTGTGGACGACAGCAAGCACCAGACCGTGGTCGACCTGAACGTGGACGCCGCGATGGGCGGCGGCAACGGCTTCCAGCCCGGCTCGACCTTCAAGCCGATCCTGGCCGCGGCCGCGCTCGAGGGCGGCACCCCGCTCAACCAGCAGTACCCCTCGCCCGCGCAGATGCCCTACCCGGCGATGACCACCTGCGAGGGCAACTGGAGGAACACCTCGCACGACCAGGTCGCCAACGACAACCCGGCCGAGGTCGGCCCGTTCGGCATGGCGGAGGCGATGGCCCGCTCGGTCAACACCTACTTCGTGCAGCTGGAGCAGGACATCGGCCTGTGCGCGGTCCGGCAGATGGCCAACAAGCTGGGCATCAGGACCAAGGCCAGCGGATCGCCGCTGGAGGAGGTCCCGGCGATGACACTGGGGGTGGAGGAGATGAGCCCGCTGGACATGGCGGGCGTCTACGCGACGTTCGCCTCACGCGGTGTCTTCTGCAACCCGATCGCGATCAGCGCGGTGACCGGCAGCGACGGCACGAAGCTGCCCGTCCCGCAGGCCAACTGCTCCCAGGTGATGCAGCAGAGCACCGCCGACGCGATCAACACGCTGCTCTACGGCGTGACCGAGAAGGGCACCGGCAGCGCGCTGGGCCTCGACGACGGCCGCATGATCGCCGGCAAGACCGGCACCACCGACGAACGGCGCGCGGCCTGGTTCGACGGCTACACCCCCGACCTGGTCGGTGTGGTCTGGCTCGGCGGCCCGCAGGGCGGCGTCAAGATGGACCGCAACATCAAGATCGGCGGGCGGTCCTTCGTCGGCGACAACGGCGTCTACGGGGCCACCGGCCCGGGCGTGGTCTGGCAGGAGGCGATGAGCGAGGCGCTCTCCAGCACCCCCAAGAGCACGTTCCAGCTGGTCACCGTGCCGGCCGCGGCGGGCCCGGCGAGCAGCCCCGGCGCCCCCGCGCCGTCGAGCCAGTCCCCGACGGCGGACCCGAACGGCTCGGCCACCCCGGCCGCGCTGACCAACCAGGCACCGGCGGTGCCACCGGCACCACCGGCGAGCGCGCCCGTCCCGGCGCCGTCACCGGCCGTCCTCAACCTCCCGCCCAGCGGGCCGACGGTCGGCACCCCCGCAAAGCCGAGCCAACACGGCCACCACTGAGCTACTTGCCGAGCTACTTGCCGAGCTGAGCTGAGCTACTTGCTGAGCGCGGCCTTGACGGCGGCCGACACCCGACCGCCGTCAGCCAGGCCCGCCACCTTGGGCCGGACCAGCTTCATCACCGAGCCCATCGCCTGCGGCCCGCTCGCCCCGGTCTGCGCGATCACCTCGGCGACGATCGCCGCCAGCTCCTCGTCCCCGAGCTGCTTCGGCAGGTACTCGGCCAGCACCGCCTCCTCGGCCCGCTCGCGCTCGGCGGACTCGGTCCGGCCGGCCTTGGCGAAGGCGCTCGCGGCATCCCGCCGCTTCTTCGCCTCCGCCTGGAGCACCAGCAGCACCTCGTCATCCGAGAGCTCGCGCTTCACGTCACCCGCCGTCTCCCCCGCCGTCACGGCGGTCAGGGTCAGCCGAATGGTGGACGAGCGCAGCTCGTCCCGGGCCTTGATCGCGGCTGTCAGGTCGTTCCGCAGCCGCTCCTTGAGCGTTGTCATGCTGCCGAGTCTGGCACCTGGCCTGCCGCACCGCCCCTCCTTTACCACCCGCTTGCCGCCCCTGCCCTCCCGCACCCCTCCCGCCGGCCGGCGTTCTGACCGCACCGGCGCACGCTCCCGGCGTGTCAGGGGGCGTGCACCGGCCGTGGTGGGGTCTGCGACGATGGGACGATGCGAAAGCTGTACTCCGTTCCGCTCGGAATCGCCGCAACCGGCGCCGCCTGCCTCGCCTACTCCGCCGGGTACGAGGTCCGTTCCTTCCGGCTGCGCCGGGTGGAGGCCGCCGTCCTGCCGAAGGGGGCCAAGCCGGTCCGGGTGCTCCAGGTCTCGGACATCCACATGGTCGTCGGGCAGCGGAAGAAGCAGCGCTGGCTGCAGAGCCTGGCAGGCCTGCGCCCCGACCTCGTGGTCAACACCGGCGACAACCTCTCCGACCCGCTCGCCATCCCGGCCACGCTGGAGGCGCTCGGACCGCTGATGGAGTTCCCCGGCGTCTACGTCTTCGGGTCCAACGACTACTACGGCCCGAGCCCCAAGAGCCCCACCCGCTACCTGAAGGCCCTCAGCAGCGGCAACCACGGGCTCAACAACGCCGACGGCACCGGCCGACGCGGCATCACCGGCGCGATCCACAACCCGTGGGAGAAACTCCGGGACGGCTTCGACGCGGCCGGCTGGCTGGACCTCACCAACACCCGCGGCCGCCTCCCGTTGCAGGGCCTGGACGTCGAGTTCACCGGCCTGGACGACCCGCACATCCGCCGCGACCGCTACGCCGCGGTGTCCGGCGGACCGTCAGCCGACGCCGACCTGTCGATCGGCGTGGTGCACGCCCCGTACCTGCGCAGCCTGGACGCCTTCACCGCCGACGGCTACCCGCTGATCCTGGCCGGCCACACCCACGGCGGCCAGCTCTGCATCCCCTTCTACGGCGCCCTGGTGACCAATTGCGACCTGGACGCCAAGCGGGTCAAGGGCCTCTCCACCCACCGCGCCGGCGGACGCGAGGCCCACCTGCACGTCTCCGCCGGCTGCGGCACCAACCGCTACACCCCCGTCCGCTTCGCCTGCCCCCCCGAAGCCACCCTGCTGACCCTCACCCCCCGCCCCTGACCCGCCCCTCGACCCGCCCCGGGAACGGATTTCGTCTCCTGACCTGCGTCGGGTAGAGTTCTACTCGTTGCGAAGGAAACAGAGCAACAAACCGCAGGACCGGGGTGTGGCGCAGCTTGGTAGCGCGCTTCGTTCGGGACGAAGAGGCCGTGGGTTCAAATCCCGCCACCCCGACCCAGTAACACCAGCTCAGGGCCGGTGCTCCGCAAGGAGTACCGGCCCTGACTGGTTTCCGAACACCCTCGGGAGCGGCTGGGGAGCGAGTTGGGGAGCAGTTCGTACACCCCGCCTCTTGCCGCCCCCTACTGACCGGCCCTCAGCAGCGCGTCCAGGACCGCTACGGGTGACCCCGGGGACATCCGCCGGCGCGCTTCGAGCGCCGTCTCCCAGACCCGCGTCAGACCCTCGATCAGCTCTTGGCGCATCTCGGCCGTGATGTGGGAGTAGCGTGCCTGCACCGACCCGTCCTCATGGCCCATCCGCTCATCCTTGAGCTTCACCGGCGTCTTCAGCTCGTCCAGGATCGTCTTGTGGGCGTGCCGGAGTCCGTGCGGCGTCAGACCCCGTGCGATCGGCAGCCAGGACGCCTCGGCCCGCTGGGAGGCTCCCCGTCCACGGGCAGGGACACCGGGCCACGGTTCGGAGACCAGCGGCACCGGGTGTGCCTCGTGCTCTCCCCGCTTGGGGTACCAGCCCGTGGCCGCCGGCTGGAACAGCCACGTGCCGAACCCGGAGCGCCGCCAGTGCGCCGCCCGCTCCCCCGACGCCACGTTCCGGACGTACCCGAGATCGGCGATCGCCTGCACGACCCGCACCCGGGTGGCCTCCGCCACCGCGTCCGGCCGGTTCAGCACGTTGGAGACCGTCCCGGTCGAGACACCGGCCCGGCGGGCCACGTCCACCAGCTTCGCCCCCGGCCGGCTGACCGAGCCGTTGGCTGCACCGTGGCCGCTGAACACGTAGGTCAAGCCGTGGCACTCACACGGCTTCGGCTTGGTCCGCGCGATGTGTCCCGCCAGCAGCGAGGAGAGAAAGGGCGGCGAGTCGATGGACCGGTAGGAGTCGTCCTTGGGCGGGCACCGGTGCAGCTCGCCCGAGTCCAGCTCGTACAGCTGCCACTCCACCCGCACTTCGCGGGGGCGGACGAACTCGGTCTCCAGCCCGACCAGCTCACCCCAGCGCTTCCCGGTGAATCCCTTCGTGACCACGGCCACGAACTCGTCGTCGCGCCCGGACAGCAGCGCGGTGCGCTCGGCGATCAGCAGGATGCCCAACGCACCAGTCACCACCTTCTCGGGCCCACGGTTGCGTGAGCGGCCCGCGCGGCGACCCCGACCCCGGCGGCGGGCCGCCGGGTTGGCATCGCGAAGACCGTCCTCGACCGCGTCCCCGAGCACTAGGTGCAGCGTGCTGCGCCACGTCTTGATGCTGCTGACCGCGTATCCCCGCTCGCGCTCCTTCTTCGCCCACGCCTCGACCTCGGCGCGGGTGAGGTCCGCGATGGCCACCGACTCGAACTCTGGGAGAAGGTGCTCTTCGATGTGCCTCCGGTAGTTCTGCATCGTCGAAGCGGCCAGGTCCTGGCCCTCATACCAACTGCTGGCGTACTCGCCGAACGTGCGCGACTTGGCCTCAGGCTCGACTTCCGGTTCCGGGTTCGGCCTCGGCTTGACCACCACCCCGGCACGGAGCTGGGCCTCCCTGTCGTTGGCAGCCTTCACAGCCTCGCGCTTGGTGCGGAAGCGGATCGTGGCGCCGTTCCGGTCCACCACCGTTGCCAGGTCACCTGACTCAAGTCGGTAGCGGGCGCGGTAGTAGTCCCCTCGCTTCTCTCCGTAACCCATCGCTCGCCCCCTCTCTCTACGCGGCCGCAGCCGTCTGACGTCCGCCCCGAACCCTGCGCGGCGGACGAGCCCTGAGCCGTGCCTGCGGCTCGGCGATGTCTGCTGAGCGAGGCCGCCGCATCGGCCGCGGGTCGGCCTGCGCAGGCCCGGTCACCTGCGGACGCACTTCCAGGAGCGCGATGATCTCCGCGATGTGGCCGGCCGTGAACCGGTAGCTGTTGCCGACCTTGCAGAACGGGATGCGGGCCTTCCTGGCCTGCTCCCGCACCCACCACTCCGAGCGGCCCAGCACCAGGGCGACCTGGGCCGGGTGGTAGAGCGCTTCCAACGTGACAGCTGTGACACTGTGACGGCTGTGACTGGTCATGCCTGTCCCCCGTTCTCGCTCGGGACGACGTAGCCGCCGGCCCGCCGGTGAAGCTGGGCGTCGTTGGCCATGCGGGAGCAGGTCTGCCGGACGAGGGCCGACTCCAGGCCGGTCCCCTCCGCGATCTGCTTCGGCCTGGCCTCCGGGTTGGCGCGGACGTAGCGCAGGATCACGGCTCGGGTGTCACCGATGGTGTGATCGGTCGCGGCGCCTTCGAGCAACTCCCAGGCGCCGGCCTCCGGGTAGAAGCGCAGCGCGTACTCGCTCTCGTCGACGTCGCGGCCGGTGACGTGCAGGACGCCGTCGGCCTGGCCTCGGGCACGCTTGAGGACGAGCGTCGCGTCAGCGGCTCCGGCCAGTCCGTTGGTGCCGGAGACCTCGGCGAGGAAGTCGTCCGAAGCGGCCTTGCGGACGTGGTGGACCAGCACGATGGCGATGCCATAGTGGTCGGCGATGCGCTTGGCGTGGCCGACGGCCGCATAGTCCGCGTCATACGCGGACGCACCGGGCATGGACGGCCCGCGCATCTTGGCGAAGACGTCGATGATCACCATGCGGGCGTCGGGGTGACGCTCCACCCACTGGGCGATGGCCTCGCTCCCGCCCTGTGGCAAGGCGGGACAGGACGTCGCGAGCGTCAGCGTGGACGGCGCCGGAGTGGTCCCCAGGATCTTGCCCATGCGGGTCTGCAGGCGGCGCGGGGTGTCCTCCAGCGCCAGGTAGAGCACGGATCCACCGTCGACGGGCACCCGCTCCATCGCCTGGCCGCCGGCGGCGACCGAGAGCGCCAGGCCGAGCGAGAGCCACGACTTCCCCACCTTGGGCGGTCCGGCGAGCAGGTTGACGCCCTCCGAGATGATGCCGGGCACCGCCCAGCGCGGCGCGGGGAACTCGGCCGCCATCAACTCGTCTGCAGTCCAGGCGGTTCGGATGCGCTGCTGCGCGGGCTGCAGGGGCAGCGGCTCGGAGAGGCTGGAGGGGTGGCTGTTGAGGTTGCTCACGCTCCGGACCTCCGCGCCGCCACCGTGCGGGGCCGCTTGGCTCCGGCCCGCAGGCCCGAGGCGACGCTGCGCCGGGCCTCCCACTCCGCCAGGCCGATCGCGAGCGCGGCTCTGGTCAACCAACCGGTGACCTCCGACGCGGACAACTCACCACCCGCAACGAGCTGCCCCAGCGCCACGGAGGCCAGGTAGAGGGCGTTGTTGCGACTGCCCGACGGAGCGCGGGTGACGCGCGCCAACTCGCCCACCACGGCGGCCTTCAGGTAGGCGCTGTGGTGGTCCATGGAGCTGAGCGTCGCTGCAACGGGCACCTCCGGCGGCCGCGGCGTCGGAGTGAGGAGCTTGGCGAGCCAGGCTGGCAGGGGTGCGGGGGCTTCGTCTCGGATCACCGTGTACTGCTTGCCGTTCACCGTGCTGCCGGCTCCCACGACGTAACCTCCGCACGCCCTGGTGTCGATCTTCCAGCCGAGCGCGGCAGCGGAGTTGCGCAGCTCCACGCCCGGGAGGGCGGCGAAGTAGAGATGGAGACCGCATCCAGTGCGGATCGTGTGGGTCTGGCCGGGATACGGCTGCCCGGCCTGCTCGGCGAGCACGGCCAGCGCGTCCTGGCCGTCCTTGACGCCTGCGGGAGTCCCGGTCGGCGGCAGGTCCTGGTCATGCTTGGGCGTGTCCAGGTCGACGATCACCAGCCGGGAGGGGCCCGCCGCGATGCCGACGTTGTACCCGCCCGTCGACCAGCAGCGTCGGGCCCGTTCCTGGTCGACGGTGGCGCGCGTCTCCCATGAACTGACCGCCGGACGCTTCTGGCCGGGCAGCAGGGGGAAGACGTGCCAACCGCGGTCGATGGCCTGGAACGCGCCACGCAACTGCGGGCTGGGGTTGGTGTGGTGCATGCTTGTAGCACCTCCTGATTCCTGGTTGGGATGGAGGCCGGGGCAGCGGGCTTCCTGATCCGTCGTCCGCTGCCCCGGAACCTTATTGACGCCTCGCCAGGCGGCCTTCGCCCACGTGGGATCAGGCGCCTGTCCTTGCAGAGCCCGAGTGCGGCTCAGTGGAACGCGGACGTCAATGTCGCGAGCAGGGAGTGGACGGGTCCGGCGACGGCAGTCGCGGCGGCGGTGAAGCCCGAGAGCCAGGCCGCAAACGCGCCGAACAGGCTCAGGCGACGGGCCCACACCAGGACCACGGTGATGATGAAGAAGATCAGAGCAGTGGAGAAGGTGACCAGCACGGCTGTTGCTCCCTTCGGAGACGGGTCAGCGAGCGCCCGCCCCGAGGCGGCGCGCGAGGTGGTAGAGGTGGCGCCCGACGCGGATTCGCCTGCCGATTCCGTCGCAGCGTCGGCACTGCTTGCCTCGGCAGGGGCGTCCACGACGGTCGTAGATGAGCTGGAAGCCGAAGCCGCGGCACTTGCGGCAGGCCCCGAACGGGCTGGAGATACAGAGCAGCGAGTAACACAGGGCGATGAAGAGCAGACCGGGGCTAGCGGTCAGCAGGGCGCTCAACACGGGTCCTCCTGAGTGTTTTCGGACGCTGTGAGACCAGGGCGCTAGACGATAGATCCCTGTTCACGGCATATGTGGAGCGCTAGCGGGGGTGCTAGGTCTAGCGGCTGTCGGTGCTAGACCTAGCGCCGGACGCGGTCAGGCCGCGTCGGGCTTGCGGTCACGTTCTGAAGCGACGGCAGCGATGTGCGCGCGGGTGATGCCGCGTCGGTTGGCGCCCTTGCCGTCGTCGGCAGTGCCCCAGACCTGGCCGGTGGCGATGCCGTACGGCTTCACGGCGGCGGTCAGTTGGTCGGGCGCCCACCCGTGGTAGACCTCCGGACGCAGCTCCGCGAGCCGGGCCACCACGGTCTCCGACCAGACCTTCGCCTCGGTGGCCGGGACCACGGCGAGAATGTCAGCGAGCAGGTCGTAGGACGGTCCGGACTCGGACGCGCTGTCCTTGCCCGCCGCGTAGCCCGTGAGCAGGCCGGCCCGCTCGCGGACGGCCCGGGCGCGGGTAGCGATCGTCTCGGCCGCCGGGGCGTCGATGTTCACCGCTCGCACGATCCGGGCGTCGGCGCCCTCACCGACGAAGTACGCGATGCCCTTGTCCGCCCACGCGAAGGTGGTGGCTCGGATGCCGTTGCGGTAGGAGCTGGTGCCTAGAACCATGTCGTTCTCCAACTGGCCCATGACCTTCAGGCAGAGGCGAACGGAGGCGTTGGCGCTGATGCCGGTCGGCAGCGACTTGGCATCCGGGCGCTGCGTGGCCAGCAGCAGGATGATCCCCGTCGCTGGGCCACGCTTGACGATGTCGGTGCAGATCTCTTCCAACTCGCGTCCATAGGTGTGGTGTTCGAACCACTTCTGGCACTCGTCCACGCCGATGACGATCGGGTGCAGCCCAAGGGACTTCTTATCGGCCAGCTCACTGGTGACCTTGGATTCCGGGCAGATGTCCCGAGGGAGCGAGCGGATCACCTTGGCGCGACGGCGCAGTTCCTCACGGATCGCGCGCATGTCTTCCAGGGCGTACTTGATGTCCTCGTCGTCCTCGCCGGCGCGGTGGCGGTGCGAGACCTTCTCACCGACCGGATCGAGGTCGCCGGTTCCCTTGAGGTCGTACGTGTGCAGCTCGGCGCGCGGGTCCAGCGCCGCGATGAGCAGGAGCAGACGCAGGAGGAAGGTCTTGCCCATCCGCGGGATGGCGCCGATGACTCCCGCGATGAACATCAGCGTCACGTCCACCCAGCGGCCGCGCTGGTCGGTGGCGAAGGCCGCGGGCTTGAACAGATCCACGGTCCCCGTCGTGAGCAGTGGCCACGCCGGCTGCTGTGTCTTGTTCATGTCCTGGTCGCCCACCCAGAGCGCCATCATTCCGGGGTGCTCTCCGGCGATCGGCTCGGGCCACACACAGCCCAGCGGGCGGCGCAGACCCGATGCGAGCTTGTCCCGCTTGTCCATCACTTCGCCGACGATGACCCCGGGCGGCAGTTGAACGTCGGCCCGCCAGCCGGGGCCATCGCGGGTGATGGGCGCGGTGAATTCCATCCGGCCGCCCTTGGACAGGTACTGGGTGATACCGCTGACGGCCAGCACGGACAGGGCCCTTTCGACCATCTCGGAGGTCAGCCGTTGCACCTTCGCCGCCACGACCGCGCGGGTGATCAGCGGCTGGTCAGCCGGCGCACCGGCAGCACCGAAGGCGAGCAGCGCAGTCGCCACGAGCGCAGCCAGGGCCCAACCCGAAGCCTGCAGAACCAGGAGCGGAACGAGCGCGGCGCCTGACAGGGCGAGCAGAGCACAAAGCCAGCTGCGCGCCGCCACCCGCCGGTCCCGCTGCCGAGACAGCTTCAGATAGAGCTCGGCGTCCTCCCGCGCGACGGCGTACGCGCGGATCGGCTCGCCTTCGAGGTCCCGCGTCCACCGGCGGAACTCCCGCATCGCACGGGCAACTCCACGCGGCGCGCGCGCCGCGAGTTTGCCGACGTAGTTCGGCATACGGAAGCCGTGGAACGCAGCGGTGTGGGCGTAGTGGCCGACGACCCATCGGGCCGCCTCTCGGAACTCGGCCTTACTCCTCAGCCAGGCCGGAATCACCGGCCGGCGCTTCTCCGCCCGAAGCCGCTCCAGCCAGCCCGGACCGGTGGGTGCCGGCCCGTCGACCACGGCGACGGGCCCGGTCTCGTACACGGACTCTTCGTCAGGGCCGTTCCGGTGGGCTCGCGGCCCAGCCTTGCCAGGGGCGACCGCGGGGCCCTCGCGGTCGGTGTTCATGTCGGCCTCAAGACGCGCAAACAGCTCGCGCGCCGCGTCGTCCTCGTCGTGGTTCACTGAGGCTCCTTCCTCACATCGGGCGGGCGAAGGACGGCCCGGGACGCGCTGTGCTGGCAGGCGGCGCGCGTCCCGGTAGTTCTGCCGACGCGTCAGAGGGACGGCGTCGCGGTGGCGGTGCTGGTGGATTCCGGCCCGGCGATGAACCTCTCCGGCGCCTCGGCCGACGCCTGTTCGGCGTACTTGCGGGCCAGGTCCAGGAACTGGTTCGCCGCTCCGGCCAGAGCCTCGGCGAAAGCCAGGTGAGCGGCAGGGCCGTCGAAGTCCCTGCTCGGGCCGAAGACGGTGAGTTCACCCAGATTGATCGCCAGGTTCAGGGTGGGGCAGCCGTCGGACTGCTGCTGCGCGGTGATTCGGGCCTTCGCGTCGGCATGCAGGTAAGTCGTCATGATTCCCATCGTGTTGACCCTTCAGGTCGGGAGTTGACTTAGTCAGACTTCGGTTGCGGAGGCGGACTGACGTTCCATCCGGACAGCGCGGATCTGCTTGGCACCCCACTCGGGAGACATGCCGTGTGCCCGCCCGATCCCGGTGGGCGAGGGGGAGCCGCCGCCGGCGAGAGTGCGGCGGATCACCGCTCGCGCGGCCTGGCGCTTGGCCTCCATCACTTGGCCATCCGGCGCTGCCGGCAAGGGGGTTGTACGGGGCGGAGGCCGCAGCGCCGTACGGCCTGTGACCTGCTTGTACGACCTTGTACGCCCCAACTGGAGCGGCGTACGCGCACTGTCAGCCCGGAGCAGTTCAGCGACCGGGCGGGCAGCAGCAAAGCCCGCCTCGACCGCATCGCGTGCATCCACCGTCGGCAACGTGGGCTGGACGACAGCCGGCCGCGTGAGCACGTCCAGACCCGCCAGACCACCCGGGCGCAGGTGCTTCGCCACCAGGGCCGACGCCTTGGCGTGGGCGTCGAGAAGCTCTGCGGTGATCCCCGGCTCTGCGCCGTGAACGGCACGCCACGCCAGCGTCCACAGCTCGTCCGGCGTGAGTTCCGTAGGGAGCGCGCTGGCCAGCCATCCCGCCGTCCGAGCGACCTTGCGGTGGTGGCGCCGACGGCCGCGCTGCGCCTGGCGGGGGTCGCTCTCGTCCTGCCGCTGGGAGAACAAGTACATGTGCCAGGTGACCGGCGCGGCCAGCGAGCCGCTCGCGGCGACGACTGCGAACTCGGCCCCCCACATCTGTGCGCCATGAGTGAGATTGATGCCGGCCGCCACCGTCGCGGCGGCCCAGATGCCCGCGTGGTGCACCGCTGCGGACAGCCCCCGCGCGTCTCGCGCCCGGCCCTGCAACGCGAAGACCCACGTAAGCGCTTCCAGGGCGATCCCGCCCGCCAGCGCCATAGGAAGCGGCCAACGCTGGGCCAGGAATCCGATCTGGGCCGGCAGCGCCACCGTCACGCACAGAGCGATCACGGCCAGCGTGGCCAGCAGCACCGCGCGTCCGGTCAGGACCTCTCGGTGCCGGGCCCATCGCTGCGCGCGCTCGGCCCGACGCTGCTTCCTGCGCCGATCGTGCTCCGCCTCGGCAGCGGCGCCCAGCTCGGCGAGGGCCTCCTGGCGCTCCCGCTCGGAGCGCCTGAGCACCGCCTGAGCTGCGGCGTCGGCCTCGGCGCGCTCCCGGGCGGCCCTCGCCTTGGCGAGTTCCACGGTGACCGCGTCCAACTGCCGTGCGGCCTTCGGACTGTAGATGGTCGGCTGACTCATACGGGCGTCTCGCCCCCCGCCCGCAGCTGTTGGTTGCTGCACGTGGTCAGCGGCGCGAGTCCCGGCATGGCCCGGACGTACTCCACCAACTCAGGTGCGTCGAAGCGCAGATCCGCCAAGATGCCGCGAGCGGCGTCGATGCGGACAGCGCGCGCCACCTCGCACTCGGCAGGCCGACCGATCAACAACTCCCGGAGGAACTCCGGCAGTTGCTCGTCCTCTTCGAAGCCGCCGGCCAGTTGCTCGAACTCGGCGGCCGCAGCCACTTCCTGTTCTCCTTGGTAGGTGGTCATGGTTCTCCTGTTCCTGGATGGGATGGGAGATCCGGGGCAGCGGGCTTCCTTGATCCGTCGACCGCTGCCACCAGACTGCGAACGTGCTCAGACGCGGATGCGCCGCGGGGCAGTCATCCGCTGGAGGAACCGAAAGCTCGTCATGACGACGGAGGCGGAGCCGAAGCCGATCAGGAGGGCCGGCAACCAGCCCCCGCCCGCGGCCGCCTTGGTGCTGAAGCCGACGGCGGCTGCGGTGGTGGCAACGCCCAGAACGCTCCATGTCGCCAAGCTGCGGGCCGCAGTCGTCGGCGCCGGGCGACGGCCCACCAACTCCAGGTGGTACTGGCTGACCGGCCGCAGCTCTCCCCCGGAGAGCTGCAGAACCACCATGTTGCCGTCGGCCTGGCTGGCGACGCCCGCCACCATGCCCAACGCGAGGTCGCTCCGGTCGAGAACGACATCACCGAGTGCGAGTTCCATGGTTCCCCCTTATTCCTGACTCACGGGGCGGCCGGCCTGGCCGGCCGCCCCGTTGAGATTCCTGACGTACCGCTCGTACAAGACGAGTGGCCATGACCTCCGACACCGGCCCCCTGGGAGCAGGTGTCGAAGATCGAAATCACTCGTTTCGTTCGCGCTCTGTTCAGTTGTGAAAGGACGAGCGCTTCCTTCAGCCGTTGCGACCTCCGGGCACACCCACTCATCAAGAGAACCTGTCCTCAAGTCCTCTTTAGGAGCTGATGAGAACTATGACGACCCGTCCCCGACTCGTCAAGTCCTCTTGAGGACTCGTATGCTGGGTTTCGTCAGACGACCAGGACGGTGATCACCCATGGCGAAGGTGTACGAGCGGATCGCGGACGACCTCCGCCGGCTTATTCGTGCCGGTGAGCTGGCGCCCGGCGACCGGCTGCCAGCGGAGACGAGCCTCGTTGACCAGTACGGGAAGAGCCTCCCGACGGTCCGTCAGGCACTGGCTCTTCTGCAGTCCGAAGGACTGATCGAGAAGAAGCACGGCCGCGGCAACTTCGTACGCGAGGCCCGCAAGCTGGTTCAGCGCACCAACGACCGCCACCAGTGGGAGAAGGACAGGGCTCGGAGCTCACTGCACGAGCGACAGCAGACAGGTGCGACCGAGCGTGACACCGGCCTGGAGCTTGACGACCTGGTGTTCACCGCCGAGTACCGAGAGATCTCAGCGGACGCGGCATGGGCAGCAGCCTTCGGGGTCAGTGAAGGAACAATCCTGCTGGAACGCGTCTTCCGGACGCGGTACCGCGCTGAGTCAGCGCCCTTCAACCTCACGCACTCGTACCTCGTGCGCGACATGATCGCGGGCAACCCCGATCTCCTGGACGCCGCGCGCGAGCCGTGGCCAGGGGGGACGCAGAACCAACTCTTCACTGTCGGGATCGAGGTGGACCGCGTCGAAGAACGCGTCACCGCCCGACCGCCGACGGCAGAGGAGACAGAGGAACTGGAGCTGCCGCCCGGCACCTCCGTGCTGGTACTGCGGAAGTCCACTTACGACATCAACGACCGCGTCGTGGACATCGCCGATGTCACGCTGCCGGGCGACCGCACCGAAATGACCTTCACTACTCGTCTGGAAAGGTGGTGAAGGCCGTGCAGCGGCGCATCATCATCGTCACCGCCGTCCATCCGCCGAGCGCCCCGTTTCTGGCGGACGCGTACAAGTCCCTGTGCGAGCAGGCGCTCCCGGACGGCTGGGAGTGGCTCTGGCTGGTCCAGGAGGACGGCAAGAGCGACAAGGTCACCCCGCACGTGCCCGACGATGCTCGGATCAGCTTCCAGCAGGGCCGGCAGGGTGGCGCGGGGATGGCCCGGACCATGGCCCTGGCCCGCGCCGAGGGCGAGTACGTCAAGGTGCTGGATGCTGACGACATGTTGGCTCCGGGAACCCTGGCGCGAGATATCGCCGCTCTCGACTCGGATCCCACACTCGGATGGGCGACGTCGCGCGTACTGGACCTGCTGCCCGACGGCAGCACCGTCGGCTTCGACCAGGACCCGCCTGCCGGCCCACTCGACCGCGGCGCCGTGCTGTCGCACTGGAAGGCCCACGACTACCGCGCCCAGGTGCACCCGGCAACGCTCTGCGTCCGGCGTGACCTGCTGATCGCCCTCGGCGGTTGGATGGCCCTCCCCGCTTCGGAGGACACCGGGCTTCTACTCGCACTGAGCAGCGTCAGCCGCGGCTGGTTCACGCCGGACGTCGGGCTGCACTACCGGAAGTGGCCCGGCCAGGTAACCAGCCATCCGGCCCATGTCGACGCCATCGAACGCGACGCGCGCATGTCCGTGGTGGAAGCCAGGGCCGAGTTGCTGGCCCGGTTCGACTGGCACTATCCGGCAGCGATCTAGGCACCACTTGCCCGGATCAAACGCCCGAAGCCCGGACCCTCGTTGAGGAGAGGTCCGGGCTTCACACGTCAACTCTTGCCGTTCGCAGACCTTGGCTGGGGGTGGCCTGGCTGTGTTCGGGCCGATAGTGGCTCCAAGCAGCTGCACTTCCCCCCGGCCGATCCGCAGTGCGTCAGACGCGCCGCGCTACCTCAGCTCGGCGTATCCGGCTGGGCCAGGCGGATGGTGATCTCACGGGGACCATCCCCCGGCACGTCATCGACGTAAAGCGGCAGGATCCACGGCCGTGTTCGTAGTTCACCTGCGATGGTCTCGACTGCGCCAGCCCATCCCAGGCAGCCTTCGACGAAGTCCCGGTGCCACCCGTACACCTTCAACCCCGCGATTTCCCGGAGCAGAGCCGTGAGTGCATCTGGGAGCTGGTCGAATTCCGACGCCGGCATGATCCCAGCGATCTCAGCCACGACCGGTCCGCAGGCCCACTCCCGCTCTCCGTCTGCGCTCATCACCACGTCGATCTCCTTTCGCTGACCAATGCTCACGTCGTCCCACCATCCAGCGGCGCGATCAGCGCCCAGACCGCCTTGCCCACGCCCGCACGGGGAGACAAGCCCCACGCCTGCGACAGGTGCTCGACCAGCCGCAGGCCGCGGCCGGACTCATCATCAGCACCCGCCCAGCGCACAGCCGGCAGCTCGCCGCACGCATCGTGCACCTCGATGCGGAGCAGCCCGGGTTCCATCTCGAACCGGAGGAAGATCAACCGGTCACGCGGGGTGCGGGCGTGCTGCACCGCGTTGTTGACCAGCTCGGTCAACACCAGCCCGCCCACTTCAGCGAACAGATTCCCGTCGACCACGCTGCCCAGGAACTCCCGGAGCAGCCCCCGGGCTGCACTGCTCGACTTCGGGTGACGTGGCATCCAGGCCTCCGCCACCTCAACAGTGGTCGTCATCGGCGCACCCCGTTCGATCCGTCTCAGCTGTGATGAAGATGGCGTCCGACCGGTCCCCGGGAAGCACGAGGAACGTGCACTCCACCACTCGACCGTCGGCGTCGACAGCCGTGCGCACGATCGACAGAACCGGAGCGCGGGCGGCGATGCGAAGCGCCTCCGCTTCATCGGCGGTCGGGAAGCGCGCGGTCGTGCGCTCGGTAGTCTCCGCGAACTGAACGCCGGCCGCGAGCAGCTGCGCCCGAGCGTCCTCACCCCACGGCGACCGGGGGACCTCGGGTGGGGTTATCGCCAGTGCCTTGGGCACGTAGACGCGGGCCAGGCTGCGCCGAAGGCCGGCCTGGACGCCGAGGTAGACCCACTCGACCAAGGCAGTTCCGACCACCACCTGCAGAAGCGACGGCAGGTCACCGTCGGCCGGCACCTCGGCCACGCTGACCGTGATCGAGAGAGGGACGGTACTGGCCTGTTCCTCTCGCTGCGTGCTCCGACCCCTCACGTACGAGATCGGCTGGCTCGGAAGACGAACGAAGTTCCCGCGCCCATGAACCTTCTCGATCAGCCCCTCCCCCTGGAGCACCTCCAGGGCCCGCCGGAGTGTCGGCAGACCAACCCGGTAGGTGGCCGCGAGCTCTCCCTCCGAGGGCAGCTTGTCGCCGGCAGGGACGACTCCGCTCCCGATGCGACGCCGGAGGTCGTCGGCTACGTGCGTGTAGCGAACAGCCACAACCGTCACCCCCTCCGCTCGGTGTCGGTAAGGGCGGCGGTGACACGTTGGCGCGACAGGTCCTGGCCGCAACGACCCGGAGGCGCGGCCGGCAGGTGTCTGGTCAAGGTAGCGGCGGAATAGCTAAGGTCGAACACGCTGATCAGCTCCCATATAGCTGACGGCACTGCCCCGCGGCGGCGATTGCGTCGTCCGTCGCGGGCGCTTCCTTTCGGACGGCAGCCCACACGATCAGGCTGCGGCCGGCACTGCTGACGAGTCCGAACCGGTCGGCCGACTCCAGCAGCGCCAGGACTGTTTTCCAGGACTCGGCCACCGTCGAGTCCGACACCTCCGTTTCTACGTTGGTGTGCTCCCGGTGGTCCGTCACCTGTGGATCAAGCCCGAGGGCCGCGAGGCCAGCCAAGATCTGATCAACACGTGCTTGATGACGCGAGGGCACAAGGCACCCCTTCGTAGTCGCGAGACCACTTAGAGCGAAGCTAGTTAACTAGATTAGACCTAGTGGACTAGATTTTCCATATGCGTGAGCAACCTCCCTACCTCCGCATTGCCGATGCCTTGCAGGAGCGCATCGCATGCGGGGACTGGGCACCCGGAGACCGCCTGCCGTCCCGCGCCCAACTCGCTCAGGAGTTCGGTGTGGGCGACAACGTGGTCCGCCGCGCGCAGGAACTCTTGATCCTCCAAGGCGTCCTGGAAGGCCGCGCCGGTTCAGGCACCTTCGTCGCCGAGCCGCGCGAGCGGCTACGCCTGGTCCGCTCCCGAGCGCGCGAAGACCGCGGCGGCTCACCGTTCTATTCGGACATGATCGGCCTCGGCCGGCGGGGCACGTGGGAGAGCCGCACCGAGGCGAAGGTGCCCGCGCCGGCCGACATCGCGGCCCGCCTCGGCATCCCCGAAGGCGACCTGTGCGTCCGGACGGCGTACGAGTACCTCGCCAACGGCAAACCGGTCCAGCTGTCGACGAGTTGGGAGCCGTACGACCTGACCGCCGGCACCATCGTCGTCCTGCCCGAGGGCGGGCCGCACGCCGGCCGCGGCGTGGTCAACCGCATGGCTGCGATCGGCATCACGGTCAGCCACTTCACCGAGCAGCCGGAACCCCGGCATGCCACGGACGAGGAGGCGTCACTCCTGGGCGTGCAGCGCGGCGCCCTCGTCACCCACATCCGCCGCACGTACATCAGCGACGACGGCCGCGCGGTGGAAACTGCCGACATCATCGTTCCCGCCGCGTTCTGTGAGCTGGTCTACGAGGTGGCAATCACTCCCTGACCGACGCGCAGCCCAGGGGCGGGAGAGCCGAACAGCACCTGGCTGAAACATGGGTGCACGTGTCACACCTGTCACAGCGTCACGCCGCACCCACTCCTCCCGCACCTCTTCATCGGCCGGCTCAGCGCCCCCCATGTTCCAGCAATCACCTCAACCGTCCGAGCGGGACCGCAATCACCCAACTCAAGCTGCCAGAAACATCCTTGACAGGGACACGAGTCCCGTCGACCTCGTAGAATCCTCAAGACATCAAGAGAACTGCATGTCTCGGGGGATGAGTTGGCAGCTACCGAGCAGCTGGTCACCATCGCGGCCGTCCTGGTGGGCGCGCTGACGACGCACCTCACCAACCACGCGATGGAACGGACGCGGAAGCAACACGAGTTGCTGACGCGGTGGGACGACAAGAAGCTGCACGCGTACGAGGGCTACATAGACAGGATCAGAGCCGGCGTCTTCCTCGCCGTCCAGCTCTACGAACACAAGGAAGGCATCCACGCGAGCCCCAAGGGCGAGCATGAGCTGATCGCCGAGCTGTCAGAAGCCAGTTGGGAGCGAGGCCGCGCCTTCGAACGGATCATGCTCCTTGGCGGCGACGACGTCGTGGAAGCAGCACACAGCCTCAACGCCACCGCACTCGAAGTCGACTGGCAGGCCAACGGCAAGACACACGGCACGCTGGACGAGTGGCGCAACCGCAACCGAGCCGTCTTCCGCGCCATCAACGAGTTCCACGACGCCGCCCGCCAAGACCTCGGCGTCCAAGGCAACGTCACCGGCGAGAGCCACCCGGAACGCGACCTACTGCTACCGCCCCCGAGGGGCACCGAGCAGGGAACGCAACCGTAGATTCGCTGAGCACAACGACTGCATCGCCTGGCAAGTCATTCACCGCGGGATAGTCTGCCGACCTTCCGGCCGCCCCTTTAGTGCGCCAACGTTGTACGATCACAAGACGTCGAGCTTGAGCAAGCGCTCCGATATGACGGACTCGGTTTCCCGCACGCGGTGCAGGCCGTGCAGATCGTGCGCCGTCGCCGGATCGCCACCACCGGCAAAGTCACCTTGGAACGCATCTACGCAGTCACCGACCTGACGGCCGAGCAGGCCGACGCTCCCGAGATCGCGCACCACGTGCACGACACCACCTTCGCCGAGGACGCCTCGCGGGTCCGGACCAGGACCGCGCCCCGGGCCATGGCGGCCATGCGCAACCTGGCCATCGGCGCCCTCCGCCTGACCGGCTGCGACAACATCGCCGCTAGCCTGCGCAAGCACAGCCGAGACGCCACAGGACCGCTCGCCACCCTCGGCATCACATGATCAAACCGGACGGAACCCCTGAACGGCGCCGCCCTGGGCTGGCATCGCTGACCACCGTTCTTATGGATCCCGCTTCGCTGATGGGCTTACCGAGCCGCCGGTCGTATTGCTCGGACAACTGGGACATCCGCAGTTCAGCGGCATCTGACACGTCCGTGTCGTACTGGGCGTCCGAGTCCGCAGCAGATCTCGATTAGCCCAGATGGAGTGCATCGCCGAGCCGATTGCTGAGCGCAGAGCGACAATGGAGACTCCGCAAGCGAAAGGCACCCCCATGACCAATATTCTCGCCGATCGCAGTCAGTTTAACTTTGCCGCCCGCGATTGCCCCCTTGCTGAAATTCGCCATAGCGATCAGCTGCGGATGCCCGAAATCCTGGAAACTCTAGGTGTCAATATTGCGCGTATTTTTGAACCACTCCACCTTCCAACGGATAGCCTGCAGGCGGGCGAAGCAGAATTTGAGAAGGCTTTCTTGATGAAAACGCGCCTCGCGCCGCTTGTTAACGGAACTCAGGAGCAACCCAGAGGGGCCGCCATTCCGACCGCGGGTAGGCCATTCTTGGAGGCGCGCCCCCTTGATCGTTATAATATTTATAACGCGCGCGAGGCAAGTCAGACACTGCATGTCGTCTTCCCCAATGATGACGATCGACAGCAGAAGCTAATGCTGTTCATGGAACAGTATCAGCCAAATGGGCAACCTAATACTTTGTTGATTCTTGCGACTGAACTTCATGATCTGGAAACTGCTCAAGCCTTCGCGCAAGGGCTATATATCGTGAAGCAAGAGTGTTCTTATTCTCGGTGGTTGCGTCAGTGCATTGGAGAATGCCCGAACAGAAAGCACTGTCAGCACTCTGTTCGCCTCTCACTCGATGGGCCTCGCGATATTGGGTTCTGTGCGGAGGACTGAAGGACATGCTCATTGGACAGGTGCGCATTGAAATCGTTGACACACCGGCGTTGTGGTTGCAGGTTCTCGTTGATATTGCGTTCATCGCTGCCGGCCTTGGTGCACTCGCATCCATCTACACATACTTGGGGTCGGGTCGAAGAGTTAAGGTGCACGCCGAGGCTGAAGGCAACGAGGTCACGATCACGGTCGGAAATAAAGGGCGCATCGACGCTTATCTATCTTTTGTCGGTGTGGTTATTTTGTGGCGCGAGCATGGTTGGCTTCGGCCACGGACTCCACTGGCTCTAACTGCTCCGGTCTGGCTTGAGGATATTTCGATGGATCAATTGGTGTACCTTCCCCCTGGGTATGTGCTCCGGTGGACCCTTACGTGGCCGCCTGGCGATAGGGTGACATTTCTTAAGTCACCATCCGCAGAATTGGATAGTGTTGACCGTGTGACGCAAGTGACGGCAAAGGCTTATAATCCCATCTTTCGAGCCGTGGCATACTCCTATCGCAGTCGAAAGAAAGTGCGCATTAAGGGGCCTCATCCGATGCTGCGCACACGACTCCGTGATGCCGCACTGGCCATCCGCGGCCGACTTTAAGATTGTGCGGTAGCGCGTCTTGCCAACCGCTTGCCAGTATGCGCGACGGCGCCGCATGCAAGGAATGTCTTCAGTTCCTCGCTCTCCCAGCCACAGCGGAGTGAGTGTCTAACTGCGTGACAACCGCAGCGCGCAACGGCGGACGAGCACGGACGTTCTCGGATCCTCGTCGCAGCTCAAGGACAGACCCATCACTGCCCGAACAGTCGCCCGAATTGCTTCGGGACGAAGAGGCCGTGGGTTCAAATCCCGCCACCCCGACACAGCCCAGATGGTCAGTCAGAGAAATCTGACTGGCCCTCTGTCGTTGCTGCAGCACCCGCACCCGCACCCGCACCCGCACCCGCACCCGCACCCGCACCCGCACCCGCACCCGCACCCGCTGATTCTCAGCGACCGTTGGCGGGAAGCTCTACTGCCATCGCTGCCTGGGAGGGGACCACATGCGCAAGGACCCGGCTGTCATCCGCGACGAGGGGTCACTGCAATGCCGACAGATGAGGACTCGACGGTCCAGATGAACGAGCTCTCGGCCTGGGCGCCGTTCGGGTCCTTCGCGGTCACGGTCACCGTGCTGGTCCCGGCCGTGGTCGGAGCGCCGGTGACCAGGCCGGAGGACGAGATGGACACACCGGCGGGCAGATCGGTGGCGTTGAATGCGAGACTCTGCCCGGTCGTCGCGTCCCTTGCGGTGATCTGCAGCGAGACCGCGGTGCCAGCCTGGCCCTCCTGCGGGCCGGGGCCGGTGATCGTGACCGGCTGCCCGAGTTGATCAGCGCAGATGGTGAGCGTGCTGGCGAGCTTGAGCGCTGCGGAAGAGTCGGCGTCGCCGACAGCGATGCCGTAGTCGCCAGTGCTGATAGCCCAGTTGTCCGTGCTCGCGTCCCAGTAGCGGAGGTTCCGCTCGGCAAGAGGGAACGTGACGGGCTCGCTCTGGCCAGGCTGTAAGTCCACCCGGGCGAAGCCCTCGAGCTGTCGCGGCGGCTGCCCGGATGCAGCTGGGTCGGTGACGTACAGCTGGGCGACGTCCGCTCCGGCCCGGGTGCCCGTGTTGGTCACGGTCGCGGTCACCGTGGCCTCACCACCCTGCGGCAGGCGGTTGATCTGCAGGTTGCTGTAGGAGAACGTGGTGTAGGAAAGGCCGTAGCCGAAGGGGTATTGAGGCGTCAGGCCCTTGCTGTCGTACCAGCGGTAGCCGACGTCGACTCCCTCCGAGTACTGAACCTGCCCGTTGCCGCCGGGCCACTGCGCGCTGGTACTCGCCGGGACCTGGGAGAGCGAGGTCGGGAAGGTCACCGGCAGGTGGCCGGAGGGGTTGGTGGTGCCGAACAGGATGTTCGCGATGGCGGTGCCGTCCTGCTGGCCCGGGTACCAGGCCTCAAGCACGCCCTTGACCGAGGAGAGCCAGGGCAGGGTGACCGCGGAGCCGGTGTTGAGCACCACGATCGTGTTCGGGTTCGCCGCGGCCACTGAAGAGATCAGCGTGTTGTCCTCACGGGACAGATCGATGGTCGACCGGTCGCTTCCTTCGCTCTCCCAGGTGCTGGCGAAGACCACCGCGACGGTGGACTTGGCGGCGAGCGCGGCGGCCGATCTCGGCGAGGAGCCGTCGTCGTAACTCACGGTCACGCCGCTGGGCGCGGCACTGGTGATCCCCTCCAGCGGCGTGACCGTGCCGCTGGAGTTCACACCGGCGGTCCCTCCACCGCCCGTCTGCGCGTCGGTCGTGGCGTCCGCGCCAACGACGGCGATGGACGTGTCCGAGGCGCCGAGCGGCAGCACGTTGCCCGAGTTCTTCAGCAATACCGTCCCCTCCTCGGCCAGGCGCTCCGCCGTCGCCTGATGTGCGGCGCTGGTCGCGACCTGGGCCGGGGAGCCTGTCGTCGGCTTGTCGAACAGCCCGAAGGCGAACATCTCGGTGAGGATGCGCGAGACGGACGTGTCGATCCTCGACTGACTCACCTGACCGGAGGTGACAGCCTGCCGCAGCGCGCTGCCGTAGTAGGTATTGTCGCCCGGCATGTCCTGGTCCAAGCCCGCGTTCACCGATGGCACGGTGGAGTGTGTGGCGCGCCAGTCGGAGGTGACGAAGCCGGTGAACCCGAACTGCCGGCGCAGGGCGGCGCTCAGGATCAGCGGGTTCTCACAGGCGAAGGTCCCGTTGATCTGGCTGTAGGAGCACATCACCGAGGAGGGGGCGCCCTGCTGCACAGCGGTCTGGAAGGCGGGCAGGTAGATCTCCCGCAGCGCCTGGTCGCTGACGATCGCGTCGTCGGAGGGCGTGTTGCGGTTCGTTTCCTGGTTGTACACGGCGAAGTGCTTGACCTGTGCCATCACCCCGGTGGACTGCACACCGCGGATGTCAGCTGCGCTCATCTGCCCGTTGAGGTACGGGTCCTCACCGACCGACTCGAACGCGCGACCCCAACGCGGGTCCCGCACGATGTTGATCGTCGGCCCGAGGTCCACAGTCGTGCCCTTGGCGGCCTGCTCCGCACCGATGACCTGGCCGTAGGTCTGCTCCGCTGCGGTGTCCCAGGTCGCGGCGACGCTGACGGGCGCCGGGAGCTGCGTGACCCCCGTCATCCAGTCGCTCACGCCGGCCGGGCCGTCCTCCAGGTTCAGCGCGGGGATGCACAGCGAACCGATCGCCGGTGTGAAGCCGACGTAGCTGGAGTCAAGTGCCCCGGTCATGAGTTGGATCTTCTGAGCCAGCGTCATCCGCGAGATCACCTCGTTGACGCGCTGCGGGATCGGCGCGCTCGAACCCACCCACGGGCATGCGGTCGAGGCCACCGCAGCGGGTGGAGCCGCGACGCAGGCAGCCGGCAGCGAACCGGACAGGGCGGTCAAGGCCGCCGCCATTCGCGCGATCCGCGGTGTGGTGGGGGTTCTGCGCATGAGGCCTCCGGGTCACGGGAGGGAGATATTGCTCGTTGGCCCTGCGCACAGATTCGGCTCACTTTCCCGGTCAGAGCGCTAGAGCCCCAGGGCGGCGTTGTTCAGGCGAAGTGTCCCTCTTGATGCTGGTTCAGGCAGCTGACACGACTCGGAAGTTCGTGGATCTGGCTAGAACGGAGGAAGGCACAGCCTCCGGGTGATCATGAGGTGTCGAGTCCCTGATCACCGCGGCGGAAGACCGTGCCTTCCCGATCGTCATCGCTCATCCCCGCCGGCCTGGGCCAGCTCGCCGCCGCTCGGCTCGCCAAGCCCGGGGAACACCCGCAGTTGCTGGACCGCCTCGCGACGGTGCCAGATCTGCGCCGGGCCAAGGGGCGCCGCCACCCCCTTGCCTTTGTCCTCGCACTCGCCGCGTGCGCGGTACTGGCCAGCGCGAAGTCCCTGACCGCGATCGCGGAGTGGGCCGCCGACGCCCCGCCTGCCGTGCTCACCGCCCTTGGGGTCCCGAGCCGCGAACCGTCCGGTCCCAACGCCCGGCCGAGGCCACCGCGCGTCGGGGCTGCAGGACATCGACGGCAACGCCATCGATGCAGCAATCGGCTCCTGGCTCGCCGCCCGTGACCTGTGCCGCCCTAACCCCGGCAAGGACCCGGGCGGGCGCCCCCGCGGCTCGCTGGCCGTGGACGGCAAGACCGTTCGCGGCGCCCGTTGCGCCGACGGCACCCAGGTCCACCTGTTCGCCGCGATGACCGAAACCGGCCGGTCGCCGCCCAGCGCGAGGTCAGCTTCAAGACCAACGAGATCACCGCCTTCCGGCCGATGCTCGCCGAACTCGACCTGGCCGACATCGTGGTCATCTTCGACGCCCTGCACTCGCAAACCACCCACGCCCGCTTCCTGGTGGAGGACAAGAAGGCCCACTACATCGCCATACCCAAGGGGAATCAGCCGCTGCCGCACCAGCACCTGAAGCAGCTGCCCTGGCGGGATGTTCCGCTGCTGTACAAGACCCGCGCCACAGAGCACAGCCTTGACGAGATCCGCCGCGTCAAGACCGCCACCATGAACGGAGTGGTTGGCCAGCGGGGCGTACAGCTCGGGAGGCGGGCGCCTGCGGCGGGCCGTGTTGGCCGGCGTCCGGTCGAGCCGGCCGCGCGGGCTGCCTCCCAGGCTGGCACAAATGGGCCTCCGGTTGGCGCACCGGTTACAGTAGCTAAGGCCATTTCCCGCACCATCAAACGTTACGGCGAGTACGGCGCGGAATGCTGGCCGGGACCATCGTGTTCGTTCCCGACGCTGTCGTCCGGATCCGGATTGCCGGTGGAGCCGGTGGAGCCCGGGGAGCCGGTGGAGCCGGTGGAGCCCGGGGAGCCGGTGGAGCCGGTGGAGCCCGGGGAGCCGGTGGAGCCCGTGGAGCCGGTGGAGCCGGTGGAGCCGGTGGAGCCGGTGGAGCCGGTGGAGCCCGGGGAGCCGGTGGAGCCGGTGGAGCCGGTGGAGCCCGGGGAGCCGGTGGAGCCGGTGGAGCCGGTGGAGCCCGGGGAGCCCGGGGAGCCCGGGGAGCCCGGGGAGCCCGGGGAGCCCGGGGAGCCCGGGGAGCCCGGGGAGCCCGGGGAGCCCGGGGAGCCCGGGGAGCCCGGGGAGCCCGGGGAGCCCGGGGAGCCCGGGGAGCCCGGGGAGCCCGGGGAGCCCGGGGAGCCCGGGGAGCCCGGGGAGCCCGGGGAGCCCGGGGAGCCGGTGGAGCCCGGGGAGCCCGGGGAGCCGGTGGAGCCCGGGGAGCCGGTGGAGCCCGGGGAGCCAGGGACACCCGGGGAGCCAGTCGGTCCCCAGTTTCGACTCCATTTCAGATCGAAACGGCCACTCAATTTCGGATCGAAGGTGAATGCGACGGACAAGGAAATCGCCATCGCAACCGCCAGGCCACTTGTGAAATTGCGGCGCCATCCAGGCTGGTTCATTAGAGCTAGCAGCGGCGACGGCTTTTGCATCACAAATAGAATTGCGACAATAGTGATTGATGTTAGAGGCAGAGCCACGTATCCAGCATCGGGTCCAACAAAGAAGGCCACAAGTACAGTGGCTGCTGCAGCTAGACCGCCAATCCAAAGGGTGCACCGGATGAACTTACGAGCGGAGCTGGTGTCCGGCTTATCCTCCGGGTTGACCTTGATCACGATTTCGCAGACGGGAACCCTGCTCCTGCGGCAAAAAAGAGCCACAAGTACAGCGACTGCTGCTACACCGCCAGCCCAAAGAGTGAGCCAAAAGAACTTACAAGCAGAGGGGGTGACCCTCTTAGCCCCTAACTCCTTCGGGCTGACCTTGATCGCGATTTCGCAGACGGGAACTCTGCCCCTGCTGCCAGGCTCCGTGGCATGGAACATCTGCTGCACATGGGATTTCCTATGCCATTTGCGGATCTCCCCCAACTTTCGCGATGCATTAGACATACTTCGCAATATTACTTGACCGGCGACTAACAACATAGAGGCCACAAGGGTGAAAAATCTTACCCCTCGGGATTATTAATGGAGATTTCCAAGGATATCTTGATCGTTGACTCGCAAGAATATCCTGTTTACGGTGTGGGAATTCGAAAACCGAGGCGAGCAGCCTCCCCGAAGTTTCAGATTCGCCAGACAATTCTCCGGCCATGACAAATCTGCGACTGGAGTGCCAGGCGGTGGAGCTTATCCGAGTTTTCTCAGTTGATGTTCTCAACGATCAGGCGCCGGGCGGTGGCGGTAGAGCCATTATAAATGACCATGACTGCCATCTTTATACCCACAAGGAGAGTACCTCGTGAGTCTGACGACTGCCGCACGCCCCTTGTCAACCCGACTCCCCCAGATCTGGCCAGTGACCGTAATCGTCGTTGTCGTGGTCCTGCGAGCCCCGACGGACACCCTCCCAGCGGCGCTCTCGGCAGTAGCTGGCCTCGTGGCGCTCATGCTTGGCGAGCAGCTGCCAGCGTCGCGGGCTGCAGCCGGGCCACGCACGGCCGAGTAGGCCGACGGTCACAAACGGGTGAATGCACATGAGCTGCAAGGGATTACGTGCGGCGATCAGGACCTCTCGCCCCGGGGAGCGAACAGGGAGTGGATCTTGCAATCGGAGCCGCTGCCAGCCGCGAGAACCCAACTCCATCCAGAGCTTTGACGTGCGCGTTTGAGGATCTCGGCAGGCTACGGATGCCCCCGGACCTCATTCGGGACGAAGAGGCCGTGGGTTCAAATCCCGCCACCCCGACCCAGTAGTACGAGTTCAGGGCCCTATCGGAGAGATCCGGTAGGGCCCTGATTCGTTCTGCGTGACTGACTGAGTGACTGTCCCTCAGAGCCGGGCTTGAACAGGTCGTCCATCTGTCGGGGCCCGCAGACGACGGCGAAGTGAACCGTGGTTCAGCTGTCGCCGCCCCTGGGCTCGAGGTCGCCGATCACTCCGACCCGGATGCCGAACCACGGGTAGGTGAGGTTGAAGAACACGTTGTCCTGAGGCTGGAGTCCGACCGCGGAAGGCCACATCTGGAACGCGCCCGCGTTGGATACACCGCCGTGCGCGCGGCGCCAGATCCGTGCGGAGTCGCCTCCGGTCGGTGGGGGTGTGATCGTGTCGGTCCACTCGACCGCGTTGCCGCCTTGGTCGAGGGTGCCCCACGGTGAGGTGGTCCTCGCCTGGCCGACGGTGCTGAGGCTGCCCTGGTAGAGGTTGGCGTAGCTGACGGCGTCGAGCCCGAACGGGTTGACGGTGGCGCAGACATCGGGCTGCACCTCGCCGGGGCACCAGTTCGGCGCCGGCTGGCCGGTGGCATGGTACGAGGCGAGTGGCTGGGTCGCCGCGTTGACGACATCGCCGTTGGTGGGATTGAGGACCGTGGGGGCAGGGGCGGTCGCATCGCCGTCGCCGAAGACTCCCTGATTGGTCGGGTACTTCCAGTAGGAGTAGGTGCCACCGCCGTTCGGATCGTAGTAGGCCGCCTTGATCCACTCGTCCTGGCTCGGTACGACGAAGCCGGAGTCATGGGCCCGGGTCGCGTCCGGCCGGGCGAGGTCGTACATCCCGCGCTCGGTCTGTGGCGACAGTTCGACCTGGTACGTGACGTAGTTGAAGCCGTTGTTGCTGCTTTCCTGTTTGGAGATCAGTCGGCCGTTGTAGAGCGAGTTGACGAAGCGCGCGGCCTTCAGGAAGTTCGCGAAGCCGTACGGCTTGTCCGCCCATTCCGGATACGCCACGGAGTAGTGGGAGCCGTCGCCGGCGTCGGCGGAGAAGTTGATCGGGCCGTACTTCGGCCACGCCGACGAGCTCTCGGTCCTGTCGTAGAGGCCATGGGGATCGCGGCCCCCGGGGTCGACCGTGTTCAGGAAGGCCACCCACTCGCCGACTGTGACCTCCAACTGTCCGATCTCGTAGGGATCTCGGACGGCGCCGACCATCAGACAGTCGCTCGATGTGGGCGGGGCGTCGGCGCACGTGCGGTAGACGGCGTCAGTGAACGGGACGACGCCTACCGCGGGGTTTCCGGGCGCACCGACTTTGGCGGTTGTCACGGCGATGACCGCGCCCCTGCCGTGGGTGCCATGGTCGGGTGAAAGCGACTCGGCGGCAGCGGTCCTGGAACCGACCATCGCCTGCGAAGTCAGCAGGACCGACACTCCGCACGCCGCCAGGACGGCCCTGCTGAAACGAGTGCGGCGGGAGACGAGGTGCATGGGCAAACCCTTTCGGCCCTGGCGGCTCGCCCGTGGCCGCAAGCAGCGTGGAGCGGACCGACGATCACAACAGTGGGTAACTGCAAGCTACCCCTTCTGTTACTCTCCGCACTTGCGACATGACGGAGCCCGGGCTTCAAGTCCGTCAACCATTCACCGGCACAGCGGCGAGGTACAGCAGCGAAGTACCGCAACCGCTCCGGCCAGAGGCGACCACCAGCGCATCTGACACCACCTCTGACCTGTGCAGATGGCCACAGCGACCACCCCGCCCGTGATTCGGGACGAAGAGGCCGTGGGTTCAAATCCCGCCACCCCGACCCAGTAGTACAGAGGCCCTATCGGAGAGATCCGATAGGGCCTCTGACGTTGTGTACAGCAGCAAAGGACAGCAACCGCAGCAACCGTCGGCAGCGAGCTCAACCGAGACGAGGCCGCTGACCAGCGTCGTCCGGCGTTTATGGAGCTCGGACCTCGGGTTGCCGGTCCCTCTCGGGCGGCAGTCAGTACTGATCTGGATGGCGCCCCATGGTGGCTCCAGCGACCGACCAGGGGCGCCAGCACGGCGACCCGGCCTCTTGGACTCCCCTGACAGCCGCGGGCAAATCGAGCCGTTCCTGGCCGTGGATCTCGACGTTCGCCCCTCGCCGAGCGCGGCGCTTCGTCGCCGGAGAGGAAGGACGACGGGTCAGCCGCATCTAGGAGGCGGTGGGAGGAGGTGTCGGTGCCGACGGTGGGGCCGCGCCCGCTGAGGTCCGGCGTAGCGTCCACAGAGCACTGAAAGGGCGGCGTCGCGGACCGACGTGCGCATCGGCGGGTGTGTCCGCGGTCGCCTCGGTGACGGCCGCAAGGGCGGGTTGGCCTTGTCGTCCTTCACGTCGGCCGGCCTCCAGGGCCGCCGCGAGGCCTCGGCGGTGGAGCCGGCGCAGCAGAAGAGCCGCCGTCAGGCAGAGGGCCAATGCGACGAGGACGGCTGCGGCCCGGTAGACGAGAAGGATCACGACGGTGACCGACCTGGTGCTGGTATGCCCGTCGGGATTGGGGGCCGAAACACTGAGGCGGCACAGGCAGAACAGCGGAGGGGAGTGCCAGGTGGCGGTGACGGTGCGGGTGGCACCGCGCAGGACGGTGGCGTCACCGAAGCCGACGGTGGTCGAGCCGACCTTCGCGGTCAGGGGCTCGAGCGTGTCGTTGAAGGCACGGTGCACCGTGCCCGTGTTGTCGAGGGTCACGGCCAGGTGGATCGGGCCGCCGGCGGAGAAGCCAGGGGCCTACACGTCGGCCACGTCGATGTGGTCGACCGTGGTGCCGGGAACGGTGATGACCGCGGTCACCCGAACCGACGGCACATCACCGCCCGATGGGACCGTTTCGACTTCTGCCGATCAGCGGCGCGCCATTCGGCCCGCCGCTCCGTAAGCAGCACGGCCCATGGTGCTATCTATACGCATACGACCAACCATTGACGTGGCGCCAGCCTCACTGTGCGGCCGCAGAATGCTGCCACCGTCACGGCCGGACCATCAGGAGTGGGCTCGACGAGCCACTCCCACCCGGGACACCGCCCTCCTAGAAGGAGCGAAACCATGTCAAAGCTCGGCCGCATCGCGGCCACAGTCGCAACCGCCCTGATGTTCGCGCTCGCCGCTCCCGGGCCGGCCCATGCGGCCACCACGATCATCCAGGACAGCCTCACCCCGATCAGCGTATCGCCCGGCATCTCCACCCACGCCACCCTCCGCTTGCACTCGACGAGCTGCATCGTGGTGCAGCAGCTCGGAGTCGCCGTACGCGACGTGAACCAGCGCAATTTCGACTTCCCGATCCCGCTCAGCAACGTGACCATCTGCCCGTCAGGATTCACCTACACCTCGGGCGCGCGGACCTTCCTCGCCGGCACCTACTCGGAATTCGGCTACTACAAGGACAGCATGGGCTACCACAACCTGCCCCAGGAGACTCTGACGGTGGCCCCGCCGTCCGGGCCTCCGACGGATCCGACCCAGGGGAAGACCCTCACCTGGGACGAGGAGTTCAACCAGCCCATCGCCTACGGAACCCGCTGGGTCGGCACCACAACCAGCGCCTACCAGTACGGCAATCACAACCCCAATGACGACAAGCTCGACTGGCTGGCCCAGTCCGCTGTGACCGTCGCCCACGGTGTCGCCACCTTCACCGCCCAGCCCAGCTCCCACATCCTGGAGAACGGCAAGCAAGCGTGGACCACCGGGCTGCTCACCACCGAAGGTTCCTCGGAGGGCTTCCAGGTCCGGACGAACGACTACATCGAGACCCGGGTCCAGATGCCCTCCGGCATCGGCGCGTGGCCCGCTCTGTGGAGTTGGCGCAACGGCGACAACGAGATCGACAAGTACGAGTACCACCCCGACAACCCGAACCTGCTGGAGCTGACCAACCACGTCCAGGCGTCCCAGGACTACTACACCAATGCCGCCGGGGTGGCTCCGGGCGACTGGGTCGTCATCGGGACGCACTACGGCGCCACCTCGGTGGACTGGTACGTGGACGGCGTGAAGGTCTTCTCCGACGGGACCGGAGTGGGCACGTCCTGGTCGGCCTACCTCATCCTGAACCTATCGGTGGACGCGGGGACCTATCACCCCGGGCCGCAGAACTCCACGCCGATCACCTCGGCCGCCGACTACGTCCGGGTGTACCGGTGAGCGCACGCACCGCCCCCTCCGGCGGCACCGCCTCCGCGACGGCAGATGGCTCGTCCGCGCCACCGACGGCCGGTCAGATCCCTGGGCGCGGAAGCTCGCCAGCTGCCCGAGCCAGTCGTCCCGGCACCCTGATCGGTGGGCGCCCCCGGACACCCCAAGCGTCCCACGCACCGCAGCACGTTGATTCTCAGACAAGGCAGGTGCTTGCTATGACTCACGGACCAGGATCGCGCCGGCAGTTGGCGCTGTGGACGGTCGCGGCAGCATGCCTGCTGGGAGCAACCCCGGCCATGGCCGCAGATCCCTCCAACTCGCACTACGCCGTGGTCAGCGTCACAGTCCCGCCTGCTCCTCCGGGTGGGTCGACGACCGTCAACGTCCTGGTGGTCAACGATGGACCGGACACCAGCGCCTCGGCCCACAGCGTGCGGGTCACCCTGCCGAACGGCGCCACCACCACGGGCGCCTCTTTCCCCTCGACCTGCACCACCGACGGGACCGGCACCGTTGTCACCTGCGCGTTTCCGCCAGGCCTGCGCGCGCTGCGCACGGCCACCGTGCTTCTCCCCGTGCAGATTTCGCCGACCGCTCCCCCGCGCGGCGAACTGGACGGTGGCTGGGTACACCTCGAAAGTGCCGATGACCAGGTCAGCCCACTGCACGACGTGGAGTTCGACATCGTGACGCCGTAATCCCCGGGTGCCCGGGATCCCCGCCCCGGGCACCCTCGAACAAGACGGCACCAGCATCCAGCGGCAACACCGGCGGGGGCGCGGTGAGAGTGTCCGGCGACAGGGCATCAGCCATCAGGGCCCGCGGGCGACGGCGAAGTGAACCGTGGTTCAGCTGTCGCCGCCCCTGGGCTCGAGGTCGCCGATCACTCCGACCCGGATGCCGAACCACGGGTAGGTGAGGTTGAAGAACACGTTGTCCTGAGGCTGGAGTCCGACCGCGGAAGGCCACATCTGGAACGCGCCCGCGTTGGATACACCGCCGTGCGCGCGGCGCCAGATCCGTGCGGAGTCGCCTCCGGTCGGTGGGGGCGTGATCGTGTCGGTCCACTCGACCGCGTTGCCGCCTTGGTCGAGGGTGCCCCACAGTGAGGTGGTCCTCGCCTGGCCGACGGTGCTGAGGCTGCCCTGGTAGAGGTTGGCGTAGCTGACGGCGTCGAGCCCGAACGGGTTGACGGTGGCGCAGACATCGGGCTGCACCTCGCCGGGGCACCAGTTCGGCGCCGGCTGGCCGGTGGCATGGTACGAGGCGAGTGGCTGGGTCGCCGCGTTGACGACATCGCCGTTGGTGGGGTTGAGGACCGTGGGGGCGGGGGCGGTCGCATCGCCGTCGCCGAAGACTCCCGGGTTGGTCAGGTACTTCCACTGGCTCTCTGGATGCTCTCGCCCAGGTCTCCCGGCGGCAGCGCGACGTCGTTCCTTTCGCACGTGGCTACGAGACCCTCCCTGTCAGCTCCGAAGCCATGATCTACATCGCCTCGGTCAACAGCCTCGCCAAGCGCATAACGGGCGAGACCGCACCAACCTGGGATGCACCTATCAGGACATATAGGGTAATTCACTCACTTCAAATACCCTCTCAGTCATGCCCGTCGATGTCGATGGTCGAGGCCCGGACGCGGAGCCGGCACACCACCGCTATGGCTCCGGCGGCGACGAGCGCGACCAGCAGGGCCTCGCCGACCGGACGGATGGGGTGCAGCAGGGGAAGGGTCTGGCCCAGCGCCAGCGGGAGCGCGGCCAGGGCGAGGACAGACGGTGCGGTGCGATTGCGGCTCGGCCAGGCGAGCGCCCCGATCCCGACGACCAGCCACAGTGCCTGCGGCTGCAACAGGAAGGGCAGCGGGTAGGGATAGACCGACCGCAGCACGCCCGGCAGCAGGGCGGTCACCATGGCCAGCGCCAGGGCTCGTCGATACCGGAGCGAGGATCCGAGCAGGTCGCGGGGGGCAATCGCCATGAACAGGCCGGTAAGCACCCAGGACAGCGAAAACCCGACCACCATGACGCGCTGTCCCGCGAGTCCCCACGGAATGGTCAGCGCGCACAGTGGCAGGTACGCCAGTGCCAATAGCCCCCCGAAGCCGGCGAACACGCGTGCCGCCGTCCAGCGGTCGAGCCACACCGCCACCAGGGCCGTCGGCCACACGAGCTCCATCACCAGCCGGAACGCGCTCAGGACGCGGTGGTTGGCATCGCCGGCGAAGAGCGCGGCGGGGGCCTGCAGGTCGTGGGACAGCACGGCGACATTCGAGCCCGCGGCGATGGCGACAGCCAGCGGGGCGGCCAGGGCGATGAACCGGGCGGCGGCCCGGTCCGGGCTCAGGCCCACCCGCAGCCGCAGGGCGTGAGCGGCGATGTCTGCTGCCTCGCGCCATCCACCCAGCCGACCGGCGTCCTCACCCGCCTGCAGTGCGATCACGGTCAACTCGTCGCCGTGCTCAGCTCGGTAGCGGGACGGGAGCAGGCGCAGCGCCCAGGCCAGGGGGCCGGGGACACGGTGTGTCGGCGTCATGCGATGGCACTCCTGGTCTTGGCGCTCGCGGGGGGTGAGATACGACGCTCCAGCTCGCCCACCAGGGCGCGCAGGCGGGCGGTCTCCGCGTGGACGACCTGGGCGCCGGGCTCGGTCAGGGCGTAGACCTTGCGGGCGCGCCCGTCGACGATCTCTTCCCGCTCCACTCGGATCAGTCCGTCATGGACCAGCCGCTGGAGCGCCCCGTAGAGGCTGCCGGTGCGCAGCCGCACCCGGCCGCCCGAGAGTGCGGCCACTTCGGCGATCAGCCCGTAGCCATGCCGCGGCGCCTCGACCAAGGAGGTCAGCAGCAGCAGTTGCGGTTCCTGTAGAGGGAGATCACTCATAGGCGAAGATATATCGGGAAAAAATATATGCCGTCAAGAAATCTGTCCAAGTACAAGGCACCCAACCTCCCCCTCGACCACATGGGCACCGACCGTCCGGCGGGCAGGTCGGCGAAGGCGAGGTCCGCGTCGAGGGGCTGGACGCTGGTCGTCGACCTGCCCCGCCACGCGGTGCGCGTCACGGTGACCGTGCCGAACACACAGGTCAGAGGCCGGGAATGCCCTGACTCGCGATGCGGGCGGACCTTGCCGTCCGCTCCCCGGACCACCTTCCGGTCGGCCTGGCGCGTCTGCGCGCTGGTTGCGCTCGTCAAGCCGTCGCAGCAACTCGGCGCGGTTGAGGGGGAGATACACCAGAACCCAGTGGCGTTCCGGGTTGGCTTCTGGCCCATCGGCGTTCCTCCCCGGCGGACCGCAGCCAAGGACGACGCGCCATCCCGTGCATCCCAGGCAAGCCGTGAACCGGATCAGCCGCGTGCAGGTGAGCTGCAGCGATCCCTCGATCCGCTCCGGCATGCCGGAACCTTCCGGCCGATGGTGCCCTACGACTCACCCCTGGACCGCCAGAAGTACAGCAGCAAAGTACAGCAACAGGGCCGTCCAGCAGTGACCACCAACACCCCTGACACCACCTCTGACCTGCGTAGATGACCTCAGCGACCATGCTGCCCGCAATTCGGGACGAAGAGGCCGTGGGTTCAAATCCCGCCACCCCGACCCAGTAACACCAGCTCAGGGCCGGTCTCCCGCAAGGGAGACCGGCCCTGACTGCTTGTCGGGGGCCGCTCCGGAGAAACGTCTCGGAGCAGCTCTCCGGGGTGGCCCTACTGACAGGCCTTCAGCAGAGCGTCGAGCACCGCCGCGGATGACCCGGGAGCGTTATCGTGTCTGCCGTCCGCCGCGGGGGGCGAGTAGGATCCGCGAGCATGGCCCTGAGCATGAGCGACGTGGACCGGTTCGAGGCTGCCAGGCCCCGGCTGGAGGCGATTGCGTACCGGCTGCTCGGCTCGGCGGGTGAGGCGGAGGACGCCGTGCAGGAGACGTTCCTGCGCTGGCAGGCGACCGACGTCGAGCGACTCGATGTGCCCGAGGCCTGGCTGACCAGGGTCCTCACCAACTTCTGCCTCAATCAGCTCACTTCGGCACGCGCCCGGCGTGAGACGTACGTGGGAAGGTGGCTCCCCGAGCCGCTGCTCGCCGGGGACCCGATGCTCGGCCCGGCCGACACCGTGGAGCAGCGCGAGTCGGTGTCGTACGCCGTCCTCGTCCTGCTGGAGCGTCTGTCGCCCAACGAGCGGGCGGTGTACGTGCTGCGCGCGGCCTTCGACTACCCGCACCGGGAGATCGCCGAGATCCTGGAGATCACCGAGTCCGCCAGCCAGCAGATCTACCACCGGGCCAAGAAGCACGTCGCGGACGGCAAGGCGCGCACCGAGATCGACGAGGCCGCCGCCCGCAGGATCGTCGAGGAATTCCTGGCCGCGGCAACCAGCGGCCGTACCGAACCCCTCATACGCCTGCTCACCCAGGACGCCATCGCGGTCGGCGACGGCGGCGGGAAGGTCCCGGCTCGCGCGAAGGCGTTCGAGGGCGCGCTCGCGGTCGCCAAGTTCCTGCGCGGCCTGTTCAAGCCCAGCGAGGCAAAGCGGGCCTATGTCGGCGGCGCGCCCGAGGTCCACGGCACAACCGCCAACGGTGAGCCCGCCATCGTGGCGGTCGTGGACGGCCGGGTCGTCGGAATCATGTGCCTGGAGGTCACCCCGGAGGGCATCGCCGCGGTCCGCAGCCAGGTCAACCCCGACCGGCTGGTCCGCGCGACCGAGCAGTGGGCCGCCGCGGACCACGGGGGTTCCCCGCTCCACACCCTCTGATCCGATCCGCGCACGATGTGACGTGGCTCACATCCCGATCCTGTCAGGAAACGCCGGGCTGCCCGGTTCAAGGGGCGCAACCGCGCAAGACAACGGCGGACCCCACGCAGACAGGAGCAGGCACATGCAGCACCGCATCGTCGTCCTCGGAGCCGGCTACACCGGAGCCTTCGCCGCCGGGCGCCTCGCCAGGCGGCTGCACCGCGAGGACGTCACCATCACCCTCGTCAACCCCGAGCCCGACTTCGTCGAGCGGGTCCGGCTGCACCAGCTCGCGGCCGGCCAGGACTTCACGCCCCGGCCGTTCAGCGAGATGTTCGCGGGCGCGGGCGTGGAACTGAAGCTCGCGAAGGTCACCGCTGTGGACGTGGACCGCAAGACGGTGAGGATCACCGCCGTGGACGGCCCCGCGCGGGAGGAACTCGAGTACGACACGCTGGTCTACGCCCTCGGCAGCGGTTGGAACGACGAGGGCGTACCCGGCACCGCCGAACACGCCCACGAGATCTCCAGCCGTCCCGGAGCTCTCCGCCTGCGCGAGCGCCTGGCCGCCCTGGACGCCGGTCGGCCCGTGGTCGTGGTCGGCGCCGGCCTGACCGGCCTGGAGGCCGCGACCGAGATCGCCGAGGCGCGCCCGGACCTCGATGTCGCCCTGGCGGCTCGTGGCGCTCTCGGTGACGGGCTCTCGGAGAAGGGTCGCGCCCACCTGCGGAAGGTGGTGGACAAGCTCGGCATCAAGGTCCACGAACACACGGCGGTCACCGCGGTGGAGGCGGACGGCGTGACGGCGGCCGACGGCACGACCATCCCCGCCGAGGTCACCGTCTGGACCACCGGCTTCGCTGTCCACCCGATCGCCCATGCCAGCACCCTGGAGCTCACCGACCGCGGCCAGATCGTGGTCGACTCCACGATGCGCTCGGTCTCCCACCCGGACGTGTACGCCGTGGGCGACGCGGCGATGGCGATCGGCCCGGGCGGAAAGCCCCTCCGGATGTCCTGCGCCTCGGGCGTTCCGATGGCCTGGCAGGCCGCCGACGCCATCGCCGCCCGCCTCACCGACACCAAGGTCCCCAGCGTCACCATCCGCTACTTCCAGCAGTGCATCTCCCTCGGCCGCAAGGAGGGCCTGATCCAGTTCGTCACCGCCGACGACCGAGCGGTCGACCGCGCCCTCACGGGCCGCGTGGCCTCCCTCTACAAGGAACTGATCTGCAAGGGCGCAGCCTGGGGCGTCGCCAACCCGACCGCGGGCATCCCGTCCCGGCGCCGGCGGGTCGTGCGGCAGGAGGCCCGAAGCGGTGCACGGGCGGAGGCAACCGCGGCCTGACCCCGCCCCCTGGGGCATCAGCGGGCGCGCCAGGCGCCGAGAAGTTCATCCGGTCCGTACGTTGCCTGGAGCCCGGCGCAGCTGACGCCGCTTCGGGAGACTGCGACGAGCGGGACCGGGTCGTCTGTGAGTGCGGCCCGGTGCTTGTGCAGGGCTGCCAGGTCGTGAGCGTCGAAGGGAGATGTCTCCAACCACTTGATCGACCCGAGAAACAACAACTGCTTGGCTACGGGCTGACGATCAGCGCCAACGAGATCGATCTCGACGTCGTTGCTACGGGTCCAGTAGCCACCGACGGCCGGGGCGGCCGGCAGATCGCCGTCGGGCAGGATACGGACGAGCGACTCGCGGATCAGCGGCTCGACGGCTCGGCCTCGCCAACTGGTCCACTGCTCCCGGATTCGCGCCATGGTGAGATCACCGCGCATGCGCTCGATCTCTGCCATGTGCGGATCCAGGAAGGCCAGCCAGAAGCGCAGGTACGGGTCCGCCACGCGGTAGCGGCGCTCCTTGGAGGGGTGCAGCGCAATCGGAAGTTCGGCCGCCACCACGCGCTTGTCGATGAGCAGGTCCGCTGCCCTGCTGAGGGTGCTGTGCGCGATGCCGCCGGCGGCCCGGGCGATGTTGGTGAACGTCCGCTCGCCCGTCCCGATCGCTCGCAACACCTCCCGGCCCATCGCCTGCGGGGGGAACTCGGCAGCCAACGACCGCTCGGCCGAAACGAGAAGCGCGGAGATCGGATTCTCCAGCGCTGCGCCGAGGAACTCCCACATCGTGGCACCGACCGGCCACTCTCGACAGATCAGTGGCAGCCCACCGGTGATCAGGGCGGCGTCGAAAGCAGTCGCAGGCTCGAGCTCGAGCATCTCGCTGAGGTCTGCCGGGTTGAACGGCCCCACGACCATCTCGCGTCCGCGCTGATGGAACGGCCTGTCGTAGCTGTTGAGAGCCTCCATCATCGACAGATCCGAGCCGACGAGTAGAAGTAGGACAGGCTTGTGACTGAGCAGTCGGTCCCACGCGCGTTGGAGCATGCCCTCGAAGGCATCGATGCGCTCCATAAGGTAGGGCACCTCGTCGATCACCACCACGCTGGGTGAGTCGTCGGGCAGGATCTCGGCAAGCAGCCGGAAGGCAGCGTTCCACTGGGTCGGCACCTCCTCCGCGAAGACTGCCTTGCCCGGCAGCGTGGAGGTGGCGACCGCGTCGAGCAGTTCCACCAGTTCATCCTCGGCAGATCCACCGCCGGCTGTGAAGAACAGCTGTGGGACCTCCGCACGCCGCAGGAACTCTTCGACCAGCGTCGACTTCCCGACCCGTCGCCGCCCTCGCATGAGCAGGCACTGCCCGGGGCGGGCGGCATCAGCGCCGGCTTCTCGGACTTCGTGGAGCGCGCGGTCCAGGATGCGCAGTTCTCGACCCCGACCGATAAAGCGATGCATGTGGGGACCTCATCAGGGTGGCGGAGACAGCAAGGACGGCGGAGACATCGGCAAGATAGTAGCGCCAGAGATAGTATCTCGCTGGAAACTATCTACCCAGCGTGCGCCCCGAAGGAGAAGGTGCCCCGCGCGCACGACATCCCGGCGGCTCGCGTAGTCAGAGGGGTATGCACGGGGATCACAGGACGAGGGAACAGGCGGGAACCGCGTGAAGTCAGCACAGGAGGATGAGTATCTGGAGTTCGTGGCCGCAAGGGCGAAGGCGCTGTACCGCTCGGCGTACGTGCTCGCGGCCGGCGACACGCATCTTGCCGAGGACCTGGTCCAGGAGACCCTCAGCCGGGTGTACGTGCACTGGAACCGGGTGGCCGGTGCGGACAGCCCGGCGGCCTACGCCCAGACGGTTCTGGTCCGCACGTTCCTCAGCCTGCGGCGTCGGCGAAGCACCGGCGAGCGCCCCACCGGGAACCTGCCCGACGGTGCGGCGGCCGGCCCGGACACCGCACTGCGGCTCACTCTGCTGGACGCGCTCGGCCAACTCCCGCCCCGCGACCGGGCGGTGCTTCTGCTGCGCTACTGGGAGGACCGCAGCATCGAGGAGACCGCCCAGATGCTCAGGCTGAGCAGCAGTGCGGTCCGCTCCCAGGGCACCCGTGCGCTCGGCAGGGCGCGTGCGTTGCTCGGCGACAGCCTGTCCGACCTGGTTCCGCACTGAGCACTGAGCACCGTGCACGCAGGTCAGAACCCGCTGCAACGCCACCATCGGCGACAGAAAAGCGACAGAAAAGCGATAGAAGGTGACTTCAGCATGCCGTTCGAAGCAGACCTCGCCCATGCCCTGGACCGCACGACCGACTCCCTCGAACCCGATCTCACCGCGCTCCTGAGCGGGGCCGTCGAGCGCGGGCGGAGCCGTCGGCGTCGGCGCAGCGCCGGCGTCATCGCCGGGGTCGGCGCCTGCGTCGTGATCGCGGCAGCCGGCCTGCTGATCCCCGGCGCGCTCGCCGGGACCAACTCCGCGGGGTCCGACATCGAGCCGGTGGCGCTGGCGATGCCCCGTTCTGCGATCACCGGCACCCAGATGATCCAGGCCCTGGAGACGACGTTCCCCGGGGGCCGGTTCAGCCAGGTGACCGGGCAGAGCAACAACCCCTCGGATCCGTCCGGCGGGTACGTCGCCAACGGTGAACTGGTCGTCGACGACGGGCACGGCGCCGCCATGGTCGGCGTCTCGGCCGTGCGGCTCAAGCTGCCGCTCCGGGACGGCGACGGGCTGAGCTGCAAGCGGACGCCCGCGCGGGCCGCAGGTGACACCTGCACGCTGAGCGAGCTGGCGAGCAGTGCCGCGATTCCCGGCGGGGCCGTGGTGATGTCGCAGGAGAACGCGGCCGAGCACCCGGCTGGTGCCGACACCGCCCACCGCTGGACGGTGACGGTGACCCTGAAGTCGACCGGCGCGCAGCTTCAGCTGGTGGAGTGGAACAGCATCGGCGGCGGCAGTGGCGCCGAGGTGCCGAAGCCGACCCGTGCCGCTCCCCCGCTCTCCGAGCAGCAGGCGGTGGCCGCACTCACCGGTGCCACCTGGGCGCCGGTCCTGGGTGCCGTCGCCTGACCCGTGAGGGGCGTACGGGCCTGTGGACGCAGTTCGGCGGGCCGCCCCGGGTGGGCGGCCCGCCGATGTCTGGCTGCGTGGTTCCTTAGTGGAGCGCGAGCCCCACAGCCGTCGCACCCGAGCTGTTGACGGGCAGCACGGAGTCGTACCACGCACCGTTGGCGCTGTGGACCTCGTGCAGCTGGCCGCCCTCGATGGCCTCGATCACGCGGTCACCGGTCGACTTGATCTTGCCCGACAGCGCGGTGATGCCGCTGACGCCGGGGACCGCACCGTCGTGCCAGCCGTCAGAGGCGCTGTACACCTCGTGCAGCTGGTTGTTCTCGATCGCCTCGATCACCCGGCCACCCGCAGCGCTGAAGCTGAAGCTCAGCGCGCTGATGCCGTTGACGCCGGGGATCACGCCGTTGTGCCAGCCGTCGGAGGCGCTGTACACCTCGTGCAGCTGGTTGTTCTCGATCGCCTCGATCACCCGGCCACCGCCGGAGCTGTAGCTGAAGCTCAGCGCCGAGATACCGGACAGACCCGGGATCACGCCGTCGTGCCAGCCGTCGGACGCGCTGTACACCTCGTGCAGCTGGTTGTTCTCGATCGCCTCGATCACCCGGCCACCGCCGGGGCTGTAGCTGAAGCTGAGCGCCGTGATGCCGGACAGGCCCGGGATCACGCCGTCGTGCCAGCCGGTCGCGTCGGAGTAGATCTCGTGCAGCTGGCCGTTCTCGATCGCCTCGATCACCCGGCCACCCGTGGAGTTGTAGGTGAAGCTCAGCGCGCTGAGACCGCTGATACCCGGCACCGTGGTGTCGTGCCAGCCGGCCGCGTCGGTGTAGACCTCGTGCAGCTGGCCGTTCTCGGCCGCCTCGACCGTCCGGTTGCTGCCGGTGGCCGGTGCGCAGACCAGGTCCATCACCTTGTCGGCGTTCGGGGTGCCCAGGCCGGTGGCCATGTCGTAGCCGGGCGCGGCGGCGTAGAGGCCGTTCTGCAGGCCGGCGACGTCGTTGTTACCGGTGGTGATGTCCCGCAGCGTGCCGGTGACACCGTTCTTGGCAGCCTGGTAGAGCGTCGGGTTGAGGAAGCCCACCCGCCCGGAGCAGCTGCCCGGGCCGTTCTGGTGCGCCGCGATGGCCGCCCAGAGCGGAGCTGCACCGCTGGTGCCACCGATCAGCATCCAGTAGCCGGCGCCGGTGGAGACGACGTAGCCGGTCGACGGGTCGGCGTCGGCGGCCACATCGGGGGACTGCCGGCAGACCGAACCGGCCGCGGCCTGGCAGTTGTTGGCGTAGCCCGGAGCGACGAAGCCGGACTGGTAGAACGGGTTGGTGCTGGTGCTGCCGTTGACGGCCCAGCGGGAGACGCCGCCGCCGCTCGCGCCGCCGTGGCTGTTCCACACCGTCTCGGAGACGGCGCCGGCGGTGTCGGTCAGGCTGGTGCCGCCGACGCCGGTGACGTACGGCTGGCTGGCCGGGTCGGAGGCGCTCAGCACGTTGGTGACGCTCGGCGGTGCACCGGCGCTCTGCAGGTTGTAGCAGGAGCTGGAGCCGTCGTCGCCGGAGGCCGCCACCACGGTCTGGCCCTGCAGCGCCGCCTGGAGGAAGATGTCCTGCTCGGCCTGCAGGTCGCTGGTGGCCATCACCTGGTCGCAGATGCCCCAGCTGGTGCTGACCACCTGGGCGCGGTTGTCCGTGACGATCTGACGGTAGGTGTTCTGGATCGCCGCCTCGTTCGCGTTGGCGGCGTCCGGGCCCTGGTAGACCAGCACGTTCGCCTTGGGCGCGAGGCCGATGACGGTGTCGAGGTCAAGCGCGGTCTCGACGCCGACGTTGTTGTTGTCCGGCGGGGCCTGCACACCGGCGTTGACCTTGACCCGCTGCACCGAGGCGTTGGTGCCGTAGCAGGACTGGAAGCCGGCCAGACCGGCGTCCGAGAAGTCCTCCAGCGCGAAGATCGCGACCGTCGTGCCGGCGCCGCCCTCGGTCATGCTGTTCAGCCCGTAGGCCGAGGCCAGCGCGGAGGAGCTGAAGTAGTCCTTGCCGTCGGTCTTGCCCGTGAAGGCCCCGACGACGCCCGAGCACAACTGCGGGTACGCCGCGGCCGTGTGCGGGGCCGCGAAGGCCGCGTGCGCGTTCAGGGTGGTCTGGGCCGAGGCCGCGGCCACGTGGTTGCTGCGCTCGCGGACCAGCGTGTTCAGACCGACGACCGAGACGATCGACCCGGCCACGTCGGAACGCACCGCGGGGGCGTCCGTGTTCAGGAAGCCCGTGCTGCCGTCGGACAGCCGGTAGCCGGCCAGGTCCACGCTGAAGGCCTGCTTGGCCTGCGCGACGGTGGTGGAGATCGGGAGGGTGAGGCCGTCGGCCGCGAGGTCGCCCGGGTGCAGGCCCTGCGCCGTGAGCGCCGCCTTGACCTTGGCAACGGCGGCCGGGTCCGCGCCGAAGCGCTGGGCGAACTCACCGGTCTGCAGGAAGTGGTGGTAGTACGGCGACGACTTGTCGGTCGTCGCTGCGGCGAGGGCCTTGGCGCCGGCCTCGTCGCGCGACTTCAGGTGCACGCTCAGCTGCACCGGGGTGTTGTCCGCCGGAGCGGCGGTCCGGACCGCGTCGCTCGGCGCGGTCGCGACCGTGCCGACGCGCTGCGTCGTCGGTGCGTCGGCCTGGGCGATGGGCAGGCCCGCGTAGGTGATCAGGGCCGCGGTGGCAACGACCAGAGCGGCCGCGCGTGACAGCGGTATCGCGGTCAGCGGTGGCTGTGCGTGTCGCGTCGGATGAGTCATCCGCGCTCCCCCCAATGGGTGATTCCAACGAACCCTCATATGAGAATCCGACTGGAGTTCTATCAGTTCGTGCGGACATCTCTGCGCGCAGGATGGCTCACTGACCCCTCGGGGGCTCCTCGCCGGCGGTTCCTGCCGGTTCTTGCTGCACAGCTGCATACCGGGTATACATACTCAGTATGCGAGGCTGTCGACGATCGAGTCGACCCGCCCGCAGCCGTACGAGAGAGAGCCGACGAGTGACAACCACAGAGATGCGGGCCACCGAGGGGGCGGTCCTGCGACTGCAGGGTGTGTCCCGCGTGCATGGCCAGGGCGCGAGCCAGGTCCATGCCCTGCACGGGGTGGACCTGACGGTGCTTCCGGGGGAGTTCGTGGCCGTGATGGGGCCCAGCGGGTCGGGCAAGTCCACGCTGCTCACGCTGGCCGGGGGGCTGGACACGGCCACCTCGGGCGAGGTGCTGGTCGAGGGACGGGAGCTGGGCGGGCTGTCCCGGAGCGCGCTGGCCGCCGTCCGCCGCCGGTCGATCGGGTACGTGTTCCAGGACTTCAACCTGATCCCGGCGCTGACCGCCGCCGAGAACGTCTCACTGCCGCGCGAGCTGGACGGGATGTCGAGCCGTCAGGCCCGCACCGAGGCGCTGGCCGCGCTCGCCGAGATCGGTATCGGGGAGCTCGCCGACCGCTACCCCGACCAGCTGTCGGGCGGCCAGCAGCAGCGCGTCGCCATCGCCCGCGCCCTGATCGGCGAGCGCCGGCTGGTGCTCGCCGACGAGCCCACCGGCGCCCTCGACTCGGCCACCGGCGAGGCCGTGCTGACCGTCCTGCGCGGGCGCTGCGACGCCGGGGCCGCCGCCGTCATGGTCACCCACGAGGCCCGGCACGCCGAGTGGGCCGACCGCGTGGTGCTGCTGCGCGACGGTCAGCTGGTGGACGAGCGCACGCCGCACCCGGGAACGCACCGGTCGACCGGAGAGAGCGACGCCCGATGAACCTCTCCTCCTGGCGCGCCGCACTGCGCGTCGCCCGCCGTGACGCACTGCGCGCCAAGGGCCGCAGCGCGCTGATCGTCGCCATGATCGCGCTGCCGGTCGTGGGCGTCACCGCCGCCGACGTGGTGACCCGCAGCTCCCACCTGTCGCCGCAGGAGCGCAGCACCCTCCTGATGGGCGCCTCCGACGCGTACGTCAGCACGACGCATCAGCCCGGCTGGCGCCTCGATCAGGCCCCGGACCCCAGCCCCACCAGCACCTGGTTCCTCTCACAGAGCGGGCCCAAGCCCTCGCCGACCGCGCAGGAACTGGCCCGCGCCGCCGAACCGTTGGACCAACTGGTCAAGGAGGCGATGCCGCCCGGCGCCCGTCTGCTGCCGGTCGAGGCCACCGCCGGCTACGTCCCGACCAGCACGGCCTACGGCCAGGGGAGCGTGGAGACCTGGGGCATGGACCTGACCGACCCGCTCACCCGCGGCATTGTGACGCTCCGCCAGGGCAGTTGGCCCAGCGCCCCGTACGAGGTCGCGGCGACCACCGGGTTCCTTTCCGAGTCCGGACTGCACGTCGGGCAGAGCACCACCCTGGCGGGCACCACCCAGCCGCTGAAGATCACCTCGGCCGTCGAGTACCCGGGTGAGCTGGGGGTGGCACGGCTGGTGGGACGACCGGGAGAGCTGAGCGGGCTCCTCGCGTCGACACCGGACGGCCGCGGCGACCAACTGCCGGTCGGTTCCCACGACTTCCTGGTCGCGATGCCGGGGCACGCCGCGTTCAGCTGGCAGCAGGTGAAGGAGGCCAACGCCTACGGGTTCACGGTGGCCTCGCGCGCCGTGCTCGCCGACCCGCCGCCGGACAGCGCCGTCCCGTTCTACTCCGACGACCCCCACTTCCGCAGCCAGGCCGACACGACCGCGCTCAAGACGGCGACGATCGCCGCCACCGTGGCCGGCATGGCCCTGCTGGAGATCGTGCTGCTGGCCGGCCCGGCCTTCGCGGTCGGCGCCCGGCGCTCGCGGCGCCAGCTCGGGCTGATCGCGGCCTGCGGCGGCAACCGCGCGCACATCCGCGCCGTGGTGCTCGGCGGCGGCGTCGTGCTCGGCGGTACGGGGGCCGCGGCGGGCGCGGTGCTCGGCGCGCTCGCCGTGCTGGCGGGCCGCTCGGCTTTGGAGGCGCGAGCGGGGGCCCGCTTCGGCCACTTCGCGCTGGAGCCCGCCGATCTGCTCGCCATCGTGGCGATCGGCGTGGTGACCGGCCTGCTGGCGGCCATCGTCCCGGCGGTGCAGGCCTCGCGGCAGCCCGTCCTCGCCGCGCTCACCGGCCGCGCCACCACCCGGCCGCCGACGCGCTGGCTGACCCTCGCCGGTCTGCTGATGGCGCTGGCCGGAGCGGGCCTCGCGCTGGTCGGCAAGATCGGCTACTCCCGCTCGCATGCCGTGATGGCCGGTTCCATGCTCGCGGAGGTCGGCCTGGTCGCCTGCACCCCGTGGCTGGTCAGCCAGTTCGGCAGGATCGGGCGGATCCTGCCGCTCGGCCCGCGGCTGGCGGTGCGCGACGCGGCCCGCCATCGCGGCCGCTCCGCGCCCGCCGTCGCGGCCGTGCTGGCCGCCGTCGCCGGGGCGGCCGCGGTGCTGACCTTCCAGGCCAGCGGGGACTCGGCGGCCCGGGCGGACTACGCGCCCGAGGCGCCGAAGGGGGCCGTGATCGTGCAGGCCTACCAGGTGCTGACCGGTGCCGGAGCCGACTCGCCCGACGCGACCGCCCGCAACGCCGACGCCGTGCGCTCGGCCGTGGAGCAGGCCATCCCGGGCCTGGGGCAGCGCGGCGACCTGCGGGACGTCACCTACGGGGCCTGCGGGGCGCCAGGCGGCTTCTGCGGCACGGTCCACCTGATGACGCCCCCGGCCAACGTCTGCCCGCCCGCGGCCGGGCTGACCAGCCCGCAGGCCGTGGCCGTCATCAGCCTCGGGCAGGCGCAGCAGCTGCTGGCGCACGACCCGCGGTGCGCGGCCGGTCCCCCGGTGCCCGACGACGCCCAGGACCTGGTCATCGGCGACGCGACGGTGCTGCACAACCTGCTCGGCGTGGACGACCCGGCCGCCGGCCAGGCCCTGGCGGCCGGCCAGGTCGTCGTCCTGGACCCGCGGCTGGTGCAGGACGGCAAGGTGACCCTGCAGCTCACCCGCTACGGTGCCACCGGCCCGAGCGGCAACCAGGTCAGCACCATCAGCGTCCCGGCAGTGGCGGCGAAGGCCACCGCGGCGGGCGCGCGAGCGGTGCTCTCGCCGGCGGCGGCCGCGGCGGCGGGCCTGCTGCCCGACTCGTACGGCTTCGTCTGGCTGCCCGCGCACCCGCCCACCTCGGCCGAGCAGCAGCGCGCCGCCTCGGCACTCGCCACCGCCGGCAAGGGCAAGTTGGCGGTGGAGCGCGGCTACCAGGGCTCCGGCAACGCCATCGCCCTGGGTCTGGCGGTCGCCGCCTCGGTGGTGGCGATCGCGGCCGCCTGCATCGCGACCGGCCTCGCGGCAGCGGACTCGCAGTCGGACCTGGCCACCCTGGCGGCTGTCGGCGCGGGTCCGGGGATCCGGCGCAGGCTGTCGGGGTTCCAGTGCGGCGCCGTGGCCGCGTTGGGCTCCGTGATCGGGGTGCTCGCGGGTCTGGTGCCCGCCGCCGCCATCCAGCGGGTGCAGAACCTGGGCAACCTGTCGTACGTCCAGGCCACCGGCGGGATCAGCCTGGGCAGCCACCCGCTGGTGATCCCCTGGACGTACCTGGCCGTCCTGGTCGTCGGGCTGCCGCTGCTCTGCTGGCTGCTGGCCGCCGGCTTCACCCGCTCCCGCACGGTGCTGGCCCGCCGGACGCAGTGACCCGGTGAGTCGAGACCGGTGGCCCCGTCGGAACGATCCGGCGGGGCCACCGGCTTTCTCAGCACCTAGACCAGCGCGGTCAGTTCGCCCCGCGAGGCGACGCCGAGCTTCGGGTAGGCCTTGTACAGGTGGTGCCCCACGGTCCGCGGGCTGAGGAAGAGCTGCGCCGCGATGTCGCGGTTGGAGAGGCCCTTCGCGGCCAGTTTGACGATGTGCACCTCCTGCGGCGTCAGGCCGGCCAGCGGGCCGGCCGGCAGCGCGGCGGGCGGCGTCGAACCGGCCGCGCCCAGCTCGCTGCGGGCGCGGTCGGCCCAGGGGGTCGCGCCGAGGCGCTCGAAGACCTCCAGCGCGGTCCGCAGCCTGCCGCGCGCCTCGGTGCGGCGCCGGCCGCGGCGCAGCCACTCGCCGAACAGCAGGCTGGTGCGGGCGAGTTCGAAGGGACGGTCGTCCCCGTCGTGCAGCTTGAGCGCCGCCAGGTAGCCGGATTCGGCGAGCTCGTCCGGCCCCAGCAGCGCCTGGCAGCGAAGCACCAGCGCCTGCGCCCAGCTCTGGGCACCCGAGCCCGGGGTCGCCCAGCGCTGGTAGCGCTCGAACGCCTCGGCCGCCCGGTCGGGTTCGCCGAGCCGGACCGCCGCCTCGACCAGGTCCGGGACGGCGCGCACCGCCGAGACGTGGTACCAGTGCGGCCCGCCGGTCAGCGCCACCAGCCGGTCCACCGCCTCGGCCGCCCGGCCCTGCCCCAAGTCGTGGACGGCCTGCGCCCATTGGGCCCAGCTGGTGCCCGCCGCCGGGGCTCCCCAGGTCGAGGTGGCGTCGGCCAGCGCCCCGGCGACCCGCACCGAGACCCGCTCGCCGTCACCCCGCAGCGCGGCCAAATAGGCCTCCAGTGCCAGGAGTTGACCCAGCCACTGGGGCTGCCCGGTGTCCCGCGCCAGCGCCAGCCCCTCGGCGACGCTGACCTCGGCGTCCTGGTGGCGGCCATGGAAGAGCTCCGCCTCCGCCAGGAAGAAGAGCAGGGTGGGCAGCGAGCCCACCGCGCCGCTCGCGCGCGCCTCGGCGATCAGCTCGGTGGCCAGCTGGAAGGTCTCCGCGTCCCGGCCCGGGATCAGCGTCGATCCGCAGACCTGCACCAGCTCGCGCAGGCCCTCCGCGCCCGCCTCCCGCGCCAGCCGGACGGTGTCGGCGACAGCGGGCAGCGGCGGGGCGGCGCGGCCCAGCATCGGCAGCGCGCTGGCCAGCAGGTGCTGGGCGGGCGCGCGGGTCGGATCGCCGTCCGGCAGCGGCAGGGCGGCCAGCCGGTCGAGCACCTGCTCGACCTGCTCGGCCCCGAGGTACCAGGCGACATGGAAGGCCTGGAGCAGCAGGCGGGCGGCGTCCGGGGCGGTGATCTCGCTGTCCGCGGCGGTCAGCAGCAGCCGGTAGGCGTCGGGGTAGGCGCCGCGCCAGAAGTACGCGGTGGCCCGGACCCAGTCCAGCACGGCCCGGACGAACGGCTCCTCGGCCCGCTCACCGGCCCGGACGGCCAGCGCCTCGGCGCGGTCGGTCTCGGCCGCGTCCAACGCGGCCTCGGCGGCGAGCACCAGGCAGCGGGTGGCGTGCTGCGGGTCGGGCGCGAGCCGGGCGGCCCGCTCGTACGCCGTGCAGGCCCCGGCATGCCCGCCACGCGCCCCGGCCCGCTCGGCCACCCGCTCCAGCGCGGCGGCCAGTTCGGCGTCCTTGCCGGTCACCGCGAGCGCCAGGTGCCAGCTGCCGCGGTCCTCCTCCCCTGCCTCGCGCAGCAGTTCCCCCAGCGCCCGGTGCACCGCCAACCGCTGTGCCAGCGGCGCGCGTTGCAGGATCACGGTGCGCAGCAGCGAGTTCCGCAGCACATAGCGGCCGTCCGGGGTGAGCAGCAGCAGCCCGGACTGCTCGGCGGCCGCCAGGTGCTCGGGCCCGGCGCCGAGCGCCTCGCCCGCGCGCTGGACGATCGCCGGGTCGCCGGCCTCCTCGGCCGCGGCGACCAGCAGCAGCGTCTGCGCTGCGGCCGGCAGCCGGGCGACCTGGCCGTGGAAGGCCTGCTGGAGCCGACCGGTCAGCGGCAGCCTGCCGTCCCCGGAGGTCGGATCGGCGGCCAGCGCGGCCGGCAGCTCGGTCAGGGCCAGTGGATTGCCCTGCGCCTGGGTGAGCACCCGGAACCGCACCCGCTCGGCCGCGGGACTGTCCTGACGCGAGGTCAGCAGCGCGGCGGCGGCGGTCGGATCGAGCCCGGTCAGCCGCAGTTCGGGCAGCCCGGGGGCCGGGAACGAGCCCTCGCCGTCGCGCGCCGCGAAGAGCAGCACCACGCCCTCGCGGTCCAGCCGGCGGGCCGCCAGCAGCAGCGCCTCGCTGGAGGAGCGGTCGAGCCACTGGGCGTCGTCCACCAGGCACAGCAGCGGCTGGTCGGCGGCCAGTTCGGCGAGCAGCGCGAGCGTGGCCAGACCGCTGAGCAGGCGGTCGGCCGGTCCGCCGTCGACCAGTCCGAAGGCGATCTCCAGGGCCCGCCGCTGCGGCCCGGGCAGCGCGGGCAGCCGGTCGAGCGCCGAGCCCAGCAGCAGGTGCAGCCCCGCGAACGGCAGGTCGGCCTCGTACTCGACGCCGCTCACCCTGATCAGCCGGTGGTCGCCGCCCGCCCGCTCGGCGGCGTGGTCGAGCAGCGCGCTGCGGCCGATCCCCGGCTCCCCGCGCAGCACCAGCGCACCACTGCGCCCCTGCCGCGCCCCGTCCAGCAGCGCTTCGACGACGGCCTGCTCACGTGCCCTCCCGTACAGCATGCACCGAGCCTAACCGGCCCCGGCTACCTACCCGCGCAGCCGCAACTCCCTACCCCAGTACCTATCCGGCTACCGGCAATTGCCGATGGCTGACTGATTCCGACCCATCCGGATCTGCGTACCGTCGTGACCTGTAAGAACACACCGCACAGAGCACAGAGGAGCAGGACCATGACGAACTTCGAGCAGCTGGCCGACCAGTACATCGCCCTCTGGAACGAGACCGACGACGCCACCCGGCGCAAGCTGGTCGACGAGGTCTGGGCCGAGGACGCGGTCTACACCGACCCGCTGGTGGTCGCCGCCGGCCGGGAGGCCTTCGCCGCGACGATCGGCGCCGTGCAGAGCCAGTTCCCCGGACTGGTCTTCACCCTCGGCGAGGGCGGCGTGGACGCCCACCACAACATCGCCCGCCTCACCTGGGACCTCGGTCCCGCCGGTCAGGAGGCCCTGGTGGTCGGCTTCGACGTCCTGGTGGCCACCGAGGACGGCAAGATCGCCGCGGTGCACGGCTTCCTGGACAAGGTGCCCACGGCCTGAACCGGGCACTCCATGAGCACCCGGTGCGGGCGGGGAATGGCAGGGGGAACTGCCATCTCCTCGTCCGCATCGGGTTTGATGGGTGGATGAGTAGCGAGAAGAACGACGTGCCCGTCTGGGAGCAGCGGTTCCGGGCGGCGCGACTCTCCCTTCCGGAGTGGGCCGACGACGCACCCGACCGTTCGCTGTACATCTCGAACGCCACCGGCACCTTCGAGGTGTACGTGTGGGACCGGGCCGCCGACACCCATCGCCGGGCCACCGACCGCCCGCACGGCACCACCGACGCGGCACTCTCCCCCGACGGCGAGTGGATCTGGTGGTTCGACGACACCGACGGCGACGAGTTCGGCGTCTGGCGCCGGCAGCCCTTCGCGGGCGGCCCGGACGAGGAGGCCGTCCCCGGTCTCGCCCCCTCCTACGAGGCGGGCCTGGCGCTCGGCCGGGACGGCACCGTGGTGGTCGGCCGCTCCACCGACAACGACGGCACCACCCTGCACCTGCTGCGCCCCGGCGCCGCGCAGCCCGTCGAGATCTACCGGCACGCCGAGTACGGCGGGGTCGGCGACCTCAGCCACGACTGCGCCCTGCTGGCGATCGACCACACCGAGCACGGCGACGCGATGCACCGCGCGATCCGCGTGGTGCGCACCGCCGACGGCGCCGCGGTCGCCGAACTGGACGAGGTGACCGGCCGCCAGGACCCGCGCGGGCTGGCCTGCCTGGGCTTCGCCCCCGTCCCCGGCGACAGCCGGCTGCTGGTCGCCCATCAGCGCCGCGGCCGCTGGGAGCCGATGCTCTGGGACCCGCTGACCGGCACCGAGACCGAGCTGGAGCTGCGCACCGCCGACGGCGCCGAGCTGCCCGGCGACGTCTCCGCGCAGTGGCACCCGGATGCCAGGGCCCTGCTGGTCGAGCACGAGTTCGAGGCCCGCAGCGAACTGTTCCGCTACGACCTGGCCGACGGCACGCTGACCCGCCTGGACACCCCGCGCGGCACAGTCGCCGGCGCCACCGCCCGGCCGGACGGGACGGTGGAGTTCCTCTGGTCCTCGGCCGCCGAGCCCGCCGCCGTCCGCTCGACCGCCGGCACCGTGGTGCTGCGCGCGCCCGGCTCGGTGCCGCCCGGCTCGGTACCGGTGGAGGACGTCTGGGTGGACAGCCCGGGCGGGCGGGTGCACGCGCTGGTGCAGCGCCCGGCCGGCGACGGCCCGTTCCCCACGGTCTTCGAGGTGCACGGCGGCCCGACCCACCACGACAGCGACTCCTTCGCCGCCGGCCCGGCCGCCTGGCTGGACCACGGCTTCGCGGTGGTCCGGGTCAACTACCGCGGCTCGACCGGCTACGGCCAGGCCTGGACGGACGCGCTGCGCGAGCGGGTCGGCCTGATCGAGCTGGAGGACATCGGCGCGGTGCGCGCCTGGGCGGTGGCCTCGGGCCTGGCCGATCCGGCCCGGCTGGTGCTCTCCGGCGGCTCCTGGGGCGGCTATCTGACCCTGCTCGGCCTCGGCGTGCAGCCGGGCCACTGGGCGCTGGGGCTGGCCGCCGTGCCGGTCGCCGACTACCTCACGGCGTACGCCGACGAGATGGAGGCGCTGAAGTCGCTGGACCGCACGCTCTTCGGCGGCACCCCCGAGGAGGTCCCGGAGCGCTGGCTGGCCTCCTCGCCGCTGACGTACGTCGAGCAGGTCAAGGTGCCGGTCTACGTCAGCGCCGGGGTCAACGACCCGCGCTGCCCGATCCGGCAGATCGAGAACTACGTGACCCGCCTGGAGCAGCTGGGCACCCCGCACGAGGTCTACCGCTACGACGCCGGGCACGGCTCACTGGTGGTCGAGGAGCGGATCAAGCAGCTGCGCCTGGAGATCGACTTCGTCCGCCGCCACCTGCCGCGTTAGGCCGGTCGGTTTTAACGCTGGTCCAGGACCGGGTCGAGACCGAGCGCCCGGTCCTGGGCCGCCTCCGCCTCACGGCGCAGCAGCCGGAACCACATGAAGCCGACGAAACCCGCGAAGACGAACCACTCCAGGGTGTAGCCGAGGTTCTGGAACGCCCGCGCGGTCAGCCCGTCGCCGCCGGACGGCTGCGCGGTCGGCACCGCGGTCAGCCCGGCCGGGACGTCGTCGGCGGCCACCCAGCCGTCGTAGGTCGCGTAGGGCAGCAGGTTGACCAGGGTGGCCTGGCTGATCATGCCGAGCTGGCCGGCCGGCAGGCCGCCGGCCACCGCGCCATCGGTGTCGGTGCTCTCGGAGGCCTGCAGCCGTCCGGTGACGGTGACCTGGCCGGCGGGGGGCGCGGGGGGCGTACCAGGGGCGCCCCGCACCCAGCCGCGCACCACCGCGACGGCCTGGCCGCCGGCGGTCCGCAGCGGGGTGAGCACGTAGTAGCCCTGCTTGCCGTCCACCGTCCGGTTGGGCACCAGCAGCTGGTGGGCGGCGTCGTAACTGCCCGAGGCGGTCACCTCGCGGCCCAGCGTGGTGGTGCTGACCTGCGGCGAGGCGGGGTTGAGCAGGCTGGTCAGCGGGCTGGCCGCGCCGGACGCGCTCACGCCGGGGGTGGTGGCCTGGTGGCTGACGACCCGGTCCTCGAACCTGCCCAGCTGCCAGGATCCCAGCCACAGGCAGACCACGATGGCAGCCACCGCGAAAACGGTGTTGCCCAGCCAGCGCGGGGTCAAAAGGAACCGGTACACGGTCCCACGGTAACCACCCATTCCTCCCACTCCCGCGCAGGGTCCCCCTCACGGGTCAGGGCGGGTCGGCGCGGCGCGTCAGAGCTGTTGCTCTCAGGAGGCCGGCTGCGGCAGCGAGCGGTACAGCGTCCCGGAGCCGCAGACGCCGCTGATCAGCACGCCCACCGCGACCGGCCCGGTGCCGAGCGGCTGGTGGTCGACGACGAGCGTGCCGGGCGCGCCGGCCGAGGCCGAGGGCTGGCCTGCGGCCGTCGGCAGGCTCGCCGAGGGGCTGGCCGAGGCCGTGGCCGTCCCGCTCTGCGCGGGGGACGGCTGGGCGGCCGGCGACCCCCCGCCGCCCGGGTCAGCGGCCGGCGACGCCCCGCCGGATCCCGGCCCGCCAGGGCTCGCGGCGCCGGACGCGGCCGTCGCCCCGCCGCCGGTTCTCGGGTCGCTGCTCGACCCGGCGGCCCCGCCGGTGACCGGGCAGCGGCTGTCCGGCACCCAGGCGAAGGCGACCCGGTAGCCGCCCTCCGCCGCGAGCAGCAGCCGGTTCGCCAGGGTGGCTGGGTCCGGCAGGCCGTCGGCCGGGTCCCCCAGCGTGTGGGTGACCACCGCGACCGGGCCCGCTCCCCCGGTCACCGTGACGGCTCCGGGGTCGGTCAGCAGGCACGCGTGGCCGGAGATGTTGGCGACCGTGAGGACGCCGTAGACCCGCCCCGCCGCGTCCGGGCTGGCGAGCTGGGCCGAGCCGGGACCGAGATCGGTCCTGGCGCAGGGCGGCGCCGCGCCGGCCGGCCCGGACGCTGCGCCGCCCAGGGCCGTCGCGCTCGTCACCCCGCCGCTCGCCGCCGTCGAGGAGACGGCGGTGGCGTCCGCGTCGGCGTCCGGGTCGCCGCCGCGGGACGGCACGGGGGCCGGGTGCCCGATGCCGGGTGCCGCCCCGGCCGGGCCGCCGTCGGAGGGGCGGGCGGCGCCGGCCGCCGAGCCGTCCGAGAGTTGCAGACCGGGCAGGCCGTGCAGGGTCGGCAGGGCGACGGCGAGCACCGCGGCGACCAGGGCCGCGCAGGTCCAGGCCTGCCGATGCCGGGCCCGCCGGACCGGCACCGCGTGCCGGATCCGCGGCAGCGCGTCCGGCGCCGGCTGCAGGCCGGCCACCGCGCGGTGCAGCAGCTCGCGCAGCGCCTGCTCCTCGGGGTCCACGTACTCCGGGTCCACGTTGCCCGCGCCGTGCTGCTGATCCTCAGTCATGACTGCTCTCCATCAGCACCCGCAGCGCCGCCAGGCCACGTGAGCCGTACGCCTTCACCGCTCCCAACGAGACCCCCAGCAGTTCAGCCACCTGAGCCTCCGTCATGTCGGCGTAGTAGCGCAGCACCAGGACCTCGCGCTGCCGCCGCTGCAGCCTGCGCAGCGCGGCCTTCAGCTGATCACGTTCGAGAGCATCGTAGGCTCCCTCTTCTGCACTGGCCATGTCAGGCATCGGCTTGGGCAGCAGACGCAGCCCGAGGATGCGCCGACGCAGCGTGCTGCGCGAGAGGTTGACCACGGTCTGCCGCAGATAGGCCAGCGTCTTCGCGGGCTCGCGGACCCGCCGGCGGGCGGCGTGCACGCGGATGAACGCCTCCTGCACGACGTCCTCGCAGGAGGCCTGGTCGTCCAGCAGCAGGGCCGCCAACCGCAGCAGCGACCGGTAGTGGGCCTGGTAGGTCTCGGTGAGCAGGTCGACACTGGCTCCCGCCGTGTCGGTGGCGGCCATCGTCATCCCGGGCTCAGCCAACTGCCGAACAGCCGGTGGACGCACCGCTGTCGCCCTCCGCACACCCACCGCTACCAGGTCTGTCACGGCCGTTGGACACTTGATCCCCCCTCAGGGTTGCCCCGTCTGGCGGACATTCTTCCGTACAGCGCGGAGCCCCCTCCACCTGGAAGGGGGCTCCGGGGCCTGGACGGTTCACCCGACCGTCAACCGGTGAACTCCGCCGCCACCAGCTCGGCGATCTGGGCGGTGTTCAGCGCGGCGCCCCTTGCGCAGGTTGTCGCCGCAGAGGAACAGGTCCAGCGCGTTCGGGTCGTCGATCGAGCGGCGCACCCGGCCGACCCAGGTGGGGTCGGTGCCGACCACGTCGTTGGGCGTCGGGTACTCGCCGGCCTCCGGGTTGTCGTAGAGCACGACGCCGGGGGCCTGGGCCAGGATCTCCTGCGCCCGCTGCTGGGTGACCTCGCGCTCGAAGACCGCGTGCACGGCCAGCGAGTGGGTGGTGATCACCGGGATCCGCACGCAGGTCGCGGAGACCTTGAGGTGCGGCAGCCCGAGGATCTTGCGGCTCTCGTTGCGCACCTTGAGCTCCTCGGAGGACCAGCCGTCCTCCTTGAGCGAGCCCGCCCACGGCACCGCGTTGAGCACCAGCGGCGCCGGGAACGGGCCGCTGTCGCCGATCACCGCGCGCAGGTCGCCGGTCTGCTCGCCGACGGCGGTGCCGGCCACCTTCGCGGTCTGCTCGCGCAGCGCGTCGATGCCGGGCTGACCGGCGCCGGAGGCCGCCTGGTAGGAGGCGACCACCAGTTCCTTGAGGCCGAGCTCGGAGTGCAGCGCGCCCAGCGCGACGATCATGGACAGGGTGGTGCAGTTGGGGTTGGCGATGATGCCGCGCGGCCGCATCCGGGCCGCGGCCGCGTTGACCTCGGGCACCACCAGCGGCACGTCGTCGTCCATCCGGAACGCACCGGAGTTGTCGACCGCGACGGCGCCCTTGGCCGCGGCGATCGGCGCCCACTGCGCCGAGACCTCGTCCGGGACGTCGAACATCGCGATGTCGATGCCCTCGAAGGCCTCCTCGCTGAGCGCGACGACCTCGACCTGCCGGCCGCGCACGCTCAGCCGGCGGCCGGCCGAGCGCGCGGAGGCGATCAGCCGGATCTCGCCCCAGACGTCCTGCCGCGAGGAGAGGATGCCCAGCATCACCGTGCCGACGGCGCCGGTGGCGCCGACCACGGCCAGGTTGGGCTTGCGGCTCACCGCCCGGTCCCGCCGTAGACGACGGCCTCGTCGCTGTCGCTGTCCAGGCCGAAGGCCGAGTGCACGGCGCGGACCGCCTCGCTGACGTCGTCGGCCCGGGTCACCACGGAGATCCGGATCTCCGAGGTGGAGATCAGCTCGATGTTGACGCCGGCCTCGGAGAGCGCCTCGAAGAAGGTCGCGGTGACCCCCGGGTTGGAGCGCATGCCCGCCCCGACCAGCGAGATCTTGCCGATCGCGTCGTCGTAGCGCAGCGACTCGTAGCCGATGCCCTCCTTGACCCGGCCGAGCGCGTCGATGGCCTTCTGGCCCTCGGCCTTCGGCAGGGTGAAGGAGATGTCGGTCAGACCGGTCGACGCGGCGGAGACGTTCTGCACCACCATGTCGATGTTGACCTCGGCGTCGGCGATGGCGCGGAAGATCCGGGCCGCCTCGCCCGGCTTGTCCGGCACTCCGACAACCGTGACCTTGGCCTCGGACGTGTCGTGGGCGACCCCGGAGATGATGGCCTGCTCCATCTCGCCCCCTTCGGGCTTGGTCGGGTTGCTGTTGCTGACGATGGTCCCCGGCAAGCCGGAGAAGGACGATCGTACGTGGATCGGGATGGTGTAGCGGCGCGCGTACTCGACGCAGCGGTCCAGCAGCACCTTGGAGCCGGAGGACGCCAGCTCCAGCATGTCCTCGTAGCCGATCCAGTCGATCTTGCGGGCCTTCTTCACCACCCGCGGGTCGGCGGTGAAGACGCCGTCCACATCGGTGTAGATCTCGCAGACCTCGGCCTTCAGGGCGGCCGCCAGCGCCACCGCGGTGGTGTCCGAGCCGCCGCGGCCCAGCGTGGTGATGTCCTTGCTGACCTGCGAGACGCCCTGGAAACCGGCCACGATCGCGATGTTGCCCTCGTCGAGGGCGTTGCGGATCCGGCCGGGCGTGACGTCGATGATGCGCGCTTTGTTGTGGACCGAGTCGGTGATGACTCCGGCCTGGCTCCCGGTGAACGACTGGGCCTCGTGGCCCAGGGATCGGATCGCCATGGCCAGCAGGGCCATCGAGATCCGCTCACCAGCGGTCAACAGCATGTCGAACTCACGGCCGGCAGGAAGGGGTGACACCTGCTCGGCGAGTTCGATGAGCTCGTCCGTCGTGTCGCCCATCGCGGACACCACGACGACGACCTCATGGCCGGCCTTCTTGGTGTCCACGATGCGACGTGCCACGCGCTTGATGCCCTCGGCATCCGCAACGGATGAGCCGCCGTACTTCTGCACGACAAGGCCCACGTGCGCTCCTCGACTGAGTCGTCTTCGGGGCCGTGCCCGGCGCGGGTGGCGCCGTCCGATCCCCGGACCCCCTGCGGGAGGGGGTACTTGCGGTCGCGAGTCAGTCTACCGAGCGGGGCCCGGACTTCGGCAGCCTTCCATATCGTGAGACTGCCGTTTTACCTGGTGGACGCCAGTGCACTGGCGGGACAGGCGAGTCTGCGGGCGGGGCGCGGTGGGCACGAAAGATTCACGGGAGCGGGGGCGTTCCGCTCCGGATTTGCCGGTTGAGATTTTTTTGAGATTTCTCGGCGGGAAGCCCTTCTGATCGGCTACTCATCGGCTTCTCATCGGCTCAGATACCGAGCTCGGCGGCCATCAGGGCGCCTGCCTGCTGCTCGAGCTGCTCGTCCGTGAGCCCGTCGTCGTCGGTGTCCGCGCCGTCCGGCACCGCGCCGATCGGGCTGTCCAGCCGGACATGCGCGATCAGCGACTGCAGCGCCCGCAGCACCGCCGTGCAGGTCGAGCCCCAGTTCGAGAGGTAGGAGAACTGCCACCACCACATCGCCTCGCTGACCCGGCCCTCGTCGTAGTGGGTCAGGCCGTGCCGCAGATCGCTCACCACACCCGCGAGGTCGTCGGAGATCCGGAAGGCACTGGGCATCGTCGGCGCACCGTACGGGTCGAAGACCTCGTGGTAGACGTCGATCGGGGCGAGCAGCTCGGCGAGCAGCTCGCGCAGCTCCACGCCGTCCGGCTCGGGCCCGGTGTCCGGCTCGAAGCGGTCATCCGGCAGGACGTCCTCGACCGCGCCGAGGCGGCCGCCCGCCAGCAGCAGCTGGGAGACCTCCAGCAGCAGCAGGGACACCGCGCTGCCCGGCTCGTCGCCCTTGGCGACCTCGGTAACGGCCAGCACGAAGCTCTTGACCGAGTCCGCGATCTGCACGGCGAAGTCGTCAGGCCCCTGGGCGGGCCCCGCCTCGGTGTGCACGCCCTGGTGCACGCTCTTGTCAGACATCGAGCAGTCGTCTCCCTTCGAAGGCCCGGCCGAGGGTGACCTCGTCGGCGTACTCCAAGTCGCCGCCGACGGGCAGTCCGCTCGCCAGGCGGGTCACCTTCAGACCCATCGGCTTGCAGAGCCGGGCCAGGTAGGTCGCGGTCGCCTCCCCTTCCAGGTTGGGGTCTGTGGCGAGGATCAGCTCGCCGACCGTCCCGTCGGCGAGGCGCGCCAGCAGTTCCCTGATCCGCAGATCGTCCGGTCCGACGCCCTCGATCGGGCTGATCGCGCCGCCGAGTACGTGGTAGCGGCCGCGGAACTCACGGGTCCGCTCGATCGCGACCACGTCCTTGGACTCCTCCACGACGCAGATCACGCTCAGATCGCGCCGCGGGTCCAGGCAGACCCGGCAGCGCTCGGACTCCGCGACATTGCCGCAGACCGCGCAGAACCGCACCTTGTCCTTGACCTCCAGCAGCGTGTGCGCCAGCCGGCGGACATCGACCGGGTCGGCCGCCAGGATGTGGAAGGCGATCCGCTGCGCGCTCTTGGGCCCGACGCCGGGCAGCCTGCCCAACTCGTCGATCAGGTCCTGAACAACGCCCTCGTACACCGCTCTGCCTTCCCACTGCGTTCGCTACCGCGTTCGGCGGTCCGCTGCTCGTGCGCAGCGCCGCCGGTGCCATCATCCAACGATTCGGGCGTCGGACACACCGTCCGACGCCCGAATAACCTGAGATGTTCAGAAGGACAGACCCGGAATGTTGCCGCCGAGACCGCCGAGACCCTGGGTGAGCGGGCCCATCCGCTCCGCCTGGAGCTTGGAGGCCGCCGCGTTGGCGTCCCGGACGGCCGCCAGCACCAGGTCCGCGAGGGTCTCGGTGTCCTCCGGGTCGACGGCGGCCGGCGCGATCGTCAGCGCCAGCAGCTCGCCGCTGCCGCTCACCGTGGCCTCGACCAGGCCGCCGCCCGCCGAACCGCTCACCCGCGCCTCGGCCAGCTCCTGCTGCGCGCGGCCGAGGTCTTCCTGCATCTTCTGCGCCTGCTTGAGCAGCTGCTGCATGTTGGGCTGGCCACCACCAGGGAACACGGTCCACTCCTGCGCTTGTATGTCTGCCGTCACTTGCTACGTCTGTTGTGCGTCTGTCGTGCGTCTGTTGCCTGTTGTGCGTCTGTTGTCCGTCGGATCGAGCCTACGTCCTGCCCGGCCGGTCGCTCCCGTGGGTCTGCGCACGGATCATCCGGCGATCATCCGCCGTGCTGGATCTCCTCCAGGACTGTCGCTCCGAGCTCGCGGATGATCAGTTCCTGAGCGGAGATGGCGCTCTCCTGAGCCGCCTGACTTGCCGTGCCGCCCTGGTAGGCGTCGGCGGGGAAGCCGTCGTCCTCCTCCGAGGACTGCGGCGGCGGCTGCGGGGGCCGCGCCTGCGACTGCACCGGCGGCGGCGCTGGTGCCTGCACCACCACGGGCGCGGGCTGAGCCTGCGCTGTCTGCGCTGCGTGCGCAGCCTGGTACGCCTGCGGGGCGGCGGGCGGCGGCCCGGCCGGGGCAGCCGGCGCGGCGGGCTGGCGCGAGGCCGGCGAGGCGCCGCCGCCCCAACCACCCGTGCCGCCCTGCGCGGGTGCCTGCGCCTGCGAACCGCTGCCGGACGGGTCGACGATGCACTCGACCCGCCAGTCCACGTTGAGCGCGTCCGCCAGCGCCTGCTTGAGCACGTCGTCGCTGTTGCTGCTGACGAAGCTGTCGCGAGCACCGGCGTTGATGAACGAGACCTGCAGCGTGCTGCCGTCGAAGCCGGCGACCTGGCCGTTCTGGCTCAGCAGGATCCAGGTGAAGCGGCGGCGGTTCTTCACGGCCTCCAGGATCTGCGGCCACATCTGCCGCACCTGCGCCGCGCCCTGCTGCGCCCCCGCCGACGCCTGCGCCGACGCCGACGCCGGCGGTTGCGGTTGCGGCTGCGGCGCTACGGGCTGCTGCTGCATGGGCGGCGCGGCTGCGACCGCTGTCGCGGGTGCTGCGGGTGCCGCCTGCTCCTGTCCGGGCGGCGGGAAGCTGCGCGGAATCGGCCACGCACCGGGCGGCGGCCCCGCCGCCGGAGCCGGCGCGGGGGTGGGGGTGGGCGCGGGCGCGGGCTGGGTCACCGGCACCGGCGCCGCCTGCACCACCGCAGGCACCGCCACTCCTGCTCCCGTCCCCGTCCCTGCTCCTGCTCCTGCTCCTGCTCCTGCTCCTGCGAACCCCACACCACCGGCGGCAGCCCGTCGCTCCAACTTCTCCATCCGCGCCATCAGCGACAACTCGTCGCTGTACGCCCCTGGCAGCATCACCCGGGCGCAGATCAGCTCCAGCTGCAGCCGCGGCGCGGCGTTCCCCCGCATCTCGGTCAACCCGGTGTTGACGATGTCGGCGGCCCGGCTCAGCTCGGCCGACCCGAACCGGTCCGCCTGTGCCTGCATCACGGCCACCCGGTCCGGGGGCGCGTCGAGCAGCCCCTTCTCCCCCGCGTCCGGCACGGTGGCCAGGATCACCAGGTCCCGCAGCCGCTCCAACAGGTCGGTGACGAAACGGCGAGGATCGTGCCCGCCCTCGACCACCCGGTCGATGACCTGGAACACCGTCGCCCCGTCCTGCACAGCGAAGGCGTCGACCACCTCGTCCAGCAGCGCCGAGTCCGTGTACCCGAGCAGCGCGGTGGCCATCGGATATGTGACCCCGCCCTCGTCGGCCCCGGCCAGCAGCTGGTCCATCACCGACATCGAGTCCCGGACAGACCCCGCCCCGGCCCGTACGACCAGCGGAAACACCGAGTCCTCGACCTGGATGCCCTCGCGCCCGCAGACCTGCGCGAGGTAGTCACGCAGCGTCCCTGGTGGCACCAACCGGAACGGATAGTGGTGCGTGCGGGACCGGATCGTCCCGATCACCTTCTCCGGCTCCGTGGTCGCGAAGATGAACTTGAGGTGCTCCGGCGGCTCCTCCACCACCTTCAGCAGCGCGTTGAAGCCGGCCGAGGTGACCATGTGCGCCTCGTCCAGAATGAAGATCTTGTACCGGCTGTGCACCGGTGCGAAGAACGCCCGCTCCCGCAGCTCACGCGCGTCGTCCACACCACCGTGCGAGGCCGCGTCGATCTCGATCACATCGATCGAGCCGGGCCCGCCGGTCGCCAGGTCGGTGCAGGACTGGCACTCCCCGCACGGCGTCGGGGTCGGCCCCTGCGCGCAGTTGAGGCAGCGGGCCAGGATGCGCGCACTGGTCGTCTTGCCGCAGCCGCGCGGGCCGCTGAACAGGTAGGCATGGTTGACCCTGTTGTTGCGCAGGGCCTGCTGGAGCGGAGCGGTCACGTGCTCCTGCCCGATGACCTCTGCGAAAGTCTCGGGGCGATAGCGGCGGTACAGGGCTAGGGACACGCCACCGACGATATCGGGACCGCCGGACAAACGCGTCGTCCGTCGCACTCCCCGCCCCCGGGAACGCAAAGACCCCCCGTGCACCCGCCAGAGCCCTCCTACCCTTGCTGCCTTCCGGCCCTGGGGGAGTTCAGAGAGATAACGCCACACGAGGGGCTGGCACCAGAATAGCGGATTCCAGCCCCACTCCGTACCGCCCACCCCACTCGACGATCCGCAGGCAACCACCCGCGACCACCTGCGGATAGGTGGTCGCGAGCACCCCCGAACATGTACTAAGCTCTCCCACGGAGGATTCGCCTAGTGGCCTAGGGCGCACGCTTGGAAAGCGTGTTGGGGGCAACCCCTCACGAGTTCGAATCTCGTATCCTCCGCCTCTGCCAGCCATGGCAGCTCGAAGGCCCCGACCGGGAAACCGGCCGGGGCCTTCGGCGTTCCCCAGCTGCTCACTGGTGTGGCAGCTCACTGGCACGGAGAGCTGTCCACCGGAAACTGCCGCCCAGGGGACACCGCCTCGAAGAGTCATGCTGTTGACCGCCCCCAGGAACCGACAGCGACGGGCTCGGGGAGCAAGGCGATTCCGGTTGCTGCCATGACCTGCGCGGCCAGTCGGGAGAGCGTTGCAGCGAAGCCCGCCGCGGTGATGTCTCCGAGAGCGACAAGAGTGAGGACACGGTGATCCGAGCAGCGGATGCCATCGGCGATCACAGCTCCGTGCTGGCAGCCGATGCGTTCCAACAGCCAGCCTGCGCTGGCTCGTAGCTGCCCGTCGCTGTCGGCGTAGGTCGGGCAGCCCTCCGCCGCCAGGCTCGCAGCTTGGACCGCGCTGACCGTCGGGTTGAGGAAGACGGAGCCGACCTGGCGGGCTTCGGCGCTGTGGCGGTCGAGGAGGAGTCCGCGGTGGTACCGGTTGGCGAGAACGCCAGCCACCACGTCTGGAACCGGCGGCCGGGCTCCGATAGGAACACCGAGTTCAGCTGCCAGGGGCGCATAGGAGATCGGTGCGGCGCGATCTGCTTGGCGGAGGCGGAAGGTGGCACTCAGAATGGTCCAGCGACCGGGCTCCGCCTTGAAGCGGCTCCTGCGGTAGCGCAGTTGGCACGTCTCGGCGGGGAGTGTGCGGGCGTGGCCCTTCGCCCAGTCCCAGGCCGTGACGTGGTCGAGGGTGTCGGAGATCTGCTGGCCGTAGGCGCCGGCGTTCTGGACCGGGGCGGCTCCGACCGTCCCGGGTATGCCAGCAAGGCACTCGATGCCGGCCAGGTTCTCACTGGCGGCCCACTGCACCAGGTCCGTCAGCGCGTGGCCGGCCAGCGCGGTGACGGACACCCGGCCCTGCTCCGCCCGCGTCACGGTGATTCCGCAGGTGTTCATTGCGACGACGGTGCCGGGGTGCCCGGCGTCGGAGGCGATGACGTTGCTGCCGTGGCCCAGCACCACGGGGCGTCCTCCTGTTGCTGGCCGATCGCGCGCACGGCCTCGGGCCAGTCAGCGGGGTCGGAGACGGTCAGGACGTGCCCGGCGGGGCCGCCGAGCCGCAGGGTGGCCAGGGATGCGAGCGTGGTGCTGGTCACGGCTGGTTCCCTCCTAGGGTTCGTCGGTGATCGCCTTGAGCGCGATAGCCCGCAGCGGGGCGAGGCGGGTGCGGTTGTCCTGGTGGTGGTAGACGGCGTTGGTGCAGATGGCCAGGTAGCGGCCGGTCGCCGGGTGGAGGTAGAGGCTGGTACCGGTGAAGCCGTGGTGGTAGGCCACGCGTCCTTCGTCGGCCAGGATCCAGGCCAGCCCTCGGTCCAGTCCGGGCTCGATCGCGGCCTGCGGGACCATGCTCTCGGTCAGCCAGCGACCCAGCGGCGAGCCGTCGGCGTGCCCGCGAAGCAGGGCGGTCGCGTAGGCGGCGAGGTCGGCCGGGGTCGAGAAGACCCCGGCGTGCCCGGCGACTCCGCCGAGCAGGGCGGCGTTGTCGTCGTGCGGCAGGCCCCACAGTCGCGGAGCGCCAGGAAAGCGCTGTCCGGTCGGCGCGACGTGGGCGGCGCGGGCCACTGGTCCGTAGGTGGTGCCGGTCATGCCCAGGTCCTGCCACAGGTCGGCGGAGAGTTCGTCCAGGCGCCGGCCGGTGACCTGCGCGAGCAGGAGCCCGGCGAGGATGAAGCCGCGGTTGATGTAGCGGTGCCCGGCGCCGGGCACCGCGATCAGGTCCTCCTGGCAGATGAGTTCGGCCAGGTCGGTGCTGGTACCTCGGTAGCGGTCGAGACGGGTGTCGGCCCGCAGGCCGGATGTGTGGGCGAGGATCTGCCGCACCGTCACCTGCCCACCTGGGGACTCGGTCGGCAGCTGGTGCAGGAGGCTGCAGAGCGGAGCGTCCAGATCGATCCCGGTGGTGCCGATCAGCGGCCAGGTGGCCAGCACCTTGGTCAGCGAGGCGACGTCGTACACCGTGCCCGGTCCCGGCCGGGCGTCGCCGCACCCGGGAGCGACGACGCCGCTGGTCAGGTAGCCGGGCTCGCTGTCGTACGTGCCGTGGGCGACGACGCCGCCGGGCACTGTGGCGTCGGCGGTCAGCAGCTCCAGGGTCTCCTGCAGCCCGGCAAGAGCGGTCTTGGTCCAGGCAGTGGTGGTGATCACGGGATCTCCTGATCGATCGTCAGCTTGACACCCAGGGCTGCCAACTTGGGCAGCAGGCTGCCGTATCCGCGCCGCAGGTGGTACATGCCTCGGATCGTAGAGGTGCCCTCGGCCGCCAGAGCGGCGATCACCAGTGCGGTCACCGCCCGGATGTCCTCACCCGCCACGTCAGCGGCGGCGAGGGGGAACGGGCCCCGGACGGTGATCTCCGCGCCGTCGGTGTTGACGGCGGCGCCGAACGCCCGCAGCGGACCGACGTGGGTGGCCCGCTCGGTGTAGATCCGCTCCTCGATCCGGGAGGTGCCGCGGGCCTGGGTGAGAAAGGCAGTCAGCTGGGGTTGCACGTCGGTCGGGAAGCCGGGGTGAGGGCCGGTGGCCATCTGCACCGGCCGGGGACCCGCCGGGCACCGCGCCAGCGTGCCGCCGTTCACAGCCGTGAGTTCGATCCCAGCGTCGGCGAAGACCGCCAGGAGCCCATCCGGGAACTCGCTGGGCGGGAAGTTGTCCAGGTGCACGGTGCCGCCGGTGATGGCGGCTGCGAGAGCGAGAGTGCTGGCCTCCAGCCGGTCGGGCGGCACCTGGAAGGCGCCGCCGGTGATCCGGTCGGCACCGATGACGTGCAGCGCGGTGGTGCCTTCCCAGGTGATGCCGACGCCCCCGGCCGCGAGCACGGCAGCGGTGACCAGCACCTCGGGCTCGACGCTCGGGTTGAGGATCGTGGAGGTGCCACGGACCCGGGCGGCCAGCAGCATGCCGGTGACGGTGGCCCCGAGGCTCGGACCCCACTGCCGGGTGGCCCCATCCGTGGTGAACGGCGCCTGGACCCAGCTGGCGATCCGGGCCTTCACGTGGTCCCCGCTGACCTCCAGGGTCGCGCCGGCGGCTTCCATCGCCGCCAGGTGCCGGTCGATGTGCCTGCGGCAGAACGCATCCCCTCCCGGAGTCGGGAAGGTGACCTGCCCGGCGCGGACGAGCAGGGCGGCGGCCATCACCGCGGTGGTGCGGATGCGTCGGCCGAGCTTGTCGGGGATGACGGGGTACCAGGCGGCGGCCGGGGTGGTCTCGAAGCGGTCGCCGATGACCCTGGTCGGGGTGCCGGTGTGGTTGAGGATCTCCGCGCAGACCAGGGTGTCGAGGATCTCGGGGGCGCCGGTGAGCGTCAGCGGCTCGTCGGCCAGGAGGGCGGCGGCGTACAGGTGCAGGGCGATGTTCTTGCTGCCCTGCACCGTGGTGGCACCGCTGAGCGGGACGCCGCCGGTGATGCGCACGGCCCGCTCGTCGGCGGTCGGCAGGTGGGTCTGGTTCACGGATTACCTTCCCTGGCTTCCGGCGGGGAAGAAGCCGCCTACTTGGGTCTTGGGGTAGAGCACGGTGTGCGCGCCGATCAGGGTGGCGGGCTGAAGCACGGTGCCGGCCGGGATGACCACCCCGTCGCCGATCACGGCTCCGAACTTGGTCTGGCCGGTGGCGATGCGATGACCGTCGAGGTGGGCGTTGACCTCCTCGGTGGCTGGCTCGGTGACCGGGCCGGAGGTGCACCGCAGGCCCGTGGTGGAGACGAACGCGCCGATGTTGACCCCGAGTCCGAGGACGGAGTCGCCGACGAAGCTGGTGTGCTTCATGAAGGCGCCGCCGAGCAGGAAGCTGCGGGTGACCTCGGCGCCGAAGCCGATCCGGCAGTCGGGACCGATGACGGTGTTGCCCCGCACACGGGCACCGGCCTCGATCACCGCGCCGGGGCAGACGAGGGCGGGGCCGGTGACGAAAGCGCCTTCGGCGATGACGGCTCCGGCGGCCACGACCACCTGGCCGCGAACCGTGGCGCCCGGCTCGATGGTGCCCGCTGACTCCGGCAGGGTGATGTTCAGGCGTCCGGCCAGCAGGTCGGCCACTGCCTTCTTGAGGCCGAAGACGGTCGGGCAGCAGCTCAGCAGCGCGAGGACGAGCGGGTCTGTGACCTGCTCGGTGTCGAAGTAGTACTCGGGGGTGGTGCGGTAATCGACGTGCGCCAACTCGGCGCTCATCGTGGGGAATTCGGGAAGTCCGTGCATGGCTGGTTCTCCTCTCGGGCGAGCGAGTGAAGACGTGCCGGACCTAGCTGATGAGCAGGTCCGGTGTGGTGGCCGTCGGAGCCGCCGGGGGGTGGGCCTCGGCCTGGTGGACGACGAGGCCGACAGGCAGGCCGTGGCGATGTGCAATGCGGCCCAGGAAGCAGTCAGGAAGGCGCCGACCGGGTCGCGGTCTCGTGCGGCGTGGCGCCGACCGGCGGCGGGCAGGGCGGAGGGGCTGAGCGTCGGCATGAGCGGGCCTTCGGCAGCGGGGACAAGCGGCTGTCCCTAGTGAAAGGCCCGGGTGAAGATCAGATCCGTAGCGCGATTACGGGCCCGTAAGCCCGTTACGGGTCAGCCGAGTTGGACGCCTGCTCGGACGGCGAACTCCCGTACGCCGGGCAGGGAACGGTCGTGGCGGAGCAGGCCGGCGGCGAGCGCACGTACGGCCCCGCGGTGGGTCTCCTGCGGGGCTGCCTGCTCAGCGGCCAGCAGCGCACGGTACGTCTGCTCGGGCTTGCCCCACTGGTCAAAGGCCCGGGCGACGTCGATGAAGAACCGGGCCTGGCGCTCGGCCGTCGGCAGCGCGGCCGGGTTGATGGTGCGGGCCAACTCGATCGCCTGGCCGGAGTCGCCGAGCTCGTAGTGCACCGACAGGTGATGGAGGGCGACGCCCTGGATCCCGTCGAGCTGCCCGGAAGTTCGACCAGCGGCGCGGGCGGTGTCGGCAGCCTCGTTGATCAGCGCATGAGCGTAAGTGCGGTCGCCCATCTTCGCGGCGGTGTAGGCGGCGGTGGCGTACAGGTCGCCCTGGGCGGCCAGTCGGGCCGCCTCCGGGACGGTGTCGTCCCGCTGCAGGTCATGGGCGGCCCGCACCACGATGTCAGTCGCCCGGCTCAGGTGGCCCTGGCGTCGCCAAGCGCTGGAGACCATCCGTTGGGCCTCGGCGGTAACAAGCCCGTCGCCACCAGCACGGGCAGCGGTCAGCGCACGGTCAGAGGTGACGGCGACCAGACCGTTGTCACCCACCTTGATGCACAGCCGGACCGCGATGTTGTAGAGCGCGGCCACCGAGCGGGCCGCCTCCTCGGGACTGCCGACACTCTGCGCGGCCGCGATCCACCCAGGCAGGGCCTCCGCGAGAGCGTCATAGCGGGCCGCCCGGAACTCTTGACGTGCTGTCACGATCGACGCACGAACGGTCTCTGCACTCGGCTCGCGCTGCCCAGGGATGGTCGCCGGGCCGTACAGCACCAGGTCTTCCAGTGGAGCCAGGGGCGCTGGACTCGCGTGAGCCGCCTGAGTGCCTACCACCGGACTGAAGACGGCGGCAGCAGCAGCGGCCAGCAGTTCGCGGCGTCGCACCTCGTCGTCATCCTCCTTGGCCGGACTGGGCGTCAGCCTAGCGGAGCTGACCTTGCGTCGAGGCGAACTGGACACGCCCGCCGCAGGTTGCGGATGCGCGAGCAACTCTTCGAGCGTCGTGCCGAGCACCCGAGCGAGCAGGGACAACATCTCGACCTTCCGGACCGGGATCACGTCGCGCTCGACCCCGGAGACCCACTCCTCGCTGCGGTCGACCTCGGCAGCCAGATCCCGCTGGTACCAGCCCTTGCGTCCACGCAGCTTGGCGATGAACTCGCCGAACGTGATGTCCCCCGCCACGGCCTCCGCCCCCGCCAATCGTGACCAGTTGACTACAGGAGGCAACCGTACCGAGTAGCGCGACCCGCTGTAGGGACTCGACCAAAAAGCCTGGACAGTAGACGCCGATGACCGCCGAAGCGGCGCCCTTGTGGACCACCCCGATCCGGCGCGATGAGGACAGCATGCGCGTCTTCTCCTGGAGCACCTCCACGCCAGCCCTCCACGCCCGGTACCATCTCGGATGGCGATCCCGGGCCCGACCCGAACGCGACACGGCCCAAAGGGAGTTCAGGTGATCCAGGTGCGGCCCAGCGAGCAGATGCGTGACCTCGGCGTTGTCCAGGACGGCGCCCCCATTCTCGCCGTGGACGACCAGCCCATGATCTGCATCACCACTCGCTCTGGGACACCGACGATGAGAAGCACGGTGGCGGTGTCGTGCAGGAGGCCGTCGCGAACCTTGGCGTCAGAGAGCAGCTCCTTCCAGACGTCGTAGTCCGTACTCGGCAGCAACGGCCGCCCGAAGTCCGCGCACTGTTACGCCGCTTCGCGGACTGCACCGCGACGGCAGCGGGCAAGACCTGACCCAGAGCCGGGCCCGCAGCACCGACCCCGCTTGGCTGGCTACCCGCCGGGACCTGCGTCGACCTCCGCCCTCAATCCTGGGTTAACCCCGCCGGCGGCAGTGATCATGGATACGGTGAAAACTCACAAGGTTTGATCCTCGGTACCGGGTCTTGTAGGGGATGTCATGGGCAAACGTCGCGGCTTCTTCGCGGAGATGAACTACCAGGCGCAGCAGGCGGAGAAGCGCCAACGCCAGCAGCAGGCCGCCGCCCACCGTGCTCATCTTGCAGCGCAGCGCCAAGCTGAACGAGCCGTGACGGCATACGAGCGCGCGCGGGTGGCGGCGGCAAGGGCCTCTGCCACCGAGAAGAAGGCCGCAGAGCGTGAGGCCGCGCGACTCCATGTGGAATCCAAGCTCGCCGAGGTCGAGTCCATGAACACCGATCTGGCCAGCAATCTTGCCGACGTCGACAGTCTGCTCGCGTGGGCCCTGGGCATAGACGACTACGTCGATCTCGAATCATTGAAGATCTCGAAAGTCAAGCATCCTCCGTTCAAGCCTGGTGACCTGGCTGTCCCTACGCCCAAGGTTGCGGAGCCGAGCTACGCGTCTGAGCCCGTGTATCAGGAGCCGACTGCACCCAGCGGGCTCTCAGCCATGCTCGGCGGCAAGAAGCGACACCAACAGGCCATCGAGGGGGCCCGGGCTGCCTTTGAGAGCGCGCATGGCGACTGGGAGCACATCAGGGATGCCCTCCACAACAGCTACGTCAGGAAATTGACCCAGCGCGAGAAGTTGGAAGCCAAGCGCACGGCGGAACTATCCACCGCCGAAGAGAAATACAAGCAGGAATGCGAAAAGCGCGAGGCTGAGGCGTCAGCTCACAACGCCGAGGTCACCAAGCTCATCAACGACCTCGCCTTCGATGTTGAATCTGCCATCCAGGAGTACGTCGGCATCGTCCTGTCCAACTCGGTCTACCCCGAGGTCTTCCTGGTCGAGCACGACCATGCGTTCAATCTCGCATCCCGCGAAGTCACGCTTACAGTCGGCGTTCCAGAGCCCTCAACCATACCCTCAGTGAAGGGGTACCGATACGTGAAGGCGAAGGACGAGATCGCCTCAACTGACCTGCCCGTTCGCGAAAAGAAGGAACGGTACGCGAACGCGGTCTGGCAGGTCGCAGTTCGCAGTCTGCACGAAGTCTTCGAGGCCGACCGCGCCGGCAAAGTCCACTCGATCGCGCTGACGGTCGGCGCCGATACTGTCGACCCCGCCACTGGCCGCCCAACCACCGTTCCTCTTGTCATCGTCGCCGCAGACCGCGAGACCTTCAACAGCTTCGATCTGGCCAAAGTGGTCCCCCAGGCCACGTTGCAGCACCTCGGTGCCGCAATGTCGAAGTCGCCATTCGACCTGGTGCCGGCAGACACCAGCCGCGGCATCCGCGTTCGAGGGAAGTGAAAATGCGGCTCAACCCACCGCCCGGGTGGCCCACGCCGCCCGAAGGCTGGACTCCCCCGCCAGGATGGAAGCCCGACCCGACCTGGCCGACTCCACCACCTGGCTGGCACGTCTTCGTGCCCGACGACGAGTCCGAATCGGAAAACGACGTCGCCGAGTCCGCGACCGCGCCAACCACCGAGGCTCCCCCAGACCCGGCGCAGGGCTCACCGGGGACTGGGCCAGACCAGACATCTGCCGTCCCACCGACTCTGCCACCGTTCGGTGGGGTCGACCCCTCCCCGCTGTTGGCCCGTATCGCCGATCTCGAAGCGGCGCTCGCTGCCGCACAAAGTGGCGCCGATTTGATCGATCTCAGCGACCAGCGCGCCCTGCAGGACGTCGGTATCTACCGCTACCACCATCCTCTGGAGAACGCGGCAGCCTACAAGGATCGGCTGCACAGCCTCGGCGGCCAGATCGACGACGTCATCAAGAGCAGCCGCGCGATCCTAGCCGCCGACATGTTCACCTTCGACGGATCTCTAGCCCGAGGACGGAAACTGGTCGGCGATCTGTCCAAGCTGATGCTGCGGGCCTACAACGCCGAGGCAGACAACTGCGTACGCTCGCTGAGGTCGGGGAACGTGCGCACCGCACAGAAGCGACTGGAGTCGGCGGTCACGGCGATCGAGAAGCTCGGGGCAATCATGGAGATGCGGATCAACCCCGAGTATCACGCTCTGCGAGTCGCTGAGCTCGAGCTGACTGCTGACTTCCAGATAAAGGTGCAGGAAGAGCGTGAACACGCCCGCCAGGAGCGCCAGCTTCTCCGCGAACAGCGCCAGGCTGAGCAGGAGTTGGCCGCCGAGAAGGAGCGACTCGAGAAAGAACGAGCGCACTACGTCAGTGTCCTGGCATCTCTCCGTGCCAAAGGCGACGACACCGCTGTCACCGAACTCTCCAGCCGCCTCGCTGACATCGAAAAAGCCATCGCAGCCAACGACTACCGCATCGCGAACATTCGCGCCGGCTACGTATACGTCATCTCCAACATCGGCGCCTTCGGTCCGAACATCGTCAAGATCGGCATGACCCGCCGTCTCGATCCGATGGATCGGGTCCGGGAGCTCGGTGACGCTTCAGTGCCGTTCCGGTACGACGTCCATGCCCTGTTCTTCTCCGAGGACGCCGTGGCACTGGAGTCCGAACTTCATAAGGCGTTCGCCGATCAACGCGTCAACTTCGTCAACGAGCGACGCGAGTTCTTCTTCGCCACACCATCCGAGGTCCGAGCACTATTGGCAGACAGGGTAGGCGGCCTGCTTGAGTTCACAGAGGAACCCGCGGCTCTCGAGTACTTCCAGAGCCGCAGCCGCTGGCCGCGGCAGAGCTGAATGTGGATCCCGGCTCCGGGGTCGCGTTCACGCGATCCGAGCGGGGTTGTCATACGACAACCTTGCGACCACCCCGGCGGACTACGCCGGGCCTCCTCACTCTCCTGCGGCAAACGCACCTGCGCGTCGCCCAGCTAGCGGGCCCTCTGGAGCAGCCTGAAAGGCGGAAGGGCGCCAAGTTCGAGCCCCCCGTGCGGAGCTGACCAGCGGCTGAGGGAAACCCCGCAGTCTCATCCGCTGCCATCCGGTACCGCCCGGAACCCCATGGCCCAACCCGGCAGCACGAAGTCTCCGATCGGGAATCCGGTCGGGGACTTCGTCGTCTCGGCCTCAGTTGCGGCGCTTCCGCGTCATCTCCGTGGCGCTTGGACCTCCTCCTCTTCGAGCTTCGGGCCGTGGCGATCCTGGCCACGTTGCGGGTGAGATGGTCGCGCCGCACAGCCTCGTCGAGGGCGACACGGATGGTGCGGTGGGCCTGGTGCGCAGTACTGGCGGCGCCTCCGGCGGCCTGCATCTTCCCGGTAGAAGCGCTCCAGGTGCTCGGGGTCCAGCTTCTCCAAGCGGTGCGCACTGAGACCGAGGACGAGGTGCACGCGGATGGCCACGTCGATTTCCAAGCGAGGGCCATCGGCGCTCACGATCTCTCCTCGGCCTCGGGAGCCGGCCAGGGCGTTCCCGGAGGTAGCGACGAGATCTCGGGCACCTGTTTTTGATCAAAGCCTTGACACAGGGGTGAACGAAGCCGTTCGATGTCACCCACTGTGTTCGATATCGTCGAGTTATGGCGAGCAATGTTCACTTCTGGTAGTTGCTGGTACCTCAGTTCTTCTTCGCCATGGACCTTCTGCCGGTGAGTCACGGCCTGGCGGCGGGCCGGGGCAGTCGGTGGCCGTCGTCCAGGCGGCAGGCGTGCCAGCGGTCCGGGAGGTTCAGTGGGCTGATTTCAGGGATAGGGGAAGCGGATGGCGGCAAGGGCGAATCGGTCTTGGCGGCTGCTGCGGGCAGCCGTGGCGGCGGGAGTTGTGGTGGCAGGGGTCGGCGTGGTCCCGGCCGCGGTCGCTGCCACCCCGACACCGCTGCTCCAGGTTCCGCCCATGGGTTGGAACGCCTGGAACACCTACGGGTGCGGCGCGACCCAGTCACTGATCGAGTCGGTCGCAGACAGCCTTGTCGCGAACGGCATGCGGGACGCCGGATACCGGTACGTCAACGTCGACGACTGCTGGATGGCCCGTGACGCGAACGGCAATCTGACCGGCAACTCCAACTACCCCGACATGAAGGCCCTCGGCGACTACCTGCACGCGCGGGGCTTCAAGTTCGGCATCTACGAGTCACCGGGTGCCAAGACCTGCGCGGGATACTCCGGTAGCGCCGGGCACGAAGTCAACGACGCCAACACCTTCGCGTCCTGGGGCGTCGACTACCTCAAGTACGACTACTGCGAGAGTGCCTCGTCGCTGTCCGCCCAGGTCGCCGACTTCGCCAAGATGCGCAACGCGCTGGAAGCCACCGGCCGACCGATCGTCTTCAGCATCAACCCGAACAGCGGCAGCAATACGGGCGCGGGCGTCACACGGGACTGGGGCGACGTCTCCGACCAGGCGCGCAGCACCGAGGACATCGGGAACCAGTGGTGGGGCCAGAGCTGGCCCAACGGCATCGCCAACATCGTCACCGAGAACGCCACGCTGGCTTGGCGGGCCAAGCCGGGCTCGTTCAATGATGCGGACATGCTGGAGGTCGGCAACGGCGGGCTCACCACGACCGAGGAGCAGACCCACTTCGCCATGTGGGCGATGATGGCCGCGCCCCTGATCGCGAGCGCCAACCCGAGCAGCCTGAACGCGACTTCGCTGGCACTGCTGAAGAACCCGCGGCTCATCGCGATCGACCAGGACGCCCTGGGCCTCCAGGCGAGGGTCATCGGCGGGAGCCGATTGATCAACTCCTCGGGGTCGCTCGTCCTGGCGAAGCCGCTCAGCAACGGTGACGTCGCGCTCGCGCTCTACAACGGGTCGGACAGCGCGCAGACCCTGAGCGCCTCCCTGGCCGCGGTGGGCATCCCTGGCACGGGAACCTGGACCGACCAGTACACCGGCACCGTTATCCAGAGCAGTGCCGCTGGCATCACCACTCAGGTCCCGGCCCACGGCACCGCGGTGTACCGGGTCACCGCGCCCGGCGCGCCGGCCTCCTGGTACACCGCGTTGATCACCCCCACCGCGGGCGCCCAAAGCTACGAGGCCGAGGACCCCGCCCACTCGATCGTGTCGGGCCGCTGGATCAACAATTCCGGCGCGGTCTTCTCGGCCTGCTCGGCCTGCTCGGGCGGCGAGAAGGTGAGCTGGATCGGGGGAACGAACAAGCTCTACATCAACGGTGTCTATGCCCAGAACGCCGGCACCTACCCGGTCACCGTCCAGTACGTGAACGGGGACGGGGATCGCTACGCCTCGATCTGGACCAACGGCGAGAACCTGCAGAAGGTCTCGTTCCACGGGAACGGCAACTGGAACTCGACCCAGACAGCGACCGTGGAACTGACACTGAACGCGGGCTACAACACGATCACCTTCGGCAACGAGTACGGCGGTTGGGCCCCCGACATCGACAAAATCTCGGTGCCCGCCACCGGTTGACGTGCAGCGGCTGTAATAGTCTCAGTTTTGGTCTCGTTCATCCCGGTCCAACGGGGTTCGGAGGACGACCAGGAGACCTCTGCATCACAGGTCAGAACGTGTGCGGACCCCAGCGAACAGCGCTGTGCAGAATTGGAAAGCGTGTTGGGGGCAACCCCTCACGACGTATCCTCCGCACCCGACCGCCAGGGCAGACGAAGGCCCCGACCGCACTGCGGTCGGGGCCTTCGTCGTTCCGTGGTTGCAGTGGCCGAGTGGTGAGTTCGGCGACCACGTTGGTGGCGAGCAAGGTAGCTGGGCCAGTACCCGGCGGCACTGCGGTCACAGTCGGTCGTAGATGGCGGCCAACTGCCGCAACACGTCGGTCGCGACGTCCAGGGCAACGGCATCGTGGTGCGCGAGTGCCGTGTCGAGTGCCCCGGCCAGGACGGCCTGGCGTTCGTGGTGACGGCGCCGGCCCGCGTCGGTCAGGGTGACCATGACTGATCGCTTGTCGTCCGCGGGGCGTTCGCGGGTGACGTAGCCCGCCGCGACGAGGCCGTTGACCAGTTGAGTGGCGGCCGCGCCGGTGGTCTCGGTGGCGGTGGCCAGTCGGCCGATCGGCAGCGGGCCCGTCTCGACGAGGACGCGCAGCGCTCGCGCATGGGTGAGGGAGAGCGCTCCGGGTGTGCGGGTGGCGCGTCCGCGCAGGCGGGAGTCGGCGGCGCTGAGGCTGTAGGCGGCGCGAGTGAGCTGATCGAGGGCGTGATCGCGAGTGGGGGCGGGCTGCGGCTCGGACATGAGGCGGCCTCCGTGGCGCGGGTCGGTGGACGGGTTGACAACACTTTAACCTAAGTACTTAATGAATAAGTACTTAGGCACTGCGTAGGTGCCGATAACCCTCATCGAGAGAGGACACCCGTGATGACTGCTCGTTCGACCGGCCAGAGCTGGGCCCTGGACATCGCCCTCGCCCAGGGCGGCTTCGACGCCCTGCACCCCCAGGCCAAGGGCACCCTGGAGCAGCTCGGCCACGACCACACCGACTTCGACAAGGTCTTCGACCTGGTGAAGAGCGGGGCAATGCTGCCCAAGGCCTGGGCCACCGTGGCCGGCCAGGCCGAGGAGCGTGCCTCCCACCACGAGCAGGGCGGCTTCGCGCAGACCGCCGCCGACCTGTACGTGCGCGCCGCGGTGATGTGGGGCCGCGCCCAGTACTCCATCTTCGACGCCACCGACCCGCGCAAGCTCGCCTTCCGCGAACACGCCAACCACTGCGTGGAGCGCCTGGGCGCGCTGCGCGACAACCGGGTCCGCCGGGTGGTCCTGGACTTCGAGGGCAGCCAGATCTTCGGCCTGCTGCACCTACCGGCCGGCGCGGTGAAGAACGCCCCCGCGGTGATCCTCGGGCCGGGGATGGACATGATCAAGGAGGACTACATCTACGCGGCCGAGCGGTACTACACCTCGCGCGGAATCGTCGCCCTCTCCATCGAGGGCCCGGGCCAGGGCGAGAGCCGGGCCAACGGACTCACCGTCGACCTCACCAACTACGAGCGGGCGATCAGCCGCTACCTCGACCACCTGGCCTCGCTCCCGGAGGTCGACCCGGCCCGGATCGGCATGTTCGGCATCTCGATGAGCGGTTACTGGGGTTCGCGCGCCGCGGCCACCGACCGCCGGCTCGCCGCGCTGGCCGCCTTCGAGGCCGTCACCGGCGACTTCCGGACGATCTTCGAGCGGGCCCAGCCGACCTTCAAGAACAACTACATGTTCATGGCCGGCTACACCGACGAGGACACGTTCGACCGCGAGCTGGTCGACCGCATGCCGCTCGGCGACCTGGTCCAGGAGATCACCTGCCCGGTCCTGTACGGCATCGGCGAGTTCGACGAGCTCACCCAGCTGGAGCAGGCCCTGGCCAACTACGAGCGGATCCGCGCACCCAAGGAGATCCGCGTCTACGAGAACGAGTTCCACCCCCTGGGCGGGGCCGCCGCAGAGGTGTTCCGCTTCGGCGCCGAGTGGATCGAGCGCGCCCTGAACGGCGCGTTCCACGAGCCCGGCCGCGACGTGCGCCACTACGTGCGCGGCGACGGCCGCACCACCGACGGCACCGCCAACCCCGCCTGGTGGCTCGGCGCCGTCCCCGCCCGGATCACCGACGCCCGCCAGGCGTGACACCGGCCGGGCACCGGACGTAGGAACCCGCTGCGGTGGTGCGCCGCGTTCGGCGCGGGTGGCGCGGGTGGCCCGGGTGGCCCGGGTGGCCCGGCCGCCGGCGAGCCGCAACGGCGGCAGGGCGGTCCTCGTTCTCGCCCGTCCCACCGCCGCAGGCCGGCGCCGGACTCTTCGGGGCTGGTCTCCCACCGGGGAGACCAGCCCCGCCCTGCTGCTCCGGGATCCGCGCTCAGACGCCGACGAACAGGGAGACGGCCGTGGTGCCGGCCAGGACGGGAGGACCGCTGGGCATCAGCTGGTAGCTGCTGGGGCTGCCCGGAGCCTCGCACCGGACCAGGACCGTGGCGGTGGCCGGGACCGGTTTGACGACCCGCAGGGTGTCCGGGGCCTCCCCAAGCCAGGTGAGCGGCTCGCCGGAACCGAGACTGAGCCGCCGCTGGCCGGCACAAGGCGGGGCCAGGACGGTCATGACGCGGGTGGCCGAGGGGCCGGCCCCGTCGTTGTACGAGAGGCCGATGGGTGCGGCCGGCGCGGGGGGAGCGGCGCGCTCGGTCAGGAAGTGCAGTCCGTCGGCGGACAGGCCGTCCTGGGCCGACCGGTCACTGAGCAGGAGCAGCAACCGCCTTTCACCGTCCGGCCGTTGGCCCGCGACCAGGAGCAAGAACCGGTTCCCGAGCGGCTTCTGCTCCAGCACCTGTACATCGGTGTACGGACCCGTGCTCCGGGCGTCCCAGAAGGCTGCCAGCACCGGGGAGGTGACTGCGGTGGCACCGGACTGCTGCCACCACGGCGTACCCGGCGTCGGCGTCGCGGTCGGGCCGCCGCTGAGGAGACCCCCGTCGGCGGCGGGGCCCACGGGACGGGCGGTACCGCCCGTCCCGGTGACGGCCAGGGTGACGGCCAGCACGGCCGCGGCACAGGCCGCGCCACCCGCGGCGAGCACGGTCCGGCGCCGGCGCTGCCGCACGGCGACCTGGGCCCGGACCCGGTGGTGGAAGTCGGGCGGCGGCAGCTCGAACTCCGCGGCCGCAGCCGCCAGATCCGCTTCCAGCTGATGCTCGAACGAGTTGCTCATCGGACCGACCCCTCGCACATCTGAAGCGCGGCGTCCCCGGTCGGAGCGCTCGACTGCCGGCCCATCGCGGCGCGCAGTTGCTGCAGGCCGCGTGAGGCGAGGCGCTTGACGTTGCCCACCGAGCAGCCGAGCGTCTGCGCCGCCTCCTGTTCGGTCAGCCCGACGTAGTGCCGGAGCACCACCGTGGCCCGGGTGCGCGGGGCGAGTTCGGCCAGCGCCCGGCGCAGCAGGTCGCGGTCGTCGATCGCGGCCGATGCCCCGTCCTGGCCGGTCTCCGGCAGGCGCAGCATCAAGATCTCCTGGAACCTGCGCCGACGCACACTGCTGATGTGCGCGTTGACGATCGCGGTCCGCACGTAGGCCTCCTCTCTGCCGTCGGACCTGGCCCGGTCCCAGTGGCGGTAGCAGTTCGCCAGCGCGGTCTGCAGCAGGTCCTCGGCCAGCCCGCGGTCGTTGGTGAGCAGCCGGCACATGCGCAGCAGCGCCGGAGAGCGGGCCAGCACGAACTCCTCGAACAGTGCTTCTCTCTCGCTCTGCTGCACGCCGCTCCTCAGGTTTCAGAAACGGCGGAGTCTATTCCACTTGCCGCATTCCTCCAGAAACGCGAGTTCTGGCCGGCAGGTTGTACTCGTTTCGTATGGCGGTCGTCACACCGGACGGATGTCTACCGAGCGGATCGCGGCGGCGTTCAGAACCGGGCAAGAGAGCACCGCAACCTCAGGAGAGGTCATGACCGTGATGGAGACGGCCGCCCCCGGCCGGCCGATGACCGACCAGCAGCGCGAGCGATTCGAGCGGGACGGCTACCTGGTGGTGCCGGGCGCGCTGGACGCCTTCGAGATCGCGCACTACTCGGACGCGTTGGACCGCCTCTACGCACGGGAGAGCGCCACGGGCCGGGTCTCGCCCCAGGGGGCGATGCACCGGCTGAGCGCGGTGGCCGCGATGCCGGAGGCGGTGGACCTGATCGACCATCCGCGCACGTTCCCGCTGGTCTGGTCAGTGCTCGGCTGGAACGTGCACATCTACCACTCGCACCTGGACGTGCACCCGCCGATCCGGACGCCGAAGCCCTACCGCTTCGACTGGCACCAGGACGGCGGACGCCAGAACCGGGAGATCGAGACCAGCCCGCGCCCACGCCTGTCGGTGAAGGTCGCCTTCTGGCTCTCCGACCTGTCCGAGACCGGCCGCGGCAACTTCAAGGTCGTCCCGGGCAGCCACCTGACCGACCGGATCGACGGCCCGCCGAGCCGGGATGTCGAGTGGCCGGAGCCGCAGGGTGCCGTCGAGGTCGTCGCGAACCCGGGTGACGCCGTCTTCTTCGACCGAAGGCTGTGGCACACCCGGACCGACAACTACTCGAAGACCACCCGCAAGGGCATGTTCTTCGCCTACTCGCACCGCTGGTCCCACAACCGGGACGAGAACGACGCACTGCTCGCGGACGGGGTGTCCCGGGGCTTCTCCCCGGTCCAGCGCCAGCTGCTGGGCGCGCGGCTGGCCGCCCCGGGCGAGGTGCCCGGCGACCACCAGTGGGGGCACTACCCGGGCACCACTCCGCTGCATGGCCACCTCAGGGAGAACGGCTTCCTCACCTCGCAGTACCCGCCGCTCATGCCCTGACCTCCGGCAGGCCCGGATCCCTCCCCCGCCCCGCCTGACCCGACCGACCCCGACCCACCGCCGGAACCCTCTGCCGCACCTGGAGTGTGAAACCTTGTCCGCACGCAAACCCCGTCCCGCCTCCCTCCGCCACCGCGCCGCGCGGAGGGCCACGCTGACGGCCGTCCTGGCTGCCACGGCGCTCTCGACCGGACTCACCGCGCCCAGCGCGCTGGCCGCCACCCCCGACCGGACCGGTCTGCCGTCCGCGGTCCCCGGTTGGATCAACGCCGGCGGCAGGTTCCAGGTCAAGGACATGGGGGCGGCGCCCGGCACCCAGACCATGACGCTGCGGGTCTACCTGTCCGGGAACGATGCCGGGCTGGTCCAGGCCGCCCGGGAGGTCTCCACCCCGGGCAGCAGGTCCTACGCGCACTACCTGACGCCGAGCCAGTTCTCGCAGCGCTTCGGGGCGGGCAAGGAGCAGGTCGACACCGTCCGGAGCTGGCTGACCGGCTTCGGAATGAGCGTCACGGACGCCACCCCCCACTACCTCGCGGTCACCGCGACCGTCGACGAGGCGCAGCGGGCCTTCGACACCTCGTTGCACAGCTTCGCCCGCGCCCAGGGCTTTCCCATGAAGGGGTTCGCACCGGTCAGCGGCATCTCCGTCCCGGCGGCGCTGGGCAAGGACATCGTCACCGTCATCGGGCTCGACGCCCCGCCCGGCACCCACCCCGCGATCCCGACCCCCGACCCGACCCCCACCCCGACCCCCGGCCCGACCCCCGGCCAGGCCCCCGACTCCGTTCCCGCCCAGGGCACGACGGGCGGCCCCCGCCACCAGGCGACCCCCGGGGCACCCGGTACCTCGGCCGCCGCGCCGACCGGGCAGGCCGGGCAGGCCTCCGCGGCCATGCCGCCCTGCTCGACCTACTGGGGCGAGAAGTCGTCGCCCATCCCGGCCGTCAACGGACGGACCAGCGCCCCCGACGCGGTCTGCGGCTACACCCCGCAACAGATGCGCGACGCCTACGGCGTGACGAACAGCAAGTACACCGGCAAGGGCCGCACCGTCGCGGTCGTCCTGGACGGCGCGCTGCCCACCATGGAGGCCGATGCCGACCGCTTCTTCGCCGCCCACGGCGTCGCCGGGTTCGCCCCCGGCCAGTACAGCGAGAACCACGGGCCCGGCTTCCAGAACAGCTGCAACGGCAGCAGCGAACTCCCCGAGGAACCGCTGGACGTGGAGTCCGTCCACCTCACCGCTCCGGACGCCAAGGTCGTCTACGTCGCCGCGGACTGCCAGGACAACACTCCCGACAGCCTGCAGCTCAACTTCCTGGACGCCGAGACCCGGATCGTCGACCAGCACCTCGCGGACGTCTCCACCGACTCCTACAGCACGCAGGAAGGCGACTACGACCCCGCCATGATCGCCGCCTGGGACCTGACCTTCCAGCAGGGCGCCCTGGAGGGGATCAGCTTCGACTTCGACTCGGGCGACGCCGGCGACGGCGCCTCCGGCCAGTTCGCGGGCCTGCAGCCGGCGAGCGTGCTCTTCCCCGCCTCCGACCCGTGGGCGACCGCAGCCGGCGGCACCACCCTGGAGCTCGGCAAGGGCGACAAGGTGGTGGGTGAGTACGGCTGGGGCTTCGACCGCACGCAGATCGACCCGCAGGGCACCGGCTACCTGACCCCGCCGCCCGGCGTGTTCCAGGAGGGCTCCACCGGCGGCCGCAGCGCCGCCATGGACCAGCCCTGGTACCAGCAGGGCGTGGTCCCCTCGGCACTGGCCACCGCGAACGGCACCGGCCCGGCCCACCGCGAGGTGCCGGACATCTCCGCCGACGCCGACGGCGCCACTGGCTGGCTGATCGGCTACACCGACCCCAGCACCCAGACCTACAGCGAGATGATCGGCGGCGGCACCAGCGGCTCGTCCCCGCTGATCGCCGGCCTGGAGGCGGACGCCGCGCAGGCCGCCGGCCACGCGCTCGGCTTCGCCAACCCGCTGCTCTACTCGCTGCGCGGCAAGCCCGCGATCCACGACGTCCTGCCCGCCCCGGCCGACCAGCCGCCGCTCGCGCTCGAACACCAGCCGAGCGGGACCCAGCCCGGCACCTTCGACACCTTCCTGGCCACCCTGGACCAGGACAGCAGTCTGCACACCACCCCGGGCTACGACGACGCGACCGGCCTCGGCTCGCTCACCCCGGACTTCGTCAAGTCCCTCGCCAAGAAGCGCTGACCGACCACCACACCGATGAGGTGATCCTGTGCCAGTGACACGGCAGAACACGGCGCACCGTGGTTGCAGTCCTGGTTGCATCCATCCGTGCTCGGCGCCGTTCACCACCCGGCAGCCCGGCCGCTCCTTCGCAGGCCAGGACGCCCACACCCGCCCCTGAACGGCCGGACGAACAGTTGGAAAGCGTATTGGGGGCAACCCCTCACGAGTTACGCAGCGCCACACGCCTGTTCAGGCGGGCATCGACGTCAAGAAGCGCGTATCGACGGCCACTCTCACCTGCTCCGCACCACGATCCGCCGTGGCGCAGGCATGGATACCCTCACCAGGAGCACCGACCGCGACACCGCGCTGGCAGTCCAGGTCGGCAGGGGCAGCGGGTCCCCGAATAATGTTCCAAGGGATGATTGCGTGGTGAAGGGATTGCCTGGAACGCCTCGGTGCGCTACGACACTGACGCGAGCCGCGAGCCGCGAGCCGCGAGCCGCGAGCCGCGAGCCGCGAGCCGCGAGCCGCGAGCCGCGAGCCGCGAGCGCGGCTGACGGGTAGTGTGCGATTCTGCCTCCGGGCGGAGGTACGCAATGGAGCCTGACGGACACATTCTCGTCCCGGTAGGTCCCGAGGCCTGGCGATGGCGGACCTTCGACAGCACCAGGACCCTGGTGGTGGCGGCGCGGACGGTCACCTCACTCGTCCGCGTGCTGGACGTGCTTCCGGCCGTCGTCCATGACGACCCCAGGGTGGCAGTGGTCTTTGCCTACGACCCTTCGTCGGCGTTCAGCAACGGTGTGCTCGACCTCCTCGGGTCGCTCGGCTGCCGAACACTCCCCTGGTCCCAGCTGAAGGACATCAAACCCGATCTGCTGCTCTCGGCCAGCGAGAATATCGATGTGCCTGCGGGCGACTACCCCGTGCTGGTGCTGCCCCACGGGGTGGGCTTCCAGAAGCTGGTCCCGGACTCCGCGGGCCCCAGTACCCGGTTGTCGGGCCTGGTGCCGGACGAGCTGCTGGCGGCCGGCCGGGTCTGGCTCACCGTGTCGCACCCCGAGCAGGAGAGGCAGTTGGTGGCGGCCCAGCCGAGTACGGCCGGGCGGACGGTGCTGGTCGGCGACCCCTGCTTCGACCGGCTGCGGACGAGCAGCCGGTGGCGCGACAGGTACCGGGCGGCATTCGGAGTGTCGCAGGGGCAGCGGCTGGTGCTGCTGAGTTCAACCTGGGGTTCAGGCTCGCTCATCGCGAACAGGCCCGGCCTGCCAGCTGCACTGCTGGCACAGCTACCCGCCGACGAGTTCCGGGTGGCACTCGTACTGCACCCCAACGTCTGGTCGGGGCACGGCGCATGGCAGGTACGGAGCATGCTGCAGACGGCCGTGGAGGCCGGCCTGGTCGTCATCGATCCGACGAATGGCTGGCAGCAGGGGCTGGTGGCATCGGACCTGGTGATCGGGGACCACGGCTCGGTGACCCTGTACGGGGCCGCCATCGGCAGACCCGTCCTGCTCGGTGCGTTCGGCGCAGAGTCGGTACCGCAGACCGCCGGGTACGCGCTTCGCTCGGCAGCGGCCTGGCTGGCGACCGGGGTGGCGCTGCGGGCCCAGGTCGACGAAGCCATGGCGGGCCATCGACCGGACAGATTCGCCGAGATCTCCGAACGGGCGTTCGCCGATCCCGGCCATGCGCAGCCCAAGATCCGGCAGCTGGTCTACGACCTGCTGGAGCTCACTGTCCCGGACGGCTCCGACAGGGGCACCCATATGTACCCTCCTCCGCCGCCGCCGGCAGGGAACCGCGTCACCTCCATGCTGGTGGAGACCACCACGGTCGGCGGTTCGGCGGAGCAGGTGTGCGTGGAGGTCCGTCGCTATCCGGCCGCAGTGGCAGAGGAGGGCGGCGAGCGGGACGGTGTGTTCTGGCACCTCGCCTGCGATGTGGACGAGCCCGACACCCGGCTCAGCGAGAGCGCCTCCGTACTGCTGCGCGGCGGGGCGGCGGTATCGCAGGAACTCGGGTTGAGCCGGATCGCCGACATGCTGGCCGACTTCCCCGGCGCCCAGCTCGCCGCGCTCGCGGCGGAGGACGGCTGTCTGCTGGGTCTTCGGGACGGTGGCGTGCTGATGGCAGCCGCGCCCACCGGCCCTCAGCCGGCCCCCGGGCTGGCGGCGGCGGGGGTCTACGCCTGTCTGCGGCTGGGCAGTCGGGCCTTCGACCCGGTCGGCTCCGTGCGGCTCCGATCCGGAGAGCACGAGCAGGAGCTGCGGCTGCGTCCGATCCTCCGCGCCTAGGGCTGGCCGGTCAGTCCGAGAGCCGGGACCGGAGCTCCGCCGCACGGGGACTACCGCCGTCCTCGTAGATGGCCAGCGCCCGCCGCAGGCAGTCGCGGGCCTCCTCCGGGTCGGCCAGCAGGTCGGCCAGGTCCTCCAGCGCCTGTGCCTCGTAGTGGAATCCGCGGTGCTCGTGGAGCTCGTCGACGGCGTCGGTCAGCGCCGCAACGGCCGCTTCCCGCTCCCCGACCCTCGCCTTGAGCCGGCCGAGTTCCACCAGGACCCGCGCCGCCATCCGTCCGTCCCCCAGGTGAAGGAACCCGTCGCGGGCAGCCGTCAGGTTCTCCCGAGCCGCGTCCTGACTGCCCGCCGCGCTGTACGCGCAGCCGAGGAAGTACTCCGCGATCGCCCGGCCGCGAGGCTCGTCGGCCTGGATGTTGATCGCCAGTGAGGTCCGATAGGCATGGACCGCCCGGGCCGGGTCATGCCGGTCCCAGTACCGTCCGAAGAACTCCTGCACCGATGCCTGCAGAACGAGGTGTCCGGCCCTGGCGGCGAGCCGTTCGGCCGCCTCCAGTTGGAGCCGGGCCTGCTCATCCCGGCCAAGGTCGAGCAGCGGCCTGGACAGCAGACTGCGGAGCCGGGCCTCGGCGGCGGCCTGCCCGTCCCTGGCGGCAGCCTGCGCGCCGAGTTCCAGCGATTCCCGCCAGTCAGCCAGGTGCCGGTGGTGCAGGAACAGCACGGTGAACACCTCCGACAGCTGCCAGACCCGGCGATCGAAGCCGAACCGGGCGGCAGCACGGAGCACCGCGAGGATGTTGGATCGCTCGGCTTCCAGCCAGGCGATGGCGTCCCGTTCCGGATCCTCGGCCAGGGCGAACGGGTCGTGGCAGGCCGCTCGGCCGCCGTCGGGGGAGCCGATCACCTCGGCCACCACGGTGATCCGCAACCGGTCGGCCCGGACCGCAAGGTCCGCAAGGACGGTGAGCGCGAGGTAGTGCCCAGTGACCCGTTCGACGATCAGCCGCTCTGTCTCCGGCGGGTCGGTAGTGCGGGCCGTTTCCAGCGCGTGCAACCGAATGAGGTCGTGCAGGCGGTAGCGGCCTTCGTCGGTGACGGTGAGCAGGCTCGCCGATTCGAGGATATCCAGCAGGCGCTGGGTCTCCTTCGTCGTCAGGCCCGAGGCGACCGAGGCAAGTGCGGTGTCGAAGGTCCGCCCTGGCAAGCAGCCGAGGACACGGAAGAGCCGGGCGACCTCCGGGGGCAGATCCCGGTAGGAGAGTTCGAGTGCTGCTGACACGGTGCGCTCCTCGTAGCCGGAGGAAACGGAGATACGGCTCAGCCGGCTCTGCTCATCGGTCAGCTCCGTGACGAGACCGGCGATGGTCAGCCGCCGGTGGGTCACCAGCCTGGCACCGACGATCAGCAGCGCGAGCGGCAAACCGCCACACAGGTCGGCCAGTTCGGCCGCGGCTTCCGGCTCGGCGTCGATCCGCGACCGGCCGCACACTCGGACCAGCAGCTCGACGGCGCTCTGCCGGTCGAGCGTGTCCAGGGGCAGCAACGCAGCGCCGAGCATGGTGAATTCGCTCCGCTGCCAGTTGCTGGTGGCGAGGAGCGCGCTGCCGCGGCCCTGCGGTACGAGTGCTTCGACCTGGGCGGAGCGGGTCACATCATCGAGCACCACCAGCATCCGGCGGCCGCCGGACAGCGTCCGGTAGTGGCCCACCCGGTCCGCAAACGCGGTCGGCAGGTTCGCTTCGTTCACGCCCAGCGCCCGCAGGCACATCGCGACGGCCTCGGAGGTGTCCGCCCCGGGGCCGGCGCCGCGGAGTGCGGTGAAGTCGATGAACAACTGCCCGTCGGGGAAAGCGTCCTGGTTGCGGTGGGCCCAGGTGTAGGCCACCGCGGTCTTGCCAATCCCCGGGAACCCGGTGAGGACACCCATCGGGCAGCCTTCGGTGTGCTCCCCGCCGGGGACAAGTAATCCGTCGAGCTCAGCGAGCTCCGGAACCCGGTTCACGTACGTCCGGGGAGGACGGGGAACCTGGTCCGGTCTGCCGGGCACAGGGCCGACAACAAGGCTGGCGGCGGAGTGGTAGTTGAAGGTGATCCCACCATGCACCGTGCCTGCCTGCACGGATGGGCCGTGGACCGTGCCTGACAGGTCGTTGGTCGCGCCGGACTGCCCAGGGTTCGACCCGTCCTGTCCTGGGCTCATGACCACGCCTTTCCGGCTCGCTGACCGACAGCCACCGTACTGGACGTCGAAGCCCGAGGCAGCAGGTTCGCGCGTGTCTGTCCGTACTACACCGATACCGCACTACGCCGATACCGCGACAGCTCGGCTCGGGCGCGGGCGCGGGCGCGGGCGCGGGCGCGGGCGCGGGCGCGGGCGCGGGCCGCCGGCAGTTTGCCGGTACGATCGCCGTCATGCCGCAGGAGGCCCGCAACAATTCGCCCCAGAACGATGGAATTCCCTGCCATTCGGACATTCCTGCTAGAATCGACTATTTGCGGGCAGCGGGCAGCGGGCAGCGGGCAGCGGGCAGCGGGCAGCGGGCAGCGGGCAGCGGGCAGCGGGCAGCGGGCAGCGGGCAGCGGGCAGCGGGCAGCGGGCAGCGGGCAGCGGGCAGCGGGCAGCGGGCAGCGGGCAGCGGGCAGCGGGCAGCGGGCAGTACTACTCGCCGTTCGTTCGGCAGGCGCATTGCACCGGCTCCTGGACGTCTTGCCGGTCTTCGCCGGGGACGAGCGCATCATCACCCGCTTCACTCTGGTGCCAGGCTCTGACTTCGATGTGGACGCCCTCGCGGCCTTGGAGCGCTCCGGTGCCCGCAACATCGCGTGGGAGGACGCCTGCCGCCGTCCGCACGACCTGATCCTGACCGCAAGTCCGAAGGGACCGCTCCGGGTTCTGTCCGGGCCGCTCGTGCTGTTCCCCCATGGCGCGGGTTTCAACAAAACCCTCGCCCATGAGGGTTCCTGGGACCTCCCGTCGGGCCTCGACCCTCGCTTCCTGCTCGACGGCGGCAATCCCTGGGCTGCCCTCCACGCGCTGGCCCACACCAGCCAGTTGGACCGCCTCGCCGAGCACTGTGCGCCGGCCGCCACCAAGGCAGCCGTGGTGGGGGATCCGACGCTGGACAGGATTCTGCGCTCACTCAGCCTTCGGGAGGAGTACCGATCCTCCCTGGGTACCGGCGAGCGTCGCCTCATCGTGCTCACGTCCACCTGGGGCCCGGAGTCGCTACTGGCCCGCAGACCGCGGCTGCCGGCCGCACTCGTCGGCGGACTCCCCCGTGACACCTACCAGTTCGCCCTCGTCCTTCACCCCAACGAGTACAGCAGAACCGGAGCCTTTGATCTCTCCCGGCAGCTCGCGCCCGCTCTGGAGGCAGGCCTCGTCCTGGCCAGGCCCCATGAGGAGTGGGCCGCGCTCCTGGTCGCCTCCGACGCGGTGATCACCGACCACGGTTCCACCGCGCTCTACGCCGCCGCCATCAACCGAACCGTCGTAGGCGCCTACGACGGCGGGAGCGAGCTGATACCTGGCAGCCCCATGGCGAAGATGCTGGCCGCAGTGCCCTTGCTGAGCGAGGCCGCAGCCCTGCCGGACGCGCTACAAGCCGCTACCGCCTCCGGCACCCGCAGATTCGCCGATACCGTCTTCGCACTACGGGGTAGGTCGCTGGTTCGGCTCCGCCATGAGCTCTACCGACTGCTGCGGTTGCGACCACGGAGCGTTCCGATCGAGGCGCTCCCGCTTCCCCATCCGAGTCCGGCTCCGCGTCGGCCCCCGGCGTACGCGGTACGGGCCGAGGTGTCCGGCCACCGGGTCAGTGTCCAACGCTTTCCCGCGTTCACCTCCGTAACAGCGCATCACTTGGCAGTCGAACATCCTGCGGCAGGCCCGAGGCATACGCAGAGCGCGTCCCTGCTCTGGCGCCGAAGTGGGCCCGTTCGTCACGACGCACCGGACGCCGCTGCGACCGGCAGGTGGACTGCGGCCGGCTGGACAGCCCGAGTCCTGGCCGAAGCTCCCGGGTGCCGGACCGCCGCCGCGATCCTCACGCCCGAGCGGTGCCTGGTCAGGCACCGCTCGGCCGGGCTGCTCAGCGTCCACATCGGGGTCTGCCACGCGGATGGCCGGGTTCTCCGGGTGGACCCGGCCGCTGTGCTCTCGGCAGTTCACGCGTGGCTGGCCGACGCTACCGGTCCGACGGCTCAGGCCACGCTGGCCTGCACGGTCGGCCCGATCACCGTCGAAGTCAGGGTGACGCAACCCGACGAGGCCGATCTCGGCTATGAACTCTGATCCGTGGTGAGAGAGCCGCCCAGGCGTTCGACGAGCAGTCGTGCCGCCTCTCGGTACTCCGCTGCTTCAGCGCTCTCCCCGGTCTCGTCCGCCAGACTGGCGAGCTCTTTCAGGATGCGCACCTCATCTGTGGTCGCACCCCGCTCGCGGGCGTGTGCCAACGCCTGCTGAGACAGCGCGGCCGCCTCTGCCGCATGTCCCAAGCACCGCACGGCACGGCCTAGTTCGAAGCCGGTCCGTGCGGTCATCCGCTCTCGCTCCTGCTCGCGGGCCATTCGATGTGCTTCCCTCAGCAGTTCGACCGCCCGTTCGGGCTCGGCCGTGCCCATGGCGGCCCGGCCGAGAAGGTAGGTCTGGAGCAGCACTCCATAGGCGTTCCCGATCGCCGCATGCTCCTGCCTGGAAAGCTCGAAGTCCACGGCTGCGTCGGCCCATTCGCCTTGGACGGACTTCAGCTTTCCGCGGAACTCCACCGCCGAGGCCTTGAGCTTGCGCTCCTGCGGCGAGTCGCCCATGGCCTCGGCCGCGCTCAACGCCTGCCGGAGCTGCTCTGCCGCCTCCTCGTACTGTTCCTGCTCCCACAACGGTCGGGCCAGCTGGCACCGCATCCGGACCATCGCCTGCAGGTGCTCCGATCGGTCGGCGGCGGCAACGCCGGCCTGGAACGCATCCGTGACATCCGCGTAGTGCGGATGGTCAAGGAAGTGCGTCCACAGTGGTTCGCAGAGAGCCCACGCGTGCTCATACAGTCCGAACTCGAAGGCCATCCGGACAGAGCCATACAGGGCGAGCCGGTGGGACTCCATCCACCGCAGGGCTTCCGTCTTGCCGGCGAACTCGACATCGGGCGTGCCGGCGACCGGCGGTTCGACTGCTGCGAAGGTCATCCGCAGGCCGGCCGCCAGGAGGTCGGCTCTGGCAGCTTGCCTGCGGTACCAGCGAATCACCCTCTGACGCGCCTGCGCCGACTGCACTCCGTCAGCGTCGGCCAGGCGGGAGCGGCGGTCGGCGTGTCCGCGCAGCAGGTCATGTATGCGGAAGCCATCGGGCCTGCCCTCCAGCAAGCCGGCCGCCTCCAACTCCTCAAGGGCGTCCTCGGCCTGCATCAGGCCGCCACCCAGAAGTGCGGCAACGGGCAGGGCCGTGATCACCGGAGCAGGGAACTGCGGCAGCAGGCGGTACGTCCGTGCGGCCTCCGGTCCGAGTCCGGAGTACGCCGCATCCCACACCGCCTCCACCATGGGAATGCCCCTCTCGTGCAGCTCCGCAGTGAGGTCGGCAACCAGACGGGTCAGGCTGCGCCGGCGGTACTTGCGAATCCACTGGCCCGCGACCTGGAGTGCGGCGGGCAGCCCGCCGCAGCCCAGGGCCAACTCCGTCACGGCGTCAGGCTCCGCTGTCAGACGCGGGTCGTTCACGATGTGCCGCAGCAGCCGCACCGCGTCGTCCACCTCCAGCGGCATCATCGGCACCTCTACGGTGGCCACCCCGTCGAGGTCGTAGAGCTGGCCTTGACTGGTCACGATCGCCAGGCTCCCTGCGGACGCCGGCAGGAGCGGCAGGGCCTCGTTGCCGTAGCGGGCATTGTCGACGACCACGAGCAGGCGCTTGCGGTGGGTCCGGGTCCAGTACTGCTTCGAGCGGCCCGCGAAGGATCTCTCCAGCCAGTCGGGAGCGACGCCGAGACCGGTCAGAAGCTCCCCGACCGCGTCCGCGACCTCTACCACTCCATCTCGACGCAGGTCGTCGAGGTCGACGTACAGCACCCCGTCGGGAAACCGGTCACTGAGTCGGCGTGCGACGTTGAACCCCATGGCGGTTTTGCCGATCCCGCCGATCCCGGTCAGCGCGACAACCAGCGGCCCGCCATGGCCGGGATGGCTCTGCGCAGCCTGCAGGATGCGGTCCTGCTCAGCCCTGCGGTCCTCGAAGTACGGTAGCTCGGGTGGGAGTTGGAACGGAGCTGGATGCTCGGGAAGGACTGGGGTATGCACATGATGATGCAGCTCGCCGATGTGCCGGGCCTGAAACACCGCCCCCACCTGGGCCTGCCCGCCAACACTGTTGTACGTCTCCTCAGCCACCCTCCAACCCTACGCTTGAGGGGTGGGCATGACAGCTAGGCATCCCAGTCAAGCATCATATTCATGGTCGAGATCGGCCACTGATGGTGCGTCTGAAGTGCCTCGCGGTGAGGAGATCGGCAGAACCCCTGCAACACATCTGACATGGCTCCTAAGGTGGATCCGACGACAGCCAACGCAGGGGGCACATCATGGATCCGATCTCGGCAGCGGCTCTCGCCGCGCTAGCCGGAGGCGTCGGCGGAGAAGCCGGCCGCCAAGCATGGCAGGGTCTGACGGCCCTGGTCCGCCGCCCCTTCAGGCGCGGAAGTGCAGGCGATCTCTCCGCCGACCTGTCAGACATCAGCTCAGGCCACGAGGAGCTGGCAGCACTCGAAGGCGCCCCAGCCGATCCGACCCGGGCACAGGCGCTGGTGACAACGCTGAGCGTGCGGGCCGCCCTTGACGCCGAATTCCGCGGCCTTCTCGCCGACTGGTGGCAGCAGGCCCAATCCATCGACACCACCGGTGAGTTCCACAATCGGATCACCGGAGGCACTCAGAACGGCCCTGTCTTCCAAGGACGGGACTTCTCAAACATCACCTTCACCGTTCCGCCCTCCTCCCCCACTACGAGCTGAGCCACCTAGGGCGTGTCTGACAATTCGCGGCGGATCAGCGCGCGGCGTTGGGCGCCCGGCTGGGCGTGCCGGCGGAGCGCCCTCGTACTGGGTCGTACTTGGGTGCTTCGCCGGTGCGTCCGAGGGGGCACCTCCCGGCCGAAGGCTGGGGGAGGGATGCCCAGCGTCGCGCGCCCGGCGGGAATTGTCAGACACGCCCTAGCAGCGAGGGGCACCAAGCACGGTCTGCGCACCACGTCATCCAGCTGGGCTCGCTGCGTACCCAGCCGACTCGGGTCGGAGTCGGACCTTCGGTCCGACCAGGGACGGGGGTCGGAGAGCGTCGCGGCCGTCGCACGACCTGAGGCAGGGGCGGTACCTGTGCCAAGTGCCGAGCCCCCGGACGAGAGCGCGAGGGCCGCCGGCGAGCGGACCCAGCTCTACACCAGCCGGGGCACCGGCTTCTGGGGGCCGCCCTTCCGGGTCTTCGCAGCGAGCGAGATCACCCTGCTCACGCTGCGCTCGGGCGGTGCGTCGGCAACCGCATAGCGCGCCGGAGGCACCAGAGCCGGCTCCTCCGGCTCCTACTGGAGCTTCCACTGCTGGTTCCAGGCGTTGTTGCAGGTCCAGACGCCGAGGGCCTTGGCGTCCTCGTCGTAGGTCAGGCAGTCCTGGTCGGTGATCCGGATCTGGTACTGGCCGCCGCCCTCGCTGACGAGCTGCCACTTCTGCTCGTCGGCACCGGTCCACGGCTTGGCGTCGGCGAAGTAGGTCGTGGTGTTCTCGGTCAGCGCGAGGCCGGACACGGCGCTGGTGATCTCGTATCGGCCGTTGCCGACCGAGGTGAACTGCCAACCGGAGTTCTTGGCACCGCTGTTGCCGGCGAGGATCGAGGGACCCGAGGCGGACCCGGTGGCAACAGGGCCCCGGCCGGTCTTCACCTTCGGGTAGAGCAGACCTGCGATGGTGCCACCATCACCGCTGCCGCCACCCTGGTGCGCGGGGGTGCCGGGGGTGGGGTTGCCGCCCACGCCGACGCCCGGGACCGTGCCGGGGTTGGCGGGGGTGCCGGGGGTGGGGTTGCCGCCCACACTGACGCCCGGGACCGTGCCGGGGTCGGCGGGGATGCGGGGGGTCGCGGGGGTGCCGGTGTTGGGGTCGCCCCCGCTGGCCGCCGGTATCGTGCGGGCGGGGAAGTGGATGATCCGCTGGCTGTCGACACAGGTGATGCGCAGGCAGGGCCTGGTGTTGGTCACGGTCCGGTCGGAGTCGTTGCCGACGAACGCCCAGTTCACGTAGCCGCCGTCACCGTTGTTGGTGAAGGTCGAGTCACCCGAGAAGACCCAGATGCGGAAGTCGTCGTAACCGGTCGGGCCGCCCTCCGAATCGTGGTGGTCCAGCTTGACGGTGGCGTCGACCAGCACCCCGTTCATGTCCGCCTCGTAGGGGTTGTGGAACACGGGGCCGCTGCTGTAGAGGTCGGTTCCGTCGTACTTGAACACCATGACGTTGAACCCGGGTGCCACAGCGCTCAGTTGACTGGCCATCCCCTGGGTGAACGCGGCGTCGTCGGCCTGCGCGGTGAGGGCCGCGCTGCGGAACCCTCCGATCATGGCACCGATCGAGTTGATCAGAGCCGAGTCGCAGTTGCCACCGCCCACGCTGTCCTGTCCTGAGCAGTCGTAGGCCGACGCCCGCTGCGGCGCGGCCATCAAGCCGGCCACCGCCAGGGCCGACAGGAGGCTGCCGGCGACGACGCGTTGGGTGAGCGTGTTCGTCCGGCGGGAGGAAGCGCGCATGCTGAAGTGCCCCGATCATTCGGCGTGGTGACGTTCGTCTGCGGAGGAGAGACGGCTCTTCGGATGCTAGAGCCGCTCACAGGTTTCACCCAGGTTCCTTGACGGCTCCCTGACGGAGTACCGGAAGATCTCCTTCCGTCGTTGAGCCCCTTGCCTTGGCCGACATCCGTTGGTTGTCAGTGCGGTGGATCGGTTGTTGGAAAGCTCCCTGTGATGCGGGGTCTAGTGGTGCCCGCAACCACAGACTTCTCAGCTGGAGTACCCGCAGCCATGACCACGTTCTTCGACACCCCCGACCTACTGCCCGCTTTTGTCGCCGGCAACTTCTCCCGGGTGGTCGGCGCCGGGGTAGACCCCTTCGAGTACGGCCGGGTGACCGCCGGCCTTGAGTCGCTGTACGACTGGCCCGCCGCCCTGTCGCGCACCGGCTGTGCCCATCTCGCCGCCGGAGAGCGGGCCGAGGCGGCCGGGAACACCCTGTCGGCGGCAGCCTCCTACCGGACCGCCGCGGCCTGGCTGCACTGTGCGACGGTCATGCCGCACCCCGACCGCGAGGCGTTCGTCCAGGCCGAGGCCGCCGCCGACCAGGCGATGCGCCGCTCGCTCGCGCTGCTGGAACCGGAGGCGGTACGGATCGAGGGCCCGGGCTTCGTCGGCTGGCTCCGCCGCCCTGCCGGGGCTGCCCGCCCGCCGATCGCGGTGATCGTCCCCGGCATGGACTCGAGCAAGGAGGAGTTCCACGACGTGGCCGACGCCCTGCTCGGCCGGGGGTTGGCCGTCGCCTCCATCGACGGCCCGGGACAGGGCCTGCTCGCGGCGAGTTCGGCTCCCGAGCCGGACTACGACAAGGTCGTGGGCGCGGTGCTGGACGTCCTCGCCAGGTACCCCGAGCTGGACCACGACCGGACCGCCGTGATCGGGCTGAGCATGGGCGGCTTCTACGCCGCCGTGGCCGCTGCCCGCGAGCCGCGGGTACGGGCGGCCGCCGCGGTGAGCGGCCCCAGCACGCTGGACTGGCAGCAGCTGCCCGCGTTCGTCATCGAGACGCTCACCCAGCGCTGCGGATCCGAGGACTCCGCACGGGAGTTCGCGCGCCGCCTGGACCTGACACCGCTCGCGGGCACGATTGCGGTACCGCTGCTGGTGGTCGACGGAGGCATGGACCGGATCCCAGGCGTCGCCAACGGCGCGTCGCTGGCCGAGGCGGCCCCGTACGGCGAGTACCTGCTCGTCCCGCACGGCGACCACCTGCTCGGCAATGCCCGTGCGGACTGGCTCCCCGCCACCGCGGACTGGCTCGCTGAGCGAGCACAGGACCGCAGGCACCACTGAGCCCCGGGCACGGACACTCTGCGCGGACCGGCGGCGAAGTCGCCGTTCAGCAGCCTCACCCGGTCACGCATCCCGGCGATACCGTAGCCGGTGCCCTCGCCCCGACCGTTCCCGGACCCGCTGTCGACGATCACGACGGACAGGTCGGTCGGCCGGTATGCCACGGAGACCCGGCACTGCTGCGTCCCGGAGTGCTTCACCACGTTGGTGACGGACTCCTGGATGATGCGGAACGCGGAAAGGTCGACCTCCGGCGGCAGCGGCCGCCGCTCGTCGCGCCACTCGACGTCCACCCGGACACCGGCATTGCGGACGTTCTCCACCAGCTTGTCGACATCCTCAAGCCCGGCGAGCGGCTTCCGAGCGCTGCCCGACTCGGCGTCATGGAGGGCGCCGAGCATCCGCCGCAGCCCGGCGAGCGTCTCCCGGCTGGTGTCCTCGATGACGCCGAGCGCTCTGCGGGCGCCCTCCGGTTGGGTCTCGATGACGCGCTTGGCCGCACCGGCCTGGATCGCGACCACACCGATGCTGTGCGCGACCATGTCGTGCAGCTCGCGGGCGATCCGCAGCCGCTCGGCCGTCACCGCCTGCTCGGCGACCCGGGTGCGCATCTGCTCGGTGCTCTCGCGTTCCTGGCGTCGCGAGTTCCCGACCACCCAGGCGACCACGACCATCATCAGGACGACGGCCTCGACCGAGGTGCCCACCCGCAGTCCCACCGCCAACCGCGTGCCGATGTAGCCGAGCAGCCCGGCCAGCGCCAGCCCGGCGGCGAACAGCGAGGTGCGCCGCGCCCGGGCGGCGGCGACAAAGCAGAGGCCGAGGCAGACCGGCAGGTACTGCTCGGGCGCGATGCTGATCGTGTGCAGCGGGCCGTTGGTCAGGGCCAGCGCGCTGAGCACCAGCATCGTCGTCGAGGTCAGCGGCCGGCGGGTCAGCAGCAGGCAGGCGCCGGCCAGTAGGGCCGCCGCGAGCAGCAGCATCGCCTGCTCGCGGCCGCCCATCGCGAACGGCTCGATACGGTCGCTCTTCTCGCCCCACGGCTGCAACTGCTCGCCCGGCCAGCGGATCTGGACGACGAACGAGTACAGCGTGGACACGCACCAGGCGAGCGCCGTCCACCCGCCGGGCGTCACGCGCCGCAGCAACGGCAACGAGTGCGGGGTCGTGGGCATGGGGGGATCGTAGCCGGGTGATCATCCGGGGGGCATCGGACCGCGGGTGTACACCCTGGGTCGGTATGCCCGCCCCAGGGTGTGGACGACGGTCCGATGCCGGTGGGCCACGGTGATCGGCAGTGTTCTCCCCATGACGAACACGACGGACATGACGGACAGGACGAGCACCAGCGGTTGCGAGGAACGGGACGTCGTCGTCCAACTCACGGACGTGCGCAAGGACTTCGGGGACTACGCGGCTCTGGACGGCGTCTCGCTGGAGATCGGCGCGGGCGAGTCGGTCGCCGTGATGGGGCCGTCCGGCTCCGGGAAGTCGACGCTGCTGAACATGGTGTCCGGGCTCGACCGGCCGACCGGCGGTTCCGTCGTCGTCGGCGGGGAGGATCTGACCAAGCTCGGGGAGAAGGGCCTGGCGCTGTTCCGCCGCCGCCGGATCGGCATGATCTTCCAGTTCTTCAACCTGCTGGACGACCTGCCGGCCCTGGACAACATCGCCCTGTCCGGGCAGCTGGTCGGCATGAAGGCCTCGGCCGCCCGCAAGCGCGCCCTGGAGCTGATGGGCGACCTCGGCATCGCCGACCGAAAGAACATCTATCCGGCCTCGCTGTCCGGCGGTGAACGCCAACGGGTGGCCACCGCACGGGCCTTGATGAACCGTCCGGCGCTGCTGCTGGCCGACGAGCCGACCGGCGCGCTGGACAGCCGCTCCGGCGACCAGGTGATGCAGCTGCTCATGGACCTGAACGAGCTGGGCCAGACGCTGCTGATCGTCACGCACGACCCGCGGCTCGCCGCTCGGTGCGCACGCCGGGTCATCGAGGGTCGCGGACGGGCGCATCGCCCGGGACAGCTCGGCGAACTGCGCCATGGCAACGGAGCTCACCCGATGAGCGCCGTCTGGCGGGCCTCGCGCGCGGCGGTGAAGCGGCGCAGGTTCCAGACCTTCATCCTCGGCGTGGTCGTCATGGTGTCCAGCGCGATGGCCATCGCCACGCTGGGCCTGCTGGCGGCCGTGTCGAGCCCCTTCGACCAGGCCTACAACGCCGCGCACGGCGCCCATGTCGTCGCCGAGTTCGACAGCTCGAAGACGACCGCCGCGCAGCTCGCCCAGGCCGCGAACGCCCCCGGCGTCCAGGCCGTCGCCGGTCCCTACCCCGAGGCCGTGCTGCACTCGCCGACGGAGACCGGCGACCATCCGACCGGACTGTCGGGTGCGTTCACCGTCGTGGGGCGCGACCGGCCGGACACCCCGGTCGACACCCTCAAAGTCAGCGCCGGCCGCTGGGCGACCGGTCCCGGCGAGATCGTCATCAACGAGCCGTCGTCCATCGGTCCGATGGCGATCACCTCCGAGCACGAGGTCGTCACACCGGACGGCGTGAAGCTCCAGGTCGTCGGCTACGCCTCCTCGGCCAGCCAGTCCGCGGGCGGCTGGGTCACCCCCGACCAGGCCCAGGCCCTGCACGCGGACTCGCTGCAGATGATGTACCGCTTCAAGGACGCCGGCTCCGACTCGGCGCTGAAGGCTGGCCTGGCCGCCGCCACCATGGGCCTGCCGTCCGACGCCCTGACGGGGACCAGCTCCTACCTGGCCCTCAAGGCGAACCTCGCCTCGGGCCCGAACACCTACGTGCCGTTCCTGACGGTCTTCGGGGTGCTTGGCCTGATCGTCTCGGTCCTGATCGTCGGCAACGTCGTCAGCGGCGCGGTGGTCTCGGGGTTCCGGCACATCGGCGTGCTCAAGGCGCTGGGGTTCACGCCGAACCAGGTGACGGCGGTCTACCTCGCCATGGTCACCTTCCCCGCGGTGATCGGCTGCGTGCTCGGCTCGGTGATCGGCGCTCTCGTCGGCGGGAAGCTGGTGCACCAGGCGTTCTACGGCATCTTCGGCGGCGATCTGGTCATGGACAGTGCGACCGTCCCGGTGTGGGTCTATCCGGTCGTGCTGATCGGGATGCCGGTACTCGTCGCGCTGTCCGCGCTCGTCCCGGCGATGCGCGCCCGCCGGCTGCCCGCCGCCGTCGCCATCAGCGCGGGCGGCGCCCAGCGGACCGGACGCGGACTGGCGGTCCAGCGCGGGCTCGGCGGATCACGCCTGCCGCGCCCGGTGAGCCTGGGCCTGGGCTGGCCGTTCGCCCGGCCGGGTCGCACCGCCCTGACCCTGTCGACCGTCGTGCTCGGCGTCATGACGGTGACGATGGCGCTCGGCATCTCCGCCACGGTCGGCAAGTTCGGGCAGCTGCAGAACCAGACCGACAAGATCCAGGTGAACATCGGCCTCAACGACCCGAAGTGGAATCCTCCCGGCCCGACCCGCTCCGACGACCAGCTCTTCGCGCTGCTGCGCTCGCTGCCCGGCACCGCGCACGTGTACGCCGAGACCGCGCTGGAAACCCGGCTGACGGGCTCGTCGGGGATCGTCCGGGTGGGCGCCGAGAGCGGCGACACGGCGCAGCTGCATCCGGATCTCGTCCGGGGACGCTGGGTCGAGGGAACGAACGAGGTGGTGGTCTCGTCGGCGTTCTGGCACCAGCACCAGGTGTCGCTCGGCGACACGATCACGCTGGACTCGAGCGAGGGGCCGCAACCGGAGAAGGTCGTCGGCGAGAGCACCGAAGGCTGGGACGTGACGACGCTGGACTGGAAGCGGTTCGTCCCGCTCAGCCCGGTCAAGCGCGCCCAGACCTTCGCCGTCCAACTCGCCAAGGGCACCGACCCGCAGGCCTACGCCACCGAGGTCGCGCACGCGGACCGGGGGCTGAACGCGACGGTGAACGACGCGTCCGGCACCATCGAGAAGGTCATCATCAGCGTGGTCTCGACGCTCACCGTGATGCTGATCGTCGTCGCGAGCCTCGGGGTGTTCAACACGGTGCTGCTCAACACCCGCGAGCGGCGCAAGGATCTGGGGATGCTCAAGTCGATCGGCATGACGCCGCGCCAGGTGATCGCCATGGTGGTGACCTCCGTGGTGGCGCTCGGAGCGGTCGGCGGGATCGTCGGCGCCCCGCTCGGGATGCTCGCGCACCGGATCATCATCCCGATCACCGGACATGACACCGGGCTCGATCTGCCCAACTCGCTGATGGACGTGTGGAATTGGCCGACGGTGGTGCTGCTGGCGCTCTCGGGCTCGGTGATCGCCGCCCTGGGGGCCTACCTACCGGCCCGGGGCGCGGCGCGGGCACCCGTGGCGGAGGTGCTGCGGACGGAGTAGCGGGGTCGGGGTGCGGTCAGGGTGCGGTCAGGATGCGGTCGGGGTGCGGTCAGGATGCGGACGCCAGGAGCCGTCGTACCGCCGTCGGCGGGTGGCCCAGGTACTGGCGCATGGTCCGGGTCAGATGGGCCTGGTCGGCGTAACCGAGGTCGGCGGCGAGGGTGCTGAGGCTCTGCTCGCCGGCCTCCAGGCGGTCGAGGGCCCTGCCGATACGGACGCGGTGGCGGTAGCGGGTCACCGACACACCGAGCTCGTGCGGGAACGCCCGGCTCAGCCGGTAGGGAGAGACGCCGAGCAACTCGGCCAGGGAGAACAGCGTGTCCGCGGCCGGGTCTCCTTCGGTGATCGCCTCGCGGGCGGCTGCCACGAGGTCCCGCTGGGCCTGTCGGGCGCCCGCTGCGGCGATCGGTGTCCGGCTGGTTGTGGTCCGGCCGATGGCGGTCGACAGCAGAGCCAGCAGCTCCTCCGATAGCGCGTAGTCGACATCCCCCGACGCGGCAGCGGCGAGGAGGCGGCGGTGGGTCAGGTCCAGGTACGGGTCGACGTAGACCGTCTGCACGGCCGGCCCCGCGATCTCCCCGGCCAGTGAACGCCACAGCTTCGGCGTCACGCTGATCGCCGTGCAGACGTCGCCGCCGGCGGGGTGAGCGAAAGCCTCCTCCTCCCCCGGGGCCCCCACATAGGCCAGCGTCGCGTCGAGGTCGGCGGGCACGCCGGCGGCCCTCCTGCGGAAGCGGCCCCGGCGCACGAGCACCACGCGGTAGTCGTCGCGGACCTCCGGCGCCGACCAGCGAGCGTGGTCGTCGCGGCAGGTCACCGAGCTGATGCCGAAGTCGGGACGGGTGGCGACAGGAACGGCGGTGAGCACCCTGCGAACGCTACGCGGCGGGTCTGACAAGCCGCGCAAGGATGTTCAAGACGGGGGCCTGCCGCCGGGAGCACGCTGGCGAGGTGCGAAGGACCGTTCCCGCACAGACAGGAGACCGACCCATGGCATCCATCCACCGCGACATCCAGATCGATGACTCCCCCGACAACGTCTGGGCCGCCCTTCGGGACTTCGGCGAGGTGCACCGACGCCTGGCGCCGGGCTTCGTCACCGACACCCGCGTCGAGGGCGACATCAGGATCGTGACGTTCGCGAGCGGCATCGTGGTGCACGAGCTGATCGTCGACATCGACGACCAGGCCCGGCGGATCGCCTACGCGGTGGTCGGCGGCGCCCTGGAGCCCAGGCACCACCACGCGTCCATGCAGGTCTTCGCCGACGCCGAGGGCCGCAGTCGCTTCGTCTGGATCACCGACGTGGCACCCGACGACCTCGCCGAGCCCATCGCCGAGATGGTCGACCAGGGGATCCGCGTGATCAAGCGCACGCTGGACCGCGAAGCCACGGCGTGATCAGAGCCGGACGATGACCAGCGCGGTGTCGTCGGTCGCGCCGGAAATCGGCAGGAGGTCGTGCAGGAGGGCGTCGGCGAGGGGTTCCTGCGGGAGCCCGCGATGGCGGCTGAGGGAGTCGGCGAGGCGGGCGAGGCCGGTGTCGATGTCCTCACTGCGGCGTTCGACCAACCCGTCGGTGTAGAGCACGAGGGTGTCGCCTTCACCGAACGCGACGGCTGCCTCCGGACGGGGGACGGGTTCGGGGCGGGCACCGAGTGGGGGATCGGTGGCCTGGTCCAGGAACTCGACGGTGCCGTCGGTGTGCAGCAGCGCGGGCGGGGGATGGCCTGCACTGCTGTATGTGATCCTGTGGGTGTCCCAGTCGATGTGGGTCTCCACCGCCGTGGTGCTCTCGGCGCCGTCGACCGAACGTGCGTACAGGCCGAGAACCTCCAGCGCCTGGGCGGGACCGTCGGCGACGCGTGAGGCCGCGCTCAACGCGCTGCGCAGCAAGCCCATGACGCAGGCGGCCCTGAGGCCGTGGCCCACGACGTCGCCCACGGCGACCCCGATGCGGTCACCGGGCAGGTCGACCAGGTCGTACCAGTCGCCGCACACGTTCAGCGCGCTTACGGCGGGCCGGTAGCGCACGGCGGCCCGGTGGTGGCCGACCGGGCTCGGGGCCGGCAGCATCGCCTCCTGCAGGGCGAGCGCCACCTCACGTTCCCGGGCGTGGGCCTGCCGCAGCCGCTCGTTGACCTCCTGGAGCTCGCGGGCCCGCGTGTAGAGCTCGGCCTCCAGCACCCGACCCCGGCTGCCGTCCGAGCCACCGCGGGCCTTGATGAGCTCGGTCACCTCCTCCACCCGGTTCACGAGCAGGACCACCCGGCCGTCGGTCCCGAGCACGGGAGCGTTCACCGGACTCCAGTACCGCTCCGTCCAGGTGCCCGGCCGCTCCAGGGACTCGACGTCGTAGCGCTGCAGCGCCATGGCGTCGCGCTCCCCGGTCTCCAGCACCCGCATGAGCGACGCGCGCAGATTGCGCACACCGGTCGCCGTGGCGTCGTTCGGGTTGTCGGGGAACACGTCGAAGAGGTACCGGCCGACCAGCTGCTCACGTGTACGGCCCGACACGCGCGCGTACTCCTCGTTGACGTCCACGTACACCAGCTCGGGGGTCAGCAGAGCCACCATGCCGGGCAGCGTCCGAAACACGGCCGCGTAGTCGATGTCCGCGCCTTTCATGCTCCGCCCGCCTCACCGTGCGCCACAACAGTCATGTGGTTCAACGATAGGAGCAGGAGCGGGGAGGCCGCCGGACGAGAGGCGCCGTGGGTGGACGGCTGGATGCCGCTGACCAGCGGAAACAGCACGGCAGGACCACCGCGGGGGGTGGTCCTGCCGGTGGGATGGTGCGTGTGTCAGTGCAGGGCGAGCGAGACGCTCGTCGGGTTGCCCTCAGTGATCGGCGTGGGCGAGTCGTACCAGGTGCCCGCGTTGGTGTAGATCTCGTGCAGCGTGTTGTTCTCGACGGCTTCGATGACACGGTCACCGGTGGGCCGGATCTTGACCGAGAGGCTCTTGATACCAGTGCCGGCGCCGGGGACAACGGCGTCGTGCCAACCGTCCGCTGCCGAGTGGATCTCGTGCAGCACACCGCCCTCGACGGCCTCGATCACCCGCTGTCCGGAGGCGTTGTAGGCGAAGCTCATCGCGGTGGCGTTCGACGCGACACCCTGGATGGCGTTGTCGTGCCAGCCGTCGGGCGCCGAGTAGATCTCATGCAGCACACCACCCTCGATCGCCTCGATCACCCGCCCACCCGACGGACTGAACGAGAAGCTCAACGCGGTGGCATTCGAAGCGACACCCTGAATCGCACCGTCGTGCCAACCACCCGGCGCCGAGTAGATCTCATGCAGCACACCACCCTCGATCGCCTCGATCACCCGCCCACCCGACGGACTGAACGAGAAGCTCAGCGCCGAGACGTTCGCGCCGACGCCGGGGACCATGGCGTCGTGCCAACCGTCCGGCGCCGAGTAGAGCTCGTTCAGCACACCGTAATCAACCGCCTCGATCACCCGCGCACCCGACGGCGTGTAGGCGAAGTCCAGCGTGCTTGCGGATATCGGGAAGTTGAAGGTGGTGATGGCATTGGTGTGCCAGCCCAGGTTGTCGTTGTAGATCTCCGTCAGTTGCCCGTTCTGCACCGTCTCAATCGTGCGGTTCAGCGGTAGCAGGACGCCTACCGGCACAGCCTGTTTCGTGGTCGCCGAACGGCCGTGGTCGTCGGTGACGGTCAGCGTCGCCGTGTACGTCCCCGGCCCCGGGTACGTGTGCGTGAACGGAGCCAATGACAACGGCCCGGAGTTCACCGCCTGCGGCGAGCCGTCACCGAAGTCCAGCACGGACTTGGCAACGGGCCAAGGACTCCCCGCACTCTCGCTGAGCGTCTCCGTGGGCACCGACCAGTCGGTCTGCGATGCCGAGACAGCGGGCGTGATGGGCCCGACCGGCTGGATCATGACCGCGCTGGTGGCTGTCCGGGTGATCAGACCGTCGGTGACGGTGACCGAGAGGGTGTAGGTGCCGGGGCCCGGGAAGGTGTGCGTCAGCTGGGACGAACCGATCGCCGGCGTCACCTTCGGGCTGCCGTCCCCAAAGTCCAGCGTCCCAGTGACCGGCCCCCAACCATTGCCCACCCACACCGCAAGGTCCGCGTCCAGCGGATGCCCAACGACCTGGGTCGATGTCGGGTTGACAGACGCCCCAAGCGGGTTCTGGAACTCGGTTGCCCCGCGGTCGTAGTAGCCCACGCCGGTACCGGTGTTGGCGACCAGCGGGTCGTCGACCCGCGGGTGGCCGTTGATGTCCGTGGCCAGCTCGCCGGGCGCCGTGGCATCGGCCGAGTCAGTCGCTGCAGGCACGGCGCCAGCGTAATTTCGCTTAGCGCTGGCGATGTCGTGATTGCCCTGGCCGGTGGCAGCGGCAAACGCGGCCGGCGACGTGTAAGTGGCGTCGCCCCATGCGTAGTCCACCTTGCCCGGCGCCTGGAACACCACGTTGTAGTCCACCCTGGTCCCGGTGACCGAGGAAGCCGATACCGCCAGATCGGGCTGCGCGAGACACGGGGTGAATAGGGGTACGGCGATGTTGTTCTCGATCGTGGAGTTCGCCGAGCTCCCGGCGAGCACAACAGCAGTACCGCAAATGGCGCTGAACGAGTTGCTGGTCACCACGGTGCCCGGGGCATCGGTGACCGTGACGCCCGCACTTTCACCACTTCCCGGCGGGACGTCCCCGGACTCGATCCGGTTGGTCGTGACGACCGTGCCGGTAACGCCGGCGTCGACCACTACGCCGGAGCCGGCCAGGTTCATGCTGTTGCGGCTGACCGTGGAAGCCGTGGTCCTCCCGGTGAGCCGGATGCCCGGGGGGTAGGGAGCGAGCCCGTCACCGACCGCCGCAAGGCCGTTTCCGTCCACGGTGATCCGGTCGGAGTCCGAGACAAGGACCGCCTCCTGCGGCGCCTGGAGGTCGAGGCCCGTCACCGTGACGTCGTGCACGCCGGAGAACACGAAAGCGTGCAGCCTGGTCAGCTCGGTGATACCGCCGTAGGGGTTGACACCGATCGTGCCCGGCCGAACCGTCTCGTTCGGGCTGCCCTGGAAGGTGATGGGGTGGCCCGGAGTTCCGGAGTGGGTGACGGTGACCTGCTCCGAATAGTAGGTGTTCGGGGCGATCAGCACGGTCTGACCGGGCTGTGCGGCGTTCGCCGCCTCCTGCACAGTGCAGAAAGGCTCCGCCTGCGTACCCGGACCGCCGTTCCAGCAGCCCGCAGCGGAGCCGTTGTTGACGTAAAGCGTGGTCGGATCGGCCTGCGCGACGAACGCCGGCAGCGCCGACCCGAGAATGGCGGAACTGACGATCGCCGCGGCAAGGCCGACATGACGACGTACTGGCACGATTGATCCCCCAAGAACGAGAAAAGCGCTGGTGGTACCCCCAAAGCGGGAGGATGTCCGATCAACCAGTGCCGCGCAAGCCAGTATCCTCAGCCCCGCCCGGCCGCCGCGCCCCGGGTACCAGAACGGCACGATGGCCCCGACCGGGAGGACCGGCCGGGGCCATCGCCGCTATCGACGACGCCGGGAACGCCGGCGACGGGCTCAGCCCTGCAGGTGGCCCAGTACGGATCGCACCGCGCGCTCCACCGCCTGGCGCGCCTCGTCGGTGTGGTCGATCGACTCGAAGCCGTGGTGGCCGAGCGGCACGTCGATCACCTCGACATCGGCCTTGCAGTCGTCGGCGGCGGCCAGGAACTGCTCGACCGTCACCGCGATTTCCGCGACCTCCAGTCCCACGCGGGTCACCACGATCGGCAGCTCCCCCGCACCGCCCACCGCAGCCGCAGGGTGGAACGGGGACTCCCCGAGCCCCCAGCTCGGCGGCGGCGCGAGCACGGGGTAGCTCGCCGCCACACACCGCAGCCACGCCGGGGGCGCCGCGAGCCAGTGCGCCGACAACAGCCCGCCGCCGGAGAAGAACCACAGGGCCACGCGGTCCCCGTCGACGCGCGGATCGGCTCGTGCGAGCTCGACGGCTGCGGCGACGTCCTCGGCGGCGCGCCCGTAGTCGCCCAGACCGTGCAGCCGGTGATCCACCGTCACACCGACCACGCCCAGACTCGCCGCGTACTGGCCGTAGCCGACAAAGGTCGGCCAGTCCCGCGGCTTGGGCTCCAGGTCGGCGGCAAACGGGCCGCCATGCACGAACACCACCGCCGGGCGCGGGCCGTCGGTGTCCGCCGGCAGATAGAGGTCGACCTGTCCCACCCGCTCACGGCGCTGCTCCGGCACGTCCAGCAGGAAGGGCAGCGGCTGTACGGACTGGTCCCGCACGGCTGCGGGCACCCGCTGACCTTCCCCCGCGGCGGCTCGAATCAGTACCTCGGCCAACTCGTCGGGGGCGGAGAGCATCGGCCAGTGGCCGGTCTCAAGCTCGAAGAAGCCCACCCGGGGGTCGGTGAGCGCCTTGTAGCGCGGGTCCCCCATGCGGACCACGATCTTGACCATGGCGATGCTCGACCCGTTGGCCGTGCAGAGGATGCCGGAGGTCGGTATCCGGGCGAGCGCCCCCGACAGCCGCAGCGGCTGGGTGAGCGTACCCAGCGGCTGCGGCGTGGCCAGCCGGACCAGCCGTGCCAGCGCGTCTGCCGGGACGCCGGCGGTACTGCCCCAGAGCGGCCACTCGTCGAGCGACGGCGGGGCGATCCGCCAGCCGAACTCGGCCCGCTGCACCAGCCGTTCGCGCACCGCCGGATCGGGCAGCAGGTCGAGCACCGACTCACCGTCCAGGGGGAGGCCCGAATCCAGGTAGACGATCCGCGCGACCCGGTCCGGGCGCCGATCGGCGGCGCCCAGCACCGGGTGGATGCCGTAGTCGTGGCCGACGATCACCACCTCCGGGGCCTCCAGGTGGTCGATCACCTGCACCAGGTCCTCGATATGCGTCTCCAGTTCCGTGTCCGGTCCCGCCAGGTGGCGGCGGTCGCCCATGCCGGTGAGCGTGACCGCGTGCACCTCGGCTCCCGACTCCCGCAGCCGTGCGGCCACTTCCCGCCATATCCAGCCGCCGGTATAGCTGCCCGACACCAGTACGAACGCCGTCATCGCTGCCTCCTTCTACCGTCTTGTGCGCCTTGCACGCGTTGCCCGCACGATCGGCCCCGCCGAGCCTTCCGCGGTCACCTGACGGTAGGAACTCCCCCTGCGGGAGATTCAAGTCCTGTCACCGGACGCCCAGGTCGCCCGTCCTGCCGACTGACCCGAGTGGGCGGCGCCCTGGGTGCCTCCGGGTGGAAACAGCACGGCAGGGCCACCCCGAAGGGCGGCCCTGCCGGTGGGACGATGCGTCAGTGCAGGGCGAGCGAGACGCTCGTCAGGTTGCCCGAGTTGATCGGTGTGGGCGAGTCGCTCCAGGTGCCCGCGTTGGTGTAGATCTCGTGCACCGTGCTGTCGTTCTCGACAGCTTCGATGACACGGTCACCGGTCGGCCGGAACTTGAGCGACAGGCTCTTGATGCCGGCACCGGCACCGGGAACAACGGCGTCGTGCCAACCATCCGCCGCGGAGTAGACCTCATGCAGGACACCACCCTCGATCGCCTCGATCACCCGCCCACCCGACTTGTTGTACGAGAAGCTCAGGGCCGAAGCGTTCGGCGCGACACCCTGGATCGCATTGTCATGCCAACCATCCGCCGCGGAGTAGACCTCGTGCAGCACACCACCCTCGATCGCCTCGATCACCCGCCCACCCGACGGGCTGAACGAGAAGCTCATCGCCGAGACGTTCGGCGCGACACCCTGGATCGCATTGTCATGCCAACCATCCGCCGCGGAGTAGATCTCGTGCAGCACACCACCCTCGATCGCCTCGATCACCCGCCCACCCGACGGGCTGAGTGAGAAGCTCAGCGCGGTCGCATTCGCACCGGCACCCTGGATCGCGCCGTCGTGCCAACCGTCCGCCGCTGAGTAGACCTCATGCAGCACACCGTTCTCCACCGCCTCGATCACCCGCGCACCCGACGGGGTGTAGGTGAAGTCCAGCGTGCTCGCGGGGATCAGCTTGTTGCTGGCGGTGATGGCGTTGGTGTGCCAGCCCAGGTTGTCGTTGTAGATCTCCGTCAGCCGCCCGTTCTGCACCGTCTCGATCGTGCGGTTCAGCGGTAGCAAGACGCCCACCGGCACCTTCTCCGTCGTGGTCGACGAACGGCCGTGGTCATCGGTGACGGTCAGGGTCGCTGTGTACGTCCCCGGCCCCGGGTACGTGTGTGTGAACGGGTTCGGGGACAACGGCCCGGAGTTCACTGCCTTCGGCGAGCCGTCACCGAAGTCCAGCACAAACTTGGCAACGGGCCAAGGACTCGTCGCGCTCTCGCTGAACGTCTCCGTGGGCACTGACCAGTCGGTCTGCCATCCCCCGAAAGCGGCCGTGATGGGCCAGACCGGCTGGACAGTGAACCTGCTGGTGGCCGTCCGGGTGACCATACCGTCGGTGACGGTGAGCGAGAGGGTGTAGGTGCCGGGGCCCGGGTAGGTGTGCGTCACCACACCCGTCACCGACGACACCTTCGGACTTCCGTCCCCGAAGTCCAGCGTCCCAGTGACCGGCCCCCAGGCGCTGCCCACCCCCACCTGGACGGCCGCGTCCAGCGGATGCCCAACGGCATAGCTCAGTTGCGCCGAGACACTCGGCCCAAGCGGATCCTGGAACTCGACTGCCCCGCGGTCGTAGTAACCCACGCCGGTACCCGTGTTGGCGACCTGCGGGTCATCGACACGCGGGTTGCCGTAGAGATCGGTGGCCAGCTCGCCGGGCGCCGTGGCATCAGCCGAGTCAACCCACCCACCATTGCTCGAAGTGTTAGCGCTGGCGATGTCGTGGCTGCCCTGGCCGGTGGCAGCGGTAAAGGCGGCCGGCGACGTGTAAGTGGCATCGCCCCAGGCGTAGTTCACCTTGCCCGACACCTGGGACACGAGGTTGTAGTCCACCTTGGTTCCGCTGACCGAGGCAGCCGAGACCACCAGATCAGGCTGTCCGGCACACGTGGAGATGGGGGAGGTCGCGATGTTGTTCTCGATCGTGGAGTTCGCCGAGCTCCCGGCGATCACAAGAGCAGTCATGTTGCAACCCACGCCCAGCGTGTTGCTGGTCACCACGGTGCCTGGGGCATCGGTGACCGTGACGCCCGTACCTCCGGACAAGATCAGGTTGGTCGTGACGACCGCGCCGGTGACGCCGGCATCGACCGCGACGCCGGAGACGAGGGTGTCGTCCAGGATGTAGGCGGCGGCGCGGTAGAAGGTGTTGCGGCTGACCGTGGACGCCGTGGTCTTCCCGGTGAGCCGGATGCTCGGGACACCAGGAGTGCCCCCACCTCCGGCCGACCAAAGGGTGTTTCCGTCCATGGTGATCCGGTCGGAGCCCGAGACGAGGACCGCCTCCTGCGACGCCTGGAGGTTGAGGCCCGTCACCGTGACGTCGTGGACGCCGGAGAGCACGAATGCGTGCGGAATCGTCTGCGCATCAGGACTACTGGCGGGGACACCGATCATGCCAGAAGGACTCGCGACGTCCGGGCTGCCCCGGAAGGTGATGGGGTGGCCCGGAGTTCCGGAGTGGGTGACAGTGACCTGCTCCAGGTACGTGGTGTTCCGGGCGATCTGCACGGTCTGGCCGGGCTGCGCGGCGTTCGCCGCCGCCTGCACGGTACAGAACGGCTTCGCCTGCGTGCCCGTACCGGCGTCGGAGCAGCCCGAGGGTGAGGCGTTGTTGACGTAGAGCGTGGTCGGATCGGCCTGCGCGACAAACCCCGGCAACGCCGATCCGAGAATGGTGGAACTCACGATCGCCGCGGCAAGGCCGACATGACGACGTACTGGCACGATTGATCCCCCAAGAACGAGCAAGCGCTGGTGGTACCCCCAAAGCGGGAGGATGTCCGATCAACCAGCGCCGCGCAAGCCAGTATCCACAAGCCCCGCCCGCCCACCGCGCCCCGGGTACGGCAACGGCACGGCAGGGCCACCCCGAAGGGCGGCCCTGCCGGTGGGACGGTGCGTCAGCGCAGGCCGAGCGAGACGCTCGTGAGGAAACCCAAGTCGATCGGCGTGATCGAGTCACGCCAGGTGCCCGCGTTGGTGTAGATCTCGTGCGCCATGCTGTCGTTCTCGACGGCTTCGATGACACGGTCACCGGTCGGCCGGAACTTGAGCGACAGGCTCTTGATGCCGGCACCTGCGCCGGGAACAACGGCATCGTGCCACCCGTCCGCAGCCGAGTAGACCTCGTGCAGCACACCGTTCTCAACCGCCTCGATCACCCGCCCACCCGACGGACTGTACGAGAAGCTCAACGCGGTGGCATTCGGCGCGACACCCTGAATCGCACCGTCGTGCCACCCGTCCGGAGCCGAGTAGATCTCGTGCAGCACGCCACCCTCGATCGCCTCAATCACCCGCCCACCCGACGGACTGTACGAGAAGCTCAACGCGGTGGCATTCGGCGCGACACCCTGAATCGCACCGTCGTGCCACCCGTCCGGAGCCGAGTAGATCTCGTGCAGCACGCCACCCTCGATCGCCTCAATCACCCGCCCACCCGACGGACTGTACGAGAAGCTCAACGCGGTGGCGTTCGCACCGACACCCTGAATCGCAGTGTCGTGCCAACGGTCCGGAGCCGAGTAGATCTCGTGCAGCACGCCACCCTCGATCGCCTCAATCACCCGCCCACCCGACGGACTGAAGGAGAAGTCCATCGCGCTTACGGGCCCCGCCCCGAAGAACTGGCTGGAGCCGCTGCCTTGGTGCCAGCCCAGGCTGTCGCTGGAGGCCTCCATCAGCGACCCGTTGTACGCCGTCTCGATCGTGCGGTTCAGTGGCAGCAGAACGCCCACCCGCACGGGTTGTGACGTGGTCACCGACCGGCCGTGGTCGTCGGTGACGGTCAGCGTCGCCGTGTACGTCCCCAGCCCGGGGTACGTGTGCATGAAGGGAGCCGGGGCCAACGGCCCGGAGTTCTCCACCTTCGGCGAGCCGTCACCGAAGTCCACCACGAACTTGGTAACAGGCCAAGGACTCCCCACGGCCTCGGTGATCTGCTCACGGGGCACGGACCAGTCGGGCTGCCACGCCGAGACGGAGGCCGCGAGGGGCCAGAGCGGCTGGATGGTGACCGTTCCGGTGGCCGTCCGGGTGGCGGTACCGTCGGCGATGGTGAGCGAGAGGGTGTAGGTGCCGGGGCCCGGGTAGGTGTGCGTCAGCTGGGTCGAACCGGTCACCGACGTCGCCTTCGGGCTGCCGTCCCCGAAGTCCACCGTCCCGGTGACCGGCCCCCAGGAGGCGTTGTTCACCGCCACTTGGACGGCCGCGTCCAGCGGATGTCCGGTGGCCAGGGTCGGTTGCCCCGTGATGGTCGCCCACACCGGATCCTGGAGCTCGAATGCCCCGCGGTCGTAGTAACCCACGCCGGTACCGGTGTTGGCGACCAACGGGTCGTCGACCCGAGGGTTGCCGTACATGTCAGTGGCCAGTTCGCCGGGCGCCGTGGCATCGGCCGAGTCAATCGCTGCAGGAATGTTGGGGTACCGAGAAGCGCTGGCGATGTCGTGGCTGCCCTGGCCGGTCGCAGCGGCAAACGCGGCCGGCGACGTGTAAGTGGCGTCGGCCCATGCGTAGTTCACCTTGCCCGACGCCTGGGACACCAGGTTGTAGTCCACCCTGGTTCCGCTGACCGAGGCAGCCGAGACCACAAGATCGGGCTGGGCAGCACACTGGGAGGTACCGGCTACGGCAATGTTGTTCTCGATCGTGGAGTTCGCCGAGTTCCCGGCGAGCACGACCGAGGTACTGCAACTAGCATCGATCGTGTTGCTGGTCACCGCGGTGCCCGGGGCATCGGTGACCGTGACGCCCGCACCTCCGGACGAGATCAGGTTGGTCGTGACGACCGCACCGGTGACGCCGGCGTCGACCGCTACGCCGGAGACGCCCAGGTAGATGGTGTTGCGGCTGACCGTGGACGCCGTGGTCTTCCCGGTGAGCCGGATGCCCGGGGCGCTGGGAGTGACCCCGTACAAGAGCGAATCAAGGGTGTTTCCATTCACGATGATCCGGTCGGAGTCCGAGACGAGGACCGCCTCCTGCTGCGCCCGGAGCTCCAGATCCGTCACCGTGACGTCGTGCACGCCGGACAGCACGAAGGCGTGTGGCAGGGTCTGCGCATCGCCACTGTTGCCAAAGACACCGATCGTGCTCGTAGACGTCTTGTCGTAGGCGTACTGGCTGCCCTGGAAGGTGATCGGGTGGCCCGGAGTTCCAGAGTGGGTGACAGTGACCTGCTCCTGATAGTTGCCCGGGGCGATCTGCACGGTCTGACCGGGCTGCGCGGCGTTCGCCGCCGCCTGCACGGTACAGAACGGCCGCGCCTGCGTACCCGTACCACCGTCGGTGCAAGGCGTGGTGGGAGTGTTGTTGACGTAGAGCGTGGTCGGATCGGCCTGCACCACGAACGCCGGCAGCGCCGATCCGAGAATGGCGGAGCTGACGATCGCCGCGGCAAGGCCGACATGACGACGTACTGGCACGATTGATCCCCCAAGAACGAGAAAAGCACTGGTGGTACCCCCAAAGCGGAGGATGTCCGATCAACCAGCACCGCGCAAGCCAGTATCCACAAGCCCCGCCCGCCCACCGCGCCCCGGGTACGGGAACGGCACGGCAGGACCACCCACGAGGGGTGATCCTGCCGGCGTTACATACGTCAGCGCAGGGCGAGCGAGGCGCTCGTCGTGTTGGCCCCGGTGATCGGCGTGGGCGAATCGCGCCAGGTGCCACCGTCGGTATAGATCTCGTGCAGCGTGGTGCTCTCGATGGCTTCGATGACGCGGTCACCGGTCGGCCGGATCTTGAACGAGAGGCTCCTGATGTCGGTTCCGGCGCCAGGAATCGCGCTGTCGTGCCAGCCGTCCGGCGCCGAGTAGATCTCATGCAGCACACCACCCTCGCTGGCCTCGATCACCCGCCCGCCCGACGTGTTGTACGAGAAGCTCAGTGCCGAGACGTTCGGCGCGACACCCTGGATCGCGCTGTCGTGCCAACCGTCCGCCGCCGAGTAGACCTCATGCAGCACACCACCCTCGCTGGCCTCGATCACCCGCCCGCCCGACCTGTTGTACGAGAAGCTCAGCGCGGTGACGTTCGGCGCGGCACTCGGGATCACACCGTCGTGCCAACCGTCCGGCGCCGAGTAGATCTCATGCAGCACACCACTCTCGCTCACCTCGATCACCCGCCCACCCGACGAGTTGTAGGAGACGCTCAGCGCGGTGACGTTCGTGCCGGCACCCGGGATCGCACCGTCGTGCCAACCGTCCGCCGCCGAGTAGATCTCATGCAGCACACCACCCTCAATGGCCTCGATCACCCGCGCACCCGACTTGCTGTAGGTGAAGTCCAGCGCGCTCACGGGGGCCAGGTTGGGCGCGGTGATGTCATTGGCGTACCAGCCCGCACCGGTGCTGTAGACCTCCGTCAACTGCCCGAACTGCACCATCTCGATCATGCGATTCAGCGGCAGCAAGGCGTCCAGCCGCACGTCCTGCGACGAGGTCGCCGAACGCCCGTGGTCATCGGTGACGGTCAGCGTCGCCGTGTATTTCCCGGGCGCGGGGTACGCGTGCGTAAACGGGGCCGGGGACAACGGCCCGGAGTTCACCGCCTGCGGCGAGCCGTCGCCGAAGTCCAGCACGGACTTGGCAACCGGCCAAGGACTCGTCGCGCTCTCGCTGAACGTCGCCGTGGGCACCGACCAGCCGGTCTGCGATGCCGAAACAGCGGCCGTAATGGCCCCGACCGTGACCGTGTAGGTGGCCGTCCGGATGGCGGTGCCGTCAGTGACGGTGAGCAAGAGAGGGTAGGTGCCGGGGGCCGGGTAGGTGTGCGTCAGCGGGGCCGAACCGCTCGCCGGCGTCGCCTTCGGGCTTCCGTCCCCGAAGTCCAGTGTCCCGGTGACCGGCCCCCAGGCGTTGTTCACCGACACCAGGATGTCGGCGTCCAGCGGATGCCCAACGGCATGGCTCGGTTGCGCCCAGACAGTCGCCGAAACCGGATCCTGGAGCTCGGTTGCCCCCCGGTCGTAATAACCCACGCCGGTACCAGTATTGGGGACCTGCGGGTCATCAACCCGCGGGTGGCCATGCATGTCGGTGGCCAGTTCGCCGGGCGCCGTGGCATCGGCCGAGTCAACCGCTGCACCACTGGAAGGCTGAGCGGTGGCGATATCGTGGCTGCCCTGGCCGGTCGCAGCGGCAAACGCGGCCGGCGACGTGTAAGTCGCATCGCCCCATGCGTAGTTCACGCTGTTCAACGCCTTGGACACCAGGTTGTAGTCCACCTTGGTTCCGCTGACCGAGGCAGCCGAGACCGCCACATCGGGCTGCCCAGTACACGGGGAGCTGTTGGGTTCGGCGATGTTGTTCTCGATCGTGGAGTTCGCCGAGCTCCCGACGAGCGCGACAGCGGTGTTGCAACCCGCGACGACCGTGTTACTGGTCACCACGGTGCCCGGGGCATCGGTGACCGCGACGCCCACACCATCGGACACGATCTGGTTGGTCGTGACGACCGCGCCAGAGACGCCGGCGTCGATCACGACCCCGGCGCCGCCCATACCGATGGTGTTGCGGCTGACCGTGGACGCCGTGGTCTTCCCGGTGAGCCGGATGCCCGGGGTGCCGGGAGTGACCCCGGTTCCGGCACCTCGGAGGTAGTTTCCGTCCACGGTGATCCGGTCGGAGCCCGAGGCGAGGACCCCCTCCTGAGGCGCCTGGAGGTTCAGGCCCGTCACCGTGACGTCGTGCACGCCGGACAGCACGAACGCGTGCGGCATGGTCTGCGCGTTGGCACTGCCAGAGGGGGCACCGATCGTGCTCGAAGGATCCCTGAAGTTCGGGCCGCCCTGGAAGGTGATGGGGTTGCCCGGAGCTCCGGAGTGGGTGACGGTGACCTGCTCCGGATAGGTGGTGTTCGGGGCGATCTGCACGGTCTGGCCAGGCTGAGCGGCGTTCGCCGCCGCCTGCACGGTGCAGAACGGCTTCGCCTGCGTGCCCGTACCACCGTCGGAACACCCCGCGTCGTACGTGTTGTTGACGTACAGCGTGGTCGGATCGGCCTGCGCGACAAACGCCGGCAACGCCGATCCGAGAATGGTGGAACTCACGATCGCCGCGGCAAGGCCGACATGACGACGTACTGGCACGATTGATCCCCCAAGAACGAGCAAGCGCTGGCGGTACCCCGAATCGGGAGGATGTCCGATCAACCAGCACCGCACAACCCAGTATCCACAAGCCCCACCAGCCCACCGCGCCCTGGGTACCAGAACGGCCGAACACGGCAGTCGAATTGACGGGCCCTACCGGTCCAAATCAGGCGAATACGCTCCACCGCAGGTCAGGACAGGCGGTCAGCAGGAAGATCGGCCCGCCCGCGCGAGATGCCAGGGCGGCAGCCCGCGACGGCGTCGAGGAAACCAAGGGGCGCCTCCCGAATCCCCATGCTTATATGATCCTTTGATCTATCAGGTGCAAACTTTTGCCTGCACCTTACTTCTCTTTTCGATCCATGGGGGATTCACTTGAATATCCGTCGTACTCTCGCGACGGCCGTCATGGCTGCGGTACTCGCGCCCGCCGCCATGCTCTCCGTCACTCCCGCGTCGGCCGAGACCACCTCGCAGTCCCAAGGCGCGCCCACCATCGCGCAGTTGGAGAAGGCGGCCGCTGAGGCGAAGAAGTCGTACGACGACGCTGTTGCCACCGAGGCCGCCGCGAACAAGGCGCTGGATGCCTACCTCGCCGACCCCGCTCCGTTCAAGGAGAGGGCGGATTCTGCCGCAGCCGCCGCGAAGGTCGCCGCAGATGCGAAGGCCGCCGCGGACAAGGCGGTCAGCGACGCGAGCGCAGCATTCGACGCCGGCCAGGCCGGCATGACCGACGACCAGCGGGCAGCCGGACTGCGGGCGCTCGCGGTGCTCCGGGCCACCGCCAAGACGGCTGCGGACACCGACACCGCCGCCGCGGCCGCCGCCGGCGCCGCCAACGTGGCGGTCGAGGATGCGCGGGTCGCCGCCACCAGGAAGCTCTCCTTGCTGCAGGACGCGGTGAAGGTCGCGCTGGCCGCCAAGAACGCCGCGGACAAGGCGCTCGCCGACGCCAAGGCCGCCGCAGCCACGGCCACCCCCAGCCCGACGACGCAGAGCACCCCGACCAGCACCACGGTGGTGCCGGTGATCGCCGCGACCGGCACGTCCACGCCCGCACCCAAGCCCGCACCGAGCAGCACCGGCACGGCCGTTGACGCGTCGAACACCACCTCCAAGGCTCTCGCGTACACCGGCCTGTCCTCCACCACGCCGCTGCTCGGAGCCGCTGGCGCCGTGCTCGTGGCCACCGGCGCCGGTGCGCTGACGTTCGCCCGTCGCCGCAAGGCCGACCCTGCGGCCTGACCTCACCGCCGATCCCAACTGACCGTCAAGCCCCGTCAGTTGAGATAGGTGCACGGGGCGTCGCACATCGCCCCGTGCACCACCCCCCATGCATCACCCCCCAATGCGCGATCTTCGGCGCGAGCAGCACCTCTGCTCAGCATGCGGACGCGCGTTGACGCTCCGTTCGGAGCCCGGCTAACTTCGCCGACATGCAGCAGCACGCCGTCGCCCTGACAACTCGCGGTCACATCGACCTCCAGCGAGTCTGCTCTGCCGCCTGTCGCTCTTGCTGAGAGTCCACACCTCGCAGGAGTCCCACCCCATCTGACCGGCCTGCCCGGACCGCGCGCGGCGTCCTCGCCGCCGACCTGATCCGTCCGAGCAGCACTGACGGCAGGTCGTGGGTCGTGTGCGGCGCCACTCTCCTTTCACACAACCGCAGTTGACGCATCCCGTCGCCTCCGCACCCGCACCCGCACCCGGCGGGCAGCGGGCAGCGGGCGACCCGGTCGCGCACGCCGCCATCCACACATCTCGCCGACTCGCTTCGGCTTCGGCTTCGGCTTCGAGCTCACGAAGGACCACCATGCGAAAGAACACCTGGACCGCACGCACGCTGGCCGTGGCGACAACCGCAACCTTCGCGGCCGGCCTCCCGGCAGCCAGCGCCTCCGCGTCCACACCAGGCAACCCGCCGCTGCCGCCGATAACCGTCCTGACCGACAAGGCGGGGACCAGCGGCGGGGACATCTTCGTCTCGCCGTCCGCCCAGACGAGCCAGTACGCCAGCGGCGTGGAGATCCTCAGCCAGGACGGCAGGCAGACCGTCTGGTCGCACGCGGTGCCAGCCGGACAGGGGGCCGCCGACTTCCGGGAGCAGACCTACCAGGGCAAGCCGGTGCTGACCTGGTGGCAGGGCACCGGTCTGGGCGGGCTGTCCAGCGGCGTCGACTACATCTTCAACTCCCACTACCAGCAGATCGCCGAGGTCAAGGCCGGTAACGGGTACTCCGCCGACGGCCACGAGTTCCTGATCACGCCGCAGAACACCGCGCTCGTGCTCTCCTACGCCGAGGCCACCGCCGACCTCACCTCGATCGGCGGCCCGGCCGATCAGAAGGTGATCGACGGAATCGTGCAGGAGGTCGACATCCGCACCGGCAAGGTGCTCTTCGAGTGGAACAGCGCCGATCACGTGCCGTACGCGCAGAGCGAGCAACCGCTACCGGCCTCGGCGACCACGCCGTGGGACTGGTTCCACCTCAACGCCGTCAAGCTGGACACCGACGGGAGCCTGCTGCTGGACGCGCGGAACACCTGGACCACGTACCAGGTGTCGCGGCACACCGGCCGGATCCAGTGGCAACTCGGCGGCAAGGACAGCTCGTTCAAGCTGACGGCCGCCCCCGGCCAGGTGCTGGACAGCGCCGGGGAGATCTTCGCCTGGCAGCACGACCCGCAGCCGCTCGGCAACGGCCTCTACACCTTCTTCGACAACGAGTCCGCAGGTGCCGCCAACACGGGATCCGGCGCCGTCACCGAGCTGCCCTACAGCCGGGTGGTCACGGTGCGCCTGAACACCAGGACGCACGAGGCGACCCTGGTGCGTTCCACCGACCAGCCCGCGAACCTCAGCGCCTCGTCGCAGGGGAACGCGCAGACGCTGCGCAACGGCGACCAGGTCGTCGGCTGGGGATCGCTGCCCTACGTCTCCGAGTTCAACCGGTCCGGCGAGCTGCTGTTCAACGCCGAGTTCCCCGCCGGGGTGAACACCTACCGCGCCTACCGCTTCCCCTGGAAGTAGCCAACCCCAGTCGGCATCCGCCTCACCCGGCCGCCGCCTCACCCGAACTGTGCCTCAGCCAGCCTTCGCCCGGCTCCGGCACAGTTCGATCAACCGCTCCAAAGCAGGCACCGGTCGGCCGCTCTGGGCCGCCATGAGCGTGACGGCGACCAGGGCGTCGATCGCCAGGATCGGCTCGGTCCCCTCCGACTGCGGCGCCTGGAGTCCACCGAAGCCGTTCACCTCGTCCGCGAGCCCCTCCAGGCGCGGGTCGTCCCGCTCCCAACCGGCGGCCTGATCACAGGTCAGGTACAGCCGCTGGAAGGCGGGGTCCTCGAACAGCTCCCGCTTCTCCAGCGCCCACTGCGGTACCTGGTCGCGCGTACTGCGCCACCAGCAGGATCCAGGTGTCGCGCTCGGTGCGCACCGTCTCCGGGCTGGCTCCGATCTCCCGCAGCCGACCGAGCAGGGCCACGACCTCCTCCGGCAGGAACAGCCGGTCGCCGGAGGAGAGTTCGGCGATCCGACTCCGGCGCCTGCGCAGGTCCCTGATCTGCTCCTTCAGGTCGGCGTCGATCGCTGCGACCGCCCCGGCGAACCGCTCGGGCGAGGCACCCATCAGCTCCTCGATCCGCGCCAGCGGGACGCCGGCATCCGACAGGGTCCTGATCCGCACCAGCGTGACGAGCGCGTCGGCCCCATAGCGCCGGTACCCCGAGACGTCGCGCTCCGGCTCGGGCAGCAGGCCCCGCTGGTGGTAGTGGCGGATGGCCCGCACCGTCACTCCCAGATAGGTCGCGACCTGGCCGATCGTCAACAACTGTGCTCCCCCGGAACTGTGCGGAACCGCCCGCTTTGACCTTGACCCTGCGTCAGGGTCGGACGCTCTACCCATGAACACGACGACAACGCACCACCAGGCTACCGAGCCCGCCTCCGCCCGGCCCGTGGCGATCAGTGCGACCAGCTTGCGCAAGTCCTACGGCGACCACCTCGTGCTGGACGGCCTCGATCTGACCGTCGCCGCGGGTACGGTCTTCGCCTTGCTCGGTCCGAACGGAGCCGGCAAGACCACCACGGTGCAGATCCTCTCGACACTGATCGACGCCGACGGCGGCCAGGCGCAGGTGGTCGGCCACGATCTGGCGCGCGACCCCGGCGGGGTGCGGGCCTCGATCGGGGTCACCGGGCAGTTCTCGGCCGTCGACGGCCTGCTGACCGGCCGGGAGAACCTGATCCTGATGGCGGATCTGCACCACCTGGGACGGGCCGAAGGCCGCCGCCGCGCCGACGCGCTGCTGGAGCGCTTCGACCTGGTCGCGGCCGCGAAGAAGCCCATCTCGACTTACTCCGGCGGCATGCGGCGCCGACTCGACCTGGCGATGACCCTGATCGCCGACCCGGACCTGATCTTCCTCGACGAGCCGACCACCGGCCTGGACCCGCGCAGCCGCCGCGACCTGTGGGAGATCATCCGCGGGCTGGTCGCCGACGGGGTCGCGATCTTCCTGACCACGCAGTACCTGGAGGAGGCCGACCAACTCGCGGACCGGATCGCCGTGTTGGACCAGGGCCGGCTGGTGGCCGAAGGGACTGCGGCCGAACTCAAGCGCCTCATCCCCGGCGGCCACATCCGGCTGCGGTTCGCCGACGCGCCGCACCTGGAGGCGGCCGCCCGCGTCCTCGACGCGACCTCCCGCGACGACGACGCGCTGACCCTGCAACTCCCGAGCGACGGTGGCGTGTTGTCCCTGCAGTCCCTCCTCGACCGGCTCAGGAGCGAGGCCATCAGCGTCGAGGAGCTTTCCGTGCACACCCCGGACCTGGACGACGTCTTCCTCGCCCTGACCGGCAACCGCAGCAACCCCGCCACTGACAAGGAGATCTCCGCATGAGCGCCAAGACCTACGCCCTGACCGACACGGCCACGATGCTCCGGCGCAACCTGCGCCACACGTTGCGCTATCCCGCCATGACGACCGGGTCCGTCTTCGGCCCGGTGATCATGCTGCTGCTCTTCGTCGGAGTCCTCGGCAAGACGCTGGGCGCCGGGATCGCGGCGGCGGGCGGGCACCACGGGGGCGGCTACATCGACTACATCGCGCCCGGGATCATCATCACGGCGGTGGCGTCGGGCAGCATGGCCACCGCGGTGGCGGTCTGTGCGGACATGACCGAGGGCATCGTCGACCGGTTCCGCACCATGCCGATCGCCCGAGGCTCCATCCTGACCGCGCACGTCATCAACAGCATGATCACCACCGTGGTGAGCACGGCGTCGGTGATCGCCGCCGCGCTGGTCCTGGGCTTCCGGCCCACCGCCCATCTCGCCGCCTGGGCCGCCGCCGCCGGACTGCTCATGCTGCTGGCCTTCGCCCTGACCTGGCTCGCGGTGGCGATCGGGTTGGTCTCGGGCACGCCCGAGGCGGCCAGCAACAGCCCGCTGCCGATCATCTTCCTCCCGTTCATCGGTAGCGCCTTCGCCCCGGCCGGCTCGATGCCCCCCGGTGTCCGCCAGTTCGCCGAGTACCAGCCGTTCACCCCCGTCATCGAGACGATCCGAGGCCTGCTGACCGGCACCCCGATCGGCCACAACGCCGTCCTCGCCCTCGCCTGGTGCCTGGCCCTCGGCCTGACGGGCTACCTCTGCTCCCGCGCCGGCTTCCGCCACAACCGCGCCCACTAGCTAGGACAGGCCCTACAGGCGCCCTAGAAGTACCCCAACACTCACCCGCGAGACGATCGGACATGAAACCGAGACGGCAGGCCATTCTGCGTCTCGCTCACCCTCCCTAAGTTGGAGCCATCAGCCCGAAGGACACATCACAGGAACACAGGAGACTCCCATGCGCGCTGTCACCCAGAACTCGTTCGGCGGCCCCGAGGTACTGCAGGTCGTCGATGCCCCGCGCCCGGCGCCGCGCTCCGGCGAGGTGCTCGTCCGGGTGCACGCCAGTGCACTCAACCCGGTGGACGCGGCGGTCCGTTCGGGAGCCTTCCCGCTGCTGGGCGAGCCGCCGTTCAGCCTCGGCTGGGACATCTCCGGCGTGGTCGAGGAGGCCGGTCCGGGAGCCAGGTTCGCGGTCGGCGACGAGGTCTACGGGATGCCGTTCTTCCCGCGCGCCGCCGGCGGCTACGCCGAGTACGTCGCGACCCCGTCGCGCCAGGTGGCCCGCAAGCCCGCCTCGCTCGACCACGTGCACGCCGCCGCCCTGCCGCTCGCGGCGCTCACCGCCTGGCAGGGCCTGGTGGACGCGGCCCGACTCGCCGAGGGGCAGCGGGTGCTGATCCACCGTGCGGGCGGCGGCGTCGGCCACCTCGCCGTGCAGATCGCCAAGTCCCGTGGGGCGCACGTGATCGCGCTGGCGAGCGCGGGCAAGCACGAGTTCGTCCGCGGTCTCGGCGCCGACGAGGTGATCGACTACCGGACCACCGACTTCACCGAGGTCCTGCACGACCTCGACGTGGTCTTCGACTCCAACGCCGACGGCCGGCGCTCGCTCAGCGTGCTGCGGCCGGGCGGCGTGCTGGTCAGCATCCTGGAGCACGGCAACCCGGAGCTCGCGGCCGCCACCGAGGCGGCCGGACGGCGCTTCGCGGGCATCTCGGTCGAGCCGGACTACGCCTCGCTGGAGGCGATCACGGCGCTGGTCGAGGCCGGCCGGATCCGTCCGCACGTCACCGAGACGTTCCCGCTGGCCGAGGTCGCCAAGGCCCACGAGCTGCTCGGGACCGGCCGCACCCAGGGCAAGATCGTCCTGACGCTGTGAACCGGCGGCGAACACCGGCCGACGGCCGGTAGCGTGGGGGCAACGACCAGGAGGGAGCGGCAAATGGACGTGCTCACCGAGGCGTTGGGGTCGATGAGGACCGGCCGGCCGGCGTCGGTCCGCACCGACGGCCGGGCACCATGGGGCCTGCAACTGCCGCCGGTGGCGGGGGCCGGCTTCCATGTGGTGCTGCACGGCACCTGCTGGCTGATCCCGCTGGCGGACGCGGCGCCGCACCTGAAGCCGATCGCGCTGGGCCCCGGCGACGTGGTGTTCCTGCGGGACGGCCGCGGCCACATCCTGGCCGACGATCCCGCCTCGCCCGCCGCCGTCCCCACGCCCGAGCAGTACTGCCAGGACCTGCCGATCGGCTCGCTCTCGATCGGCGGCGACGGCCCGCGCACCACCCTGCTCTGCGGCAACTACCACCTCGACCAGGGCCGGCCGCACCCGCTGGTCCGCCAGCTGCCGGAGCTGATCCACCTGCCGGCCCGGCACGGCCGGCATCCCGAACTGGCCGCCGCCGTCCAGCTGCTGGGCTCCGAGCTGGACAATCCGCGGATCGGTTCGGGCGGCATCGTGCCGGCGCTGATCGACTCGCTGCTGCTCTACATCCTGCGCGCCTGGCTGGACGACCAGCCGGGCTCGGCGGCCGAAGGCTGGGCCGCCGCGCTCAGCGATCCGGCGGTCGCGCCGGCCCTGGCGGCCATCCACGACGACCCGTCGGCGCGCTGGACCGTCGAGTCGTTGGCCTCCCGGGCCGGCCTCTCCCGCGCCGCCTTCGCCCGCCGCTTCGCCGCGCTGGTCGGCGAGCCGCCGCTCTCCTACCTCAAGCGCTGGCGGATGACGACGGCCGCCAAACTGCTGCGGGAGGCCGACGTCCCGCTGAGCACCGTCGCCGCCCGGGCCGGCTACGGCTCGGAGTTCGCCTTCGGCAAAGCCTTCAAACGCGAGTACGGCCTGGCCCCGGGCAGCTACCGCCGCCAGGCCCAGGCAGCCTGAATCAGGGCTGCATCAGCGCTGAATCAGGACCGGGCGAGGGCGAACTCGACCTCCCGCTGCTCCGGAGCATCGGGGATGGCCACCAGCAGGCCGGTCCGCTGGAAGCCGGCCTTGGCGTAGAACGCCTGGGCCCGCGCGTTGCGCTCGTGCACAAAGAGCCGCACCCGCTCGATCCGCGGCTGCGGCAGCTCCCAGGACCACTCCACAGCGGCCTGGAAGAGCGCCTCGGCCAGTCCCGTCCCCCGCGCCTCGGGCCGTACGAACACCCCGACCACATGCGTCTGCGGTGCCTTCGGTTCGGGCCCGAAGAGGGCTTCGTCGCCGGGCTGTTCGACCCGCGCGGTGACCGTGCCGAGCCACCGCCCGGCCGCGTCCTGCCCGACGAACTGGCGCACGACGCGGCCCTCGGCCGCCCACGCGGTGCGCTCCTGCCAGAACGTGTCGGGCCGGATCACGGCCGCCTCGTATGTGTCCAGGAAGGCCAGGTGGGCGATCGGGTCGGCCAGCGCGGCCAGCCGGATCTCCTTGGCCGCCGGCCACTCCTCGGCACGCACGGGCCTGATGATGTAGGTCATCCATCGATCGTTTCATCCGATCAACCAGTGAGAAAAGGGATTTTCCACCGGCGACACAACGGCACAAAACGGGATATCCGGTGGCCGATCCACCACCCGCCTGGAACGATTTCAGACATGTCACGCACATTCGAGTACCTGGTCGCCGAGGCCGACTCCGTCTCCGTGGTCGGCTGGGACTTCTCCTGGCTGGACGGCCGGGCCACCGAGGAGCGCCCGTCCTGGGGCTACCAGCGCTTGATGGGCGAGCGCTGGGCGCGGGCGGCCGCCGCGCTGGACATCCAGACCGGTGGCGGCGAAGTCCTGGCCGGGGTGCCGACGGTGCCGCCCCTGGCGGTGGCCACCGAGTCCTGGCCGCCGAACCTCGCCAGGGCGACCGAGCTGCTGCACCCGCGCGGGGTCGTGGTGGTCGCCGACCAGGACGAGCCCCCGCTGCCCTTCGCCGACCAGGCCTTCGACCTGGTAACCAGCCGCCACCCGGTGACGGTGTGGTGGGAGGAGATCGCCCGGGTGCTTAAACCGGGCGGCAGCTACCTCTCCCAGCAGGTCGGCCCGGCCAGCGTCTTCGAACTCGTCGAGTTCTTCCTCGGCCCGCAGCCCGAGGAGGTCCGCCGCGGCCGCCACCCCGACGACGCCCGCCGGGCGGCCGAGGCGGCCGGTCTCGAGGTGGTCGACCTGCGCTCGGAGACACTGCGCACCGAGTTCCACGACATCGGCGCGGTGGTCTACTTCCTGCGCAAGGTGATCTGGATCGTCCCCGGCTTCACCGTCGCGCACTACCGCGAGCGGCTCCAGGAGCTGCACGACCTGATCGAGCGCGACGGGCCGTTCGTCGCGCAGACCGCGCGCTTCCTGATCGAGGCCCGCCGCACCTCCTGAGCCGGGGCTACGGCACCGAGAGTTCCGCCTCCCCCTCGGTGTCCACGTGCGGCATCAGCTTGTCCAGCCAACCGGGCACCCACCACGCGTGCCGTCCCAGCAGCGTCATCACCGCGGGCACCAGCAGCAGCCGGACCACCGTGGCGTCCACCAGCACGCTGACCGCCAGTCCCAGGCCCAGCATCTTGACCACGATGTTGTCGCTGAGGATGAAGGCCGCGAAGACGCTCACCATGATCAGCGCGGCGCAGGTGATCACCCGCGCGGTGATCTCCAGACCGTGCGCCACGCTGCCCTTGCTGTCCCCGGTGCGCTTCCACGCCTCGTGCACCCGGGAGAGCAGGAAGACCTCGTAGTCCATGCTCAGGCCGAAGACGATGGCGAACATCATCATCGGCACATAACTCTCGATCGGCACCGTGCCGGAGACCCCGAGCGCCGGACCGCCCCACCCCCACTGGAAGACCGCGACCACCACGCCGTACGAGGCGGCGATCGACAGCAGGTTGAGCACCGCCGCCTTGACGGCCACCAGCAGCCCGCGGAACACCATCAGGATGATCAGGAAGGCCAGCCCGACCACCACCGCGATAATCAACGGGAGCCGCTTGGAGATCAGCTCCAGGAAGTCGACCTGGGCGGCGGTCGTGCCGGTCAGATAGGTCGTGGCGGAGGTCCCGGCCACCGCCTTCGGCAGCACGTCGTTCTTCAGCCGATTGAACAGCTGCGTGGTCCCGGCGTCCTGCGGCACCACGGTGGACAGCGCGGTGGAGATCAGCACATTGCCGTTGCCGGTCGGCTGCGGCGGGCTGATGCTCGCCGCGCCGGGCACATTGGTCAGTGCGCTCTGCACGCTGGTCGCGAGCGCGGCGCGGTCCGCGGCGGGCACCGCGCTCTGGTCGACCACGATGGTCAGCGGACCGTTGGCGCCCGGTCCGAAGCCCGCCGAGATCAGGTCGAACGCGCGGCGGTCGGTGAAGCTGGTGGGGTCCGCGCCGTCGTCGATGTGACCGAGCCGGATCGAGAAGAGCGGAATCGCCAGGATCCCCACCACCAGCAGGCCGCCGACCAGGAACCACCAGGGCCGGCGCTCGACCCGCTGGGCGTAGCGGTGCCAACCGCCCTCGATCTCCGAGCCCGCCGCCGAGCCGCCCTCGGCGACCGGCGGACGGACCTGGAGGCGGTCGATCCGCCGGCCCACCAGCCCGAGCAGCGCCGGGACCAGGGTGAGCGCCCCGAGCACCGCGGTGATCACGGTGACCGCGGCGGCGACGCCCAGCTTGCCGATGAAGCTGACCCGCGAGACGTACAGCCCGGCCAGCGCGACGATCACCGTGCAGCCGGAGACCAGCACGGCCCGGCCACTGGTGGCCACCGCCCGGCCCGCCCCGGCGACCGGATCGGCGCCGTCGATGAGCTGCTGGCGGTGCCGGGTGATCAGGAAGAGCGCGTAGTCGATGCCCACGCCCAGGCCGATCATCGTCGCCAGGGTCGGCGAGACGGTGGCGAAGGTGGAGACGATGGCCAGCAGGCTCAGGCAACTCAGCCCGACGATCACGCTGATCAGCGCGCTGACCAGCGGCATCCCGGCGGCGATCACGCTGCCGAACCCGATCAGCAGCACCACGATCGCCACCGCGAAGCCGATCGCCTCGCTGACCAGGTCGGCCGCCTTGGGTCGGGCCAGCTCACCGAGCGGCCCGCCGTACTCGACCTGCACGCCGGCCGCCCGGATCGGCGCCACCGCGGCGTCGACCCCCTGCAGGTAGGACTGGCCGAACGAGGTCGGATTGCTCGCGAACCGGACGGTGATGTACGCGGTCTTCTGGTCGGCGGAGAGCGCGCCGGAGGACGGCAGCGGGTTCACCGCGCTCAGCACGTGCGGCAGCTGCTGCAGCGAGGCGACCGCCTGGTTCACCTGGCTCTGCACGGCCGTGAGCGGCCCCTGCGCGTCGTACATGACGACCTGCGCGCCGATTCCGCCGGCCTGCGGATCGTTCGCGCTGAGCACCTGGGCGCCTTGGTGCGACTGGGTGCCGGGCAGCGAGAAGTCGTCCGAGTAGGTCCCACCGAAGGTGTTCTGCAGGGCGTGCAGGCCCCCCAGCCCGACCAGCCAGATGACGATCACCACGACGAAGTGCCGAGCACACCACTCCCCCAACCTGCGCAGCACACCCTTGGTGACCGCCATCCGTCCTCCTCCGTTCCCTGGTCAGGCCCTGCGATCCGGTGGCACCCGCAGGCTCAGTCGGTCACCTGCCACTGCTGGGCGGCGGTGCCGTCGCAGCCCCAGATCTGCAACCTGTTCCCGTTGCTGCTGTCGCTGGCCGGCACGTCCAGGCAGCGCCCGGACGGCGGATTGACCAGGGTGCCGTCCGCCCGCGGCCACCACTGCTGCGCTCCGGTGCCGTTGCAGCTCCACAGCTGCACCTGGCTGCCGGCCGCGATCGCGCTGCTGCTGACGTCCAGGCACTTGCCCAGCGCCCGCAGCGAGCCGTCCGAGGCCGGCGTCCAGCTCTGCGCGGTGCTGGAGTTGCAGTCGAAGAGCTGCACGGGGGTGCCGTCGGCGACCGCGCTCGACCTGACGTCCAGGCACTTCCCGGCCAGGCCGGTGACCGGACCGGTGCTCGGGGTGGCCGGGCCGACGTCGAAGGACGGCGGCGCGTCCTGCGCGGCGTGCCCCCAGACCGGGTCGGGGTCGGCGGCCAGCGTGTACTCCAGCGTGCCGCCCTGCGTGACCAGCTGCTCGCCGGTCCACGGTTGCTGCGAGTCCGCGCCGTTGACCCGCAGCCCGTGCACGTACCGGACGGTCTGCGAGGCGCCCGGAGCGCTGATGTCGATGGACACCCCGTTGCCCCGGGTGATCGTGACGGCCGGGAAGAGCGGGCTGGCCAGCACCAGTTCGGCCCGGCCGGGGACCTGCGGGTACATGCCGAGCGCGGACCAGACCGCCCAGGAGGACAGCTCGCCGAGATCGTCGTTGCCGGGCTCGCCCTCGGGCGCGTCCGAGTACAGCGTGGTCAGCGCCTGCCGCACCACGTCCTGGGTGCGGTCGGGGCGACCCGCGTAGTCGTAGGTCCAGGGCGTGTTGATGGTGGGCTCGTTGCCCAGGTACGCGTTGGGCTCGCCCGGGCCGGCGTTGAACTGCTGGAAGAAGTCGTCCAAGCGGGTGGCCACCGGGCCGTCGCCGCCGATCGCGTCGAAGAGCCCGCGGTGGTTCCACGGGACCGCCCAGGTGTACTGCGCGCCGTTGCCCTCGGCGTACTGGTCCTGCTGGTCAGGGGTGAAGTCGGGCCAGCTGTGGTCGGAGTTGCGCGGCTGGATGTAGCGGTTGGTGGTGTTGAAGAGGTTGCGCCAGTTCGCCGAGCGGTGCAGGAAGGTGTCGTGCGTCGCGGTGTCGCCCAGCCGCCCGGCGACCTGCGACAGTGCGAAGTCGGCGCTGGCGTACTCCAGGGTGTCGGAGGCCGTCTCGTCCTCGTTCGCCGTCCCCACCGGGACGTAACCCTGCTCCTCGTAGGGCTCGAAGCCGCCGCGCTCGCGGGTGTCCCGGCTGCCCGCCACCGCGGTGCGCAGCAGGCCGGCGGCGTCGAAGTCGGTCGCGCCGAAGGCCTGGATGTCAGCGGCGATGATCGGCAGCGGATCGCCGATCATCACACCGGTGCCACCGTTGGCCAGGGTCCAGCGGTCGAAGTAGCCGCCCTGGGTGCCCTGGTTGAGGACCGACTGGGCGATGTCCGAGGCCTGCTGGGGAGCGAGCAGCGCGAGCAGTTGCACCTGCGAGCGGTAGACGTCCCAGCCCGAGAAGTCGGCGTACTGGGCGTGCCCGGGCGCGGCCGTGTGGACCACGCCGTCGAAGCCGGGGTACCGGCCGTCCACGTCGCTCAGCACGCTGGGGTGCAGCATCGAGTGGTAGAGCGCGCTGTAGAACATCCGCAGCTGCTGGGGCTCACCACCGGAGACCGCGATCCGGCCGAGCATCCCGTTCCAGGCGTCCCGGCTTGCCGCCTTGACCTGGTCGAAGCTGCTGCTGCCCTGCTCGGCGGTGAGGTTGGCCACCGCGTTGTCGGCGCTGACGAAGGAGATCCCGACCCGGGCGGTGACGGTGCGGCTGCTACTGGTGTCGAAGGAGACCAGCGCCTCCGCGCCCGAGGCAGCCTCGGCCAGCTCGGGGTGGACCGGCCGGGGCGCCCGGGTCTTACCCGGCGGCTGCGTTCCACCCAGGGTCTGGGGCCGACCGTCGACCGGCTTGACCGGCTGGGAGGCGACCCCGCCGCTCTGCCCCTCGGCGTGCTTGCGGGTGGTGTCCAGCGTGCCGCCGGTGACGATGCCGGCCTTGCTGAAGGGGTGGTCGAAGACGGCGGTGAAGTAGATCCGGTAGCGGTTGCCCATCCCGCAGAACCCACCGCTGTCGGTGTAGCCGGAGACCCGGTCGGTGCCGACCGTCACCGAGCCGGAGGCCGCGTTGAAACCCTTGCCCGCGTCGATGGTGAGCGAGGCGGTCTGCCCAGCCGGGTAGCTGAACCGGGCGATGCCCGAGCGCTGGGTGGCGGCCAACTCGGTGGTCAGCCCGTTGTCGAAGGTCACCGCGTACGAACCGGGGGACGCCGACTCGTGGGCGTGCGTGAAGGTGGAATGGCCGACCGGGGTGCTGCCGAGCATCGGCATGAAGGGGATGTTTCCGTAGTCCCCGCAGCCCGCGCCGGAGATGTGCGTGAGGCTGAACCCGCGGATCCGCTGGTCGCCGTAGACATACCCGCCGTGCTGGTAGTCGACGGTGTCCGGGCTCCACTGGACCATCCCCAGCGGCGCGCTGGCGCCGGGGAAGGTGTTGCCGGCCCCACCGCCGTCGCCGAAGTCGGGGGCGCTCTGCTTGGTCCCGACGAACGGATTGACGTACTGGGCCGGGTCGTTGACGGTGGTCCGGGCGGCGTGGCCACCAGGCGCCTGCACCGCCGTGGCGGGGGCGGCGACAGTGGCTGACAGCAAGGCGGAACAGGCCGCCAGGGCAATCGCAGCCATTCGCCGAGGGGTGACAATCTGACGGACACTCATATACTCATCGTGACGGCAGCGCCCATTCCGTCCGGCCATGACAGGCTCACAGTCCCCCGTTCGGCCGATCCGGCCTAGAGTGCTGCAGTGACCCGGCTGGGAGGGGACCGATCGTGGCGGACAGAGAAGCTGGCAGCAGCGAACCACGGAGCGCCGAGGCCCGGATGATCGCGGAGGCGCGGACCGCGTTCTTCGTGATGTTCGGTTTCCTCTGCCTGGTCTGGATCGTGCAGATCGCGAACTGGTCGGACGGCGGCACGCTGGTGCAGCGCTTCGGAATCCTGCCGCACCAGCCGAGCCGGCTGGCCGACGTGTTCACCGCGCCCTTCCTGCACCTGAACTGGCAGCACCTGGAGGGCAACTCCGGGCCGCTCTTCGTCTTCGGCTTCCTGGCGGCCTACCGGGGGGTCAAGAAGTTCCTCGCCCTGACCCTGCTGATCACCCTGACCAGCGGCTTCGCGGTCTGGGTCTTCGAGCGCGGGGACACCCTGACGGTCGGCGCCAGCGGCCTGATCTTCGGCTACTTCGGCTATGTGGTGCTGCGCGGCTTCTTCGACCGCCACCTGATCGACAGCCTGGTCGGACTGGTGATGGGCGCCTCGTTCGCCTACCTGGTCACCCTCGCCGTGCCGGGTACGCCGGGGATCAGCTGGCTCGGCCACCTCGGCGGGCTGTTCGGCGGGCTGCTGGGCGCCTGGATCTTCCGCGAGCGCCGTTCGCGCGACACCTCTTCCAGCCCGCGTACGAACCCGAACTTCCCGAAACGCGGCAATCTGCCGGCGGCCACCGGCTCGCGCGCCGACCTGCTGAAGGAGCTCGACGACCTGGGCCTGTGAACCGGCGCTCCGCCGACTCCGCAGGTATAGACCATTCCAGCACAGCCCGCTAGCGTGAGCCTCCCGTCCCCCCTGCTCCGGAGCCGCGCCGTGCAGTCGTCCGTCCTCGCCTTCGCAACCGACCTGATCGACGAGGGGGCGGACGGCTTCTTCGGGAACCTGACCGACCGGGCCGGCGTCGGCGGCGTCACGCTGGCCTCGGTCTACCACGAGGCCCGCGACGTCTTCCCGCACAACCCGCACCGGGTGATCCGCTACCTGGAGCCCGGCGCCGCGTACTTCCGCCCCGACCCGGCCCGCTGGGCCGGCCGCCGACTGGCCCCCACGCCCGCCGGCGCGATCGGCGAGCGCGACCCGTTCGCGGAGGCCGCCACCGAGACTCATCGGCGCGGACTCAAGCTGCACGCCTGGACCGTCTTCTGCCACAACGACCGGCTCGGCTTCCAGCACCCCGACTGCGCCCCCGCCAACGCCTTCGGCGACCGCCACCTCACCGAGCTCTGCCCGGCCAACCCGGAGGTCCGCGAGTACGCGCACACCCTGGTCGACGAGCTGGCCCGGTACGGCGTCGACGCGATCCGCGCCGAGTCGCTGCACTTCCACGGCCTGCGGCACGGCTACCACCACGAGCGCTACTTCGAGCAGCTCGGCGCGGCCGCCGAGGCACTGCTCGGAGTCTGCTTCTGCTCGCACTGCCGCGCCGCGGCCACCACCCGCGGCGTGCCGGCCGACGAGGTGCGCCGACTGGTCGCCGAGGAGATCCGCCGCCGACTGGCCGACGAGCGCGCCGCAGCCGAACCCGCCGCCCTGGACACCTTCGCGGACGGCACGCTGGCCGCGTACCTCGACGCCGGTACGGCCACCGTCACCTCGCTCACCGCCGAGCTGGCCGAGCGGGCCCGGCGGCACGGCATGCGGCTGACCTTCATGGACGGCGGCGGCCCGGGCACCGGCTGGCTCTCCGGCATCGACCTGCCGGCGCTCGCCGCCACCGGCGCGCAGATCGAGACGCTCGGCTACGCCAAGACCCCCGAGGCGGTCCGCGAGAAGGTCGCCGCCTTCGCCCTGCACGGCGTCCGGCCCACCGAGCTCGCGGTGATCCTGCGTCCGATGGCGCAGGACTGCGACGGTCCGGCCAACCTGGCCGCCAAGATCGACATGCTGCGCGAACTGGGTGTGCCGGAGGTCGAGTTCTACAACTACGGGCTGATGCGGCTCTCCTCGATGGATCGGATCGGCACGGCCCTGCGCGGCTGACCCCGCCCCGACCACCGAACGGTTTTCTCCCAAATGGGCTGATTACCCCACCAAACGGCTCGGCAGAGCGGCGCGGCACACCGGTACTTCGTCCACAGTTCGCGGCATCGACGCAGGTCGGACACCCGGATCCGAGCTTGTGACGCCACGCTTGCTGTGCCGCGCCCCGCCGGAACGGTAGGCTTTCCGTGTGATCTTCAAGCGCATCGGCAACGGGCGGCCGTACCCGGATCACGGCCGGACCAGCACCCGCCAGTGGGCGGACGTCGCCCCTCGCCCGGTGCGACTGGACCAGCTGGTGACCACCAAGGGCCAGTTGGACCTGGAAACACTCCTGGCCGAGGATTCGACCTTCTACGGGGACCTCTTCGCCCACGTGGTGAAGTGGCACGGAGACCTGTACCTGGAGGACGGGCTGCATCGCGCGGTGCGCGCCGCCCTGCAGCAGCGCCAGGTTCTGCACGCCCGCGTGCTCGAAATGGAATAAGCCGTTCTTTCCCGGTGGTCCGTCCTGAGGTCGGCCGCCGCGGACTGAGGGCGCATCACCCGTACGGGGTGATGGACGGGTCGTCAGTACACCCTTTCGAGTGTCCGTATGCGCCAAATGATGATCATTTATTACCTTCATGCCGCATATCGGACTAGGCTGCTGACCACGGCAGCGCCACGCTCCGGGTATCCGGATTCTCCGCCTCGGTGGCCTCACCCGTCGCCCGCCTCCGAGGCTGCCCTTCCACCAAGGGGAGACAGACTGTGAGCATGTTGACTCCCCAAGGCTTGAAGGGGAAGCAGTTCCGTATCACCGGCACCAGTTACCCACGGCTCGGCCCGCCGCCCCGGCGCGGTCGGCGGATCCTGATGCTCGTGGGCTCGCTGCTCGCGCTCTCGCTGATCGCCCTGGGTGGCGTGCAACTGGTCGACATCTTCACCGGTAAGGCCAAGCACGGCACCGCGCAGGCCTGCGCCTCCCACCAGCCCTCGGGCAAGCCGCTGGCCGCGCCGGTCGCCGTCTCCGGCTCACCTGCCGTCTCCGGCTCATCCGCGGCCTCAGCCTCGTCCTCGACCGCGTCCTCGGCCTCGACCTCGGCTGCACCTGTGGCAGGCGCCTCGCCGGCCGCCGCCGCTCCCTCGCTTCCGGTCGCCGCCGCGAGCGCGATCCCGCAGCCGCAGACCGTCACGGTGAACGTCTACAACGCCACCGACAAGGCCGGCCTGGCCGCCCGGACAGCCGACGAGCTCAAGAAGCGCGGCTTCACCGTCGGCAAGGTCGGCAACGCCCCCTCCGCCCTGGACAAGAAGGTGCCCGGCACCGCCGAACTGGTCGCCGGTCAGGCCGGGATCGGCGCGGCCACCCTGCTGGGCTCCCAGGTCACCGGCGCGGCCACCATGGCGGACGAGCGGACCGACGCCAGCGTGGACTTCGTGATCGGCGACGGCTACAGCGCCCTGCTGGACCCGAACGCCGCCGCCGCCGCGCTGGCCGCCGCGCTCAAGCCCACGCCGTCCGCCTCCCCGCTGCCCGGCAGCTGCTGAGCGAACGGCGAAGAGGGGGCCCCACCGCCGGTGGGGCCCCCTCTTACGTCTTCCCGCGTACGTCTTCCTGCCGGCTCCGCTTCGCTAGCCCGCGGTGCCGTACAGGCGGTCGCCGGCGTCGCCCAGACCCGGGACGATGTAGCCGTTCTCGTTCAGGCGCTGATCCAGGGCGGCGGTCACCACGGTGACCGGCAGGCCGGCCAGCTCCTTCTCCAGCACCGCGACGCCCTCCGGCGCCGCCAGCAGCACGACCGCCGTCACATCGGTGGCGCCCCGCTCGATCAGCAGCCGGATCGCGGCGACCAGCGTGCCGCCGGTGGCCAGCATCGGGTCCAGCACGTACACCTGACGGCCGGAGAGGTCGTCCGGCATCCGGGTGGCGTAGGTGGACGCCTCCAGCGTCTCCTCGTTGCGCACCATGCCGAGGAAACCGACCTCGGCGGTCGGCAGCAGCCGGGTCATGCCGTCCAGCATGCCGAGCCCGGCCCGCAGGATCGGCACCACCAGCGGGCGCGGGTAGCTGAGCCGGGTGCCGGTGGTGACGGCGACGGGGGTGGTGATCTCGACCTCGTCGGTCCGCACGTCCCGGGTGGCCTCGTACGCCAGCAGGGTGACCAGCTCGTCGGTGAGCCGACGGAAGGTCGGGGAGTCGGTGCGCTCGTCGCGCAGCGTGGAGAGTTTGTGGGCCACCAGGGGGTGGTCGACGACGTGGATCCGCATGGTCCCGAGCCTATCCGCGCCTGGACACCCGTACGACCCTCGCGCGCCGGGTTCCTGGCCGGGCGCCGCTCCTGTGGTGTCAATCCATGACTTCTGGGAAGGTCAGACCGTATGAAGAGCGACCCGGGCCCCATCCATGGACCCCCCGAGGAGCCCGCCGAGCAGCAGCGCGAAGCACCGCCCGAGACGGAGGCCCAGCGCCGGCGCCGGCGGGCCGTCTTTCTGCGCGAGCTCGCCGAGGCCCGTGAACTGCGGGCCCGAGTGCAACCCAGGAAGACCAAGGAGCGCCGGATGCGCGAGGCACTCCGCATGCGGACCTTCCGGATCTGACACCCCGCGCGCCACTCCGACGCGCCACCCCGGCCGCGCCACGCCGCCGTGAACCCGGGATTCCGACACGACCTGCAAAGACGCGCTGCCGAACACCCCCCGCAAGGCCAGGCTTTCTGTCACGATTCCGATGGGACGGTCCGAACAGCGGACCGCCTCTGGCGCGGGGGCGGCCAGACCGCGTTCGCCCGAGATCGCCGACGGCCGAGACCATTTGGGAGTGTCCCTGGTGGCGTACTTCGCTGCAGTGCTTGCTCGCACCGAGGACGGGTGGGATGTGAGCGAGACCGAGTTGGACAGTGTCGAAACTCTTGCCGATCTTGCCGACCTGGCACGCGAAGCGGCAGAGGACGACAACACCGTGCTGGTGTTCATCGAGCAGGAGGATTCGTGGTTCGCCGTCGTCCGGGTGGACGGCGAGGAGGATCCGCGGATCTTCGTATCGGATGCCGCTGCGGCCGCACGCAGCTCCTATGGGGACGTCGTCCTCACCGAGGAGCTGGTCGGCCGGGCCGGCGACAGTGAGTTCGACGACCTGGACAGCCTGGTCACCGAACTGGAGGAGAGCGAGGACGCCGAGCTCGGCGCCGGCTCCGACGAGGAGGACGACGAGGACGACGGCCCGGCCACCGGCCCCGGCGGGGTCCCGGTCGGACCACTCGGCGACGCCGAGCTGCTGACCGAGTTCGGAATCAGCTCGACCGACCTCCTCGACCTCAGCGGCGAGGGCGCCGAACCCGGCGAGGCGCTCAGCGAGATCGCCGACGCGCTCGGCTGCGCGGAGGTCCTGGAGGCGGTGCGCTAACGGCGGGCGGGGTCGGGGCGGGGCCAGCCGTGTCCGACACTGGTGGGATGCAGCCCCACCTCGACCCCGGCCTCGTCGCCCTCGCCCCGCTCCCCGCCCCCGTCCGCCCCGACCCGGTGCGCGACCCCTGGACGGCGACGATGCGCCTGGCCATCGCCGAGGCCGCCCTGGCCACGGCCACCGGCGACGTCCCGGTCGGCGCCCTGCTGCTCGGCCCCGACGGGACCGTCCTCGGCCGCGGCCACAACGAACGCGAGGCGGTCGGCGACCCGACCGCCCACGCCGAGATCCAGGCCATCCGCCAGGCCGCCGCCGCCGTCGGCGAGTGGCGCCTGACCGGCTGCACCCTGGTGGTCACCCTGGAACCGTGCACCATGTGCGCGGGCGCCATCGTCCTCGCCCGGATCGACCGCGTGGTCTACGGCGCCCTCGACGAGAAGGCCGGCGCGGCCGGCTCCCTCTTCGACGTGATGCGCGACCGCCGCCTCAACCACCGCCCCGAAGTCATCCCCGGCGTCCTCGCCGACACCTGCGCCACCCAGCTCCGCACCTTCTTCGACACCCACCGCTGACCCCCGCCCACTAACGGATTTCGTGACCACGCGACCCGTCCGGTAGAGTCTCCCTCGGTAGCGTGTCCGAGCGGCCAAAGGAGCACGCCTCGAAAGCGTGTGTGGGGGCAACTTCACCGTGGGTTCGAATCCCACCGCTACCGCCATTGAGCAGCACGAAGAAGACCACCCCTCAACCGTTGAGGGGTGGTCTTCTTCGTTTCTCGTCTCAGTTTCCGTCTCGCCCGCCATTGCTGGCCCCTCGCCGGGTCCGTCCGGATCGGGGTCGATCACGTGCCCTTCATCTGTGTCGGCGCTGGCTCAGTCCCGTCCGGGAACCTCTCGACACTCACACTCGTAGTAAAAGCTGCTTGTACTGGGAGTGATGCGGCAGGGGGAGCACATGGGCATCGAGGGACTGACCAGCCGCGAGGCCGTCTTGCAGGCCTTGAAGGAGTTCGACAGTAAAGGTCGAGACTCGTTCCTGGAGAAGCATGGCTTTGACGAGACCGTCCGGCACTATGTCCACCACTGTGACCGGCTCTACGACGCCCAAGCGATCGCAGCTGTCGCGTACGGCTACCAGCACCCCGGGGACGGGCCGCTCTCGGCTGCCCAGGTTTCCGCTGGCCCTCAGGCCGATAGCGTCAGCCCGTTGCTTCGGAACCTTGACTTCACTGTGCTTGATGACCAAACCACGACGACCCCTGATGAGCTCGCGTGGCGGCAGGCCATCTGGGCAAACCTCCAGGCTCGGCGTGGCCAGGACGGTCTGCTCTCGGCCCGCGACATCCGGGCAGTCGGCGCGTATGGCGGCCAACAGGGCATCTGGGTCGACAAGGTCCGGACGGAGCGTGTCAACCGCCGCATCGGAGTCACCGTCGCGTTGAAGCACACGGGTGTGGACTACCCGGATGACCTCAGGGAAGACGGCATGCTCTATCACTACCCAGTCACCAAGCGCGGTGGGCACGATCTGGCGGAGGTAAACGCCACCAAGGCGACTGCGCAGCTCAAACTTCCTGTCTTTGCCATCAGCCAACGCGGGGACCGGCGTTCTGTCCGCCTCGCGTGGGTAGAGGGCTGGGATGACGCGGCCAAGATGTTCTTCGTCAGCTATGGCAACACGCCGCCCGAAGTAGTGCTCGATGCAGATCACTCAGATGACCAGCCATTCGTTCTGGAAGGCAACCGCAGCCGCAGCCAGCTCCGGAACGTGCGCACTCGCCCCGACCAGACGCGCTTCAAGTTCAAGGTGATCCAGCGCTACGGCGCTCGTTGCCCGCTTTCCGGTGTCGAGGTTTCGGCGATGCTGGAGGCCGCCCACCTGCGCGGTGACGCCGACAACGGCAGCCCCGACGCGCGCAATGGCTTGCCTATGAACGCGGCCCTCCACCGAGCCTTCGACCTCCATCTCTTTGCGATCCACCCCGACACCCTGGAGGTCGAGCTACGCCCACAGGGGCCGACTCTCAAACAACTGGGCATCATCCAGCCGCGGCTGGATGGCCTGCCCAACTACCCCCATCGTGATGCCCTGGACTGGCGGTATCGCGCCTGGCAGGCAGACGTGGCAAAGAAGGGCTAACCCATCCCTGCCTCCCGCCGACTCAACTTGCCGCTGCCGCAACCTCGACCGACGGGCCGCACTCGCACCAAACGATCTTCCCGACATCGGCCCGAGGGCAGCAACCCCACCGCAGAGACAGGGACTTGACCAGAATAAGGCCACGCCCTGACTCGTCATCCTGGCCAGTTGCGCGAAGCAGCGGCGAGCGGTCACCGCGCGCGTCGTGCACGTCGATCCGCAACCGGAACTCGTTTACCTCAAGCGATAGCCACACCAGATTGTCGCGGGGCGTGCCATGGACGACGGCGTTGGTCACTAGCTCTGAGAGCAGCAACAGACCCACGTCCAAGAACCGGTGACCACCCTCGACCTCTCCCAGCAGGACGACCAGAAGCCGCCGGGCGATCCCCGGCGACCGCCGGCTACGCGGCAACCAACAACTGTCTTGACCTGCAAACGCGAGTGACCTGTCAGGCATTTCAGGCATGGCGAAGCTACCTTCCGAGCGCACGGGCCGAAGACGTGACCTACGCCGCTCCACGGCCCCAGCGACGGCTGGAACAGGGCACAGGAATGCCCGGCGACGAGCCACAAAGATCACAAAAGTGAACCAACGGACTACTCACCGTTAGTGTGCCTCCTGTCGCGTTATGGCTGCAACATGAATCGCCAAAGTGCATATGCACTTTGGCGTCACGCCTCGCTGGCAAGCGAGAGACTGTGCCAAGACATGGGGCACCATCGATGGGAGGTCGAACCGTGGCAGCACTTCCGACTGTCCGCCGGCGCATGCTCGGGGCGGAACTTCGCAAGATCCGAGAGGGATTGGCGATCACCGTTGACGAGGCTGCGGACCGCCTGGGCTGGCACCAATCCAAGGTGAGTCGAGTCGAGAACGGCCGCTCCGGCGTCCGCCCCCACGAAGTAGGGACACTTCTCGATGTCTATGAGGTGACCGACCCTCAGACCCGGGAAGCGCTCGCAACGCTCGCGCGAGATGGCAAGCGTCGCGTCTGGTGGCAGCCGTATTCCGACGTACTGTCGCAGCGGTACGCGTCGTTCATCTCGTTCGAGGCAGAAGCCGTAGCGGCTCGGAACTACCAAACCACCCTGATCCCAGGGCTTCTCCAGACCTCCGAGTACGCCCGAGCCGTCACGCGTGGCCTCCAGCCGGACACACCACCAGATCAGCTGGACGCCCTCGTCAGTGTTCGACTTGCCCGACAGAACGCTGCGCTCCGTCGTCAAGATCCGCTCAAGCTGTGGGCGATCGTGGACGAGGCGGCCCTACACCGGGTCATGGGCAACGAAGCGACGATGATCAAGCAGCTCCGGCACCTGAACGAGGCATCAGAAGAACCTAACATCACGGTGCAGGTGGTGCCGCTGAGGGCTGGCGCTAACGCCGGGATGCTCGGCGCGTTCGTCATCTTGGAGTTCCCAATCCGAGGCGATCTCGACGTGGTGTGTACAGAGTCCCTGACGAGTAGTCTCTACCTCGAACAGGAAGATGACCTTCGGAAGTACGGTCAGGCGTTCGACCTATTGCGTGCGGCGGCTCTTGATGTGGAACCCTCGCGCGATCTGATCGCGAAGACTGCAAAGGACCTTGAGTGATGCACACGGACCGGCACGGCGTGCACCTTAGCCACGTTGTGTGGCACAAGAGCACGTTCAGCGGGAATCAGGGCGACTGTATCGAGGTCACCGACGGTTTCGCTGGCGCGATGGCGGTCCGAGACAGCAAGGACCCTCACGGTCCCGCGCTGGTCTTTCCCGCCGACGCGTGGCGAGCCTTCGTGGACGGCGTGCGAGCCGGGGATCTCCCCGGCGACTGCTGACCCGCCCTCATCTCTACAGCCCACGGCGGCAAGGGGGTTCGCCCGCATCGCGGAAGTGCCGTTCTACAGTGGCATTTTGACCAGCGCCAACGAATCCAGCGCGCTTCTGCTAAAGGCGTGCGCCGCTGCGAGCTTGTCCGCAGAGCAGGCCGAGCCCATCCGCATCGGAGAGAACGCCCTGTGGCGGCACCACCACCAGGTCGTCGTCCGCATCGGCCGACCCGGGCAGTGGGACGCCGCCGTCCGGGAGCTCGCAGTCGCCCGCTGGCTGTACCACCGACCCACGCCGCCACCGCGAGGAAGCCCACTACCGCCTCACCTGCATCCAGGGTCGACACGGTCCACGGCCCTGGAACTGGGCGGCCGTAAGCTAGGCGTTTCGCTACGTACCGAAAGCGATGACCACGCACCTGCTCGACAATGTGCTTACCTTGCAGGCCAACTGACGATATTGCAGTTGATTCTGACCACTTGCCCGCACCCTCGATGGTGCGACCTGGTCTGTGCTACGTTCCGAATCCGAACCGAACATAGGTGACCCCGGCGGTGCGCTAACACCCCGGGGTCCGGCACAGGAGCAGGAACTCCAGATGCTTGTACATCGTAGCGCTCACGCGCGAAACTTCACCGTGCTGCCCAACGGCCTGCTGCAGGACCGTCGGCTCAGCTACACCGCCCGCGGCCTGCTGACCGACCTGCTCTCTCGCCCCGACGGCTGGCGCGAGGATGGCCGAGCGATGGCGGACTCCAGCCCCCAGGGGCGCGGGGCGATCCGCAAGGCCCTGAAGGAGCTGACCGAAGCCGGCTACTACCGGGTCGTGAAACGGCGGATGGAGGACGGGAGGATCCGCAGCGAGGCCCACGTCTTCGACACCCCTCAGCTGGAGGCACCAGGTGTCCCCCGTCCGGCCTCCGGTTCGGCGAAGACCGGCGTTGCTGACGTCCCTCTTGTAAAGGACCTGGTCGAAGAACCCTCCCTCCCCAACAGGGTTGCTGACGAGCCGTCGTCCGCTGCCGGGGCCAGAGAGGAACCCGGGAGGGAGGTGGGCCATCAAACGGACGAGCTGGACCGATCGGCAGCACTGACCCTGTTCAGGGTGATCAAGTCCGAGCCGCGCCTGCACCTGGGCAGAGCTCGCTCAGGCCCTGCTGTCTGGCCTTCCCACGACCGTGCACTCGCCGGTCGGCATGCTCCGAAACCGCCTGAAGCGCAAGATGCCGCCCCTCCACACCCCCGAGCAGCCCGCCGCCGAGCCCTCTTACGACGAGTGCGCCAAGTGCCATGCCCCGATGGCGCGGGCAGGCATCTGCCGACCGTGCGCCGGTTACGGCACGCGGGTGATCGCGGTCGGTGGCGGTGCTGCGGCGACCGTCGACGGGGCCGGCCGCGCCCGGGCCGCGATGCGCGCCGCCAGGACCGCCCTGGGCATCGGCAGACCACGCGCGGAGCACTGCGCGGGTGTGAATCTCGTCAGGTTTGATACGACCAACTGAAGACGTCATGTTCCGAGGAGCTGTCTGATCGTCAGGCGGCGGCAGGAACACGAGTTGTGGAGTCAGCGAGGAGGCGGTCGATGGGGTGGGTGGCGGAGTGGGCGGCGGATTCGCTGTTGGGGTGGAGGGGGAGCCAGTCACCGGCGTAGTCGATGCGGCGGGGTGGGCGGGTGAGGAAGGGGCGCTCGTCGGCGGGCATCGCGGGGTGCAGCGCGAGGGCGGCGGGGAGGGCGAGGACGGCCTGGCGCGCGGTGAGGGTACGGCCGTCCGCGAAGCGCAGGCGGACGGCGCCTGGCTGCTCGGTGAGCTCGGCGAGGCAGGCGCCGGTGGTGACCGGGAGGCGGTCCGCGAGGCGGCGGGCCAGGGTGTCCATGCCGTCCCTGTACGTCATCCAGCGGGCGCCGGGGCCGCCGGTGGCGGCGAGCATGGTGGCCATCGGGTCGATCGCGGAGCGTTCGGGGTGCCAGCCGAAGAAGCAGCTCGCGACCGGTTGGAGCAGCGCGTCGTAGAGCGATCGGCAGGACGTCCGCGGTGCCGAGGCCGACCGCGCGGATCAGCTCCCAGGTGGCGGGGTAGCCGTGGGCGGCGATGGTCTCGGCACCGTCGTCGATCCGGTAGCCGTCGGCAGGCTGGACGTCATCCGGCCGCCGACTCGGGGCGCTGGCTCGAAGAGCTGGACGGACCGGGCGGCTTGCCGCGGCCGGTGGGCGGTGGCCAGGCGGGCGAGGCCGGCGCGGATCACGGCGGCGTCGAGGGCGGGCACGCTCATGTCCACCGGCCGGTGCCGGAGGCGGCGACGCCCGTGAGGTAGCGGTCGCGGAGCTCGTGGCGGCGGACCTTGCCGGTGCCGGTGCGCGGCAGCGCGTCCCAGCCGATCAGCAGCGGCTCGGCCAGCGGCGGCAGGTCGTGGACGGCGCGCTGCCAGTGCCGCGGGTCGAGCGTGCCGTCCCGGGTGACCAGGACGGGCAGCGGCGGGCGGTGGCCGCCCGCCTCACGGCCGGTGCCCAGCACGACGACCTCCTCGACGTCGGGCAGCCGCTCGTGCAGGACGTCCTCCAGCTCGACGCAGCTCAGCCCGGGGATCATGTCCACCTCGCGGTCCAGCAGCCGCAGCCGGCCGGTGCGGCTGCGCACCCCGATGTCGCCGGTGTTGAACCAGCGGCCGCTGGCCTTCGCCGCCCAGCGCTCCTGCTCCCCCTCGTAGCCGAGGCAGCGGCCGGGGGTGCGGGCGAGGATGACGCCCGGTTCGCCGCGGCGCACCGGGCGGAAGGTCTCCGGGTGGACCACCCGCAGCCCGACCCGGCCCGGGATCGGCCGGCCCAGGTCGCGGGTGGTGGGGTGGCGCCCGTCGCGCTCGGCCATCGCCCGCCGGGTGAGCAGGCGGAAGGTGAGCGGGCCGGTCTCGGTCTGCCCCCAGCCCTGCAGCCAGAGCGGGTGCCGGCGGCGCGAGGCGGTCAGGAAGGTGCGCACGGTGGGCGGGTGCATCGCGTCGAAGGTGCTGATGAAGACCCGCATATCGGTGAACGGGCTGTCCGGCTCGGCCGCCATCCGCTGCCAGCGGACGTAGCTGGCGGGCAGCGCCTCCAGCACCGTGGGCCGGTGTGCGCGCAGCAGCCGGCCGGCCTGCTCGGGGTCGGAGTCCGCCAGCAGCAGGGCCGTGCGCGGCATCCGCCACAGCGCGGAGATGGTCCAGGAGACGGCGCGGCCGTGCGAGAAGGAGACCGCGCTGGCGACGGTGTCCTCGCGGCGGACCGAGAGGATCGGCAGCGCGCGGGTCTCGGCGGCGGTGAGCTTGCGGATCAGGCTGCTGGTCGAGTGGACCACCAGTTTGGGCAGGCCGGTGGTGCCGGAGGTGTGGATGATCACCAGCGGCTCGTCGTGGCGGCGCCGGTGCACGGGCGGGACGGCGCCGCCACGCAGCGAGTCGGCGTCGATGGCGCCGAGCGCGGGCCCGTCCAGGCAGAGCGTGCGGATGCCGTGCCCGGACGAGCCGAAGGCGAGCGTGTAGCGGTCCGACACCAGCAGGGCCGGCTCCAGCCGGCGCAGCAGGGAGCGCAGGCTGACCGGGCCGAGGTGGCCGGAGATCAGCGCGGGCACCGCGCCGATCCGCACGGCGGCTGCGGCCAGCAGTGCGTAGTCCCAGTGGTTGCGCTTGTGGACGGCGACCCGGTGTCCGGGCGCGACCCCGGCGGCGGCCAGCTGCGCCGAGGTCTCCCGTACCAGCTCGGCGAGTTGGGGGATGGTCCACTCGGTGCCGGCCTCCGGGGCCAGCTCCAGCGGACGGCTGAGGCGCACGACGGTGGGCGAGCCGCGCTCGGCCAGGGTCTCGAAGAGCGGGCCGAGGTCGAGCGGCTTGGTCCTGGTCAACACTCTCACGCGGCACCGCCGTTCGGCAGGCAGGCGCCCAACAGCAGCGCCAGCACGGCGAGTTCTGGAGCGGTCGCACCGTAGTCGGACGGGGCGGGGCGGGCAGTGCTCGGGGTCGTCCGCGGTCCGTTGAGCAGGCCGGTGGCGGCGGTGGTGTTCAAGGGAGTTCGGGTTCCTCCGGTCAGAGCGGGACGGGTCGTCAAGCCGGTCGGTGGCCGTGCACGGAGTAGAGGACCGGCGAGACCGCCTGGAACTACCGGTGGCTTACTGGAAGGTGAGGTCGTAGACACCCGTGGAGCGGGCGGTGGACTTGGCCTCGTCGTTGCCCGAACTCGGGGCTAGTTGATCACAACGAGAAGCCAGTTGATCACTCTCGATGTCGCGATGGTTGCGATGGCCTCACCCTGCGGCTGCCCTTGCGCGCCAAGGGATCTCATCGTCCACGAACCGTCCGGATCGGCCATTCGCCGGGGCACGGACATCACCCGGACGGGGAATGCTCTTCACCCGCGCGGCGGAGCAAGCCGGCTCCCCGGCGAAGTGCACGAGCTGGTCAGCACGGGAGAACCGGTGACCGGGGAGGAGCTGGGCCTCGTGTCGGAGGCCGCGGTCCGCTTCACGTAGTGAACGAATGGTGGGGGGAGCGGCCTCGGGGGGAGGAGGCCGCTCCCCCGGCGGAGACGTCCCACAATCGGCACCGCGTCGGGGGGAAGCCGCGGCACCGATCCCACAGCGGGGAGCTCCGGATCCACGCACCGGGGATTCCTGCCAGATCCTCGGTACGCCCTCCATCCTGCCGCGCAGGTCGGGGCACGGCATCCGGAGAAGGACCCGACTCCCGGGGACCTTCGTCCCGGCAGGTGAACGCGTTGCAGACATCCGTTGGGCCATCCGGTGGATAAGCTGCCCACCACATGGGGCAACAGGGTACGGCGGAGGAAGCAGGGCGGTTCGATGGCACAGGCGAGGAAGATCGGCATGTACGTGCTGCTGATTTTCGTGGGTTACACGATCATCCACTCCCCCGCACGCGCGGCGGAGCTGGTCCAGTCGGGCTTCGTGGGCATCTCGGAGGCCGCGAAGTCGGTGGGGGCGTTCATGACCGGGCTGGTCAAATAACCGCCTCCTCGATCAGCTGCTGGACGGCTGCGCGCTCGACGGCGGCCGCGGACTACCGTGGCGGGGTCCGTCACCCTCCCCACCACTAGGAGCGCCACCGTGATCCGGCACCTGGTCCTGTTCAAGCTCAACGAAGGCATCGCCAAGGACGACGAGCGCGCGATCGCCGCCGCCGAGGGCTTCGTGGGCCTCGACCAGCAGATCCCCGAGCTGTTGGAGTGGCAGATCGGCTGGAACATCAGCCCGCGCGACGTCGCCTACGACTTCGCGCTCAACAGCCTGCTCGCCGACGAGGCCGCCCTGGCGGCGTACGCCACCCATCCGGCGCATGTCGCGGTGGCCAAGCAGTGGCGGGAGATCGCCACTCTCGTGGTCGCCGACTTCGAGGTCTGATCCCGGCTCCGGCCCGTAGATCGCACCCGCACGACCCAACGGCCCCCCGCCCCGCTGCCGACTGCCCCGCAGTCGCCCGCGGGACCGGGGGGCCGCGCCGCGCCCGGCCCCACTCGTCCGACTGGCCGTCCCGGCACCACCCCCGCCGCCAACACGCCTCCACCGGGTACTTGAAGGACCTGTGCCCGTCTTGTGATGCTATGACCGATTTCGCCGGGCACGACAGGGTGGTGGACCGAGGGAGGATGACACGTCCGTGCGGATCCAGGACGATACGCCGGACGCCGGCATGAGCAGTACGACGAGCGGACCGGCCGGTGCCGGGGCCGCCGACTCGGGCGCCGTGGTCGAGGAGGAGGACGCCGACAACGCCGGCGGGCAGCCGGGGCGTCCGATCGACGTCCGCACGCTCACCCGGGTGCTCTTCGAGCGCCTCGCCGAGCTGCCACCGGACGCACCCGAGCGCGAGCAGGTGCGGGCCGCCCTGATCGAGGTCAACATCCCGCTGGTGCGCTACGCGGCCACCCGGTTCCGCAGCCGCAACGAGCCGATGGAGGACGTCGTCCAGGTCGGCACGATCGGCCTGATCAACGCGATCGACCGGTTCGACCCGCACCGCGGCGTGCAGTTCCCGACGTACGCGCTGCCGACCATCCTCGGCGAGATCAAGCGCTACTTCCGCGACAACGTCCGCACCATGCATGTGCCGCGCCGGCTCCAGGAGCTCTGGGTGCAGGTCAGCGGCGCCATGGAGGAGCTGACGGTGACCCACGGCCGCACCCCCAAGGTGCCGGAGATCGCCGCCAACCTGCGGATCCCCGAGGAGGACGTCCGGGCCTGCCTGGACGCCGGGCGCGCCTACAGCGCCGCCTCGCTGGAGGCCGCCCAGGAGCACGAGGGCGGCCTGGCGCTGCTGGACCGGCTGGGCTACGAGGACTCGGCGCTCACCGACGTCGAGCACCGCGACATGGTGCGGCACCTGCTGGTGCAGCTGCCCGAGCGCGAGCGACGGATCGTCATGCTGCGCTTCTTCGCCAATCTGACGCAGTCCCAGATCAGCACCGAGCTCGGCATGTCCCAGATGCATGTGTCACGTCTGCTGGCCCGCATCCTGACCCGGCTGCGGACCGGCAACTCCTGGGAGGAGTAAGGGAAGTGGACGCCGAGCGGCCGCGCGGCGGACATTGCTGCGTGCTACCGGCGCGTGACATCTTGCGACGTTCGGGTTTGCCGGGGACTGTGATCCGGTAATCAAGCGGTGGGGGGCGTCGGCGACTCGGCGCGCACCGGGGAACCGCCGCACGGCGGAGCCCGTTGAATCAGTGACGAGGGGGTGGGTGCATGTCCGCAGAGCTGGGCAGCGCAGAGATCCACGGCAGCACGGCGGTCGCCGAGCACGCTCCGCAGGAGCAGGCCCCGGCAGGCGAAGCCGTCGCGCCCACCGCCCCCGCCGAGCCCGTGCTGCAGCTCCCGGCGCCGCGCCAGCAGCCGGCCCTCGGGCCCGGCCTGGACACCCGCACGCTGTCCCGCTCGCTGTTCCGTCGGCTGGCCACCCTGAGCGCCGGCAGCGACGAGCACACCTACGTCCGCGACACCCTGATCGAGCTCAACCTGCCGCTGGTCCGGTACGCCTCCGCGCGGTTCCGCAGCCGCAACGAGCCGATGGAGGACATCGTCCAGGTCGGCACGATCGGCCTGATCAAGGCGATCGACCGGTTCGACCCGGAGCGCGGGGTGGAGTTCCCGACCTTCGCGATGCCGACCGTGGTGGGCGAGATCAAGCGCTTCTTCCGCGACACCAGCTGGTCGGTCCGGGTGCCCCGGCGCCTGCAGGAGCTGCGGCTGGCGCTCACCAAGGCCGGCGACGAGCTGTCCCAGCGCCTGGACCGCTCGCCCACCGTCGCCGAGCTGGCGGTGTGCCTGGGCGTCAGCGAGGAGGACGTGGTCGAGGGCCTGGCCGTCGGCAACGCCTACACCGCGAGCTCGCTCGACTCCAGCCCCGGCGAGGAGGACGGCGACGGCCCGCTCGCCGAGCGCCTCGGCTACGAGGATCTCGCCCTGGAGGGGGTGGAGTACCGCGAGTCGCTCAAGCCGCTGCTCGCCAAGCTCCCCCCGCGCGAGCGCCGGATCATCATGCTGCGCTTCTTCGGCAACCTGACCCAGTCGCAGATCGGCGAGGAGATCGGCATCTCCCAGATGCACGTCTCGCGGCTGCTGACCAAGACCCTCACCCAGCTCCGCGAGGGCCTGATCAGCGAGGCCTGAGCAGCAAGGCCTGACCGGGCGCGCGCTCAGTCCTCCAGCAGGTTCTCGCGCAGGCCGGCCAGCACGGTGTCGTCCAGGCCCAGGCCGGTCTGCCAGAAGTCCTCGAAGGACGACCAGCCGGCCGCCACCTCGGTGAACGCCGCCTCCAGGTAGCGGCGGTCGGCGCGGAAGAGCGGCAGCAGCAGCTTGGGCTCCTGCATCAGCCCACGGGTGCCGAAGCTGTCGACGATCTGCTCGATCAGCGCGCCCGAGCGGGTGTTGGTCAGCAGGTAGTCCTCGAAGACGGTCTCGCGCTCGACCCCGAGAGCGGTGAGCAGCAGCGCCGCCGTCCAGCCGGTGCGGTCCTTGCCCGCCGTGCAGTGGAAGAGCAGCGGCGGACCGTCGGGCGCGGCCAGCAGGCGCAGCACGGTGGCGAAGCGCTCGCGGGCCAGCGGGTCGGTGATGAACCAGCGGTAGAGGCCGATCATCATCTCGGCGGCCTTGCCATCGCCGAGCAGGTCCTGCTGCTTGACCGGGTCGCGGTCGGCCAGCGCGTCACGCAGCGCGACGTAGATGTCGAAGTCCGCGGCGAACAGCGGCAGGTGGTGCAGGGTGATGCCGTCCGGTGTGGTGCGCCGCACGGTGACTGGCTCGGCGGAGAGCTCGGCGGCCGCGATGTCGGCCACCGGCAGTCCTGGCACCCGGTCAGGACCGGCCTCGCGGACCTCGTCCAGGCTGCGCAGGTCGACGATCTGACGCAGGCCCAGCGTGGCGAGCAGCTCCATGTCCTCGTCGCCCAGCCGGTTCAGGCCGTCGCTGCGCAGCGCCACGCCGTGGCGCACCAGCCGCCCCTGCGCCGTGCGGTAGCCGCCGAGATCCCGGGCGTTGACCGCTCCGCGCAATCCGAGGGTTCGTGCTACCGGTTGGACGTTGTCCGTGATGGACTGCTGCGTCACAGTGGTTCTCCTAAAATATCGAACAACGGAGCGGAACAAAGGGGGGGCCACCCACTCTGAACACCCCCTTTCAGACGCTTCAACCAGACAAGACTACGAACCTGTACGTCCGATGGGACGCCTTCACAAGGTGACGGCACTCTTGACACTGTGCACGTCATATACCCGCAGGTGGCACGCCTTGTCGAGGAGAAGCTGTCATGGACTTGCAAATCCCTGCTCAGTTAAGTCTTCCGCAACTCACAGTTGGTGCCTAACATGGCGCCGACGTGAACATATGTGACAGATTCACGGTCCCCTCACCCGTTTGGCGGCATGGCCAAGTATTTCTGCCCCACCATGGTCGCAAGTGAACCGCAGCCATTTCCGTGCGGCACGGGGGACTCAAGTGATCATTCGGGGTGGGCGAGCGGGGTCGTCTGCCCTGCTCAGGGGAGGAACACCGAACTATGGGTCAAGCGACCCGTCGTGCTGCCGCCTGCGCGGCAGCAGGTCTGCTGGCAGCCGGTCTGCAGACCACAACCGCGCACGCCGCGGCTCAGAACCGCATCGACCTCGCAGTTCTGCTGGTGGACGACGGTGGCCCGGCCACCGCCGCCATCGCCGCGGAACTGACGAGTGAGGGCACCCCGTACACCACGGTGAAGCTCTCGGACCCGAACCGTCCGACGATCAACGCCGCCTTCCTCAGCGACACCCTGAACGGCGCCCCCCGGGCGAAGTTCGAGGGCGTCGTGCTGCCCAACGACAACCCCTTCGGCACCGGCTCGGCCGAGATGACCGCGCTCGCCACGTACGAGGCGACGTTCGGCATCCGGCAGATCGACGCGTACACCTACGCGCGGCCCGACGTCGGTCTCAACTGGGCGCAGAACCCCGGGTACATAGGCAGCCTGGACGGCACCCAGGGTGCTGTCACGGCCGCCGGCACCGCCGGACCGTTCGGCTACCTCACGGGCAGCGTCCCGTTCGAGCAGCCCAACCCCGCCATCAGCACCAGCTACGGCTACCTGGCCACGCCGCTGACCACCCTGCCAGCCGGCGCCTCGTTCACACCCCTGGTGGACGCGCCGATCCCGGGCACCACCTCGCGCGGTTCGCTGGTGGGCGAGTACGCCCACGACAACCGCAAGGAACTGGTCGTCACCTTCGTCTACAACCAGTACCAGCAGCAGTTCCGGCTGCTGGCCCGCGGCATGGTCGACTGGGTCACCCAGGGTGTCCACCTCGGCTACGACCGCAACTACTTCGAGGTCCACGTCGACGACCTCTTCCTCTCGGACGACAGGTGGAGCACGACCCTCAAGTGCACGCCGGGCGACGTCACCTGCCCGCCGAACACCAGCCCGGACCTCAACCCGATCCGGATGACGCCTTCGGACGTCGACACCCTGGTCGCGTGGGAGAAGGCCAACAACTTCACCGTCGACTTCGCCTTCAACGGCGGCGGCAGCGCGGACTGGGAGTCGGAGAACAACACAACGACCGACCCGCTGCTGACGAAGTTCCTGGCCGACCAGTCGTCGTTCCGGTTCATCAACCACACCTGGGACCACCCCTTCCTCGGCTGCCAGCAGAACGTCACCGTGGTGCCGTGGAAGTGCCAGACCGACGCCGGCGGGAACACCCTCTGGGTCGACGAGGCCACCATCCAGAGCGAGATCCAGGAGAACATCACCTGGGCCCAGCAGGAGGGTCTCAAGATCAACCCGACCGAGCTGATCACCGGTGAGCACTCGGGCCTGGTCACGCTGCCGCAGCAGCCGACCGACAACCCGAACCTGGCCCCGGCGCTCACCGCGGCGGGCATCCAGTGGACCGGCAGCGACGCCTCGCGCGAGTTCAACCAGCGCCCGATCACCGGCAGCCCGACGCTGACGGTCCCGCGGTACCCGATGAACGTCTTCTACAACGCGGCCACCGCCGTCGAGGAGACCGACGAGTACAACTGGATCTACAACAGCACGGCCAACGGCGGCAGCGGCCTGTGCCAGACCTCGGGCAACTCCACCTGCCTGCCGGCCCCGCTGGACGAGAACACCGGCTACACGTCGTACATCGTGCCCACCGAGACCAAGATCGACCTCGGGCAGGCGCTCAACAACGACCCGCGGCCGCACTTCATCCACCAGTCCAACTTCGCCGAGGGCCAGATCGCGTACCCGGTCCTCAACAGCATCCTGAACACCTACAAGGGGCTGTACAACAGCAACACCCCGCTGGTGAGCATGAGCGAGAGCAGCATCGGCAGCGAGCTGCAGAACCGTTCCGCCTGGGCCACGGCCGTCTCCAACGGCCAGGTGACCGGCTACCGGATCGGCAACACCGTCACGGTCAGCACGCCCTCGGGCGTGCAGGTCGAGGCCACCATGCCGACCGGCACCACGCAGAAGCTGATGCTCGGCAGCACCGCGTTCGGCTCGGCGTACGCCGGCACGCTCTCCGGCTGGGTCGCTCCGGGTCCCTTCCAGGGCGCGGTCACCCTCACCCTGAGCGCGGCGAACACCCCCACCGGTGCGGCCGTGGTCAAGGCGAAGTCGGTCAAGGTCGACTCGGCGGCGCCGAAGACGGTCGTGCCGCAGGGCGTGACCAAGGCCGTTCCGGTCAGCCCCGGCGACACCAAGCGGACCAAGGGCAAGTCCCTGGTCCCGAACACCGGCAAGTAACAAGTAACGAGCTCCGGCCGGCGGCCCACACCGCCGCCGGCCGGGGTCCGCACCACAGCAAGCAGCAACAGGGGAGGGAAGCAGGATGCGCGTCACCCTGCTCACCGAGGGGACGTATCCGCACTCGCACGGCGGCGTCAGCGTCTGGTGCGACCAACTGGTCCAGGGCATGCCCGATGTGGACTTCGACATCATCGCGGTGACCGGCACCGGCACCGAGGGCCTCGCCTGGGAGCTGCCAGCGAACGTCCGCAGCGTCACCCCCGCCCCGCTCTGGGGCCCCGCGGACGACCGCAAACCGCCCCGCGGCCGCGCCCTGCGGCACTTCCTCGACGCGTACGAGCGCTTCCTGCACGCCATCCTCGACCCGGTCTACACCACCCACTTCGGCACCGAGCTGTACGGCTTCGCGGACTTCGCGCGGCGCGGCCTGCTCAGCGCGGCGCTGCGCAGCGAGCCCGCCCTGAAGACCCTGCAGCACGTCTGGACCCGTGCCTACCTGCCGACCGCCGCCTCCCGGCCCACCCTGCACGACGCGCTGCACGCCACCGACCTGCTGGAGCACGCGCTGCGCCCGCTGTCCGTCGAGCCGCCCAGCGACGGGGTCGCGCACGCGGTCAGCGGTGGACTGGCGGCGCTGCCCGGGTTGATAGCGGCCCAGCAGTTCGCGGTGCCGTTCCTGCTCACCGAGCACGGCATCTACCTCAGAGAGCGCTACCTCGGCTACCGGACCGGGCCCTACCGCTGGCCGGTCAAGGCGCTGCTGCTCGGCTTCTACCGGATGCTCGCCGAGGAGAGCTACTCGCGCGCCGCGCTGGTCACCCCCGGCAACCGGTACAACCGGCGCTGGGAGGAGCGCGGCGGCACCCCCTCGGACAACATCCGCACCGTCTACAACGGCGTGGACCCCGACCTCTTCCCGGCCGCCGGCGCCGAGCCCGGGACCCCCACCCTGAGCTGGGCCGGCCGGGTCGACCCGATCAAGGACCTGGAGACCCTGATCCGCGCGTTCGCACTGGTCAGGGCGGAGCTGCCGGACGCCCGACTGCGGATGTTCGGCGGCACCGCGCGCGGCGCCGAGGGCTACCGGGACGGCTGCATCGCGCTGGCGGCGGAGCTCGGGCTCGGCGACTCGGTGGTCTTCGAGGGGCGCGTGGAGGACATCCAGGACGCCTACGCGGCCGGCAACGTGGTGATGCTCAGCAGCATCAGCGAAGGCTTCCCCTTCACCCTGATCGAGGCGATGTCCTCGGGGCGGGCGACCGTCTCCACCGACGTCGGCGGCGTGCGCGAGGCGGTCGGCGACACCGGTCTGGTGGTGCCGCCGCGCGAACCCGAGCCGATGGCCCGAGCCGCCCTGGAGCTGCTGCGCGACCCGCAGCGCCGGGCCGTCATGGGCGAGCAGGCCCGGCTGCGGGTCATCGAGCAGTTCACGCTGCGGCAGAACATCGACGGGTTCCGCGGCATCTACACCGAACTGCTGGGCGAGCAGCGCTGGTTGGCGAACACCGTGGTCGCCGTCGACCCGTTCGCGCAGGCCGTCCCGGCGCCGGTCCCGGCGCTCGGCCCGCAGCCGGAGCCCGAAGTGGGCTTCGGCTGGTGGGAGCGGGAGGCCCGATGAGCGGCCCGCTGCGGCTGGTCCCCGACGAGGGCACCCCCGGCTGGGCCGAGGAGACCGTGCAGCTGCGCACGCTGCCGCGCCCGCGCAGACGACCGCGCCTGGAGCAGCCGCCGACCGCCGCGTCCGAGCTCTCACCCGACCCGATCGACGAACTGGCCGAGCGGCTGGCCGACATCTGCGCCGACGCGGTGCACCCGTACGAGATCGCCGCGTTCCTGGAGTCGGACGGTCTGACGGACGAGCAGGCCGCGCTCAACTACGGTCGGCCAGACGCCTTCACACTGGCCGAGGAGCTCTTCGCCAAGGTCGGCCGCCGCTACCCGGGGCCGCCGCCGGCGGCCGTCGACCCGTGGCGGGTCGACCCGTGGCGCTGCGCGCTGCGTGGCCTGGTCTTCGCGCTGCCGGGCCTCGGCTACCTGCTCGGCGCCGACCTGTTCGCCGCGCACCGGATGCGCTTCGGCATGCCCTCGGGGATGGCGGCGATGGCCGCGGCCACCCTGCTGAGCTGGGCGTGGAACCAGGCGCTGGCGCACCGCGCGTACGGCTGGCTGAGCCGGCTCGACCGGCGCTCGGCAGGCCGGGCACTGGCGCTGGGCGCACCGGCGGGCGCGCTGGCGGCCGCCACGGCCGGCTACCTGCTGGGCGGGCCGCGGTCGGCGCTCTGGTTCACCGGCGGTCAGTCGGTGTACCTGGGGGCCGCGACCGTCCTCTTGGTGCTCGGCCAGGAACGGTTGCTGCTGGCCGCGTTGGCGCCTTCGGTGGCCGGCGCGGGCCTGGTGCTGGCCGTCCCGCTGCCGACCGCGGTGCGGGTCTCGATCCTGCTGGCCACGCTGGCCGGCGCGGTCGGCCTGGCCTGCCGGCAGGTGGTCGGCTGCCTGCGCAGCGAGCCGGTCACCGGCAGTTCCAAGCCGGCCGGGCACGAGATCGCGGCGGCCGGCCTGTTCGGGCTTGCGGTCGGCACGCTGACGCTGGTGGCGGGACTCGGAGCGACGCTGCACCACGCCGTGCGCCCGACCGTGCCACCCGCGGCCGGCGGCGGCACGGGGGCGGCGATGGTCGCGCTCACGCTCAGCCTCGGCCTGGCCGAATGGCTGCTCTACCGGTACCGCAGCCTGGCCACCGCCGCGCTGCGCACCAGCCACAGCCCCGGCGCCTTCCGACGGCGGACCGTCATGGTGCTGACCGGCTGCCTGCTCGGCTACCTGGCCATGGTCGGCGCGCTGGACCTGGCGGCCACCCGGCTGTGGCCGCACACCGCGCTGCTCGACGTACCCCGGCTGGGGGCGCTGCTGCTGCTGGCCGCCACGCTCTGGACGGCGCTGCTGCTGCAGGCGCTCGGCCTGAGCTGGCGGACCGCCGGGCTCTGCGCCGCCGCGGCCGTCTTCGAGTCGGCCACCCTGTTCACCGGGGCCGATCCGTTGCAGGTGCAGCTGTACGGCTGCGGAGCAGCCGCCGTACTCCTCTTCCTGCTCGCCACGGTCGTCCTCGGGCGCACCACCACGCACCGCTGACTTTCCGTCACACCACAGAGATAGGGCATTCCACGTCATGAGTACTGTCGCAGTCACCGGGGCCGAAGGATTCATCGGTTCCCACCTGGTCGAGCGGCTGGTCGGCCACGGCCACCGCGTCCGGGCGATGGTCCAGTACAACTCGTTCTCCTCGTTCGGCTGGCTGGAGACGCTGGACCGGGACACGCTCGGCTCCGTGGAGATCGTGCTGGGCGACGTGCGTGACCCCGGATCGGTGAACGGGCTGGTCAAGGGCACCGAGGCGGTCTACCACCTGGCCGCGCTGATCGCCATCCCGTACTCGTACCAGGCCCCGCACTCGTACATCGAGACCAATGTGACCGGTACGTTGAACGTGCTGGAAGCGGTCCGGCACCTCGACATCCCGCGTATGGTGCACACGTCGACCAGTGAGACCTACGGAACGGCACAGACCGTGCCGATCAGCGAGGACCACCCGATCAACACCCAGTCCCCGTACGCGGCTTCGAAGGCCGGCGGGGACCGCCTCGCGGACAGCTACCACGCCAGCTTCGGCACCCCGGTGGTGACCCTGCGCCCGTTCAACACCTTCGGCCCGCGTCAGTCGATGCGCGCCGTGATCCCCACCGTGATCGCCCAACTCGCTGCCGGTGAGCGGGAGATCACCCTGGGCGACCTGCGCCCGACCCGCGACTTCATGTTCGTCAAGGACACCGCGAACGCCTTCCACACAGTGGGCACCGCGGCGGCCGAGACCGTGGTCGGACGCACCTTCAACGCCGGTACCGGCGGCGAGATCTCGGTCGGCGACCTGGTCACCCTGGTCGGCAAGCTGATGGGCGTGGACGTCACCGTCAAGGAGGACGAGCAGCGCATCCGCCCCGCCAACTCCGAGGTGATGCGCCTGGTCGCGGATGCCACCCGGCTGCGCACGGCGACCGGTTGGGCGCCCGCGCACTCGCTGGAGGAGGGCCTGGAGCAGACCATCGCCTTCTTCCGCGACCCGAGCAACCTGGCCCGCTACAAGACCGACATCTACAACGTCTGAGCCGCCCGCGGGCCCCACCGGCCCGCCCGGCTCCTGGAGCACAGTGCCACGGCCGGTACCTGCCCCTCCGGCCGTGCTCGCACCACATCCGCTCGTCTCCTTCGTTCAACCTGTGGGGGAACCACATGCACGCAGTGATTCTGGCCGGCGGCAAGGGAGTTCGGCTTCGGCCGTACACCACAGCGCTTCCCAAGCCGCTGGTCCCGATCGGCGACCAGCACGCCATCCTCGAGATCGTGATGCGCCAACTGGCCAGCGCGGGCTTCAAGACGGTGACGCTCGCCATCGGCCACCTCGGCCACATCATCCGCGCCTACGTCGGCAACGGTTCGCAGTGGGGGCTACGGGTCGGCTACGCAGTCGAGGACACTCCCCTGGGCACCATGGGCCCGCTGCTCACGATGCTCGACCGACTGCCCGAGAACTTCCTGGTGATGAACGGTGACATCCTCACCGACCTGGACTTCTCCGGGATCCTCAAGCACCACGAGGCGTCCGGCGCACCGCTCACCATCGCCACCTACGCACGCCAGGTCAAGATCGACTTCGGGGTGCTGACCACCGAGGACGGCAGCATCACGGGCTTCCACGAGAAGCCCAGCATGGACTACCGGGTGTCGATGGGCGTCTACGGCGTCTCGCGCTCCGCGCTGACCGCCTACACGCCCGGACTGCCGCTCGGCTTCGACGACCTGGTACTCGACCTGCTGAAGGCGCAAACCCCGCCGTCGGCCTACGAGTTCGACGGCTACTGGCTGGACATCGGCCGCCCCGACGACTACGACCGGGCCAACGCCGAGTTCGCCGACCGCCGTTCACTGCTGCTGCGGGAGGCCACGCCGATCGGCGAGGGCCTGCACGCGGTGCGCGCGGCGCTCACCCTCGACGCCGGCCCGGTCGGCGGCGACACCTCCCCGGCCGCCTCGGACGGGCGGGCCGCATGAGGATCCTGCTGCTGGGCGCGGACGGCTTCCTCGGCCGGCACATCGCCACCGCCCTGCGGGCCCTGCCGCAGGCCGAGTTGGCCACCGGCGGGCGCCGGGAGACGCACGATCTGCGGGTCGACCTGAAGACGGCCCAACTGGCCGGCTTCGCCGCCGACCTGGCCGAGCTGGCACCCGACGTGGTGGTCAACTGCGCCGGGGCGGTGGCCGGTAGTGCGCTGCACCAGGCCGAGGTGAACGCGCGCGGTCCGGCGCTGCTCTGCGAGGCGCTCCAACTGGCGGCTCCCACAGCCCGGTTGGTGCACCTCGGCTCGGCCGGCGAGTACGGCGCGTGCGAACGCGACACCTCGCTGACCGAGAGCTGCGAGCCGCGTCCTGGCGGGATCTACGGCGTGACCAAGCTGGCCGGCAGCCTGGCGGTGGCCGAGTCCGCACTGGACGCGGTGGTGCTGCGGGTCTTCAACCCGGTCGGCCCCGGCTCCCCGGCGGCCTCCCTGCCGGGGCGGCTGGCGGGCGAGTTGGCGAAGGCGCTCACCGACGGCGGAGCGGTCACCGTCGGTGACCTCTCCGCGTATCGGGACTTCGTCGACCCCCGGGACGTCGCGCGCGCGGTCGCCCTGGCGGTGACCGCCGACGGGCCGCTGCCGCGGATCCTCAACATCGCCGGCGGACGGGCCCAGCCGGTCCGGGCGATCGCCGAGGGCCTGGTCGCGGCGTCCGGCTTCACCGGCCGGATCAACGAGAGCGGGGCCGGCTCGCAGCGCTCGGCCGCCGTCTCCTGGTCGCAGGCCGACATCTCGGCGGCCGAGAAGGCACTGGGGTGGCAGCCCGCCATCTCACTGCCGGACACTCTGCGCGACCTCTGGCAGACAGCCGGCACGGAGACCGCTGCTTGATGACCGTCACCGAATCCCGTCTGCTGGTGCCGCTGTACGTCCACCCCGCGGTGGACCCGGCGGCCTGGCAGGCGGTCGCGGCCGCGGGGCCCGCCGCGGTGCGGGCCGTCGTGCTGAACATCGCCGACGGCCCGGGCCCGGCCCCCGACCCCGCCTTCGAGCAGGCCGCGGACCGACTGCACGCGGCCGGAATCACCGTGCTCGGCTACGTGGACACCGCCTACGGCCGCCGCCCGCACGCCGAGGTGGTCGCCGAGCTGCTGAACTACCGTCAGTGGTACGGCGTCACCGGGGTCTACTTCGACCAGGCCGCCAGCCACGCCGAAGCCGTGGCGCACTACCGGCGGCTCGCCACCGCCTCCCGTGCGGCGGGCTGCACAACGGTCGTGCTGGGCCACGGCGTGCACCCCGAGCCCGCCTACGCCGAACCCGAACTCAGCGACCTGCTGGTCACGTTCGAGGGCAGCTGGACCGACTACGACGCGCTTGTGCTGCCCCTCTGGACGGGCCATCACCCGGCCAGTCGGTTCTGCCACCTGGTCTACGACGTACCCTCGGAGCGGGCCGGCGCGGCCGGCGCGCTGTTCGCCTCGCGCCGTGCCGGTTCGGGCTGCGCGGTGGCCATGGGCGGCGCCAACCCCTGGGCCGGCACGCCGTACGGGCTGGCGCCGACCGCCGACATCTGGAGTGCTACCCCGTGACGCGCCGCACCTCTGCGCTACTGGCCGCCCTGGCCCTGTCCACCGCACTGTTCGTCACCTCCTGCAGCAGTGACGGCGGGAGCGACGACGGTGGCGGTGGCGACGACGCGAGCAGTTCCCCCACCACCGCGGCCCCCGCCAGCCCCCCGGGCACCCCGGGCACCCCGGGCACCCCGCAGGCGTTCTGGCACCCCGCCCCCGGCACCGCCTGGCAGTGGCAACTCAGCGGCACCGTCGACCAGTCGGTCAACGTCCCGGTCTACGACATCGACGGTTTCGAGAACGACGCCTCGGTGGTCGCCGCCCTGCACGCCAAGGGCCGCAAGGTGATCTGCTACATCAACGCCGGCTCCTGGGAGGACTTCCGCCCCGACGCCGCCGCGTTCCCCAAGTCCGTGCTGGGCTCCGGTGACGGGTGGAAGGGCGAGAAGTGGTTCGACATCCGCCAACTCGCCGTGCTGCGCCCGCTGCTCACCCAGCGCTTCGACATGTGCAAGGCCAAGGGCTTCGACGCGATCGAGCCCGACCTGCTGGAGGCCTACGCCAACAAATCCGGCTTCCCGGTCACCGCCGCCGACCAGCTGACGTACAACCGGATGATCGCCGAGATCGCCCACCAGGCCGGCCTGAGCGTCGCCCTGAAGAACGACGTCGCCCAGGTCCCCGCCCTGGTCGACACCTTCGACTTCTCGATCGACGAGCAGTGCGCCGAGTTCCAGGAGTGCGACCAGCTCACGCCCTTCATCAAGGAGGGCAAGGCGGTCCTGCACGTCGAGTACAACGTGCCGAACTCGAAGTACTGCGCGCAGTCCGACCAGCTCCAGTTGAGCTCCATGGAGAAGCACCTGGAGTTGGACGCCTGGCGCGAGCCGTGTTGACGGCCCGCGCCGGGCGCCCGCGCTCCCGGGGTCGCTAGACCGCGAGCCAGACGACCGCGGCGACGACCAGCACGGCCACGACCGCCACCACGGCGATCACGCCGGTGCGGTTGCCGCTGCGGTGCACGGAGACGTTGCCGGGGGCCTGCGGTGCCGGGGTTTCCACGAAGGCGCGGAACATCTGGGTGCTGCCGGCGGGGTCTTCATAGTTGTTCTCAGCCATGGCATGGGACTCTAACGAACTTCGGACCGCGCGGAACACCCCGGACCCTCCTCGGGGTGACACCGGCGCGTCCCGGGCGGGCGTCCGCCGCCCAAGGCGGAATGCCCCACACCCGCGACTGGTTGGCCCCGTTCATGACCGACAACCACCGTGACACCAGCCGAAGTGTGACGCTCGGCACCTCCGACCTCACCGTCTTCCCGCTCGCCCTCGGCGGGAACGTCTTCGGCTGGACCGCCGACGAGGCCCAGTCCTTCGCCGTCCTGGACGCCTACGCCGCCGCCGGCGGCAACTTCGTCGACACCGCCGACATGTACTCGGCCTGGGCCCCGGGCAACCAGGGCGGCGAGTCGGAGACCATCATCGGCAACTGGCTGCGCTCGCGCGGCCACCACGACGCGATCGTGGTTGCCACCAAGATCGGCAACCACCCGGCGGCCAAGGGCCTGAAGGCCGACACCATCAGGGCCGCCGTCGAGCAGTCGCTCGGGCGCCTCGGCGTCGAGCGGATCGACCTGCTCTACACCCACTTCGACGACCTCGACACGCCGGTCTCCGAGATCATCAGCACCCTGGACGCCCTGGTGAAGGAGGGCAAGGTCCGCGAGATCGCCGCCTCCAACATCAGCCCCGAGCGGTTGACGGCCTCGCTGGACTTCTCCGACCGCGAGGGCCTGGCCAGGTACATAGCCCTCCAGCCGCACTACAACCTGGTCTCGCGCGCCACCTACGAGGGCGAGCCGGCCGCGGTCGCCGCCGAGCGTCGGCTGTCCGCCGTGCCGTACTTCGCGCTGGCCTCGGGCTTCCTGACCGGCAAGTACCGGCCCGGCGGCCCGGCCGTGCAGAGCGCGCGGGCCGAGGGCGCCGGCAAGCACCTGGCGGACCCGCGCGGCCCGCGGGTGCTGGCGGCGCTGGACACCGTCGCGGCGGCCCACGGCGTCGAGGTCGCCAGCGTCGCGCTGGCCTGGCTGCGCGCGCAGCCGACGGTGGCCGCCCCGATCGCCAGCGCCCGCACCGTCGAGCAGCTGCCCGCGCTGCTGACCGGCGCCACGCTGGAGCTGACGGCCGAGCAGCTGGCCCTGCTGGACGCCGCCTCGGCCTGAGCCGGCTCCGAGCGAAGCGCCGGGTCCGTCCACAGGCTGTGGACGGACCCGGCGCTACTCCGCGCTCCGCTCAGCTCGGACGGCCCAGATGGGTCGGGTAGTAGGAGCGGCTGAGAGTGGATATCCGAACGGTGCGCCCGGGGCGCGGGGCCTCCACATAGCTGCCGCCGCCCAGGTAGATCGCCACGTGGTGGATGCCGGAGGCGCGGCTGCTGTCGGACCAGAAGAGGAGATCCCCGCGCCGCAGTTCACCCGAGCTGATCGGGGTGGTCGCCACGTACTGGTCGTCGGCCACCCGCGGCAGGTCGATGCCGGCCCGCTCGTAGGCCTGCTGCACCAGGCCCGAGCAGTCGTAGCCTTCCGGCCCGTCGCCGCCCCAGACGTAGGGCTTGCCGAGCTGGGCCAGCGCGTAGTCGACGGCGGTCTCGGTGCCGCTGCTGCTGTCGCTTCCGGTATCACCGCCCGCCGGCGCCTCCTGCTCGGAGCTGCCGCCGCTGGTCCGGCTCAGGTACACGTCGTAGTGCGCGGTGTACCGCCACTCCCCGCCCGCGTTCTGGAACCAGTACCTGGACCCGTCCCACCCCTGCTGTATCCCGCTGTTCTCCGCGTCGGAGCCGCCGGAGGTACTGGCGGATCCGGCGGCTCCGGCGGTCCGACTGAGATACACGTCGTAGTGGCGGGTGTAGCGCCACTCGCCGCCGGCACTCCGGAACCAGTACTTCGACCCGTCCCACCCGGCCCGGCTCGGCGCCGGCACGGCACCCGCCGGCGCGGCACCGAGGCCGAGCCCGACCACTCCGGCGCCGGCCAGCACCGTGGTGGCGAGGCAGGCGCCGCGGACGGTGCGAGCGAGCTGCGGCCCGCGCGCCGCCCGCGCCGACGGGCCGGAGCGCCGGCCGCTGTGCTGCGCGACGCAGTGCAGGCAGCGGCAGCCGAGCGGGGGCGCCGAGTCGCCCCGGCGCTCCTCGAAGCCGATCAGGGCAGGGTCGGTGGCTATTCTCATGCTCGGTTTCCTTCCTTGCGGGTCCCGTTCTTGACGGTCGGCCGGGCGGCGGGAGCCGGTACCGTGCCGGGCATCGCACTGGGCACCCCGGCCGGGGCGACGAACGCGACCAGCAGCTGCTCCATCAGGGCACTGCGCGCCGCCTGGTCCAACTCGTGCGTGGTGGCGCGCTCCAGGCGCCGGACGGCCAGCACGGCCGCCTCCACCGCGTCGTCCACCAGCACCGTGCGCAAGCCCGCGTCGAGGTCGGCGAGCCGGCGCCGGCGCATCGACTCGGCCACCTCGGGGGCGTAGTCGAGCGCCTGCGGCTGCACCGAGTAGACCTCGAGCCCGGCCGGGGCCGCCTCGGCGACGAGGGCACGGGTGAGCTCGTCGGCGAACCACTGCCCGTCCCGCAGCGCCGGGCCGGGACCGGCGTTGCTGTCGCACGGCAGCATGCTGGCGGTGCGGGTGAGGACGGCGTGGATCTGCTCGCGCAGGTAGTCCTCGTGGTCGGCGACCGCGAACAGCGCCCGTGCGGTGTCCTTGATCCGCCAGACCACCAGCAACCGGACGACAATCGGCTGCCCGGTGCGGTCGGTGACCTGGACGGGCTCGCTGCGCCAGTGCCGCAGCCGGACATCGACCCGACGGCGGTGCAGCAGCGGATTCACCCAGAGCAGCCCGGTGCGCCGGACCGTGCCGCGGTAGCGGCCCCATCGGGTGAGCACCCGGGTGTCGCCGCCCGCGTTGGCGATCAGCCCCGCCAGTGCGATCAGGCAGGCCAGCCCGGTCACCGTCACGGCCGCGAGCGCGCGAGTGGTGACGACGGGTCCGCCGGCCTGCCGCACCTCGTCCGAGCGGAGGTCGGGGATGGCTTCGGCGAAGTGCGGGATCAGTCCGACCCGGCCGAGCACGAGGATGATGGAGGCCGCGCCGAGCAGCAGGGCGAGCAGCGCGATCCACCCCGGCAGAGCGACGGCGCCGCGCTCGCGGAGTTCCGGATCGGCCCGCGGCGGACGGCGGGCGCCGATCTCCGTGCGGGTGTCCACAGGCTGTGGATACGTCGCCGCCTTTTCACCCGTTCGGATCGGCGGCGGAGCGGTCGCCGTGGCCGTGGCCGTGGCCGCGACGATCGCGGTTGGCAGCGCCTTGAGCATCGAGGTCGCCCCGACCGGGGTCCGCACCGGCTCCGGCCGGGGGTTGGTCGGGGTGCGGGGTGGAGTGTCAGCGGGGGCGTCCATGCGCGGATCCTCTGGGTTGGTGTGTCACGCAACTGTCAGGCTAAGTACATAAATCCGTATATGCGACATTTGGGGCGCGGCGCGCCGACGCAAAGCTGACGAACCGTCGGCGTGGCGGGATCCGCTGCTCACCTCCGGCGGCGTCCCTGGCCGCGACCGAGGATCCGCCGGGTGAGCAGCGTGACGCCGGACATGATCAGCAGCACCCCGCAGCCCGCAGCCCGCCAGCCCCCGAGGCTGGTGTGACGGACCGTGGAGACCACCTCGGGCGGCGGCGCAAGCTCCCGCCGTCCAGCGGACCCGACGAAGGCGGACGCGGAGGCGGACGGGGAGGCGGACGGGGAGGCGGACGGGGAGGCGGCCGACGCCGCGGAAGTCGGGCGGGTCGACTTTGCGGGAGTGGGGGTGGGCGGCACCGACGGTGCAGCCGACGCTGACGGCGTGCCAGCAGCCGCCGTAGGGGTCGGCGTGGCGGACGGGGACGGCGTCGGGGACGGGGAGGGGGACGACGTCGGCGTTGTGGGGGCGGGGAGGGTGAGGACGACCCGGAGCAGGTCCCCCCGCGTGGCGTTGCCCGCGCGGTCGGTCGCCGTCGCCGTCAGGAACTGCTCGCCCGACGCCAGGTCACGCGAGGCGCGGCAGGTCCAGCTGCCGTCGACCGCCGCCACCGCGCTGCACAGCGCGCCGTCCGTCCCGGACACCACGGTCACCATCGACCCCGGCTCGGCCTTGCCCGCCACCCGCGGCCGGACCACGTGCAGCTCCTCGCCCGCCTTGGGCGAGCTGATCACCGGCTTGGCCGGCGGAACGGTGTCCACGATCAGCGGGGTGCCCCGGCCGGTCGTCCGATTGCCGGCCGGGTCCACCGCCGTAGCCGTCAGCGTGTGCGGCCCCTCGGCCAGCTCCTCCACCGGCAGGCAGGACCACGAGCGATCCGGCCGCACGGCCGTCCGGCACAGCTCGGCGCCGCCCTGGTCGGTGACCGAGACGGTCGTCCCGGGGCCGCCGGTGCCGGTGATCATCAGCCCGGGGTCGTTGGTGTACTCCGGCACCGTGAGCACCGGCGCCGGCGGCGGTGTGGTGGTGACCGTGAGCTGCACCGGGTCCCCGCGCAGCACCACCCCGCCGGTGGTGGTCTCGGCGGGCAGCACCGTGTGCGGTCCCTGCGCGAGTGGCGCGTCCGGGCGGCAGGACCAGTTCCCGCCGCCGTCCACCACGGCCTGGCAGAGCGTCAGCGCTCCCTCCTGGACCTGTACCGTCGCGCCGGCCACCCCGCTGTCGCCGTGGAACTCCGGCCGGGCGTCGCCGACCGCCGCGCCGCCCGCCGGGCTGGTGAGCTCCGGCTTGGCGGCGACCACCGTGAGCCGTACGAGTTGGTCCTCCACCTGCCCCGAGTCGGCGAAGCCGGCCGCCGCGACCAGCTGGGACGGGTCGCGGCCGATCCGCAGCCGGGCCCAGGTGTCGCCGGCGGAGACGCCCGGCGGGACCGTCCACTCCAGGGTCGCGCTGGTGGCGCCCGGCGGGATGTCCGCCTGCGCGCGTTCGACGGGGTCGAAGCGGCCGTTGCGGTCGAAGTCGATCCAGCCCGCCAGGGTGGCGGCGCTCTGGCCCGGGCTGACCGGCACGGTCAGGTGGTAGTAGCCGCCGATCGCGGCCTCGCCGGGGAAGACCACGGCGGGGTCGTTGGCCAGGTGCTCGATCCGCCCCGGCTGGAGCTCGGGCGGCACGGGCGCGGGCACCGTGGCGCGCCGGTGGTCGGGCGCCGAGCCGGCCGCGTCACTGCCCATGAACAGGTCGGAGACCATATGCGAGGCGTTCCCGTAGCCCTGCGGCGCGCTGCCGAGCGACTCGTCCAGCGTGACGGTGTAGGCCTGGCGCAGCGCGGCGGGCGGTGTGCTGCTGCCCGCGTACGCGGTGTTGCGCTGCTCGACCCGCAGCGTCGCGGTGTCGAAGGTGCCGTCCAGCTCGATGGTGCCGGCCCGGTCGGCGGCACCGTCGCCCGAGCCGTCGGCGGAGGCGGGCGCGAGGACACCGTCGCCGGACGTCCAGCCGGACCACGGGGTGCGCGCGGTCAGCGCGGGCCCGGCCGGGGTGCCGCCGATGACGGTCAGCCGGGTGGCGGTCGCGGTACTGCCGTCCGGGCCGGTGGTGACCGCGGCCAGGCCGCTGACGTGCAGTCGGGGGTTGCGGACCGGGCGGGAGAAGGTGAGCTGCAGGGCGCCCAGGGTGCGCCAGGCGCCGTCGGCCTGCGGCCGGTCCTGGCTCAGCCGGAAGGTCTGCGTCGGCGCGCCGGGCCGGACGCCGTCGGTAAAGGCCGCGGCCGGCGCGCTGCCCGAACCGCCCGTGCCGTCCAGCGTCCCGGGCGCGGCCTCGGCACGGACGCCCGGGGAGGCCTCGAAGTCGATGCCGACGTCGAGCCCGGAGTGCAGCAACGCCTGGTGGTCGGCCGACCAGCTGTCCGGCGACTGCTGCGCCGAGGAGACGGAGGGGAGCCAACCGAGCGCCAGACCGGCGGCGAGCGCCACGGCGACGACGACCGGACGGCGGCTGCGCCGGGACGTTCTCGGGCTCATGGACCCTCCTGTGCACACGATGTGACAAGAAGGAATCACGATCTAACGTGAAGTCACCGCCGGAAATCCCCGCCGCGCCGCCGCAACCACTCATCCGGCGGATCATCCGGAAACGCCGAAGGCCCCCTCCGCGGAGGGGGCCTTCGAGATGGTGCGCTCAGCAGGATTCGAACCTGCAACCTCTTGATCCGTAGTCAAGTGCTCTATCCGTTGAGCTATGAGCGCCTCAGGGAGACCGGAGCCACCCTGCGGTACTGCTACTGCTCGGCCAGCCTACCCGATCCCGGGAGGGCGACCTCGCGCTTCGCAAGCGACGAGGCTCCGGCCGGAGCCGGAGCCTCGTGATCGCGGTGCGCTCAGCAGGATTCGAACCTGCAACCTCTTGATCCGTAGTCAAGTGCTCTATCCGTTGAGCTATGAGCGCTCGCCCCGGCGATTCGATCCTTCGGGGCGGTGCGGGGACAACATTACATGACCGTCGACCTGGGGTGAAATCGGTTAGTTCCCGGCAGGGCGGCGAGCCGCCCGAGAACGATCGAGAACGAGAAGAGCCCCGTCGACCGAGGTCGACGGGGCTCCCTTCGGAGCGGAGGCTCGGGGATTTGAACCCCGGATGGGCTTTAAGACCCAAACCGCATTAGCAGTGCGGCGCCATAGACCGGACTAGGCGAAGCCTCCATTCACCCGGATCGCACCACCAGGTGGCGCACTCCGTGTGCATGTGATGATGCCACAGCCGAGGGGCTCAGCACCAACCGCTGACAACGTTACTAGGCAGGTCGTCCTCTCGGCAAAAACAATGGGATACTCCAAGCCCCGGAGCAGCCCGGTCCGCAGTGGCGAGCCGCAAGTCGTAAGTGGTGAGGAGACCTGTCGACGTGAGCAGCAGGCCGACCCGAGGCGCTGCTCGCCTCGCCGCGATACTCGACGCCCTTCCCGACGCGCTGCTGCTGGTGAACAGCAACGGCACGGTCGTGGACGCCAACAACGCCGCGGTCCGCAGCATGCAGACCCCCGGGACCTCGCTGGTCGGGATGGGTGTCCTGGACCTGCTGCCCGAGTTCGACCCCAGCCGGATCCCCGGCTCGATGCGCCCGGCCCCGCGCGACCAGGACGAGGCCGACCTGCCGGTCCGGATGACCGCGCGTCGCACGGACGGCAGCACCTTCCCCGTCGAGGTCTCCGGCAACGACTTCGCGGACGAGAACTCCAGCGAGGGCCGCGGCTACGCGCTCTCCCCGCTCGTCCCCTACGACCTCTACCGGGCCACCGGCTCGCGCTCGGGCACCGACGACCTGCTGCTCCTGCTGGTCCGCGACCTCTCCAGCCGGCTGGGCGTGGAGGCGGAGCTGCGGCGCCAGCACAAGCAGACCGAGATGATCCTGCGGGCCGCCGCCGAGGGCGTGCTCGGCGTGGACCTCGAAGGCCGGGTGGTGCTGGTCAACCCCGCCGCCGCGCACATCCTGGACTTCCGCGCCAGCGAGCTGGGCGGGCGCGAGCTGCACCCGCTGATCCAGCACTCCCGGGCGGACGGCACCCCGCTGGCCGCCGAGGAGTCCGCGCTGCTCGACACCCTCACCTCGGGCCGCAAGCACCGGGTGCGCGGCGCGACGCTCTGGCGCAAGGACGGCCGGGCGGTCACCGTCGACCTGACCACCGCGCCGGTGCGGGACGGCGACCAGCTGGTCGGCGCCGTGATGACGTTCACCGACCGGACCAGGGAACTGGCCCTGACCGCCCGCAACGAGCACCTCACCGCCGTACTGGAGACCGAGGTCAGCGGCGCGCTGGCTGCTCTGCGGCGGCGGATCGACACGCTGGCCGCCGACCCCGCCGGGCAGCTCTGGCCGGAGGCCAACTGGACGCTGCGCGCGCTGGCGGACGAGTGCCGGCGGTTCGGCGTGCTGATCGACGGGGTGCTGGCCCACCAGCGCTTCGAGCGCGGCGCGGACACCGCCGCGGGCGCGCCCGCGTCTACTGCTGCTGCCTCCTCTTCCTCTACTTCTGCTAGTTCTGCCGCCGCCACTTCGGCGGACGCGTCCGAGGGGCGGGACGTGCGCGAGCCGCGCGAGAACGCGGACGGGCTGAACCGCGGGGTCACCACCCTGGACAAGCTGGTCGACCGCGCGGTCGAACTCGCCGGACAGCTGGTCGGCACGGGTCGGCTGCGGTTCTCGGTGCACGCGGCGCCCGTCGAGGTGACCGCCGACCATGAGCGGCTGGCCCAGGCGCTGGCCCATCTGGTCGCCGACGTGAGCGGCATCGCGCTCACCGCCACGCCGCCCGGCCCGGACGGACCGGCCGGCCCGCCCACCGTGGTGCTGGCGGCGGCGCAGCGTGGCGAGGTGGCCCGGATCGAGGTCCGCGGCCCCGGTCGCGGCGGCAGCCGGGTGCACCTGCCGATCGCGCTCGGCCTGGTCGAGCGGCACGGCGGCGTGCTGCAGCCGCACGAGCTGCCGAACCACGCCGGTACGACGTATGTGGTGGAGCTCCCGCTCGACCCGGCGGCGGCTCGGGCCGCGGCTGCCCGCGCGGCGTCCGGGGCCGGCCGGCTCGTCCCGCGCGAGACGGACACGGCGGTGCTGCCGGACCTGCCCGGCGTGCCCGAACTGACCGCGACGGCGGACGGCGTCCCGCCGGTGGCCGAGGACGCGGCGGCCGAGGAGGCCCAGTCCGGCGGGCGGGCCGCGCGGCTGAAGCGGGCCGCGCAGTCGCGGGCGGCGCAGAACGGGCCCTCGCTCGGGCCGCTCGCGCTCGGCCCCGGGCCTTCGGCCGACGCCTCGGCGCCGGTCCCGGCTGCTGCTGCCGCCGAAGCTGGTCAGGCCATGATTCCGGCGCAGGCCCACGCGCCCGAACCGCGCACCCCGTTCGCGCTGGGACCGGGCCCGACGGGTGCGGTCGGCCGCGACGGCGTGCCGGGTGAGGCCGAGTCGGCGCCGGACGCTGGTCCGGGCAGCACGTCAGCGGGCACTGGTCCGGGTGCTGGTCAGGGCGCTGCTCAGGGTGCGCCAGGCTCGCGGCGGCGGCGGGCGCTGCCCGCGCCCGGTGCCGCACCCGACGAACCGGCGGCGCTCTCGCTGCCGGGTGTCCCCGACCCCGGTATGCCGCTCTACCCCGGCCTGGAGCACGCCCTCCCGGCCGTCCCCGCCGAGCTGCCGGCCGCTGGGCCGACCGCGCCGGTGCAGCCCACCGGCCGTCGTCGCCGACTGGGCATCCCCTCCGGAGCGGGCGGCGAGAACCCGGCCGGGTCGGACGGCAGCGCGCCTTCGACGGCGCTTGCCCTGACCGAAGCCACCGGTTCCGCCGCGGCCCCCGCACCGCCGATGCCGAGCGCTCCGCCGGCGGGCGGCGCGCCGCTGCTGCCCGTGCCACAGCAGGTGCCGGTGGGCAGCGGGTTGGGCGAACTGACCCCGCCGCGCCCGGCCGGCGGCTTCGCCAGCGCGTTCCCCGGAGCGTTCCCGAGCCCCACGCCGGAGGCGCCCGCGTCCGTCGAGCCGCGCCCGGCCGCGCGCCCGATGGCCGAGCTGGGCCCGGCCCCCTCGGACACCTCCGCCGCGGCCAATGCCGCTTCCCGCGAGGCCGAGGCCGACCGCGACCTGCCGCGGCTGTCCGGCGAGGACGATGCCGCGCCGGCCGCCGGTCCGAACGCCGCACCCCGGGTGCCCGAATACCCCGACTACCCCACGATGGTGAGCCCCGCCGCCGACGGTCGGCCGCGTCGGCTGCTGGTCTGGCCGGAGCCCGACGCGTCCACCAAGCAGGCGCTCCAGGAGCGCGGCTACCGCCCGGTGATAGTCCGCTCTCGCGAAGAGGTGGACGCGCAGGTCGCGGCCTTCCCCGCCGCGCTCTTCGTCGACCCGCTGACCGGGCCGATCACCCGGACCGCCCTGCAGTCGCTGCGCACCGCCGCGCTGAACAGCCGGGTCCCGGTGCTCGTCACGGCCGGCCTCGGCCAGGCCACCCGGGACGCCGCGTACGGCGCGGACCCCGCCGTCCTGCTGCGCGCGCTGGCCCCCCGGGACAGCGCCAACCACGCCGCCCGGGTGCTGCTGGTGGAGTCCGACCCGGACATCGCCGCCGCGCTGATCAGCAGCCTGGAGCGGCGCGGTATGCACGTCGAACACGCCATCTCGGAGATCGAGGCGGTCTCCAAGGCGAGCAGCGTGCAGCCCAACCTCGTGGTGATGAACCTGCTGAAGATCCGCCGCCGCCGGCTGGGTCTGCTCGACTGGCTGCGCGCCAACGACCGCCTGCACCGCACGCCGCTGGTCGTCTACACCGCGGTCGACCTCGACCCGGCCGAACTCCCCCGGCTGCGCACCGGCGAGACCGTCCTCTTCCTCGCCGAACGCTCCACCAGCAACGACGTGCAGTCCCGCATCGTCGACCTGCTGGGCCGCATCGGCGCGCTCGGCGAGCCTGGTTCGGCGGGCTCGGCGGGGTAGCAGACAGGCGCTTGCGACCTCCCCTTCATTGGGGAGGTCGCCGTGCGCGCCGGGCGGTTACTCCTTGCCGAGGACGGTCACGGTGAGGCGGCCGGCGGCGTAGTCGGCGCGGATGACCTTCTTGTCGAACTTGCCGACCGAGGTCTTCGGGACGGCGTCGACGATCGACCAGCGCTCGGGGAGCTGCCAGGAGGCGACCCGCTCGGCGAGGAAGGCGCGCAGGGCGGGCAGGCCGACGGTGGCGCCGGGGCGCAACACCACGGTGGCCAGGGGCCGTTCGCCCCACTTCTCGTCCGGGACCGCCACCACGGCTGCCTCGGCCACTTCCTGATGGGCCATCAGGTGGTTCTCCAGCTCGACCGAGGAGATCCACTCGCCGCCGGACTTGATGACGTCCTTGGCCCGGTCGGTGAGGGTGAGGAAGCCGTCCGGGGTGATCGTGCCGACGTCACCGGTGCGCAGCCAGCCGTCCTCGGAGAACTTGTCCTCGGGGCGCTCCGGGTCCTGGCCGGCGCCGCCGTAGTAGGCGCCGGCGATCCACGGGCCGCGGACCTCCAACTCGCCTGCCGATACGCCGTCGTGGGGCATCCGCTCGCCGTCCGGGCCGGTCAGCCGGGCCTCCACGGAGGCGGGGAAGACACCCTGGGTGAGCCGGTAGGGCCACTCCTCCTCGGGCGTCAGTCCGGCCGGCGGCAGGGCGTAGGTGCCCAGCGGGGAGGTCTCCGTCATGCCCCAGGCGTGCACCACCCGGATGCCGTGGCGGTCCTCGAAGCCGCGCATCAGGGCGGGCGGGCAGGCCGAGCCGCCGATCACCACGGTGCGCAACGAGGAGGTGTCGTAGCGGGTTTCGCGGCCGGTCGGGTGGTCGAGTTCGTCCAGCAGGCCGTTCCAGATGGTCGGGACGGCCCCGGTGACGGTCGGCCTGACCTGCTCGATCATCGCGGCGAGCGGCTGCGGCTGGAGGAAGCGGTCCGGCATCAGCAGGCTCGCGCCGGACATGAAGGCGGCGTACGGGATGCCCCAGGCGCAGACGTGGAACATCGGCACCACCGGCAGTGCGATGTCGTACGGGGTGAGCGCGAAGCTGGCGGCGGAGTTCACCTGCATGCAGTGCAGGTAGATCGAACGGTGGCTGTAGACAACGCCCTTGGGGTCGCCGGTGGTCCCCGAGGTGTAGCAGATCATCGCCGGGCGGCGCTCGTCGATCTCGTCCTGCCACGGGTACGTGGTGGGCCGGCCGGCGATCAGCTGCTCGTACTCGTGCACGGTGCCGGTGAAGCCGGCCAGCAGCGAGAGGTCGCCGGGGCCGCTCACCACGATGTGCTTGAGGGTCAGCGCCAGCTGCGGCAGCACCCCGGCCAGCAGTGGCAGGACGCTGCCGCTGACGATGATCGCGTGGTCGGCGGCGTGGTTGATGATGAAGGAGAGCTGGGCGGCGGGCAGGCGGAGGTTGAGCGTGTGCAGCACCGAGCCCATCGCCGGGACGGCCAGGTACGCCTCCATGTGCTCGGCGTTGTTCCACATCAGCGTTCCCACGACGTGCTCCGGTGTGACACCCAGTTCGTCGCGCAGCGCGTACGCGAGCTGGGCGCTGCGGGCGCCGACCTCCGCGAAGCTGCGGGCCACCGGGCCGGTACCGTCCCAGGTGGTGACCGTGGCGCGCCCGTGGACGGTCGACCCGTGCGCCAGGATCCGGGCGACGGTGAGTGGTACGTCCTGCATGGTGCTGAACACGGGGCCTCCTTGACCGGACGGGCTGCGTGCGCCCCTGGGGATACCACTACCGGCGGGTAGCAAGGGCCACAGTTTGATTCTGTCGCCTGCCCGCGCCGGTTGTCAGCATCTTGGCGGCGGATGAGACCAGGAGCTCAACGCCGAACCTGGCGCCCGCGGGCGGCCGTGTCTCTGGGTGGGAGGCTCCGGTTCCGGGCCCCGACGAAGCGAGCACGGAGGTACCTGATGCCCTGGTACGAAGGCCCCTGCAGGATCACGGTGGTCGGGGTGGACGCGGACTGGCCGCAGCGCGTGGTGGTGAGCATCCGGCGCGGGGCCACCGTGGTCGTCCCCGGCACGGTCGGGGCCAGCGAGCTGATCGACGACACCGGCATCGGCCACGGCTGGGACCTCGCCGTCGAGCACCAGTACGAGGGCAGCTGGCGGCCGAACGTGCGAGCGGTGCTCGGCAAGTGGACGGAGCTGAACGGCGTGCGCAGCCAGCTGATCCGCAGCAAGGACCATGACTGGGCGGGCCGCGACAACCGGGAGCGCAACCTGGTGATCCGGATCGACCGCGCCGACGCGGGCGGGCGGGTGGGCCGGCCGGAGAGCGGGCTGGGGGGCGGGCTGGTGGACGCGGTGAGGTCCGGCTACCGGGTGCAGGGGGCGGACCAGCCGGCGTCCCAGCCGGTGGCCGCGGCCCGGCGGGTCGACACCGAGTCGGCGGGCAGCCGGGCCGGCAGCCGGGAGGCCGGGCGGAGCGGTGCCGTCCGCACCACCGGGGCGTCGCCGGGCGGTATCCCCTCCGCCTCCCCGGTGGCGACCTCCAGCGGCTGACCGGCGGCACCCGTGTGGCGTAACGCTCGCCGGGTGCGTCAGGACCTTGCCAGGGTGGTGCGCTGACGTCACACTCGGCCGCATGCCTCCTGGCGACCCCGGCGAGCCGCTCGTCCTGCCCGCGTCCGCGCCCGACCGCCTCGGCCCGGGTGCGGGCGCCGTCCGGCTGGGGGCGCGGGGGCCGGTGGAGCTGGCACACCGGGCTGTCGGGCGGACGCCGGCGCCGCTGCTCTGCGTGCTGGCGATGGTCACCGCGCAGACCGGACTGGCGATCGCCACCTCGCTGTTCGGGTCGCTCGGGGTGCTCGGCGCCTCTTTCCTGCGGCTGACCACGGCCTCGGTGATCATGCTGAGCGCGACCCGGCCCCGGCTGCGCGGTCGAAGCTGTCGCGATCTGGCCGCGACCGGCGTGCTCGGCCTGGCCACGGCCGGGATGGCCGTGCTGTTCGCGGTGACCTCCGATCGGCTGCCGCTGGGGACGGCGGCGACGCTGGAGTTCCTCGGGCCGCTCGCCGTGGCGCTGATCCTCGCGCGGCGGCCGAGCCACCTGGCCTGGGCGCTGCTGGCGGCGGGCGGCGTCCTGCTGCTGACCGTCATCGGCGGGCAGCCCGCCGGGGGCGGCGCGGGGGTGGCGGCCGGCTCGGGAGCGGTCGGCGGCTCGGGAGCGGTGGGCGGTCACGGCGGGCTCGACCCGCTCGGACTCGCCGCGGGTGCCGGGGCCGCCGCCTGCTACGCCGGGTACATCCTCTTCACCAACCGGGTGGGGGCGGCGTTCCAGGGCTTCGAGGGGCAGGCGGTGTCGATCACGGTCGCCGCGGTGCTGGTCGCGCCGCTCGGCCTCGGCCAGGCCTGGCACGGGCTGGCCGGCGCCGAACACCCCGGGCGGCTGCTGCTCTCGGTGGTCGGGGTCGCGCTGCTGCTCCCGATCGTCCCATACATGCTGGAGCTGACGGCGCTGCGCCGGATCCCGGAGCGGGTGTTCAGCATCATCCTCAGCCTGGAGCCGGCCGTCAGCGCCTTGGTCGGGCTCCTGGTGCTCGGCCAACTGCTGCGCTGGGAACAGCTGCTGGGGATCGGCTGCGTGGTGGCCGCGAGCGCCGGGGCCACCCTGACGGGACGTCGTCCTTAGCGGTGTGCGGGGGAAACGCCGGTGGGCGGTGCCGTTGCCGGCACCGCCCACGGACCGGAATGCGGTGACCCTTTCCGCCGCCGGTCGTTCTCGATCCTGCCGAGGCCCTGGAACCACCCCGTCAGGCCGGCACTCAGCCGATGACGGGCGCGAAGTGGATGTGCACGTTCTTGTTGGACTGGTCGGCGTAGACCAGACCCGAGTTGCCCTTGACCGCAAGGGTGTTGTTCTGGTTCGAAGCACCCGAGCCGGTGGCCGTCTGCTGCGTCCAGTTGTAGTTTCCGTCGACCGATCCGAAGACGTTCCCGCTGCCCACGTTGGAGACGACGCTGCTGTTGGAGTGGTCACCGGCAAGAGCGCCGTTGTCGGCAGCGGCTGCGCCGGCCCCTGCCAGCAGCAGGCCTGCGGCGAGCGGAGCGGCGGCGAGGGCGACGATCACGCGAGCGGTACGGAAACGAGCCATGGAATCCTCCAAGAAGCTTGAACTGGACGAACTGGTCTCACTGGTGCGGGAGTTCGCGGCCAGACGAACCCCTGCGGGCTGCGACGCCGAGACACAGACTTCCGCAACAAATCGACAAAGCACCAGCCCCCCCCAAGAGTTTTAGCTCGAACGCGTGAAGTCGGATCACTAAACCCTGACTCACAGAAAGCCGATACATATCGGTCATCCGAAAGCCCCGGGCGGCCGCTGCGCCTGACTTTCGGCGCCCGTTCGCCACCGGACGGCTGCCGAAATGGCTCAGAACAGCTTGCCCGGATTGAGGATTCCCAGGGGGTCAAACAATCCTTTCATCTGCTTTTGCAGCTCCAGTCCGACCGGCCCCAACTCCTTCGCCAACCACTCCCGCTTGAGCAGTCCGACGCCGTGCTCGCCGGTGATCGTGCCGCCCAGTTCCAGGCCGAGCGCCATGATCGCGTCGAAGGACTGCCGGGCCCGGTCCACCTCGTCCGGGTCGTCCGCGTCGAAGGCGACGATCGGGTGGGTGTTGCCGTCACCCGCGTGGCAGACCACGCCGATGGTCAGCCCGTAGCGCTCGGCGATCTCGGCGACCCCGTTCAGCATCGCGCCCTGCCGCGAGCGCGGCACCGCGACATCGTCGACCATCGTGGTGCCCAGCTGCTCCATCGCCGTCAACGACAACCGACGTGCCTGGAGCAGGAGTTCGGACTCCGCCTGGTCCTCGGCCGGGACCACCTCGGTGGCGCCGGCCGCCCGGCAGAGCTCGCCGACCGCGGCCAACTCGCCCGCCGGGTCAGCCCCGTCGAAGGCGACCAGCAACAGCGCCTGGGTGGACTCCGGAAGTCCCATCTGCGCCAGCTGGTTGACCGCCCGCACACTGACCGCGTCCATCAGCTCCATCAACGACGGGGTGAACCCCGCCGCCATCACCGCGCAGACCGCCGCGCAGGCCGCGTCGGCGTCGGCGAACTCCGCCACCATCGCCAACTGCGGTGCCGGCGCGGGCCGCAGGGCCAGCACCGCGCGGACCACCACACCGAGCGTCCCCTCCGAGCCGACGAACAGCCGGGTCAGGTCGTAACCGGCCACCCCCTTGGCGGTCTGCCGACCGGTACGCAGCAGCCGGCCGTCGGCCAGCACCACGTCAAGGCCCAGCACGTACTCGCTGGTCACCCCGTACTTCACACAGCACAGGCCGCCCGCGCCGGTGCCGATATTGCCGCCGATGGTGCACGACTCCCAGCTCGACGGGTCCGGCGGATAGGACAGCCCGTACTCACCGGCCGCCCGCGAGAGCACCGCGTTGACCACGCCCGGCTCGACCACCGCGATCCGGTTGACCGGGTCGACCTCCAGGATCCGGTCCATCTTCACCAGGGAGAGGACGATGCACCCCTCCACCGCGTTCGCCGCGCCCGACAGCCCCGTCCGCGCGCCCTGCGGCACCACCGGCACGCCCAGCTCGGTCGCGGTCCGCAGGACGTGCTGGACCTCCTCGACGGTGGACGGGAACACCACCACCGCCGGCGCCCCCGACGCGCAGAAGCCGGCCATGTCGTGCCGGTACGCGGCCGTCACCGCCGGATCCACCACGACCGCGGACTGCGGGAGCCCCTTCATCAGCCGCTCGGCCAGTCCACTCACCGGCACCGCCTCCTCTCGCCAGGGGGCACGCCGGACACACACCCCACGCCCCGCACTCTGCCGTGCGGCCCGCCCGGACGAAAGCCGCCCCGTCGGGAGCCGCCCCCGGGCCCCGGGACGGGAGTCGAAGAAAGGGACGCCGCCGGGCATCAGCGGGCGCTGACGGACTGCCAGGGACGGGAAATGCAGGTGGCCCCTGACCAGCGTTGCTGGTCAGGGGCCGTTCTCCTGCGGAGGATGTGGGATTCGAACCCACGGTGGCGGGTCACGCCACGACAGTTTTCAAGACTGTTCCCTTAGGCCGCTCGGGCAACCCTCCTGGCGGAGGTCAGCCTAACGGGTCCGGTGGGGATTGGTGCACTCGGTTTTGGTGGGGGTCAGCTGTCGCCGGTCTTGGCGCCGAGGGTGACGGTGGTGGTGGCGGTCTGGCCGTTGCGGGTGTACTGGAGCTGGACCTGGTCGCCGGGCTGGTGGGTCCAGATCTCGCTGACGAGGCCGGGGGCGTTGTCGATCGGGATGCCGCCGAACTTGGTGATGACGTCGCCGGCCTTGAGGCCGGCCTTGTCGGCGGGGCCGCCGGGGGTGATGGCGGGCTGGCCCTGGACGGGGCCGGACTGGATCTGCGCGCCGTCGCCCTGGTAGTCGTCGTTGCGCAGCACGCCGAGGATGGCGTAGACCGGGGTGCCGGTCTGGATCAGCATCTGGGCGACCCGCTTGGCCTGGTTGATCGGGATCGCGAAGCCGAGGCCGATGCTGCCGGCCTGGCCGCCGCTGCTGCCGGTCGAGTTCGACTGGATGGCGGAGTTGATGCCGATCACGGCGCCGCTCGCGTTGAGCAGCGGGCCACCGGAGTTGCCGGGGTTGATCGAGGCGTCGGTCTGCAGGGCGTTCATGTAGGAGACCTGCGCGCCGCTCTCGTCGCCGGAGGCGACCGGGCGGTTCTTGGCGCTGACGATGCCGGAGGTGACGGTGCCCTCCAGGTCGTACGGCGCGCCGATGGCGATGGTGACGTCGCCGACCGCGACCTGGTCCGAGTCGCCCAGCGGGAGCGGGACGAGCTTGTTGGTCGGCGGGTTGTCGAGCTTGATGACCGCGACGTCGTAGCCCTTGGCCTGGCCGACCACCGAGGCGGCGTAGGTCGAGCCGTCGGAGAACTTGACGGTCAGCTTGCCGCCGTTGGCCGCCGGGGCGACCACGTGGTTGTTGGTGAGGATGTGGCCCTGGGTGTCGAAGACGAAGCCGGTGCCGGTGCCGGACTCCTGGGCACCGTCCGCCTTGATGGTGACGGTGCTGGGCAGCGCCTTGGCGGCGATGCCGGCGATCGAGTCGGGGGCGCGGTTGAGCGACTTGGTGTTGTCGCCGGCGGTGACGGTCGTGCTGCTGTGGCTGCTGGAGGTGAAGCCGATGGTGCCGCTGCCGTTGTCCTTGATCGCGGCGCCGGCGACACCGCCCGCGAGGCCGGCGACCAGCGCGACGGCGGCGATCAGCGCGACCAGGCCGCCGCGCTTCTTACGCGGTGCGGCGGGCTCGCCGTAGCCGCCGGGGTAGTCGCCCGGGTAGCCCGGGCCGCCGGGGCCGGCCGGCGGGTTGCCCCAGCCGCCGAGCGGCTGGCCGGCGCCGAAGGGGTGGTGCTCGGCGTGCGGCGCGGACGCCGCGGGCACGCCGGGCGTGATCGGCGTGCCGGCCGAGGTGTCCTCGGTCGGCGCCGCGTACGGGTTCTCGGGCGCCTCGGCGGCGACCGGGACGGCCGGCACGACGGGCGGCGGCGCGTCCAGGTAGGCGGGAGCCGGTGCGGCCGGGGTGGCCGGGGTCGGCGCGGCCGGAGCGGCCGGCACGACGGGCGGCGGCGCGTCCAGGTAGGCGGGAGCCGCGGCCGGCGCCGGGGTCGGTGCGGCGGCCGGTTCGACCGGGATGACAACGGTCGGCTCGGGAACCGACTCCGAAGCCGACTCCGAAGTCGCCTCGGAAGCCACCGCTGCCTCCGGCTCCGGGGCGTTGAGCTTGGTGAACGCGAGGGTCGGCATCGACTCACCCACCGGCGGCGTGCCCCCCTGCTCCCCGTGGCCGCTGGAGGGCTGCTCCCCCTGCGGCCCGGCGGGCTCACTCTCGTGCTCGGTGCTCACGGACGACCTCCATCGCTGACAGGACCTTGGCCCATAGTTTTTCCCATGACGGATCTGGTTGCCGTAAGGAGCCCCCTGAAGAACCGCTAAGAATCCTTAGGTAGGCCGAACAGCCCCCCGCCCGCCGTTCGGAACCCTCTCCCGGATCCCCCCGAGCAGAGTTCCGCGATGCGGACGGCGCACTTGCCTCCACCTTGGCGGAATCACCAGGTCGGGCTACCCTTGCGCTGCCAAATCTGACACGCGGGAGCTTGGACCCACCAGGCTGAGAGTGCGCTGTTCGACCGTACGCCATGATCACTCGGGCGATGCGGGCGAGGGAGTGCTGACCGCCGGAACCTGACCGGGTAATGCCGGCGTAGGGAGTATCGCCATGACGGCTGCTTCGCCTTCCCCATCTTCGTCCGCGCTGCTGGACCGGCCGCCGGGTGCCCCGAGCGCTCGCCCCGAGGCCCCGCTGACGCTGGACACCGCACCGCCGCGCACGCTGGGCTTCAAGGACCAGTTCGCGCTCTGGGCCAACCTCGGGATCAGCCTGATCGGCTTCACCAGCGCCGCCACGGTGCTCGGCCAGCCGGGCAGTGAGCTCTCCTTCACGGCCGCCGTCACGGCGATCGTGGTCGGCACGGTGATCGGTACGGCGATGCTCGGCGTGGCCGCGCTGATCGGCGCCCGTACCGGTGCGCCGGCGATGGCCGTCCTGCGCGGGCTGTTCGGCACCAGGCTGTCGTACCTGCCGACCGTGCTGAACATCCTGCAGTGCGTCGGCTGGGGGGTGTACGAGCTGATCGTGATCGCCTGGGGCGCCCAGACGGTGGCCGACACCCAGGGCTGGCGCTGGCTCTTCGTGGTGCTGGGCGGGGGCGGTGACCACGGCGCTGACCATCTGGCCGCTCGGCTCGATCGCCGCGCTGCGCAAGTACGTGGCGATCGCGGTGGGCATCGCGATGGTCTACTTCACCGTCCAGCTGGCCCGCCAGGGCTTCCCCGACCCGGGCGCGGGCAACTGGAAGGGCTTCCTGGGCGCCACGGACGCGATCATCGCCGTCTCGATCTCCTTCGTGCCGCTGGCCGCCGACTACACCCGGCACTCGCGCACCCCGGGCGCCTCGTTCTGGGGCACCTTCTCCGGCTACACGATCGCCCAGGTCTGGTGCTACCTGCTGGGCCTGATCGCGCTGCTGCAGTCGCACGGCAACGTCGACAACCTGCTCGACTCCTTCGCCGGGGTGACGGCCGGCTGGGCGTTCCTGCTGGTGCTGGTACTGCGCGAGGCGGACCAGTCGTTCGCCAACGTGTACTCGACCGCGATGTCGGTGCACAACCTGTTCCCGCGGGTGGACCGGCGGCTGCTGACCGGCGGAATCGGCGTGCTGGTGACGGTGCTGGCGCTGCTGATCAAGGAGTTCACCGCCTCGTACTACAACTTCCTGGGGCTGATCGGCTCAGTCTTCGTGCCGCTGCTCGCGGTGCTCGCGGTGGACTTCTTCCTCGGCCGCGGCCGGCAGGGCTGGGACATGTCGCAGGACTCCCCGGCCCGCCCGCTGATGCTGCTGCCGTGGGCGCTGGGCTTCGCCATGTACCAGTTCCTGGCGCCGACCGCGATCGCCGGTTGGTGGACGCACTTCTGGACGAGCGTGCAGTCGCTGGTGCACTTCACTCCGCAGCAGTGGTCCTCGGCCTCGCTCTTCTCCTTCCTGGTCGCGGCGCTGGTCACCTGGGGTCTGACCAGGCTCACCCCGGCCGCGCCGGCCGCGCCTGCGGAGTAGCTGCGCCCCCCGGAGTTGGGGGTGTGGTCGCGTCCGCGTCACCTCCACGTCCTAGGGTTGGAACGTGACCACTCCCGACCTCTCCGCCCCCACCCCCGGCCGCAGCGCGCGGCCGGTGCAGGTGGTCGCCCACCGCGGCTCCTCGGCGGCGCTCCCCGAACACACTCTGGTGGCCTACGGCCGGGCGCTGGAGGAGGGCGCGGACGCCGTCGAGTGCGACGTCCGGCTGACCGCGGACGGGCAGCTGGTCTGCGTCCACGACCGCGGCATCAGCCGGGTCTCGGACGGGCGGGGCGTGGTCTCCACGCTCACCCTGGCGGAGCTGGAGAGCCACGACTTCGGCTCCTGGAAGCAGGCCGGCCCCGAGGCGGACGGCGCCCGGGTGCTGCGTCTGGAGAGCCTGCTGGAGCTGGTGGCCGACTGCGGCCGCCGGGTGGACCTGGCCATCGAGACCAAGCACCCGGTGCGCTACCGCGGCCGGGTGGAGGCCGAGCTGCTCCGGATGCTGGACCGCTTCAAGATCGTCGGCAATCCGGACGAGGCCCCCGACCGGGCGCACGCGCGGATCATGAGCTTCTCCGGCCTGGCGCTGGGCCGGGTGCGGGCGGCCGCGCCGGACTTCCCCCGAGTGTTCCTCTTCGAGCACGCGCTGCTGCCGCGGCTGTGGCGCGGCCAGGGCCTGCCGGGCGGCGCGGTGATCGCCGGGCCGGGCATCGAACTCATCCGCAAGCAGCCGGAGTTGGTGACCAGGCTGCGCGCCGCGGGGCACCGGGTGCACGTCTGGACGGTGGACCGGCCCGAGGACGTCGAACTCTGCCTGGAGCTCGGTGTGGAGGCGATCATCACCAACCGCCCACGCGATGTGCTGGAGCAGTTGGGCCGCTGACGGCGGCAGGCAGGCGGCAGGCAGTCGGTGGGGCGGGCGGCGGGCCCGGAGCGCGCTGACCGGCGCGCGAGTTGGCGTACGCGGGCGCGGGCAGGGGTGGCGCGAGCGGCCCGGCGTACGGATTCCCGCTCCCCCCGATTGACGCAGGGTAAGCAGTGAATCACCTTTTGCACACAGCGTGTTGCTGCTCCGCAAGCGTTCCACAATTGACGCGCCACGATCGAGTTCAGCCTGTTTCCGGCGCATTCCCCCGGGGCATCCATCCCTCGGCAAGCGCTGAAGGAGGTCCGGGGGTGGCGTTGATGGTGGCGCGCGAAGTGCCGACTTCATCGACCATGGCGGTGCCGCACGGTCCGGCCAGTGTCGGGGCCGCACGGCGCCGACTGCGGCGAGATCTGGGCGACCACGAGGTGCCCGATACCGTCATCGATGACGCGGTTCTGATCCTTTCCGAACTACTCAGTAATTCATGCCGCTATGCGCGGCCGCTGGGCCCTTTGCTCGATCTCGACGGGGGGGCGTCAGTCGAATTCGGCGAGCTGCGGCACGATTTGCCGAACGGGGTGAACTCGCCGAACGCGGTGAACTCCGCGAACGCCGCCGCGCGCCCCGCGCACGGCGCGCGCTCCTCCCGCGGCGCGCGCGCGGTGAATCCGGTAGCGGCCGCCCGCTCGGCCGTGGCGACGGACAGCCGTGCGGAGAGTTCCGACGACCTCCCGCGCGAGCACACCGACCGCGACGACAACCGCGGCGAGCACACCGAACCGGACGACCCGGGCGGCGTGCTGGTGCGCTGGCAGATGCACACCGACGGCCTGCTGACCCTGGAGGTCACCGACGGCGGCGCGCCGACCAGACCGCTGCCGGCCAGCCCCTCGCTCACCGCCAAGGGCGGCCGCGGGCTGAGCATCGTCGGCGAGCTGGCGGCCGACTGGGGAGTCCGGGACGCGCCGGGCGAGGTGACGGTCTGGGCGGCGCTCCCCGCCTACACCGGGCACAGCGCCGCGGCGGGCGCGGAGCACGACGCCGAGCACGCACGCTCGGCTTAGCGCCTGGGCACGGGTCGGAGCGGGTCGGGGCGGGTCGGGGCGGGTCGGGGCGGGTCGGGGTCGGGGCGGGTCGGGGCGGGTCGGGGTCGGGGCGGGTCGGCGCGAATCGGGCCGAGGGGCAAATCTCAGTAGGCTGCCCCGGAGACAGAGACCACCGTCCCGGGAGAGCCGCACCATGGCCAAGAAGGCCGCCAAGAAGTCGCCCCAGCAGAGCCGCACCGCCGCGCCGACCGGCACCGTCCCCGTCGTCGGGGCCCGCGAGGACTGCCCCTGCGGCTCCGGCCGCCGCTACAAGGCCTGCCACGGCCGCGAAGCCGCGCACGCCGTCCAGGAGCTGGTGCACCGTCCGTTCGAGGGACTCCCGGGTGAGGCCGACTGGGTGGCGTTGCGCGAGCTGGTGCCGGCCGCCACCGTGCCGCTGAAGCTGACGGCCGCCGCGCTCGCGGGTGCCGACGGCGACGTCCCGTCCGTGGCACTGGCGACCGTGCTGCCGCTGGCCTGGCCGGCGCTGCGCCGCCCCGACGGGTCGATCCTGCTCGGCCTGCAGACCCAGTCCTCCTCCGGCGACCTCAGCCGCGACCTGGCCGACGCCCTGGTGGAGGCCCTGGTGACCGCCCCCGGCACGCCGGTGCCGACCCGCCGGGCCTCCGCCGAGGGCCCGCGCCTGCAGGAACTGCTGGACCTGGAGGCCGAGTTCGTCCCGGCCGTGCACACCGGGTTCGAGTTCTGGCTGGAGGACGCGGAGTCCGCCACCGGCGAGGTGGCCGCCTCCCTGGAGCGCGCCAACGCCTCGGCGATCCCCACCGAGAAGCTCACCGGCGTGGAGTCCTCGTACTGGTGCAGCACCCCGGAGAAGAACCACCTGCGCTGGGTGATGACTGTCCCCGAGGAGCAGCTGCTGGACGCGCTGGCGCGGCTCTCGGCGGCCGGCGAGTCCTCGCTGGGCGAGGGCACCAAGCTGGTCGGCTCGTTCCGCGCGCACGGCCTGCTGGTGCCGGTCTGGGACCTGCCGGTGGCGATGTCGGCCGCCGACTGCGAGAAGCCGGCGGCGGCCTTCGCCGAGCGCCTGGCCGCCACGCTGGCGGCTCCCGCACCGCTGACGGCGGACGAGCGCAAGGCGCGCGCCAACCTGGTGAACCGTCAGGTCACGCTCAACTGACGGAACCTGGCGCAGTGTGATCGACATCGGTCATCCGACGTGATACCGGTCACACCTGGCCCGGCGGGCCCGAAATCTCGGGCGCCGGGCCGCGCGGGGAAATTGGCTACGGCGCCAATCCTTGTTACTGTTTAAACAGTCCGGTCGCTGGTGCATCCCCCGTCGCCAGCGGCCGGATCTTCAATTTCCGGGGCCGTGCCCATCGGAGAACGCGCCGAAGACCCCGCCGGACACCGGCCGGCAGGCCGCCGCCAGGCCCTCAGTACGCCAGTCGAGTCCCGTCCGGCGCCGCCGTTCCGGCCGCGAGCAAGGGCTCCAGCAAGGCCGTCACGGCCGGCAGCCGCACACCCCCGCCCGGCAGCGCCACCGGCCGCCGCACCCAGCGCACCGCCTCCCGGCCGCCCTCCCCCAGGCGCGAGGGCGGCAGCACCAGATAGCCGCCGGGCCCGTGGTACCGCACCGAGCTCGGCACCCGCCCCGGCCCGCCACCGGGCAGCAGGGTCTCCTCCTGCGCCACCAGCAGCTCCGCCAACTCGGGGTAGGAGTACGGCGCGACCAGCAGCGCGTAGCGGCTCGCCGTCGCCAGCACCGGACCGGACGGCACCCGCAGTGCGTCCAGGTAGTCGAGCACCCGGGCACCCGCCACGGCCGGCAGGCTGACGGCCGCCACCGCGCCGCCGGTGGCGACGATCAGCGACGCCTGCGGGCTCAGCCGCTCCCACCACCAACGCACCATCCGTGCCTCGGTGGTGGCCGCCAGCAGCGGGTGCTCGTCCGGGTGCGCGCCGGGCACGGCGCAGACCGGGTTGCCGCACGAGCAGGAGAGCGCGCACTGCGCACCGTCCGGCTCGCGCTCCACCACGACCGCCCCGGGGACCACCGGCCAGCGCCACCGCTCGACGCAGGTCAACGCCGCCTGGAGCAGCGCCTGCCGGTTCCTGCGGTGTCTTCCGGACATCTCGGACATCTCACGCATGAGCGCTCGTTCCTTTCCGGGACCATCGGGGGAGCACGACTGTCGAGACCTGACCTGACGCGGCCGGGGAACCGCAGGTTTGCTCATGTGGCACCGCACCGCGACGGACGCGCGCCGGGCGGCCTGCCATGCCGCGGACGCGCCCCTGGAACGAGAATCCCTCATGCGACCGAATGGACGCCTTCCGGCACCCTCCGGTTCCACCGTACGAGTGAGTGACTTCTGGTCAACAGCGTTGCCGGGCGGGGGACCCCTACGATCCGGGCAGGGTCCGGCAGCCTCTCGTTGGCTTGTGCCCGCATCCCGGGTGCTCCATTCCGCACAACTCCGCACGGTCGGCCCGGCGCCCGGCGCAGAACCAGCCATCCGGCGGGGGTCCGATCCTGGACACGCGCCAACCGTCCTGTGTAGAAGTGGGGCACTACGAGTGGTTTGGCAGGTCTCACCCCTCGGGGTTGTCCGGGTGACAGGTACCACAGCGCTGGGAGTTGCGGCATGAGTGACAACCATCCGTCCGCCGCCGGTGGTGGCGGCGGTGGTGCGGGCAGCGGCGCTCCGGACCTGACCGCCGCCACACTGACCACCCTGCTGGACTCCGGCGCCCCGCTGCTCGGTCCGCCGCCGCACTCCCCCGCCGTCCACCGACCGACCGAGCAGCCCACCACCGGCCGGGCGGCCGAGCCGGCTGACGCCCCGTCCGACGGCGGGATCGGCAGCGGGCGGGTCGGCACGCTCGACGGCGGAATCGACGAGCGGCTCGACGGCCGGCTCGCCGCCCTCGACTGGCTGGCCCGGCACACCGAGCGGCTGGCCGGGGCGCGCGGCCTCGACGCCACCCTGACCACTCTGCTGGACTCCGGTGCCAGCCTGCTGGGCGCCGGGCGCGCCCTGCTGGTCCCGATCGCGCGCGACTGCGCCGACGCCGGACGCCCGCAGCCGACCCACGGCACCATGGTCGGCCTGGCCCTGGACCGGGCGGCGCTCGGCGCCCTGGAGACCGTCCCGACCGAGCAGGGCCCGTTCGCCGGCCTGCTGCGCGCGTTCGACCGCCCCGAGCAGCTGCTGCATCCAGATCTCACCGCTGATCTCACTGCTGACCTCTCCGCCGACCTCGATGACGACCTCGCCGACCCGACGCTCGGCCCGCGCTTTCGCGAGGTCGCCGCGAGCCTGGGCATCGGCGCCTGCTTCGCGCTGCCGCTGGCCACCGAGGAGGACGGCCCGCTCGGCGCGGCCGTCTGGTTCTACGAGCAGCCCACCGTGCCCGGCCGCGAGCAGCAGGAGCTGGCCCGCCGCTACTGCGCCTTCGCCGCCCCGCTGCTGGCCGGCCGCCTCGACGCGGACCGCCGCCGGCGCTCCACCGAGGCGCTGCGCCGCGGCCTGCTGCCCGACCACCTGCCGTATGTGCCCGGGCTGCGGCTGGCCGCCCGCTGGGTGCCGGCCGGTCTGGACCTCTCGGCGGGCAGCGACTGGTACGACGCGATCGCGCTGCCGGACGGTTCGGTCGGGCTGAGTGTCGGCAGCGTCTCCGGTGACGGCCCGGGGGCCGGGCCGGGCTCGGCGCCCGGCGCGGCGACCGCGATGGGCCGGGTCCGGGCCGCGCTGCGGGCGTACGCGGTGCTGGAGGGCGAGGACCCGGTCTCCGTCCTCGGCGACCTGGAGCTGCTGCTCAAGACCACCGAACCGGCCCGCACCGCGACCGCCGTCTACGCCTGCGTGGAGCCCGCCGAGCGGCGGATCGCGCTGGCCGGCGCGGGCCACTGCCCGCCGCTGCTGGTCACCCGCTACGGCGCCGAGTTCGTCGAGACCTCGCTCTCCGCCCCGCTCGGCATGCTGGCCTGCTGGGAGGCGCCCGGCGTCGAGCTGAACGCCGAGCGCGGCGACCTGCTGCTGCTCTACACCGAGGGTCTGGCCCGGCGCTGCGGCAGCACCCTGCACGCGGGCCAGGCCAACCTGCGCAAGGCCGCCGCGGACGCCCCGCGCGAGGTCCGGCAGGACCCGGACCGGCTCTGCGCACACCTGCTGACCAGCTGCGTCGGCAGCGGTGACGAGGCCGCCTGCGGCGCGACCGACGACCTGGTGCTGCTCGCCGCGCGCTTCGAGTAGCCGCCGGGAGGACCAGGACCTGCCGAACGGATGATCGGCCTGGCGTCCGTACCATGGGACGCACGGCCGCCCCACCGCGTCGCGATCCGATGCGTCCGAGGCGGCAAGAATCGCAAGGAGGCGACGTACGTGACCGAGGACCGTACCCCGGCAGCGGCCGAGAACCCCGAGGGGGCCGGCATCGAGCAGACCGAGGCCGAGCAGCCCATCAAGGGCCGCAAGAACGGCCTGTACCCCGAGGTGTCCGACGAGCTCGCCGCGTCGATGAAGTCCGGTTGGGCCGACACCGAGCTGCGCGGCCTGCAGCCGATCCCGCAGGCCTCCTACGCCGCCGCGCGCCGCGCCGCGCTGAGCGCCGAGTACCCCGGCGAGCGGATCGTGGTGCCGGCCGGCAACCTGCGCACCCGCTCCAACGACACCGAGTACTCCTTCCGTGCCGCCAGCGAGTACGTGCACCTCACCGGCAACCAGAGCGAGGACGCGGTGCTGGTGCTGGAGCCGCTCGCGGCCGGCGGCCACCAGGCGACGGTGTACCTGCTGCCCCGCTCCAACCGCGAGAACGGCGAGTTCTGGCTGGACGGCCAGGGCGAGCTGTGGGTCGGGCGCCGCAACAGCCTGACCGAGGCCGAGCAGCTGCTCGGACTGCCGACCCGCGACGTGCGCAAGGCCGCCGAGGAGCTCAAGGCCGCGGACAGCGCCGTCCCCACCCGGATCGTGCGCGGCTACGACGCCGGCCTCGAAGCCGCCCTCGCGGACGTCTCGAACGCCGAGCGGGACGACGAGCTGAAGGTCTTCCTGAGCGGCCTGCGGCTGGTCAAGGACGACTGGGAGATCGGCGAGCTGCGCGCCGCCTGTGACGCCACGGTCAACGGATTCACCGACGTGGTACGGGAGTTGGGCCAGGCTGTGGCCACCTCCGAGCGCTGGATCGAGGGCACCTTCTGGCGCCGCGCCCGGGTCGAGGGCAACGACATCGGCTACGGCTCGATCTGCGCCGCCGGCCCGCACGCCACCACCCTGCACTGGGTCCGCAACGACGGCGACGTGCGCCCCGGCGAGCTGCTGCTGCTGGACGCCGGCGTGGAGACGCACACCCTCTACACCGCCGACGTCACCCGCACGCTGCCGATCAACGGCACGTTCACGCCGCTGCAGCGCAAGATCTACGACGCCGTGTACGAGGCCCAGGAGGCCGGCATCGCGGCCGTCAAGCCGGGCGGCCGGTTCCGCGACTTCCACGACGCCGCCCAGCGCGTGCTGGCCGAGCACCTGCTGGCCTGGGGTCTGCTGGACCCGCAGGTGTACGACGTCGAGAAGGTGCTCGAACTCGGTCTGCAGCGCCGCTGGACCCTGCACGGCACCGGCCACATGCTCGGCCTGGACGTCCACGACTGCGCCCACGCGCGCCGCGAGTCCTACGTGGAGACCGAGCTGGTGCCCGGCATGTGCCTCACCGTCGAGCCCGGCCTGTACTTCCAGCTGGACGACCTGACGGTCCCCGAGGAGTACCGCGGCATCGGTGTGCGGATCGAGGACGACATCCTGGTCACCGCCGACGGCAACGAGAACCTCTCGGCCGCGCTCCCGCGCCGGTCCGCCGAGGTCGAGGCGTGGATGGCCGGCCTGACCGGCTGACCCACCCCACGCAGCGCGCCTGCTGATGCCCGGGCCCCGCGGGGAGCCGGGCATCAGCACACCAGGCCGAGATCGGCCGGGGTGGCGGTGGCGGGGTCCACCGGGCGGCGGCCCTCGGTCGGCCAGCCCTCGCGGATCCAGTACTCCAGGCCGCCGATCATCTCCTTGACCTCGCGGCCCAGCGCGGCGAGCTTCATCGCGCCCTTGGTGGAGCCGTTGCAGGCCGGGCCCCAGCAGTAGACGACCAGCAGACCGGCCGGCAGTTCGGCGACCCGCTCCGGGGTGATCTCGGCCAGCGGCAGGCTGATCGCGCCGGGCAGGTGGGTCTTGCGGTGGGCGCCCTCGATCCGGACGTCCAACAGGGTGAAGTCCTGCGCGGTGCCGTGCTGCGCGGCGTCGCGCATCGCGTACCAGACGTCCGCCGGGTCGGCCTGGCAGCCGAGGCGCTCGGCGAAGAAGGCGAAGGCCCGCTCGGGGGAGGCGGCCGGGATCGCGGTCACGGGCGAGAGAGCAGCAGAGGTGGTCATCTTCGGTCTCCTGACGGGCATTTGCGGGTACGTCCTGGCGATGAGTCGATCTTCCGCCGGACAGGCCACCTCCCGACAGTGGCGCTAACGACTACACTCGCCAATATCTCGCCAAGCACAGCAGGGGGTCCCCGATGGCCGAACAGCGCAGCTCGCAGCCGGTCTCCGTGTCGATCGGGCGCCGCCCGGAGCCCGTCCACACCATCGCTGTGTACGCCTTCGACGGCATGGCGCCGTTCGAACTCGGCGTGGTCGTCGAGGTGTTCGGCCTCGCCCGCCCCGAGCTGGCCGGCCTGCTCGCCACCCCCTGGTACGGCCTCAAGGTCTGCGCCGACCAGCCCGGCACGGCACTCAACGCGGTCGGCGGCTTCTCCCTGATCGCCCATCACGGCCTGGACGAACTCGCCGCCGCCGACACCGTCATCGTCGTCGCCGTCCCCAACACCTTCACCGGCGAGGTCTCCCCCGGCCTGGTCGCCGCGCTGCGGACGGCCCACGAGCGCGGCGCCCGGATCGTCTCGATCTGCTCCGGCGCCTTCGCGCTGGCCGCCGCCGGCCTGCTGGACGGCAGGGAGGCGACAACCCATTGGCGGTACGCCGACCTGCTGCAGCAGCGCTACCCGCAGGTGCGGGTCAACCCCGATGTGCTGTACGTGGACGACGACGACCTGCTGACCAGTGCGGGCAGCGCCGCCGGCATCGACCTCTGCCTGCACCTGGTGCGGCGCGACCACGGCGCCAAGGTGGCCAACACGGTCGCTCGCCGCTTCGTCGTCCCCCCGCACCGGGACGGCGGGCAGGCCCAGTTCATCGAGGCCTCGGTCAAACCGGTCGACCAGGAGGACGACGGGATCACCCGCAGCATGCAGTGGGCCCTTGAGCAGCTCTCCTCGCCGCTCACCATCTCGCTGCTGGCGCGCGCCGCGCAGATGTCCGACCGCTCCTACCTGCGGCACTTCACCGCCCGCAACGGCACCAGCCCGATGCGCTGGGTGATCACCCAGCGGATCGCCGCCAGCCTCCCGCTGCTGGAATCGCTGGACGGCACCGTCGAGGAGATCGCGGCGGCGGTCGGCTTCGAGAGCGCCGCGACCTACCGCCACCACTTCGGCCGCACCATGCGGACGTCGCCGACGGCCTACCGGCGCACCTTCGGCCGCGCCGCGTCCTGAACGCGCCGAAGCGCCGGCCCGATCCACGAGGATCGGTCGGCGCTTCGGCGGTGCGGCCCTTTCAGGCGGCGCTCAGAAGCCGGCCCAGAGGCCGTTGCCGCCGAGCATGTCGGTGCCACCACTGACGTGGCCTGCGCCGTCACCGGTGTAGAGCTTGAGGTTGTTGTTCGCGTCGATACCCGCGATGTCGACCTTGCCGTCGCTGTTGAAGTCGCCGGCCATCACCGAGTGGAAGCCGACCCACAGACCGGTGCTGCCGAGCATGTCGGTGCCGCCACTGACGTGGCCTGCGCCGTCACCGGTGTAGAGCTTGAGGTTGTTGTTCGCGTCGATGCCCGCGATGTCCATCTTGCCGTCGCCGGTGAAGTCACCTGCGGTGATCGCCTTGAACCCCGCCCACAGGCCGCTGGTGCCCAACATCGGCGTACCACCGCTGAGATGACCGTTGCCATCGCCCGTGTAGAGCATCAGGTTGTTGTTCGCGTCGATCCCCGCGATGTCCATCTTGCCGTCGCCGGTGAAGTCACCTGCGGTGATCGCCTTGAACCCAGCCCACAGACCCGTGGTCCCCAACATCGGCGTACCACCGCTGAGATGACCCGCGCCGTCGCCCGTGTACAGCATCATGTTGTTGTTGGCGTCGATCCCCGCGATGTCGACCTTGCCGTTGCCCAGGAAGTCACCGGCCGCGATCGCCTTGAAGTTGGCCCACAGGCCGCTGGTGCCCAACATCGGCGTACCACCGCTGACATGACCCGCGCCATCACCCGTGTACAGCATCATGTTGTTGTTCGCGTCGATACCCGCGACATCCAACTTGCCGTTGCCCAGGAAGTCACCGACCGTCGTACGCGCCGGGCGCGGCGTGGTGGGCGGAGCGGGCGGGCCGCCCACCACCCAGCCGTCGGTGAACGCCTGGTCGAGCGGGGCGTAGAAGTTCTGCGCCAGCTGGGCGTAGCCCGCGTCGTTGGGGTGCAGGCCGTCGGCCATCTGCTGCGAGGTCAGCGCGGGGGCGTCGACGAAGCGGAAGTGCTTGCCCGCCTGCAGCTCGCTGGGGGCCCAGGCGCTCACCTGGTCGTTGTAGTTCGCGACCAGGCTCTGCATGGCCGGGTTGGCCGGGATACCCGGCGTCGTCGGGATCAGGCCCTGCATGATGACGGTGACCCCGGGCTGATCGGTGAAGATGCGGTCGATCAGGGCTTCGACGCGGTTCGCGGCGGTGGTCTTGTCGTCGTCGCTGTTGTTGAGATCGTTGATGCCGAGGTGCAGCAGGACGACGTCCGGGTGGGCGGCGGCGAGCCAGCCGTCGATGCCGTTGCTGATTCCCTGGATCTCGTATCCGCTGTGGCCCTCGTTGGCGTTGTCGGCCATCGTCCCGCTGTTCATCGAACCGACGAAGTTCACGGTGTAGCGGGACTGCTGGGTCACCTGCTGCATCAGCGGGCCGCGGTAGCCGTTGCCCGTCGAGCTCTGGTAGCCGGCGGTTATCGAGTCACCCAGCGGCATGACCTTGAGCTGCGGCGGCACCGGTGTGGCAGCCGACGTGGCGGCCGACGCGGTGGTCGGGACGAGGGGGAGGCATATCAGGCCGGCGATGGTCGCGGCGGCAAGGGCGGCGGTGCGCTTCATGGTTGTTCGTCCAGAGTCGGTGGGAAGTGGGAAATGGGAAGTGGGATTGCGCGGGGATTTGGACCGGCTGACCGGCTAGAAGCCGGCCCAGAGGCCGTTGCCGCCGAGCATGTCGCTGCCACCACCGACGTGGCCCGCACCGTCGCCCGTGTAGAGCTTGAGGTTGTTGTTGGCGTCGATACCGGCGATGTCGACCTTGCCGTCGCTGTTGAAGTCGCCGGCCATCACCGAGTGGAAGCCCGCCCACAGACCGGTGCTGCCGAGCATGTCGCTGCCACCACTGACGTGGCCTGCGCCGTCACCGGTGTAGAGCTTGAGGTTGTTGTTGGCATCGATCCCCGCGATGTCGACCTTGCCGTTGCCGAGGAAGTCACCGGCGGTGATCGCCTTGAACCCCGCCCACAGACCCGTGGTCCCCAACATCGGCGTACCGGCGTTGAGATGACCATTGCCATCACCCGTGTACAGCATCATGTTGTTATTCGCGTCGATACCCGCGACATCCAACTTGCCGTCACCGTTGAAGTCACCGACCGTCGTACGCGCCGGAAGCGGCACGGCCGGCGGCGGGGTCGGGTTGGACGGGTACGGGTTGGCGGTGTCGGCGCCGAGGCCCGCCTGCGGGCCGCAGACCGGCCAGGCGTTCTGGCCCTGCGAGGCGAGGACCTTCTCGGCTATCAGGATCTGCTGCTGCTCGGTGGCCTGGTTGGCCTGCGGGGCATACGACGTACCGCCGTACGCGGCCCAGGTCTGGCTGGAGAACTGCAGACCGCCGTAGTAGCCGTTACCGGTGTTGATGCTCCAGTCGCCGCTGCTCTCGCACTGGGCGACCTTCTCCCAGGTGGAGACCGAGGCGGCGTGGGCCGCGGGCGCCACCGCGCAGAGCAGGGCTCCGGACAGCACTGCGGAGAACACGGCCGTCTTTCGGGTTGCCTTGACAGCGATGGACCGGCGCACGGGATTCCTCCTGATTGGCATGACAAATGGCAAGGGGCGAAAGGGAGTTGGTGGTACCGAGGGGCGGGCCGCCAGGGCCGGTCAGCCCTGGCGGCCGATCCGGCTAGAAGCCGGCCCAGAGGCCGTTGCCGCCGAGCATGGCGCTGCCGCCACCGACGTTGCCCGCACCGTCGCCCGTGTAGAGCTTGAGGTTGTTGTTGGCGTCGATGCCCGCGATGTCGACCTTGCCGTCGCTGTTGAAGTCGCCGGCCATCACCGAGTGGAAGCCGGCCCACAGACCGGTGCTGCCGAGCATGTCGCTGCCACCACTCACGTGGCCCGCGCCGTCGCCCGTGTAGAGCTTGAGGTTGTTGTTGGCGTCGATGCCCGCGATGTCCATCTTGCCGTTGCCCAGGAAGTCACCAGCGGTGATCGCCTTGAAGTTGGCCCACAGACCCGTGGTCCCCAACATCGGCGTACCGGCGTTCAGATGACCCGCACCGTCGCCCGTGTAGAGCATCAGGTTGTTGTTCGCGTCGATACCCGCGATGTCGACCTTGCCGTCGCCGGTGAAGTCGCCGGCGGTGATCGCCTTGAACCCAGCCCACAGACCCGTGGTCCCCAACATCGGCGTACCACCACTGAGATGACCCGCACCGTCGCCCGTGTACAGCATCATGTTGTTGTTGGCGTCGATCCCCGCGATGTCCATCTTGCCGTTGCCGAGGAAGTCACCGGCCGCGATCGCCTTGAAGTTGGCCCACAGACCCGTGGTCCCCAACATCGGTGTGCCACCGCTGACATGACCCGCGCCGTCGCCCGTGTACAGCATCATGTTGTTGTTCGCGTCGATCCCCGCGACATCCAACTTGCCGTCACCGTTGAAGTCACCGACCGTCGTACGCGCCGGAAGCGGCGCCGTGGTCGGGTCGTCGACGATGTTGTTGTAGCGGTAGGCGCCGTAGTAGCTGGTCGGCCATCCCTCCATGCTGGAGTTGTTGATGTTGGCCGAAGTCGGGCCGTGCGTCGGGTCGTTGGTGTTGCTCTCGGCGTAGTACGTGAAGTCGCCGTTGGACTGGTTGGTCCAGTTCGCGAAGAGGAAGGTGTGCTCGGCGGTGTAGTCGAGGATGTCGCCGGACTTGAGCTGGTTGAAGCTGATCTGGCTGGAGACGCTCGGCAGGGTGCTGGTCACCAGGCTGGAGCTCAGGTGCCAGGCCATCGAGACGAAGCCCGAACAGTCCTCGCGGTAGGTGCCGTTGTTGTCGCTCTTCCAACCGCCCTGGTTGTACGGGACGCCCTCGTCGACCCAGCTCTGCGCCCGGGCCAGCACCTCGCTGCGGGTGATCTGACCGCCGGTGCTGGACGCGGCCTGGGCGGCCGGAGCGGCGGCGAACAGGGTGGCACCGAGGCCGACGGCGACGAACGCGGCCAGTGAACGCACGGTGGTGCGGGTGATGCGGGACATCGCGGATTCTCTTTTCCGTTGCCGAGCAGGGTGGTTGGTCACGCGTACTGCTGATTGCTGCTGAATGCTTGTCAGCCGGCCGCTGCGGTGCTCGTCAGCTGGGCGGCGATGGTGGTCAGGGTCGCCTGGTCGTCGGCGGCCGTGGTGCTGTTACCGCCGCTCGCCCCGGCGGGGACGGCGAACTGGAGGACGGTCAGCACGGATCCGCTCCGCACCACGTAGATGTGGTCGGTCTGCGGGCCGGGCGCGGACATCCCGGCGACGGCGTTCCATTGGCGTGCGTAGGCGGTGGCGTCGGTGGCCGCGGCGGTCTTGGTGACCTGGGCGTCGGCGCTGATCTTCGAGGAGGTCTGGAGGGCCCGGGACTGCTGCTGGCAGCCGTCCATCGCGCTCAGCACGGCCGTGTAGGCGCTCTGCGCGGCGGTGGGATCAGCGAAGCTGAAGGAGTCCTGGATCGCCGGGGTGTTGAACGAGCTGACGTAGCCCTGCTGTTGCCAGCTCGCCGCGCCGTCCACTCCCGCGCACTCGTTGAGGCCGATCCGGTGCGAGACGGCCTGGGTGTGCGGTGCGGCGATCGGCTTCCAGCCGGCCGTCACACTGTCCGGCAGCTGGGCGGGAGCCAGCGGGGCGGGCGGCGCGGATACGCCGCGAGCGGCCGGTGCGGCCGGAGCGGCGGGTGCGGGGCGGGAGGTGGTGGGGCCGCCGGCGGAGGCCGTCCTGCCACCAACAGCCCTGGAAGCAACCGCCGTTGGGGCCGACGAGGGTGCGGCACTCGCCGGGCCGGCTGCGGGCGGTGCACTGAGAGCCGCCGGGGCGCCCACCGGTGCGACATCGGAGGCCTGCGCGCCACCGCTGAGTGTCACGGTGGCCAGCACACCGGTGGTGAGCGCGGACAGGGCGATCGCGGCACGGACGAGCGTGGACTTCTTGACGTTCACGGTGGAGTTCCCCCTTCTTGCGGGCGCGGAAGGCCCCGGCGTCGTGGTGCGGTGGGTGCGGCCCGGCGCGTTTGCCACATCGGAGAGGCTGTTCGGGCGGCCGAGGGCGCAGGCTCACTGGTCCCGCTTGGACGGCTGCCCTGCAGGTGCAGCGGTCGGGGACCCGGTGGCGGGTGCGGAGGGTGTTACTGCCAGCCCATGTCGCCGGCGGGGGCGACGGTGGCCGAGGCCGCGGTGGGCTGGGCGGTGTCGGCCTGGGCAGCGGCGGGGAGCAGACCGCCGACGGTGAGGGCGAGGACGAGGACCGCGGCGGCCTTGGCGATACGGGTGCTGGTCATGTTCTTGGTCCTGTTCTGGGGATCCGACGAAGTGGGGTCCGGTTGTCGCGTCCCGCGGTGGCGCGTCCTCCGGTAGTGCCCGCCGGGTGTTGCTCCCTGCTGGCGAGTACCAGCTTCGTCGCAGCTCAAGGCCTGCGGAAGAGAGATCAGGTGGACGGAAACGTCCCTGGCCCGTTCAGTCCAGCGCGGCCGGAAAGGGACAGCAGCCGCTCGTAGAAGGGCACGACGAGCGGGGCCTCGGCGCGCATCGGGCACCAACCCTGAAGCAGCGGCATGCTCGTGACCCAGCGTCGGCTCAGCTGCTTCGCACGCTCTTCGGCGTCCGCCAGGGAGTCCGCCAGCAGGTAGACGCCGAGGGTCGGGAGCGGGGAGGCGTCAGCGTGCACGGCGATGTGCTCGACACGGTCGTCGGGGTGGGACATCGCCCGCAGCAGGGGGGCGAGCCGGGGCGGGAGGCAGACGCCGGGCGCCGGCGGCCGCAGCTGCACGTGGATGAGGTACATGGCGTCGACCCTCCCAAACCGGGCATGCCGCGCATAGGGAATCATCCTGGACGCTTCCGTCCCAGGCCCAAAGCGGCCACGAGAAGAGCCTGGCCCGCCAAAAATGACTATGCGATGATCACGTGCGTATAGGTCTTCGGACAGCTACGGGGGAGAAGTACATGCTGGCAACGCTTGGCCTGAGCGAAGCTTCGGAAGCCGTCTACCGCTCGATGCTGGCCCACCCGGGGGATGGTGTGGCCGCGCTGGTCCAACGCTTGGGGCTCAGTGAAAGCGAGATCCGGGAGGCGCTGGACTCGCTCAGCGAGCTCTCCCTGCTGCGACCCTCGCACGAGCGCCAGGGTGAGCTGCGCGCGGTCTCCCCCGACGTCGGCATGGAACTGCTGATGGCCCGCCAGCAGCATGACCTGGCAGCCCAGCAGCTGCGGATCGAGGCGTCCCGGGCGGCTGCGGCACAGCTGATCGCCGAGTACTCCGACCTGCGTCCCACCGGCAGTCAGGCCGGCGTCGAGCAGCTGATCGGCCTGGACGCGATCCGGGACCGGCTGACCACGCTGACCCGGGAGGTCCGCAGCGAGGTGCTGGCGTTCGCGCCCGACGGCGCGCAGACCGAGGACAACATGAAGTCCTCCCGGCCGCTCAACGAGGACCTGCTCCGTCGCGGCGTGCGGATGCGCACCGTCTACCTGGACAGCCTGCGCAACAACCCGCCCACCATCGCGCACGCCAACTGGCTCGCCGAGCGCGGCGGCGAGGTGCGCACCGTACCCGTGCTGCCGACCCGCATGATCGTCACCGACCGGAACACCGCCGTGATCCCGGTCAGCAGCGACGACACCGCCGCCGGCGCCGTCGTGCTCACCGGGCACGGCACGCTCAGCGCGCTGTGTGCGCTCTTCGAGAGCGTCTGGGCCGGCGCGCAGCCGCTCGGCGAAGCCGCGGCGCCGGACGCGCGGGGGCTCAGCGGGCAGGAGGCGACCGCCGTGCGGCTGCTCGCCGAGGGGCTCACGGACGAGGCGATCGCCAAGCGGCTGGGCGTCTCGCCGCGCACCGCGCGCCGGTTGGCGACCGAGCTGATGGAACGCCTGGGCGCGCGCAGCCGGTTCGAGGCCGGCGTGCGGGCGGTTCAGCGGGGGTGGCTGCCCAGCCGGGCCTAAGACCGACCGGCAAATGGAGGGCGGGGTGTGGTGGACCGGGTTCAGCCGCGCGTAGCGGCCAGCGAGCGGTCTTCCGAGCGCTGCCCGGGCACGGCTCCGCGGCCTCGCCCGCGCCGACCGCCCCCGCCGCGCCCCGACCCGGAGCGCCCCCGGCCGCGCGGCTGCTTGGTCGGCCAGAGCAGCACGTACGCCGTGGAGATCACCACAAAGGCGAGCCGGACCAGCCCGCGCGCGGAGTCGGACGGGATCAGCAGCGTCCCGCCGTACAGCGAGGCCAGCGCGATCCAGCTCCACCAGGGCACCAGCCGGCGCTGGCCGATCGCGTCCCAGAGCAGCGTGCCGAGCAGGATGGACGCCGTGTAGTAGGTGTAGACGCTCGGATCGAGCAGGATCCGCGCATTCGCGCCGAGCAGCACCACGGCCGGCCAGCGCCCGCGCCGCACGGCGAGCGTGCCGAGCCCGAGCCCCACCGCGAACTGGGCCGGCCGGTCCCACCAGGGCGTGGCCGGGTCGGAGACGCCGAGCCAGCGCAGCGAGGAGGCGGGCTGGTTGGGGATGGTGAACTTGGCCGCCGCCAGCGACCCCAGGTTGCCCAGGTAGAACGGCAGCCAGGCGATGGCCACCAGCCCGCCGAGCCAGGCGAAGGTGCGCAGCCAGGCCGACCGGGGCAGTGCGAACACCAGCGGGATGAAGGAGATCGCCCAGGGCTTGGAGTCCACGGCCAGGGCGAGGAAGATGCCCACCGCGGCCGGCCTGTTCCGGACCAGGGCCGAGACGGCCAGCATGGTGAAGAAGAGCGCCAGCACATCGTCCAGGTGCCCGAACCGGACGGAGACCTCGACCCACATCGGGATGAAGGCCAGCCCGGCGATCAGGATCCGCTGCTGCAGGCGGCGGTGGTTGGTGCCGGTGCCGCGGTAGTACCAGGCCGCCGTACGGCCGACCAGCACCAGCATGACCAGGCCGAGCGCGGACATCGTCCCCTCGGCGAGAATCTGCCCGATGCGCTCCGGGAACGGCGCGAAGAGTCTGGCCGCGGCCAGGCTGACCGGGCCGATCTGGAGCTCCGGGTGGTGGGCGTAGAGCGACAGGCCGCCGCCCTCACCGCCGCTGGCGAAGAGCAGCTGCTCGCCCTGGCGCAGGTAGTGCCAGGAGACGCCGCCGCTCGGCTCCACGATCAGGAACCAGATGACGGTCCAGGCCACCAGCAGGGCGTGGTGTCTGCGAACGGGCAGGCTGGAGATCCGGCCGGTGTCCGCACCGTAATCGGTGGTGCCGTCTGCCGCGCTGTCTTGGCGCACCTGTCCCTCTTCCCCGCACCGGCTCCCCCCGGCCGGACATCCTATGCGATCTACGAGAACAGCAGACCCCGCCGAAGGTCGGCCACACTACCGGGCACCGCGAAGCTGCTCCAGGCGCGGACACGGCCGAAGCCCGTCCGGCAGAGCGCGGACGGGCTTCGGTGCGGGCGCGGGCGGCCTGCGACGGTCAGGCGTGCGAGCCGCCTGACCTGCGGCGGCGCAGCGCCACCAGGGTGCCGACGCCGAGCGCCACGGCGGCGGCGCCGCCGAGCGCGATCGGGGTCGCGTCGCTGCCGCCACCGGTGAAGGCGAGGCTCTTCGCGTCGGTGTCCGGCGCGGCCGCCGCCGCCTTCGCGGCACCGGGGGCGATCGGCACGGCGACCGGCTTCGGCGGCGTCACCGGGAAGGTGGTGGGCGTGCCCGTGGGGGTCGGCGTGCTGACCGGCGCGGAGCTGCCGCTCTTCGAGGAGGACGGCGAGGGCGCCGGGCTGGAGCCGGTCGGGGAGGGCGAGCCCGTCGGGTGCGGCTTCGGCTTCACGATGCAGAAGTAGGACGCGTCGCTGTAGGCGAAGTCCTCGGCGACGGTCGGCGGCTGGTCGCCGTCCGAGGCCGGCGCCCAGAGGGCGAGGAAGGTCGCCTGCGCCTCGCCGAGCGGCGCGTCGTCCGGCAGGGTGAGCCGCATTCTGAAGGAGACCGACTTGCCGCTCTGCAGGAAGTGCAGCGCGTCGTCCCCGAAGTTGCCCTGGTCGTCCACCGTGCCGAGCAGCCGCACGTTGTTCAGGAAGTCCGGGATGTTCTGGGGAATGCCGGTGTGCTCCCAGGCCGTGTCCTTCGGCCGCCGGAAGTCCAGGCCGAAGCCGGAGTTCGTCAGCACCCCGTTGGGGTTCTTGGTGCCGTTGCTGATCTCGACGAGCGGGTAGTAGAACACGTTCGACGCGGTCTTGTTGGTCAGCTGGACCGTGAACTCCGCGGTGCCGCCGGCCTCGACCTTGTCAGGGAGGCCCTTGACCTGGAGCTGCGGCGCGGAGGCGTCCGGCTTGCTGTCGTCCGCGCTGCCCGCCTTGTCCGCCTTGTCCGCGGAAGCGGAAGCGGAGGCCGAGACGGAGGCGGAGGCGGAGGCGGACGGGCTGGGGCTGGTGGAACCCGGCGACGCCTCGGCGGAGGCCAGCTGCGCACCGGCGAGGACCGCGGTGGAGGCGAGGGTGGTGACAGCCGCGAGAGCGATTCTGCGACGCATGGGGTGAGCACCTCACGGAGATGTGCTCGCTGGGGCTGGGACCCGGCGGAGCGCGATGGTTGGGGCGTACAGCGGACAGCTGTGCCCGAGCGTCCGGCCCAGCTGGGAGTTTGAGCGACAGTACCGGACAAACTGATGAGCTTAAAAGCCGCCTACCGCCGCTTCTGAGGAGCTCTTGCCGTCAGAGTGCCGTGAGTATGCGACATGACCGAGGACTAACAGCCGGGCGTCTCGCGATCCGTGAACAGGTGCAGGTCCTGACGGTAGAACGGGTGCGGCAGCAGCCCGTGGTCGATCAGGTCCAGCCGGGCGGCGACCGCGCGGGAGCCCTCGTTGTGGGCGTGGATCCAGGCGACCACCGGGAGCTGCGGAGTGTGCAGCCGGGCCGCCTCGATGGCCGCCCGGGACAGCTCTGTCGCGTAGCCGCGACCCCAATGGGCGGTCGCCAGGCGGTAGTAGAGGTTCCATCCGCCAAAGGCGGGGATGTGCTGGACGCCGCCGACGCCGACCACCGTGCCGTCGCTGCGCAGCCGGGCCGTCCAGTAGCTCAGTCCCTCGTCCCAGCGGGCGACCGCGCGCTCGATCCACTCCTTGGTGGTCACGGGAGCGGCGTGCCGGCCCTCCGGCTGGTGGCGCCAGGTGCCGGGGTCGGAGTTGATCGCATAGAGCTCGTCGAGATCGTCCGGCGTCACCGCCCGGAGTTCGAGACGCTCGGTGAGGACCAGCTCGAAGGTGGGCCGGTCGATCGGTTGCGCATCACTCATCCGGCGAGCGTAGAGGCGCTGATCAGCGGGCGGCAAACGGATTTGCGCCCGCCGAGCAGGCCGGTCAGTCGGCCGGACCGCCGACCCGACGGGCGTCCACCTCGATCTCCAGCTTCATCCGCGGGTCGGCCAGGCCGCAGACCAGCATGGTCGCGGCCGGCCGGACCTCACCGAAGGCCCGGCGCAGCACCGGCCAGCAGGGCTCGAAGTCGGCCCGCTCGGGCAGCAGGTACCTGACCCGGACGACGTCGGCGAACGAGCAGCCCGCCTCGGCCAGCGCCGCCTCGATATTGCGCAGGCACTGCTCGGCCTGCTCGACCACGTCGTCCGAGATGGTCATCGTCAGGTAGTCGAACCCGGTCGTCCCCGAGACGTACACCCGGTCGCCGTCGACCACGGCCCGGGCGTAGCCGATCTGCTCCTCGAAGGTGGAACCGCTGAGGATCACGCGTCGCTCTGTCATGGCGGCCACGCTAGGCGATCCGCAGCACCCTTGGCCTGCGGCCCCCGAGGCTGGCATGATGCGCTGCCGCGTTGATCCACTGGGGAAGGGCCCGCATGCATGTCGCCATGTCCCAGCCGAACTACGGTCCGCGTTAGCCACCCCTGGCGGGCGACGCCGAGGGCGTCGCCCGCGCCAGCGGGGCTCAGCGGCCGACCGAGGCGCGCAGCCGGGGCAGGATCTCCTTGCCGTAGAGGTCCAGGAACCGGCTCTGGTCGGGGCCGGGCGCGTGGAAGACCAGGTGGGTGAAGCCCAGGTCCAGGTACTCGGTGATCCGGGCGACGTGCTCGTCCACGTCGCTGGAGACGATCCAGCGGCTGGCGGTGCGCTCGATCGGCAGGGCGTCGGCGCGGCGCTCCATCTCGATCGGGTCGTCCACGCCGGTCTTCTCGTCCGGGGTGAGGGCGAGCGCGCCCCAGTAGTGGGTGTTGTCCAGCGCGCGCTGCCGGTCGTGGTCGAAGGAGACCTTGACCTCGATCATCCGGTCGAGGTCCGCCGACGAGCGGCCGGCCTTGGCCGCGCCCTCGGCCAGCGCGGGCAGCAGCACGTCGGCGTAGAGCTCGCGCCCCTTGCCGCTGGTGCAGATGTGGCCGTCGGCGAGCCGGCCGGCCATCCGGGTGGTGGCGGGGCCGGCCCCGGCGACGTACAAGCCGACCGGGATCTCGGGCAGGTCGTAGATGGTGGCGCGGTCGCAGCGGTAGTACTTGCCCTCGAAGGTGACCCGCTCCTCGGTCCACAACCGCTTGATCAGCTCGATCGACTCCTTGAGCCGCGCGAAGCGCTCCTTCGGCTCGGGCCAGACCGTCCCGGCGGGAACCTCGTTGAGCGACTCACCCGAACCGAGGCCGAGCACCACGCGGCCCGGCGCCAGGCAGCCGAGCGTGGCGAAGGCCTGCGCGACCACGACCGGGTTGTAGCGGAACGACGGGGTGAGCACGCTGGTGCCGACGATCACCCGCTCGGTGCTGGCCAGCAGCGCGCCGAGCCAGGGCAGCGCGGCCGGGGCGTGTCCGCCGGTGTGCCGCCAGGGTTGCAGATGGTCGCTGATGAAGACCGAGTCGAAGCCGGACTGCTCCGCCTGCACGGAGAAATCCAGCAGCTCACGCGGTGCGAACTGCTCGGCGGATGCCTTGTAGCCGAACTTGATCACCTGCGGAGACCTCTCTGGGAGAACGGGTTGGCCATAGCGCGCTGCACCATACCCACACGGTTGCGGACCAAGCCTCGGAGACCGGTGGACCGCACGTCGCCAAGCTGTCGATGCTACCGCGCGGGCCGCCCCGGCCGGGCGAACTGACGGTCCCTCCAAGCGGCCGGGGCGGGCTTCGAGCGCGCTGGAGTTCCGCATGACGGACGTTAAGACGGCGCCAAGACTGCCGGGATCTGGCAGTGCGGCGCGGCGGGCGGAACGCCACGATGATCAAGGCAGCGAGCACGGGGGCACGCGGCCGAGAGGGGGGGACGGGGGAAGCGGGGGGAACGGGGGGAAGCGGGGGAAGCGGGAGGTTGGCGGGCGGCCGGGGGCTCGGGGGAGCCTGAACGGAGGGGTGTCGTCCGCCAACAACCCGCTCAGAGCGGCTGGTTGGGCCAGTCCAGCAGCCGGGCGCCGAGCGCGGCCGTCTCCAGGGTGTAGCGCTGCAGCGCCTCGTCCGGGTCGAAGCCGGTCAACTGGGCGACCCGCTCCAGGCGGTAGGAGAGCGCCCGCACACTCAGGCCCAGCCGGCGCGCGGCCTCGGCCGCCACATAGCGGCTCTCGGCATACGCCGCCAGGGTGTCGAGCAACGGGCGCGCGCCACCGCGGGCCGTCTCCAGCGGGCCGAGCACGCTGTTCACCAGGTCCGCCATCGCGGCCCGGTCGCGCAGCAGCACCGGGAGCACCAGCAGGTCCGCGGCGCGCAGCAGCGGCCCGGGCAGACCGAGCCGGGACGCCTGCTCCAGCGCGGCGGTGGCCTCCTCGTAGCTGCGCACCACCCCGCCGGGCCCGCTGTGCGCCCGACCGACCGCCACCCGGCGCCCGGCGGTCAGAGCAGCGAAGCGGGCGATCACCGCGTCTCCGTGCGGCGCGTCGGCGTTGGCACCGCCGGGGGCGCTGGGCGCGATGCAGACCAGTCGGCCGTGCTTGACGGCGAGCAGCACGTCGAGGTCGCCGAAGCGTCCCACCAGCTGCTGCTCCACCCGGCGCACCACCGGGTCCTCGACGTCATAGCCGTCGCCCTCGGCCACCGCGACCACGTGCGAGCAGGCCAGGTTGAGCCCGAACCGCTCGGCGTGCTCGGCGAGTCGGCCGACATCGCTGCGGTTGCTGAGCAGGTCGGCGAGGAACTCCCGGCGCCCGGCGTCCTCCTGGCGCAGCCGCTGGTGGTTGGCCCGGCTGTGCCCCTCGCCCAGCGCGGCGACCGCGCTGCGCAGCGCCAGCAGCGAGCAGGCCCGCACCGTCCGACCCTCCCAGAGCGTGGCGGTCACCGCCAGGTGCTCGTCTATCAGCTCGGTCAGCGGCACACCCTCGTCGGCGGCGCGCTCCCCGCAGGCGCGCAGCGCGTCCAGTTCGTCGCGGCGCAGCCGCCGCCCGCTGCGGGCGACCTCGCCCAGCAGCTCCGCCCAGGCCGTGGCCATCCGCGCTCTTCTCCCACCCTTGGAATGTGACGCGCCAGCGTATCCGGCGGCGCGGCGGGTTGTTGATCTAGGGCGCGGCTGACAGCAGGCGCCCACCGTCCCGACTGGTCGATCCTCCAATCCCGGCCTGGATGCCCGGTGTGCGCCACCACTCGTCCTCGCAGGTCAGGGGTTGCTTCAATCGCCCTATCGAGCTGCTGCGGGCCGCACGAAAACTTGGGGACGGTGGAACGAACGTGGATCTGAACACGGTGCTGGAGGTGCGCGATGCCCGCCGTCGCGACGTGTGGCAGCCGGGTGACGCCTGGCTGGGCGGCGGGACGTACCTGTTCTCCGAGCCGCAGCCGCACCTCCGCCGGCTGATCGACCTGAGCCGCACCGGCTGGGAGCCGCTGCGGGTGACCGTCGACGGGGAGTTGGAGATCGCCGCGACCTGCACGATCGCCCAGCTCACCCGGCTGCGCAAGCCCGCGCACTGGTCGGCGGCGCCGCTCTTCGAGCAGTGCTGCCGGGCCTTCCTGGCCTCCTGGAAGATCTGGAACATGGCCACCGTCGGCGGCAACCTGTGCAACTCGCTGCCCGCCGGCCCGATGATCTCGCTCACCGCCGCCCTGGACGGCGTCTGCCTGCTGCGCTCGCAGACCGGCGCGCTGCGCGAGGTGCCGGTCGCGGACTTCGTCACGGGCGCCGGCCGCAACGTCCTGCAGCGCGGCGAGCTGCTGCGCTCGATCACCCTGCCGGCCCGGGCGCTGGCCGCCCGTACGGCGTTCCGGCAGGCGTCGCTGTACGGTCTCGGCCGCTCGGGCGCGCTGCTGATCGGCCGCCTCGACCCTCTCGACGGCGCGCTGACCATCACCGTCACCGCCTCCACCGTGCGGCCGATCCAGCTCTGGTTCCCGCTGCCGCCGAACGCGGCGGCGCTGCGCGAGGCGGTCGAGTACGCGATCGAGCCGGGCGAGTACTTCGACGACATCCACGGGCTGCCCGCCTGGCGGCGGCACATGACCTTCCGGTTCGCTGAGGAGATCCGCCGCGAACTGCTCGAGGAGGACAGCAGATGAGCTTCGCGATCCGCGTCAACGACCAGCCCTTCGACGCCGAGCCACGCCCCGGGCAGTGCCTGCGGACGTATTTGCGCGACCGCGGCTGGTTCGGGGTCAAGAAGGGCTGCGACGCCGGGGACTGCGGCGCCTGCACGGTGCACGTGGACGGCGAGCCGGTGCACAGCTGCCTGTACCCGGCGGTCCGCGCCGAGGGCCGCTCGGTGACCACCGTCGAGGGCCTGGCCAAGGACGGCGAACTCCACCCGATGCAGCAGCGGTTCCTGGACGCCCAGGGCTTCCAGTGCGGCTTCTGCACGGCCGGCTTCCTGATGACCACCTCCGCCCTCAATGAGGAGCAACTCACCGACCTGCCAAGGTCATTGAAGGGCAACCTGTGCCGCTGCACGGGCTACCGGGCGATCGAGGACGCGGTGCGCGGGGTCAAGCACGCCGAGGAGCCGTGCGCCGGGCAGGCGGTCGGCCGCAGCCTGGGCGCGCCGGCCGGGCCGCTGGTGGTCACCGGCACCGCCCGCTACACCTTCGACATCGAGGTCGAGGGGCTGCTGCACATGAAGCTGCTGCGCTCCCCGCACCCGCACGCCCGGATCGTCTCCATCGACACCTCGCGCGCGCTGCGCGTGCCCGGCGTGCACGCGGTGTTCACCCACCACGACGCCCCCGACAAGCTGTACTCCTCGGCCCGGCACGAACACCCCACCGAGGACCCGGACGACACCCGGGTGCTGGACGACGTGGTCCGCTTCGTCGGCCAGCGGGTGGCGGCCGTGGTCGCCGACACCGAGGGGGCCGCCGAGGAGGGCTGCCGGCAGATCGTCGTGGAGTACGAGCAACTCCCGTACGTCATCGACCCGGAGCTCGCGATGCTGCCCGGCGCGCCGGTGATCCACCCGAAGGGGACGGAGTCGCGCATCTTCCGCGCCGAGAACAACGTGTGCGGCGAGGTGCACGGCGAAATGGGCAGCGTCGAGCAGGGCTTCGCCGAGGCCGACGTCGTCTACGAGGAGACCTTCCAGACCCAGCGGGTGCAGCACGCGAGCCTGGAGACGCACGGCTGCGTCGCCTATTTCGAGACCACCGACGAGGGTGGTGAGGAGGGCGGCGAGGAGCGGATCGTGGTGCGCTCCAGCACCCAGGTGCCGTTCCTGACCAGGCGCGCGCTCTGCGACCTCTACGACCTGCCGATGGAGAAGGTCCGGGTGGTCGCCGGCCGGGTCGGCGGCGGGTTCGGCGGCAAGCAGGAGATGCTCACCGAGGACATCGCCGTGCTGGCCGCGCTGAAGCTGCACCGGCCGGTCAAGCTGGAGTTCACCCGCCCCGAGCAGTTCTACGGCGCCACCACCCGGCACCCGTTCAAGGTCACGGTGAAGGTCGGGGCGAAGAGCGACGGCACCCTGACCGCCCTGCAGTTCCGGGTGGTCGCCAACCCCGGCGCGTACGGCAACCACGGGCCCGCGGTGATGTTCCACAGCGTCGGCGAGTCGATGGGCGTCTACAAGGCGCCGAACAAGAAGGTGAACGCGTACTCGGTCTACACCAACGGCGTGCCCGCCGGGGCGTTCCGCGGCTACGGGCTCGGCCAGGTGACCTTCGCCCTGGAGTCGGCGATGGACGAACTGGCCCGGCTGCTCGACATCGATCCGCTCGTCCTGCGCGAGCGCAACGTCATCGGCCCCGGCGACCACATGGAAGGCCCCTGCGGCGAGGAGGAGGACCTGCACATCGCCAGCTACGGCCTCGACCAGTGCCTCCAAGTGGTCCGGGGCGCCCTCGCCGACGACCGCAGCGCCGAACTGGCCCCCGAGGGCTGGCTGGTGGGGCAGGGCTTCGCGATGTCCGCGATCGCCACCGGCCCGCCCGGCGGCCACTTCGCCGACGCCACCGTCAAGCTGCTGGAGGACGGCACCTACGACATCGCGGTCGGCACGGCGGAGTTCGGCAACGGCACCACCACCGTCCACAAACAGATCACCGCCGGCGCCCTGGGCACCACGGTGGACCGGATCGCCATCCGCCAGTCCGACACCGACGTGGTCAAGCACGACACCGGCGCGTTCGGCTCGGCGGGCACGGTGGTGGCGGGCAAGGCCGTGATGAAGGCCGCCAACGCCCTCGCCGAGCAGATCGTCTCCTTCACCGCCGAGTACGCCCGTACGCCGCGCAGTCTGCTGCGGCTCACCGCCGACGCGGTCGAGTGCGACGGGCGCCCGGTCTCGCTCAAGGAGGTCTTCGAGGCCGCCCGCGGCAAGGGCGTCGAGCTCTCCGCCGACGGGCACTGGGGCGGCTCACCGCGCTCGGTGGCCTTCAACTCCCAGTGGTTCCGGATCGCCGTCGACCCGGACAGCGGCGAGATCAAGATCCTGCGCAGCGTGCACGGGGCCGACGCCGGCAAGGTGATGAACCCGATGCAGTGCCGCGGCCAGGTCGAGGGCGGCGTCGCCCAGGCGCTCGGCGCGACCCTCTTCGAACAGGTCCTGGTGGACGAGGCCGGCCAGGTCACCACCGCGGCCTTCCGCCGCTACCGGCTGCCCGCCTACGCCGACGTGCCGCGCACCGAGGTGCACTTCACCGAGACCTCCGACTCGATCGGCCCGCTGGGCGCCAAGTCGATGAGCGAGAGCCCCTTCAACCCCGTCCCGCCCGCCTTCGCCAACGCGCTGCGCGACGCCACCGGCATCCGCTTCACCGAGGCCCCCTTCCTGCGCGACAAGGTGTGGCAAGCGATCGCCGAGCACCGGGGTGACCGATAGCCTGAGAAAGTGACTTTCGAAGGCTGGCAGGACGAGGCGCTCGAGTTCTACGAGCGCCTGGAGTCCGACAACTCGAAGAGCTTCTGGACCGAGCACAAGGAGCGCTACGAGCGTGCCGTGCGCGAGCCGATGGCGGAGCTACTGGACGAGCTGGAGCCCGAGTTCGGGCCCGGCAAGATCTTCCGCCCCAACCGGGACGTCCGGTTCAGCGCCGACAAGACGCCGTACAAGACCCACATCGGCGGCTTCCTGGACGCCGGCGGCTACATCCAGTTCTCCGCCGACGGCCTGGCCTGCGGCCAGGGCATGTACCACCTGGCCTCCGACCAGCTGGAGCGCTACCGCGCCGCCGTCGCCGAGGACCTGAGCGGCGCCGAGCTGGAGCGGGTGATCGCCCGGATCACCAAGGCCGGCCCGGTGGTCTCCGGGCGCGACCCGCTGAAGACCGCCCCGCGCGGCTACCCCAAGGACCACCCGCGGATCGGCCTGCTGCGCAACAAGGGTCTGGTCGCCTGGCAGGAGTGGGAGCCGGCGCCCTGGCTGGCCACCGCCGAGCCCCTGCGCCGGATCATCGCCTTCCTGCACGTGGCCCAGCCGCTGAAGGACTGGCTGGACCAGCACGTCGGCCCCAGCGAACTCCCGTCGCGCTGAACTCCACCGATCAACCCTCGGGTTGAGGCGGGCGGTCAACCCGTCCACCCACCCGCGGGCTGACGCCCCGTCCGGGGGGTGCGCGGCACGCTTTACCCATGAACACCACCGAGTACTGCGTGCAGCTGGTCCTGGTCCTCCTCGTCGTGCGCCAGATCAAGGGGGGCCGGCTCGACCTGGTCGGCCTGATCCTGCCGATCGCCCTGATCGCCGGCACCGCCGCCTACTACCTGCGGTCCGTCCCCACCGCGGGGGGCGACCTCGGCCTCGAACTGGGCCTGGCCTCCCTCGGCACCGTGCTCGGCATCGCGGCCGGCGCCACCACCCGGGTCTGGGCCACCAGCGACGAGGGCGTCCACGCCAAGGCCGGCGTCGCGGCGGCCGCGCTGTGGGTCGGCGGCATCGGCGCCCGCATCGCCTTCGTCCTCGCCACCGAGCACACCGGCTTCGCCACCACCGTCGCCGACTTCAGCCGCACCCAGCACATCGACGGCCAGCAGGCCTGGGTCGCCGGCTTCGTCCTGATGGCGCTGTGCGAGGCCGTCGCCCGCCTGGTCACCATCCGGCTGCGGGCCCGCACCGCCAAGGCCAAGCTCCCGGCCCTGGCCGCCTGAAACGCCGCCGCGCGCCACCGCGCGCTACCGCGCCACCGCGCTACCGCTCCGCCAGGACGTCCCGGTGGTCGGCCTCCGGGAGCCAGTCGTGGCCGGGGCGGTACTCCAGCCAGCGACGGCGGCCGCCGGCCCTGGAGAACGCCTGGAGCAGGGCGGGGACGCCCGGGTCCGGGCGGTCCCGGTGCCACACCAGTGACCACGCGTAGAGCGGGGTGGGCTCGACCAGCGGCACCACCGCGAGGCCCGAGCCGGGCGCCAGCGGTAGCTCGGCGGGCAGCAGGGTGAAGCCGCCCGGCGTGGCGCGCACCCGCTCCAGCAAGTGGTCGAGCCCGAGGTTGACCTCGCCCGCCAGCATGGGCACGTCGAACTGCTCGGCGAACCGGCCGAGGAAGTCCAGCCGCCCGGCCGTCGTGGGCAGGACCAGCCGCAGCCCGCCGAGCTGGTCCGGGCGCAGCTGCTCGGCAGCGGCCAGCGGGTGGTCGGCGGCGATCACGGCGTCCACCGGCTCCAGCCGGACCAGCCGGTGGGCGAGTGCCAGGTCGAGGCCGTCGCCCAGGGGGTGGAAGCGGCCGAACCCGGCGCCGATCTCGCCGCGCACCAGGGCCGCCCCGATGCCGGGCAGGTCGCGCCCAGGCCCGACCTCGACCTGCACCGCACCGGCCTCCAAAGCCTCCAGCGCCTCCCGCACCGTCCGCAGCGGCTGGAAGAGGTGCCCCCACACGTCGACCCGGACCGGACGGCCGTCCTGGCCCACCGCCGCCACCGCGGCGGCCCCCGCGGCCAGCGCGGCGCGGGCCGGTTCGAGCAGGCGCCGCCCGGCGGCGGTGAGTTCGACCCCGGTCCGGTCCCGCTCCAGGAGCCGGGTGCCGAGCGCCTCCTCCAGCCGGACGATCCGCTTGGACAGGCCCTGCTGGCTGATCGAGAGCCCCTCGGCGGCCCGCCGGAAGTTCAGCTGCTCGGCGACCGCGACGAAAGCGCGCAACTGCGCCAGATCAAGATCCACGGAAGCCATCCTCTCCGACAACCGGCGGTTGTCACAGCCCTTTTGGAGTTGTTGGACCGCTCTGCCGCCCCGGCGGTTTGCTGTTCCCACCAAGAGCGACGAGGGAGCAGCGATGAAGGCGTTCACAGCCACCGGCCGCCCGGACCGGACCGTGCAGATCAGCGACGTACCGCAGCCCGAACCGCGCCCGGACGAGGTCCTGGTCAAGGTCGACGCCTACTCCGTCAACCGGGGTGAGACCTTCCTGCTGGAGAGCCCGCGGCCCGGCTGGCGGCCCGGCAAGGACGTCGCGGGCCTGGTCGTCCAGGCCGCCGCCGACGGCAGCGGGCCCGCCGTCGGGCAGCGCGTGGTGGCCCACCCGCCCGCGTCCGGCTGGGCCGAGTACGTCGCGGTGCCGACCGGCTCGGTGGCCCGGCTGCCCGAGCAGGTGACGGCGGTCTGCGCGGCGGCGCTGCCACTGGCCGGCCTGACGGCGCTGCGGCTGCTGCGCGCGGCGGGCGGCGTCGCCGGAAAGCGGGTGCTGCTCACCGGAGCCTCCGGCGGTGTCGGGCACTACTTCGTGGAACTCGCCACCGCCGCAGGGGCGCTGGTCACGGCGGTCAGCGGTTCGCCGGAGCGCGGCAGCCGGCTGGCCGAGCTCGGGGCCACGGTGGTCCAGCGGGTCGAGGACGCGGAAGGACCGTTCGACCTGGTCCTGGAGTCGACCGGCGGCGCCAATCTCGCGCTCGCCCTCGGCCGCCTGGTCCCGCGCGGCGAGCTCATCTGGTTCGGCCAGGCGAGCCGGGAGCCGGCGACGCTGAGCTTCTTCGACCTGCTGTACGGCCCGGTCTCCGCGACCATCAGGCACTTCAGCTACGCCGATGCCGACCAGCCGTACGCCGCGGACCTGCAGACGCTGGTCCGGCTCGTCGCCGAGGGCCGGCTGCACCCGGAGATCGGCCTGGTCGAGGACTGGAGCCGCACCGACGACGTCCTCACCGAGCTCCGCGGCCGCCGCATCCGCGGCAACGCCGTCCTCACGCTGTCCTGAACACCCCTGACCCCCTGACCCCCTGACGCCAAGGAGACTTCACCATGACCAGCACCGACCCCCGGACCGTCGTCGTCACGTACGTCAACGCCGTGGCCGAGGGCGACCTGGAGACGATCGTCGCCAGCTTCGCCGAGGACGCCACCTGGACCTACCCGGGCGACCTGCCGCTCACCGGGGTGTGGCGCGGCCGGGACGCCATCATCAACGACTTCCTCGGCTCGGCCGGCACCCTCTTCGCCCCCGGCGGCACCCCCGAGGTCGCCCTCACCCAGGTGATCGCCGAGGGCGACCAGGTGGTGGCGGAGTGGACCTCGAAGGGCACCACCGTCCACGGACACCGCTACGACAACCGGTGCGTCGGGATCTTCACGGTCCGGGACGGCCGGATCACCTCGGTCCGCGAGTTCACCGACACCCAGCACGTCGAGCGCACCCTCTTCGCCGACCAGTAGCCGACTAGTAATAGCCCGCGACGACGGCCCGCACCTCGTCGAGCAGCGCGGGGCCGTCCTGCGGTACGGGCGGCTGACCGCTGCCCGGCCTGATGTCCAGGAGCTGTTCGCCGGACAGCGCGAACACCACCCGCCGCAGCCCCGCCCGCTGGATGACCGCCTCGCACATCCCGCACGGCTGGCAGCTGGTGTACATCGTGGTTCCCGCAGCCGTGGCCGCGTCCAACTCCCGCGCGGCCAGCGCGCCAGCTTCAGTTCCGGATGCGCGGTGATGTCGTTGTCGGTGAGCGTCGTGTTGTGCTCCTCCGCCAGCACCGCCCCGTCCGGTCCCACCAGCAGCGACCCGAACGGTGGGTCACCACCCGTCCGTGCCTTGGCCGCGAGCGCGATGGCCCGCCGCAGGAGAGTGTGGTCGTCGGTGGTGGTCATGACTGCTCCGAATCGGTGCGGGGTGGGTGGATGCGGGGTGGGTGGAAGTGCGCGGCCACCGTGGCGAGTGCCTGCCGGCCCGCCTGCGGACGGCACGTCTCGCGGGGGTCGCCGTTGTAGTGGTCGAGGACGACGGTGTCGGCGCCCAGCAGCCGCAGTTCGTCGAGGTCCGCCATGATCTGGTCGATCGTGCCCTCGCCCGCCAGGCGTTGCGGTCCGTCGACCCGCGCCGCGGTGGGCCGCAGGGCGATCCGCGGAGCCAGCGCGGGCACCGGGAGCCGGGCCTCGCCGGCGAACGCCTCCAGCCTGACCACGGCCTCGTGCAGAAACGGCATGGTGCAGCGCAACGGATGCCAGGCGTCGCCGAGTTGCACGGCCCGGCGCAGCCCGGCGTCGCTGTTGCCGCCGACCCACACCGGGATACGTTCACTCCGATCTTCACACCGTCGAGCCTAGCCAGCAGGGACGGGCCGCCAGAAGGGATTCCCGCCTGTTCAGGGGCAGTTCTGCCGTGGATCCTCCGGTAATCCGACCGGATGACCGGGAATCCTGATACGACGGACTGGGCGATCCTGGACGATCGTCCTCGTCGGCTGGGAGTTGCCTGAGCGTCAGAGGGAGACGGCATGCGGGCCGGCGCTGTTCCAGGGCGCTGTTCCAGGGCGCCGACCTGGGCGACTTCGCCTGGTGGCCACCCGGAGAAGGCCCTCTCTATTAAGGGGCCGACAAGGGTCCGAGCGGCGTCGCGGGCAGCACCAACTCCGGTTGTCCTCCTTACAGGAGACGCATCCTCATATCTGGACGACTCGCCGGAGACCTGTCAGGCCGATGGTACGATCATCGCGCTTGCGGAGCGGCGGGTTCACCCTGCAGTGACGGGGATACAGCAGTCTGTCGTCCGTCGCCTGAAGAGAGTCTTATGACGAAATACACAGCGAACCCAGTGGTTTGGGCTCTTGTCCTCGTCCTTGCCGCCGTGCTAGCCCTTGTCGTCCGCCAACGCAAGGCGGCCCAGGCGTCGCGGCAGGAGATCGACGGGCTCAGGGAGCACTACTCCGACCTGGAGCATCACTATACGCAGTCCGTCGAAGCAGCCCAGGAACAAGCTGACGAGGCGACAAAGACGGTGCTGAAGTCCGCTATGCGGACCCTGCAGGGCCTTGCGGCCGAGCAGCAGCTGATCCTCTCCCGACTGCAGAGCAAGTACGGCGAGTCGGCCATCCTCCAGGACCTGCTGGAGGTCGACCACACCAACTCGCAGTTCGGTCGACGCGCGCAGTCCATCGCCGTGCTCTGCGGCGGCTGGCTGGGCCGGCACCGCGACGCCGCCTCGATCTACGACGTGGTGCGCAGCGCGCAGGGCCGCGTCCGGCACTTCCGGCGCGTGGAGATCCTCTCCCAGGTGGACTTCGGCATCTCCAGCCGGGCCGTCGAGCCGGTGGCGCTGGCCCTGGCGGAGCTGCTCGACAACGCGACCAGCTACTCCAGCCCGGACACCGTCGTCGAGATCAACATCCGGACGGTGCCCAAGGGCGTCGTCATCGTGGTGGACGACGCCGGCGTCGGCATGAACGACGAGGAGCGGGCCCGCGCCGAGAAGCTGCTGAGCACCGAGCGGGTCTCGGGTGTCGCGGGGCTCGGCAATCCGCCGCAGTTCGGCATGGCGGTGATCGGCGTCCTCTGCGAGCGATTCAACTTCGAGGTGTCGGTGGACTCCTCCTCCCCCTACGGAGGGGTGCGCGCCGTGGTCCTGCTGCCGCATGAACTGCTCACCGGCATGCCCGAGAAGAGGACTCCCGCCCCGGCCATGCCCGCCGCACCGGTGCCGGCACCGGCGCCCGCAGCGGCACCGGCACCGGTCGGGTCCGAGCCCGAGCAGGCCATCGGCTCGACCGCCGACGGACTGCCCCTGCGGCGGCGCAAGCGTCCGATGGCGATCGTGCCGCCCACTGCGGCCGTCCCGGTCGCCTCGGCCCGCTCGGGTGCGGAGACCGCGGCGATCATGGGTGCCTTCCAGCGGGGCACCCGGTCCGGCCGGGTCGCGCCCGCGGACGACACGGACCAAGCCATCAGCACACCTGGTGCAAGCAGTGAAGGGCATGAGGTCTCGTGAACGACGATCTGTCTTGGATGCTCGACAGCGCCCTGGAGATACCCGGGGCGCTGCACGCGGTCCTGATCTCCGCCGACGGTCTGTTGATGGCCCGAACGAAGGAGTTCGACAAGGACAACGCGGACCGGGTCGCCGCCGCGATGAGCGGAGTGCAGTCGCTCAGCCGCTCGCTCGGCTTCTTCTGCGGCAACCCCGGCCAGCGCTGGCAGCAGACCCTGGTCGAGTTCGACGGCGGCTGGGTGTTCCTGATCTCCGCCGGTGAGGGCGCGTACCTCGGCGTCTCCGCCTCGCTGGACATCGACATGCAGGACATCACCTTCCGGATGCAGCAGCTCGTCGGCCAGCTGGGCAAAGTCCTGGCAGCGCCGCCGCGCGAGAACCTCGGGGCGCTCCAGTGACCACTCCCGAGGAGTTCGAGCTCGAAGCCACCGGGTTAGTCCGGGCGTACGTCATCACCAAGGGGCGCGGGCTGCCCGACGAGCAGCAGCTGTCCCTGATCACGCTGGTGACGGCGGCGCCCGAGCAGGGACAGCGGCCCCTGAGCCTGTCGCCGGAGGAGCAGCGGCTGCTGGACATCTGCTCCGCCGGCTACCTCTCGGTGGCCGAGATCGCGGGGCACACCAGGCTGCCGCTGGGCGTGGTGAGGATCGTCCTGGCCGGACTCACCGAAGGCGGCCACCTCATCACCCGCGCGCCGGTGCCCCGGGCGCGCGATGCCGACCGGAAGCTCCTGGAGGAGGTGCTCCATGGTCTTCAGACCAAGTTCGGCTGACCGAAGTTCGACTGACGGACGCTCGACTGACGGACGTTCGGCTGACGCGCAGAGCCTGGACCGGCAGGACTACGTCCACGGCGGAGCGACGCAGACGGCTGTGAAGATCCTCGTGGTCGGCCACTTCGCGGTGGGCAAGACCACGTTCATCGGCTCGATCTCCGAGATCGAACCGCTGTCCACCGAGGAGACGATGACCCAGGTGGCGGAGGAGGTCGACGACCTCAAGGGGGTCAAGGGCAAGACCACCACCACGGTCGCCATGGACTTCGGCCGGCTGACCGTCAGCGACCGCGTGGTGCTCTACCTGTTCGGCACTCCCGGCCAACTGCGCTTCGTGCAGATGTGGGAGGACATGGCCCGCGGCGCCCTCGGGGCGCTGATCCTCGTCGACCCCGAGCGGCTCGCCGACTCCTTCGCCGTCATCGACCTCATCGAGCAGTACGGCCTCGACTACGCGATCGCGGTGAACCACTTCGACGGCAATCCGCTGCGCGCCGAGGCGGCCCTGCGGGAGGCGCTCGACCTCCTCGACGACACCCCCGTCGTCACCTGCGACGCGCGCGACGAGCAGTCGTCGGCCGCCGCACTGACCACACTGGTCCGGTATCTGCTGGACCGTGCCAGCTAGGAGCAACAAGCACATATGGACGCTCGACTTTCCGCCCCGGTGCCCCCGCCCGGATGCCCGGCCCACGGCAGCGGCGGCCGAGTGCCGCTGTACGGGCCGGAGTTCGCGGCCGACCCGCACGCGTACTACTCCTACCTGCGCAGCTACGGGCCGACCGCGCCCGTCGAGCTCGCTCCCGGGGTGGAGGCCACGCTCGTCACCGACTACTCGGCCGCCCTGCAACTGCTGCAGGACTCCGCCTCGTTCCGCAAGGACGCGCGCCGCTGGCGGGCCTTCAACGAGGGGGAGGTCGCTCCGGACAGCCCGGTGGTGCCCATGCTGGCGTACCGGCCCAACTGCATGTTCAGCGACGGCGCCGAGCATCTGAGGCTGCGCCAGGCGGTCACGGACAGCATGGCCCGGATCGACGCGCGCCGACTGGCCCGCAGCACCGAGCAGATCTCCGATTACCTCATCGCCCAGTTCGGCCCCCGCGGTTCGGCCGACGTGCTCGGTGACTACGCCAAACAGCTGCCGCTGTTCGTGTTCAACGAACTCTTCGGCTGCCCCGCCGACATCGGCGACCGAGTGCTGTTCGGCATCTCCGGGATCTTCGACGGCGTCAATGCCGAGAAGGCGGCCGAGGTGCTGTTCGGCGCGGTAGGCGAGCTGGTGGCGCTCAAGCGGAGCCGTCCAGGCGACGACGTCACCTCGTGGCTGATGGAGCACCAGGCGAAGCTGACGGACGAGGAGATGGTGCACCAGCTGGCCCTGCTGCTGGGGGCCGGCGCGGAGCCGCTGCGGAACCTCATCGGAAACACCCTGCACCGGTTGCTCACCCACGACGCGTATGCCCGCCAGGGCGGGCTGATCGACGAGGCCATCGACGACACGCTGTGGGAGAACCCGCCCGTGCCGAACCTGGCTCCGCACTACCCGGCCGCCGACATGGAGTTCGCCGGGCAATGGCTGGAGGCAGGCGAGCTCGTGCTCGTCAGTTTTGCCGCCGCCAACACCGGACCGGCCCTGGAGACGGCCCGGCAGGCGGGCAGTCGGGCCCACCTGGCCTGGAGCGCCGGCCCGCACGCCTGCCCGTCCAAGGAGCCCGCGCGGCAGATCACGGTGACCGCCATCGAGAACCTGCTGAACAAGCTCCCCGACGTCGAACTCACCGTGCCGCATGACAGCCTGGCCTGGCGGCCCGGCCCGTTCACCCGTGGTCTCGCCGCGCTGCCCACCCGGTTCACCCCGGTCGAGTCGGCCCACCGGCCCGTCCCGCAGGCCCGCCCGGAGCCGACCGTGCGCACCGACCAGGCCACCCAGGCGAGCCAGGCGAATCGCACGTCCACGTCCGAACGAACCGGGCGTTGGAGCCAGTTCCTCAACTGGCTGACGAAGTGACGTACATGACATGTCCTGTCCCTACCCTGCTGCATGAAGGTTCAACATCAGGGGTATTCAGCAGCGCGACGGGGGGTCCGCACTCTTGATCTAGGACAGGAGGCTGTCATGGAGCACGTTTCCACCGACGCCGCTTTCAGCCGACACCCCGCCGCATCGCCCCCTGCGACAGCCGGGACACCCGAGATACCCGCCCCCAGGGGCGGGTATCTCCTTGTGGCCTCCGTTCTGCGGCAGGGGCGCCGGTGATCGCCGTTCGACCCAGAGCCGCCGCGGCTCTCACCACGTCCCCGGGGGCTCTCGCCACGGACACGCTCGGCGCTCACACGAGCCGCCAGCTGCTGCGGCTGTGCGAGGTCGCGGGACTGGGCGCCGCCGACGCCGCCGGCTACGCGCAGACCCTGACCACGGCGCTGGGCCCGGTCGCCGAACGGCCCCTGGGTCTGCCGGCCGGCAACTCCTTCCTCTCCGACGACCACACGCCGGTGGAGTTCTCGCTCTCCTGCGAAGCGGGCGCGGCCCCGACCCTGCGCGTGCTGCTGGAACCGGGGAGCGGCGTCGGCGACCTGGCACAGAGCGGGCGGGCCGGGCTCAGCGTCGTCCGCGAGCTCGCGCGACGCTTGGACTTCTCCACCGACCGGCTCGACGAGCTGGAGGACCTCTTCTTCCCGCCGTCCCCGCAGGGTCCGCTGGCCCTGTGGTGCGCGCTGGAGCTGCGTCCCGGCGGTGTCCCCAGGGTCAAGGTGTACCTGAATCCCGCGGCGTCCGGAGCGGCGCGCGCCACCGAAACCGTGCGGGAGGCGCTGCGCCGACTCGGCCACCGGCAGGCGTTCACGGCGCTGCCGGCGGCCGACCACATCCCGTTCTTCGCCCTGGACCTGGGCGACTGGGACGTCCCCCGGGTGAAGGTGTACACCGCGCATCCCGACGTGTCGGCTGCGGCGGCAGGGGACCTGTCCCGGATGAGGGGTGGGCCCGATCGCGCTGAGATCGAGGCGTTCTTCCGCGCGGCGTCCGGGCTCGAGGAGGGGCAGGACACCCTGCTCGACCGGCGCCCCGCCCTGGCCTGCCATGCCTTCACGGAGTCAGCGGCCGGCCTGCCGACCGGCTTCACCCTCCATGTCCCGGTGCGCGACTACGCCCGGCACGACGGCGACGCCCTGGACCGGGCGCTGGTCCTGCTGCGCCGCTACGGCATCGGCTCGGCCCAGCTGCTGGACTCGCTGGCCGCCGTCACCTCGCGGCGACTGGAGGACGGTGCGGGACTCATCGCCTACCTGGCGCTCGCCCACCAGCAGGGCCGTCCGCCGCGGGTGACCGTGTACATCTCCTCGGAGGCCTACCAGGTGCGGCCACCGGCAGTGCTGGCGCTGTCAGCCTCGGCCGCTCGCTGAGATATGCGGCAGGTCGGGGGCCTGCCGCCTACTACGCCTCCTGCAGCTCGCGCAGGTACGGGCCGACGTCGACCTGCACGGAGGAGCCCTCGCTCAGTCCGTAGCGCTTCGCGATGCCGCTCAGGTACCCGTCGATCTCCTTGCGCATGACGTCCGTGGACGGCAGCGCGACCTCGCCGTCGACGAGCCGCGCCACCCACCGCGCCTGCGCTTCCACCAGGCGCGTGATCGAGCCCACCGGGCGGATCAGGCCGACGAAGAACAGGCCGGGCCGATCCGGTGCGACGATCCGCCGGTACAGCTCGACCGGCCCCTGCGGACCTGCCGGACAGCCGGCGGGCAGGAAGGGGAAGGCCATCCGGAAGCCGGTGCAGTAGACGATCGCGTCCGCCTCGACCGAGGTTCCGTCGGTGAAGGACACCGAGCCGCCGTCCAGCGAGGCGATCGCGGGCTTCGGGAGCACCGCGCCGTGCCGGATCCGGCTGAGAATCTCGTCCGAGATGGTCACGGCCGAGGAGAGAATCGGGTGGTCGGGCTCGGGCAGGCCGTAGTCCGACATCCTGCCGCGCGCCACCAGCAGCGCCTTCTCGACGAAAGTCCGCTGCTGCTTGAAGGACTTGTCGGTGAACCAGGAGGCCTCGACGATCAGGTCCACCGACATGCCGTAGAGCTGCTTCGGCATGATGTGAAGCCCCCGGCGGACCGAGAGCACGGTCCGCGCGGCGTGCCGTGACAGGTCGGCGGCGATGTCCACCCCCGACGCCCCGAGCCCCACCACGACCACGCGCTGCCCGGCGAAGTCGCTGCCGTCCAGGTAGTCCATGGAGTGCAGGATCGTTCCGGCGAAGGAATCGGCGCCCGGCGGCAGGGGGTTCGGCAGGGCCGGCTCCGAGTGGTGCCCGGAGGCGACGATCACCTGGTCGAACCCGCGGACCGCCTCGACTCCGGCCGCGTCCCGGCTGGTCACCGTCCACACCCCGTCGGCCTCCTGCCGGACGGAGAGCACCTCGGTGCGCAGCTCGATGTGGGGCAGCAGCCCGGCCCACTCCGCGAAGGACCGCAGGTAGGCGGCGACATCGCTGTGCCGAGGGTAGAGCGGCAGCTCAGACCCCATCGGGAAGTCGGCGAACCCGGTCAGCTGCTTCGCAGTGTTCAGATGCAGCGCCTGATAGGCCGGCCACGGCTCACCCGCCCCCGGCATCCGCCAGATGCCCCCGACGTCCGGCGCCTTCTCCAGGCAGACGAAGTCGATGCCCCTCCCCGTGAGCGCATGGGCGGCTGCCAGCCCCGACAGACCCGCACCTATCACACACACGCTCAAGGCTGCCTCCACACGACAAGTACGACAAGTTATCGATATGTAACGGATCCTGACTGCCCAGCATATGGGCGGCTCACACCAGCAAGAAGAGGCAGCGCGTTGATCACGCCGCCCCTTCCGTCCTGGCGGTTACTTCGCCGTCCTGGCGGTTACTTCGGGTCGCGGTTGAACTTCGAGGTCGACCAGAAGTAGCCGAGCACCGCGAGACCGACGCACCAGGCGACCGCGAGCCACCCGTTGTCGCCGATCTCGCTGCCGAGCAGCAGCCCGCGCAGGGTTTCGATGGCGGGCGTGAACGGCTGGTACTCGGCGATCGGCTGGAACCAGCCGGGCATGGTGTGGACCGGAACGAAGGCGCTGGAGAGCAGCGGCAGCAGGACCATCGGCATCGCGTTGTTGCTGGCGGCCTCGGCGTTCGGGCTGATCAGGCCCATCCCGACCGCGATCCAGGTGAGAGCCACCGCGAAGAGCACGAGCAGCCCGAACGCCGCCAGCCACTGCAGGACGCCGGCGTCCCTGGACCGGAAACCGATGGCCACGCCGACGGCGCCCACCAGGACCACGCTCATGATCGACTGCAGCACGCTGCCGACCACGTGCCCGACGAGCACCGAAGGACGGTGGATCGCCATCGTGCGGAAGCGGGCGATGATGCCCTCGGTCATGTCGTTGGAGACGGACACCGCGGTTCCGACCACGGTGCTGCCGATGGTCATCAGCAGCAGGCCCGGGACGATGTACGCGATGTACGCGGAGCGGTTCGGAGCGCCACCGCCGACGCCCAGGCTCATCGTGTTGCCGAAGATGTAGACGAACAGCAGCAGCAGGATGATCGGGGTGAGCAGCAGGTTCAGGGTGAGGGACGGGTAGCGGCGCGCGTGCAGGAGGTTGCGGCGCAGCATCGTGGACGAGTCGCGCACGGCGAGGGAGAGGGAGCTCATCGGACAGTCTCCTTGGACTGGTCGGGGAGGCCGGCGCCGCCGGTCAGGGCGAAGAACACGTCGTCGAGGTCGGGGGTGTGCACGGTCAGCTCGTCGGCCTCGATGCCGGCCGAGTCCAGCCGGTCGAGGATCGAGCGCAGCTCGCGCTGGCTGCCGTCGCTGGGGAGCTGCAGCGCCAGTGCCTCGTCGTCCCGGGTCACCTCACCCAGTGCGGAGGCAGCCGACCGGTACGCGGCCGGGTCGGCGAAGCGGAGGCGGACGTGCCCGCCGGGGATGAGCCGCTTGAGCTCCTCGGCGGTGCCCTCGGCGGCGATCCTGCCGTCGTTGAGCACCGCGATGCGGTCGGCGAGTTCGTCGGCCTCCTCCAGGTACTGCGTGGTGAGGAAGACGGTGACGCCGTCGGAGACGAGCTCGCGGATGATCTGCCACATGGTGTGGCGGCTGCGCGGGTCGAGGCCGGTGGTCGGCTCGTCGAGGAAGATGATCCGCGGGTTGCCGACCAGGGTCATGGCGATGTCGAGGCGGCGCTTCATGCCGCCGGAGTAGGTGGAGGCGGGCTTCTTCGCGGCCTCGACGAGGTCGAAGCGCTGCAGCAGCTCGGCGGCGGTGCGGCGGCCCTCGCTGCGGGAGAGGTGGTGCAGGTCCGCCATCAGGAGCATGTTCTCCTCGCCGGTGATCAGGCCGTCGACGGCGGAGAACTGCCCGGTGACGCCGATCGCGGCGCGGACGGCCTGCGGGTCGGTGGCGATGTTGTGGCCCGCGACCTGGGCCTGCCCACCGTCGGCGGCGATCAGCGTGGAGAGGATCTTCACGACGGTGGTCTTGCCGGCGCCGTTGGGCCCGAGCAGGGCGAAGACCGACCCGGCCGGGATCCGCAGATCGATGCCATCGAGGACGGTCTTGTCGCCGTACGACTTGCGCAGACCGACGGTGGAGACGGCGACCGGCGACGGCTGACCGTCCGCCCGCCTGGGCATGGGCATGGGCATGGGCATGACAGAAGAAGACATGGGACCCTCCCGTTCGAAGGATGAAGTGTGCCGAGGGGTGCGCGAGTTGAGGGCGATGCGGGGCGGGGAGGCGCTCAGACCTTGGCGCGGCGGATGTCGATGTTGCCGTACCGGGTGCGGGCGCGGACCTTGACGGTGTCCTCGGTCTGCCCCGGGGCCTCGGAGGCGGTGAGCGTGTTGCGCACCTGGCCGGCGCCCGAGCTGACGTCGAGCCAGGCGGCCGTGCCCTCCCGGACGCCGACCTCGATGGCGCCGTAGGAGGTCTCCAACTGGACGTTGCCGCAGGCCACTTCGCCCACCCGCAGGGTTCCGTTGGCGGTGGTGGCGATGACCGAGTCCTCGGCGCGCGCGATGTCGATGTCGCCGTTGGCGCCGCTCACCCGGAGCTCGCCGGTCGCGGCGCCGACGGTCGTGCTGCCGTGCGAGTTCTTCAGGACGGCCGGGCCGTCGAGGAGGCCGACGCGCAGGCTGCCGGAGCTGGTGGTGATCTCGGCCATGCCCTCGACCCGGTCGACCGTGATCGAGCCGTGCGAGGCGGTCAGCTTCAGCGGGCCGGTCGTGTCGAGGCGGACGTCACCCGACGAGGTCTTCACCCGCACCTCGCCGAGCCGGCCCTCGCCCAGCACCTGGGCCCAGGCGCCGGTCATGTCGACGCGCGAGCCCGTGGGCAGTTCGACCGTCACATCGACGGTGCCGGTGCGGCCGAGGCCGAGCAGATTGGACTTGGGCGTCCTGACGGTCAGTACGCCGTTCGCGTACCTGACCTCGGTCTGGTCGGCCGTCCGCACATCCCGGTCCTTCTTCGGGTCGCGGGGCCGCACCTCGACGACGGTGTCGAGGCGGTCGCCCGCGATGAACTGGATGGAACCGGCCTCCACGTGCGCCGTGGCCGAGATCGGTTCGGGGGTGTCGAAAGAAGGCATGGCTGTCCCGTCCTCTTGGGTCTTCAGGGCGTCCCCGCTGCTGGGACGTGGTGTGGGTGAAGTGATGCGGGCGGGAGCGCAGTCAGCGCACCCAGCCCGTGATGCTCTGTCCGACGGTCTGGGCCTTCCCCGCCGTACGCGGCGCGCTGCCGCCGTCGACCGCGGCCGACACGGCCCGCACCAGCCACGCGTTGACCGACAGGCCCTCGCGACTCGCGGCCTCCTCGGCGCGCGCCTTGAGATGGGCCGGCAGCCGCAGATTGACGCGGGCGGTGCCGCCCTCGTCACCCTCGGCCGGGGCCGCAGTCGTGAACGACTCAACGGGCGCGGCGGCCGGCTCCGCGGGGCCGCCACCCTCGACGGGCGGCCGCGTCACCACGAAGTCGGGGTCCAGTCCACGCAGCCGCACGTCGACCGAACCGGGGGCAAGCTCGCGGGTGATCTCGTCCATCGCGGCGGAGAGCACATTGAGCATGGTCAGCCGGGTCGCCGACTCCAGCGGAGCGATCAGCCGCTCGGCCAACTCGCGGGCTTCGTCACCGCCGGCTTCGGCGGCCACCGCGAGTTCGCGGCGGAGGTTGTCGACATACGGTGCAAGGTCCATGACGCCATAGTGACACCACGATGGCACCACCCGCAAGCCCACCCAGCGCCCTTTCTGGCCCGACCTCCATCACACCCTTTGCCACCTGCGAAAATGCGAAGAAAACACCCCGAGCCACCATGGCACCATGCACACGCACGCCACCCCTGGAGCCACGGACTGGCACCACGTGGCACCACATGACGCCACCCGGCGCCACCGACCCACCCCCTGCCGAGGGCCTCCCGCTGCCGGCGCCCGAGCACCGATCCGCGGAGCTGTCCTCACGCGGTGCGGCTCTCGCTCTGCTGGAGCAGGACCACCACCGCATCGGCCTCCGGTACCCCGAGCCGGCGGAACACCACCAGGGCCTCGCGCAGCTGTGCGAGGCCCTCGGCAGGCCGGCCGAGCGCGGGCAACGCCTGCCCGAGGACGGCGTGGGCCAGGCCCTGGCAGTAGGCCTTGCCCAGTTCCCGGGCGAGCTCCAGGGATCGGCCCGCGCAGTCTGCCGCGTCCTGGTGGTCGCCGAGGTCCAGCCGGCACTCCGCCAACCGGGCCAGACAGAGCGCCTGCAAGTCGCGTTGCTGCTGCGCTCGGAAGTGGCCGAGCGCCTCGCGCAGTCCGCTGACGGCGAGCGCGGTACGACCGGTGCGGCGCAGCACGCAGCCGTACTGGTAGAGCACCCGCGACAGGTCGGCGGGGTGCGAGCAGATCCGGGCCAGCCGGACCGCCTCGTCCACCGCCTCGGTGGCCTCGGCGGGCCGGTCAAGGGCGAGGTGGACCCGGGAGAGGGTCGACAGGATCCGGGACCGGCTGCCCAGGTCGGCGGTGTGTTCGCAGAGTTCCTCGGCCTGGCGGAGCAGTTGCAGCGCGGCGGCCGGGCGGCCGGTTGCGTAGTTCAGGATGCCCAGGGTGTTGGCGGTGAGCTGGCGGCAGACGGTGTCCTCGGCCTGTTCGGCGAGAGCCATGCTGTACCGCAGCTCGTCCTCGGCGAGCGGGTAGGCGTCGGTCATGTAGTGCAGGGTCCCGGAGATGTAGCGGGCGCGGGCCTCGCAGCCGGGCCGGCCCGCGCGCTCGGCGGCCGTGACGGCCAGCGCGACCAGCCGCCGGAACTCCCAGCGGTGCGCCGGGCCCTCGGTCAGGCCGAACCAGAGCAGCAGCAGGTCGACGGCGGCCGCCAGCCCGAGCGGCAGCGCGAGCGCCTGCTCGGCGGTGGCGGCGAGCAGCACGTGATCGGTGCGCAGCCAGTGCCGGGCGGCCGCCTCGTCGGCGAACGCCAGCCCCGGGGTCTGCGCGGCTTGCAGGCTGGTGTGCAGGCCGTGCCCGGGTTCCAGCAGGCAGGAGGCGTTGCGGACGGTGGCCAGCAGGTGGTGCAGCAGGCGGAGCACGGCCTGCTCCGGTTCGCGGGCCCCGACGGCCCCGACGGCCCCGACAGCCGCACCGGCCGCGGCGACCGGCCCGGCTGCGGCCGCGACGCCTCCTGCCTGCTGGCGGGCGTAGAGCTTCAGCAGGTCGTGGAAGCGATAGCGGGCGGTCCCGTGCGCCTCCAGCAGGCCCGCGTCGACCAGCTCCTCCGCGAGCGACTCGGCGGTGTCCGGGTCGTCGCCGAGCACGGCAGCGGCGGCGTGCAGCGGCAGCTCCTCGGCGTCCGGGACGGCGAGCAGGCGGAAGGCGCGGGCATGCTCGGGGGCCAGGGCGCTGTAGCCAAGTTCAAAGGTCGCCGCCACTGCGAGGTCACCGACCCGGAGTTCGTCCAGCCGGCGCCGGGTGTCGGCGAGCCGGGTGAGCAGAGCGGCGAGCGGCCGGTTCGGGCGAGCGGTCAGCCGGGCCGCCACGATCCGCAGGGCCAGCGGGAGGCGGCCGCAGACGCTCACCAACTCCAGCGCCGCCGCCGGGTCCTGCGCGATCCGCTCGGGACCGACGACGGAGCCGAGCAGGTCGAGCGACTCCGCCGTGCCCAGCGGCTCCAGGTCGACCTGCCGGGCCCCGGGCAGCAGCACGGTGCGCGAGCGGGTGGTCACCAGCACCGCGCAGCCCGGTCCGCCGGGCAGCAGCAGGCGGACCTGGGCGGTGTCGTGCGCGTTGTCGAGGACCACCAGCACGCGGCGGTCGGCCAGCAGGGAGCGGTAGTGGACGGCCCGCTGCTCGTCGTCCTCCGGGATCGCATCCGGCGCGGTGCCGAGCGCCTCGAGGAAGCGGGCGAGCACCGTGCCGGTCTGGGTCGGGGCCGGGCCCGGGCCGCGCAGGTCGGCGTAGAGCTGACCGTCCGGGAACCGGGGGCGGACCAGATGCGCGACGTGCACGGCGAGCGCCGTCTTGCCGACCCCGCCGATCCCGGAGAAGACCGAGACCGCCACCGCCGTGCGATCCGGCCGGTCGAGTGCGCCGACGACCTGTTCGACCAGCTGGGCTCGGCCGGTGAAGTCCGCGACATCCGCGGGCAGTTGCTGCGGCGGCAGGCCGGCCGTGGGCGCCGGGGGCGCGGCGATCGGACGCCCGGTGGCCCGCGCGGGCGCGGGCGCGAGTACCGCCCGGCGGGAGAGCTCGGGGTCGGCGGCCAGGATCCTGGTGCGCAGCAGACGCAGCTCCTCCCCCGGCTCGACGCCCAGCTCCTCGGCCAGCCGGCGCCGGGTGTCGGTGTAGACGGCGAGGGCCTGCGCCTGTCGGCCGCAGCGGTACTGAGCGAGCATCAGCTGGGCGGCGAACCGCTCGCGCAGCGGATGCTGGGCGAGCAGCACGCCGAGCTCGTCGGCCACCTCACCGTGCCGGCCCAGCTGCAGCGCGTTGTCCAGCAGGTCCTCCTGGGCGTCGAGCCGGAGTTCGGCGAGCCGGTCGCGCTGGCTGCGAGCGTACGGTCCGGGCAGGCCGCTGAGCGCCAGGCCGCCGGTCCAGCGGTCCAGCGCGCGGGTGAGCCGAGCGTGCGCCGCGTGCGGCTCACCGCTCTCCCGGGCCCGCGCGGCGACCCGCAGGTCCTGCTCGAAGTGGTGGACGTCCAGGGTGCTCGGCGGCAGGCGCAAGGTGTAGCCGTCCCCCACCGACACCAGAAGGGCGCCGGCCGCGCGCGGCATCCGGTCAGGCTCGAGTACCGCGCGAAGACGCCACGCGTACTGTCGCAGCACCCCGACCGCGCGGGCGGGCGGCTGCTCGTCCCAGAGCGCGTCGATCAGGTCGCGGGCGCGGACCGGCGTACCGGCGCGCAGCAGCAGCATCGCCAACATCGCCTGCTGCTGCGGTGCCCCCAGCTCCAGCGGCTCTCCGTCGAGCCGCCCGTCCGGCGGCCCGAGCAGCCGGAACCGGAATTCGCCGTGCCCCGGCGCTTCAGCGTCAGTCATGCCGCCCCCTGCGTGGCTGGTCCCCCCGGACCACGAACCGCCGGCCCCCGCCGACGGCGCGCACACCTTATCCCAGCCCCGCGCTACGCCCGTCCAGGAGGACCGGAGGCACCGGCGTTAATCGCTTGTAGATCCGCGGTGGCCAGAATGGCGCTCGTTCGACCACCGACCGCAGGAGAAAACCGCCATGACCGACAACCAGCAGACCGCCCCCGCCACCGACCTGGCCGAGTTCGAGGTGCCGCTGCGCCTGGGCCCGTCGCAGGGTGAACAGCACACCATCGTCGCCGAGGACGAGCCGCTGGACGCTTCGTCGCAGAGCTGACCCGCGCCGCCGCCGGACGGACCCACCGCCTCCCCGCGCGGGCCCGTCCGGCACCCCGCCGCCCCGAGCGGCAGCCGTCTGTCCCGACCGGAGCGCGGCAACTCGCCGCCGATCACCGGTAGATCGCCGCTCGCGAGTCTGAGTCCACCGGACGGCAGCGGCCGACCGGACGGACGGCACAGAGCGCGAAAGGCACCACGCAGATGAGCGTCACACCCCAGAACGGCCAGGTCTTCACCCTCAAGTCGGCCAACGGCACCGTCGCCGACGTCAGCTCCTCCGACACCGCGAACGGCAACAAGATCCAGGCCTGGGAGCCGAACGGCACCAAGGCGCAGACCTGGGTCTTCTGGGCCAAGGCGGACAACACCTGGCTCCTGGAGACCGGCCTGACCAACGGCACCCACGCACCGGGCCAGGCCATGGTCATGGACTACGACTACACCGCGTACAACACCCACCTGTTCAACGAGTCCGGCGACCCCAACCAGCGCTGGTCGCTGGAGGACACCGGCGACGGCTGGGTGCGGTTCCGCAACGCCCGTACCGACGAGGGCCCCGCCTACCTGACCGCGGACCGGGTCGGCAATAACCTCGGCGTGTGGAAGCTGGACGAGAGCGGCAGCGGGCAGCGCTGGCAGCTGGTGCCGGTCGGCGCGGTCGGCAGCGGCGCCCAGCAGGCCGCGCCGCCGGCGCAGCCGCAGCAGCCCTCCGGCAGCGACATCCAGGGCAGCCTGCTGACCCTGCTCAACAACTACCGGGCGAGCAAGGGCCTGGGCTCGATCCGGCTGGACGGCCGGCTCACCCCGGCCTCCACCGCGAGCAGCCAGGAGCAGGCCCGCCGCCACCAGCAGGGCCACTTCGTGCCGGTGGGCGACGTCGCGAAGACCGCCGGGTACAACGGCCGCGCCTGGGGCGAGGTGGCCGGCGGAGCCCCCGGCTTCTGGGCCACCGCCGACTCGATCTTCCAGGCCTGGGTCGACGAGCCCGCCCATGACGCCATCCTGCGCGGCAACTACTCCGACATGGGCGCCGCCCGCACCTACGCCGCCGACCAGACCCCGTACTGGTCGATGGTGCTGGCCCTCCCGATGTGAACGGCCCCAGGCGATCGAGGAACGGACGGCACGGAGGGGAGCAATGGGAACTGTCGACACGATGATCCAAGCCGCGCAGGCCGACGTCGGCTACCGCGAGGGCCCGGGCAAGGACACCAAGTTCGGCCGGTGGTACGGGATGAACGGCGAACCATGGTGTGACATGGCGGTCTCGTACTGGGGCGCGCAGAGCGGCAACAACAACGCGGTGGGCCGCTTCGCCTACTGCCCGGACCATGTGAAGTGGTTCCACGGGCAGGGCCGCTGGATCGCGGCACACGAGGACGCCCAGGCGGGCGACCTGGTCTTCTACGACTGGGACGGCGACGGCGTGGCCGACCACATCGGCCTGGTCGTCCAGCACAGCGCCGCCGGCGCCGAGCTCGCCACGGTGGAGGGCAACACCACCTCGGGCCAGGCCGGCGCCCAGGGCAACGGCGGCGGCTGCTACCGGCGCCAGCGCCCGCGCACCTGCGTGCTCGGCTTCGGCCGCCCGCAGTACACACCCTCGACCGGCCCGGCCCGCCCACTCCTGCGCACGGGCGACCACGGCCCGGACGTCCAGCAACTGCAGCAGGCCCTGATCAACCACGGCTACGGCAACTACCTCCACCCCGCCGGCGCAGACGGCGACTTCGGCCCCTGCACCGACAAGGCGGTCCGCGCCTTCCAGCACGACCAGTCCCTCCAGGTCGACGGCGTGGTGGGCCAGGAAACCCGCAGCCACCTGGGCATCTGACCCACCACCATCAGCGAGGCTGTGAGGCGCAGAGGCACGGGCCCGTTGCGGGCCCGTGCCTCTGCGTTGTGTTTGCCGGTGGTGTGGATCAGGCACGAATCTGGCACGACAGCCCCGAATTGGTCCAGACAACAAGAAAACATCAGGTCGCTGGCCTGGGGCTTTACTACAGAGCGGGCGACGAGAATCGAACTCGCGCTATAGGCTTGGGAATCTCGGACAGTGCCAAGTGACCGATGGTCATAGATCCTTGACCCCTGCTGACCTCTGCATACCGGCCGTACTCGTGCGCTAGTCGTGCGCTCACGGGCGCCGCTGCGCCGAGTGGGGCGGCGGCGACCAGAGATCCATCGTCGGGGATGAACACCTCCTCCCGTGCTGGTGCGGCCGTCACACGGTGCTGTGCCGGGGCGTCTCGGCCGCCGCTGACGGTGCGTCCGCGTGCACCGGGGTCAGCCGGGTCCTGGCGGCGAGCAGGGTCGCCGCGCCGAGGGTGGCGCCGAGGGCGCCGCAGGCCGCCGCGATGCGCAGCGTCCCGTCGGAGAGGACGACCCCGCCGACGGCCGCGCCCAGCGCGATGCCGACGCCGATGAAGGTCACCAGCCAGGCGAAGGCCTCGGTGACGGCCCCCGCCGGCGCCAACTCGCCGACGAGGCCGAAGGACACCGTCAGCAGTGGGGCGAAGAAGACCCCGGTCAGCAGGGCCAGCAGGCAGTTGCCGGCCGGACCGGGAACCAGCGCCACCAGCCAGTACGACCCTGCCATGCCCGCCGCCAGAAGGACAGCCTTGCTCGGGGCCGACGCCTTCCACCCGCTCGTGCCGACCGCGCCGTAGGTCAGCGCTCCGACGAGTGCCCCGAGAGCCGACAGGGCCAGCAGGGTGCCCGCGCCGCCCACCAGGTGGTGCTTTTCGGCGTACGCCACGGTGAAGACGTTGAAGGTCCCGACGGCCACTCCGGAGCCGACCAGGGCCACCAGCAGGAGCAGCAGTCCGGTGCTGCGCAGCGGGCCCAGCCAGTGCGGTGCGACGGGCTTGGCGGCCGGTGCCCAGGCGCGCGAGGGGGCGGCGGTGGCCATCCCGGCGGAGCCGACCAAGCCGAGGACAGCGGCAGCCCACAGGGTGTCCCGGGCCGGGGCGAGTACGACGATCCCCGCGACAACCAACGGGCCTGCGATGAAGAGCAGTTCCTGCGCGCCGGCGTCGACGGCATAGGCCGACTCGACGTCGTCCGGCTCAACCAGCTCGGGCCACAGGGTGCGCAGGCAGGGCTCCAGCGGCGGTGCGGCAGCCCCGGCCACCGCCGCCCCGGCCACGGCCGCCCACGGGGTGCCGGGGGCGGCCGCCAGCAGGGCGAACCCGGCCGCCGCCAGACAGGAGGAGAACAGCAGCGTCCGGGGCTGCCCGGTACGGTCCACCAGCCGGCCCAGCATCGGGCCGCCGATCGCGCCCGCTGCGGCGAACACTCCGGTGGTCAGGCCCACCAGCTGGTAGCCGTACCCCGCATGGCGGAGCGTCAGGGCGATGCCGAGGGCGGCCATCGCCCCGGGCAACCGTCCGACCAGCGAGCTGGAGAGCAGTCTGACGACATGAGGCCGGCCCAGGAGGGCGAGGTAGGGCATGGCTGGTGGTCTCCTTCGGTGTGTCCGCTCAGCGCAGTGAGCGGCGGATCAGCGCGGCGACCCCGTCGTCGTCGTTGCTCGGCAGCACGACCTGCGCGGCATCCCGTACCAGGGGATGTGCGTTGGCCACAGCGGCGGCGAGCCCCGCCGCGTGGAGCATCGGTATGTCATTGGGCATGTCCCCCACCGCGGCGGTCCTGGCGACGGGCACGGACAGGTGCTCGGTGAGCCAGTGCAGGGCCTGCCCCTTGTCCACCCCCCGGGCGGAGAGCTCCACGAAGCGACCGGTGGAGCGGGTGACCTCCAGCCGGTCGCCGACCAGGTCGACAATGGCGCGTTCGAGCGCCTCCGTCGTCAGCTCGCCGTGGATCGCCAGGAGCTTGACCACCGGATCGTCGGGGTGGATCGCCGCCCGCGCCGAGCTCACCGGTTGGTGCGGCCAGCAGTCCTGGACGAGGTCGGCGAACTCCTTCTCCAGGTAGAGGCCTCCGATCGACTCGACCCCCATGACCAGGCCGGGCATCGCGGCCTGCAGCACAGAGACCACCGAGGCGCACTCCGCCGGGTCGAAGCCCCGGCACAGCAGCGGCGAGCCGGTCTCGGCGTCGACGGCCACGGCGCCGTTGCTGCACACCACGGGCCCGGTCAGTCCGTAGCGGCGGGTGAGTTTCAGGGCGTCGCGCACCGGTCGGCCGGTGACGCAGACAACGGCGATCCCCGACCGCTGCGCCGTCGCGATGGCCTCAAGACTCCCTGGGCTCAGCTCGCCCCGGGAGTCGAGCAGCGTGCCGTCCAGATCCGTGCAGATGAGCTGAACCAGGTTCACGAACACTCCCGTCCCTCTGCTCGGCCGAACGGTCGAGCACCTCGTCACTGTGGAGGCCGACGTGGCGTCACCGGGATGAGGTCATCCGGTGATCCTTTGCACCAGGTCGGTCCAGGCCGCCACTATCTCGTGTGCGGAGGCACCCTGGCGGAACAAGTCCTTGTCCAGTGGCCTGCCCTGGGGGTCGCGCAGGCGCATGCAGTCGGGGGAGATCTCCGAGTTGATCACCGGCTGCCCGTCCTGGCCGTCGCCGATGACCAGGCAGAAGTCCCACAGGTCGAGCGGGGCGAGCCAGTCGCGCAGCGCCTCGTTGCAGGCCAGCGCCGTGCGACGGTACGCGTCGGTGTCGACGCCCAGGGCCTTGAGGTAGTCCTCGCCGATCGGCTGGTCCTCCGGGTCCACCCGGAAGTCGAACTTCACCACCGGCGGCTCGAAGCGGTACCCCTCGGCGAACAGGCCGGGGTACTTGATGGTGGTGGACCCGGTCGCGATGTTCTTGACGATGACCTCGAACGGCGGCCCAGGCACGTAGTCGGCGAGGTAGGAGTTGTCGCTCAGGCGCTCCCGGAAGACCGTCCTGATCCCCCGCTCTGCCAGCCGGGCGGCCGCCGCCTGGTAGAAGTCCAGCCGCAGCTTGGCGGTCGCCGGGATCAGCTCGTCGCGGTCGTAGGTGAAGCTGCGCAGGCTGGGGATGATCTCGATCTCGCAGGTGCCGTCGTCCCGGCGCCACAGTCGCTTGCTGCGCCCGACGATGTCCGGGGCGCCCCGGACATCGTCGGCAGGCTCGGGCAGCGCCGGCTGCTCCTGGGCCGCCGCGGCCTGCGCCTTCAGCTCGGCGAAGCCCGGCTTGATCACGTCGTTGATCATGGCCAGCCGCTCGTCGAACGGCAGGAACGAGGACTTCATCGCGTTGATGGTGAACCACTGCACATCGTCGAGGGTGTAACCGAAGGCCGCGTGCAGCTCCTCGAACTCACGGCTCACGCTCGTCCTGCTCATCAGCCGATTGTCGGTGTTGACGGTCACCCGGAAGCCGAGCTCGCGCAGCACCCCGACGGGGTGTTCGGCGTACGAGGGGGCCGCGCCGGTCTGCAGGTTGGACGTCGGGCACAGCTCCAGCGGGATCCGCCGGTCGCGCACGTAGGCGGCGAGCTCCCCGAGCGTCGCGGTGCCGTCATCGGCCACCTTGATGTCGTCGATGATGCGCACACCGTGGCCGAGCCGCTCAGCGCCGCACAGCTGCAGCGCCTCCCAGATGGATGGCAGGCCGAACGCCTCGCCCGCGTGGATGGTGAAGTGCGCGTTCTCCCGCTTCAGGTACTCGAACGAGGAGAGCTGCCGGGACGGCCGGAACCCGGCCTCGGCACCCGCGATGTCGAATCCGACGACGCCCGCGTGCCGGTTCAGCACGACCAGTTCGGCGACCTCCCGGGCGCGGTCGGCGTGCCGCATGGCGGCGAGCAGGGCGCCCACCCGGATGCTGTGCCCGGCGGCGGCGGCCCGGCGCTCCCCCTCGCGGAACCCGTCCAGCACCGCCTCCACCACCTGACCGAGGGTCAGGCCGTGCTCGACGTGCAGCTCCGGGGCGAACCTGACCTCGGCGTAGACGACGCCGTCGGCCGCCAAGTCCTCGGCGCACTCCGCCGCGACCCGGAACAGGGCCTCGCGGGTCTGGGTGACGCCCACCGTGTGCCGGAAGGTCTCCAGGTAGCGCTCCAGCGACCCGGAGTCGGCTGCGGCCTGGAACCAGGTACCCAGCTCCTCGGCATCGGTCGTCGGCAAATCGCCGTATCCGCACTCCCGCGCCAGTTCGACCACGGTCAGCGGCCTCAGCCCGCCGTCCAGATGGTCGTGCAGCAGCACCTTCGGTGCGCGACGGATCTGCGACGAAATCGACGTGCCCACAGCTGAGTTCGTAAGTGACATGACGAGAGCCTAGGATCCACGCGCGTAGAGCTCAAGGGTGCTCAGTGCTCGTGGCGAGAGGGCGGCGGCCGAAGCCACCGCCCTCCGGAGCCTGTTCTGTCAGCCTTGCCGCAGGGTCGCCGACGGCGCCCCTCCTGCGGCGGGGTCATCGTCGAGCGCCAGCCGCAGCGCCACCACGGCACCGTCCCGCAGCCACACCAGGACATCCGCCGCCCCGATCAGCCGACGGTGGGCCATGCCCGAGGTGAGCCGGATCCAGACCCAGCCGCTGTCGGTGTCGAGCAGCCAGGAGCTCCCGTTGTCGCGCTCCGTGCTGTTCCACGAGAAACGCGGGCGCAGGGCACGGGGAACGACCACCGCCAGCTCGTCGGGCACATCATGGAGATCGACCGACATGGGGCGCCCGTCGCTGTCGAAGGTGAGCCAGACCAGCCCTGTGAAGCTCAGCAGGGCGACGCCGTCCGCATGTTCGTCGCAGGGCTCGCCCACCACGAGGGAGCGTTCCCGGGGATCCCAGTGCACCGGCGCGGTCACGGCGATGCTGCCCGCTACCACGACAGGAAGTCCAGGATGTCCGTCACGCAGTCGGCCATCGGACGATCGGTCGTGTCGAGCAGGAGCGTGTCGGGCGAGAGCTCCACATGGGACCTGTACAGCTTCTGGTAGTACTCGTGCTCCTCGAAGTCGCCCGGATCCTCGCCGCGCTCCGCGAGACGCTCCATGACCACCCGGGTGTCGGCGTGGCAGAGCACGGTCGGGCACAGCGGGTACCAGGCCTGCCAGTGGCTCTCGGGAAGCACCGTGAACATCGTGCTCCAGCACCGGTCGAACAGCACCGGGTGCTCCGGGTCGGTCCGCTCCAGCACGCGTTCGATGCTGGAGCGGGCCAGCACATCGGCTTCCTCGAAGCGCTTGCTGCCCCACAGCCACGCGATGTGGTCCCCCAGGCTGTCGGGGTAGGGCTTGACGACCTGCGCGCCGACCCGGTCGGCCACCGCGCGTGCCAGGGTCGACTTCCCGCAACCGTCGTGTCCGTCCAGAGCCGCGTACCGGCGTTCCGTGATCATCTCTGTCTCCTTCGTTTCGGCAACAACCCCATCGGTGTTGCCCGGTCAGACCCGCTGCAGGCGAGCGATCCCGTGCTCCTGCCCCTGCTCCAGTACGGCGGGCCGCACCTCGATCTCGCCGACCGCGAGATCGGCCGGCATCCGGTCGACCAGGCCGACGACGAGCGAGCCGAACGAGTCGGTGGAGATCTTGGTCGGCGAGTCGTCCCACGAGCGGTTGGCGATCGCCCCCGGCGAGACGAGCACGGCGCGCACGCCGTTCCCGCGCTCCTCCAGCAGCAGGACCTCCACCAGCGCCTTGAGGCCGGCCTTCGTCGCGCTGTAGGCGGCGCCGCCCTCGAAGTACCGGGTCGCCGCGTGGCTGCCGATGAAGACGTACATGCCGCCGGACTCGCGCAGCATCGGGAGCGTGCCGCGGGTCAGCAGCGCCGGGGAGACGAGGTTGGTGGACACGCTGGCCGCCCACGACTCCTCGTCCAGCTCCGCCATGGTCCCCAGCCGGCGAACCGCCGCGTTCCAGATGCACACGTCCAGCCGGTCGGTGCGTCGGCGCACCTCGGCCAGCGCCTCGACGAGCGCGGCCGGGTCGGAGAGATCACAGATGATCTCGCCGAGTTCCGGGGCACCACCGGGTGTGCGGTTCAGCGAGATGACGCGGTAGCCCGCCGCATGGAGCGCCCGGGCGATGCCGTTTCCCGCTCCGCGGTTCGTGCCGGTCACCAGGGCGACGCGCTGCTCACTCACGGCCTGCTCCCTCACGGCCTGCTCCCTTGGTCGGTTCCGGCGGACGCCGGCTGCGGACGTGCGGCCAGCGCCGCGTTGGCGTAACGGTCGTCGCCGGTGACCTCGGCGCCGAGCCAGCCGGGAAGGTCGGCCTCGGTGGACTCGCCGTGGTACTCGACCTCCGCGAGGACGAGCCCCTGGTGGTCGCCGCCGAACTCGTCGACGATCAGCTGGTAGTGCTCGGATCCGCAGACATGGCGTAGCTTGTCGATCCGGCCCGACAGACAGAGCTGCTCCAGCATCTCAACCGCGTCGGCCACCGGGACGGGGTACTCGTACTCCGCGCGGCAGATTCCGCGCCGGGCGCCCTTCACCGTCAGGTAGCCGGCGCTGTCGTCGACCACGCGGACCCGGACCACCCGCTCGAGGTCCCTCGACAGGAAACCCTGGCGGATACGGTGCACCGAGACGACCTCGGCCCGCCACTCGTCGCCGGGCACCAGAAACTTGCGCTCTCTCTCAACACCCATGCCGCTTCCCTTCGTGTCGTCGTCGTCCGGTCTCGTGCGCGCGCAGCCACAGCCCGAGCAGCAGCGCACCGGCCCCGCCGGCCGCGAGGACTCCCCAACTGCCCATCGGCCCCGCCAGCGCCACTGCCGTACTGCCGACCGCCGGACCGGCCAGCGTTCCCAGACTCCATGCCGAACCGGAGGTCCCGGTCGCCCGCGCGGCCGCACCCGGTGCGACCAGGCCGACGATCAACGGGGTCAGGGACGAGGCCACCACCACCTCCCCTGCGGCGAAGACCACCGCGAAACACATCAACAGGCCCTTGCTGCACCAGAACTGGCTGTCGGACAGGCCGGTCGCCAGCAGACCGAGCGCGTACGCGGCCACCCAGAGCCCGGCGCCCAGCGCCACCGCCCCGGCGTTGCCGAACCGGTCCACCCGCGCCCGCAGGAGGCGCTGCAGCAGGACGACCGCGACGGCGTTCACCACCGTCACGACGGTGACCATGGACAGGCTCTCGTGAGCCAGCCGCCGCAGGATGAGCGGGACGGTGGACTCCAACTGCACCGCGCCAAAGGCCGACATCAGGAACGTCACGGCCAGTGCGATCCCGAACGCACGCGACCAGACGGACGACCGTCCGGCGCTCTCCTCGGAGGCTGCCGAGGGCTCCGCGGCCTCCCCGCTGTCGCCGTGCCGCCACACCCAGAGGATCACCGGGACGAAGCTCACCGCGTTCGCCAGGAAGAGGATGGACGGCGCCACCCGCACGACCAGTAGGCCCGACAGGCCCGCCCCCGCGGCGATGCCGAGGTTGATCACGGTGTACCGGAACCCGAAGGTGCGCTTGCGCAGCTCCTCCGGAACGCCACTCAGGATCGTGCTGAACAGCGCGGGGAAGAAGAGCGAGCTGCCGAGACCGGAGAGCGCGGCGACGACCATGACTTGGGGCAGGCCCCAGACGCACGCCATGGTCGTCCAGGCGGCGATCTGGCAGGAACCGCCGACCACGGCCGTCAGCCGCGCTCCGAAGCGGCTGGCCAGCGAGCCCCCGAGCGGTCCGAAGACGCCGGCGGCCACGGCGAACGTCCCGTAGAAGAGCGCCACCGCCGGGACCCCGAGCCGCAGGTCCGTCGCGATGTGGATCGCGGTGACCGGGTAGACGAGTCCCGTGCCGACCGCGGAGACGAAGGTCGCGATCCACAGGGGCCGAAAGGCCGCGCGCTGCTCCGCCGCGGACTGCCGGACGTGAGTGGCCGTCTGGGGCACCGGGTCGCCTAGGCCTTGACCGTGAGCAGGCCGGCCCCGACGAAGTCGTCGAGATAGGCGGCCACCTCGGCCTCGGTGACCTCCGCGCCGCCCGAGCGCAGCTGATCGACCGTCAGGGAGACGGCCTCGGCGCGGGTTCGGCCGTGGGCCAGCCCGAGCAGCAGCAGGCCTTCCCGGCTGATCTCGGCCGCGTCGCCGACACCGACGTAGACCAGGACGGAGTCCCGCAGCGGGACAGCGCAGGCTATCGGCTCACGGGACAGCGCGCCCGGGGCGACGCTGCGCCGCAGCGGGTACGCCGCGCCGGTGATCGCCTGGATCAGCAGGTCCTGGCAGACCGCGAGGGACTCCCCGAAGACCACCGGGTCGCCCGGCGCCGCCTCAGGGGACGGCAGCGGAATCGGCGACCCGAAGGTCCGCGCCCACCGGGCCCAGACCCACTTGTGCCCGAGATAGAGGTCCCCGCGCGACGCCAGGAGGGCCTCGGCGGCGGAGAGCGAGGCGGCCCGCACGGCCCAGGACGCGGCATCCAGATCGCCGACGGCGTGGAAGCCGTGCGCGTCCTCCAGGGCGTTGTGGATCTCGAAGGACATGACGCCGACCATGGTCCTGACGATCTCGGAGATCGACTCCTCGGCGAGGTCCTCCAACGCCTTGAGGGAGCCGTCGTCCACGACGGTCGCACCCAGCAGGAAACGCACCAAGGGGTCCAGCGACTTCCGCCCGACCGCCGTGAGAATTCCGAGGTCGTCGCGGTCCGCACGATAGTCGGAGAGTTCGGCGAGCAGCGCCCGGAGCGAGCCGACGCTCTGGTACCCGATATCGTACCGGCGCCCGTCGACGAATATCTGCCGGGCCGCGGACGGCGTGCCGTCGGCGACCACGAAGTAGACGTCCACATCGGACATCGGGGTCCCGAGTCCGGCTGCGAGCGCGCCGCCTATGTAGGCTGCCGTCACCCCTTCCGCCCGGGCCAGGGAGAGAACGGCCCCGCGCGCCCGATCGAGCTCTTCGGGGAATCGGGGAAGGTATTTCGTCGTCATCTCGCGCCCTCCTTGTCCAGGCAGAATTCCGCAATGCCGGCATACCGGCGGGCGCGGTAGTCCAGCCACCACGCCCGCCCTGTGCGGCACAACGTCAGCTGACGCCGTGAGCAGCCTTGACCTTGACCATCGCGAGCTTGATACCCATTTTCCTGCACCCCATTTCACAGATGGCAGACGAACAGAACACCCTCGGTTCGGATGATCCGACGCCCGCCTCGTCGATTTGAATAATCTATCGACCTCGGCACCGGACCGGCAGATGTTCCCCGGATCAAGCACCGATTCTCGACTGCCCGGCGATACTTTTCAGGCTCTTGGCGAACTGGTCCCAGGAGCGGCTGTAGGAAATGGCGATTTCCAATACCAGGTCGACGCAGTGCGGGGGGACCGCGGCCAGCAGCTCCTGCCATTCGGCGGGCTCGATCGCGTTGGCGGAGAGTCTGCGGAGCAGCCCCCGGCCGACCTCGGAGAACTTCAGGGAGGGATCGCTGGCCAGCGCCTGGATCACCATCCGCTCGTCCCGGGCGGATGCGCGCGCGGGCGGCGACGACTGCCGGGAGCCGGCCACCTCCTGGCGCACCCGGCGGGCCGTCCCCACCGAGACGCCGCTCAGCCGGGCCACCTCGCGCAGTGAGGTCTCGGGATGGTTGGTGATCAGCTCGACCGCCGCGCGCCTGTGCTCGGCCGAGCACAGCGGATGGCTCCGCCCGTCCTGGCCGATCCGAGTGTGCAACTGGGGAATCTCCTCAGCTGCACGCCGCCGCACCGCGCCCGCTGTCTTCGGGGAGAGCCCCACGATCTTGGCGATCATCCGGTCCGACCACTCCGGATGCACCGTCAGGATCCGGGCCGCGGCGGCCTTGCGGTCGCTCAGCGACAGCGGAAGGCCGTGTGCGATGTTCTCCCGGACCGCGCGAACAAAGATCTCGTCGTCGGGGCCCTCGACATAGGCCACCTCGATCTCGGCATCGCCGCGGAACTCGGCCGCACGCAGCCGGTGCATACCGTCGACCACCCGCATGGTGCTCTGCTGCACGAGAATCGGCGGCAGCTGCCCGCCGCACTCCGCAAGCAGGCGGACATGGGCCTCGTCCTCGCCCGCGAGCCGGGGCGAATGCCCCGGCCGAAGTAATCCGAGGGGCACGTACTCCGTGGCTGTTGTCGCAACGGTGCGGGCAGGACTGTCCACACCGTGCGCCGTTTCCTGGTGAATGGGGTCACCTCTCTAGTGCGGCCGGCGGGGCGTCCAACCGGCCGTCAGGCAGCGCTCGGGACGGGCGACACCTGAGCACGGCGAGGCGAAGTGGCGGCGCCTGCCCATGACCTTGACTGTTGACGACTGATCCGCTCTGTCCGAATGCCGGTGCGCCCCCCTCGCTCGCAGCCGAGCAGCCAGTGGCCACCCGGCCTGCTCAGCTACTGCTCAGCCACCGGAGACCATCGTGATCAGCTCGGTCCAGCGGTCGAGGATCTGCTCGCGATTCGCGCCCTGGCGGAACATGTCCTTGTCGTAGGGCAGCCCGTCGGCGGACTTGAGGCGCATGCAGTCGGGGGAGATCTCGGAGTTGACCACCAGGCCGTGCTCTTCGTCCGGCGCAATCACCACACAGAAGTCCCACAGGTCGAGCGGGGCGAGGAGCTCGCGCAGGACTGTGTTGCAGTCCAGGGCGACCCGGCGGTAGTGCTCGACGTCGACACCGAGCAGGCGGAGGTAGTCCTCGCCGATCGGCTGGTCCTCCGGGTCGATCCGGTAGTCGAACTTCACCACCGGGCGGTCGAACACCTGGCCCTCGGTGAAGAGTCCGGGGTACTTGCGCATCGTCGAACCCGTGGCCCGGTTCTTGACGATGACCTCGAAGGGCGGCGCCGGCCGATAGTCCGCCAAGTAGCTGGCTGGGCCGACCCGTTCACGAAAGACGGTGTGCACACCGCGTTCGGCCAGTCGGGCCGAGACGTACTCGAAGAAGTCGAGACGCAACTCGGCCGTGCCGTCGATGAGTTCGTCTCGGTCATAGGTGAAGCTGCGGAGCGAGGGGATCATCTCGATCACGCAGAGGTCTGATTCGAGATGCCACAACCGCTTGCTGTGGCCCTCGATGTCCGGAGTCCGGGACGTCGCAGAAGCCGCGTCTATTGAAGCCACTTGACCCTCTCACGCGTTCGGGCACGAAGATGCCAGGACTTGGCGATTGGCGGTGCGTCAAGTCTAGGCAGTCTACGACCGATTGGGAAGGGGTCATCAATCAGAAGTGCTCCAACAACTCACTGAAGCACAGGAGTTTAAGAGTCGGTTCCTCTGAACGCTGCTCCTCGTACTCCAGCACCCAGGTGTGCTCGTGCGGGATGAAAACCGTCTTCAGTCCAGCTTCGCGCGCCGGATGCATGTCGGACTTGGGCGAGTTTCCGACCATCCATGTCCGATCCGCTTCCAGCCCCAGCTCCGCGCTGAGCTGCCGATAGGTGTCCACCGTCTTCTCGGCGACGATGTGGATACTGCGGAATCGGTGGGCAATTCCGGAGGCGTCCACCTTGCGTTGCTGCTCCACCAGGTTGCCCTTGGTGAGCAGCAGTAGTTCATGGCGCTCGGCGAGCACCGCGAGCGCATCGGCGACCCCGTCGATGAGCTCGATATGACGATCCGTCAGTGGGCGCAGCAGCTCCTCGATTCGAGCACTCTCCGCAGCCGCCGGGGCACGTCCGGTCAGGCTCTGCAGGCAGTCGCCGAGGCTCTGCCGGAACATCTCGGCGCCGTACCCCAGGGTCACCGCGTTCTCGGCCTCGATCGCATCCAGAGCGGCCCGGGTCGCGGCCCGCTCGGCGGGCGTGGAGACCCAGTCCAGAAAGCCGTCGATGACCCGCTCGAAGAGAACGTTGTTCTCCCAGAGCGTGTCATCAGCGTCGAAGATGAGTATCTGGTCCTTGTGCATCTGATCACCTCGGGTATGAGCCGATGACCCCGCCTCGCGGCTCTGGCGCTACCGGACTTGGAACGCGCTGGGGTGCAGTAGTGCAGAATGGTCATCATGCCAGAGCAGCACCGGATTCGCGGGCGCCGGGCCACCGAGATCGCCGCCGACATCGAGCAGGCCGTGGCGGCCGGCCACCTCGCTCCCGGCAGCAGACTGCCCCCGCTGCGGGCCCTGGCCACCGAGTTGGGCGTGAATCCCAACACGACTGCGGCCGCCTACCGGCTGCTGCGCGACCGGGGTGTGATCGAGACCGGCGGACGGCGCGGCACCCGGGTGCTGCCACGCCCGTCGCACACCCCGGACGACCACGGACGACTGGAAATCCCGGCCCATACACGGGATCTGACGGATGGTAATCCCTGCGCGGCGCTGCTGCCGCCGTTGGCCGACGCCCTGCGGTACGCGGCCGCCGAACAGCAGAGCGATCCGGTGCTCTACGGCCGCCCGACCGTGGACGCCCGACTGATGGCCATCGCCCAGCGCGGGTTCGCCGCCGACGGGGTGCCGGTCGGGCCGATCGCCGTCACCTCCGGATCACTGGACGCCATCGAGCGGGTGCTGCAGGCCTGGCTGCGTCCCGGCGACCTGGTCGCCGTGGAGGACCCGGGCTGGGCCGGCCTGTTCGACCTGCTCCCGGTGCTCGGTCTGCGCAAGACCGGCGTCGGCATCGACGACGAGGGGCCCCTCGCGAAGGACGTCGCGGCCGCGCTGGCCGCCGGCGCCACCGCCCTGGTCGTCACCTCGCGCGCGCAGAACCCCACCGGTGGGGCGGTCGGTCAGCGCCGCGCGGCCGAGTTACGGGCGGTGCTCGCCGGGCGCCCCGACGTGCTGCTGATCGAGGACGACTTCGGCCACGCCATCGGGGACGCGCCGTACCACCCGGTCTGCGCCGAGGACGGCAGGGCGGTCACCACGCGCTGGACGGTGATCCGGTCGGTCACCAAACTCCTGGGCCCCGACATGCGGTTGGCCGTGCTGACCGGCGACCCCGACACCATGGACCGGCTGCGCGGCCGCCAGCGGCTGGGCGCCGGCTGGGTCAGCCACCTCCTCCAGCGGGCGGTGGCCCGGCTCCTGGAGGACGAGTCGCTGGATCGCGCGGGGGTGGGCGCCCACTACACCGCACTGCGCACCGCGCTGATCCACGCGCTGCGGGCGGCCGGCATCCCCGCGCAGGGGCGCAGCGGCTTCAACGTGTGGATCCCGGTGCGGGACGAGACCGCCGCCGTGGTGGCGCTGCTGCAGCGCGGCTGGGCCGTCGCGCCCGGCGCGCGGTTCCGATTGCAGTCGGGGCCCGGGTTGCGATTGACCGTCTCCTCGCTGGACCCGGCGGAGATCCCCGCGCTGGCGGCCGACCTGGTCGCCGCGTTCCAGGTCGACCTGGAGCGCGGGCGCTTGACATGATCGCTTCATACGAACCATCCTGGAAAGCCGTCCATAGCGCAGCCGGCTCCCCGCCGCAGCGCCGCTCCGCAGACCGACCGGGATCCCGCCTGCCGGTGGCCCCCTGACGATGCCTCGACCAGCGGCCGGCCCGGCATGGCGCACCACCGGGTGGCCGCCACGGCGGACATCGAGGTCAGCACCCGCGCGGACAGACCCCTCGCCCTGAACCCGTACCTCCGGCCCCGTCACCGAAAATTGGCACGTACACGATCCTCGCAGCTCCTAAGGTGGTCCGCATGAGCTTTCTGACCTTACTCCGCTCCCCCTTCATCGCCCGGCTCCTGCTGGGCAGTTGGGTCGGTCGGCTACCGTCCGCGATGGCGGCGCTGACGATCCCGCTGGCGCTGCGGCACGCGGGCGCCGGATACGCCTTCGTCGGCGTCACGGCCGGCTGCTATGCGATCGCCGCAGCGGTCGGCTCCCCGCTGCTGGGCCGCCTGGTCGACCGCTGGGGACAGACCCGGATCCTGGTGCCGACCGCCCTGCTCGCCGCCGCCGGCTTCGTCATCATCGCGCTGGCTCCGCGGCACCACGCCCTGGTCGTCGTCGGCGCCGTTCTCGCCGGTTCGATGACACCGCCGCTGGAGCCCTGCCTACGGGTACTCTGGCCCGCCATCGCCCCCGAGGATCGGCTGGAGTCGGCCTACGCGCTGGACTCCAGTGCCCAGGAACTCGTCTTCGTGGCCGGGCCGTTGGTGGTGACCCTGAGCGTCGCCATCGGTTCCCCCACGCTCGCCCTGTACGTCCAGGCCCTGCTCGGCCTGTTCGGGGTCGCGGTCGTCGCCACCGCCGCGCCCTCGCGCAACTGGCGCGCCCAGGCCCGCTCGCGCGACTGGCTGGGCCCGCTGCGCAGCCGCAGCCTGGTCACCCTGCTCGGCTCGCTGGTCGGCGTGGGCTTCGCGATCGGCACGCTGAACGTCCTGGTGATCTCGTACGCCGAGCGGTGGCACGTGCCCGGCGGTGCGCCCACGCTGCTCGCCCTCAATGCCCTCGGCTCACTCTGCGGCGTACTGGTCTACGGCTCGCGCAGCTGGCCGGGCACCCTCGCCACCCGCGGATTGCTGTTCGCCTGCGGCCTGGTGGTCGGGTACGGGCTGCTGGTCCTGGTACCGTCGCCGGCGTTCATGGCCGTCATCATGCTGCTCACCGGCATGTTCCTGGCACCGCTGCTCACCGTCACCTTCGTGCTGGTGGGCGAGCTGGCGCCGCCGGGCACCACCGCCGAGGCGTTCGCCTGGCTGGTCACGCTGTTCGCCTGCGGCTCGTCGCTGGGCGCCGCGGCCGTCGGGAACGTGCTGGCGCACACCAACGAGCACTGGGCCGCCTCCTGCGGCACCGCGGGCGTCCTGGTCACGCTGGCGATCCTGGCCCTGGGCCACCGAGGGCTCACCGCCCGCACCCCGGTGGCCGCGGCGGCCCGCGACACGGCGGACTCGGGCACGCACTGATGCTCCGTCAGCCGGCTGTGCCGCGCGGCGGGACCGGCAGCCGCAGGTGCTCGCGGAGCGTCCGCCCCGCGTACTCCTTGCGGTACAGCCCGCGCCGCTGCAACACCGGCACGACCAGCTCCGTGAAGGCCGTGACGGCTCCCGGCACATAGGCCGGGTAGATGTTGAACCCGTCCGCCGCGCCCTCCTCGAACCACTCCTGGATCATGTCAGCGACCTCCTCCGGGTTGCCGACCACGGTGTGCGAGAGGGGGGCGGGCGTGATGTGCACCAGGTCCGCGTAGGTGATCCGGCACGGGCCGTCGACCGTGCGCCGGGTCAGCCGGGTGATTTCGGCGAGCCGGCGGGCACCCTCCTCGGAGGTTCCGGCCCGGGCCAGGGTCTCGGCCGGGACCTCGGCCGCCAGGTCGCAGCCCCGCAGGTCCACCCCGAACACCTTGGACGCGGAGCCGAGGTTGAGCCGGTGCCCCTCGCCGATGCCGCCGGCGCGCACCAGCTCCCCGACCTCCTGGTCGGGATCGAGCACCAGGAGCGCGTTGAGGCGGTCGTACAGCGCCACCGCCTCCTCGGTCGTGGCGGCGACGATCGGGGTGAGGCCCGGCATGACGGCGACCTGCTGCTCACGGCCGTACCGGGCCGCCCGGGCCTTGATGTCCGCGTAGTACTCCTTGCGCCGCAGCAGGGTCGGCTGCGGGCCGGCGAAGACGATGTCGGCGCCCCGGGCCCCGAGTTCGCGCGAGCGGTCCGAGGTGCCGGCGTTGAGCACCACGACGTGGCCCTGCGGCGGCCGGCCGACGTCCAGTGGTCCGTCCACCGAGAAGTACCGGCCGCGGTGAACGATCCGGCGGGCACCCGTCCCGTCCGGACCGGCGCCGCTGTCCCAGAGGTCGCGCACCACCTGGAGGGTCTCCTCCGCCCAGTCGTAGCGCTTGTCGGTGTCCCAGTGGGCGTCCCGGCCGAAGTTGAACGCGGCGGCCGCGTCGGCGCCGGTGACCAGGTTCCAGGCCGCGCGGCCCTCGCTCACCCGGTCCAGCGAGGCCAGCAACCGGGCGATGCTGTACGGGTCCGAGTAGGTGGGGTTGGCGGTGACCACCACCCCGATGTGCGAGGTGGCGGCGGCGATCGCCGCGGCGGTGCTGTAGGGCTCCAGCCGGGAGATCTGCGCGGGGTTGCTGTGCTGCAGGGCCGGGTCGGTGGCCAGCCGGTCGCCCAGGAAGACGAAGTCGAACTTGGCCCGCTCGGCGGTCCGGCTGACCTCCTGGATGAGGCCGATGTCGTAGGCGGCATCGGCCACCGCGTCGGGGTGGCGCCACCCCGCGGCGTGCGTCCCGGTCGCCCAGAACATCAACCCCAGGTGCAGCTCTCGCTCAGTGGACACGCCTGATCAACTCCTTCCCCGGTCTGCGGCGAGTGCCAGCCGCTCGACCAGCCGGTTCGCGGGCCTGGCCAGCCCTAGGTTTCCGCGCAGCGTCGCGGCCCGGTACGCGCCGCGGAACCGGCCGGCGCCGCGCAGGTGCGGCAGCACCAGGCCGGTGAAGGCCGCCATCGCGTCGGGTGACGGGAACCGCACGGTGAAGCCGTCGACCGCGCCGCGCTCGACCCAGTCGACGAGGCGCTGAGCGACGGCCCCGGGGTCCCCGACCAGGACCGCATGCTCCTGGTCGGAGGCCGGGGCGCCGGCGCGCGCGTGCAGGTCGCGGGCCGCCTCCTCGCTCGGCGCGACGAACGGCGTGACGGTACCCAGCAGCGGCCGGGAGCCGGCCGCCGCCCGCGCCGCCCGCGCGCCGTCCGGGCTCCCCACCGTCAGCACGTCCGCCTCGGCCGCGACCAGCGGTTCGGCGGCCGGGGCGAGGACCACCGGATGCCCCTGCGGCGGGCGGATCAGGTTGAGCGGACCGCGCACCTGGAGCGCGGGGCCCACATGGTCGAGCACATGGACCCGCGCGGGGTCGATGAACCGCCCGGTCTCCTTCTCGTGCACGAAGCCGCCGTCTTCCCAGGTGTCCCAGAGGTCGCGCAGCAGCGGGACGAACTCGGCGGCCCTGGCCTGTCGGCCGACCTCCGGATCGGCGCCCTCACGACGGTGGTTGGCGTCCGCCGCCGGGTCCGGGCCGGTCACCACCAGCCAGCCCGCCCGGCCGGCGCTGATGTGGTCGAGCGAGGCGACCATCCGGGCGAGGTTGTACGGCTCGTGGTAGGCCGGCGCGGCACCGACCACCAGGCCGATCCGCCGGGTCCGCACCGCGAGCACCGAGGCGGTGAGGATCGCAGCCGGCGGACCGGCCGCGTCCGGCGGGGCGGCCGGACGGTCGCCGAGGAGCAGCAGGTGCACCCCGGCTGCCTCGGCCCGCTCGGCCGCGGTGACGAGCTCGGCGGTCGGCCCGCCGAGCAGCGCCTCGGGCAGTTGGTAGCCCAGCAGGATGCCCGGCGCGGCGGTCCCGCCCGTCATGCCCGGGCCCCCTGCGCCCCGAAGAGCTCCGCCACGCGGGCGTCGTAGGCGCTGCTGATCCGGAACGCCTTCCCAGCCAGGGCCAGTCGGCGGTCCGTCGGCACCGAGGACGGCAGGCCGCCGCCCTGCTCCAGCAGCCCGACCACCTCGTCGTAGTCGTCAGGGTCGCTGAGCGGGATGACGTGCTCGAAGTTCTTCGCCGCGCCGCGCAGCATCGCGGGCCCGCCGACGTCCACCCGCTCACGGAACTGCGCCGGATCCGGGCCCGGCTCCGGCAGCAGGTAGTAGTTGCAGCAGACCAGGTCGATCCGCGGGATCCCGTACTCGGCCATCTCGCGCAGATCGGACTCGGTCTCGCGCGCCAGGATGCCGCCCATCACCGAGACGGTCAGCGTCTTGACCCGGCCGCCCAGCAGCGTCGGCACGCCGGCGAGGTCGGCGATCCGCTCCACCTGGTGGCCGGCGTCGCGCAGCAGCCGGTGCGTGCCCTCGGTGGCCGCGACCTGCCAGCCGAGGCGGAGCAGTCCTGCGGCCAACGGCTCGATGTTCCGCTTGTCACTCACCGCGAGTACGGCCAGCATGTCGGCGGTTCCCTTCCTCGTGTGTGTCACTCTGACCCGGCGTCACTTGGTCCCGGCGTCACTTGGTCTCGATCAGCGCGTCCCGGTGCGAGCCGACCGACACATAGCGCACCGGCACCCCGAGGAGTTCCTCGATGGCCGCGACGTACGCCCGTGCGGCGTCCGGGAGTTGTGCGTAATCGGTGATGCCCGAGATGTCGTCGTCCCAGCCGGCCAGGGTCTCCAGGACCGGCGAGGTGCGGGCCAGTTCGGCCGGGCTGCGGCTGAAGTCGCGCACGGTCCGGCCGTCCCGCTCATAGGCCGCGCACAGCTGGAGGTCGCCGATGCCGGTCAGCTGGTCCAGGTTGGTGATGGCGACCTCGTCGGCGCCCTGGATGCGCACGCCGTAGCGGGTCGCCACCGCGTCGAAGGCTCCGAGCCGGCGCGGCCGGTTGGTGGTCGAGCCGTACTCCCCCCACTGGCGCCGCAGCCGGTCGGCGCGCTCCTCGTCGAACTCCGTCACGAAGGGGCCGGCGCCGACGCAGGAGGAGAACGCCTTGGTGACGCCGACGGTCCGGTCCACCTTCGCCCACGGGACACCGATGCCGACCGGCGCGTGCCCGGCCAGGCAGGTGGACGAGGTGGTGAAGGGGTAGATGCCGTAGTACAGGTCGCGCAGGGCCCCCAGTTGGCCCTCGGCGATGACGGTGGCGCCGTCGTCCAGCGCCTTCGCCAGCAGGCCGGTCGCGTCGATCACGTGCGGCTCCAGCTGCTCGGCGACGTCCGCCGCCCAGCGCGTCACCTCGTCGAGCGAGAGCGCGGCTCCGCCGTAGATCCGCTCGATCCGCGCGTTCGCCCAGTCCAGGACGGAGGCGAGGCGGGCAGGCAGGTTCTCCCGGTCGAAGAGCTCCCGCACCAGCAAGGTCTTCTTCATCACCCGGTCGCCGTAAGCGGGCGAGATGCCCCGGCGGGTCGAGCCGTAGCGGCCGTCCGAGAGCCGCTCCTCCTCGGCGCTGTCCAAGTCCCGGTGGAAGGGGAAGCAGACCGACGCCCCGTCGGAGACCAGGAGCGTCTGCGCCGTCACCCCGTAGTCCCGCAGCGCCGCGAACTCCGCCAGGAAGCCGTCGAGGTCGACCGTCATGCCGACGCCCAGCACGCTGACCACCTCGGGGCGCAGCACGCTGCTGGGCAGGCTGTGCAGCTTGAACACGCCCTGGTCCGTGTGGATGGTGTGACCGGCGTTGCTCCCTCCGTGGTACCGGACTGTGAAGTCCGCGTCCGCGGAGAGATTGTCGACCATCCTTCCCTTGCCCTCGTCGCCCCAGTTGAGACCGACAATTGCCTTCAGCACGAGCTACCTCCTCCGCCTCGACGCCGATCAGGCCAGCTGCTCGCGGCGGCGCGCGGCGGCCCGGCCCCAGACGTCCGGATTGAGCACGGCCGGGGGCTGCCTGCCGTCCAGCGCACTGATCAGCTGGGTCGCCGCGGAGAGCGCCAGCGCGCGCTTGGTCTCAACGGTGAAGTCGGCGATGTGCGCGCTGAGCACCAGGTTCTCGATCTCCAGCAGCGGGCTGTCGGCCGCCAGTGGCTCGTCCTCGTAGACGTCGAGCGCCGCGCCGCCCAGGTGGCCGCTGCGCAGCGCCCGCACCAGCGACGCGGTGTCGACGACCCGGCCGCGCGAGGTGTTCATGAAGTACGCGCCCGGCTTCATCTGCGCGAAGGTCTTGTCGTTGAACATGCCCTCCGTCTCGTCGTTGAGCTCGGGGTGGCAGGTGACGAAGTCGGCCTGGGCCAGCAGGTCCTCCAGCGAGTCGACCTTGACGGCGCCCGCCTCGGCCATCTTCTCCGCCGAGACGTACGGGTCGTAGGCCAGCACGCGCATCAGGAAGCCGCCGTGGGCCCGACGGGCCATCCAGCCGCCGACGTTGCCCAGGCCGACGATCCCCAGCACCTTGCCGGTGAGCTCCACCCGGGTGGTGCTGAGCCGGTCGTCCCAGGCCTTCTCCAGGCCGTCGCGGGTGATGGCCTGCAGGCCGCGGGTCGCCATCAACAGCAGGCCCAGGGCGTGCTCGGAGACCGGCTTGCCGCCGAGCCCAGGGTTGTTGACCACCACCACCCCGGCCTCGCCGGCCGCGTCGATGTCGATGTTGTCCACGCCGCGGCCGCTGGAGAGCACGGCGACCAATCGGGGTGCGGCGGACAGGAGTTCGGCGTCGATCCGGGTGGGGTAGCGGGCGACGATGCCGTGCGCGTCGGCCACCGCCGCGAGGACGGCCGCCCGGTCCTGGTCGTCCACCCGGCGGACGTCGGCGTGCTGCTCCAGCAGTTCTTCGGCTTCGGACGCGTACATGGCGCCGATCAGGACCACGGTGGGTCGCATGGCAAGGCCTCCTACGGCAGGGGTGAGGTTGGCGGTAGTACGGGGGGACTGCTGATCGACTGTCAGGCGGCCATGGCCGCGGCGAGCAGGTGCTCCAGCGGCTTGAGCTCTCCACCCCGGCTGGCGGCCAGCAGCCGCCGGGTCAGCTCGATGCGTTCGGTGGGGACGGCGGTGAACCGGGAGCGGTCGGCGGCCAGGCGGTCGCAGGCCCGGCCGTACAGCTTGCGGCTGTAGGCCTCACTGATGCCGAGCACCTCGGCGATCTCCCGGTGGCTGTAGTCGAAGGCGCGGCGCAGCATCAGGACGGCCCGCTCCGCCGGGCCCAGGCGTTCCAGCATCCAGGTCACCGCGGAGCGCAACTCGTCCTCGTCACCGACCCGTTGGGACGGCTCGACGTAGCCGCCGGCCGGCAGCGCCTCCTCCGGGACCAAGGCGCCGACGTAGCAGACCCGCCGACTGTGCGCGGACTTCAGGTGGTCGACGCACAGCCGGGTCACCACCGTCGCCAGGAAGGCGCGGTGGTTCTCGACATTGCTGGTGGAGACCCAGCGCAGCCACGCCTCGGAGACGATGTCCTCGGCCTCCTCGGCGGATCCGACCCACCGGTAGGCGAGCGCCAGCAGGCGCGGCCGCTGGCTCTCGAACTGCTCTTCCTGCTCTTGCTGTTCTTGCTCGGCGACGAACAACGGTACTGCCTCCCAAGGCTGTTCCGGTGCGGGGTCGCGGACGTGTCCGCGACCCCGCACCGCAAGCAGACTCACTCGTATCCTCAGGCCTGGCCCTCGGCCAGCACCTGGTCCAGGCTCTTGGCGAAGGCCGCGGCGTACTCGGTGATCTCCGCCTCCCCCATGGGGGTGGAGACACAGCCCAGGCCGCTGTCCCCGAGGTGGATACCGTTGTCCAGCAGCGCCCAGTAGAAGCGCTTCATCGCGGCCGCGGCGCTGTCGTACCCCGCGGGGGTGCTGGTGGCGACCACCCGGAACAGTGAGCCGAGACCGTTGACCTGCCAGTCCAGCCCGGCGGACGCGACGGTGGCGCGCATCGCCTGACGGGCCTGCTCGCCGAGCACGCCGATCCGCTCGTGCGCCTCGGGCGTCAGCAGGCGCAGCGAGGCGATGCCGGAGCTCATGCTGACCGGGTTGGCGTTGTAGGAGCCCGAGTGCGGCAGGGCCGGCGCGCCCTTGCTGGGGTCGAACACGCTCATGAACCGGCCCCGCCCGGCGACAGCGCCGATCGGCATCCCCGCGGCGATGACCTTGCCCAGCACGGTGAGGTCCGCCTCGACGCCGAGCAGCGGCATGGCACCGTGGAACCCGACCCGGTAAGAACCCACCTCGTCGGAGATCAGCAGCGCCCCGCTCGTGTCGCAGAACTCCCGCAGCGCCTCCAGGTACTGCTTGTCGGCGGGAACCAGGCCGATCCGCCACGGGACCGGGTCGATCAGCACACAGGCCAGCTCGTCCGCGTGCCGGCGCAGGACGGCCAGCGCCCCCTCGGGGTCGTTGAACGGGATGATCACGGTGTTGTTGACCACGCCCTCCGGGTTCCCGGTGGTGGCGTGGCTGATGAGCGAGCCGGAGCCGTCGTTGTTGACCGCGACCGCGTCGTAGGCGCCGTGGTAGGCGCCGGCGATCTTGGCGATCTTCGGACGCCGGGTGTGGGCGCGGGCGGCCTGGACCGCCATCATCACGGCCTCGGTGCCGGAGCTGGTGAAGCGCACGTGCTCGAAGGTGTCGTTGCGCGCCGAGAGCGCCTCGGCGTACTCCACCTCCGCCGGCGTCGGCATGCCGAAGCTGGTCCCGCGCGACACCGCCTCGGTGATCGCCCGGACCATCTCGGGGTGCGCGTGGCCGTGGATCAGCGTGGTGCTGTTGTTGAGGAAATCGATGCGCTCGACGCCGTCGACGTCGGTGACCCGGGCACCGCTGCCCGACTTGACGTAGACGGGGTAGGGGGCACTGTAGACCGCGGTGCGGCTGTTGCCGCCCGGCATGACCTGGACTGCGCGGGCGTAGAGTTCGGCGGACTTCTCCGTGATCACCGGTGCTCCTTCGTGACAGGCCTCAACGGCCGGGGGAGGTGTATGGGGCGCGCGCGTTGTCAGCCGGCGCTCTTGATCGATACGTCGGACGGAAAGTACGGGCCGGCCAGAGCGACGGGAGTACCCGGCGCGACCCACTGGATCGGGCTCTCACCGGCCTCGGGGGCGGCCACCCCCAGCTGCCCGGCCAGGCGGGCGGCCAGCACCGGCAGCAGCGGCTCGGCCACCGTCGCCAGGGTGTGCACGGCCATCAGCTCCAGGGCCATGCAGGTTCGGGCCGTAGCGGTGGCGACTCCCGCTGCCAGCACGTCCTCACAGACCTCGGCGAACCGGCCGGCCTCGGCCACGAAGCCGCTCACCAGCTCGGCGGCGGTCCGGGCCGAGTACCGCTCCGGCTCCAGCGCGCCGCTCAGTCGGGAGGCGAAGGTGCGGATCCGGCCGTAGAACTGCTCGGCCTCGGCGTTCCAACTGCCCGCCTCCGGTGCCAGCCCGTCGAAGTACTTGCGCAACCGGTCGTCCACCGAGGCGAGCCAGTCCTGCCACTGCCCGACGAGCTCGGTGCGCACAAAGCGCTCGTAGTCGGCGACGACGAAGTCCCGGCGCCGGATGTCGGGGCTGGTGGCCGCCAGGTAGAGCCGCAGCTGGTCGCGGGTCTCCTCGCGGAAGGCGTCCCGGCCCCAGATGGCGTGCTTGCGGCCGGTTGAGAACTTCCTGCCGTCCAGCAGGTAGAACTCGTTGCACACCATGGTGTCGGCCGGCTCCAGCTTGTCGGTGAAGGAGCCGAGCACGGCGGGGAAGACGACGGCGCGCAGGAAGGCGTTGTCGAAGCCGAAGAACAGGACAGTGCGCGGCTGTTCGGCCTCCGCGTAGTCCTCCCAGCCGGCCAGGCCCTGTTCCTGCGCCAGCGCGTCCACCGCCGTGACGAAGCGGGCGGCCAGCTCGAAGGCCGAGTACATCCGCTGGCCCTCGGTCGCACCGGACGGGTCGACCGGCAGCAGCAGGCCGTCCGGCGCGACCGTGCTCACCGGGAGGTCGGGCAGCGGGGCAGCCAGCACCCGGTCCACGTAGGAGCGCAGCCGGGCGCTCATCGCGACCGTGCGCAGATAGCCCGTGAGCTTCTCCCGCATCGGCTCCAGCGGCAGGTAGTAGCGCGTCAGTTCGCGCCGCTCGGTGGGCGTGCCACAGACCCGGCAGCTCGGTTCGAGCAGCTCCTCGTCGGCGAACGGAAGCGCGCACGCCTCGCACTCGATGCCCGCGGTGTCGTGCGAGCCGCAGTGCGGGCAGGCCCCCGCCACGAAGGCCTCGAAGCGGAAACCACCGCACGGGACACAGTAGTTGGACTGGACAGTCTTGGTGATCACGGTGCCGTTCGAGCGCAGCCGGTCGAAGACCTCCAGCGCCACCTGCGGGTAGCGCGGCGAGGACGGCCGGACGAACACGTCCCACTGGATGTCCGCAGCCCGCAGCGCCTCCTGGATCGCGTCGGTGTTGCGCTCCGCGAGCTGGTAGAAGCTCAGCCCCTGCTCGATGGCTGCGGCCGCCACCTGGCTCTGGTGCCCGACCGTGCCCAGAAGCAGACGGGCCGGAGTGCCGCGCGCGAGCAGGCCGCGCCGGACCACGTCCGCGTTGAGGAACGGGCCGGCCAGGTGCCCCAGGTGCAACTCGCCGTTGGGCGTGGGGAAGGAGGGCAGCAGCAGGACCGGGCGCTCGGACCCGCGCGCCGCCCCGGCGCGCCGGTCGTGCTCCGCGTCCAGCGCCGCCAGGTCCTCCCACCAGAAGGTCAGGAAGGTCAGCGGCCGGTCCTCGGCGGGGTTGTGCAGAGTGTGCACGCCCAGCGGCGGGAGGCGGACCGTGTCGCCCGCCGCCACCCGCGCCCTCGCGCCGTCCGAGGTGACCTCGCCCTGACCGTCCAGGATCACCCAAGCCTCGACGTCGTGATGGTTGTGCGGGGCTGTCGTCTCGCCCGGCCGAAGGGTGACCCGTCGGACGTTGACGGGGAGTTCGGAGTCCTGTGCCCAGGCCGGCTGCGCGCTTCTCACGAAGTCCGGCCGGGCGAGTTCGTCGACAGTGCGTGAGATGGTCTCAATGTCCATCGTGGGTACGGGGGTTGTCCTGCCATCCGCCGAGCGCGGACCCCCTGCTCCTCTCGTGATGCCGATGGGACGATCAGTGGTGGGTATTGAGGATCAGTTCGTCGGATACCTCGTCCGCCGGCTGCGGATCGGCGGTGTCCCAGTCCAGCGCGGTGCTCACCGATCCGGTGTCGTAACGCTCCTGGCCGATCAGGCTGTTGGTGATCACGGCGCTGCGCCAGGCGAGCAGGCTGAGGTTGGGGTCGGCCACCCCGTACTCCCGCTGCGCAGCGTTCTGGACGAAGATCCGGTGGCCGGCCGGGCCGTCCCATTCGAGACTGAAGTCCGGTCGTACCACCGGCATTCCGTCGCTGATGGCGAGCTGGTCCTTCAGGCCCAGCAGCAGGTCGGGCATGCTGTGCTCGTAGCCGGTGGCGCAGATGACGATGTCCACGGTCTGCCGCACCGGCTCCGCGCCATACGCCGACTGCCAGGAGACGACCAGGCCGTCCGGCGTGCGGGTCAGGTCGCGCAGCGAGTGGTTGAGCAGGATGCGGCAGCTGCGCCCCCCGCCCTCCAGGAGCTCCAGGTCGTACAGCCGCTGGTAGAGCTCCTCCAGCAGCGGGATGGAGATGCCGTCGCTGCTGAGCCGCAGCCGCTGCACGATGTCCTCCCGTTCGCGCTCCGGGCGGCCGTAGAAGTGGTGGCTGTAGTCGGGCAGGTAGAGCTCGTCGATGAACGGACTGTCGTCCAACGGGAGCAGGTTGCTCCGCCGAGTGCCCCAGAAGATCTGCGCCGGGCGCTGCGTCCCGGAGTTCAGCAGATAGTGCACAACCTCGGCGCCGCTCTGCCCGCCGCCGACGACGGCCACCCGCTTTCCGGCAAAGTCACGTTTGTGGCGCAGGAGTTGGTCGGTGTGGAAGACCTGCTCGGGATCGTGGCCCCAGACGCTCTGCGGCAGCCGCGGCGCCAGACCGGTGCCGACCACGACGTTGCGGGCCCGCAGCATGCCCTGGTCGGTGTGCACCGCAAAGGCGCTGCCGTCCCACTCGACGTTCTCCACCCGGGTCCCGAAGCGGAGGTTGTCCATCCGGGCGACCGCCCACTGGCAGTACTGCTCGAACTCCCGGCGCGGCACCTTGGAGCGGCCGGTCACCAGCATGCGGTAGAGCCGCTTGGTGTCCACCAGGAAGGAGAGGAACGAGTACGGATTGGTCGGGTCGACCGGAGTGACCAGGTCCTTCAGGAAGTGGACCTGCATCTGCGCGTCCGGCAGCATCAGACCGGGATGCCACTCGAACGCGTCCTTGTGGTCGATGAACACGGCTGACAGGTTCGGTTCCCGTGACGTCAATGCCGCAAGACTCAGGTTCGACGGACCTATGCCAACACCCACGAGATCGAAAGTCTTCGGCATCTCACTCATGACTATCTCCCGTTGTCGATAAGGGCGCGCGGTTTGTCACCTGATCTCGTGTGCCGGGGTCCAGGCGACGCCACGCTCGATCAGTGCTCTCATCAGCTCTTGGAACAGTGCCTGCGACAGCGCGGCGTGGGGTTTGCGCCAGCCGACCCCCGTGACGGCCCGCTCCCCCAGCAGCCGGGTGGCCCCGGCCAGAGCGAATCCCGTGGTGCGGGCCATCGCCGACAAGCCGGTCGTCTCGTCCGCGATGTCCAGCACGGTGCTGCGCAGGGTCGCCGGGCGGCCGGCCAGTCGGCCGTGCGCGGTCACCTCCAGCACCACCAGGTCCCGGTCGCCGGGGCGAGCGCGCACCTGCGGCGCCAGCACCCGTTCGACCACGCGCTTGGGCGGCACCCGGACGCCGTCGACATCCACCAGCTCCTCGGCCAGCAGGCCGAGCCGGGCCAGGTCGGTCACCGCCTGCGCGAAGCCGGGCCAGCGCAGGGTCTTCTGGGTGCAGTCGACGCCGCGCAGGACAGGGTGCTCGCCGAGCCAGGGAGCCATCCCGTCGTGGTAGGCCTCCAACCGGCCGACCCCGTCCACCTCGCGCGTCTCCACCCCGGAGAAGCGGGCGTGCCGCACCGGCCGGCCGCTGCTCAGGGCGAGCGCCTCGCGCTGGGCGATCGGCAGATGGTGGTCGTTCTCGCCGCCGAAGAAGGCGGAGTAGCCCAGCGGCTCGCGCGGCTGCTCGGGCACCCCGCCGCAGCAGATCTCCAGCGCCTCGACCTGGTCCAGCCGCTGGGCCACGTCCACCGCGAGCAGCTCGGTGAGGCCCGGTTCGAGGCCGAGCGGCAGCAGGACGGTTGCCCCGGAATCCTTGAACGCGCTGTCCAGACAATGCAGTTCATCGGTCGGCGGCCGGGTGATGCCGGCCACCGGAACCGGGCCGGCCGCCCGGATCACGGCGCGGGTGGCCGCCCAGGGAAGCGCCGTCGCGACCGCGTCCCGCCCGGCCAGACTGCCGTCCAGGCCCGACGTGGTCCGCAGCGCGCAGCTGCTGTGCTCGGCGAGCCAGCCGGCCAGTTCGGCGGCCCGCTCGTGGTCCCGGTCGACCAGCGTCAGCTCGGTCGTGTCCGGGTCGGTGGCCAGCGCGTAAGCAGCCGCGCGGCCCATCTGTCCGCAGCCCACCAGGGTGGCCTTCACGCACGCCACCCCCGCTCTCGGCTCGCCACGCCTACGCGCTGCGGTCCGCGGTCGGCACCACCCGGGCCACCGCCTCGACGGTCACCCGATCCAGCAGGGCATCCAGCCCGGCCCGTTCGACGTGCCGGGCGAGCACCGCGGCGACCCGCTGCTGGCCGAAGTTCTTCGGCGGCAGGGCCAACTCGGCGCCGGCCGGGACCTCGTAGAAGACGTGGTCGAAGCCCGGGTCCTCGCAGATCCCCGCCAGGCCCCCGACCTCCTCGAACCGCCCCTCCTGCTCGGCCAGGACGAAGCGCAGGCCCGCCGCGACCTGCCGGCGGTGCTCCAGCCGGAGCGGATCCCCGGTGGCGACCCGGATCACGTTCTCGAAGTAGTCCACCCCGGTCGCCGCCGGCACCAGGTGCGACCCGATGTAGTCACCTGCGGGCCGCGCGGCGATCTCGATGAACCGCAGCCCCTGCGCACCCCACTTGGCCTCCAGGTGGAAGGCGCAGTTGTCGAACTCCAGCGCCGCCAGGATGTCCTTGGTGGTGGCGGTGATCTCGGCCCAGGCCTCGGCGGGCAGCGCGCTGGGCACCCGGTGCGAGAGCTCCAGGTGGTAGGGGACGCTGGTCACCTTGTCCGTGATGGTGACGACATGGGTCTCCCCTGCCGAGACGAACCCCTCGACGCTCAGTTCGTCGCCCTCCAGGAACTCCTCGACGATGAACTCCGCACCGAACTGACGGAACACCGGGTCGAAGTCCGGCCGGGCGATGGCCGCGAGCTTCTCCATCGCCGGCGCCAGGTCCTGCGGGTCGCGCAGCTCGAAGATGCCCTTGGACCCCGAGGCGCCGGTGGGCTTCACGACCGCGGGCAGCCCGACCTCGCCGATCGCGGCCTTCAGCTCGTCGAGGCCGGTGACCCGGGCGTAGCGCGGGAGCACACCGCCGAGGTGACGCAGCGCCTCCTTCATGGCGTACTTGTTGCGCGCCCGCAGGGCGGCGGTGTCGGACATCCCGCGCAGTCCGAGGTCGGCCGCGATCGCCGCGACCAGCTGGATGTCGACCTCGGTGAAGTTCGCGACACCGGCCAGGTCGTAGGTCTTCGCGATCTCCCGGGCGGCGGCCAGCGAGGCCTCCCGGTCGTAGGTGTCGACCTGCCGGAATTCGTCCACCAGCGGCTTGGCGAACTCCGGGACGGCACGCCCGAGAAGGACCACCCCGTAGCCGAGGCGGCGGGCAGCCAGCAGGGACTCCAGGCCCTCCCGGGGAATCCTCCGCAGGTTCACGAAAAGAACATGGCGCTTCGCCACAGGCCCTCCACAGTTGCAGGATAAAAGCCGAAGCAGATCCGAGCACGTACCGGGCGCGCTGTGGTCCCGACGGATCATCAGAGATTGAGCGACAGCGACTGGTTGGAGGCAGCTGGAACGGCCTGCCGAACTCTTCGAGGTGATGGTTCAAAAGGCCCTCGGGGACCGCGGATCACGCGGCCACGCACGGAAGAGACCCCCGCAAACCCCGGACCTTGTCTCAACATGGTTCAAACCACAGGGAGAACACACGCACCGCCAGGCGCTCTGTTCTCCGGGTCACCACCAGCATGATTCGTATGCCCAACCATGTCAACCGATGAGTTCCGGTCAGCTCGTCGACCGAAATCGGCTGCTACCAGCGGCAATCGGCTCGCCCCCTGCTGCCCCCGACCCGAATCTGGCAGGATGAGGTACCTACGCGGGCCGTGACAACGACCCGGCCGCGTACCGACGGACCCAGGGTCCAAGTAGCCCGGCCGAAGGCCCCCTTGAGGAGAACGCATGGATGACCGTGTCCGGACCTCCCGCTACGGCAGCTGGCACACCCCCATCACCGCGACCGACGTCGTCCGCAGCGGAGTCCTGCTCGAATGGGCCGGCTTCCTGGGCGCCGAACCCTGCTGGACCGAGGCGCTCCCGGAGGACGGCGGCCGCAACGCGCTGATGCGCCGGGGACCGGACGGGCGGATCTCCCAGGTCCTGCCCCCGGGGTGGGACGTGCGCAGCGGTGTCATCGAGTACGGCGGCCGGCCGTGGACCGCCGTGTCCGAACGGGCCGAGGACGGCGTGGTGTTCAGCCACCGGGCGGACCACCGCGTCCACCTGTGGTCCCCCGGCCGCGAGCCGGTGCCACTGAGCCCGGTCGCGCCGGACGGGACGCAGCTGCGCTACTGCGACTTCACCGTGCGCGGCGGCGAGGTCTGGTGCCTGCGCGAGCAGGTGCTGGACGAGGCGGGCACCCTGGTGGACCGCCACCTGGTGGCCCTGCCGCTCGACGGCACGGCAGCCGCCGATCCGTCGGCCGCAAGGGAACTGACGTCGAGTCACCACTTTCTGACCGGCCCGCGGATCTCGCCCGACGGCAGCCGGGTCTGCTGGCTTGGCTGGGACCACCCGAACATGCCCTGGGATGGCACCGAGCTGCTGGTCGCCGGGATCCTGCCGGACGGCACGCTGGACAAGCCGGTCCAGCTGCTGGGCGGGCCCCGCGAGTCCGTGGTCCAGGCGGACTGGGCAGCCGACGGCTCAGGTCGGCTCTACGCGGTCAGCGATCCCGACGGGTGGTGGAACGTCCACGAGATCGCGCCGGACCGCACCGCCCGCAACCTCTGCCCGCGCGAGGAGGAGTTCGGCGAGGCCCTCTGGCGGATCGGTCTGCGCTGGTGCCTGCCGCTGCGCGACGGCAGCCTGGCCGCCGTGCACGGCACTGGGCAGCGCAGGCTCGGTATCCTCGCGCCGGACGGCGCCCTGGCCGACCTCGACAGCCCGTACACCGAGTGGTCCGCCCTGGCCACCGACGGTCGGCGGATCGTGGCCGTGGCCGCCGGGCCGGAGCATGGACGCGCCGTGGTGCTGGTCGACCCGGCCGCCGGCTCGATCGAGGTGGTCCGGGCGCCGCTCGTGGCGCACGCGGAGTTCGCCTCCCGACCGCTCCCCCGCACCTTCCACGGTCCCGACCGGTCCGTCCACGCCTACGTGCACTTGCCGTATCACCCCGAAACGGTCGGCCCCGCCGACGAGTTGCCCCCGTTCCTGGTCTTCGTCCACGGCGGACCGAACAGCCGCAGCCAGCCGGTGCGCAGCCAGGAGATCAGCTACTTCACCAGCCGGGGCTTCGGAGTGGTGGACGTCCAGTACGGCGGCTCCAGCGGCTTCGGACGCGCGTACCGGGAGCGGCTGCGCGGGCGCTGGGGGCAGGTGGACGTGGAGGACTGCGCCACCGTCGTACGCGCGCTGGTCGCCGAGGGTCTGGCCGACCCCGCCCGGCTGGCCGTCCGCGGTGCCAGCGCCGGGGGGTGGACCGCGATCTCAGCGGTCCTCGCGGACCCGGAGCTCTACCGGGCGGCCTGCCTCTACTTCCCGGTGCTCGACCCGGTCACCTGGCGGGCCGGCGGGACCCACGACTTCGAGGCGCGCTACGCCGACGCGCTGATCGGCCCGTGGCCGGAGCAGCGCGTGCGGTACGAGGAGCGGTCCCCGGTACGGCACGCGGAACGGCTGCGGGTGCCCGTGGCGCTGTTCCAGGGCGCGCTGGACACGATCTGCCCGCCGGCTCAGGCGGACCTGCTGGTGGACCGGCTGCGCCGGGGCGGGATCCGGCACAGCCACCTGCTCTTCGACGGGGAGCGTCATGGTTTCCGCCGGCAGGACACTGTCGTGCGCTGCCTGGAGGCCGAACTCGCGCTCTACCGGGCGGCGCTGGACTGCTGAACGTGCTGAGAGCCGGCGGGAGGTCAGCCGGCCGCGCCCAGCAGTCGGCCGGCCCGGTCAAGGGTCTCCCGGAAGTTCTCCTCGGTCGTCCGCTGCCGCGCCTCAGCCTGCGGCAGCCAGACCAGCGGGGACTCCGGGTTCTCCGGCCGCGCCAGGTCCGGGGACTGGGTGGCCAGCAGGAATCTCAGGTCCGCGTGCTCGTGGGCCGGCTCCTTGGGAGAGCCCGGGACCGGGACCACGGCGAGGTGCACCAGCGAGGCGTCCGGCCAGGGCACCAGGTCCCGCAGGCCGGTCTCCTCCCGGCCCTCGCGCAGGGCGATCTCAAGAGGCAGCGTCTCACCTGGGTCGCCGTGCCCACCGACCTGCAACCAGGCCTGCTGGCGCACGTGCCAGCGCAGCAGCACTCGCTGCGTCGTGGGGTGGACGATCAGGGCGGAGGCCGTGAAGTGCAGCGGCGTCTTCCGGTCCCAGGCGTCCGCCGCCCCGACCAGGCCGAGCACCCGCGCGTGGTCCGCGGCCTCCACCGGTCCCTGCGGCTGGTACCGGCCCAGCAGTTCAGCCAGTCCGAGGCTCTCCGTCACGCCCGCGCTCCCCATGCTCAACACTCCTCGCTCCATCGGGTCCGCCCACCCTATCGACTGACGGTTCGTCATCTGACCAGTACGGCCGGGCGGGTGGCCCGGGGCGTGTTGCGGCTGGCCAGGAAGCGCGGGACGCCCTGGGTGACGACCGCGGAGATGCCGGGGAGGTCGCCGATCTCCATGGCCTCCAGCGCGGTCGAGGCCGCCGAGCCGCTGGGAGCGTCCAGGACCACCACGTCCGCCTCGTCGCCGACCCGCAGCCGGCCCACCGGCAGCCGCCAGACGTCCGCGACGTTGCCGGTGGCCAGCGCCCAGGCCTGGGCCGGGCCGACGGGAGAGAGCGCGGACAGCTCCACCGCCGTCTTCAGCACGGCCAGCGGGATCACGCCGAACCCCGAGGGAGTGTCGGAGCCCAGCACGATCCGGGACAGCGCGTCGCTCTCCACGGCCCGCCGCACGATCCGCAGCGCCGCCCGGAGGTTGCCGGCCTGGACGATCTGCAGAGCCATCCCGCTCTCCGCCAGCAGCCGGTCCACATCGGCGTCGGGCAGCGCGGTGGGGCCGCCGTTGGCGTGCCCGCAGACGTGCGGGTCCAGGGCCAGCAGGTCGTCCGCGCGCAGCGAGGCGGACCCCGCCGCGCTGGCGCCGCCGGCATGGCACATCACCACCAGGCCACGCTCCTTGGCCCAGCGGATCTGCTCGACGCCGTCCGCCGCCTTCTCATAGGCGCCGAAGCCGAACTTGGCCAGCCACACCCCGCAGCGCGCGAGATCGTCGAAGTCGCTCTCCTCCAAGGAGGGTTCGAGCAGTACGTTGCCGGCGTGCACCCGCATGCCGCCTGGCCGGAAGTTGTCGAAGGAGGCGCGGGCCGCCACCGCCAGCGCCTTGACGCCGTCGCGGTCGCGCGGCCGGCCGGGGACGTGCACCTCCCCGGCGGAGATCACCCGGGTGACACCGCCGTGCAGGTACCCCTCCAGGTAGTCCACGGCCTTCTGGCGGGGGGAGTAGTCCCCGAAGGTGACGTGCACGTGCGAGTCGATCAGCCCGGGCGCCACGGTGGCCCCGGCGGCGTCCAGGACCTGGTCAGCCGAGGCGATCCGGTCGGCCAGGTCCGCGGCCCGGCCGACCGCCGTGATGACGCCGTCCGTGCAGAGGACGGTGTCCGCGCCGTCGATCAGGGGAGCCGACAGCTCCCCCGAGAGCAGGCATCCTGCCCCCGTGACTGCCAAGGTGCCCACGCTGTCGCCTTTCGGTTGGATCGTGAAGTGAAGTGTCGTGTCGCGTCGTGCTGACAACCGTGCACTGCGTGCTCAGGGCGCGGCAGCGAAGCGTTCGGGCCGGAACGCGGCCGCCAACGCCGAGGGTTCGCCCAGCAGTTCCTGGGCGGCGAGCTCGCCGAGCACCGGTGCGAGGGTGAGTCCGCTGTGGGTGACCACCACGTAGAGCGCACCGGTCCCGGGCACCCAGCCGAGCACGCTCATGCCGTCCGCCGGCATCGGGCGGACCCCTACGTAGGCGTCCTCCACCACGACCTCCCCGGCCGCCGCACCGGGCAGCACCTCGGCCAGCCGCCGCAGCACCCGCTGCCCGGCGGCGCGCGCCTGCTCGGCCGCGTCCGGCTGATCGGGGAGCAGCTCCTCGTCCACATCGTGGCAGTGCAGGACGAGCCGGCCGCCGCTGTGCGGACGAATGCTCAGGTGCGGCGCGTGCAGGATGCGCTCCACCCGCACCGGCACCGGCGAGGTGCGCACCAGCAGCCCCAGGGTGGTCACCGCCGGGTCGCCCGGCTCCACCAGCGGCACGTCGGCGCCCACCCGGCCCAGCAGCTCCCTGGTGCCGCGCCCGGCGCAGCTGACCACGGCGTCCGCCTCGATCCGCTCCCCCGAGGCCAGCGTGACGCCGCGCACCGGGTCCGCGCCGAGCAGACCGGTGACCGCGTCACCAGTGCGCACCAGCACGCCCGAGCGGCGGCAGCGCTCCTGCACCGCGGCCACGAAGCGGTCGGCGACCACGTGTGCGTCCGCCGGGTAGTACACCAGCGGCCCGCACAGGCCGCGCAGTGACAGTCCCGGCTGGAGCTCCCGCTGCGCCCGCTCGGCGTCGACCTCCTGGACCGGATAGTCCTTGGCCCGGTATCCGTCGGCGGTCGCGGCCAACTGCGCGGCGCCCTCAGCGGTGTCGGCCCAGTGCAGGTTCCCGTGCCGGAAGAACCAGGGCGGGCCCTCGGTCCGGGCGGCCAGCCGGTCGTGCGCCCGCAGACCCTCGGCGGAGAGCGCGAAGTACGGGTCGAACCCGTTGTCCACCGCGTTCACCCAGCCGAAGCCGTGCGCGGAGAGCCCGCTGCCGGGCTGCTGCGCGTCCACCAGGAAGACGGACGCCCCCCGCTCGGCCAGGCAGAGTGCCACGCAGCTGCCGATCGCCCCGGCGCCGACCACGACGACCCGCATCACCGCTCCTCCTCCTTGCCGAGCGCGGTCCCGCACAGGTAGCCGCCCACCAGCGCGGGGCCCAGCGTGCCACCGGAGCCGGGATAGCCGGGGCCCATCACGGTGGCCGCCACGTTGCCGCAGGCGTACAGCCCCGGGATCGGGGTGTCGTCGTGGCGCAGCACTCGGCCGCGCGCGTCGGTGACGACACCGCCCTTGGTGCCGAGCATGCCCGGCTCGACCCTGATCGCGTGGAACGGCGCCCGGGTCAACGGCCCGAGGCAGGGGTTGGGCTCGCGCCGGGGGTCGCCGTAGTAGCGGTCGTGGCTGGTGCCGCCACGGCCGAAGGCCGTGTCGACCCCCTGTTCCGCATCGCGGTTGAACGTCGCGAGGGTGGCGGCCAGTCCCTCCTCGTCCACGTCGATCAGCCGCGCCAGCTCGGTGGGCGTGTCGGCGCTGGCGTACCAGCTCGGCGCCGCACCGCCCGGCTGCGCGCCGGCGATCGGGTAGCTGCGGCGGAAGGCCTCGTCGAAGACCAGCCAGCCGGGCAGGTTCGGGCGCTCGTGCCGGGTGGGGTCGAAGTCCAGGAATGCCTTGGTGATGTCGTTGTAGTTGACGGCCTCGTTGACGAAGCGCCGGCCGTGCCGGTTGACCATGATCGAACCGGGTAGGCAGCGTTCGGCGACCAGGTGGCGGAAGAGCGGAGCGCCGTCGTACTCCTCCCCCGGGACGGACACCGCCGGGACCCACCAGGCCTGCGACATGCCGTCGAGCGCGGCCCCCGCGCCCATCGCCATCCGCAGGCCGTCGCCCTGGTTCCAGGGCGGGCTGACCGGGCGGGTCCCGGCCAGCCCGAGGTGGCTCTGCTTGAGGCGCTCGTCCCATTCGTAGCCGCCGCTGGCGAGCACCACGCCGGCCCGCGCCCGGTAGGCCACCGGCCCCTCGGCGCTCTCGGCCCGGACGCCGACCACCCGGCCGTCCTCGATCAGCAGGCCGCCGGCCCGCACGCCGGTGGCGAAGACGACCCCGCGCTCGTCGCAGGCCGCCACCAGCGCGGCCACCAGCGCGGCGCCGACGGTCAGCACGCCCTCGGCCCTGCGGCGGGCGACCAGCTCGTGGTCGTAGAGCCCGGGCAGGCTCCAGCGGTGGCGCTCGTCGTAGGTGACGGCGTCGAAGTGGCTGCCGTGGCGGATCCGCTCCAGCAACCCCGGGCGGTCGGCGGTCGGGAACGGGACGTTGTCCAGGGTGCGTCCGACGTCCCGGGCGCCCGGCCAGGCCGAGTGGTAGTCGGGCCGGTCGATCGGGAAGAGCCGCACGGGGGTCTCGGCGTGCAGGTAATCGACCGTCTCCGCCGCCACCTCGACGTACTGCTCCAGTCGCCACCGCTCGGTCCGGCCCTCGGTGACGCGCTCCAGGTAGCACAGCGCGTCCTCGGCGGAGTCGGGCATGCCGTGCTCGCGCATCACCGCGCTGTTGGGGACCCAGACCATGCCGCCGGAGACGGCGGTCGTCCCGCCCAGGACGCCGGTGCGTTCGAGGACGGTGACGCGTTGCCCGGCGTCGGCGGCCCGGCAGGCCGCCAGCAGTCCGGCACCTCCGGAGCCGATCACCACGGAGTCGGTTTCCTCGTGTCGCACGGCAGTCCAATCTCTCGATGGGTGCAGAGGGCAGGCAGAAGGGTCGGGCTGAAGGGTCGGTCTAAAGGAGTGGGGCGGGCCGGTAGCCGACGCACTCGGGGTAGCGGGCGGTGACCTTCTCGATCCGCGCCAGCACAGTCGCGACCTGCTCAGTGGCGGCGCCGGTGAAGCCGATCCGGTCGGCCAGCAGGCCGTCGAGCTGCGCGCGGTCGAGCGGCAGGCGGTCGTCGGCGGCGAGCCGGTCGATCAGCTGGTTGTCCGCGCCCTGCGCGCGCATGGCCAGCGCCGAGGCGACCGCGTGCTCCTTGATGATCTCGTGCGCGGTCTCCCGGCCGACCCCCGCGCGGACCGCCGCCATGAGGATCTTGGTGGTGGCCAGGAACGGCAGGTAGCGCTCCAGCTCCGCGCCGATCATCGAGGGGAACGCGCCGAACTCGTCCAGCACGGTCAATAGGGTCTCCACCATCCCGTCGAAGGTGAAGAAGGCGTCCGGCAGCGCGACCCGGCGCACCACCGAGCAGGAGACGTCGCCTTCGTTCCACTGGTCTCCGGAGAGCTCGGCGGCCATCGACGCGAAGCCGCGCAGGACGATCATCAGGCCGTTGATCCGCTCGCAGGAGCGGGAGTTCATCTTGTGCGGCATGGCCGAGGAGCCGACCTGCCCCTCCGCGAAGCCCTCGGTGACCAGTTCGTCGCCGGCCATCAGCCGGATCGACTTGGCCAGCGACGACGGACCGGCGGCGAGCTGCACCAACAGGCTCAGCACCTCGTGGTCCAGCGAGCGCGGGTAGACCTGGCCCACGCTGGTGAGGCGGTGGGCGAAACCGAGGTGGCCGGCTATCCGGTCCTCCAGCTCCGTCAGCCGCCCCTGGTCCCCGCCGAGCAGGTCGAGCATGTCCTGCGCCGTCCCCATCGGGCCCTTGACGCCGCGCATCGGGTAGCGCTCGATCAGCTCCTCCAGGCGCTGGACGGCCACCAGCACCTCGTCCGCCACCGTCGCGAAGCGCTTGCCCAGCGTGGTGGCCTGGGCGACGACGTTGTGCGAGCGCCCGGCCATCACCAGCTCGGCATGCTCGGCGGCCAGCCGGCCCAGCCGGCTCAGCAGGGCGACGCAGCGCCCGCGCACCAGGACCAGGCTCTCCCGGATCTGGAGCTGTTCGACGTTCTCCGTCAGGTCGCGGGAGGTCATCCCCTTGTGGATGTGCTCGTGCCCGGCGAGGGCGTTGAACTCCTCGATCCGGGCCTTCACATCGTGCCGGGTGATCCGCTCCCGCGCCTCGATGGAGTCCGGGTCGATCTGCTCCAGGACCCGTTCGTAGTCGGCGACGACCCCGTCCGGAACGGCGATGCCGAGCTCGCGCTGTGCGCTCAGCACGGCCAGCCAGAGCCGGCGCTCCAGGATGATCTTGTGCTTCAGTGACCAGAGCTCGACCAGTTCCGGCGAGGCGTAGCGCGCTGCCAGGACGTCGGGGATGTCCGTCTTCATGGCCCTGCTTTCGGTTGGTGGCCGCCGACCGCCGGTGGCGTCGGCCGCGTTTCAGGAGACGACGGTGCTGCTGATGCCCTGGTTGTTCGCCTTGGTGAACCAGAAGTCCCGGATCAGCCCCCGGACGCGCAACTCCTCGGCCCACAGCGCGGCTTCGGCCGGGCGCCGGGTGAAGGCGAAGCAGGCCGGGCCGGTGACGCTGAGCGCGATCGCGTCCACCGAGGGCTCGGCGCGCCCTGCGTCGAGCACGCCGGTCACCGACTCGCCCTGGAAGGCGATCTGCGCCTGCTTGAAGTGGCCGGTGAAAGTGATCGCGTTCACGGCCGCGCAGAACGCGTCGAAGTCCTCCTCCAGGACGGCCGGAGCCAGCCCCATGAAGACCAGGTGGGAGGTGCGCCAGGACTCCTGCGGAGGAATCGGCGTGACCGAGTGGAACCACGCCAGCTCCTCCTGGCCGCCCAGATGGCGCCCATGCGTGAGCAGCACCAGGATCGGCCAGTCGGGGAAGTCGAGCCGGACCACCGGCCGGGGCGGCGCGACCTGCTGGGCGAAGCGGCTCGGGCGCAGATAGGTCTGCGGCGCCGCAGCGAAGTCCGGCGGGTTGACGTGGCCGCCGTCCACCAGGAAGCCGCCGAGCTCGGCCAGCCCGGTGCTCGCTCCCGAGGTCCGGCCGCGCCCGAGGGTCTGCGCCAGCTCCCGCAGCTCCACCCGTACGCCGCAGAGCCGGGCGTACGCGTGGCCGACGGCCAGCAGCGTGGTGGTCTTGGAGCCGAAACCGCTGTGCTGGGGCAGGGCTTCGACCACGTCCAGCCGGGCGGGCGGGCCGCCCCACAGCTCGCGCAGGGTGCCCAGCGCGGCGGTCAGCTCGCGGGCGGTCTCCTCGGCGGCGCCGGTCACCCGGACCACCCCGTCCTCGGCCCGGCGCACTTCGGCGGTCAGCCCGGGCCGGTCCACGGCCATGGCGGCGATGCCGTTGCGGCGCATCGAGGTGCCATCGAGGCTGATCAGGGTGAAGCTCAGCCGGGCCGGCGCCGACACCCGGACAGCCTTGGGTCCGTCGGACGAGTGGAATGCCATGGGAATCCCCTCTGGTCGATCATCGGTCACGGTCAAGGTCGCGGATCGGGCTCGCCGCACGGGCAGCGTCCGTTCGCGGAACCAGGGTCGGGGTGGACCGGGCACGCGCACACTGCCCGGCTCAACCCCGGTCGTCGACAGGGCAGCAGGCGGCACGGCTCGGACGAGGCACCCGGATCTCGACTGCGGGCCCTCGCGGCGCACCAATCTTGGACCGGTTTTCGACGCAGCGTCAATCGTCGCTCTACAAACAACTGTTGCGCGGGCCCGCTGTCACATCCGCGGGCCCCGATTCGTCTTCACAGGTGGAAGGCGTTCATCGGGTCCCTCAACGTCCGGACCGCTCGCGGTCCCGACACAGCGAAACGGAGGCAGGCAGTGGCCACGCCGAAGGTCAACGAATCCCTGACCCGGGTTGGGCCGGGCACGCCCATGGGCGGTCTGCTCCGCGAGTACTGGCTCCCCGTGATGCGCAGCGAGCGCCTCGCGGAGCGCGGCGGCTCCCCGGTCCCGGTGGAGCTGCTCGGGGAGAAGTACGTGCTCTTTCGCGGGGAGGACGGCTCGCTCGGCTGCTTCGCCGAGGCCTGTCCGCACCGGGGCGCCTCGCTGACGCTGGCCAGGAACGAGGACTGCGCGCTGCGGTGCATCTATCACGGCTGGAAGTTCGACGTCTCCGGCAAGGTGCTCGCGACACCGTCGGAACCCGAGGACGGCGGCCGGTTCGCGAGCCGGGTGAAGCTGCTGCACCACCCGGTGGTGGAGGCCGGCGGCATCATCTGGGTCTGGCTGGGCGGCACCGACCGCGAGCCGAACCCGTTCCCGCAGTTCCCGTTCACCAAGGTGCCTGCCGAGAACGTCTTCGCCACCATCGCGCTGGTGGACTGCAACTGGCTGCAGGGGCTGGAGGCCGACATCGACTCGGCGCACGTCTCGCTGCTGCACGAGACCGAGGCCCGCAACGGCCCGCTGCGCGACCTGCTGGACGACACCGCGCCCCGCGACGAGATCGACGAACAGCCGTACGGGCTGCGCTACGCGGCACTGCGCTCGCTGTCGTCGGGCGACACCCTGGTCCGGGTCAAGCCCTTCGCCATGCCCTGGTACACCGTGGTGCCCGAGCTGCCCAACGGCGACCGGCTGTGGCACGCCTGGGTTCCGGTCAACGACCACCAGACCATCATGTGGTACCTGTGGTGGAACGACGAGAAGCCGGTGGACCCCGCGTACTTCAGCGAGCAGTTCGGGCTCGACCTCGACCGGCTCAACCCCGACAACATCCGCGAGGGCTACACCCGCGAGAACGCCTGGGGCCAGGACCGGAGCGCGATGCGCGAGGGCCGCAGCTTCTCCGGCATCCGCGGCCTGGTCCTCCAGGACGTGGCCGTCCAGGAGAGCATGGGGCCGATCGTGGACCGGAGCTTGGAGAACCCGGGCAGGAGCGACCGGGGCATCGTCCGGGCCCGGCGCTTCCTGCTGGACGCGCTCGACGCCCACCTGGGCGGCCGTACTCCGTCGGGTCTCGGCGCCGAGGCCGACTACGGCAAGGTGCGGTCGGCCGCGGTCGTGGTCCCGGCCGACACGGACTGGCGCGACACGGTGTCCTGACGGGTCCTGGGTGAGGCGGCCGCCGCGCGGGCGGCCGTACCTGCCGCTACCTGCCGCTCAGACGAAGGGACCTGCCATGGCCCAAGTGCTGTCCGTCTCGGGAAGTCCGTCCGCGACCTCCCGCACCGCCGCGCTGCTGCGCCACCTGGACGCCCGGCTCACCACCCAGGGGCACCGGGTGACGCCGCTGGACGTGCGCTCGATGCCGGCCGAGGCGCTGCTGGGCGCCGACCCGCGGCACCCGGCGATCGTGGCCGCCGCGGCACTCTTCGCGCAGGCCGACGGGATCGTGGTCGGCACGCCCATCTACAAGGCCGCCTACTCCGGCCTGTTGAAGTCGCTGCTCGACCTGCTGCCGCAGTACGCCCTGGCGGGCAAGGTGGTGCTGCCGCTGGCCACCGGCGGCAGCCCCGCGCACGTGCTGGCCATCGACTACGCGCTGCGCCCGGTGCTCACCTCCATGGGCGCGGCACAGATCACCCCGGGCTGGTTCACCCTCGACCGGGAGATCACCGTGCACGAGGACGGCACCGTGGCGGTCGCCGAGCAGACCGCCGCCGCCCTGGCCCACGTGACCGATCAGTTCTCCGTCGCACTCGACGGCCGTTCCGTCCTGTCCCCCGTCTCCGCCTGAGCCGACCCCGGGCCGATTGGAGTTCTTGTGAAGCGCTGGTCCACCAAGGACATGGAAATCCTGCGGCCGCCGGCCGACGGCAGGCCCGGCGACGGGATCCTGACGTTCACCGACCGCTACTCGGTCTACGACTTCGGCGTGATGCCGGACGAGATTCCCGGCAAGGGCGCGGCCTCCTGCCGGATGGCCGTGCACTCCTTCGGGCTGCTGGCCGAGGCCGGCATCCGGACGCACTTTGTGGAGCAGCTCTCCGAACGGTCGCTGCGCATCCGGCTGCTGGACATCGACTTCGAGGGTCGGTCCGCCGCCACCGGTCCGGGCGGGATGATCCCGCTGCAGGTGGTGTACCGCAACGCGCTGCCGCGCGAGTCGTCGGTCCATCTCCGACTCGCCGCCGGACAGTTGGACCCGGCCCTGGTGCCGCCGTTCACTGCGGCCGGGGCGCCCTGGCTGGTCTCGCCGATGGTGGAGTTCACCAGCAAGTTCGAGGAGACCGACCGCTTCGTCACCGCCGAGGAGGCGGCCGTGGTCGGCCGCGTCGGCGCCGCCGACCTGGCGGGCATCGCCGAGCTGACCCGCACCGTCGCCGGCGTGCTGACCGCGCACGCGGGTCGGATCGGGCTACGGCTGGCGGACGGCAAGGCCGAGTACGGCTTCGACGAGGACCGCAGGCCACTGCTGATCGACCATGTCGGCACCCCCGACGAGAACCGCTTCTACTTCGGCGGCACTCCGGTCTGCAAGGAGCTGCTGCGGCTGCTGCACCCGGGACTGCGCGACCTGGTCCAGGAGTTGGTCCGCAACGGCACGCCCCGCGCCACCTGGCCCCGGCCCGAGCCGCTCGGCGGGGAGCTGGTGGGCGCCACCGCCGAGGTGTACCGGGCGCTCGCCGCGCTGTGGACGGCCGATCCGGCCGATGCGGTCCGCCAGGACAAGCACCTGGCCACGGCCGTCAAGGAGTTCCATGCCGCCCTGCCCGTGCCCGAGCTGCTGGACCGGATCGGTCTCGAGCAGGCGGTAGCACCGCAGCAGACCGGGTGACGGCTGTGGCAGGCAGCTCGAGTGCCCCGGTGGCGGCCGCGCTGCGCCGAGCCGGGGTCGAGGCGGACGACTCCGTGCGCCGGCGAGCGGAGTACTCCAGCGACGCCTCGCTCTACCGGGTGGTCCCGGCAGCGGTGGTGTTCCCGCGCACGGCCGACGAGGCGGTGGCGACACTGGAGGTCTGCCGCCGGCTCGGCGTCCCGCTCACCGCGCGGGGCGCCGGGACGTCGATCGCCGGCAACGCGGTCGGCCCCGGCGTCGTCCTGGACTTCTCCCGCCACCTGAACCGGGTACACGAGATCGACCCGGAGACCGGGACCGCGCTGGTGGATCCCGGGGTGGTCCTCGACGACCTGCAGCGGGCGGCCGCCGCCCACGGCCTGCGGTTCGGCCCGGACCCGTCCACCCACAGCCGGTGCACGATCGGCGGGATGGTGGGGAACAACGCGTGCGGCTCGCGCGCGCTCGGGTACGGGCGGACCGCCGACAACCTGGTCGAGCTGGATCTGGTGACCGGGTCGGGGGAACGCCTGCGCGCCCGCGGCGGCGCGGATCCCGCCACCTCCCCGACGCTGGCCGCGCTGGACGCGGTGGTGCGCGGGCGCCTCGCGGTGATCCGCACCGAACTGGGCCGGTTCGGCCGGCAGGTGTCCGGCTACTCGCTGGAACACCTGCTGCCGGAGAAGGGGTTCGACGTGCCGGCCGCGCTGGCCGGCTCCGAGGGCACGCTCGGGGTGCTGCTCGGGGCCAGGCTGCGGCTCACCGCAGTTCCGGCCAGCACTGCGCTGGTGGTGCTGGGCTACCGGGACATGGCGAGCGCCGCCGACGACGTCCCGCCGTTGCTGGCCTGCGAGCCGGTCGCGGTCGAGGGCCTGGACCGGCGCATCGTGGACGTCGTGCGCGGCCTGCGCGGCTCGGCGGCGCTGCCGGTACTGCCGCGCGGCGGCGGCTGGCTGCTGGTCGAGGTCCCCGGGGGCCGGCGCGGCCGAGTCCGGCGCCCGCGCGGCCGCCGTCGTGGCAGCGGCCGGCACCCGGGAGGCCCGGGTGATCACCGACAGCGCTGAGGCCGCGGCGCTGTGGCGGATCCGCGAGGACGGGGCGGCGCTGGTGGCGCGCACCGGTCGCGCGCATCCAGGTTGGGAGGACGCCGCCGTCCCGCCCGAGCGGCTCGGCGGCTACCTGCGCGCGTTCGAGAAGCTGCTGGCCTCGCACGGCCTGAGTGGCATCCCGTACGGCCACTTCGGCGACGGCTGCGTGCACGTGCGGATCGACTTCCCGTTGGAACGCCCCGGCGGCCCGGCGCTGTTCCGCGGCTTCCTGCAACAGGCGGCACAGCTGGTCGCCCGGCACGGCGGATCGATGTCCGGCGAGCACGGCGACGGACGGGCCCGGGGCGAACTGCTGCCGTACATGTACTCCGCCGCCGCGCTGGAGACGTTCGCCGCGGTGAAGGCGGTTTTCGATCCGGACGATCTGCTCAATCCGGGGGTATTGGTGCGGCCCCGCCCGCTCGACGCGGATCTGCGGCTGCCCGCCGCCGCGCCGCTGCGCTCCGGACTCGGACTCGGGCACCACCGGGACGGCGGCGACTTCACCCGGGCCGTGCACCGCTGCACGGGGGTGGGCACCTGCCGTGCCCCCTCCCCTGCACCGGACACCGTGATGTGCCCGAGCTACCGGGCCACCCGGGACGAGAAGGACTCCACCCGGGGGCGGGCGCGGGTGCTGCAGGAGCTGGTCAACGGCTCGCTGGTGCACGGCTGGCACTCCCCGGAGGTCGGCGAGGCGCTGGATCTCTGCCTGGGCTGCAAGGGGTGCTCCTCGGACTGCCCCAGCGGGGTGGACATGGCCGCCTACCGGACTGAGTACCTCTACCAGCGCTACCGGCGCCGGCTGCGCCCGGTCACCCACTACTCGCTGGGCCTGCTGCCGTTCTGGGCCCGGCTCGCCTCGGCGGCCCCGGCGCTGGCCAACCGTGCGCTGTCCGGACCGCTGGGCCGGGTCGGCAGGCTGCTGGCCGGCGTGGACCGGCGGCGGGAGCTGCCGCAGTTCGCCCCGCGCACCTTCCGCCAGTGGTTCGCAAGCCACCCGCCGGCCGCCGGGCGGCCCGTCCTGCTCTGGGTGGACACCTTCACCGACCACTTCACCCCGCAGGTGGGCGTCGCCGCGGTCCAGGTGCTGGAGCAGGCCGGCTACGCGGTACGGATCCCCGACCGGAAGCTCTGCTGCGGGCTGACCATGATCGCCACCGGCCAACTGGACACCGCCCGGCGGGTGCTGCGGCGCAGCATCGCCGACCTGGCCCCGCACGCCGCGGCCGGCCTGCCGATCGTCGGCCTGGAGCCCTCCTGCACCGCGGTGTTCCGCGGCGACGCCGCCGAACTGCTGGGCGCCACGCCCGAGGTGACGTCAGTGGCCGGGGCGGCCCGAACGCTGGCCGAGCTGCTCACCGAAACGCCCGACTGGACACCGCCACCGCTCGGCGGGGCCCCGATCGTGGCCCAGCCGCACTGCCACCACCGCTCGGTGATGGGCTGGTCGGCCGACCGCGAGCTGCTCGGCCGCGCCGGCGCGGCCGTGCACGCGGTGGAAGGCTGCTGCGGGCTGGCGGGCAACTTCGGGGTGGAGCGCGGCCACTACGAGACGAGCGTCCTGGTCGCCGAGACCGCGCTGCTGCCGGCCGTCCGAGCGGCCGGGCCGGACACCGCGCTGCTCACCGACGGGTTCTCCTGCCGCACGCAGCTCGACCAGCTCACCGGCCGGAAGGGTGTCCACCTCGCGGAACTGCTGGCCGCCGCGAATGACGAGACACGCTCTGGCATCGATTGACATTCCCCTGGGAGGGGCTCAGATGACCGACGAGGACAGGCGACCACTGCTGGTGGGCACGGTGACCCTCGACTACCTGCACGAGGGCGCGATCGGGCGGGCCGTGTCGCCCGCGATCCTGCGCTGGGGCGGCGTGGTCCACAACGTCGCCTGTGCGACGGCGGCGCGCGGCGGCCGGCCGCTCTTCGTCACCGCCGAGTACACCGGTGACCTGGGCCGAGCGGTCGCCTCGCACCTGGCGGAGCACGGGGTCGAATGGCTGCCCCTTCCCGTCCAGGCGCCGCTGCCGGTGTTCGAGGCGGAGCTGGCGGACGGCTCGGTCGTGGACAAGCACTTCGTCGGGCAGGAGGCGCTCGACCTGCTGACGCCCGAGCTGCTCACCGCGCATCGCGAGCTGCTGGACCGGGCCTCGGTCGTGGTCGCCGGCACCGACGCGCACCCGGCCACCCTGGGCTGGCTCTGCGCCGCCGCCCAGGAGCGCGGCCTGCCGTTCTGGCTGCTGTCGGCCGACCCCACCGAGGTCCACAAACTGGTGCCGCAGGGCCGGCCGGCCGACTTCGTCGCGCTCAACGCGCGCGAACTCTGCCGCTGGGCCGGAAGCGAACTGACCGAGGATCAGATGATCGCAGCGGCAGGCAAGCTGGTGGCCGACGGAGGACACTGCCTGCTGACGCTGGGACACCAGGGCTCCCTCCTGGTCGCCACGGACGGCACCGAACCGATCCGGCAGCCCGCGGTCACGGTCGGCAGCCACGGCCTGGTCACCGTCGGAGCCGGCGACGTGCTGTTCGGCTGCCTGCTGACCGGTCGGCTGGCCGAGCTGGACTGGCGCCGAGCCCTGGCCGAGGCAACGGCGCTGACCTCGGCCTTCCTGGTGGAGGACGGCTCCCGGGCGGCTCCGTACTACGCGCTGCGCCCGAAGCCGGCCAACCCCTGAGGTGGAGCGTCGCGGTGCCCCAGGCCGGTACTCGGCACCGAAGAGATCCACGTCCGCGACGTCCAGATCGGGCAGTTCATCGGACATTTGGCCGGACACGCGGGGCGGGTCCTCATGATGGCGTTCTGCGAGGATCCTGATCGTCTGATGTCGGCAGCAGCCGATGGAACGGTCAGGCCCTGGTCACTCGGCCACTGGCGGCCACACCGTTGACCAAGCCAATGCCGTGCCGCTAGCGGATCCTGGCGACGGCCGACGAGGAGAAGGACAAGCCTGAACATGCCCACCGCACCCGTGATCCTGAGTGGCACCCCCGGTTCCTTCGCCTGGGGTGTCTTCTACGAGCGGCACCCGAAACTCATCCAGCAGGTGCTCGACGCTCTGCCGTACGGGCCGACCGAGCGGGCAGCGATCGAGCAGCTCCTCTCCGAGAGCACCAGCGGCGTACTGGAGCCGCTCAACGAGAGCGCCCACGATCACGAGCAGTGGTTGGGGTGGGGCGAGGGTCTGTTCGGGCGGCCGTGGGGCGAGGCGCCGTTCCTGTGGGCCGAGAGCTACTTCTACCGCAGGCTGCTCGAAGCCACCGGCTACTTCCGCCCCGGGGCCTGGCAGGGCATCGACCCGTTCGCGCCGTTCAAGAACGCCGAACTGGCCGGCCCGGCCGTCGACTCCGAGCTGGCGGCTCTCAGCGACCTGTCCTCTCTTTCCACCGAGAAGCGAGCCGAGGTGCTGCTCTCATCAGCGCTCTGGGGCAACCGGGCGGACCTCAGCTTCCAGATCACTACCTCGGCCGGGGACACCCAGCCCTCCGCCCTGATCGCAGACGACAGCCCGCTCCTGTGGTCCACCCTGGCCGCTGCGAGCAACCCGAGGGTCTGCGTCATCGCAGACAACGCCGGGCGGGAGCTGCTGCCCGACCTCGTCCTGGTCGACCACCTCCTCACGAGCGGGTTGGCCGCCGAGGTCGTCCTATACGTCAAGCCCTCCCCCTACTACGTGTCGGACGCGACCACCGCCGACGTCCTCGCCACCATCGAGCGTCTTCGCACCGCGCCCGAGCAGGAGGCGGAACTGATCGGCCGTCGGCTCTGGCAGGCGATGAACAGCGGCACGCTCGTGGTCCGCACGCACCAGTTCTTCTGCGCGCCACTGCCGTTCCACGACATGCCCGCCGACCTCAGGGCCGAGCTCTCCGGTGCCACGATGACAATCGTCAAGGGCGACCTCAACTACCGCCGCCTCGTCGGGGACCAGCTCTGGGACGCTACTTCGCCGTTCGCAGAGCGGGCCGACCACTTCCCGTCCCCGGTGGCTGCCCTGCGTACGTTGAAGTCAGACGTCATCGTCGGCCTCAACGGACCGGTGGTCGCCAGGCTGGACGCCACAGGGGAGCCATGGCGCACCAGCGGCAAGTACGGCCTCATTCAGGCCCACGCGCAGACGTAACACCGGTGCGGGGCCGTTGGAGAATCGGTCTTGAGCGGCGTCGGGCGGCGAGAACGTGGCCAGCTGGCACCAGCCTCGCTCGCACACCGCCATCGGATCGCGCGATCTCCGACATCGGGGATCAGCGCAAGCAGATCACCTCTACGGTGACGATGCGACCAGCGTCGATAATTCCCACGCACTGCTGCTGAAGGCATGCGCCACCGTGGAACGGGAGACGGCAACCCGCCTGTGAGGGGCCGATCAACCTACGGCTTTGTGGAGAGCGGCGATCAGGTTGAGTGTTGACGTGACCAGTTGCAGGACGGCGGGGGCGCCACTGCACAGTTCCCCGATACGGGTCAGCATGCCCTTGGCGAGGACGCGGCCGTCCGGCTCGTCCAGGTTCTGCTGATCGGCTACATCCAGAAAACCGACGCACTGGTCGATGGCGGAGATTCGGCCGCGTTCCTGCTCCAGGAGCTGGCCCAGCTGATCGGCTATGGCTGTGGCTGCCTGGGGGTCCGCCGGAGCGATCTGCTGGCTCTGGCTGGAGTTGGTGGCGCCGGGCTGGTTCTGCACGTTGGTCATAACACCTGAGTTGGTGATGCCCGAGCCGGCCGCGGGGACGTTCTTCCTGTTGGGAGTCGTTCGAGGAGATGTACCGCGGCCTCGGATTCGATGGCCCCTTCCGGTACGTCAAGACAACAAGAAAGCCCCAGGCCACTGGCCTGGGGCTTTGCGCTGAGCGGGCGACGAGAATCGAACTCGCGCTATAAGCTTGGGAAGCTCATGTTCTACCATTAAACTACGCCCGCGTGACGAGCCGTCAGTAACCGCTCGATCATGCATCATGCTACCCCATCCCGCGGCTGGAACCGGCATCGCTTGTGGAGAGGTGGGGGTGGTGCGGCGAGCCGTCGTGGGGGGTGTCCGGAAGGTCCCCTAATGTGACGGTGGCCTGCGGTGGCGGTGGCCGGTTGGGGTCCGCTGTGCCGGGGGTGCGGTGTTGGGGAAGGCGTGGGAAGGGGATCGATGGAGGAGCGCACCGTCGTTCGTTGTGCCGAGGGGCACCTGTTCAGTACCGGTTCGTTGCCGTTGCAGAATCTCGGGGCCGGGCGGCTCGGGCCCGGGCGGTTGATCAGGTGTCCGAGATGTGGACGGATGCGCAGCTCGGTGCCGGCTGATGTGAGCACGCTGTCGGCGCCGCAGTTGGAGCGGGCGTTGCGGCTGGAGGCCGCTGAGCTGTCGTTCTGAGGGGCGGCGGCGCGGGTGCGGGGGTGGGCACGATTGGGAGTCCGTGCTCACCAGCACGTAACCTCGAAGCGTGCTGCTCTCTGATAAGGACATTCGTACCGAGATCGACAAGGGTCGGGTCGCTATCGACCCCTTCGACCCTTCCATGGTTCAGCCGTCCAGCATTGATGTGCGGCTGGACCGCTTCTTCCGGGTGTTCGAGAACCACCGCTACCCGCACATCGACCCCTCCGAGGAGCAGCCGGACCTCACCCGGCTGGTCGAGCCGGAGGGCGATGAGGCGTTCATCCTGCATCCGGGCGAGTTCGTGCTGGCCTCGACGCTCGAGGTGATCAGCCTGCCCGACGATGTCGCGTCCCGGCTGGAGGGCAAGTCCAGCCTCGGGCGGCTCGGGCTGCTCACGCACTCGACGGCCGGGTTCATCGACCCGGGCTTCAGCGGGCACGTGACGCTGGAGCTGTCGAATGTCGCGACGCTGCCGATCAAGCTGTACCCGGGGATGAAGATCGGGCAGCTCTGCCTGTTCCGGCTGTCCTCGCCCTCCGAGCACCCGTACGGTTCCGCGCGGTACGGCTCGCGCTACCAGGGGCAGCGCGGGCCGACAGCGTCGCGTTCGTACCTGAACTTCCACCGCACCGACGTCAAGTAACGAGCCGGGGCAGGATCAGAGCAGGCTCAGAGCGGGCTCAGACCCGCTTGGGGCGGGTGACGGCGGTGAGTTCGCTGCCGTCCTGCGAGAGGGCCAACTCCGTTCGCAGTTCGGCGAGCTGGCCCAGCCGGTGCAGGTGGGTGCCGCCGCAGGCGATCTCGGCGGGGCCGTCCGGGAGCTCGCAGTGCCAGCGGCGCCGGGCGGTCAGCTGCAGGCCCGGGACCTCGATCCGGACGGGCGCGTCGGCCGCGACCCAGGCCGCGAGCCGCGCGTTGACGTCCGCGGCGATCGCGGGCAGCGCGTCGGCCAGTGAGGGGAGCTCCTCGGCGGCCTCGGCGGTGAAGCCCTTCTTGCGCAGCGACTTGCCGAGCCGGTAGACGTCGGTGCTGGCCTCGGTGTCCATCACCGAGGACGCCATCGCGAGGCTGTCGAAGTCGGGGTTGCCGAAGGCGTCGGAACGCCCCGGGTCCTTGCGCCAGCGCGGTGCGAGCGCGGCGTTCAGGGCCAGCGCCAGCAGGTGGCAGCCGGTGTGCGCGGCGCTGAGGGCGGCCCGCCGGTGGGCGTCCACCGCCAGCGTGACGGGCTGGCCGGGAGCCGCGTCGCCGGGCGCCTCGGCCAGCACGTGCAGCACCAGCCACGACCACGCCTCGTCACCGCGACGGACCGGGATGTCCGCGCCGACGAGCAGCTCGGGGCTCTCCGGACCCACTGCGGCGGTCAAGCAGTCCACCACCGGCAGCTCGACGCCGGCCAGGGTCAGCGTGCCGGTGTCGGCGGGCTGGTCGGGCCAGGTGTGGTCGAGCGGGTGGAAGGGCGTGGCGGCGGTGACGACGCCGAACCGGCCGTCAGCAAGCGGGTGGACCGCGAGCACGGTCGACTCGCCGGTCACCGCCCCGGCGGGGAAGCTGACCTGGGTGGTGGGGAGGGTCATTCGGTGGCTCCATGCAAGGGGGAGAACAGCAAGGGGGAAGGGGGAAAACAGCAAAAAGGGGGACGCGGAAAGGGTCAGCCGAGGGTCGGGAGCTTGACCATCACCAGCAGCGCCAGCAGCTGCAGCGAGGCCGCGCCGAGCGCCTTGCCCCACGGCAGGTCGTGAATCCGGCGGACCATGCTGGTCAGCAGGAACCCGCAGAGCACCCAGCTGGCCAGGCCGACGACCTGCACGACGACGTTGCTGGTCGGCAGCACCAGCGCCAGCAGCAGGCGCGGCACGTCCGTGGTCCAGCCGACCAGGACCGCCAGGCCGATCGTCGACTGCCAGGGGCCGTCGCCGCCCAACTGCCTCGCCAGCGCGTACGTCACCGCGCCGAGCATCAGACCGGCCAGCGTGAAGCCGATCGCCGCGCCGGCGAGCGACCAGGCGGCGATGGAGAACGCCGAGTTGACCACTTCGTCGTGGGTGTCGCCGAAGCCGAGCACGGCCAGCAGGCCGTAGCAGAGCGAGACCGTGAGGGCGGGCAGCCAGGCCTGGTGGTCGCGCATCTGGTCGAAGGTCCTGGACGGCGAGCGGTAGATGCCGGCCAGCAGCGGGCGCCAGGCCAGCCGCGGACCGCCGGCCCGCGGCGAGGTGCGACCGCCGGCCCGGTAGGTGGCGACGTTGTCGCGCCCGCGCTCGGGCCCGTACCCCGACTGCGGGACGGACCGCGGGACGGACTGCGAGCCGTACGGCGGGACGGACTGCGAGCCGTACGGCAGGACGGGCTGCGGGCCGTACGGCGGGTACGGGGCCTGCCCCTGGTCGCCGACCGGGAAGGCCCGGGTGTGGCCGGGGCTGTCGCTGCCGTAGCCGCCGTCCCCGCGGTACGGGTCGTGCGGCGACGGTGCGTCGAAGTACTCGGGCTCGCCGCCGCCCCACCCGTTGTCATATCCGTTGCCAGCCACCCTCCGAAGGTACCCGGAAAGGCGGGCCGGAGCCCGGTCGATCAGGCAATACGCGGACTTTGCAGCACGCCTGTGACGCACAGGCCGATGCGGCGGTGGTCGGCCGACTACTGCTGCAGCACCGAGCCGTGCACCGCCGCGGCCGTGGTCTGGCCGGCCGGGCAGCCGCCGGGGCCCGCCGTGGTCCGCACCGCGCCGACCGGCAGCAGGACGCCGCAGGCGATCCGGATCCCGTTCGGCAGCTCGTTGTCGGACTCGACGGTCGCGCCGTCACCGATCACGGCGCCGTCCAGCGAGGTGCGGGCGCCGACGGTCGCGTACGCGCCGACGATCGAGTCCTTCACGTAGGCGTCCGCGTCGATCACCGCGCCCGGCAGCACGACGCTGCCCTCGACGATCGCGCCGGCCCTGACCACCGCGCCGGCCGCGACGACCGTGCCGCAGCTGAGCACCGCGGCCGGGTCCACGGTCGCGCCGTCCAGCAGCAGCGCGTCTCCGGTCGGGCCGGGCACCGCCGGGGAGTCGACCTTGCCGAGCACCAGATCGGCGGAGCCGCGGACGAACGCGGCCGGGGTGCCGAGGTCCAGCCAGTACGAGCTGTCGACCACGCCGCGCACCAGCGCGCCGGTCTGCAGCAGCTCGGGGAAGGTCTCGCGCTCCACCGACACCGGGCGACCGGCCGGGATGCGATCGATCACCGAACGAGTGAACACGTAACACCCGGCGTTGATCTGGTCAGTGACGATCTGCTCGGGGGTCTCCGGCTTCTCCAGGAACTCCAGCACCCGGCCGGCCGCGTCGGTGGGCACCAGGCCGAACGCCCGTGGGTCCTCGACCCGGGTGAGGTGCAGCGTGACGTCGGCGCCGGCAGCCACGTGGCCGTCGCGCAGCGCCGCGATGTCGAGGCCGGACAGGATGTCGCCGTTGAAGATCAGCACCGGCTCGTCGGGACCGCAGGTCAGACCGGCCGCGGCGTTGCGGATCGCGCCGCCGGTCCCGAGCGGCTCGACCTCGGTGAGGTAGACCAGCTCGATGCCGTACGGGGTGCCGTCGGCGAAGTGCTCCTCGAAGACCTCGGCCAGGTAGGAGGTGGCCAGCACCACGCGGGTGACCCCGGCGGCCGCGGCCCGGGCGAGCTGGTGCGCGATGAACGGCACGCCGGCGACCGGCAGCATCGGCTTCGGGGTGTGGGTGGTGAGCGGGCGCAGCCGTGTGCCCTGGCCACCGACCAGCATGATCGCTTCGGTCATGGTGTGCTTTCTCCCCTTGCGTTCCGGTCAGCGACCCGGCCTGTGGAGTGGTGCCAGGGCCATCGCTTCGGTGCTTGATCTGCCGCCACGTACTGGTGGCCACGGGTCCCAGGTATCACAGGCTTATCCCGACACGGTATACGCGACGTATCGGTGCAAGCAGCCTGCCCCGGGCGATATCGCCCGGGGCAGGCATCATATGTGAGCGTCCAAGCCGCGGGCACATTCACGCATGCGGCGCAGCTGCGACGTTGATGTCTAGACCTCCACGACCTCCGCCGACTCGGCCGGCGCCTCCGGCAGGGCCTTCACCGAGTCCAGCAGCAGCTGCGCGACGTCGACCACCTTCAGGTGCTCCTTGGCCGCGCCCTCGTTCTTCTTGCCGTTGACCGAGTCGGAGAGCATCACCAGGCAGAACGGGCAGGCGGTGGAGACGATGTCGGGGTTGAGCGACAGCGCCTCGTCCACCCGCTCGGTGTTGATCCGCTTGCCGATCCGCTCCTCCATCCACATCCGCGCGCCACCGGCGCCGCAGCAGAAACCGCGCTCCTTGTGGCGGTGCATCTCCTGCTGGCGCAGACCGGGGACCTTGTCCATGATCTCGCGCGGCGGGCTGTAGACCTTGTTGTGGCGGCCCAGGTAGCACGGGTCGTGATAGGTGATCAGACCCTCGACCGGGTTGACCGGCACGAGCTTGCCCTCGTCGATCAGGTGCTGCAGCAGCTGGGTGTGGTGGATGACCTCGAAGTGGCCGCCCAGCTGCGGGTACTCGTTGGCGAGGGTGTTGAAGCAGTGCGGGCAGGTGGCGACGATCCGCTTGGTCGGCGCGTCCTCCAGGGCCGCGTTCAGCGTCTCGACGTTCTGCGCGCCGAGCATCTGGAAGAGGAACTCGTTGCCGAGCCGGCGCGGGGAATCACCGGAGCAGGTTTCCTCCTTGCCGAGGATCGCGAACTTGACGCCGGCGGTGTGCAGCAGCTCCGCGAAGGCCTTGGTGGTCTTCTTCGCGCGGTCCTCCAGCGCGCCGGCGCAGCCGACCCAGTAGAGGTACTCGACCTCGGCGGGCTCGATGTCCTCACCGATCACCGGCACCACGATGCCGGTCTCCTTCTTGAGCTCCTTGACCCAGTCGAGGCGGGCCTTGGTGGCCATGCCCCACGGGTTGCCCTTGTTCTCCAGGTTCTTGAGCATCGTCCCGGCCTCGGTCGGGAACGAGGACTCGATCATCACCTGGTAGCGGCGCATGTCGACGATGTGGTCGATGTGCTCGATGTCGACGGGGCACTGCTCGACGCAGGCGCCGCAGGTGGTGCAGGACCACAGGACGTCGGGGTCGATGACACCGTTCTCCTCGGCCGTCCCGATCAGCGGGCGCTCGGCCTCGGCGAGCGCGGCGGCCGGGACGCCGGCGAGCTGCTCGGGGGTGGCCTTCTCGTTGCCCTCGGCATCCTTGCCGCCGCCGGCCATCAGGTACGGCGCCTTGGCGAAGGCGTGCTCCCGCAGGCTCATGATCAGCAGCTTGGGCGACAGCGGCTTGCCGGTGTTCCAGGCCGGGCACTGCGACTGGCAACGCCCGCACTCGGTGCAGGTGGAGAAGTCGAGGATGCCCTTCCAGGAGAAGTGCTCGACCTGCGAGACGCCGAAGACTGCGTCCTCGGACGGGTCCTCGAAGTCGATCGGGGCACCGTCGCTGGTCATCGGCCGCAGCGCGCCGAGCGCGACGGAGCCGTCCGACTCACGCTTGAAGAAGATGTTGAAGAACCCGAGGAAGCGGTGCCAGGCCACGCCCATCGACGGGTTGAGCCCGATCGTGGTCGCCCAGGCGAAGGAGATCGTGATCTTCAGCATCGCGAAGATGTAGATCAGGTTGACCAGCGTGCTGTGCGCCAGGCCGTGGAAGGCGGCGACCAGCGGGTACGAGATCAGGTAGCGCGCCTCGTAGGAGCCGACGCCGGCCATCGCGCCCTCGACGCCGCGCAGCAGCATGATGCAGAGGCCGATGCCGAGGATCGTGTACTCGACGTAGAAGGCCTGCCAGGCGATCGAGCCGGCGAACCGCGACTTGCGGCCGGAGCGCGAGGGCAGGCTGAGCACCCGGATCACCATCAGCACGATGATGCCGAGCGTGGTGAAGGTGCCGACGAACTCGGTGAACAGCTCGTACGGCAGCCAGCCGCCCAGCACGGGCAGCACGAACTCGGCGTTGAAGAGCTGCCCGAACGCGGTGACCAGGGTGAGCAGCAGGGGTGTAGAAGCCGATCGCGACGAACCAGTGCGCGACGCCGACGACGCCCCACTTGTTCATCCGGGTGTGGCCGAGGAACTCGGTGACCACCGTCTTGACCCGCTGGGCCGGCTTGTCGGTGCGGGTGGCGTCCGGCTGGCCGGTCTTCACCACTTGGTAGATGTACATGCCCGCACGGGTGGCGAGCGCGATGCCGATCACAGTGGTGACCAGCGAGATGACGATCGCTGCTAGCTGCATCGGCTCTCCGTCTCCTGCGGTGCGAGGGCCATAAGCGGAATCCCTGGGGGATGAGGGCACAACGTCCCCCACCCGGCAGTGTACTCGCCGGTAACTTAATCAGGGGACCGGGGCGGACACTACCGCGCGTTAACGCCGGTTCAGAAGATGCACAAGGTATGGCGACAGTCACGCAGGCTGCCCTCACCCGGATGGGCCACTCCCGGGCGCCACATAAGGGCGCAATAAAGTTGAGCGCCAGGGACTCATCCCTGTTGACGCCCCCGGAAGCGTCAGGCATGCTTGAGCCCGTAAAGCTCAACTTCTTCATGGAGGTATTCACGATGGCACGCGCGGTCGGTATCGACCTCGGCACGACGAACTCGGTCGTCAGCGTTCTCGAAGGCGGTGAGCCCACCGTCATCACCAACGCCGAGGGTGCCCGGACCACGCCGTCCGTCGTCGCCTTCGCTAAGAACGGCGAGGTGCTCGTCGGCGAGGTCGCCAAGCGCCAGGCGGTCACGAACGTGGACCGCACCATCCGCTCGGTCAAGCGCCACATGGGCACCGGGTGGAAGATCAACCTGGACGGCAAGGACTTCAACCCCCAGCAGATCAGCGCCTTCATCCTGCAGAAGCTGAAGCGGGATGCCGAGTCGTACCTGGGCGAGACGGTCACCGACGCCGTGATCACCGTCCCGGCCTACTTCTCCGACTCCGAGCGCCAGGCGACCAAGGAGGCCGGTGAGATCGCGGGCCTCAACGTCCTGCGCATCGTCAACGAGCCGACCGCCGCCGCGCTGGCCTACGGCCTGGACAAGGACGACCAGACCATCCTGGTCTTCGACCTCGGTGGCGGCACCTTCGACGTCTCGCTGCTGGAGATCGGCGACGGCGTCGTCGAGGTGAAGGCCACCAACGGTGACAACCACCTCGGTGGTGACGACTGGGACCAGAAGGTCGTCGACCACCTGGTGAAGGTCTTCCACTCCGGCCACGGCGTGGACCTCTCCAAGGACAAGATGGCGCTCCAGCGCCTGCGCGAGGCGGCCGAGAAGGCCAAGATCGAGCTCTCCTCGTCCTCCGAGACCTCCATCAACCTGCCCTACATCACGGCCTCCGCCGAGGGCCCGCTGCACCTGGACGAGAAGCTCACCCGGGCCCAGTTCCAGCAGCTGACCGCGGACCTGCTGGAGCGCTGCAAGCACCCGTTCCACAACGTGATCAAGGACGCCGGCATCTCGCTCTCCGAGATCGACCACGTCGTCCTGGTCGGCGGCTCGACCCGTATGCCGGCTGTCGCCGAGCTCGTCAAGGAGCTGACCGGCGGCAAGGACGCCAACAAGGGCGTCAACCCGGACGAGGTCGTCGCCATCGGTGCCGCGCTGCAGGCCGGTGTCCTGAAGGGTGAGGTCAAGGACGTCCTGCTGCTCGACGTCACCCCGCTGTCCCTGGGTATCGAGACCAAGGGCGGCATCATGACCAAGCTGATCGAGCGCAACACCACGATCCCGACCAAGCGCTCCGAGATCTTCACCACGGCCGAGGACAACCAGCCGTCGGTGCAGATCCAGGTCTACCAGGGCGAGCGCGAGATCGCGGCGTACAACAAGAAGCTCGGGATGTTCGAGCTGACCGGCCTGCCGCCGGCCCCGCGCGGCCTGCCGCAGATCGAGGTCACCTTCGACATCGACGCGAACGGCATCATGCACGTCGGCGCCAAGGACCTCGGCACCGGCAAGGAGCAGCGGATGACCGTCACCGGTGGCTCCGCGCTGCCGAAGGACGACATCGAGCGCATGATGCGCGAGGCCGAGCAGTACGCCGAGGAGGACCACAAGCGTCGCGAGTCGGTGGAGACCCGCAACCAGGGTGAGCAGCTCGTCTACTCGACCGAGAAGTTCATCGCGGACAACACCGACAAGCTCCCGGCCGACGTCAAGACCGAGGTCGAGACGGCGATCGGCGAGCTCAAGGAGGCCCTGAAGGGTGAGGACATCGCGGTGATCCGCGAGGCCACCGAGAAGGTCTCCACCACCGCCCAGAAGCTCGGCCAGGCGCTCTACGCCAACGCCGACGCCTCCGGTGCGGCCGGCGCCGAGGGCGGCGAGAACGTCAACTTCTCGAAGGAGGACGACGTCGTCGACGCCGAGATCATCGACGACGAGAAGCCCAAGGGCGGTGCCGCATGACGGAGAAGGCGCAGGGCGTGGAGCCCGGCGACGACTCCAACGCCGATGAGGCCGTCCTCAAGGCCGCGGAGGAGGCGCTCAAGGGCGTCTCCGACGAGGCCGAGGGCGAGGGCGAACTCGCCGCTGCCAAGCGCGAGTTGACGGAGCGGACCGCTGACCTCCAGCGTCTGCAGGCCGAGTACCAGAACTACCGCAAGCGGGTCGAGCGCGATCGTGCGACGGTCCGTGAGATCGCGATCTCCACGCTGCTGGAGAACCTGATCCCGGTGCTGGACGACATCGGCCGGGCCCGCGAGCACGGCGAGGTGACGGGCGGCTTCAAGTCGGTCTCCGACAACCTGGAGACCGTCGTCGCCAAGCTGGGCCTGCAGCAGTTCGGCAAGGAGGGCGAGCCCTTCGACCCGAACCTGCACGAGGCGCTGATGCACAGCTACTCCTCGGACGTCACCGAGGACACCTGTGTGCAGGTGCTCCAGCCCGGCTACCGGATCGGCGAGCGGATCATCCGCCCGGCGATGGTGGCCGTCGCGGAGCCGCAGCCGGGCGCCCCGTCGACGGGCGGATCGGACTCGGAGGCCCCCGAGGCTGACGGTGCGGCCGACAACTGACACGCTGTGTGCTGCGGGGCCGTACGTCGCGAATCGTGACGCGCGGCTCCGCAGCGCCGTATCAACACATCCCGGGAGGTGGCAGCAGCCATGAGCACTAAGGACTACGTGGAGAAGGACTACTACAAGGTCCTCGGCGTGCCCAAGGACGCCACCACCGCGGAGATCAAGAAGACCTACCGGAAGCTCGCCCGCGAGTTCCACCCGGACGCCAACAAGGGCGACGTCAAGGCCGAGGACCGCTTCAAGGACATCTCCGAGGCGTATGACGTGCTGTCGGACGACAAGCGCCGCAAGGAGTACGACGAGGCGCGCAGCCTCTTCGGCTCGGGCGGCATGCGCGGCGCCGGCGGGACGAACGGCGCCGGCTACAGCTTCGACTTCGGCGACCTCTTCAACGGCCAGCAGGCCGGCGGCAGCGGCGGGATCGGGGACGTCTTCGGCGGCCTCTTCAACCGCGGTGGCCGCCAGCCCCAGCCGCGCCGCGGCGCGGACGTGGAGACCGAGGTCACGCTCAGCTTCGAGGAGGCGGTGGACGGCGCCACCGTCCCGCTGCGGATGACCAGCCAGGCCGCCTGCCGGACCTGTGCCGGGACGGGTGCCAAGGCCGGCACCACCCCGCGGGTCTGCCCGACCTGCGTCGGCGCGGGCACGGTCAGCCGGGGCCAGGGCGCCTTCGCGCTCTCCGACCCGTGCCGCGACTGCAAGGGCCGCGGCATGATCGTCGACGACCCCTGCGCCGACTGCCACGGCAGCGGCCGGGCCAGCTCGGCGCGCACCATGCAGGTCCGGATCCCGGCCGGCGTGCAGGACGCCCAGCGGATCCGGCTCAAGGCCAAGGGCGCCCAGGGCGAGCGCGGCGGCCAGCCCGGCGACCTCTATGTCACCGTGCACGTGGACACCCACCCGGTCTTCGGGCGCAAGGGCGACAATCTGACCGTCACGGTCCCGGTGTCCTTCCCTGAGGCCGCACTTGGCGGCACCATCGAGGTGCCGACCCTGAACGGTCCGGCCGTCAAGCTCCGGCTCCCGGCCGGCAGCGCCAACGGCCTGACCCTGCGGGCCCGCGGCAAGGGCGCCACCCGCAAGGACGGCACCCGGGGCGACCTGCTGGTCACCGTCGAGGTGACGGTCCCGCAGGAGACCACCGGGGAAGCCCTGACAGCGCTGGAGCAGTACCGCGAGGCCACCGCCTCGCAGGATCCGCGAGCCGACCTCTTCCGGGCGGCGGAGGGAGCGTGACGCAATGAGTCCTGACAGCATCGGCGTCGGTCTGGGCGAGGGCCTCCCGGGCGGGCCGCGGCCACGCCGCGCCGCACCGCCCGGTCCGTCGTACACGCTCACCGAGGACACGCCGGTGTACGTGATCTCGGTGGCGGCGGAGCTCTCCGGCCTGCACCCGCAGACGCTGCGGCAGTACGACCGGCTCGGCCTGGTCTGCCCGGACCGCACGGCCGGGCGCGGCCGGCGCTACTCGGCCCGCGACATCCAGCAGTTGCGCGAGGTGCAGCGGCTCTCCCAGGACGAGGGCATCAACCTGGCGGGCATCAAGCGGATCATCGAGTTGGAGAACCAGGTCGCCGCGCTGCAGTCGCGGATCGCCGAACTGGCCACCTCGCTGGAGGGCGCCGCCAGCACTCTGCAGGCCCGCGAGGCCGCGGTGCACGCCTCCTACCGACGCGATCTGGTGCCCTACCAACCGGCCCAGCAGTCCAGCGCACTGGTCGTCTGGCGGCCTCGGCGCTAGAACACGGGAGCTGTTGGCACCCCATCGTTCGATGGGGTGCCAACAGCTCCCGCTCTTGCGTAGAGTGCTGACCGGTGGACTGGCGGACGATTTTCCGGGAGGGGAGCCAGGAATGAGCTCGACAGGCGGGGCGGAGGTGGAGAAGGAGCACATCGAGTTCGTCTCCGCCGAGGCAAAGTCCCTGTATCTGCGGGTAGTTGCCGCAGGCGGCTGCCTGGAGATCGACGACCCCGGCCTCACCGGTGCCAGAACCGAACTGACCGAGCTCGGTCTGCTGGTTCTCAACCAGGACAAACCGTCGACCGTGACCGCCATGGATCCGAACCGGCTGGCCGGCCGGCTGAGCACCTCCTGGCAGAAGCAGGCGCTGTCGCTGCTCTCGCAGGCCGTCTCGATACCCACCGCCATGCAGGAGTTGAACCACGCCTACCAGTCCCTGGACCAGCAGTTCCACCCGGGCGGGCCGGTGGAGCACATCCACGGGGTGGCGGAGATCCAGCAGCGAGTGGGCACCCTGATAGACGGCGCCGAGCGCGAACTGCTGACCGCCCAGCCGGGCGGGAGCCGGCGCCAGACGATCATCCAGGGAGCGCTGGAGGCGCTGGAGCTCGACCTCTCACTGGTCCGGCGGGGCGTCTCCCGGCGGATCGTCTACCACCCGAGCGCCCGCTACTCCGCTCCCACCAGGCAGTACGTCGAGCGCATGACGGAGGCCGGCGCCGAGGTGCGGACCCTGGAGGAGCCCTTCACCCGGCTGTTCATCATCGACCGGCGGGTGGCCGTGATCCCGATCCAGGGGGACACCGAGAAGGCCGCGTTCATCAACGACGAGGCGATCGTCGCCTACCTGCTGGACTCCTTCGAGCGGCTCTGGGAGCGGTCGAGCCCGTTCCTGGGCGCCACCGAGGTGCCACCGGAGGTCATCTCGCGGATGCGCACCAACATCCTGCGGATGATGGTGCAGGGGATCGGCCACCGGGTCATCGCGCGGAACCTGGGCATCAGCGAGCGCACGCTGGCCAGGCACATCGCGGACTTTCGCGAGGAGTACGGCTCCGAGACGCTCTTCCAGCTCGGTTGGCGGATGGCGCTGAACGCTCCGGGCAGTCCCTACGGCATCGAGGACGAGGACGAGAGTCCGATCACTGCGGAGTAGTCGGCTCTCGTCCCGCGCGCGCTCAGATGTAGTCGGCGGGTGCGGCCATCGACCCGGCGTTCCAGATGAAGTCGGCGGGCTTGAGCACCGCCACGTTCTTGTTCCAGATGAAGTCGGCGGGCTTGAGCACCGCCACGTTCTTGTTCCAGATGAAGTCGGCAGGGGCTGCCTGGGCAGCGGCCGGCGAGCCGGCGTTCCAGATGAAGTCGGCAGGAGCTGCCTGCAACTGGACCGGAGCGCTGGGCCTCCAGTTCTGGACCGCGGCCTCGGACGTCGACGCAACAGAGTGAGGCAGGGCGGCGGCGGACACCAGCAGACCGACACCAGCCACAGCAACAGCCACAAGCGCGCGAGTCACGAATCGGGGTGCACGACGCATGTGGCGCCTCCTTGTCATGAGCCTGATATAAACGACATGGTCCACAGTCCCTCGCGCCAACCGAGCGTTTTAGACACGGACAATGCATTATCAAAGCCACCCCCCGGAAACTAAGCAAGCTCCGGCATCACGAAGGGCATGGCATCGTTCTGCCATGCAGAAAGATGACACGTCAGAGCGCGGAACCAACCGCGATCCCGGGGCTGGCACGCCGCTGTCATCCGAGCGCCAGACAGCGAGATGACACACCGGCCCTGTGGACGGCCGCTGGTGTCAGCAGAGACGATCAATAGGCAGCACCTTCTGACGGCCTCTCCGACTTCGCCAAGTCAGTAAAAGGCTCAACAATCCTTGGCCTTTGGGGAGTCGGATTCGCCGCGCAGTCTCTGCTCCGCACACCACCGCACCTGCTGAGACACCACACTCAGCCGGGCAAACCCACTCTTCCCCGGAGTAGCCGTCATGAGTGAGCCCTACATGCGCCAGCACGCGGTCCAGGCCCCTGAGGGTCGCCGGGCCCGTGTTTTCCTTGCCGCGCCGCTGATGCGGCTGACCGGTCCGGCCGACAGCGTGGTGACGCTGGCCAGCCGCACCCGGCTGACCGCCCTGCGCAGCTCGCTGCTGCGCAGCGGTGCCGCCGTCTTCAGCGCGCACCACAGCGACGCGTGGACGGTGGACGGCCGGGCACCGGAGCCGCGCGTGCCGTCGGACTTCCGTGCGATGCAGACCGCCGACCTGGTCTTCGCGTACGTCGGTGCGCCGCTCTCGGCAGGCGTCTCGCTCGAACTCGGCTGGGGCTCCGCGCTGCGCAAGCCGATCGTGCTGCTGGTCGACGAGGCCATCACGCACAACCCGCTGATCGCCACCATCGAGCAGGTCGCCCCCGTGCTGCCGCTGGTCTTCGACGACTCCTGGTCGCAGGAGAGCCTGCGTCACATCGTCGAGACCGCACTCGACTGGGCCGGCATGGCGCTCTCGCTGCGTGAGGGCTTCTGGACGGCCCCCGGCGAGCAGTTCTCCGCCCCGCTGCGCAGCCCGCGCGACCCGTTCGGCACCTGGCCGAGCAGCGGCGCCGCGGCCGGCTGAGGCCGCCGCGGCCGGCACCGCCGCGCCGCCCCGGTCCTTGTGGTCGACCCCGATCACCGGCTGGGTTCCCCGCTCGCGGAGCCGTCCACCGCACGCATCAGCCAGCCCAACTGGAAGAGCGTCTCGGCGTCGTAGAGCTCGCGCAGCCGCGAGATGTGGCCGGCCACCGTCCGCTCGCTGAGGCCGAGCCGGCCGGCCACCGCGCGCTGGGTCAGGCCCTGGGCGAGCAGCCGGCCGACCTGGGCGTGCACCGGCAGGCCCGCCTTGTCCAACTCGACGGCGGTCCACTGGACCGGCTCGGCCCGCCGCCAGTCCCGCTCGAACATGCCCAGCAGGAAGGCGACCACCGCCGGGTCGTCGAGGTAGGCCGCACTGCTGGTGTCGCGGGTCGCCGGGATCACCACGGTCGCCCGGTCGAAGATGAACATCCGCTTGAACGACTCGCCCAGCGTCCGGAACTTCGCGCCCGCCTCGGTGGCCGCGGCCACGAAGTCGAAGGTGGGTCCGTCGCCCTTCGCCCCGGGCTCGTAGATCACCCGGACCGAGCCGCCGCGCTCCAGGAAGCCCCGCGTCTCGTCCAGGGTGTCGCCCAGGAACGCCATCGGGCCACTGCCCGGCTGGGCCGCGAGCACCTCGCCGGTGCAGGCCGCGCCCAGCCGCAGGATCGTCCGGCGCAGCTCCTCGGGGTCGTGGATGTGCCGCACGTCGCCGGAGCGGTCCACCTTGCGCGGGGTCAGGTCGTAGGCGCGGGTGAGGTCCTCCAGGAGTTCGGGCAGCTCCTGGGCCTGCACCAGCAGCCTGGTCCCGGCCGCGCGGAGCTCCTCGCTGAGCCTGCCCCCGACGGCACGCGGGCTGACGGCGCCGAACGAGGCCTCGGCGGGCAGGGCGACCAGCAGGCCGAGTTCGAGCAGCTCCGCCACCTGGTCGGCGTCGGCCGGGCGAACGTCGGCCATCCTGAGCCGGCCGCCCTCGCCGAGCACCGCGAGGTAGAGCTCGCGGGCCTGCTCCCCGGGGAACCCGGCAGCGCCCCCGCCGCCGCCCACCGCCGCATCGTCCTGCTCGCTCACCGCTGGATCCCCCCGTCCCGTTCCCTCGGCGGGCAGTCGCCCGTGCCGACCGGCCGGATCTGCGCCGTGCCCATCAGCCACCCCAGTTGAAAGAGGGTCCGGGCGCCGTAGCGGTTCCGCAGCCGGGCCAGATGGCCGGCCACCGTGCGCTCGCTCAGGCCGAGCCGGCGGGCCACGCCCTGCTGGGTGAGGCCCTGGGACATCAGCGCGCCGACCCGGCCGCCGGTGGCCTCGGCGGCCGGGTCGATGCTGCGCACGGATCCCCAGCGGGGGGCCTGGGCGCGCTCCCAATCCCGTTCGAAGACCCGCACCAGGTGCGCCACCACCGCCGGGTCGTCCAGGAAGACCGCCTCCTCGGGGTCCTCCCCCGGGATCACCGCAACCCGCCGGTCGATGATGAAGGTCCGCTGGAACGGCTCGTCCAGGACCCGCACCGCACCGCCGTGCTTGGTGACCTCGGCCGCGTAGCAGACCGTCGCGGGCGCCGAGAGGGCCGAGGGCTGGTAGATCGTCCGCATCCTGCAGCCGCGCAGCAGCAACGGCACGTCGTGCCGGAGCGAGGCCTCCAGGAGCTCGGGCTCGCGGGGGCCCGGGTGCACGGTGACCAGCTCGTTCCGGCACTCCGACGCCAACTGGAAGACGCGCTTCTGGATGTCGGCGAGACCGTGCACATGCTCGGCGGCGGACCGGCCCACGGGCGGGGCGGCGAGCTGTTCGTACGCCTGGATCAGATCGCCGAACCCGCCGATCATCTGCTCCGAGCCGGTCAGCAGCCGGACGGCCTCGGCCCGCATCTCGGCGCCGATCCGCCGGGTCACCGCACGGGGGCTGACGGCGATGTAGCCGGGCCCGCCGGGTTGCGCCACCAGCAGTCCGATCTCCACCAGCCGGCGCAGCGGCGCGAGTTCCTGCTCGGTGAGCTCGGAGGCCTCGACCCGGCCGACGCCGCGCAGCACCGCGAGATACAGCTCGCGCGCGGCCTCGTCCAGCGGCGCGTACGGTGTGCCGCTCGCCGTCCCGACCACTGTGCCACCCCCCTGCGCCGCGCGGACCGGCCCCAGCAGGTCACATGGTCTCATCCGGGCCCCGACCCGGTGGCAGCCGCGAACGGCCGACCGACGGCTGCCCCGCCCCGTTCGGGGCAGCCCGGCCAACCAGGGAGCGGATCCGGCCCGGAGCGGGGACTCGGAGTCACCCGGCTCCGGGCGGATCCACTTGTTGTACGCCAAATCCTTGGTGCTTCCAGCGAGGCGGAGCAGCAACGCCTCGCTGGAACCGGCCGGTCGCCATCACCACATATGGCGGACCACCCGGTGTTCCCCCTTCGCCGCACAGATACTTCTGCCCCTGTGCGAGGACGGAGAACGAGTCACCACCAGTGGGCTGCGGTCGCCCCGGCGGCTTGGCGTACCTCTACCTTCACAGCGTGGCGACAGCCCGACAAGTGGGGTCCTCCTGCAGCTTCCCGCAACTGCACGAAGTTGCAGTGCGGCGCTGATTTTGGTCGGTCTACAGACGGCTGAGCTGCGGCTTTGGGATCCTGAGCGGACGATGTCCGTCCGCTCGCCGGGGCTCGGAGGTCAGTGCCAGGCGACCTTGCCATCGGTGCCGCGGACCACCAGGTCCAGCGCCTCGGCGCCCCTAACGCTCACGAAGGGCGACAGTCTGGTGGCGGCCAGCGCGCGGTGCGTGAGCGAGCTCTCGTCGGCCCACACCTCGGAGCCCAGTTCGACCAGCCGGGCCAGCTCCGGCACCGCGTCGGAGACCGCCGCGAAGATCCCGTCCTCGACCAGGTAGAGGATCACCCGGTCCCCGGCCTCGGCGAGCAGCACCGCCTCGCGCAGGAATCCCGCCGCCCCCGGCTTCCCCCAGACCGCCTGACTCTCCACCAGCACGTGTTGTGAACGCTTGGCCACGGCTGACCCCTCCCCCGTTGAGGCGTACAAAAAAACCGGCTGACTCAACATCAGATTTGCAAGCGCCGGGCGGTCGGGCAAGAGGAAATCCGCTGCGCTTTCCCGCAGCTGCGCGAACGTGCATGGCGGGGGCACGTCAGAAGTAGCTGAGAGGTCATCAAAAAAACCGATCGCCCGTCTTATTTCGGCGATCCCCCGGGCTATTCACCACCACCCGGACATCGGGCTTTTCTCAGCGCCGACCGTCGGTCCGCCCACGCATCAACCAGCCCAGTTGGAAAAGGGTTTCGGCCTCGTGCTCCTCCCGCAGCCGGGCGATATGGCCCGCCACGGTCCGCTCGCTCAGCCCCAGCCGCCCGGCGATCGCCCGCTGGCTCAGCCCGCCGGACAGCAGCAGGCCGATCCGGGCCACCACCGCGCCGGCGTCGGGCGCGGCGTGCGCCGAACCCCACTGGACCCGCTCCGCCCGGCGCCAGTCCCGCTCGAACAGCTCGACCAGCACCTCCACGGCGGTCTGATCCTCGACGAACGCCGCGCTGCCCATGTCGGCCGAGGCCGGGATGACCGCCACCGCCCGGTCGAAGATCAGCATCCGCTGGAAGTCCTCGTCCAGCACCCGGATCCGCGCGCCGTAGGGCGAGATCGTCACGGCGTACTCGATGGTCGCCGGGTCGGTACGGGCCACCGGCTGGTAGAGCGTGCGCATCACCCCGCCGGACTTCAGGAACGGGACGTCCTGCGCCAGCGCCCACGCGAGGTGGTCGGCCGGGCGGTTGCCGCCGGGCTGCGCGGTCAGCACCTCGGTGCGGGTGTCGGCGACCAGCTGGGCGATCCGGTGCCGGATGCTGTCGCGGTCCTGCACGGTCTCCACCACCCCGGCCCGCTCGACCCGGCGCGGCGCGGCGTCATAGGCCTGCGCCAGCTCGTCCAGCAGGGCCGGCACCTCCTCGGCCTGCCGCAGCAGCCGGGCCGAGCGCGCCCGCAGCTCACCGCGGGCCCGGCCGGCGAACGCGCGCGGGCTGACCGCGGAGTAGAAGGTGCCACCGGGCAGGCCGCGGACCAGCCCCAGTTCCAGCAGCCGGGCCAGCGCCGGCGCGTCCTGCGGGGCGAGGTCCTCGGCCATCAGCCAGCCGCCCGCGGCCACCACGGAGAGGTAGAACGCCCGGGCGGCGGCGTCCAGCCCGAGGTCGTCCGGCATCGCACCTGGATCCCCGTCCACCGCACGCGCCCCCGATCGATTGACTGACCTCCGCCATCGTGCCAGTCGGCCAGCTGCCACGCGAGCCCCGGGGGGCCTCGCCGGTCTTAACCTGACCCTGGAAGCGCGCGTTCCTTTGCGAAGGAAAGTTGAGCGTACTACACTCAAGTTGTCTTACTCGGTATGCATCACCCAGCCCCCAGGAGGAGAGCCAGCAGTGGACGCGAGCAAGTTCACCACCAAGACGCAGGACGCCCTGTCCGCCGCAATCCGGCAGGCGGGCGGCGCGGGCAACCCGGACGTCCGGCCGGTGCACATCCTGCTCGCCCTCCTGGAGCAGCCCGAGGGGATCGCCCGCCCGCTGCTCGAGGCGGTCGGCGCCGACGTCGCGCAGATCACCGCGGGCGCCCGCCGGCAGCTGAAGACGCTGCCCAGCGCCCAGGGCTCCACCGTCGCCGCGCCGCAGCTGGGCCGCGACACGCTGGCCGTGCTCACCGAGGCCGGCCAGCGAGCCGAGGACCTGGACGACGCGTACGTCTCCACCGAGCACCTGCTGGTCGGGCTGGCCGCCGAGGGCGGCGCGGTGGCCGAGCTGCTGACCCAGCAGGGCGCCACGCCCAAGGCCCTGCTGGCCGCCTTCAAGGAGGTCCGCGGCAGCGGCCGGGTGACCTCGCAGGACCCGGAGGGCACCTACAAGGCGTTGGAGAAGTACGGCACCGACCTCACCCAGGCCGCCCGCGACGGCAAGCTCGACCCGGTGATCGGCCGCGACCAGGAGATCCGCCGGGTCGTCCAGGTGCTCTCCCGGCGCACCAAGAACAACCCGGTGCTGATCGGCGAGCCCGGCGTCGGCAAGACCGCCGTGGTCGAGGGCCTGGCCCAGCGGATCGTGGCCGGCGACGTCCCCACCTCGCTGCGCGACAAGCGGCTCGTCTCGCTGGACCTCAGCGCGATGGTGGCCGGCGCCAAGTACCGCGGCGAGTTCGAGGAGCGGCTGAAGGCCGTACTGAACGACATCAAGCAGAGCGACGGCCAGGTCGTCACCTTCATCGACGAGCTGCACACCATGGTCGGCGCGGGCGCCGGCGGCGACTCGTCGATGGACGCGGGCAACATGCTCAAGCCGATGCTGGCCCGCGGCGAGCTGCGGATGGTCGGCGCCACCACGCTGGACGAGTACCGCGAGCGGATCGAGAAGGACCCGGCCCTGGAGCGCCGATTCCAGCAGGTCATGGTCGGCGAGCCGAGCGTGGAGGACTCGATCGCCATCCTGCGCGGCCTCAAGGGCCGCTACGAGGCGCACCACAAGGTGCAGATCTCGGACGCCGCCCTGGTCGCCGCCGCGACCCTGTCCAACCGCTACATCACCGCCCGCTTCCTGCCCGACAAGGCGATCGACCTGGTCGACGAGGCGGCCTCCCGGCTGCGCATGGAGATCGACTCCTCGCCGGTCGAGATCGACGAACTCCAGCGCTCGGTGGACCGGTTGCGGATGGAGGAGCTGGCGCTGGACAAGGAGTCCGACCCGGCCTCGGTGGAGCGGCTGACCCGGCTGCGGCGCGACCTGGCCGACAAGCAGGAGCAGCTCTCCGGCCTCACCGCCCGGTGGGAGCAGGAGAAGAAGAGCCTCAACCGGGTCGGCGAGCTCAAGGAGCGCCTGGACGGCCTGCAGAGCGCCCTGGAGCGCGCCCAGCGGGACGGCGAGTTCGAGCGCGCCTCCAAGCTGATGTACGCCGAGATCCCGGCTGCCGAGCAGGAGTTGACGGAGGCTCAGGAGCGCGCCGCGGACCAGGACGTCACCCAGTCGATGGTCAAGGAGGAGGTCGGCCCGGACGACGTGGCCGATGTGGTCGCCGCCTGGACCGGCATCCCGGCCGGCCGGCTGCTGGAGGGCGAGAGCGCCAAACTGCTGCGGATGGAGGAGGAGTTGGGCCGCCGGCTGATCGGCCAGGCGGCCGCCGTCGAGGCCGTCTCGGACGCCGTGCGGCGCACCCGCGCGGGCATCTCCGACCCGGACCGGCCGACCGGCTCGTTCCTCTTCCTCGGCCCGACCGGCGTCGGCAAGACCGAACTCGCCAAGGCGCTGGCCGACTTCCTCTTCGACGACGAGCACGCCATGGTCCGGATCGACATGAGCGAGTACGGCGAGAAGCACTCCGTCTCGCGCCTGGTCGGTGCCCCGCCCGGCTACGTCGGCTACGAGGAGGGCGGGCAGCTCACCGAGGCGGTGCGCCGGCGCCCGTACAGCGTGGTGCTGCTCGACGAGGTGGAGAAGGCCCACCCCGAGGTCTTCGACGTGCTGCTCCAGGTGCTGGACGACGGGCGGCTCACCGACGGCCAGGGCCGCACGGTGGACTTCCGCAACGCCATCCTGATCCTGACCTCCAACCTGGGCAGCCAGTACCTGGTGGACCCGGCGATCCCCGAGACCGCCAAGAAGGAGCTGGTCCTTGAGGCGGTCCGCTCCGCCTTCAAGCCGGAGTTCCTCAACCGGCTGGACGACATCGTGGTCTTCGACCCGCTGGGCAGCGCCGAGCTGAGCCGGATCGTCGACCTCCAGGTCGCCAAGCTGGCCGAGCGGCTGCACGACCGCCGGCTCACCCTGGACGTCACGCCCGCCGCCCGCGACTGGCTGTCGCTCACCGGCTACGACCCCGCGTACGGCGCCCGGCCGCTGCGCCGGCTTGTGCAGTCGGCGATCGGCGACCAGCTGGCCAAGGCGATCCTGTCCGGTCGCGTGCACGACGGCGACACCGTCGTGGTGGACCGCGACGAGGAGAACGACCGGCTGAGCGTGAGCTCCTCGTAGGACCTCAGCTCCTCGTAGGACGGATGTCCGGCCTGGTCCCGCCGCTGCGGGGCCGGGCCGGACGGACATGATCACGACGTCCCGGACTCCCTGTGCCACCGGCGCCGGATGAGGCAGGATGGAGACATGGAAGGGCGGCCCCTGAAGTTCCAGCCACCCTCGTGCACTGTGAAGGGACCTCCCGTGAGCGTTGACCCGTCGTCCATCCCCTCCTTCGGCATGCCGCAGCAGCCCCCGGCCGGCGGCCAGCCTGCCGGTCCGCCGCCCATCGTGGTGCCGGACCAGGCGCTGGTGACCCAGCTGCTGGACCAGATGCAGCTCAAGCACGTGGTGGACGAGGAGGGTGACCTCACCGCCCCGTGGGAGGGTTTCCGGGTCTACTTCATGTTCCGCGGCGAGCAGAAGGAGCTCTTCGCGGTGCGGTCCTTCTACGACCGCTCGTACCCGTTGGAGAAGAAGGGCGAGATCCTCGACCTCATCGACGAGTGGAACCGCGAGACCCTGTGGCCCAAGGTCTACACGCACACCCACGAGGACGGCGTGGTGCGGCTGATCGGTGAGTCGCAGATGATCATCGGCGCCGGGGTGAACCTGGACTACTTCGTCACCACCACCGCCAACTGGACCCAGGCCGCCGTGGGCTTCGAGCAGTGGATCGTCGAGCGCCTCGGCCTGCAGAAGGAGATCGAGGGCGAGGACGGCGAGGGCCCCTCCGACACTCCCCCCTCCGACACCCCGCCCAGCGAGAGCTGACCTCCGCAGCGGCCCACTCGTCCGGCCCGGCCCGCACTCCCAAGAAGTGCAGGCCGGGCCGTTCGCGTCCCCGCTATTTCGTTTGCGCCCCCTCCATAGACTCACCGAAAACCTGGTCCCACCCGTTTCGGTCCGGAGGTAAGCATGATCACCATGCAGGACGCCCTGCTCGCGCTCAACACCTACTGGACCGGCCAGGGTTGCCTGATCGGCCAGCCGATGAACACCGAGGTCGGCGCCGGGACGCTCAACCCCGCGACCTTCCTGCGGGTCCAGGGGCCCGAGCCCTGGCGGGTGGCCTATGTCGAGCCGAGCGTGCGGCCCGACGACTCGCGCTACGGCGAGAACCCCAACCGCCTGCAGACGCACACCCAGTACCAGGTGATCCTCAAGCCGGAACCGGGCCACGCCCAGGAGCTCTACCTGGGCAGCCTGCGAGCGCTGGGGATCGACACCGCCGCGCACGACATCCGCTTCGTGGAGGACAACTGGGCCTCGCCCGCGCTCGGTGCCTGGGGGCTCGGCTGGGAGGTCTGGCTGGACGGCCTGGAGATCACCCAGTTCACCTACTTCCAGCAGGCCGGCGGGATCGCCCTCGACCCGGTCTCGGTGGAGATCACCTACGGCGTCGAGCGGATCCTGATGGCGCTGCAGGGCGTGAGCCACTTCAAGGACATCGCCTACGCGCCCGGCATCTCCTACGGCGAGGCCTTCGGCCAGGCCGAGTACGAGATGAGCCGCTACTACCTCGACGACGCCGACCTGGACACCAACCGCACCCTCTTCGAGGCCTACGCGGGCGAGGCCCGCCAGCTGCTCGACGCCAGGCTGCCGGTCCCGGCCTACACGTACGTGCTCAAGTGCTCGCACACCTTCAATGTGCTGGACGCGCGCGGGGCCGTCTCCACCACCGAGCGGGCCCGGGCCTTCGCCCGGATGCGCGCCCTGGCGCACGAGGTCGCCCGGCTGTGGGCCGAGCGCCGGGCGGAACTCGGCCACCCCCTGGGCCTGGCGCCGGCGCCGGTACCCGCGCTCGCCGGGCCCACCGCGGCCGGGACGGGCGCCGCCGCGACCCTGCTGTTCGAGATCGGCGTCGAGGAGCTGCCGCCGGCCGAGGTCACCCGCACCGCCGAGGCCGTCCGGGTCGCGCTGGGCGAACGGCTGCGCGCCACCCGGCTCGGGCACGGCGCGGTGCGCGTGCACGCCTCGCCGCGCCGGGTGGTCGCCGTCGTCGAGCAGGTGCAGCCCCGCGAGGAGGACCACGAGCAGACCGTGCGCGGCCCGCGCGTGTCGGCCGCCTTCGACGCCGAGGGCCGGCCCACCAAGGCCGTGCTGGGCTTCGCCCGCAGCCAGGGCGTCGAGGTCGCCGAGCTCGACCGGGTCGAGGAGGCCGGCACCGCGTATGTGGCGACCACCCGCCGGCTGGCCGGGCGCCCCGCCGGCGAGGTGCTGACCGGGCTGCTGGCCGAGCTGGTCGGCTCGCTGCGCGCCGAGAAGAACATGCGCTGGAACGCGCCGGGCCTGGCCTTCAGCCGTCCGATCCGCTGGCTGCTGGCGCTGCTCGGCGAGCAGCTGCTGCCAGTCGCCGTCGCCACCCTGGCGGCGGGCCGCAGCACCCGGGTGCACCGCACCGCGGTCCGGCCCACCGTCGAGGTGCCGTCCGCCGAGGGCTACCTGGAGTTCCTCGCCGGGCACGGCATCCTGGCCGACGTCGGGCAGCGCCGCCGGCTCGTCGTGGACGGCGCCACCTCCCTTGCCGCCGAGGTCGGCGCTGTGATCGACCTGGCCGCCCAGGACGCCCTGATCGACGAGATCACCAACCTGGTCGAGCAGCCCACCCCGATCCTGGGCCGCTTCGATCCGACGTACCTGGAACTCCCTGAGGAGATCCTGGTGACCGTCATGCGCAAACACCAGCGCTACCTGCCGGTCCAGGACGCCGAGGGCCGGCTGCTGCCGTACTTCGTGGCCGTGGCCAACGGCGACTGCGACCACGACGTGGTGCGGGCCGGCAACGAGGCCGTGCTGCGGGCGCGCTACGAGGACGCGGCCTTCTTCTGGCGGGCGGACCTGCAGACCGCGCCCGCCGCGATGAAGGAGAAGCTGGCGCTGCTCACCTTCGAGGAGCGGCTCGGCTCGATGGCCGACCGGGCGGAGCGGATCGCCGTGATCGCGGGCCGGCTCGCGGACAGCGCCGGCCTGGCCGCCGAGGAGCGCCGCACCCTGGACCGGGCCGCCGCCCTGGTCAAGTTCGACCTCGGCTCGCAGCTGGTCGTCGAACTCTCCAGCCTGGCCGGGGTGATGGCGGGCGAGTACGCCGGCCGGGCCGGCGAGGACCCGGCGGTGGCGCGGGCGCTGTTCGAGACGGAGCTGCCGCGCTTCGCCGAGGACCGGCTGCCCACCGGCCGGCCCGGCGCGCTGCTGGCGCTGGCCGACCGCTTCGACCTGCTGGCCGGGCTGTTCGCGATCGGCGCGGCCCCCACCGGCGGCTCGGACCCGTTCGGGCTGCGCCGCTCGGCGCTGGGTGTCGTCAACATCCTGCGGGCCTTCCCGGAGCTGGCGGCGGTCACCGTCGAGCACGGCCTGGCGGTGGCGGCCGAGCAGCAGCGGGTGGTCCTGGAGCCGGCCGTGCTGCGGGACGCGTCGCAGTTCGTGCTGCGGCGCTTCGAGCAGCAGCTGCTGGAGGCCGGCCACGCCGTCGACGACGTCCGGGCGGTGCTGGCGCTGGGCGGTGCGCCGGTGCGGGCCGAGCGGGCGCTGGCGGAGTTGGAGGCGCTCAGCGGCGACGAGCGCTTCGCCGCGCTGGTCGCCGCCGTCCAGCGGGTGCGCCGGATCGTCCCCGCCGGCACCGAACCGGCCACCGATCCGGCGCTCTTCGACAGCCCGGCCGAGCGTGCCCTGTACGAAGCCGTCCGGCAGAGCGCCGCGCGGCTGGACGCCGACGCCGGGCCGGCCCGCTTCACGGCCGCCACCGGCCCGCTGGTGCGGGCCGTGAACGAGTTCTTCGAGGAGGTGCTGGTGATGGCCGAGGACCCGGGCACCCGGGCGAACCGACTCGGCCTGCTCGCCTCGGTGGGCGCACTGGCGGCGCCGGTGCTCGGCTGGCAGGAGCTGCGCTGACGGTTCGCCTCCGACCGACGGGGAGCGGGTGAGGGCTTGTCCCCGCTCCCGGTCGCGGCAGAGGATGGATCGACTATCGAGACTGAGGAGCCGTCATGAGTGCAAGGCCGCTGCTGAACCGCCGGTTGGACGGGATGGGGACGACCATCTTCGCCGAGATGTCCGCTCTGGCGACCGCCACCGGCTCGATCAACCTCGGGCAGGGCTTCCCCGACACGGACGGGCCGCGCGAGATCGCCCAAGCCGCCGCCGACGCCGTGCTCAGCGGCAAGGGCAACCAGTACCCGCCCGGCCCCGGCATCCCCGAGCTGCGTGCCGCCGTCGCCGAGCACCAGCAGCGGTTCTACGGGCTGTCGTACGACCCGGACAGCGAGGTGCTGGTCACCGCGGGTGCCACCGAGGCGATCGCCGCCTCGCTCCTCGCCCTGCTCGAACCCGGCGACGAGGTGATCGCCTTCGAACCCTTCTACGACTCCTACGCCGCCTGCATCGCGATGGCGGGAGCGGTCCGGGTGCCGCTGACGCTGCGTCAGCCTTCCTTCAGGCCCGACCTCGACGAGCTGCGCTCGCTGATCACCCCGCGCACCCGGCTGCTGCTGATCAACACCCCGCACAACCCCACCGGCCTGGTGCTCACCCCCGAGGAACTCGCCGGGATCGCCGAACTCGCCTGCGAGCACGACCTGCTGGTGATCGCCGACGAGGTCTACGAGCACCTGGTGCTGACCGGCAGCCACCACCCGATCGCCGCCCTGCCCGGTATGCGCGAGCGGACGGTATCGATCTCCTCGGCCGGCAAGACCTTCTCCTTCACCGGCTGGAAGGTCGGCTGGGTGACCGCCGCGCCGGCCCTGGTCGCCGCCGTCCGCACCGCCAAGCAGTACCTGACGTACGTCAGTTCGGGCCCCTTCCAGTATGCCGTCGCCGAGGCCCTGCGGCTGCCCGACGACTACTACGAGACGCTGCGCGCCGACCTGCGCCGCAAGCGCGACCTGCTCGCCGGGGGCCTCACCGGCGCCGGTTTCCAGGTCTTCGAGCCGGCCGGCACCTACTTCATCACCACCGACATCACCCCGCTGGGCGAGAAGGACGGACTGGAGTTCTGCCGCGCCCTGCCCGAGCGCTGCGGCGTGGTCGCGATCCCCAACGTCGTCTTCTACGACAACACCGACGCCGGCCGCTCCCTCGTCCGCTTCACCTTCTGCAAGCAGGACGCGGTCCTGCAGGACGCGGTGGAGCGCCTTCAGCGGCTCTGACCGCCCGCCGGTGAGACCGTCCGTGCGGGCGGTCCCACCGGCCGGCCTATCCCTATCCGGCCCAGGCCGGCTTGCTCGACGTCGCCGTCGGGACTTCGGTGAACGGCTGCTCCGGCCCGGCGGTCCCGTTGGGCCAGACGCACGGTGACGCGACGGAGAGCGTGAGCTTACTGCCGTCCGAACTCGCCTTGAGGTTGGCCGTGAAGCCGTTCGCCTTGTTCTCGTAGACGCGGAAGTCCGCCTCGTCGGTGTAAAGCTGGAAACCCAGGCTCGTCATCTCGATTGCGAACGCCTCGAAGACCGCCGGATTGGCTTCAGGGTGATTCTCCGCGACCACGGTGTCATGGCTGAGCTGAAGCCGCCCCTTCGGTCCCGTGATGTCGCTCGTCTCGCACTCGCCGATCAATGGCGGCGCGGTAGACGGCTGGGGCTTGCCCAGCAAGGCATTCAGGATCTGCCCATCGTACGAAGCGAGTTGCCGGTCCGCCTGGTCCTTGGTGATGGTCGGCTTCAACTGCTGCCCACTGAGCGTGCACGACGACAGCGCCACCATCGCCACGGCAACGGCACCCGCGATCCGCATCTGGCGCATGCTCACCACTCGCCCGAGATGATGCGACCCATCGCGTCCAAGGACTTCCCCTTGTCGTTCCAGTAGTCGGAGTGCCCGACGCCTGGGTCGGTCGGAATCTGGTGACCGCCGAAGTACGCGTCGGACGGATCCCGTCCGAAGGCCAGGTGATTGTCCGAAGGGCTGGTGTAACCAACCGGACCACCGAACCCGTTGAGCATCTTCGAACCGACATCGCTCGCGCTGTCCTGTGCCCATCGCAACGGGTTCTCCGAGCGTGCGTAGTCGATCACGTCAGCGTCGCCGCGGCCCGCCCAGACGTGACCGGGATCGATCCCGAGGTCCTTGGCGTTCTCCACCCCGGTCCCGGGGCTGCCGACGAACATCACGGCATCGACCGGCAGGCCCTTGTCGCGCATCGTGTACCCCACCGTGGTCGTGCCGTAGCTGTGCCCGATGATGGTCTGCCTGGCCGGTGTGCCCTCGTGCGTGGCCCGCAACCCGACCTCGAAGTTGTGCAGCTTGTCCTCGGCTCCGACGGCGTACTTGTCATCGGCGGCCTGGGGGATGATGCTCTGCGGAGCGTCGTAACCCACCCAGGTTACTGACGACGTGGTCTTGGCGGGGATGCTCGGGCTGTCCCCCTCGGCCGACTTGACCATCCGGTCCGAGCGCACAATGTCGCCGTTGATACTGCCGAGCCGCGCCCCGGTTCCCGGAACGTAGGTCACCACGTTGTCGGCCGTGTCCGGGTTGTTGATCGCAACGATCGCGTGACCCTTGCCATTGGTGTCGAAACCGAGCAGGTACGCCGGCGGATTGTCGGCGGTGCCGCCGGCGTCGAGCCGCGTTTCGATGGCATCGATGCCCTTGAGCTGGTCGGTGAGCTCGTCGTGCTTCTCTCGCCACTGCTGGTGCGCAAGGCTCTCGACGTACGACGCGTCACCGGGGATCAGCTTCCCCTGCGGGTCAGGCTCGGGTTGGTTGAGCTGCGCCTGTATCTCGGCACGCTGCTGATCGAGCGCCAGCCGGTTGGCCTGGTCGCGGTCGAGAGCCGGGATCCCGTCGAGGTTGCCCACCTGCTGCGGGTGGTTGTGGATCAGATCCTGCTGCTCGGCCGGGGTGAGACCGGCCCACCATGTCTTGACCTGCGCTGCGGTCGCCCCCTGCGGTGGCAGGTTCTCGCGGCCGGCCTCGGTCTGCTGGTCCTGCCCGGCAGTGACACTGTCAAGACCCGTGCCGTTGGTGGCATTGTCGGTGAAGTGCTTCAGTCGCGCGGCAATCAACTTGTCGGCCTGGTCCGCCTCGGTGAGCGCGCCACTGATGCGGTCGCCGATGTAGGTCGCCTGGGCCTTCTTCGGGTCCACAGCGGGCTCGGAGGTCGCCGAGGCCGGAGCAGTGTCCCAGGTCATGCTCCCGTCGGGATTGACGGTGATGCCGGCGGCCTTGGCATCGTCAAGCGCCTGCACCAGCTGCGCCTGGGCCAGCGCGAACGACTGGGCCGCGTCACTCAACGTTCCACTGATGAGATTCAGCTCGTCATGAGCAGCCTGCAACTTGCTGGTGAACGCCGCGAGATCGGCCCGCACCAGGACGGCCGTGCTGCCCGACCACTGCGAGTGGTCCAGTCGGTCGGTCACCTTGCTTCGCCAGTCGTCGACATGCTGGCCGAAAGCCGTGACCAGGCGCCCGTAGGCGAGCTGCGCGCTCGTCAGGTCGACGAGGTCGGCGTTGCTGAGCGTGGCTATGTCCATGCCTACGCCACCTGCCCACGGGGGTGCTTGGGCGCGGTCTCCGCCGGCCCAGCGGACGTCGAACCGACCAGAACCGTCCCGAACGGATCACTGACTCTCGCAGGCACCTGGTACGCGGCCGCGCTGCTCGGGACCTGCGCCGCCGTCAGGGCCGACGCAGCACCCTGGTCACTCTGCCGGTACCCCTGCGCCATCTTGATCAACTTGCCGCCGTAGCCGTCCATGTCACCGGAGAGTCCGTCGACCAACTTCTGCCAACCGTACGTGCAGTCATGCAGCGCAGCGCCGGTGCTCCACCCGGCCAAGCCGCTCGATGCCTGATCGCTCGGCGCTAGAACGGTCTTGGCCTCACCGGGGATCTGCTCGGCTATGGTCTGCGCGCTGCTCCCGGCTCCCTCCAGCTCGTCCGGACTCACCGCAAAGCCGGCGTCCCCATTCGAAATCCCCATCTATCCCCCACAGCCATCGGCCCAGCCCCCCCGGGCCTGGCCCGGAACGATATACGTTGCGCATTTTCGAACACCCAGCGTCAACTGTCCACTACACCCCTGGGTGACCGCCGCGCCGGCCTCACCGTCTGCAAGCAGGACGCGGTGGAGCGCCTTCAGCGGCTCTGACCGCCCGATCAGGGCGCAGCGGGGGCGGCATCCCCTTCGGGGTGCCGCCCCCAGCCATGCAACTCGACCCCGCGGGGAGCGAGTTCGGCCGCAGCGGCGCCGTTGTGCGCCCCTGATCCGCCCGGCGCACAAACCCCGGCGCTCGCAACCGGACAGCTCGGGCCCCGGCTCGCCGCGCGACCGGCCCGCAGGGCGCGCACGCTGGTCAAAGAGGTCCACGTCGACCAATCTCGTTCAGCGGCCCGATCAGACCTGACCAGGCACTACGCCCAGAACGGTGAATGTGCAACAAGAATGGGTAAATCCCTGACGGACCTGGAGAATTCGTGCTTCTCTGCTGCTGAAACTCCAGCCGGAATCCTTCCTTCCACGGTCGGCCGCGTCCTGGACCGCACAGCCTCGAACAGTCTCGCCTTCGGCCGAGTCGGACGCTGCACGGCGGGCGCGTACGGAGCTGAAATGCGGAGCCCAGCATGCTCACCACACTGCAGACCTCCTATACCGACACCCGCGCCGGTGACCTGGCCTGGTGTCTCGGCGGCGGACCGCTGCCCGCGCTCGCGGTGCGCGACCTGCCCCTGTCGGGCGACGGCCGTCCGACCGACGGCAGACCGGCGGGCACCCTGCAACTGCGCCTGCTGGGCGCCTCGCACCAGGTGGTGATCGCGGCCGGACCGGGCGACTGCCTGGAGACGGTGGCCTGCATGCCGGGCCGCCGCAACCCGCTGCCGGCCCGGGTCGCCGAGCAAGTCGCGGGCTGGGAGTACGAGTTCGCCGCCCGGATCGAGACCCTGCCGCCGCATGTGTTCGCCGCCCGGGCGCAGGAGATCCTGGCCCTGGTGGACGGGCACCCGCGCGGTCTGGCCGGGGTCTTCCCCGGGGATCCGAGCGCCTTCACCGCGCTGGTGGCGCACGGGAGCGCGGAGCGGGTGCTCTGGCGCACCTGGCACGCCTATCCGCAGGAGGGCCGACTGGTCTGCACCCGCTCCGCCCTGGTGGTGCGCAGCGCGGCCGAACCGGCGCCCGACCCCGAGGCGCGTTGCGCGATGGCCCGCCCGACCGCCCCGTGAACCCGTTCGCCGCCCCGTGAGCCCTGTCCACCGGCCCGCCGACTCGAACAGCGTGACGATCCGTCAACTCGACCCGGAAAGCTATCCTTCGAACGAGTGGGACTACTCGCGGCGATTCTCGCCTAGCGTTTCTGCGTGATCAACCAGCCGGCGGGCCCACCCCCGCAGCCGGGCCTTGACCGCGACGGTTCCGCGCCGGACCCCGGCCGGGGGCGCCCGCTCCCGCCGGGGTCGGAACGGGCCGTCCGCCGCAGGGCGCCTACCCGCGGGCAGAGCCGGACCCGCCTCACCACCGACCCCGGCGCCGAGGCCCTGCCCGGCCCGGTCCGGTGGCCGCGCACCCGCGCCCGCCTGCGACTGCGCGCCCCGGCCCGGGTTCGCCCGAACGGACGCAGCCGAATGGGCGAACGGCCCCGGCCCGACGGACTCGAACACCCCGGCAGCCGGCACCGGCCCATCGCCCGAACCCAACCGGGCGAGCCGGACCGCCCGGCCGCGCTGCCCGGCCGCCCGAGCCTGGCCCGGCTGCTGGTCCTGCTCGCCGCGTTCGTCTGCGCGGCCTGCGGCCTGGTGTACGAGCTGGAGCTGGTCGCCCTCGGCGGCTACCTGCTCGGCGACTCCGTCCGGCAGACCTCGATCGTGCTCTCCGTGATGGTCTTCGCGATGGGCCTCGGCTCCCTGGGGGCCAAGCGCTTCGCGCACCGCCCGGCCACCTCCTTCGCCCTGGTCGAGTGCGCGCTGGCGCTGGTCGGCGGGCTCTCCGCGCTCGCGCTCTACAGCTGCTGGGCCTGGCTGGGCCGCTGCGAGCTGACCATGGTCGCCCTGACCTGTGTGATCGGGATGCTGATCGGCGCCGAGATCCCGCTGCTGATGACGCTGATCCAGCGGATCCGCCAGGAGGACGCCGGCCGGGCCGCGGCCGACCTGTTCGCCGCCGACTACGTCGGCGCGCTGGTCGGCGGGCTGGCCTTCCCGTTCCTGCTGCTGCCCGCGTTCGGGCAGGCCACCGGCGCGCTGCTGACCGGCGCGGTCAACGCGCTGGCCGGCGCCGCAGTGGTGCTCTGGCTCTTCCGGGCCGAGCCGAGCCCGCGCACCCGGCTGCTGCTCTGGGCCGGCTGCGGGGCGGTGCTGGCCACCCTGGCGGTGGCGGCCGCCGCCACCGGCGCGATCGAGCGGGCCGCCCGGCACGCGCTCTACGGCGGCCAGGCGCGCCCGGCCGTGCAGAGCCGCTACGGCGAGATCGTGCTGACCGGCTCGCCGCCCCGGGTCCCCGAGCAGGGCTCGCCCCCGACCGACCCGCTGCGGCTCTACCTGGCCGGCCGGCTCGCGGTCTGCTCCGCCGACGAGTACCGCTACCACGAGGCGCTGGTGCACCCCGCGCTGGCGGGCGGCGCGGACACCCGGGTGCTGCTGCTCGGCGGCGGCGACGGGCTCGCGCTGCGCGAGGTGCTGCGGCACAGCGGCGTGGCGTCGGTGCTGGTGGTGACCCTCGACCCGGCGCTGCCCGAGCTGGCCAGGACCGACCCGGGGCTCGCCGCGCTCGGTGAGCACTCCTTCGCGGACACCCGGGTGCGGGTGGTGACCGCCGACCCGCTGGCGTGGCTGCGCGAGGCCGACCCGGCGCAGTCCTTCGACGCCGTCCTTGCCGACCTGCCCGCGCCCGAACGGGCCGCGCACAGCGAGTACCACTCCACCGAGTTCTACGGGCTGGCCGCCGCGCGGCTCGGCCCGGGCGGACGGCTGGCGGTGCCGACCGGGACGGGCGGCACCGGGCTGTGGACGGCCGAGGCCGGCCTGCGGGCGGCGGGGCTGTCCACCGTGCCGTACCCGGTGGCGGGCAGCGGGCCGGCCTGCGACCCGGCGGGCAGCGGCAGCCTGGCCTCGGTGCTGCTCGCGGCCCGCGGTCCGCAGCCCTCGCTCGGCCTGGCCGCCGACGCACCGGCGCCCCGCTCGCTGACGACCTGGCAGCTGACCGCCTCGGCGGACCTGCTGGCCGCCACCCGGCCGGAGACCCTTCCCCCGCCCAGCACGCTGCTGAGCCCGCGCTGAACGCGCGCGGAACTCGTCGACGCGTCAACCTGGCGCCGTGCCCTCCCACCGTGCGGGTGGGTCGGTAGGCTCACAGGTATGGAGCATGAGGTTGTCGTCCCGCTGCCGGTCGCGCTCGTCCACAGCGCCCTGCAGGATCCCGCGCTGCTCGCACGGTGCGTGCCCGGTCTGAGCACCGACGCGGCCGAGCCCACCGACGGTCGCGCCGTGCGGCGCGCCAGCGGCCCGGGCACCCCCGAGGAGATCAACGGCCGGCTGCGGGTGCGGATCGGCGGTTCCACGATCACCTACCGCGGCGTGGTCTCGCTGATCCGCAGCGGCGCGGCGGGCGTGCTGACCGCCTTCGCCGAGGGTCAGGAGGCCCGCGGCGACGGTGAGGTGCTGGCGGCCCTGCGGATCAGCGTCGAGCAGGACGGCGAGGAGCGCACCGTGCTGCGCTTCCGCGGCGACCTCACGCCGGGCGGCCGGCTCACCGAGTTCGACGAGGCCGCGCTGGCCCTGGCCGGCCGGCGCCTGCTGGACCGCTTCGGCGCCTCGCTGGCCACCGAGGGCGGCGACACCCCCGAGGCCGAGCCGAGCGCGCCGATCGAGCTCAAGCCGAAGGCCGCGGCGGACGAGGAGACCGAGGGCGACGAGCTGCCCGACGACCTCTTCGCCGACGACCTCTCCGACCTGATCGCCTTCTCCGACTCCGAGGGCTTCGGCCTCGCCGCCGAGCCCGAGAACCCGGACGACCTGGCCGCCGCCGCTGCTGCCGGCCGCGGCGCGGAGAGCATGGACGCCCCGTACGGCTACCAGCCGTTCGGCAACGACCCGCTCTCGCCGGACGACGTGCTGGCCGGCCCGGTCCGCCGCAGCATCGTCGGCCGCTCGGCCGAGGAGGTGGACCACGCCCCGCCGCGCGGCCGCTACGCCCCGGCCCTGCCCGCCCGCAGCGCCCGCGCCCGGGCCGCCAGCCGCTGGTCCGGCGAGCACGGTGGCGGCGCGCCGGTGGCCGCCCGGGTGCACAACCGCGCGGCGGTGCCCTGGGTGATCGGCGGCAGTGTGGCCCTGCTCGGCGGAGCGGTCGTGCTGGCCCGCGCGCTGCGCAAGCGCTGAGGCCGCAGCAGGCCACCGGACCCGCCGGGCCCGGGCACGGCCTAGACTGACCACTCATGAGCAACGACCGTGACGCCCTGCTGGCGCAGATCAAGAACAAGGCCGTGGTGCACGGCAAGGTCACCCTCTCCTCCGGGCTGGAGGCTGACTACTACGTCGACCTGCGCCGCATCACCCTGGACGCCCAGGCGGCGCCGCTGGTCGGCCGGGTCCTGCTGGACACCACCGCGGACCTGGACTACGACGCCGTCGGCGGTCTCACCCTGGGCGCCGACCCGGTGGCCGCCGCGATGCTGCACGCCGCCGCCGCCCGCGGCCGCGAGCTGGACGCGTTCGTGGTCCGCAAGACCGGCAAGGCGCACGGCCTGCAGCGCCGGATCGAGGGCCCGGACGTCAAGGGCCGCCGGGTGCTGGCCGTCGAGGACACCTCCACCACCGGCGGCTCGGTGCTGACCGCCGTCGAGGCGCTGCGCGAGGCGGGCGCCGAGGTGGTCGGCGTCGCGGTGATCGTCGAGCGCGGTGCCGCTCCGGCCATCGAGGCCGCCGGCCTGCCGTACTACACCGTCTTCACCGCGCAGGACCTCGACCTCGCCTGAGACCGACGGTCCAAGCCGCTCGGTCGCACGTTCGGCACAACGGCCGGGGTGGTGCGCTGTTTCACGTGAAACAGCGCACCACCCCGGCCGTTCGCCGTTCCCGGCCTCGCGGACGCCCCGTCAGCGGGGCCATTCCGCCGGGATAAAACCCCCATAGTGTGACAATCTCGCCCTCATGACAGCCACAGTTCCTTCCTTCGACGACACCGAGGACTTCGCGGACGCCGATCGCGGGTTCATCGACCGTCTCGACCCGGCCGTGATCACCGCCGCCGACGGCCGTGTGGTCTGGGACAACGACGCCTACGCGTTCCTGGCCGAGGAGTGCCCCGCAACCGCCGACCCCAGCCTCTGGCGGCAGGGCCGACTCGCCGCCCGGCAGGGCCTCTACCAGGTCACCGAGGGCATCTACCAGGTGCGCGGCCTGGACCTGTCCAATATGACGCTGGTCGAGGGCGACCGCGGGGTGATCGTCATCGACCCGCTGATCTCCGCCGAGACGGCCGCCGCCGCCCTCGCGCTCTACCGGCGCAACCGCGGCGACCGTCCGGTCACCGGGCTGATCTACACCCACTCGCACGGCGACCACTTCGGCGGCGCCCGCGGCGTGCTGCCGCACGGCCATGAACCCGTCCCGGTGATCGCCCCGCGCGGCTTCCTGGAGCACGCGGTCAGCGAGAACGTCTACGCGGGCACCGCGATGACCCGCCGGGCGGTCTACATGTACGGCACCGCGCTGCCCAAGGAGCCGACCGGGCAGATCGGCTGCGGCCTGGGGATGGACACCTCGACCGGCACCATCACCCTGATCGCGCCGACGGTGGACATCACCCGCACCGGCCAGCTGGAGACCGTGGACGGCGTACGGATCGTCTTCCAGCTCACCCCGGGCACCGAGGCGCCCGCCGAGATGAACTTCCACTTCCCCGACCGCCGGGCCCTGTGCCTGGCCGAGAACGCCACCCACACCCTGCACAACGTGCTGACGCTGCGCGGCGCGGTGGTCCGCGACGCCCGGATCTGGGCGCACTACCTGGACGAGGCGCTGACCCTCTTCGGCGCCGACAGCGAGGTCGCCTTCGCCTCGCACCACTGGCCCACCTGGGGGCAGCAGCGGATCGCCGACTACCTGACCGGCCAGCGCGATGTCTACGCCTACCTGCACGACCAGACCCTGCGCCTGCTGAACACCGGCCTGACCGGCGCGGAGATCGCCGAGGAGCTGGCCCTGCCGCCCGAGCTGGCACGCACCTGGGCGGTCCGCGGCTACTACGGCTCGCTCAGCCACAACGTCAAGGCGATCTACCAGCGCTACATGGGGTGGTACGACGGCAACCCGGCGCACCTGTGGGAGCACCCGCCGGTCGAGCTGGCCAAGCGCCACACCGACGCGCTGGGCGGCGTGGACGCCGCGGTGGCCAAGGGGATGGAGTACGCGGCGGCCGGCGACCCCCGGTTCGCGGCGACCCTGCTGAACCACGCGGTCTTCGCCCAGCCCGACCACCAGAAGGCCCGGCTCGCGCTGGCCGAGGTCTACGACTCGCTCGGGCAAGGCGCCGAGAACGGCACCTGGCGCAACTGCTACCTGACCGCCGCGATGGAGCTGCGCGGCGACCCGGCCACCGTCGACCTGGAGCTGGCCGACCCCGAGATGTCGATGGCACTCACCGTGGGCCAGCTGATCGACTCGCTGGCGATCCGGGTCAACGGCCCGCGCGCCTGGGGCAGCAGGCTCACCATCGACTGGCTGGTCGCCGAGGAGCGGCGCGGCTGGCGGCTGACGCTCTCCAACGGCGCGCTCACCCAGCGCAGCGCGGCGCTGGGCAAGTCGCTCGGACCGGGCCCGGCGGACCTCACGCTCAAGGCCGGCAAGGCCGAGCTGCTCGGCCTGCTGGCCGGCTCCGGCCTGGAGGGCATCGAGCACAGCGGCGACCCGGCGGCGCTGGAGCGGCTGTTCGCCCTGCTGGACAGCCCGTCCCCGGACTTCCCGATCGTCACGCCATAGAGCCCCGCCAGACATGGGTAGGCCCCCGCCACCAGCGGTGGCAGGGGCCGAGTGCGTACGGGGTCAGCCGCGGCGGTGGCGGGGACCGGCCTGCACCGCGGCCTCGCCGTCCGCCTCGCCCGCGAAGGCGACGCCGGCCTTGCGCTTCTTGCGCTCGCGCAGCACCTCGATCAGGATCGGCGAGACCGAGATCAGGATGATCAGCGCCATCGCCGGGATCAGGTACTTGTCGATCACCGGGGCCATCGAGTCGCCGAAGAAGTAGCCGATGCAGAGCATCGTCTCGGTCCAGGCCAGGCCGCCGACCAGGTTCCAGACGAAGAACTTGCGGGCCGGCATCTCCAGCGTCCCGGCCACCGGGTTGAGGAAGGTCCGCACGATCGGGATGAAGCGGGCCATCACCACGGCCTTCTCCGGCCCGAACTTCTCGAAGTACTCCTCGGCCTTCAGCACGTACTCGCGCTTGAAGATCTTGGAGTCGGGCCGGTCGAAGAGCTTCTTGCCGGCCTTGGCCCCGATCAGGTGGCCCAGCTGCGCGCCGGCCACCGCACAGAGCGGCGCCGCGATCAGCAGGACGGCGATCGGCATCTGCACGCCGGGGCCGAAGGCCTTGGCCGCCGCACTGGAGGCAGCCACGCCGGCCAGGATCAGCAGCGAGTCGCCGGGGAGGAAGAAGCCGATCAGCAAGCCGGTCTCGGCGAAGATGATCGCCAGCAGTCCGATCGTCCCGACCGAGGCGACCAACGACTTGGCATCCAGGAGGTTGACCGCGAGTTCGGTGGAGTTAGTCACCGGCGCAGAATAGCGCGGACAGGTGTCCCGCAGCCTTCGGACCCGACGCGGGTCTTATGTGCGCATCCTCCCTTTCGTCCTCTCCTGCGCACCCTTCTGTCCCGACTGGCGGGCGGGGAGGTGAAGCCGGAGCACGAGTCTGGAAAGATGGCACAGGCGTCCGGGCCGCGGTCGCACCTCACCCGCCCCCACACCCTCGAGGGGCGGGAAACCGCGCCGGCCGGGGCGTCGTCGCACCCTGGTACAACCGCACCGCCGCGAACAGTACCGAGGACGTACACCGACGTACGCGCGCCAGACAGGCCGACCGTACGCCGCACACCGACAGGAGCGGATTCGCATGCCCATCGCAACTCCCGAGGTCTACACCGAGATGCTGGACCGGGCCAAGGCGGGCAAGTTCGCCTACCCGGCCATCAACGTCACCTCGACGCAGACGCTGCACGCGGCGCTGCGCGGCTTCGCCGAGGCCGAGAGCGACGGCATCATCCAGATCTCCACCGGCGGTGCCGAGTTCCTGGGCGGCCAGCACAACAAGGACATGGTGACCGGCGCCGTCGCGCTCGCCGAGTTCGCGCACATCGTGGCCGTCAAGTACGACATCACGGTCGCCCTGCACACCGACCACTGCCCCAAGGACAAGCTGGACGGCTACGTCCGCCCGCTGCTCGCGATCTCCGCCGAGCGCGTCGCCAAGGGCCAGAACCCGCTCTTCCAGTCGCACATGTGGGACGGCTCGGCCGAGACGCTGGCCGACAACCTGGCCATCGGCCAGGAGCTGCTGGCCCAGGCCGCCGCCGCCAAGATCATCCTTGAGGTGGAGATCACCCCGACCGGTGGCGAGGAGGACGGCGTCTCGCACGAGATCAACGACTCGCTGTACACCACCGTCAACGACGTGGTCCGCACCGCCGAGGCGCTGGGCCTGGGCGAGAAGGGCCGCTACCTGCTGGCCGCCTCGTTCGGCAATGTGCACGGCGTCTACAAGCCGGGCAACGTCGTCCTGAAGCCGGAGCTGCTGCGCGAGCTGCAGGACGCGATCGGCGCGCAGTACGGCAAGAAGGACCCGTTCGACTTCGTCTTCCACGGCGGCTCGGGCTCGTCCGCCGAGGAGATCGCCACCGCGCTGGAGAACGGCGTCGTGAAGATGAACCTCGACACCGACACCCAGTACGCCTTCACCCGACCCGTCGCGGACCACATGTTCCGCAACTACGACGGTGTCCTGAAGGTCGACGGCGAGGTCGGCAAGAAGAACACCTACGACCCGCGCACCTGGGGCAAGCTCGCCGAGGCGGGCATGGCCGCCCGCGTCGTCGAGGCGACCAAGAGCCTGCGCTCGGCCGGCACCCGGCTGAAGTAGTCCCGCCGCGCGAGAGCCCCGGTCCGGCAACCGCCCGGCCGGGGCTCTCGCGCTCGCATATCGTTCGGGTACGGGCAAAATCTTCCCCTAGTCCCGGTATGAACTTCGCCAGACCCTCGCGCCTCAGCGCCGTTCTCTCATCGACGCGGCCAAGGCTGCTACGTATGGCTACCAGTACGCTACTCAGCGCCCCCGAGCTGCCATCCGTCCCCCAGTCCGCCCGCAGAGCACCGTGGCGGTCCCCCGCAGGACAGCCGGCGTACGCCAGGCCCGTCCTGCTCGGCATCGCGGCGCTCGCGGGGGTCCTGTACTTCTGGGGGATCGGACAGAGCACCTACCACGTCTTCTATGCCGACGGCGTGCGCAGCATGACCGAGAGCTGGAAGGCCTTCGTCTTCGGCTCCTACGATCCGGCCAGCACCATCACGCTCGACAAACTGCCCGGCTTCCTGTGGCCGCAGGCGCTCAGTGCCCGGCTGCTGGGGTTCCACCCGTGGGCGCTGACGCTGCCGCAGGCGGTGGAGGGCGTGCTCTCGGTGCTGGTGCTCTTCCGTGCCGTTCGGCGCTGGGCGGGGGCCGAGGCCGCGCTGCTGGCGGCCGGCGCCTTCGCCCTGACGCCGGTGGTGGCGGGGCTGTTCCGCACCGCCGTCGAGGATCCGGCGTTCACCCTGCTGCTGCTGCTCGCGGCCGACGCGGCGCAGCGGGCCGCCCGGCGCGGGCGGCTGCGGTCGCTGCTGCTCGCCGGGGTCTGGGTCGGGCTGGCCTTCCAGACCAAGATGCTGGAGGCCTGGGCGGTGCTGCCGGTGTTCGGCGCGGTCTACCTGATCGCGGCGCCGGTCCGGCTGCGGCGGCGGCTCGGGCACCTGGCGCTGGCCGGCCTGGTGACGCTGGCCGTCTCGGCGTCCTGGGTCGGTCTGATGACCCTGACGCCCGCGGGCGACCGGCCGTACATCGACGGGACCACCGACAACTCGGCCTACAGCATGGTCGTCGGCTACAACTTCCTGAACCGGTTCTCGGCGGTCGGCCTCAACGCGGGCCAGACCGGCAGCGTGGTCGCCAGCCGCACCGGCGGCGGCCCGGGCGGCCACCAGGGCGCCGGCCCGGCGCAGGGGCAGCCGCAGGGCCAGAACCACGCAGGCGGCAGCGGCAGCGGCGGGCCGATGGGCGGCGACGGCGGCTGGACGAAGATGTTCAGCTCCCAGTTCGCCCCGCAGACCGGCTGGCTCTACCCGCTGGCGGCGATCTCGCTCTGCTGCGCGCTGCTCTGGCGACGGCGTGCCCCGCGCACCGACCCGCTGCGCGCGGGCTATCTGCTGTGGGGCGGCTGGCTGGCTGTCTTCTTCGTGGTCTTCAGCGCGGGCAGCGTCGGCGGCCACAGCTACTACATGGGCGTGATCGCCGTCCCGCTGGCCGCGCTGAGCGGCGCGGGGATCGTGCTGCTCCGGCAGGCCTACCTGGACGGCGGGCGGCGGGCCTGGGCGCTGCCGGCCGCCGTGGTCGGCACGGTGGCCTGGAGTGCCTACCTGGCCCAGCGGTTCCCCGCCTTCCTGCCCTGGCTGGCACCGACCGCGCTCGGCACGGGCGGGCTCGCGCTGCTGCTGCTCGGCGCCGCGAAGACCGAGCGGTTCGGCGGGGGCGGCGTACGCGGGCTGCGGATCGCCGCCGCCGGGCTGGTCGCCGCGGTCGCCGCGGTGCTGGTCGGCCCGGCGGCCTGGGCCGCCTCGGTGCTCGACCCCGCGTACGGCAACTCGGGGATGGGCACGGTGGGTCCGCAGGCGCAGCACGGCTTCGGACGCCCGCAGCCGAGCGGCGCGGCCCAGCCGGGTGACGCCGCCTGGGCGGCCGCCCTCCAGGGCCACTCGACCCTGAGCGCAGCCCAGCGGGCCCTGCTCGGCTATGTCCGGGCGCACGACGAGGGCGCGCGCTACCTCTTCGCCACCACCACCTGGACGGCCTCCTCGCCGTACATCCTGGCGACCGGCGCGGAGGTGCTCCCGATCGGCGGCTTCACCGGACAGGCGCCGGCCCCGACCCTGGACCGGCTCCGCTCGCTGGTGGCCGGCGGGCAGTTGCACTACGTGCTGATCGCCCCGGGCCTCGGCGAGCGGCTGACCGGCGCCAAGGGCGGCGGTCAGCCGCCGGCCGAGACCGGGCCGACCGAGGCGATCACCTCCTGGGTCCGCGCCGACTGCACCCCCGTACCGCCCGCCGAGTACACCGGGCCCGCGGAACCGGAGCGGGACCAGACGCTGTACCGCTGCGCACCGTGAACGCGGGCTGCCGGACAGGGGCTGCCGGCCCCCTTGAGCGGACTGGCAGACTGGGGAGCATGACTGAACGGAAGAACTTGCTTTCGGGCCCGGCCCCGACGCTGCTCCAGGAAGAGTCCGAGCCGTACCGGCGGCTGGCCGAGGAGTCCGCGTCGCCAAACCAGCTCGCGGCGGACTACCCGTGGTTCTCGCTCGCCTGGGCGATGCTCGCCGACGACGCCTTCACCGAGGGCCGGGTCGTCGAGTCCTACGCCTACGCGCGCACCGGCTACCACCGCGGCCTGGACTCGCTGCGCCGGGCCGGCTGGAAGGGCCACGGCCCGATCCCGTGGGAGCACCGCGCCAACCGCGGCTTCCTGCGCTGCCTGGCCGGCCTGGCCCGGGCCGCCGACGCCATCAAGGAGACCGAAGAGGCCACCCGCTGCTGGGAGTTCCTCAAGGACAGCAGCCCCGAGGCGTACGCCGAACTCAAGCAGTAACCGGTCCTGAGACCGCCCGAGCGGCCGCCCCACCGAACCCGGTGGGGCGGCCGCTGTGCGTGCGGGGTGACGAACGGTCAGCCCAGCACCGGCAGGTGCGCCGCGAGGTCACTGCGCTCGCCGCTGGCGGTCACCAGCGCGTCGTCCACCGCCGAGGCCCAGTCCAGGCGGCCGGTGGCCAGCCGGATCCAGTTCAGCGGGTCGGTCTCGACCACGTTCGGCGGGGTGCCGCGGGTGTGCCGCGGGCCGGCCACCGCCTGCACCACGGCATACGGCGGGATACGCAACTCCACGGATCCGCCCGGCACTTGGTCGGCGAAGGCATCCGCGAGCAGTCGGCAGACCGAGGCCAGCGCGAAGCGGTCGTGCGGGAAGTCGGGATACCCCAGCGCCGCCGCCAGGTCGTCCGCGTGCACCACCGTCTCCACCAGCCGGGTGACCAGCAGGTCGGCCAGCGTCATCGAGCCCAGTCGGATCTCCAACCGGCGCTGCTCGTCAGTGACTTCGGGGCCCGCCAGGAGGGCGAGCAGCGCGTCGGCGGCCGCGTCGAACTCCGCCGCCACCTCGGCCGGGCTCCCCGCGAAGGCGCCGGCCGCGTGCTCCCGGGCCCAGGCGTCCAGCTGCTCGGCCAGCGCGCCCACCCCGGCCGCCCAGGCGGTCAGGGACAGCGCCGCGCGCCCCTCCAGTGGCTGGTCGATGTGCCGTGGCACCCAGGCGAGTTGCAGGGCCAGATGGGCCAGCAGCTCGCGCACCCGCCAACCGCCCAACCGGGTCGGCTCAGCGAGCAGCCGCGGTGCCTCGGGGTCCGCACAGAGCCGCCGTACGGCGGCGCGCAGCGCCTCGGTCTGCGCGGCCAGCGCGGCGCGCACCTTGACCGGGTCGTAGCTGCGGGCACGGCGGGCACTGGTCCCACGGGAAGTCGCCATGGGCCCACGCTACGCCGAAGGGCGGCCCACCCCGGAATCCGGAGCGGACCGCCCTTCGCAGCCGTGCTTCCTACGCGAGCAGCGCCTCGATCACGCCGGTGTGCGCGTCCTTCAGCTCGGCCAGCGAGACGGTGAACTGGCCCTGGACCTCCAGGACATCACCGTCCACCACGCCGATCCGGGTGGCCGGCAGGCCCCGAGCACCGCACATGTCGTTGAACCGGAGCTCCTCGCTGCGCGGGATCGCGACGACCGCGCGACCCGCCGACTCGGAGAACAGGAACACAAACGGGTCGAGGTCGGCGGGCACGATGATCCGCGCGCCGTTGCCGCCCTTGAGGCAGCTCTCCACCAGCGCCTGGGCCAGGCCGCCGTCCGAGAGGTCGTGCGCCGCGTCGATCATGCCGTCGCGCGAGGCGGCGATCAGGATGTCGGCGAGCAGCCGCTCGCGCTCCAGGTCGACCTTGGGCGGCAGGCCGCCCAGGTGGCCGTGGGCGACCTGCGACCAGGCGGAGCCGCCCAGTTCGTCGGCGGTGTCGCCGAGCAGGTAGAGGTGCTGGCCCTCCTCGGCGAAGCCGATCGGGGTACGCCGGGTCACGTCGTCGATGACGCCGAGCACCGCGACCACCGGGGTCGGGTGGATGGCGACGTCGCCGGTCTGGTTGTAGAGCGAGACGTTGCCGCCGGTCACCGGGGTGCCCAGGATCTGGCAGGCGTCGGCCAGGCCGCGGGTGGCCTCGGCGAACTGCCACATCACGTCCGGGTCCTCGGGGGAGCCGAAGTTGAGGCAGTCGGAGACCGCGAGCGGCTTGGCGCCGCCCGCCGCGACGTTGCGGTACGCCTCGGACAGCGCCAACTGCGCACCGGCGTACGGGTCCAGCTTGGCGAACCGGCCGTTGCCGTCGGTCGCCACCGAGACGCCGAGGTTGGTCTCCTCGTCGATCCGGACCATGCCGGAGTCCTCGGGGGTGGCCAGCACGGTGTTGCCGATCACGTACCGGTCGTACTGGTCGGTGATCCAGGACTTGGAGGCCTGGTTCGGCGAACCGGCCACCGCCAGCAGGGTCGCCTTCAGCTCCTCGCCGGTGACCGGGCGCTTGAGCCGCTCGGCGGTCGGCGCGTCGGCCTGCAGGGCGTCCTGCCAGGACGGCCGGGCGTACGGGCGCTGGTAGACCGGGCCGTCGTGCGCGACGGTGCGCGGCGGAACGTCCACGACCTGCTCGCCGTGCCAGAAGATCTCCAGGCGCTCGCCGTCGGTCACCTCACCGATCACGGTGGCGATGACGTCCCACTTCTCGCAGATCTCCAGGAAGCGCTCGACCTTGCCGGGCTCGACGATCGCGCACATGCGCTCCTGCGACTCGCTCATGAGGATCTCCTCAGGCGAGAGCGAGGAGTCGCGCAGCGGCACGGTGTCCAGCTCGACCCGCATGCCGCCGGAGCCGGCCGAGGCCAACTCCGAGGTGGCGCAGGAGAGTCCGGCGCCGCCGAGGTCCTGGATGCCGAGCACGAGCTTCTCGGAGAAGATCTCCAGAGTGCACTCGATGAGCAGCTTCTCCTGGAACGGGTCGCCGACCTGGACGGCCGGGCGCTTGGCCGGGCCGGTCGCGTCGAAGGTCTCCGAGGCCAGCACGGAGACGCCGCCGATGCCGTCGCCACCCGTCCGGGCGCCGTACAGGATGACCTTGTTGCCGGCGCCGCTGGCCTGCGCGAGGTGGATGTCCTCGTGCTTCATCACGCCCACGCAGAGGGCGTTGACCAGCGGGTTCCCCTGGTAGCAGGAGTCGAAGACGACCTCGCCGCCGATGTTCGGCAGGCCCAGGCAGTTGCCGTAGCCGCCGATGCCCGCGACGATCCCGGGCAGCACCCGGCGGGTGTCGGGGTGGTCGGCCGCACCGAAGCGCAGCGGGTCCATCACCGCGACCGGACGGGCGCCCATCGCCAGGATGTCGCGGACGATGCCGCCGATCCCGGTGGCCGCGCCCTGGTAGGGCTCGATGTACGACGGGTGGTTGTGCGACTCCACCTTGAAGGTGACCGCGTAGCCCTGGCCGACGTCCACCACACCGGCGTTCTCGCCGATGCCCACCAGCATGGCGTCATTGGCCGGAGCCTTCTCGCCGAACTGCTTGAGGTGCACCTTGGAGCTCTTGTAGGAGCAGTGCTCCGACCACATGACGGAGTACATCGCCAGCTCGGCGCCGGTGGGGCGGCGGCCGAGGATCTCCTTGATCCGGGCGTACTCGTCTGCCTTCAGGCCGAGTTCGGACCACGGCTGCTCGGCATCCGGGGTCTGCTCGGCGTTCTTGACGGTGTCCAGCGACATCAGGCGCTCACCAACTGCTTCAGTACGGACGTGAAGAAGCCCAGGCCCTCGGTGGTCGGGCCGGTCAACGGCTCGATCGCGTGCTCCGGGTGCGGCATCAGACCGACGACATTGCCGGCCGCGTTGCTGATGCCGGCGATGTCCCGGTAGGAGCCATTGGGGTTGACGTCAAGGTAGCGGGCGACAATGCGGCCCTCCGCCTCCAACGCGTCCAACACGTGCTCGTCGGCGACGAATCGGCCTTCGCCGTTCTTCAGCGGGACGACGATTTCCTGGCCCTGGGTGTAATCCGTGGTCCAGGCGGTCGACACGTTCTCGATCCGCAGCTTCTGGTCGCGGCAGATGAAGTGCAGCGAGTCGTTGCGGGTGAGCGCGCCCGGCAGCAGGTGCGATTCGCAGAGCACCTGGAAGCCGTTGCAGATACCGAGGACCGGCATTCCCAGCTTGGCCTGCTCGATGATGGCGTCCATCACCGGCGAGAAGCGGGAGATCGCTCCGCAGCGCAGATAGTCGCCGTAACTGAATCCGCCCGGCAGGACGACGGCGTCGACCTGATGGAGATCCTTGTCACGGTGCCAGAGGGCGACCGGCTCGGCGCCGGCCAACCTGACCGCGCGCTGGGCGTCGCGGTCGTCGAGCGATCCCGGAAAAGTGACGACGCCGACGCGGGTGGTCACTGAGACTCCTCCACCCGAACGGTGAAGTCCTCGATCACGGTGTTGGCGAGGAAGGTCTCGGCGGCTTCGCGGATCCTGGCGAGCGCGGCGTCGTCGACCGGGCCCTCCAGTTCCAGCTCGAAACGCTTGCCCTGGCGGACATCGGCGATCCCGTCGAATCCCAGACGAGGTAGTGCGCGCTGCACCGCCTGCCCCTGGGGGTCGAGGATCTCCGGCTTGAGCATGACGTCGACTACGACGCGTGCCACTGGCACTCCCGATGGTGTGGTGCGTGAAGGCGGGGGACCTTCAGACTACCGGGGTTGCGGGGCCGATTCACTGCCCGGGGAGCGCAACGCGCGTAGATGCGCGCCCCTTACGCCCCAAGGGTTCCGGGCTCCCGGGCGCCCGTTTTCTCCCCCTTTAATGAATCTCTCATCTGGCCGCCGATCCGCACTTCCGGAGTGCCCGAATACCGGCACACCGGACAGATCGACCACGGATACCCCCTATCGGTGCGACAGCGAAGGAAGGTGAATATCCAGAAAAGAATGCAGTTCCCATCGATTTCCACTCGCCGCGGGTGCAGAATAGGGCCACCGGTGGTGGCAGGAGCTGCGAAACCGGCAGGCCTCCGGTCTGCCCGTATACCCTTGCGCGACCGGCGCACAAGGGCCCCCGGGGCACACCGCGCCCGGCGGCCGAATTGCCGAGAGGATTGACACCCATGGCTCAGCGTGTAGTTGTCACGCTCTCCGACGACCTGGACGGCGGCGCTGCCGCGGAAACCGTCCACTTCGGCGTCGACGGGAAGTCGTACGAGATCGACCTGTCCCTGGACAACGCGGAAAGGCTGCGGGAGGCGCTTGCCCCCTTCGTCGCGGCCGGCCGCCGCCAGAGCCGCACCGGAAAGTCCTTCCGCCGCACCGCGCTCGCGCCCGACCCGGCCGCCGTGCGCGCCTGGGCCCAGTCGCGCGGCATGGAACTGCCGGCCCGCGGCCGCATCCCCAAGCACGTCTACGAGGCCTTCGCCGAGGCGAACTGACGCGATCACCCACAGGTCGCCCACAGGTCGCCCGCAGGTCACCCGCTTCGGCCGGTGACCTGCGGCGCCGCCCTTCCACCGCCGTCGTGCGGACGGCCACGGAAGGGCGGCGCAACCAGTCCCGGCGATGGGGTAGAGTAATTCTCGTCGCCGCAACCGGGGGAACCGGGAGCAGCGACTGGTACCTTCCAAGGCACCATGCGGACGTGGCTCAGTTGGTAGAGCATCACCTTGCCAAGGTGAGGGTCGCGAGTTCGAATCTCGTCGTCCGCTCGCAGCATCCGTTAAGGTTGCAGAGCACAGCAGTACCTGGCAGAACAAGTGAAGATCATGCGGACGTGGCTCAGTTGGTAGAGCATCACCTTGCCAAGGTGAGGGTCGCGAGTTCGAATCTCGTCGTCCGCTCCACAGTCGAAAAGGGTCTCCTTCGGGAGGCCCTTTTCGCATTCCCCGCGCTTCTCCCGTATCCCCCCGTATCCCGCACGTCCCCTGCCGGTCTCCTTTGCCGGTCCTGCGCGCGCAAAGGCCTGCACGGGCAACGGGCAAAGGAGACCGGACTGCGGGCTAGACCCAGTCGATGCCGGTGAGCCGCTCGTAGGCCTCGACGTACTTGGCCCGGCTGCGCTCGATGATGGCCTGCGGCAGCGCCGGCGGCGGCAGCTCGCCCCGGGGGTCCCAGCCGGACTCCGGCGAGGCCAGCCAGTCCCGGATGAACTGCTTGTCGAAGGACGGCTGCGCGACACCCGGCTGCCACTGGTCGGCCGGCCAGAACCGCGAGGAGTCCGGCGTCAGCACCTCGTCGCCGATCACCAGCTCGCCGTCCAGCAGACCGAACTCGAACTTGGTGTCGGCCAGGATGATGCCCTGCTCGCGGGCGATGTCCCGGGCCAGGGTGTAGACGTCCAGCGTGGTCCGGCGCAGCAGGGCGGCGTGCTCGGCGCCGATCCGGCGGGCGGTCTCCTCGTACGCGACGTTCTCGTCGTGGTCGCCGACCTCGGCCTTGAGCGCCGGGGTGTAGATCGGGGCGGGCAGCTCGGAGCCGTTGACCAGGCCCTCGGGCAGCGCGATGCCGCAGACCGTCCGGCTCTCCTGGTACTCCAGCAGGCCGGAGCCGGCGAGGTAGCCGCGGGCCACGCACTCCACCGGGAACATCTCCAGCGACCGGCAGACCAGGGTGCGGCCGGCCCAGTCGGCGGGCGCGCCGGCCGGGACCTCGGTGGAGATCACGTGGTTGGGCACCAGGCCGGAGATCCGGTCGAACCACCAGAGCGAGAGCTGGGTGAGGATCCGGCCCTTGTCGGGGATGTCGGTGGGCAGCACCCAGTCGAAGGCCGAGGTGCGGTCGCTGGCCACCATGACCAGCCGGCCCGCCGCGTCCTGGTAGAGGTCGCGGACCTTTCCGGTGTGCAGGTGGGTCAGGCCGGGCACCTGGACCGGTTCGGGCTTGGTGACAAATCCGCTCAAGGTCGTCTCAGTCCTCACGAGTGGGGGTCGCTGTGCTGGAGCCCGAGTCTTTCATGCGCCCCCTGCCGTGCAGGTCAGCCGCCCTTGCCGAGCTGATCGAGCAGGTTGGCGGTGGCGCGCTGGATCCGCTCGTCGGTGTGGCCGGGCCGGTCCAGCGCGGGGGACCAGGCGAAGGTGCCGGAGGCGAAGACGTACGCGCCGCTGGGCGCGCGGTAGAGCGAGGTCTCCTGGTGGCGCACCCGGCCCTGCTCGTCCCGGTAGGGGGAGTGCGCCAGCAGGATCCGCTCGGTGTGCACGGGCAGCGCCACCTTGGGGAAGTAGCGGTCCGCCTCCCCGGCGACCAGGTTCTCCACCCGGCCGCCGTCCCGCAGTCCGGTGCCGGCCCAGAGCCAGTGCGACGCGTTGGCCACCGTCAGCGGGGCCGGCTCGGCGACCCGGCCGGCGTACTGGATGCCCAGCAGGTGCTGCTCCGGCTCGCCCGCGTCCCGCCAGAGCGCGCCGGCCGCGCCGGGCAGCCCGGTCGCCGGGGTGCCGGCCGGGACGCGCTGGCGCTTGCGGCAGTTGAGCAGCCGGCCCGGCACGCCCGAGGGGCCGGCCGTCAGGTCGACCCGCCAGTACATGGTGTTCGCGGAGAGGAAGACCAGCGACGTCCCGCCGTCGCGGGCCCGCTCGACGGTCCGGCGCATCGGCTCGGACCAGTACTCGTCGTGACCGGGGAAGATCAGCGCGCGGTGGCGGCCCGGCACGACCAGGCCCGCGTGCAGGTCGGAGGCGGTCGCGTAGGCGAGGTCGTAGCCGTACCGCTCGGCCCAGCGGATGAAGTCGTAGGCGTGGCCGACGTGCAGCGGCAGCCCGGCGCCGGCGTGCGGGCGGTCGAAGGAGACCGTGACGGCGGCCTCCTCCTCGCCCAGCAGCCCGCCGTGCTCGTCCCAGGCGTGGTAGAGACTGGCGCCGGTGCGGCCGTCCTCCGGGAAGAGGTTGTAGGCCTGCCAGGTGACGTCGGGCAGGATCAGCAGCAGCTCGGCGGCGGAGTCGGCGGTGAGCGGGTCGCGGACGGTGAACGGGATGTGGCTGCGGTGGCGCTGGTCCGCCGTGGTGAGCACCGCGACATACGCGCCGGGGCGCCAGTGCGCGGGGATCTGCAAGCGCCAGGAGTGCCACCAGTGATGGCAGCTGACGGTGCGGCCGACCACCAGCGGCGCGGGCTGCTGCAGGCCGGCGATCCGCGGACTCGCCGTCATGTGCTGGGCCCCGGCGCCCGCGTAGTGGCCGATCCGGTAGACGTCGACGATGAACTCGCGTGGCGGGTGCACGGTGACCCGGAAGTCGACCGAGCCGCCGGGATGGATCACCCCGGCCGAGGCGAAGCCCTTGATCTGCTGCTGCACGTCGTCGGAGTTGCGCGGGGTGCCGGGCAGTTGGGGCACCGCCGAGGGCAGCGGACGCTGCCCGGGGGCGTCGGCGCTGACGTACCAGGGGATGGCGCTCCCGGTGCCGGCCAGATAGTGGTCCGGGCTGCGCAGCCAGGGCAACGGCCCCTGTCCGAACGGGTCCGAGACGCCGTGCGCAAGCGTCCCGGACTCCCATCTGCGGCCCGACTCCTGGTCCACGCGCCCTCCCACGGTGCACCCCGGCCAACGGCATGTGCCACTGGCTATTGCGTGCGGTCTAGCACACCACAGAGTCCTGGCACTGCGTCACCTTACGGTAGCAACAAGTGGTAACGGTTCTCGCAGCCTGCGGTTCTCGCCGCCTGACGGCTGGTCAGCCCAGTCGTACGGGCTTCTCGGCGCGGATACCGGCGGCCTCCAGCCAGGCCCGCAGCGGGGCCGCCCGGCCGAACTCGGCCGCCTCGACGACCGGTCCGGCCAGGTCGCCGCGGCGGACCCCGCCGAGCAGCAGCACCGGTCCGTCCAGCCAGTCGAGACCGGGGCGGGCGCCTGCGCTGTCGACGGCCGCGCAGCAGACCAGCGCCGTCACGCAGTCGGCCAGCAGCTCCCGGCCGCCGCGCTCGGACTCCCCCGGCACGGCCGCCGGGGGCGCCGCCGCCAGTATCCGGGCGAGCTCGTCGACGCCGCCGCGGTCCAGCCGGTCCAGCAGCTGGGCCAGCGTCGGCGCCGATGCGCCCGCCGGGCCGCGGGAACCCCGGCTCGCCGCCCGGCCCGGACCGGTGCGGGCCGCGAGCTCGTCCAGCGCGTCCTGCAGGGCGGCCGCCTGCAGCCGCCAGCCGCGGTCGACCACCTGCTCGGGGTAGTCCGCCCAGTCCAGATCGGCCCGGCCGCCGGGCACCGGGCCGTGGAAGAGCTCGGCGGCCAGCAGCGACACCGCCGCGTCCACCCCGCCCGGCTCCTCCAGCAGGTCGCAGGCGGGGCGGTCGCCGAGTCGGCTCTCGTAGCCCTCGGCCAGCCGGTCGCGGCGGGCCAGCTCGGTCAGTGCGGCGACCACCCCGGCGTTCAGCTGGGCCGGGCAGCGCCCCAGCCGCCAGGCGGGCCTGGCCACCCGGGTGAGCAGCCGGTCCCAGCCCGCGTAGGCCAGGCCGACCTGGCCCTGCGCGGCGATCCGCAGGCCGTAGTCGACCGCCTTGGCCTGCTCGGAGGCGGCCGCCGCGACCGCCCGCTCCAACTCGGCGATGTGCTCCCGGCAGGCCCTGAGCAGCCGCGCGGTGATCCTGTCGAGCAGCCGGGCGAACGGCGTGCGCCGACCCGAGCCGAGCGCGGCGTCCAGCCCCCGGACGAACCGCCGGGCCGCCGCGATCTCCGGGTCGGCGGCCGCCGCGGTACCCGCCACCACCGGCGCCAGCAGCGCCCGCAGCTCGCCGGCCCGCATCCACCAGAGGAACGGCGAGCCGATCACCAGCACCGGCGCCGGCAGCACCAGCGCCTGCGTGCGCACCGGGCGGACGGCGCCCAGCAGGGTGCTCGGCGCCGAGTGGGTCTCCTCCAGCCAGCTGTCGCAGTCCGGCGTCAGCGCGATCGCGGACGGTACGGGCACCGCGAGGCGGTCGGCGAGTTCGTGGATCAACCGGTAGAGCTCCGGGGCCTCGCGCTGGCGGACCGGCACCGCCGGCGTCTGCGGTGGGACGGCCCGGGCGTGCCGGCGCACGGCGGCCAGCGCGATCAGCGCGACGAGCAGCGCCAGCGCGCAGACCACCCAGCGGACGAGGTCCCAGGCGGCGGCGTCCGGCGAACCGGGCGCACCGATCCGGCCGGTCACCCGCCCGGCAAGCAGCACCACGGCCAGCGCGGCCGGCAGCACCGCCGCGGCACGGGCCAGACCGCGGATCCGCAGCACTGCGTGGGCACGGGCGCGTGCGGGATCAAGAGTGGCCATCCGGCGCTGCACCCCCTTCGGAGTCGGACTTCGGAGTCGGACCTATCGGATCCAAGTGATCGGTTCAGGGCCGAAAGGCGTCGACAACCGATCGCCGCCCGACAACCCGCGCAGTCCTTACGCCAGTTCTGACGCACGTGGACGAGTGGGTGTTCCAGATCGCCCCGGTTTCCACTCGTCCCGGTGACTGCGCGCGCATTTCGGACCCCGGGCCCCGGCACACGTGCGTGCCGTCCGCCCGCTGTTTCTTGCAGCTTCCCCCCACGCGGGCCCGAGCACCCGGCGGCGATCGCGTCCACACCACCTGGGTCACCACCCGCGGCACCGCGATTCAGCGCACCCTACGGCCGGGGACGCCACCGCGTCAGCCCGATGCCCCCGCATTCACCCGAAGGACTGGAATCCGGCCGCCGATCAGGACGGCGGCCCGCCGCCGACCACCGCCGGGAACGCGCAGGGGCGCTGCGTCCGGTGGGATGACCGGTCGCAGCGCCCCTGGGCGCTCGCTCGACGAATGCCTACTGCCCGGCCGCCGCCTTCAGCGCGATGTCGGTGCGGTGCTGCGAACCGTCCAGGCGGATCTCGGCGACACCCGCGTAGGCCCGCTCGCGGGCCTGCGCCAGGTCGGCGCCGGTGCCGGTGACCGACAGCACCCGGCCGCCGGCGCTGAGCACCCGGCCGTCCTCGTCGGCCCGGGTGCCGGCGTGCAGCACGAAGACCGTGCCGTCCGCGGCCTCCGCCTTCTCCAGGCCCTCGATCGGGTCCCCGGAGCGCGGCGCGACCGGGTAGCCCTCGGCCGCCACCACCACGGTGACGGCGGCGCCGGCGTCCCAGCGCAGCGGCTCCAAGGTGTCCAGCGTGCCGTCGGCGGCGGCCAGCAGCACGCCCGCCAGCGGGGTGCGCAGCCGGGCCAGCACCACCTGGGTCTCCGGGTCGCCGAAGCGCGCGTTGAACTCGATCACCCGGGTGCCGCGCGAGGTGAGCGCCAGACCCGCGTAGAGCAGGCCCGAGAAGGTGCTGCCGCGTCGGCGCAGCTCGTCCACGGTCGGCTGCAGGACGCTCCGCAGCACCTCGTCCACCAGGCCCGCGGGCGCCCACGGCAGCGGCGAGTACGCGCCCATGCCACCGGTGTTGGGGCCCTCGTCGCCGTCCAGCGCGCGCTTGAAGTCCTGGGCCGGCTGCAGCGGGACGACGGTGGTGCCGTCGGTGATCGCGAAGAGCGAGACCTCGGGGCCGTCCAGGTACTCCTCGATCACCACCCGGTCGCAGGACGCGGCGTGCGCGAGCGCGGCGGCGCGGTCGGAGGTGACCACCACGCCCTTGCCGGCCGCCAGGCCATCGTCCTTGACCACGTAGGGCGCGCCGAAGGCGTCCAGCGCCTCGGCGGCCTCCTCGGGGGTGGTGCAGACATAGGAGAGCGCGGTCGGCACGCCGGCCGCGGCCATCACGTCCTTGGCGAAGGCCTTGGAGCCCTCCAACCGGGCGGCCTCGGCCGACGGGCCGAAGACCGGGATGCCGGCCGCGCGCAGCGGATCGGCGACCCCCGCGACCAGCGGGGCCTCCGGGCCGACCACGACCAGGTCGGCGGCCAGCCGCCGGGCCAGCGCGGTGACCTGCGCGCCGTCCAGCTGGTCGACCGGGTGGACCGTCGCCACCTGCGCGATCCCGGCGTTACCGGGGGCGCAGTGCAGTTCGGTGACGGCGGGATCTTGGGACAGAGAGCGGCACAGGGCGTGTTCGCGGGCGCCGCCGCCGATGACGAGGACCTTCACGCTTGGAAGGGTAGTCGGTGGCGCGATCCGGCCGGTCCACGGGGCTGTCCGAAGCTCCAGTCCAGAGCCTGAAAACCGCTCCGGTCTTCGTAGTTTCCGCTGATCCGAGGATCGGGTCAGCGGCACGGCACGCTGGCGACTCGCTCGGGAGGGTGAAATCCCGCCGACTTCCGCAACCCCCTCACCATGGGTTCCGCACGCCATTTCGGGTGACGATCATTGGGGAAGCGACCACACGCTCAGCCATTTGGCGGTAAGAAGTGCTGTTGGATAGCCAGCAGCAGTGCCCGCAGCAGGCCCGTCAAGGGAGCCCCACAGGTGAGCCAGCCCGAAATGCAGCCCGAGGAGAGTCCCTGGGGCAAGGACGTCGGCGAGGAGGACCCGTCCGCCACGACGGCCGCCGTCGGCCGGGAGCGTGCCGCCACCCGCCGCCGCGCCGACCTGAGTGCCCGCCAGTTCCCACTCGGGGACTGGGGGGAGCCCGCCGAGCGGTTGGAGGAGCTCTACCGCTGGTCGGAGGAGCGTGCCGTCGAGGCGATCGACTGGTACCGGCGCGACCGGATCTGGAAGCGCCGACTCGCTCGCCTGCTGCGCTTCGGCGCGGTCGGCTTCGGGGTGGCCGGGGTCGCCCTGCCGCTGGTCTCGCTGACCGGCGCCGTGCAGCACGCCGAGGGCTGGGGGTACGTCTGCCTGGCGCTGGCGGCCGGATGCCTGGCCACCGACCGGGCGTTCGGCCTCAGCTCGGGCTGGATGCGCGACGTCAGCACCGCCCAGGCACTGCAGCGCCGACTGGAGGCGTTCCAGTTCGACTGGGCCTCGGAGTGCGTGCGCGAGGTGCTCGGCCCCACCGAGGGCACCGCCGGTGAGGCCGCCGAGCGCTGCCTGGGCGTGCTGCGCCGGTTCTGCGAGGACGTGTCGGACATGGTCCGCAGCGAGACCTCGGAGTGGATGCTGGAGTTCCGGGCCCGGATGACCCAGCTGCCCACCCAGGCTCCCGGGACATGGGGCGGGCGCAACGAGGGCGGCTCGGGCGCTCAGGTGCGCGTGCTGCCGCCACCCGGCACCCGGCCCACCATGCCACGCCAGCGGCCGCCGGAGGGCCCGCTGCGCTGAGCGGGCGCGGGCCGGCAGCGGGGGCGCCGGGCGGGGGCCGGGATCAGGCGAAGACGACCATCGAGCCCTGGGTCAGGCTGCGGGTGGCGGCCGCGTACAGCCCGGCCCAGGCGTGCCGCTCCCGGGCGTAGGGGTGCACGTCGTCCAGCGGCGGGCCGAACGGCTGCTCCAGGCCGGTCGGCCCCAGCGGCCGGGTGGGCAGCGGCGGATCCAGCGGGTCGATGCCCAGCACCGGGGCCACCCACTGCAGCTCGCGCAGCAGCCCGTACGAGGAGCCCAGCGGGCCGCCCGAGGAGAGCAGCGCCTCGTCCACCAGCGGGATCTCGAACTCGATCGGGACGTACGCCCCCGCGTGGTCGAAGTGCCAGACCAGGTGCGAGTGCTCGGCCGTGCTCTCGAACATCTCGAGCAGCTGCTCGTAGTCGCCGCCCAGCGCGTCCACCGGGGTGAGGGCGAAGCCGGTGCGGTGCAGCAGGTAGGCCCGGCGCAGGAAGTGCAGCGAGTCGTAGTCGAAGGCCGCTATCGGCTCGACCGCGCCGGTGACCCCCGGGGCGTACGCGTAGACCGGCACCTCGGGCAGGCCGCTGGCGACCAGCGCCGCGTTGTAGACGGTGAGGTCCTGACGGAACGGGTTCTCGGGGCTGTGGCTCAGAACGTCCACAAGCGGAACGAGCCAGAGGTCGCAGGCCACGGACCAGCGCTTCCTCTCCGTTGGCGGGCGGGTGTCGGCGGGTCGTCGCCCAGTCGGCCGACAACCCGATCCACCCTACCGGCCCAGCGAACCGTACGGTGCGGTCAGCAGTCCCAGTACGGACACGCTCTCCAGCGGCTCCCCGGTCAGCGCGGCCAGCAGCCGCACGGTCGACAGGTTGTAGTCGTTCACCAGCTGCCTCGTCCCGGGCAGATCCCTGGCCTCGATCAGCTCGACCAGCTCGCTGTAGCGGCCCCAGCACACCCCGGCCAGCTCCTCGCTGGCCCGCAGGTAGGGCGCGGCGAACATCCAGGACTGCACCCGGAGCCAGTCCAGGTAGTCGGCGATCCGCTGGTTGCCCAGGAAGGCGCTGATCTCCTGCCAGAACCGCCGGTCGCAGCCCACCAGCACGTCGAGCTGCCCGGCCCGGGCCGCCCGCACGGCCGCGTCGGCCCGTCGGCGCAGCGAGGAGAGCCGGGACCAGTCGTAGCCCCCGGCCCGCGCCTCGGCGGGCTGGGCGTCCAGCTGCCGGAACGCGCTGTCGGTGAGCATCGTCCTGGCCTCGAAGATCTCCAGGAAATCCGCCCAGCTGAGCACCGGCACGGTGAACCCGCGGTGGTGCTCGGAGCGCAGCATGCCCTGCGCCGCCAGGTCGACCAGCGCCTCGCGCGCGGGGGTGGCGGAGACGCCGTACAGCTCGGCGATCTCCTTGACGGTGAAGTTGCTGCCCGCCGCCAGTCGGCCGGCCATCATCTCCTCCCGCAGCGCCCCCGCGATCTGCTCACGCAGGCTGTTGCGCTGGATCGGGAAGCGTCCGTGACCGGCACTGACCATGGCACAACCCCCTCAGGCGCAAGATGACCGAAAACCGGACGCTCATCCTCTCAAACCTGCGCAGACCGCGAACAAGCGCACCGGCCCACCGGCACCCTGCGTGACGCTGCGTGACGCGGGACCTAGCGCTGCACCGGGGCGGGGATGCCGAGCAGCCGGTCGCGGTGCACCGGGAACTCGGCGCGGGCCTTGGCGACCTCGGCCGGATCGAAGTCCACGGTGAGCACCTGCTCGCCCGCGCCCGCCTCGGCCAGCACCCGGCCCCACGGGTCCACCACCAGGCTGTGCCCGGCCTGCTCGACGCCGGCGTGCGTCCCCGCGGTGTTGCAGGCCAGCACGTACGCCTGCTCCTCCACCGCGCGGGCCCGGGCCAGCAGCGTCCAGTGCTCGCGGCGCCGCTCGGGCCAGCCGGCCGGGATCACCAGGAGCTCCGCCCCCGCGTCCAGCAGCGCCCGGAACAGCTCGGGGAACCGCAGGTCGTAGCAGGTCGCCAGGCCCAGCACGCCGAAATCCGTGGCGGCGGTCACGATCTCCTGCCCGGCGCCCATGGTGACGGCCTCGCCGCTGTCGAAGCCGAAGCGGTGGATCTTGCGGTACGTCCGCACCAGCTCGCCGTCCGGTGAGAAGAGCAGCGAGGTGTTGTAGATCGGCCCGTCCGGGTCGCGCTCCACGATCGAGCCGGCGTGCAGCCAGACGCGGGCGGCCCGCGCGGCCGTTGACATGGCGTCAGCGGTCGGACCGTCCAGCGGTTCGGCCCCGGCGGACCAGGCCGTATTGGCGAACGCGCCGAGCGGCCAGAGCTCCGGCAGGACCACCAGGTCGGCGGACTCCTGGGCACGCACCAGCGCGACCGCCCGGGCCCGGCGTTCGGACACCGGCTCGCCGTCCGACACGGAGAGTTGGATCAATGAGGCGCGCACACTACCACCGTCCACGACAAGAGACCTACGATCGTCACCCGAAAGCGCTGCTCGGCTCTCCCGGGCAGCGTAACGTGCGGTTAGCGCGCGCGCCCGGAAGCCGGGATTCCCGTCTTCACCTGTCCTGGGCGCGCGGGTAGGCAGCTGACGGACGACCGGAGAACTCCCGTGACCGACAATCAGGCCGTGCAGGCCTACACCGATGCGTGGACCCAGTCCATCGAGTCCATATCGGAACTCGTCGCACCGCTGCCCAGCGACTCCTGGAACCGAGCCACCGAGTGCCCGGGCTGGTCGGTCCGCGACATCGTCTCGCACGTGATCGCGGTCGAGTCCGAGCTGCTGGGCGACCCGCGGCCGATCCACTCGCTGCCCAGCGACCTGCGGCACATCAAGGACGAGCTCTCCCGCTACCTCGAACTGCCGGTCGACAAGCGCCGCTGCCACACCACCCCCGAGATGACCGGGGAGCTGGACTACGTGATCATCCGGCGCTCGCGCGCACTGCGCACCGCCCGGACCGAGGCCGTCGACACGGTGCGCTTTCCGGGCGGACCGTTCTCCTTCGACCTGCCCTACCACCAGCTGCTGCGGATGCGGGTGTTCGACGTCTGGGTGCACGAGCAGGACCTGCGCCGCGCCCTGCGCACCCCCGGCAACCTCGCCTCGCCGGCCGCCCTGATCAGCCGCGACCTCCTGGTGGACGGGCTGCCCAAGGTGGTCGCCAAGCTGGCCGGCGCCCCGGCCGGCAGCACCGTCGCGCTCGACGTCACCGGCCCGGTCGAGTTCCTGCGCACGGTCCGGGTCGACGAGAACGGCCGCGGCTCGGTCGACGGCCAGATCACCCTGGGCCCCGACGTCCAGCTCACCCTGGACTGGGAGACCTTCCTGCGCCTGGCCACCGGCCGCACCCGCCCGGAGGCCGTCACCGGCGCGGTACGCGTCGACGGCGACACCGAGCTGGCCGGGCGGATCCTGGCCGCCTTCGCGCAGACGTTCTGACCGCGCGCGCTGCGGCCGGACACGCTGACGAAGCGTTACAACCCTTTTGGCGTACACGTACGACCGCGCGCCGGGCGAGTACTCCTCGCACACCCGCGCGGTCGTGCGGTGCCAGTACCGCAGGCGTTCGACGTCGTTGATCCGGACACATCCCATTCCTAGAGAAAGTGGGGGTGCCGGAGATGGACGACGACATCGGCATGGTGCTGATGAGAACGAGCTTCCCGGTGACGGGGCAGCCGGTCCGGGTGGTGATGATCGACGGCGAGCCCTGGTTCGTCACGGCGGACGTGTGCAGGATCCTCGGCCGGGGTAACCCGAGCGAGGCCGCCAAGATCGTGAACGCCGCCGACAGCCGGACGGTCGACCTGCGCTTGGTAACCATCAGAAATTCTGAGGGTTATCGCGTTGTGCCTGGTGAGAAAGCCTATGTGCGGGGGAACCCGCTCCTGGGCACGGTGAACGAGTCCGGTCTGTACATGGTGCTCATGAGGTCGACCAAGCCCTCCGCCGCCCCCTTCCAGGAGTGGGTCACCCGCGAGCTGCTCCCCTCGATCCGGCGCGGCGACACCGACATCCCCACCCAGCGGCAGCGGATGGCGGAGACCCTCGCGGAGGCGATCGGGCAGCAGGTCCAGATCGTCGCGGAGATCGACCGCGACGGTGTGCCCGGCTTCCGCGTGCACTCCGACGGGACGGTGCACTGTGCCCACGGTGAGATGGACTTCCGCGTTCCGAAGCGCGAGGAGGACGGCGGTCCGCCGTTCGGGCCGTACTTCCAGTGCACCAGCGTGGAGAAGGTCGGCATCCGGGGCGGCACGGCCATACCGCGCTGCGGGAAGCTGAAGCTGGTCGAGCTGGTCCGGCGGGTGACCGCCGACCCGGCCGCCGCAGCGCCGAGCCCCGGGGACGACGAGCCCTCGACCGGCCTGATGCTGGTCGAACTCGGCGGCGCCCGGATCCACGGGAGCCCGCAGCAGGTCGCCGAGCTGATGCGGCGGATGGCTGCCTGAATGGACTCGGTGGCCCTAACTTCAAGTTAGGGCCACCGAGTTTCCGCAGGTCAGCTGCCCTACACCGACTTCCCCACCTTCCCCCGCAGCCGCAGGATCATCACCGTGCCCAGCACCAGCGGCAGGTACATCCAGCAGAACGCCAGCCGGTACGCCCCCGCCGAGTAGGTCTCCCCGCCCCCGGCCGGCGAGACGGCGTCCAGCAGGACGCCGATGCCGAAGAGCGTGATCATCGTGGCGATGAAGCCGCCCATGTTCGCGATGCCCGACGCCGTACCCAGCCGCTCGGCCGGGTTGTACGAGCGGGCGTAGTCGAGGCCGACGAGTGACGCCGGGCCGTTGCTGCCCATCGCCACCAGGACGACCACCAGCAGCCAGAACGGGGGCCGCCCGCCCGGCCAGGCGAGCGCGACGGCCCAGGAGCCGCCGGTGGCCGCGATCACGCAGAGCACGATCGGCATCCGGGCCCGCGCCGAGCGGGCCAGCAGCCGGCCCAGCAGCAGCGCGAAGAACATCGTGCTGAAGACCAGCAGGGTCAGCATCCCGCCCGCCTGGGCGCGGCTCATGCCCTGGCCCTGCACCAGGTACGGCAGTCCCCAGAGCATCGCGAAGGCGCTGGCGGGGAACGCCGTGGTGAAGTGCACCCACAGGCCGAGCCGGGTGCCGGGCTCGCGCCACGAGGTCCTGACCTGGATCCCCACGGGCAGCCGGTCCGGGGCCGCGGCCGGCGTGGCGGCGCGCGGGCCCGGGGCCTCGCGCAGCAGCAGGGCCACCAGCGCGAAGGCGACCACGCCCAGCAGGGCGATGCCGGTGAAGGCGGCCGTCCAGCCCTCGGTGTGCAGGGCCTGCGCCAGCACCACCGTGGTGACCAGGTTGCCGCCCATCCCGGCCAGCCCGCTGAGTTGGGCGATCAGCGGGTTCTTCGCAGCCGGGAACCAGCGGGCGGAGATCCGCAGCACGCTGATGAAGGTCATCGCGTCCCCCGAGCCCAGCACCGCGCGCGAGGCCAGCGCGGGCCCGAAGGAGGAGCTGAACGCGAACGCCAGCTGGCCGAGGCTGAGCAGCGTGATCCCCAGCAGCAGCACCCGGCGCGGCCCGTAGCGGTCGACCAGCAGCCCGACCGGGATCTGCATGGCCGCGTAGACCAGCACCTGGAGGATCGAGAAGGTGGAGAGCGCCGAGGCCCCGATGTGGAACCGGTTCGCGGCGTCCAGCCCGGCCACACCGAGGCTGGTGCGGTGGATCACCGCCAGCACGTAGACGCTGACGCCGATCCCCCAGGCGGACCAGGCGGCGCGCCCGCCGGGCGGCGCGGCGACCTCGGCGAGCAGCGCGGGCGGGGGGATTCGGGGACCAGGGACGGACGGGGAGCGGGTGGCGCTGGCTGGGTCCACGGTCATAGTGCGCCCAGATTAGTCATCCCATCATTTGATCGCTTGCACGGGGTGCACACGAAGCACCGACCCGGGCCACCCGCGACCCGCGACCCGCTCAGCCCTTCAGCACCCAGCGCACCGTCCGGGTCATGTGCTGGTCCCGGAACGCCTCGTCGCGCACCCAGTCCGTGGCGTCCCGCACCGTCGCGGTCACGGTGACCTTCTGGCCGGGCGCCAGCGTCAGGTCGGCCGGGTCGTACCAGCTGCGGTCCGCGGCCTGCGGCTCCACCGGTCGGCCGTCGACCTGCCAGTCCACCTGGAGCTGCCGCGGGCCGGCCAGCGCCAGCGGGCGGACGGCGAGCCGCGGCCGGCCCGCGACGTCCCCGGGAGCGGGTGAGGCACCGTCCAAGGGCGAGAGCCTGCGGTAGATCTGCTCGATGATCGCCTCGCGCGAGGGCAGGTTGTACGTGCCGCCCAGGGTGCGCATCACGGAGTCCGCGGTCGGGCGGTAGATCCCGTTGGCGCTGCGGTAGGCCCCGATCGGGCTGCCACCGTCCGGCGACTGGGCGCCCAGCCAGCGCCACCACTTGAGGTGGTCGCGCAGCATCACGTCGGCGCCCTGGGTGGAGAGGTTGGGGTAGTCGGCATCACTGGGGGCGCTGTCGTACTCGTCGCCGAGGTCCCCCACGGTGTGCCCTATCTCGTGCTGGATGATCCGCCCGGCGTCCGAGCTGCCCCCCGACAGCGTGGTCACCCCCGTGCCGCCGGCGCCGCCGTACTCGGTGGAGTTGGCCAGCGCGATCAGGTACTGCGGCCCCTCGCCCGCCCCCGCGTACCGGGCGGTCGCCGCCTCGTCCGCGCAGAGCAGCCGCGCGGTGCCCTCGCACCAGAAGTGCATCCCCAGCGGCGTGCCCGGCTTGCGGCCCTTGCTGTCGCCCTCCGCGATCCCCGAGACCGGGGAGACCACCTCGACCCGCCTTATGTTGAAGAAGCCCTGGTAGGTCCGGAACGGCTCGATCTCCATCAGCGAGCGCCAGGACTGGTCGGCCTGCTGGCGGAACAGCTCCTGCTGGTTCGCCGTGTAGCCGTCGCCGAGCAGCACCAGGGTGATCCGGTTGGCCGGGTCCCCGGTCCGGCGTATGTCGACCGTGGGGGCCGCGCCCGCGCCGCGCAGCCGGGCGGCGACCGGGCCGGCCCCGGAGTGCGGTGGCACCGCGCGATCGGTGAACTGACCGGAGGCCGGGCCGATCACGGCGAACGGCGCCGGACCGGCGACTTCGAGGGCGGCCGGCAGAACGGCGGCCCCGAGCAGGACGAGTGCGGCCAGACTCCGGATGAGACGGCCAGGGTTGCCAGGCGTCATACGGGCGGGTCCTCGGTGCTCCGGTCACCCGGCAGGCGCTCGGGTGGAGGTCGCGAAGACGTACCCACGCCGATCCTATTAACCGACTTTCTGTCGAACATCTCACCGGACTGGCTCAACCGTTCACGGACTCACCCGCGTCCGGGCCTGCGGCGGCCGATCGGACCCGCCCGCAGCACCAGATGGGTCGCGACGCCCAGCAGCAGGCCCCAGAAGGCCGCGCCGATGCCGAAGACGACCATCCCCGAGGCGGTGGCCAGGAAGGTCACCACCGCGGCGTCCCGGCCCTGCTCGTCGGCGACGGCGCCGGCCAGGCTGCCCTGGAACGACCCCAGCAGCGCCACGCCTGCGACCACCGCGACCAGCGCCGGGGGCAGCCCGGTGAAGAGGCTCACCAGCACCCCGCCGAAGCTGCCGACCAGCAGGTAGCCAAGACCGGTGGTCATCCCGGCGACATAGCGCCGACGCGGGTCCGGGTGGCTCTCGGGGCTGGTGCAGATCGCGGCCGTGATCGCGGCGATGGTGATGCCCGGCGACCCGAAAGGGGCCAGCAGGACGGAGGCCGCGCCGGTGGCGCCGACCAGCAGCCGGTCGTCCGGCTGGTAGCCGCCGGCCCGCAGGACGCCGAGCCCGGGGGCGTTCTGCGAGGCCAGCGCGACGATGGTCAGCGGCAGCGCCAGGCCGACCAGCGCCGCCGGGTCGAACCCGGGCGCGGTCGGCACCGGGTGGGCGAGGCCGCCGTGCCCCAGGTGCAGCGGCAGCCCCACCGTGAGCCAGGCGGCCAGGCTGCCGGCCAGCAGCGCCGCCGGCACGGCGTAGCGCGCCAGCAGCCGCCTGGCCACCAGGAAGGCCGCCAGCGCGCCCAGTACGACGGCCGGCGCGGTGTGCAGAGCGGTGAAGATGGCGGTGCCGAAGCTGAACAGGATGCCCGCCAGCATCGCGTTCACCACGCCGGACGGGATCGCCCTGATCAGCCGTCCGAACAGCCCGGTGACCCCGAGCAACGTCACCGCCACACCGCTCAGCAGGAATGCGCCGATCGCCGAGGGGTAGGAGTACGAACCAAGGCTGGTGACGAGCAGGGCAGCACCGGGCGTCGACCAGGCGGTGATCACCGGTGTCCTGGTGTACCAGCTGAGCAGCAGGGAGGTCAGCCCGCTGCCTATCGAGACGGCCCAGATCCAGGACACCGTGTGCGCCTGGTCGAGTCGCCCGGCGGCAGCAGCCGCCAACAACACCACCAGCGGCCCGGAGAAGCAGACGACGATGGCGATCACCCCGGCCAGCACCGCGGGGAGCGAGGCGTCGCGGCGCAGCGCGTACGGGTGCGGGGCCGGTGCCCCGTCGGAGCGGGAGGTGGTCTCGACCGTGGTGGGCTCTGGCATCTGAGCAGTATTCAGGACGGCTCCGGAGACGGTCCGAAAAGTCTTCGAATCCGACTGCAACCATCGGAGGGGATGCGCGTCTCATCAGTTGAAGGCACGGAGAGCGAGACCGGCAGGGGCCGGGGGGAAATTCGAACACCGGCCACCTTCACTCCACCCACTCGGCAGCACCGTCCCTGAAGGAACACGTCATGCGCGCGTCCGTTATCTCCACCTTTGCGAAGTCCGTCCCCTCCGTCGTCTCCCGCCGCGTCCTGGCCACCGCGGCGGCCACCCTGGTCATCAGCGCCGCCGTTCCGCTGCTGCCGGGCGCGTCCACCGCCTTCGCCTGCGGGAACCCGCCTGCGGCCGGTGCCCGAGTGGTGGGCCTCGGCGAGGGCGGGTTCATCCCTGTTGTCCCCGACAGCATCACCGCCGGGGGTGCCCCGATCGAGGTGGGCGAGGAGGTCGGCCCGGCCGCCGGGAGCGCCGGTGGCTGGATCGCCCCCTATCTGGCGTTCTACAACCCCGGCGCCGGCCAGCCGGGCGCGTCCAACCTGCGGCCCGCGGACTTCACCGTCCAGGCGATGGTCGACAACCAGTGGAAGACGCTGCCGGTGCTGCACGGCTGCGACCCGACCATCCACGCCGACACCTCCTCGGTCGCCCAGCAGGTCGCGGCGGGTCACGCCATGCGGGTCCTGTTCCGGATCACGCTCTCGGCCAACGCGCCGAGCAGCCAGACCTCGATCCAGATGTTCTCCAGCCCGGACGCCAACGGTCGGCCCGGCGTGCACACCCTCAAGGTGCTGCGCATCGCCGCGCCCAGCGCCAAGCCGGCCAAGCCCGTCAAGCCCGCCGCGCACGTCGCTGCCCCGACCACCGCGGCCGTCGCCGCCGCCGCGCCTGCCGCGCCGATCGCGGCTGCCCCGGCCGTCGCGGTCGCCCAGCCCGCGGTGCCTGCCGCAGCCGCCGTGGCCCCGGCCGCCGCGCAGCCCGCGACCCCCGCCACCTCGGCACCGCGACTCGCCGCCACCGCCTCCGACAGCTCCGCCGTCCCGCTGCTCGGCGCCGGTGGCGCGCTGGTCGCCCTGGCCGCCGCTGCCCTCACCTTCGTCCTCGGACGCCGGCGCCGCTCCGCCCGCCGGTAGGGCGCACAGCCGAAGGGCCCCATCCCCCCGGCCGGGGGGATGGGGCCCTTCTGTCGTTCAGCGGGCGTCAGGCCCAGGTGATCAGGCGCTTGGGGCGCTCCAGGATGGCCGCGACATCGGCCAGCACCTTGGAGCCCAGCTCGCCGTCGACCATCCGGTGGTCGAAGGAGAGCGCCAGCGTGGTGACCTGGCGCGGCACCACCCGGCCCTTGTGCACCCACGGCAGCTCCCGGACCGCGCCGAAGGCCAGGATGGCGGCCTCGCCGGGGTTGAGGATCGGGGTGCCGGTGTCGACGCCGAAGACGCCGACGTTGGTGATGGTGACCGTGCCGCCCTGCATGTCGGCGGGCGAGGTCTTGCCCTGCCGGGCGGTGTCGACCAGCGAGCCGAGCTCGATCGCGAGGCCGGCGAGGGTCAGCGCACCGGCGTTCTTGATGTTCGGCACGAGCAGCCCGCGCGGGGTCGCCGCGGCGATACCCAGGTTGATCTGGCCGCGCAGGATGATCTCCTGGCTGGCCTCGTCCCAGCTGGCGTTGATCTCCGGGTGCCGCTTGAACGCGGTGAGCAGCGCCTTGGCGACCAGCAGCAGCGGGCTGACCCGCACCCCCGGGCCCAGCTCGCCGCTCTCCTTGAGCGTGCGGACCAGCTTCATCGTGCGGGTGACGTCGACCTGGACGAACTCGGTGACGTGCGGCGCGGTGAAGGCGGAGGCCACCATCGCCTGCGCGGTGGCCTTGCGGACGCCCTTGACCGGGATCCGCTGGTCGGCGCCGGTGGCGGGCACGGGTGCCTCCACCGGGACGGCGACCGGGGCCGTCGCCTCGACCACGGCCGGCGCGGCCGGGGCTGCGGCGGCGTGCACGTCCTCGCGGGTGATGATCCCGTCCGGCCCGGTCGCCCGTACGGCACGCAGGTCGATGCCGAGGTCCTTGGCCAGCTTGCGGACCGGCGGCTTCGCCAGCGGCCGCTCGCCGGCCTCCACGGGGGCGGCCACCGGAGCCGGCGCGGCCAGGGCCGCGGGGGCCACCGGAGCGGCGACGGGAGCTGCCGGAGCAGCCGCCGTCGTACGGCGGGCGCGGCGCTGCACGGCGCCGGTGCGCGGTCCGTAGCCGACCAGCACCTCGCGGCGGGCCGGCTCACCCTCGACGGCCTCGGCCACCGGGGCGGCGGCGGGCGCCGGAGCGGGCGCGGCGGCGGCAGCGGGCGCCGGAGCGGCCCCGAGCACCGCGACCGCGATGATCGAGGTGCCGACGTCAACCGTCGACCCCTCGGGGAAGAACAGGGCCTCGACGACGCCGTTGAACGGGATCGGCAGCTCCACGGCCGCCTTCGCCGTCTCGACCTCGCAGACGACCTGACCGTCCGTGACGGTGTCACCCGGCTGGACGTACCACTTGAGGATCTCGGCCTCGGTCAGCCCCTCGCCGACGTCGGGCATCTTGAACTCACGGAGTGAGCGAACTTCGGTGGTCATCGCCACTCCTTCTCAGAACGCCAGCGCGCGGTCGACGGCGTCCAGCACCCGGTCCAGGTCGGGCAGGAACTGCTCCTCGACCCGGGACGGCGGGTACGGCGCGTGGTAGCCGCCGACCCGCAGGATCGGCGCCTCCAGGTGGTAGAAGCACCGCTCGGTGAGCCGGGCCGCGAGTTCCGCGCCCATGCCCATGAAGACCGGTGCCTCGTGCACCACGACGGCGCGCCCGGTGCGCTTGACCGACGCCTCCAGGGTGTCGAAGTCGATCGGCGAAAGCGAACGCAGGTCGACGACCTCGATCTTGCGGCCGTCCTCCTCGGCGGCCGCGGCCACCTCCAGGCAGACCTTGATCATCGGGCCGTAGGCCAGCAGCGTCAGGTCGGTGCCGGGGCGGACCACCCGCGCGCTGTGCAGGCCCAGCGCCGGGGCGGCGCTGATCTCGGCCTTGTCCCAGTAGCGGGCCTTCGGCTCCAGGAAGATCACCGGGTCGTCGGACTCGACCGACTGGCGGAGCATCCAGTACGCGTCGTCCGGGTTGGACGGCGTGACCACCCGCAGACCGGCGGTGTGCGCGAAGTACGCCTCGTGCGACTCGCTGTGGTGCTCGACGGCGCCGATTCCACCCGCGTAGGGGATGCGGATCGTCACCGGCATCTTGACGTGGCCCAGCGCGCGGGCGTGCATCTTGGCGAGCTGGGTGACGATCTGGTCGAAGGCCGGGTAGACGAAGCCGTCGAACTGGATCTCCACGATCGGGCGGTAGCCGCGCAGCGCGAGGCCGATCGCGGTGCCGACGATGCCGGACTCGGCGAGCGGGGTGTCGATCACCCGGTCCTCGCCGAAGTCCTTCTGCAGGCCGTCGGTGACCCGGAAGACGCCGCCGAGCTTGCCGACGTCCTCACCCATGATCAGGGTCTTGGGGTCGGTCTCCAGGCAGTGGCGCAAGCCTTCGTTGATGGCTTTCGACATGGTGAGCTTGGACATGATCGGACTACTCCCCGCCCTCGAAAGACTCCGCATACGCGACGTACTCGGCCCGCTCCTCGGTCACCAAGGCATGCGGCTCGGCGTACACATGGTCGAAGATCAGGGTCGGGTCCGGGTCGGGCATCGACCGGACGCCCTCGCGCACCCGCAGGCCGAGCGTCTCGCTCTCGGCGTCGACCGCCGTGAAGAAGGCCTCGTCGGCCAGCTGCTCGCGCTCCAGGTAGGCCTTGAGCCGCGAGATCGGGTCCTTGGCGCGCCAGGCCTCGGTCTCCTCGGCCGCGCGGTAGCGGGTCGGGTCGTCCGAGGTGGTGTGCGCGCCCATCCGGTAGGTGAAGGCCTCGATCAGCACCGGGCCGCCGCCGTTGCGGGCGCGGTCCAGCGCCCAGCGGGTGACCGCCAGGCAGGCCAGCACGTCGTTGCCGTCCACCCGCACGCCGGGGAAGCCGAAGCCGGAGGCGCGGCGGTAGAGCGGGATCTTCGTCTGGTTGGTGGTGGGCTCGGAGATCGCCCACTGGTTGTTCTGGCAGAAGAAGACCACCGGCGCGTTGTAGACCGACGCGAAGGTGAAGGCCTCGCTGACGTCGCCCTGGCTGGAGGCGCCGTCACCGAAGTAGGCGATCACCGCGTCCTCGGCGCCGTCCTTGGTGATGCCCATCGCGTAGCCGGTCGCGTGCAGCGTCTGCGAGCCGATCACGATGGTGTAGAGGTGGAAGTTCTTCTCGTTGGGGTCCCACCCGCCGTGGTTCACCCCGCGGAACATCCCGAGCAGGTTGAGCGGGTCGACTCCGCGGCACCAGGCGACGCCGTGCTCGCGGTAGGTCGGGAAGGCGTAGTCCTTCTCGCGCATCGCGCGGCCGCTGCCGACCTGGGCCGCCTCCTGGCCGAGCAGCGAGGCCCACAGGCCCAGCTCGCCCTGCCGCTGCAGCGCGGTCGCCTCGGCGTCGAACCGCCGAACCAGCACCAGGTCCCGGTAGAGCGAGCGCAGCTCGTCCGCCTCGATGGCCAGCGGGTAGTCCGGGTGCTCGACCCGTTCACCCTCCGGCGTCAGCAGCTGCACGAGCTCGGTCGGGGCGTCCTTCCCCGCTGGGAGATTGTCAGGGACGCCGGGGGCGGCCTTCTTGCGCGCCCTCGCCGTGCTTTTGACGGTCACGTTTACTCCTCGGTCTGTCCGGCCGCCCGGGGTCGCCGGTGACCGGTCCGGTCACCTCCTCGCACAGTGCGCGGGGTGGGCGCACCGATGACGTGGCAGGTGGTGATCCTTTTCCGACGGCGTCCTCACGAGAACGTTACCCAGCGGGCGCGCTTGTCGCGCCTGCGTAAGGACGTCCTAGTTGTTCCGACCTGGATGGGGGTCGGGCCGGGCTCGAAGCTAGCTCCGGCGGTGCCGTACAGGACACCTGCGCACGCTATCCGGGCAGCGCGTTTCGCGTAAGGGGGTGGATGAGACAGATTGTGTGGGAGCCCAGTGCGGGCGATAGGCCTTCTCTATGACGATATGGGAGCCTTGACCGGTGACCAAAAACGGACAAATCAGGGTTTTCCTTCTAGATGATCATGAGGTGGTCCGACGCGGAGTTCACGAGTTGCTCACCGTCGAGGACGACATCGAGGTGGTCGGCGAGGCCGGCACGGCCACCGAGGCGATCACCCGGATCCCCGCCGCCCACCCCGACGTGGCCGTGCTGGACGTCCGGCTGCCCGACGGCAACGGCGTGGAGGTCTGCCGGGAGATCCGCTCGCTGCACCCCGACATCCGGTGCCTGATGCTCACCTCCTTCTCGGACGACGAGGCGCTCTTCGACGCGATCATGGCCGGGGCCTCGGGGTACGTGCTCAAGGCGATCCGCGGCAGCGACCTGATCTCGGCGGTGCGGGACGTGGCGGCGGGCAAGTCGCTGCTCGACCCGGTGGCCACCAGCCGGGTGCTGGAGCGGCTGCGGGAGGGCGGCGAGAAGGAGGACGAGCGGCTCGCCCAGTTGACGAAGCAGGAGCGCCGGATCCTGGAGCTGATCGGCGAGGGGATGACCAACCGGCAGATCGGCAACGAACTGCACCTGGCCGAGAAGACCGTGAAGAACTACGTCTCCAGCCTGCTCGCCAAGCTCGGCATGGAGCGCCGCACCCAAGCCGCCGCGTACGTCGCCCGGTTGGGCGCCGAGCAGCAGCGCTGACCCGCCGACCGACTGAGCAGCCGCCCCATCCGCACCACTGATCACTTGCGACACTGTCCGCACACAGCACGACAGTTAACGCTCAGTCATCGGGCACGATCATCGAAATGATGATCACAATTGGGCATTTCCGAGCAACCGTCCCCCGCGCGCGCCGCCCGGCTACGATGACCGAGCGTGACAGAGAGTCAGTCGGCCGCCACCGCAGTGCTGTTGGAGGGACCGGACGCCACCGCACCGCCGGTCGGGACGCTGAGCCCGCCGGTCTCGCGGTTCGTACTCGCCCGAGTCTTTCGCGGCTACCGCTCCGGGCGGTTGATCGAGGCGGAACCGGTCGCCGAGGGGCTGCTCAACCGGGGCTACCGGGTGACCAGCAGCAGCGGTGTGTACTTCCTCAAGTGCTATGTGGACCGGGCCACCGCGACGCTGCCCGCGATCACCGCGCAGCACCGGGCCACCGCCGCGCTGTACGCCCGGGGGTTGCCGATCGCACCTCCGCTGGCCGCTCGCGACGGCCAGACCGTCACCGACTGTGACGGCCGGCGCTTCGCGCTCTACCCCTGGGTACCGGGCACCCATCGCACCGGAGCCGAGCTGGACCTCTCGCAGTGCGGGGAACTCGGCGCGCTGCTCGGCCGGTTGCACGGCGCGCTCGCGCGCGTCTGCGCCCCCGTCGTGCAACCGGTCCGGACGCCGACGGCCGATCCGCGGGCCAGCACGGCCCTGCTCGGCGAGCTGCTCGGGCTGGCCCGCCGGCACCGCCCGTACGGCCCGTTCGACCTGCTCGCCGAGCGCCGGCTGACCGAGCGCGCCGAACTGCTGGAGGCCTACCGGCACCGGCGGCCCGCCCCCGACGCGGCCGGGCCGGTGGGCTGGGTGCACGGGGACTTCCACGGGCTCAACCTGCTGCACCGGGGCGGGCGGGTGGTCGCCGTGCTGGACTGGGACCGGCTCGGCGTGCGGCCGCGCGGCGAGGAGGCGGTACGGGCCGCCACGCTGATCTTCAACGACCCGGTGACCGGCGAACTCGACCTCGCCCGGGTCCGCCGCTACGCCCGCGCCTACCGCGAGGCCGCCGCCGCGCCACCCGAGGAGCTGGCGGCGGCGGCGCACCGGGTCTGGTGGGAGCGGCTGAACGACTTCTGGATGCTCCAGTGGCGCTACCAGCGCGCCGACCAGCGCGCCGACCACCTCTTCGCCGCCGCCTCTGCACAGACCGCCTGGTGGTGCCAGGAGTACGAGCAGGTGCTGGACGCCTTCGTGAACTGAGCCGGCTACTGGCCGGGCACGGGGTGCTCCGACGCCTTGGTGGGCGGCGGCTGCGAGCTCGGCGGCGCGGAGGACGTGTTCGACGACGGCGGACTGGGGGGCGGCGAAGCGGACGAGGACGCGGAGTCCGAAGCCGAGGAGGACGCCGAAGCCGAGGCCGACGCGGACGCCGAGGGCGAGGAGGTGCGCGTGCGCGTGTAACCGGTCGACGGTGGGTACTGACCGGTGTTGGTGTTCGACTGCGTCGGGGTGTACGAGTGGCCGGGGGTCGGCGACGGCGTCACCGACGGGGTCTCGGACGGCTGGTCGGTCAGCTGGTCGGTCGGCGAGCTGGTCGCCGGCGCCGGCGGCTTCGTGCTGCCGTTGTCCACCGCCAGCGCGATCCCGACCCCGCCGCCGACCAGCAGCAGCAGGCCGACCACCCAGGCCAGCGCGGCACGGCGGCGGCGCGGCGGCTCGTGGTCGTCGCCACCGCCGGCCCCGCCGGAGCCGCCGTACCCGCCCTGCCCGTAGCCGCCCTGCCCGTACCCGCCGCCGTGGCCGGTGTCGCCCGGACCGCCGACGCCCTGGTAGGGCGTGGCCGGCGTCCCGTACGCGGCGGTGGCCGCACCGCCGTACGGCAGCACGGTGGTGGCGTCCGGCGGGCCGGCGGGCATGCCGAAGGCCTCGGTGATCGCCGTGCCGTCGGCAGGCGTGCCCTGGTAGCCGCCGTAGCCGCCGTAGCCGCCGGCCCCGGCCGCGCCGTGCATCTCGCGCAGCGCGTGCTGCAGGTGCGCGCGGAACTCGTCCGCGCTCTGGAAGCGGTCGTCCGGGCTCTTCGCCAGCGAGCGGAGCACCAGGGCGTCGAACTGCTGCGGCACGCGCGGGTTCATCTGGGACGGCGGCACCGGCGCGTCCTGGACGTGCTGGTACACCACCGCGAGCGGCGTGTCGCCGGTGAACGGCGGGCGCAGCGTCAGCAGCTCGTAGAGCATGCAGCCGGCCGCGTACAGGTCGGAGCGGTGGTCCACCGGCTTGCCGAGCGCCTGCTCGGGCGACAGGTACTGCGGGGTGCCCATCACCATGCCGGTCTGCGTCATGGTGCTGGCCGCGCCGGTGAGCGCCCGGGCGATGCCGAAGTCCATCACCTTGACCGCGCCCGCGGTCGTGATGATCACATTGGCGGGCTTGATGTCGCGGTGCACGATGCCGTGCCGGTGGCTGTAGTCCAGCGCCTCCAGCACCCCGGCGATGATGATCAGCGCCTGGTCGACCGGCGGCGCGTCCTCGGCCAGCAGCAGCTCGCGGACGGTGCGGCCCTCGACCAGCTCCATCACGATGTACGGCGTCGACTCGCCGCCGAGGAAGTCCTCGCCGGTGTCGTAGACAGCGACGATCGAGTGGTGGTTGAGCCCCGCGACGGAGTGAGCCTCACGGGTGAACCGCTGCCGGGCGACGTCGTCCTGGGCCAGCTCGGCGCGGAGCAGCTTGACCGCGACGGTCCGGCCGAGCCGGACGTCCTGGGCGGCGAGCACCTCGGCCATGCCGCCCCGGCCGAGCCGGTGGGTCAGCCGGTAGCGGCCGTCACCGAGGGTGCCGAGCGGGGCGGCGGTGCCGCGGCTCGGGGTCGGCGGACCGTCGAAGCCCGCGGCGCCGCCCACCACCCGGGTGGCGGCGGTCTCCTCGGAACCGGCGGCGCCCGGCTCCCGGTCGGGGAAGCGTGGTGTCTCGTGCGTGGCGTCGTCCTGCTCCTGGCCCGAGCCGGTGCCGGGGGCGAAGTCTCCCTCGCCGTCGCCCGGCTGCTGCGTCTGTGCCATTACTCCTCGCCCCGGGCCCGGCGCTCTGGTCGCGGTCGCCCATTCGATTCACTTCTCCAGAACGCTACCGCCTCGGACACCCAGGCGTGGAACGCGTCAGAGCACCGGTGGCAGCTCCTCGGACCGCTGGGAGAGCTGGGAGACCACCGACGAGGGCTGGTGTGCGCCGCCGTACTGGTCGGTGGACGAGTTGGTGTTCGAGGCCTTGCTCGCCACGATCGCGATGATGATCGCGAACAGCACGATCAGGCCGATGATCACACCGAGCACGACCAGAGCGGTCGAGCACCCGCTGGTTCCGGTCTGCGCCGGGCGCTGCGGCACAAACGGACCGGCCTGCTGCGGCATCGGCCGCTGCATCGGCGCCGGGTTGTGCGCCTGCTGCGGGAAGGCGACCGGCGGCGTCTGGTACTGCTGCTGCGGCGGCGGGGTCTGGTACTGCTGCTGCTGAGGGGGCGGGGTCTGGTACTGCTGCTGCGGCGGCGGGGTCTGGTAGCCCTGGAACGGCTGCGGCGTCTGCTGGTTGAACGCCGGCGGCGGGGTCTGCGGGCCGTAGGGCGGCGCCTGGACCGGCTGGTACGGCTGCTGGACGTGCGGCGCCGGCGTCCGGATGTCGCCGCCGACCTGCGGGAAGTTGGTCAGCGAGGAGGAGGCCGCATGCGCGGAGCGCGGGCCCTCGCCGATCACCAGCGGGGTGCTGGCCATCAGCGGCGTGCCGCCCTCGGTCGCCGCACCCGCCTGCACCCGCTCGACCTCCTCGCGCATGGCCTCGGCGGTCGGGAAGCGGTGCGAGGGGTCCTTGCGCAGCGCGCGGGCGACCAGCGCGTCCACCGCGGGAGTGACCGCGCGGTTGAGGGAGGACGGCGCCGGCGGCTCCTCCTGGACGTGCTTGTAGGCGATCGAGAACGGCGAGTCGCCGTCGAACGGCAGCCGGCCGGTGAGCAGCTCGAAGAGCATGCAGCCGACCGAGTAGAGGTCGGAGCGGGCGTCCACGCTCTTGCCCAGCGCCTGCTCGGGCGAGAGGTACTGCGGGGTGCCGACCACCATGCCGGTCTGGGTCATCGACGTCACGCCGGACTGCATGGCCCGGGCGATGCCGAAGTCCATCACCTTGACGACGCCCTTGGTGTTGACCATGACGTTGCCGGGCTTGATGTCGCGGTGCACCAGGCCCTGGTCGTGCGAGGTGTCCAGGGCGGCCAGCACCGCGGCGGTGATCTTCAGCGCCTGCTCGGTGGGCATCGCGCCGTGCTGGGCGACGGCCTCGTTGAGCACATCGCGCAGCGAGGGCCCCTCGACGTACTCCATGACGATGTACGGCGTGGTCGCTCCGTCCGGCGCGACCTCCTCGCCGCTGTCGAAGACGGAGACGATGTTGGTGTGCTGGAGCCGGGCGACGGCCTGCGCCTCGCGGCGGAAGCGCTCGCGGAACGACGACTCGCGGCCCAGCTCGGTGTGCAGCGTCTTCACCGCCACCTGGCGGTCAAGGACCGTGTCGTACGCCAGGTGGACAGCGGCCATGCCGCCTTGGCCCAGCAGGTGCTGGAGGACGTACCTGCCGTTGCCCAGCGAGTGCTGTGTCTGCGGCTGGCCCTGACCCGTGCTGCCGTCCTCGCTCATCGTCCTCTGCTTCCCCCTCGGCACGGCCGAACACCGCTGCCGCGACGTGGTTGATCGGATGCCCTGTCAGATGGCCTGTCAGGCGGCCTGTCGAACGACCCGCCGGCCCGGCCCCCGCGAACCGGTCCGCCGCACCAGCCTGCCGGACGGCTCGTCAGAGCCGCCGCGCCCGGTGCCACCGACCGGGCCGACCCCGGCCGGCGACCGGTATCGGCCGTCGACAGGGGCCAGGGTATCGGCACCTCGGCCCGGCGGGCCGTGCAGGGGCCGCCGGGCCGTGCTTCGCCTCCTACCGATCCTTAGACCGACCGGCAAATGGAGGGCGGCGTCGCGGGCCGACGGCTCTCGCCCAGACGGCTTCTCCTCAGTCGCCAGGGCTCCGCCATGGCTCCTTCGTCGGCACCGCCTGGACTCGGCCCTCGACCCGCTCCTTCTCCCACCCTCCATTTGCCGGTCGGTCTTAGAGGTAGGGCCCCGAGCGCATGCCGCGGCCCTCGTCCGGGTCGTCGAAGTCGTGGTCGGCCGGCTGGCTGCCGGGCGGCAGCGCGCGCCGCATCTGCTCCAGCTGCGCCCGGGCGGCCATCTGCTGGGCGAACAGCGCGGTCTGGATGCCGTGGAAGAGCCCCTCCAGCCAGCCGACCAGCTGGGCCTGCGCGATCCGCAGCTCGGCCTCGGTGGGGATGGTGTCGTCCATGAACGGCAGCGACAGCCGCTCCAGCTCCTCGACCAGCTCCGGCGCCAGGCCGAGCTCCAGCTCCTTGATGGAGCTGGCGTGGATGGCCTTCAGCCGGACCCGGCTCGCCTCGTCGAGCGGAGCCGCCCGAACCTCTTCGAGCAGCTGCTTGATCATGCTGCCGATCCGCATCACCTTGGCCGGCTGCTCGACCATCTCGGTCACCGGCAGTTCCCGCGACCCGGTCCCGTCGTCCGCCCGGCCGAAGGCCCGGCCGCCGCCTCCCGCGCCGGTCCCGACCGCCATGCCGTCCGGGCCCACGATCAGCACCTGCGGCGGTCCTTCCTGCGACGGGCCGTTCGATCCCGTCGATCCCTGATACGGCTCGTACTCCGGCCGTTCGTCCAGCGGCTTCGTCATAGCTCCTTCATATGCTTCTGGCCTCCGGAGGGTCAACCGGCGGGTGGTTCGCGGCGGCCCGGTCAGCTGTGGCGCAGGCGGTAGCCGACCAGCGCCAGGCCGAGACCGATCAGGGCCAGCCCGGCGCCCAGCGGGAGTTGCAGGTTCGACGGGTCCCGCCAGCGCGCCGCCGTCCGCGCGGTGCTCTGGGCGCCCGCCGGCAGCCCGTCGGCGGTGGGCTGGGCCGGGTCCGGCGTCGGCAGCACGAATCCGTCGGCGGCGCCGGAACCGTCCGCGTCGTCCTGCGCGGCCACCGCGTCCAGCAGGCTCGGCGGCGCGGCGCCGGGCCGCACGGCCATCGGGGAGCAACTCGGCTCGGGGGTGGGCGAGTCGGCGGCCGGCTCGCCGGACGGCGGGTCCGGGCTCCAGGGGCCGTCGGGCACGGCGCCCTGCGGCGCCGGGAAGCCGGCGGGGCGGGACGGGCGGGACGGGCGGGCGGGGGCCGAGGGCCGGGTGCCGGACACCGGGGCGCCGGCGACCGCGGTCGGCGGCCGGCCGGGCGTCGGGCCCGCGGCGGGCGTGGGGGTGGGGGTGGCGGCGGAGCCGGGCTGCGCGGTCGCGGTCGGCGTCGACGGGAGCGACGGAAGCGACGGAGAGGCGGGCGCGGCGCCGGTGCGGGTCGGGCCCGCCGCGGACGGCTCAGGGGTCACGGGCGGCTCAGGCCTCGGCGTGCTCTCGGACGGACCGCCCGGCAGCGGGTCGGTGTCCGCCGGTATCGGCGCCGACGGCTGAGCCGGCGGCGCCCCGGGTATCGGCCGCAGCGGCGAGCCCGCCGAGGAACCGTCCAACGGCCCGGCTCCAGCCGCGCCGTTCGGCACCGCCTCGCCGTGCACCGCGGCCCCACCGGAGGACGCCACCTGCGCGGCCGCCGGGATGACCAGCGCCAGCAGCACCGGCGCCGTGAGCCCCGCACCGGCCACCAGCCGACGGGCCAGCGCCCGGCGGGTCGAGCGAAGCGAGCGCCGCCCGCCAGGAGCGCGACGGCTGCGAAGGAGCGGCTCCACCGGCCCAGGAGGCGTATCGCCTGCGGAAACCGGGACGGGCGGAGCGAGCGGGGACTGCGAGTGCGAGGTCTTGGCCACGGACGGACGGTCCTTCCGACGGCCGGCGGCCCGAGGGCGGCACCGGCGGCGGGACAGCTCCGCACCAGCGTCACACACTCCACTCACCCGGGCACCTCAACCCGGATGCCGCCCAGCCGCGCCGCCCAGCTGGGCCAACTCCGGTTGCGACCCGCCACGCCGTCGCCCTTGACTGGATCGGCAAGGTGCGACGTAGGACCCGTTCGGCGCTGCGGCAGCCGGGAGAGGTGGTACCGAGTGCTCTCGGCCCGCAGCCTGTTCCAGGAGATTCACGACAACGACGAGTCGTTCCGGCTGTTCTGCAGCATCGCCGCCAAGGGCGAGGACCAGGGCGGCTGGGAGAACGGCCGGATCGCCGCCCTGGTGGCCGATCAGGAGCTCGCCCCGAAGATCGCCCGGCACGGCGCCGACGAGGACAAGCACGGCAGGATCTTCACCGCGCTGCTGCACAAGCGCGGGCTGCGCGCCGTCGACGTCCCGGACGCGACCGACTACACGATGCTCCTCGAACACCAGGGCATCGGTCTGGCGCACAGCCGGCTGCGCCGCGACGAGCCGCTGACCGAGTACGACATCGTGGTCTACCTGGCCCACAGCAGGGTCACCGAGCAGCGCGCGGCCGAGCAGATGCGCCTGCTGCGCAAGGTCTTCAACGAGCACCCGGAGATCGGCCGTGCGGTGCGGATGATCTCCGCCGACGAGGACAACCATCTCGCCTACTGCCACGAGGAGTTGCTCCGCCTCGCGGCGAACGGTCACAGGCCTGTGATCCTCGACCTGCTGCGCAGCACGGCCCGCGCCGAGGTCAGGACCTACCGGGACGTCAGCCTCGCCGTGATGGACCGGATGGGCGCCCTCCTGCGCTGGTCCAAGCCCAAGTCGGCGGTGCTGGCGCTCGGCATCCACGTGGTGTACCTGTACGAGCGCGCGATCGGCTGGCGCCGGATGACCACCCTGCGGATGCCGGCCATCCGCAACGCCCTGGGGTAGCGGGGGTTGCGCTCAGCCGACCTGAAGGTCGGGCAGTTGAGCGCGCCACGTGTCCAGGCGCGGCTCCCCCGTGGTGGTGGTGTCGGTCCAGCGCACCGGCCCGGCGCAGGCGGCGGGCCGGGCAAGCGAGGCCCGTACGAGGCCGCCGAGCGGCAGGTCCTGGACGGTCCAGCTGCCCGACTGCCGCCCGCTGTGGTCGGGTTGAGCGACACGTACCGCTCCCGGCCGGGTCGGCTGCACCGGTATGCGGTGGTGTGGGGTGCTCCGGGGCAAGCCGGCCGCCTTGATCAGCGCCTCTTTCCGGGTCCAGGCCCGGACGAAGGCCGCGCCGCGCTCCTCGGGCGCGAGTGCGTTGACCTGCTCGCGCTCCTCCGTCGCCAGGCAGCGGTTGATGAGTCCCGCGGTGTCGAAATCACGGACGTGTTCCACGTCCACGCCGATCCGCTCGTCCACCGCCAGGCCGAGCAGCCAGAGGCCCTCGGACCTGGCGACGCTCAGGTAGAGCGGCGTACCGCGGACCGCGACGACGAGCGGGCGGTGCCGGTGGTCGCCGCGATCGGCCGGATCACCGAGGACGTCCGCTTCGGCCCGGTCGAAGCGGACCTGAGCGGGCTCCCCGCCCACGTAGCGCGCCAGCACTCGGCGCGCTCCCGCCCGGGCGGCCGCGAAGCGCGACCGGTCGAGGCGGTACGAGTACCGGGCGCACCTGGCCCGTTCGTCCGCCGAGAGGAGTTCCAGGTCCCGATTCGGTTCGGCGGTGTCCCCGTCGCCGAACCACACGTGGGTTTCTCCCGGTTCGGGGAGCGAAAGTGCGGCGCTCACGCCGTCAGCCCTTCCCGTTTGACAGAGGGTCCATCCGTGCTGCTCCCCGGATCTCAGACGGTCAACATAACTGATGGTCACTCGTCTTTCACTGGAGCGGAGTTGGAGGTTCATACGGTTCTGTCCGACGCACGTGGCCGAATGGTCAGGCGGGCTGCCCGGCCGTCGCGAGATCGGCCACCGGCAGCTCCTCCGGCGCCTTCTGCTTGGCGCCGGCGAGGCTGAACACCGCGCAGCCGGCCGCGATCACCGCGATGACGTACCAGTTCAGGCCGGGAATTCCGGTGGTCCGGGCGAGGTCGTACAGCGCGCCGGCCGAGAGCGTCCCGACCATGTTTCCGAAGCTGCGGAAGAAGTGCATGGAGCCCATGGCCCGGGCCAGGCCCTCCCGGGGAATCTGCTTCGTCACCCAGAGGTCGAAGGACGGGGTGAAGAGGATGTCGCCGAAGACGACCACGAAGCAGCCGACCACGACCCAGAGCGCGGAACGTCCGGCACCGAAGAAGAGATAGGCGAGGGTCATCGCGGCGAATGCGACGGCCATGACCTGGCCCGGCTTGAGGTGCTTGTTCATGAATCGCAGCACCGGGTACTGGAGCACCAGCAGAGTGATACCGGTGATCCAGAACGGCATCGAGATCGGCAGGCCCTTGACGTACTCCTGCATGTGCAGCGGAATGCCCACCAGGAAGCTGATCGAGAGCAGCCAGAACACGCTGGACAGGATGAAGTAGTGCCCGCCACCGCCCAGTCGCAGACCCTTCAGGACGGAGGCGCTGAACAGCGGGGCCTTCGGGGCGCCCGGCTCCGCAGTGGCTGCGGCGGCATCGGCGGGGATGACGAAGACCGCGGCCAGGCAGTACACCGCGAAGAGGGCGAACACCGCGGAGAAGAGGATCCGCATGTCGACGCCGACGAAGAGACCACCGATCATGGCGCCGCTGATCGCGCCGAGCTGGCAGGACATCTGGAAGGAGGAGAAGGCCTTGGGCCGGTCCGCCTCGGGGAAGGTGCTCAGGATGTTCTTCAGGCCGGGGAACGAGATGCCCGAGCCGAGGCCCACGAAGAAGGCCAGCACGCTGTAGAGGGCGATGCCGTGGACGAAGCCCATGCCCAGGAGTGCGAAGGCCTCGACGGCCACACCTGCGATGACCCCGCTGCGGACGCCCAGCCGCTGCGAGACGCCCTCGTAGCAGAACGTCGAGGCCAGTCGGCCGACGTAGGTCAGGAACATCACGAAGCCGGCCCAGAACCCGCTGTACGCCACGCCCAGGTTCGAGACCAGCAGCGGGAAGTAGATGTAGTTCCCGATATGCGCCAGGGCGATACCGAAGTTGATACCCCAGAGGGTTTTCCTCAGCTCGGTGCTCACAGTACGACCTTTCCTTCTGCTGCGGATTCACGGATGGCGCGGATCTCCCGCGCGAGGGCCCGGCGGTCGATGGCGACGCCGTGGACGACGGTGGAGTCCGGAAGTGCGGAGAGTGCGGCCGGCGTTGCGCCGGGCGCCGGTGCGGTGAAGAGGTTGAAGGTCGCGGCGCTGCCGACCGTCAGGGGGTGGTCGGCGGCCTCGCGTCCGGCGAGCTCGTTGAAGAAGCGCCAGCCGTCTGCCGTCGCGGCCAGTCGGAGTCCGTGGCGCAGCTGCGCCGCCCCGAACTCGTCCCCGGCCAGCAGGTCGAGTTCGCCCAGCAGGCTGTAGCCGTGGAACGCCCCGGTGTTGCCGCAGTCGGTCCCCACCAGGAGTCGACCGCGACGCAGTGCCTCCAGGCTGTTGCGGCGCATGGTGACGAGCGCGGCCGTCCGGGTGTCCTGGCACTTGTACTGGATGCCGTACGGCTCCTCGACCCCGGCCACGAAGCGCAGGTTGGCGCCGTCCTGGGTCTCCAGGAAGCCGGGTCGGCCGTACTCCTGGAGGAACTCCGCCCGCTCCATGATCATGGGGCGCAGGCCGCTCAGGGTCGAGATGAAGCGTGCCCCGTCGAGCTCGCGCCAGTCGGCGGCGGAGAGCTCGAAGTCCCGTACGGGATGGGCGAAGTTGCGGAATCCGCACCGGTACGCCTGCAGGACCTCCGCGCGGGTGTTGCAGTCGAGGACGGCGGGGACGCCCTGTTCGCGGGTCACCCGCGCCGTGTGCTCCAGTACCTGCGTTGACAGCCGCGAGAAGCGCTTGGCCATCTCGGGCTGCTCGGTGCCGTCCGTGAACATCACCTTGAGGAAGGTGCCGCCCCGCTCGCGGTTGGAGCGCAGGACCGAGGCGAGGTCCTCCGGCCCGCCCAGCATGAAGACCGGCGAGGGGAACTCGACGCCGTGGCCGGTGCGTCCTTCGCGGTCCCTGGTGGCCGTCGCGGCGTAACCGCAGTGCGCCAACTCCGGGTAGGGCAGCGCGGATTCGGCACGTCCGGACTCCCAGCGCGACTGCACCAGCGGGAATCCGAACATGTCCACCACGTGGGTGACGCCGTGGTACAGGTACTGCAGGGCGATCAGCCGCGGGTCGTCCAGCGAGTCGTCGAAGTTCGCCGGTAGGGCGAGGTGGGCGTGCGGCTCGACGTAGCCGGGCCACAGCTCCGGCGCGGCGCCGTCGGCGCGGTCGGCCACCGCGTCGATCCGGGCGATGACCCCGTCCTCGACGCCCACCTCGAAGAGCGCGGTCGGGTCGAGGCTGGGGATCGCCACCCGACGGAGCGTCATGCCGTTGTCCGGGCTGCTCATCGCGCGACCCGGACGGCCACCTCGACGCCGATCTCGTCCAGCGCGCTCTCGCAGCGCTGAGCGGCCTCGTCGCGGCTCGTACCGGTGAAGACGAGGTGGCCGAGCCAGTCGAAGTTGCTCTTGGAGAGCTTGGTGACGGCGCGGCCCGGCTCGCGGTAGCTCAGCGCGTCGAAGTAGCCCGGGAGCTCCTTCAGCTGGGAGAAGTCGATGGTCTTGAGCGTGCCCTCGATCGGCGAACCGAACCAGCGGCCGCTGGCCGTGACCTCGCCGGGGAACGGCAGCTCGGGGGTCTCGCCCAGCGCCTGCCGGATCACCTCGAGGTACGGGTCGACACCGGTCGAGATCTTCATCAGGCTGGGGACGATGCCGCCGACCAGGCGCCCGTTGACCTCGCAGAGGACCGGGCCCTCGCTGCCGAGGATGTACTCGGCGTGGATGAAGCCGAAGTCGATGCCGAGGCCCTTCAGCACCCGCTCGTTCATCTCGAAGAGCTCCTCCTCCTGCGCGTGGCCGCGGAAGTAGGTCGCGCCCATCTCGATGAAGTAGGGGAACCCGCTGAGGGTCCGGTCGGTGATGCCGAGGTTGACGATCGAACCGTCGGCCAGCACGCAGGCCTCGACCGAGACCAGCTCACCGGTGACGAACTCCTCGACCAGGATGTCCGGAATCCGGGTCACGCCACGCCCGTAGTCGTCGACCTTGGCGAGGTCCGCGAGGTACTCCTCAAGCTCCTGCTCGTTGGTGAGGTGCAGCACGTGCAGGCTGGCGGTGCCGTCCGAGGGCTTCACCACGCAGGGGAAACCGACCTTGCGGATGGCGGCCTCGATCTCCGCGGGGTCCTGGACGTGGGCGAAACGCGGCTGCCGTACGTCGGTGTGCTCCAGCGTCAGGCGGGTGCGGTGCTTGTGGCGGGCGTTCAGCGCGCCCTCCACGCTCATCCCCGGCAGGCCCAGGGCGCGGGCCACCGAAGCCGCGTGGACGGTGTGGTACTCGCTGTAGGTCATCACGCCGTCCACCGGGTTGGCGGCGTGCACCTCCTTGACCAGCTGCTCCAGCACGTCGATGGAGAAGGCGGTGCCGCTCTTCAGGACGTGGCAGCCGGGGTGGGCGAAGGCGTCCTTCGCCAGTGGCGACGCGTTCAGGTAGAAGTCGGGGTCGGCCGTGACGAGGGTGACCTGGTGGCCGAGCTCCAGGGCGTTGGCGATGCCGGCGATGCCGTTCGGGTTGCACTCCACCATGACGATGTGCATGGGAAATCCTTTCGCGGTTCCCTCAAGTCCGATGACCTGAGGCGGGGTTGGCTGGATGAGGTTCAGTGGTTCGGCAGTGCGGCGAGCACCGCGGGCAGGTCGAGACCGAGTTGGCCCATCACCTCGTGGTGATCGCCGCCCTGGGTGGGCCAGCTGTGACCGGCGTTGACGCCGGTGATGTGGCACCCGGGGAGCAGCAAGGCCAGCGCTTCGGCCACACCGCCCTCCTGGCGGTGCTCCTCGACCACCGTGAACCGGGTGTGCTCGGCGGCCAACTCCGGTGCTGCCAGAGCCAGCCGCGCGTGATCCAGGTAGGTCAGGTGGGCGTGTGCCAGCTCGGGGCGCAGCTCGCGGGCGGCCAGCGCCAGCCGGGTGCCCTCCTCGCCGACCGAGACCAGGCAGGTCGATCCCGGGGTGCCGCGGTGCTCCCAGGTCACCGACGGGAGTTCGACACCCGCGATACCGGCGCTGTCCACCGGCAGGCTGTCGTACAGCGCGTTGCGCCCGGTCCTGATGTAGTGCGGGCGGCCCGACTCGACGGCGGCGCGGACCACCGCGCGGGTCTCGGCCTCGCCGTACGGGGCCGCGATGGTCACACCGGGGATGCTGCGCAGGATCGCCAGGTCCTCCAGGCAGTGGTGCGTGGTGCCGAACCAGGCGCCGGAGACCCCGGCGTACGGCGCGACCACGGTGACCCCGGCGGCCAGGTAGCCCAGGGTGAGCTTCAGGCTCTCGGCCGCCCGGAGCGCCGCGAACGGCGCGAAGGTGGAGACGAAGGGCTTGTAGCCGGCGACGGCCAGCCCGGCCGCCATGTCGATCATGGCTCCCTCGGCGATGCCGAGGTTGAAGAAGCGGTCGGGGTGCGCGGCCTGGAAAGGGTGGCCCTTGCCGCCCAGGTCGGCCTCCAGGCAGACGATGTCGGGGTCGTCGGCGGCGAGCCGGGTGAGTTCGTCGCGGTAGGCGTCACGGCCGGAGAGAGTCATCGGATCATCCGCTTCCACTTGGCGGCGCGCGCGGCGTCGATGGTGACGTAGTGGGAACCGGGCTTGCCCTCGACTGCCGGTACGCCCTTGCCCTTGACGGTGTCGGCGATCACGGCGAGCGGACGGCGGGCGCCCGAACGGTCCGCGCGCAGCACCCCGGTGAGCGCCGTCAGGTCGTGTCCGTCCACCTCGGCCGTTTCGAAGCCGAAGGCGGCGAACCGCTCGGCGAGGTTCGGCAGCGGCGAGATGTCCTGGACCAGGCCGTCGTTCTGGCCGCCGTTGCGGTCGACCACCAGCACGAAGTTGCCCAACTGCTGTGCGGCCGCCACCTGGCAGGTCTCCCAGACCAGGCCCTCCTGCAGCTCACCGTCGCCGGCGATCGCGATGCCGAGGCCGGTGCGGCCGCCGATCCGACGGGCCAGCGCCCAGCCCGCGGCGTACGGCACGCCGTGGCCCAGGCTCCCGGTGGGGAAGAGCACCCCGGGCACCTTGGGGCCGGGGTGCCCGGTGTACGGGTGGCCGAGCTGCCCGTACAGCGGAGCCGGGTTCTCCGGCAGGATGCCGCTGACGTACAGCGCCGCATACAGGCCGGCGGCGGCGTGGCCCTTACTCAGGACCACCTGGGTCCCGTCGTGCGATCCGGCCCGGTGCAGCGCGGCGATCAGGATGTCGAGCACCGAGAGGCTGCCGCCGAGGTGGCAGCCGCGCGGGCTCGCAGCCATGTCGATCACCAGCTTGCGGGCCTCGACCGCCCGCTGCGCGAGCAGCTCGGAGGTGGCCGGGGCGAGGTCGATCGCAGTGCCTTCGAGCAGGGTCACGGCCGGCTCCCTTCCGGAAGGGCGAACCATCGGGCGACGGCGTCCGCGAGAACGGTGCGGGCGAGGCGGTGGTCGGCGGCGGCGATCCGCTCCTCATCGGTGTGGTCGAGCGCGGAGTCGCCCGGCCCGTAGGCCACCATCGGGATGTCGTGCCAGGTGGTGGCGAGGGTGTTCATGTCCGAGGTGCCCTTCTTCACGACGTAGGTGGGTCGGATACCGGCCTGACCGAAGGCCCGGGTGAAGACCTTGACCAGCGAGGTCGACCGGCCGCCGGCATGGCCCGGGGTGGCCCGCAGCACCTCGATCTCGACGCCGGTTCCGGCCTGGGCGAGCGCGGCCTCGCGCAGCGCGTCGAGGTCGGCGAGCGGCGGCACCCGGAAGTTGAGGATGCCGATCGCCCGGTGGCTCTCGCGGCCCGGCTCGCATCGGATGTCGATGACGGCGCTGAGTGCGTCCGACGCCTCCTTCTCGACCGCGCTCCGGATGTCCTCCAGGGTGCGGACCAGCGCGTCGGGCGCGGAGATCGCGTCCATCCCGGCAGAGTGGCCGCTGGTCACGGAGGCCGTGACCTTCAGCTTGAAGAGACCGAAGTAGCCGAGCGTCAGTTTCTGCGAGCCACTGGGCTCGCCGATCACCACCGCGTCGGCCGGGTAGTGGTCGCGGACGTGGAAGGCACCCTTGGAGGAGGAGATCTCCTCCTCCACCGCGCCGACCACCCGCAGTTCGCCGTCGGCGGGGAGCTCGGCGGCGGCCAGTACCTCCAGGAAGGCCATCAGCGATCCCTTGGCGTCCACACTGCCTCGACCGTGCAGTTCGCCGTCGCGCCACTCGACAGGCCACCGGTAGGGGACGGTGTCCAGGTGTCCGAGCAGCAGCAGCCGGCGCCTGCCGGCGCCCCGGGTCGCGACCAGGTTGCCGACCTCGTCGATCCGCGCGTCGATCCCCTGCTCGGCGCACCAGCCGAGCAGGTAGGCCGCGAGCTCCTGCTCGTCGCCGGAGACGGACGGCACGCCGACCGCGCGGCTGAGCAGGGTCAGGTCGGGCTCCGGCTCGCGGGTACGCCAGAAGCGGGTCCACCCGGCCGGGTCCGCCATGGTGTGCGGACCCGTGATGGCGACGTCGGCGGCGCCGGCCAGGGCCAGTTCGGCGGCCCGCACCTTCTGCCGCATCCGACCGCCGGCGTACTGTCCCGCCTCACCCGAGTGGGCGTGCGCCAGCGTCGAGCCGGGGTCCGACGGGTCGGTGAGCAGACCGGCGGTGCCGGTCACCAGCCGGAGGTGGTCGGCGTCCAGCGCGTTGCTGAGCGCCGCCGCCAGCACGTCGGCGTCCACGTTCAGCGGGCTGCCACCATCTCGGTCGCGGACCGGCGGGGAGAGGCAGACCACGTCGTATGTGTCGAGCAGCGCGTTCAGCCGTACCGTGTCGACCTCCTCGGGGACGCCGGCCCGGTGGTCACGGACCACCGTGGCCTTCCCCGCCTCGGAGACCGCCTTGAGCGGCCGGTTGGCCCGCCCGGTGACCAGGCCGCCGCGGGCGGCGACCGCCGTGAAGACGCTCACGCCGTGCCGGCGCAGGCCCTCCTCGACGGCGGGCAGCGTGACCCGCTCGTACGCGTCGACCAGGTGGGCCATCTCCTCGGGCGGGCAGTAGCGCACCGCATCGCCGTTGGGCAGCCGCAGTTCGGGCATCGGGCGGCCGATCGAGCGGTAGTGCCGCTCGATCCCGACCGCACCGCCGGCCACCAGCAGGACCCGGGCACCCCGTTCGACGAGCTGCGCCAGCTCGGCGTGGATCGCACCCCGGTCGAGCGTGGCGCTGCCGACCTTGACCACGTACAGCGGCCTCACGGGGACACCGCCGTCCGGGGCAGGCCCGCGGTCTCGTCGAAGCCGCTGACCAGGTTCATCGCCTGGATCGCCTGCCCGGCCGCGCCCTTGATCAGATTGTCGAGCGCGGCCACGGCGACGCACTGGTCACCCTTGACGGCGATCGCCACCTCGGCGACGTTCGAGCCGTTCACGGCCTTGAGCATCGGGAAGTCCTGCGGAGCCTTGGGCGCGGGGCGCACCCGGACGAAGGGCTTGCCGACGTACGCCTTGGCGTAGGCCCGCTTGACGTCCAGTGCGGTCGCCTCCGGCCGGAGCCTGCTGTACGCGGTGACCATGATGCCGCGCGGCACGTCCATGCTGTGGGTGGAGAACCGCAGGTCGGGGGCGGTACCGGTGAACTCGGCGAGCGCCTGGCGGATCTCCGGCGTGTGCCGGTGGCCGTGCAGCTTGTGGACCCGGAAGTTCCCGGACCGCTCGGCGGGCTGCTCACTGCCGCCGCGTCCGCCGCCACTGGAGCCGGTCTTCGCGTCGACCACCACCTGGGGCAGCACAAGCGACTCGGCGAAGAGCGGGTACAGGGCGTAGATGGTCGCGACCGCCATGCAGCCCGGCAGGTTGATGAACCTTCCCTGCGGCACACTGTCGGACAACTCTGGTACGTAGTAGGCGAATTCTTCGCTCGCCGGGTCGGCCGCCGTCTTCGGGTAGTGCTCCTTCACCTCCTGCGGGTCACGCAGCCGGAAGTCACCGGCAAGGTTCAGCACCCGCTTGGCCCGCTCGGCGAGCAGCGGAAGCCGGGCCGGCAGGGTGCCGGTCGGCAGGCAGCCGAAGGCGACATCGACCTCCTCCAGCTCGGCCAACGGCCTGAACTTGAGCCCGGCTGCGCCCGGGTGGTTGCGCAGCCACGGGTGCACCGCACCCACCGGCGTACCGGCGCTGCGTTCGGCGGACAGGAAGGCCAGCTCCACGTGCGGGTGGTCCAGCAGCAGCCGGATCACCTCGCCGCCGGTGTAGCCGCTGGCCCCCGCGACCGCTACGCGGATCTTCTGCTCAGCCAAGGCGGGCCGCCTTCTCGTACGGGCGGCGGTAGTCGCCGTCCGCGACCAGCTTGCGGATCGCGTCGGGGCGGCGGGCCACCTTCTCGAACGCGTCGGCGTAGCGCAGCGCCCGCTCGTACTCGACCGGCGCGCGCAGCTCGCGGCAGAGCACCAGGGTGGAGTCCAACATGCCCAGGGTGACCGGGAAGTCCTCCGGGCGGTGCGTGCGCACGGCGCCGGGGTTGAGCGAGAACGGGTAGCCGTTGCCGAAGCCCGAGCGGTGCTGGAAGGGCAGGTGGCAGGGGATCGGGGTGTTCTGCCACTCGCGGGCCGGGACGCCCTCGGCCACCAGCAGCTCGTGCACCGCCTCCTTGACCGCGTGGACCGGCAGGTCACCGAGGCCGACCGCGTCGGGGAGCAGCGTGATCCGGTACATGTTGTACGCGTGCGTGTGGCCCTCGGGAACATACGGGGCGCGGAAGAGACCGGTGCCGTTCAGCGCCTCGCCCAGCAGGGCGGCGTTACGGGCCCGCACCTCGTCGTAGTACGGCAGGCGCTTGAGCTGGCTGGCACCGAAGGCGCCCGCCACCCACGACATCTCGTAGTCGATGCCGTTGCGCGCCACGTAGTCGGCGGCGCGCTGGTGGGCCTCGGCGGTGGCGAAGAAGGCGATGCCGCCCTCGCCGCCGAGCGGGAAGTTCTTGTCGGCCATCAGGCTCTGGCCCGCGGCGTCGCCGAACGAGCCCGCGACCTGGTCGCCGATCTTCGCCGAGTGGGCGTGCGAGGCGTCCTCGACCAGCGCGATGCCGTGCTGGTCGGCGAGCGCGCGCAGGGCCGGGACGTCGGCCGGCAGGCCGTGCACGTGGACCGGCATGATCGCCCGGGTCCGCTCGGTGACGGCTGCGGCAGCGGCCTGCGGGTCCATGCAGTAGGTGCGCGGGTCGATGTCGACGAAGACCGGGATGGCGTGCGCCGCGACCACGGCCTGCGCGGTGGCGATGAAGGTGAACGCCGGGACGATCACCTCGTCACCGGGCTGCACACCGGCGCCGACCAGCGCCAGATGCAGGCTGGAGGTGCCGCTCGCGGTGGGCAGCGCGTACTGCGCGCCCACGTACTGGCGGTAGGCCTCCGCGAAGTCGGCCACCACCCGTTCGGGCCTGGCTCGTTGGGCGAGCATCAGGTTGAAGACATCCTCCTTGGTGATGACCGGGAAGATGGTGCGCCGCAGCTCCTTGGGGATCATCGCCCCGCCGCCGAAGGCGGCCAACTCGGCGGTGAGATCGGCCTGATCGGGCAGCGGCAGGGGCTTTGCCGGGAAATCGGTGATCATGAAACAGCTCCGGAAGTGGTGAGGGGCCGGGCCGCCTGGCTCAGCGCCATCCGGACGCAGGCGGCGACCAGCGGGCTCAGCCGGTAGTTGAACTGGACGCCGGGCACCAGCTCGGGAGACTCCTCCTCCTGGGTCCACATGGTGCGCAGGTCGTAGGCGCCGAAGATCTTCAGACGCTCGGCCCGGGCCCAGACCGTCGGGTCGTCGGTCAGTACGGCGGCCGCCGGGCCGAAGCCCAGACCGGTGAGGTCGACGACCAGGGTCGGCGCGGTCGACGTGCGGGCCGACTCGCCCAGCAGGTGGGCGTTCTCGGCATCGAAGGCGAGGTGGTCGAAGGCAGGGGTGCCGCTCGCATCCGGGTCCGCGTCCTCACGAACCTTGACGCCGAGCCAGGTCAGGAAGGCCAGGTCCTTGGCGCTGAGGCCCGGTTGGGTGATCTCATCGCCGTGCCCGATGCCCTGGCCCGCCAGTGCGGCGTGCACGGCCGCGCTGCGACTGTTCAGCAGGACCGCCCGCGAGCGGCCGGTCTGCTTGGTCAACAGCCGTTCCAGACCGGGGAGTTCCCGGTCACTCTTCTCAATGCTCATGACCACGCCCGAGGTCAGCACCCGGGTCAGTACGGTGGCCGTGTCGAACAGCTCCATAGATTTTGTCTCCGTCTCACGCGGCCGCGCGGGCAGGGGTGAGCCCGGCCGGACCACGGCTGTACGTCTCGGCCACGTAGGCGGCCAGCAGGCCGGCCACGTTCACACCGTGCTTGGCCGAGGACCGGGCGAACTCCGGGTTGGCGTTCACCTCCAGGACCATCAGCTCGCCGGTGGAGCGGTCCTCCACCAGGTCGACTCCGTAGAAGCCCTCACCGAGCGCCTCCACCACCTGCAAGCAGCGCTTCTCGATCTCGTCGGTGATCTCCACCCGCCTGACCTCGGCACCGAGGTGCGTGTTGGTACGCCAGTCGGACGAGACCCGCTGGATCGCGACCACCGGGGTCCGGCCCACGACGACGACCCGCAGGTCATGGCCGGGCTTGTCGATGTACTGCTGGACCAGCACCGGGAAGAGCTTCCCGCCGGCGTCCGCGGACTCCCGCCCGCCGACCCAGGCGTCCACGCACTCCTCGTCCGTCATCCTGGTGACCCCGCGGCCCCAGGAACCGCTGACCGGCTTGAGGACAGCGGGCCAGCCGAGCCGGCCGACCGCCTCGCGGACCTGCGCATAGCTGTACGCGTGCTGCGAGACCGGGTGCGGGATGCCGTGCCGGGCGAAGAGCAGGGCCTGCAGGCCCTTGTCGTTGCAGGTCTCGATGGTGGCGGCCCGGTTGAGGGTCTCCACCCCCACGAACTCCAGACGGCGGGCGACGCCCATCGCCTCCCGGTGGGACAGGTTTCTGATCAGGGCGAGGCCGGGCGGGGCCGTGTGCCCCGCCACCACCCCCGCCAGATCCTCCAGCAACGTCGGACGAACCTTCAGCCCCTGGGCGCGCAGCGCCTCCAGCAGCAGCTTCTCGTCCGGACGCAGCATGGTGACCGAAAGCATCACCTCGAACTCGGAGGGCTCGGTGAGTTCAGCGATGGTCACTCGCCCCAGTCCTCTTCAACCTCGGGGGCCAACTCGACGCGGACCGTGGCGTCGGTCTTCTCGACGACCTCGTGCTCCTGGCCGCAGGCCCCGCACTCGGTGATCTCACCCTTCTCCCAGTCCGACTGGACCTCGAAATCGGTGTCGCACACCAGGCACTGGGGCGTGTCGATGGCTGTGGTCATCTGTCTTATCCCTTCTATGGTGCTTCTGAGGCATTTCTTCGCGATCGCCCGCTTCCAGGCAGCACTGAACCGGCTGCTCAGGGCAGGCGAAAGCTCGCGGTGGCGGACAATTGCTGCCGCCCACACGTGATGTGATGTTTCGTCAGAACAAAAAGACGCGTCGGCCCCGGGCGCCGAGGACGGAAAGCGGGCCACCGCCGCTCAGCAGGGAAACGGCTCCTTCAATGCACCGGTTTCCCATGCTGAGCGCACGGTTATACTCCGAATCGTTACCGCTGACGCCTGTCGTCGGGAATACTCCAGGTCGCCGATTTCACGGCCCAGAACGGCCGAGTCGTGGCACTACTGCCAGATGACGTCGCCAGGGGCCATCGGAGCGGTAGCCGAACCCGCGGCCACGTGACCCGCCGATGCTGCCGGAGTCGCCGAGCCGACCCATCCCGCCAGCGCGAATATGGAGATGAGTGACAGGATGGCGAGCTTGAGCTTCATGACAGTCCCCCTGAGATGGTCGGCTTCGGTATCGGAAGCCTGCGTTTCTCTGACTGGGTCAACCGTGCCCGACTCGGACTACCGGGCGCCAGCGAAGTCCGGTGGTAAGAACTCGCAAGTGACAACCACTCACCAGCCAAGGACCTGACGATGCCTGATCCGACCTCGAACCCGAGTGACGCACCGCAGCTGGGGGAGCTGCACGTGGCCCTCTACAGGTGGGCGCTGGAGCAGGGTTGGCTGGATCCGGCGAAGGCCGCGATGCGGCTGGGTGCCCCCCTGGCAGCGGTCGACGCCGCCGTCCGGGACCTGGCGCGGTTGCACCTGCTGCGCAGCCAGCAGGACGGACAGAACGATCAGCAGGCCGGAACTCCTGATGAATGTGATGAAATCGGAACTGTCGGGTACATCCCGTGCAGCCCGAACGCCGCGGCAGCCCACCTGGCCGGCCCCATCGAGGCAGAAATCCAGAAGCGATATCGGGAAGCCGAAAGCCTGAGAAGCCACGTCATGGCCATGAAGCCGATATTCGAGGAATCATGGCAAGGCGTCACGCAGAATCCGATCGAGCATCTCACGCTACTGGACGCCATCCGCTCCACACTCGGGCATCTTTCATCGGGAACACGCACCGAAGTGGCTGCGGCCCATCCTGACCTTCCCCTGGTGGAGACACTGGAGGAGGGCCTGGCCCGCACGATGGAACTCATCAACCGGGGCATCTCCATGCGTACCATCTATCCCCATTCCGTGCTCGCCCACCGGTACATGCAGCAGCATCTGACCAAGATGACCTCAGTGGGGGCGAAAGTACGGACTGTCGGCCATATTCCCGACCGGATCATCTTCTTCGACTGGGAGACCGCCGTCATCGCGGACAGCCAGAGCGAGCGCGGGCCCGGCGCCGTCGTCATCCGGGATCCCGCGCTGGTCGGGCACCTGCACCGGGCCTGGGAGAGCAACTGGGACTCGGCGCTCCCGTTCGCCTCGGCGCCGAGCGGCATCGGCTACGGCTCCGCCAAGGACGAGCTGCGGCGCTCCGTCGTCCAGTTGCTGGAGTCGGGGATGAAGGATGAGGTCGCCGCCAAACGCCTCTCCATGTCGACCAGCACGTACCGCCGACACGTCACCGACCTGATGAACGACCTCGGCGCCGAGAGCCGCTTCCAGGCCGGCAGCTACGCGCGCCGAAGCGGCTGGTTCAACAACTGACCACCAGTCGAGCCGCGACCGAAATCGCGCAGTGCCCACCCCTGGCCGACCAGGGATGGGCACTCGGCAGGGAAGGGCGTCCGCCCCCGTTCAGGCCTGCAGCACGATCTTCCCCACCTGCTCGCTCGCCTCCACCACCCGGTGCGCGTCGGCGACGGCGGTCAGCGGCATCACCCGGTCCACCACCGGCTTCACCACCCCCGACTCGATCAGCGGCCAGACGTGCTCACGCACCGCCGCCACGATCACCTTCGCCCCGACCGCCTTGGCCAGCTGGATCGCCATCGTCCCGATCCCGCTCGCCCCGCCGTGCAGCAACACCGTCTCGGCGGGCCGCAGATGGGCCACCATGAAGACGTTGGAGCGTGTCAACATACCCCCAGGGGCCAAATCAGGGCATACCCACCAGGTCCTGCCTGGATGATGGCGGCACCCGAGGCCCGATCATCCTGTAGTCCGACTCGACCTGTCGCTGGCCCTGAGCCCCTGCAGCGGAGCGCGCCAGCGGCGTGTCTATCGGATCGGATGCAGTTCGCCGCCGAGGTTCGACTGAGTGTTGATGCCTGACGAAGTTCCCTGCCGCCGTATGCCTCGCCAGCGGCCACCCGCACGTCACCCGCGAGGCCAGCCCCTCTCTGACCGTCTCGGCTGAGACGCCCGGTATGTCGGGTTAGTCTGGATCGGCGAGACAGGAGTATCACCGGCATGGCCAGCACCACCCACCCCGAGCAGGACCCGGCACCGCGCCCGAAGCGGCGGACGTTCCCGGCGGAGTACAAGCTGCGAATCGTCGCCGAGTACGACGCGGCCCCGAACGGGGAGAAGGGCGCGATCCTGCGCCGCGAGCGGCTGTACCACTCGCACATCATCGAGTGGCGGGCCGCCCGGGACGCGGGCGCGATGGCCACCCTGGTCGACAAGCGCACCTCGCCGGCCCAGTCGAAGAAGGCCGCCGAGCAGGCCGAGCTCGAGCGGCTGCGCAAGAAGGTCGCCCGGCTGGAGAAGGAGGGGGCGCAGAAGGACGCGGCTCTGGAACTGCTGGGAAAAGCACATGCACTCTTGGAAATGCTCTCCGAGAGCGCGGACTGAAGCACGACGTCGAGCAGGTCGTCGATGAGCTGTTCCCCGGCCTGGAACTGGAGTTGAGCACCACGGCCGCTTGCCGGCTGTCCGGGCGCTCGCGGGCCACGCACTACCGAAGACTCCATCCGCCCGAACCCAGGAAGCGGGCCCCGCGCCCCGCGCCGCCTTCGGCGTTGACGCCGGCCGAGCGCGCCGAAGTCCTGGCCCTGCTCAACCGGCCCGACTACGCCGACCTGCCACCCGCGCAGGTCTGGGCCCGCGAGCTGGACGAGGGCCGCTACCACTGCTCGGAACGCACGATGTACCGGATCCTGACCGCTGCCGGGCAGAACGGCGAGCGCCGCCGCCTGGCCACCCACCCGGCCAAGGCCGTGCCGCAACTGCTGGCCCCTGCCCCGGGGCAGGTCCTGACCCGGGACGTCACCAAGCTCCAGAGGCCGAACAAGGGTGAGTGGTACCACGCCTACGTCATCATCGACATCTACAGCCGCTACATCTGCGGCTGGACTGTGGAGCGGGCCGAATCCGCCGAGCGCGCCGAGGAGTTGATCCGCGAGACCATCGCCCGCAACGGCATCGTTCGCGAGACCGTGCACGCCGACCGCGGCACCTCGATGACCTCCAAGAAGGTCTCCCAACTGCTGATCGACCTCGGTGTCACCAGGAGCCATTCGCGCCCCAAAGTCTCCAATGACAACCCCTACGGCGAGTCGCATCTCAAGACCATGAAGTACATGGGCGACTTCCCCGGAAGTTTCAACTCCCTTACTGATGCACGTGATTGGTGCGGCGGCTTCTTCTCGTACTACAACCACGAGCACCGACACTCGGGCATCGGCCTGCACACCCCGGCGTCCGTCCATTTCGGGACCGCCGACCTGGTCCGCGAGCAGCGCACCGCCACGCTGGCCGAGGCATACACCCGTCACCCCGAACGCTTCGCCCGCCGGCCCAGACCGCCCCGGATACCCGAGCAATCCTGGATCAACGAGCCGAAGCAGGAGACAGAAGCCGCACAACAGTCTTCATAGCATCAAACCGTCTCATTTGACTTGACAGCTTCCGAGCATCCCCGACGAGCAACGCCGGGGCTTAGTAGCTGGATCCACGAAGCGGCCACCGGTCTCGACATCGAGCCATCTCCCAAACAGAACTGACGGGCAATCAGAAGTAGGGAGACCCCGAACCACCGGAGTCTTGCCAGCCAATTCCCTTGATTTGCATGCTTGATGATGGACGGCCTGATGTCGATCAGATGAAGAGTCCGACGACTGCCGACGCGGACACCCTGACGCCAGAGCGTTCGCCCAGATGGAGCTGGGAAGTGCGATGGGCGATAGATTGACCACTCACCCAGATTTGTCTGGACCAATTTCCAGAAAGGACCGGCTGCGCACCCAGCTTCGGCAGAAAGTGCCTGCTCGGATGCCTTGCCCGATTCCGGGCAAAGCCCTTGTTCGGCTCCTGTTAACCCTCTAGTCTTCTTCTCGTGATCGAAACGAGACACCCTCACGGGGATCTGGTCGCACACCTCACCCGAACCACTCCCTTGGGGCCCGGTGCTGCGGCGCGTGCTATTTCTGAAGTGCTCTCGTACTTTTCCGAGCCGGTGGACGTCTACGTGCGCCGGCGCCATCGGGAGCTACAGAGAACGGGGTTGACCAATGATGCGATCTTCGAGGTCATTGGTCGTGAACTGCCTCATCGGCGGGTGACTGCGGCAGAGCTGTCCGCACGTCAGATGAGACGTATGATCTACGGCTAAAAGGTAGGGGGAAGCGGGGGATGTGAAGGTCCGACAAGGGGTGTAGTGCGCCCCCTGTCGATGGTTCGGGGGACATGGGGGATCGGGGGATCTTTGGCCGTGCTGGTTCCGGCCTGGCTCGTATCCGTTTCATCGGGCTTCGATCCGCCTCCGCGGAAACCGAGCTCTGCTCTGCGCCAATAACTTCGAAGGCTCCTTCTTCTGCGCGACCGGACGTCTGTTTCCTCGCGCCTCAGGAGCTTCCTGTCACCACAATGCATTGGGGGACAATCATGTCTGTCGCTACGACTCCAGAAGCCGTCTACTATCCCGTGACCGATCTTCGGATGGTCACCGGCGAGGGCGTCTACCTCTACGACTCGGACGGTCGAGGCTATATCGACTGTGCTTCCGCCACGTTCAATCTGAGCCTCGGTTACCGGCACCCGGCCGTCGTCCAGGCCATCAAGGACCAGGCCGACGAGCTGATCCACGTCACGTCGAGCTTCCAGACCGAGCCGATCAACCGGCTCTCCCAGCGCTTGGTCGACCTCGCGCCCAAGCGGCTGACCCGGACCCACCTCAAGGTGTCCGGTGGATCGGTGGCCAACGAGGGCGCAATCAAGATGGCTCAGCGAGCCACCGGCAAGCGCGACGTCATCACGCTCTTCCGTAGTCACGTCGGCCAGACGATGATGATGGCGAGCCTGTCCGGCAACGCCTTCCGCCGGGCGCCGTTCGCCCAGCTCTACCCCGGTGGCATGCAGGTGCCCGACCCGTACTGCCACCGCTGCTTCTACGGTCAGCAGGCCGGCAGCTGCAAGCTCATGTGCGTCGACCGGATCAACGACTTCCTGGAGTTCGCCAGCAGCGGCAGCGTCGCCGCCATCCTGGTCGAGCCGATCTCCGGCAACGGCGGCAACATCGTCCCCCCGGACGGCTACTTCGCCAAGCTTCGCGAGCTGTGCGACGACCACGGCATCAAGCTCATCTTCGACGAGATCCAGACGGGTATCGGGCGCACAGGACGGATGTTCGCGGCGGAGCACTTCGGAGTGGAGCCGGACGCCATGACGGTGGCGAAGGGCCTGGGCGGTTCAGGTGCCCAGGTCGCGGCCATCCTCGCCAGCGACGAACTCTCGGGCCTTCCCACGAACGACCACTCGTTCACCTACGGCTCCAACCTGCTGGCGGCGTCCGCCGCGCTGGCCACTCTGGACGTCATCGACAACCCGGCCTTCCTCGCGAACGTGCGGGCCACCGGCGAGCGCATCATGGGTCGCCTGGAGGAGATGAAGCAGCGTCACGGCTGCATCTCCGACGTCCGCGGCGTCGGCCTGATGATCGGTATCGAGATCGTGGACCGCTCCGGAGTCCCCGACACGGCTCTCACCAACCACCTGGCGGACAAGGCGATGGAGCACGGTCTCATCCTGCGCACGTCGCGCTACGGGAACGGCAACGTACTCAAGATCCGCCCGCCGCTGGTGCTCACCCTCGACGAGGCCGACCTCATCTGCGACCGGTTCGACGCCCTGCTGCAGGAGCATGCGGCATGAGCGACTGTCGCAGCGGTGCGGGCCTCCGAACGTACCGGTCGGCCGGGGAACGCTGATGGAACGCGACCTCGTCTTCGTCGGCGGCGGATTCCGCACGACCACCTTCCTCGCCTCGGCACCCGAACTCCTCGCACAGCGGATCGACGTCTTCGAGCGCAGTGACACGTTCGGTCCGGGCGGCTTCCTCGACTACGCGATCACCAGCACTTCGGTCGGCTCGCGCTTCCTCAAGGAACTCAGCTACCACGGTCCGTTCGCGGCACTGCGGGACGATCCCGACGTGGCAGAGGTGGCACTCGCCGACCAGCCCGTCCGGATGGAACGCCTCGCCGCAGCCCTGCGCCGGGTCGGATCGACTGTGGCGGACGCTCTCGGCCACGAGCGGCTGCATCTGGGAGCGGAAGTGACGGCGCTCGACATCGTGGACGGCGGATCAGCCGTCGTGCTGAGCCTCGCCGACGGCGGCACGGTCCGCTGCCGGCACGCGGTCCTGGCCACCGGCCGGATCGAACGGCAGCACCCCGAACTCGCCCCGTGGCAGGCGAAGGTGCTCCGTTCGGCGCAGGTGATCAGCCGCACCGGCCGCGACCGGCTGCGTCGTGAACTCGAGGAGATCAGCGGCGGCCGGATCGTGGTCGCCGGGTCCTCGCACAGTGCGATGTCCGCGGTGCGGGTGCTGTTGGAGGTGCTCGACGAGATCCGGGTGCTCTCCCCCGGTTACCGCGCCCCGACCGTCGACGTCCTCCAGCGGGGACCCGCGCGGCTCACCTACGCGAGCCTCGCCGAGGCGCGTGAGCAACACGTGCCGGGCCGCGAGCCTTCCGCCGAGCCGGAAACCGATGTGTGCCCCGTCACCGGCATCGTCTTCCGTGACTCGGGGCTGCGGCACGAGTCACGCTCCCTGTACTGCGCACTGTGGGACGGGGAGGTGCCCGGTGTGCGGCTGGTCCGGACCCCCCGCATCGCCGATGCCGCAGACCTGCTCGACGATGCCGCGCTCGTGGTCCAGGCACTGGGCTACCACGGCAACGTGCCGGAGATCAGGGTGGACGGACTGGTCGTACGGCAGCCGGACGCCGCGCAGCGGCTCACCCACACCCCCGACGGAGCCGCGCTCATCGCCGGACGGGCACAGGCCGCACTGTCCGTCCTCAGAGTCGAGCCGACACCCCACGAACTGCGCGACCACGCGGTCTACGGCAGCGGGTTGTACGGCCGACTGGCCACCCGCATCCTGGCACGCCTCGGCCGGCCGGCTCCCGTGGCCGAGGAGGCGACGGCATGAGCATCTCGACCCGACTGAACGATCTGCCCGCCGCCCTCGACCAACGGCAGCTGGTCGAGGAGCTCGCCGATCTCCTCCAGCACCGCAAGGCCCCGCAGCGGCCGCTGGTAGCCGGCCTCACCGGCATGGACACCTCCGGAAAGTCCCGGCTGGCCACTGAACTCGCCACCGAGCTCGGTCGTCGCGGTCTGGCCCACCAGGTCGTCCGGATCGACGACTTCCACCATCCGCGATCCCGCCGCTACCTCCCCGAGTTGCCGGAACCCGAGCAGTACTACCAGCACAGCATCGACTTCGAGCGGGCCGCGAAAGAGGTCCTGCAGCCCGTGCGGGTCGCCGGCCGGCTCGAAACCACGCTGACCCTGCTCGACCTTCCCACCGACACGCACACGCTGGTCAGGACGTACTCGGTCTCGGCAGACACGATCGTGCTGGTCGAAGGCGTGTTCTTGTTCCGTCCCGAGATCTCCGACCTGATCGACCTCTTCGTCTATCTGGACGTCCCGGAAGACGTCGTCCTCAGCCGAGGACGCGTCCGGGACGTTCCCGCCCAGGGCGAGCAGGTCATGGGCAAGTACCACACCAAGTACCTGCCGGCCCAACGCGGTTATCTCACCGCATACCCGCCGGAGAAGCACGCCGAAGTGATCGTCGACAACGCGGACTGGTCGGCACCGGTCGTGCTGAGCTGGCCGGCCACCACCGAGGGGACGACCGACCGTGAGCGGTGACACGACCATCCGAGCCGTGGTCTTCGACCTGTGGAAGACACTGGTCCCGCTCCCCGACGAGGTCAAGCGACGCGCATTCACCGAGACCGCCCGCGCCCTGGGGCAGTCCCCGCAACAGCTGGCGGGTCCCTGGTCGCGTACCCGCGTGCAACGCGAGACCGGCCCGCTCTCCCGGTACCTGGCGGCCCTGCGGGTCGAGCTGAACGCCGACTGGGACGAGGACCAGGCGACGGAGGCGATGCGAGTGCGCCGGACCACCCACGGAGCGGGCTTCGCCACCCCTGCCCTCGGCGCGGTGCAGACGCTCTCCCGGCTGCACCAGGGTGGCCTGCGCATCGGCCTGGTCTCCAACTGCAGTTCGGACGTGCGGAGCATGCTCGACAGCTCCGCCCTGGCCCCGCTGCTCGACACGACGGTGCTCTCCGCCGAGGCCGGGCTGATGAAGCCCGACCCGGCGATCTTCCGACTTGCCGCCGAACGCCTGGGCGTGGACAGCAGCGCCTGCCTGTACGTCGGGGACGGCAACGACAACGAGCTGGACGGCGCGGCGCAGGCGGGCATGGCCCCGATCCTGCTCGATCTCGCGGAGGGCCATCCCTGGGCCGGCGCCAGGATCAGCACCCTTGCGGACGTCCTTCCGCTCGCCGGCCTCAGCTGACTCAACCATCCGCGCGCAGCCGGGCGGTGGCGCACTGCGCCCGCCCGCTGGCCGTCACGCCCTGACAGGGGAACCGCTTGTGAAGCACATCATCGTGACCAATACCGGAAACACCACGTACGCAACGCAGTTGGCAGCCAGGGCGGACCTGCGCGTGCTCTTCGTCACCGAACCCCGGTTCGTCGACCAGTACCCGCCGGGGACCGAACTGGCCCTGGTCGACGACCTCAACGACCCAGTCGCCGCAACTGCGGCCGTCGTCGCCCAGCTGCCACTGAAGGAGTTCTCCCACGTGCTGGCGCTGTCCGAGCGTGCCGCTCAGACGGCAGGCCACCTGCGCAGCCACCTCGGCCTGCCGGGGCCGTCGTTCGACACCGTGGTCAACTGCACGGACAAGCACCTCATGAAGCAGCGGTTCCAGGACGCCGGCCTGCCCTGCGCCCGCCTCGCCGTCGCGCACACTCCCGACGAAGTCGCCGCGGCGGCACGGGAGATCGGCTACCCCGTCATCGTCAAGCCGGTTCTGGGTGCGGGCGTGGACGCGACCGAGGTGATCCGCTCGGACGAGGAGATGGCTTCCCCGCCCGTCAAGGCCTACCTCGACCGGCTGGCCCGACCCGCGACGACGTCCGAGAAAGGCTTCCCCGTCCTGGTGGAGCAGTTCCTGGACGTCGCCCACGAGTACCACTGCGACGGGTCGGTCGTGGAGGGACGCGTGGCGTACGTCCGGGTCTCGCGCTATCTCCGGCCTGTACTCGACTACTCCTCGGGAGTCTTCGGCTCCTATCTGCTCGACCAGGACTCCGCGGAGGCCGCCGAGATCCGCGCCATGCACGAGCGGGCGGTGCACGCCGTCGGCCTGCGCGACGGCGTGACGCATTTCGAGGTACTGGGCACCGAGCAGGGCCTGTTCGCCGGTGAGATCGCCTGCCGCCCCGGCGGCGGAGGCATCCGCCGCTTGCTGCAGCTGGACAGCGGCTTCGACAGCTGGGCCGCCTATATCGCCTCCAGCCTGGGCGAGGCGTACGAGATCCCGGCGCACGCACCGGAGGACGTCTCCGGACAGCTCGTCCATGTCCTGCTCCCCGCACGGCGCGGCACCGTGGCCTCGATCAGCACCGCGGCGGACTTCGCCGCCGTCCCCGGTCTGATCGAGGTCGACATGCGGCTGAAGGAGGGCGATGTCGTCGGCGGCCTGATGGACTCCTCGACGGTCAGCGGGCTCGTCTTCGCCCGGACGGCCGCCCAGGGGCCGCTCGACATCGGCCGCGCCATCGAGAGCGCCTTCCGGCTGGAGACCCTGCCTCCGGCGGCCGCCGAGTCGCACACCGCTGCCCCGGAGGAGAAGACACCGTGAAGATCCTCATCCTGAACCGCTCCAACCTGGCCACCACGCCGTACCTGGACTGGCTCGGCGCCGATGACGAGGCGGTCCTGCTCACCTCCGCCGGCGCAGCGAGCCAGGATCCCGACCTGGCGGCAGCCGAACTCGCCGGCTACGAGGAGGTCGTCACTTTCGACCGCTTTCACGAGAACCCGGCGGTGGAGACGGCCGCGCTGGAGCTGCACGGCCGACACGGATTCGACGCGCTCATCGCCATGAACGAGTTCGACCTGCTCCGCGCCGCCCGCCTGCGCGAGGCCATGGGCGTGGCAGGCCAGCAGCGTGCGCAGGCCGAGGCGTTCCGCGACAAGCTGCGGATGAAGGAACTCCTCACGGCTGCGGGGATACCCGTCGCGCCGTTCGCCCCGATCGCCCACGCCACCGCGCTGCACACCTTCGTGGCCGAGCACGGGTATCCCGTCGTGGTGAAGCCGAGGCGGGGAGCGGGCTCCATGGGGGTCGAGGTCCTGCGGGGGGCTGACGACCTGACGGCCTATCTCGAGGCCCACCCCGAGCTCGGCGGCGACGACGGAGCCCCCCTGCTCGCGGAGAAGTACATCGAGCACGATCTCTTCCACATCGACGGCCTGATCGTCGACGGCACGCCGGTGCTCATCTGGCCGTCCGCATGCAGCTCGTGCCTCGCCTACCGGGAGGGCGCCGTGCTCACCAGCGCGATGCTCGACCCCGAAGACCCGCTGACCGAGTCCCTGCGTCGGCTCACCCTGCAAGCCCTCGCGACGCTGTCCGGCTCGGAGACGTTGGCCTTCCACGCGGAGGCATTCCTGACCCCGAACGGCGATCTGCTGCTGAACGAGATCGCCTGCCGGGTCGGTGGCGGCAAGATCTACGAGGCGACCAGGCTGGCGTTCGGCGTCGACCTGGTCCGTGAGTACGTCCAGGCTGTCGGCAGCGGCCGCACAGGGCGGGAGCCGGTCTCCAGGCCGGAACGAGCGGGCGGCTTCGCCATCTTCCCCGGCAGTCCGGGGACGCTGGTGGCAGCCCCGCAGGAATGCCCCGTCGACGGGGTCGACCAGTACCGGCTGAACGTGCCGGTCGGCACCGTCCTCGGCCGGGCCGAGCACAGCAGCGCGCGGATCGCTTCGGTCGTGGTGGCAGGTCGCAACCGTGCGGAGGTCGAGAACAGCCTCGAGACAGCCGTGCGCTGGTTCTCCAACGCCACCGAGATCGAGCCGCTCGCGGCGTCCGAAGGCGAATAACGGCCCGCTCCTGCGCACTCCTTCCGCTCCTTACCGAAAGGCCCTTTCGTGCACGTCAGTCAGACCGTCCTCCTGGTGCCGATGCAGCCGACGCCCAACGGCCGTCTGCACGTCGGCCACGGTGCGGGCACCTACCTGCGGGCGGACGTCCTCGCGCGTGCCCTGCGGAGCCGCGGCCACCAGGTTTCGGTGATCACCGGAAGCGACGGATTCGAGGACTGGGTGGTGGCAGCCTCCCGAGCCGACGGCCGCACGCCCGAGGAGACCTGCGGCCACTACCACGCCGGTATCAAGCGGGACTTGGACAATCTGGCGATCGCGCTGGACGAGTGGATCGACCCGACCTCGGCCGAGCACACCGCCGCCTACCGCAGCGTGCACGAGGACACCATCGCGCTGCTCCGGTCCACCGGCGCCGCCCGGCTGGAGACCGAGCGGATCCCGTTCTCGGTGCAGACCGGCCGCGCCGTGGTGGGGACCTGGATCGCCGGCGACTGCCCGCACTGCGGACAGCCCTGCGGCGGTGCCACCTGCACCTTCTGCGGCCAGTTCTTCCAGCCCGAGGAAGTGGTCAACCCCCGCTCCAGGCTGGACGACAGCACACTGGAGTGGCGGGACGAGGAGAACTGGTTCGCCTATCCGGCCGACACCGACGCGATCCTCGACCACCACCGCCGAACCGGCGTGCGGCCCGCCTTCCTGGAGACGGTGAGCCGCTACCTCGGCAAGCGGGCGGGCCGGATCCACCTCACCGGCCAGGGGACCTGGGGGATCCAGAGCTCGACCCTCCCGGCGGGCAAAGTGATCGCCAACAGCTACTACCTCTACAGCGTGTACTGCGGAGAGATCCACCGCCGGCTCACCGGAGCCGACACCAACCCGTTCGCCGCCGACAGCGGTGTCACCACGGTCGGCCTCTTCGGCAGCGACAACTCACGGCCCGGGTTCGTCTCCCCCCATGTCATCGCCCAGGGTTCGGGCGGCGCACTCAAGCCCTTCGACGCGGCCGTGGTGAACGCCATGCTGCACTTCGAAGGCCAGAAGTGCTCGACCAGCAAGGGCCACGGCATCTGGCTGAGTGAGCTCCTCGAAGGCACCTCCATCAGCTCGGACGAGCTGCGCTTCCATCTGCTGCACGCCCCGCTCGACCACGACACCGCCGACGTCACCCTGGACGGACTGGTCGCCGCGGTCAACGAGTTCCGAAGCTGGCAGCAGGAGGCCCTCCTGCCGGCCGTCGACCGGGTCCGCACGAACGGCACCGCGGTGCTCTGCACCGCCCGGGTGCTCCAAGCGGTCGAGGAACAGCAAGCCCTGCTGAGTCCGTACCGAATGGACCTGGCCGCCGCCGTCGCGGCGCTGGTCCGCTGGATGCACGCCGCTCCCGAGGACCCTGCGCAGTGGCTGCTCGGCCTCGCGCTGCTCGGCGGACCGCTGGTCCCCCGTCTCGCAGGCGAGATCTGGTCGCAACTCGGCTTCCACGGCAACCCCGAGGTGGCACAGGCACGCGACACCAGCCCGGTGCCGCACGAGGAGCGGCTGCTCGCCGACCTGCCGGCCGAGCCCCTGACCACCGCGTCGGTACTGCCCTTCGTGCACCGGGCCTGAGCCGGCCCTTCCCAACGACCGTCCCGGACAACGGAGAAACCCGATGAACATCAAGAGCTGGCTGGAGTACGACCCCGCGCGGCTGGAAGAGCTGGTCCGGACCGCAGGTTCCCGCATGGCGAACCGGCGGGTGGCGGTGCTCTACGGCGGCACCTCGACGGAGGACCAGCTCTACATGGAGAGCAAGCCGCAGTCCGAATGGTCGGTGAACGACGTGCTGGCGGGCCTGCGGGAGCTGGGAGTCGACGCGGAGTGGCTCGACCCGACCGTCCCTGGATTCACCGCTGACGTCGCGGCATTCGACGCCGCGTTCCTCAACGTCCACGGAGACTTCGGCGAGGACGGGAACCTGCAGGGCACCCTGGCCTATCTCGGCGTCCCTTACACCGGCAGCGCGGTCGCCACCAGCGTCATCGGTGCGGACAAGCGCCTCACCAAGCTGGTGCTCGGCGGCAGCAGTGTCGCCATACCCGCCTACCGCAGGCTGGCGCCCGGAGTGTTGCCGAACCCGGCCCCCGCGTGCCCGGTCATGCTCAAGGCCGTGAACGGCGGCAGCAGCGTGGGCACGGTCCTGGTCACCGAACCGGATGAACTTGACCACACACTGCGGCAGTTGTGGGACGCCGGCTTCGACGACGTGATCGCGGAGTCTTTCGTCGACGGGGCCACGGTCACCGTCTCAGCGGTCCGGATCGACCAGCAGGTGCTGCTCCTGCCACCGATCGCCTGCGTCACCGACCGAGAGTACTACGACGAGTACAGCAAGCTGCACGGCGAGCAGAGCGGAACCGTCCGCTACGAGGCACTCACCGATCCCGACGACCCCCGGCTGCGCCGCCTGCACGACGCCGCACGGGAAATCCTGTCCGTGTTCGACTTCGAGGGATCGATCCGGGTCGACTTCATCCTTCCCCAGGACGGCGAACCGGTCCTGCTGGAACTCAACACGATTCCCGGCGTCCAGCACGGCAGCAACCTCGTGCTGTCCGCCGCGGCCGCTGGCATCTCCTACCCCGACCTGCTCGGGATCGTCCTGGCCAGCGCGTCCAACACCGCCAAGCTCGCTCCCTGGAAGAGGCCGCAACCCGACCCGTCCCGACTCGACGGTGACCGCGGGCTGCTGCCCGCAGCGGCTCTCTGATACCGCGCGCCTACACCAATGCCCCTCTTCCACAGGGGCCTTGACGCTTAGAGACCCAGAGAACGGGGAGCACATGCTCTACGACGGCTACAACGCCCGGGCGGTCGCCGTGGTCGACGCCTTCGGATCCGGCCACCTGCTCGGCCCCGCGTTCCGCTCACGGGGAGTCCCCGTGGTGCACGTCCGCAATCGGAACGCGACGTTCGAGCGGCAGCTCGACACCTTCCACGCGTCCGACTTCCGTGAGGCGCTCGACTGCACCGACCCGACGGACGGCACCGCGGAACGGCTGCACGCCCTGGGCGTCCGGCACCTGCTGGCCGGCGCCGAGAGCGGCAGCGACGTCGCCGACCTGCTCGCCACCAAGATGGACCTGTCGACGGCGAACGCGCCGGGATTCGCCCAGGCCCGCCGGGACAAGCGCACCATGCACCGGATCCTGCATGAGCAAGGCGTCGCTGTTCCCGCCCAGCAGCACCTGAACGGCGCGAAGAACGTCCGCTGGGAGGTCGGTGGCATCCCGCGGGGCACGGTAGTCGTCAAACCACCGGCCAGCGCGGGAACGGACGGCGTCCACCTCTGCCACAGCGCCGCCGAACGGGACGCCGCCATCGACCAGGTGGTGGCCCAGGCCAACACCTACGGCCAGGAGAACGACGGCGCGGTGATCCAGGAGTTCCTGGCAGGCCCGGAGTACATGGTCAACACCGTCTCCGTGGACGGGTTCCACGCGGCCGTCGAGATCTGGCGGTCCGACAAGCACGTGGTCGACGGCAGCCCGGTCTACGACCGCCAGGTCCTGCAAGACCCGAGCGACACCGGCATACGCGAACTCCTCGCGTACGTCGATCAGGTGCTCACCCGACTGGGTGTCCGCTGGGGAGCTGCCCACACCGAGGTGATCGTCACCGACCGCGGCCCACTGCTGCTGGAGACCGGCACCCGGCTGCCCGGCGGCCACGACCCCTCGCTCGGCCTCAGCGCTCTCGGCACCAGCCACCTCGACGAGGTCGTGGAGTCCTACCTCGCTCCCGACGAGGTGGCCGACCGCGGCCCGGTACGCCCCCTGCGGCGGCGCGCCCTGGGCGTCAGCCTGATCTCACCCGCCACCGGGACGCTCCAACGGCCCCTGGACCTGCGGCCGGTGACCGCACTGCCGTCGTTCCACGGCATCCGCCTCCCGCTGCAGGTGGGCGACCGGGTGACGCGCACCGTCGATCTCTGGACCAAGCCCGGCGGTCTCTACCTGTGCCACGAGGACGCCGACCAGCTCGACCGCGACTACCAGGCCGTCAGGGCCTGGGAGCAGTCCGAGTTCACTCGGGCCGTGGTGGCCGACTGACGCTCGCGGCCACCTGGCCGTACCACCACGGCACGCGGCGGCAGCCCCTACCCGATCCTTCCGACACCCCTGAGGAACCAGCCATCAACGCCCAGGTGAACTCCGCTCAGGAGCAACAGCCCTCCACCGCACGGCCGGACGACAGCACTCGCGCGCTCCTGCGCAGCAGGCCGCTGCGCCTGCTGTTCCTCGCCCGCAGCAGCTCGGTGCTGGGGGACATGGTCGCACCGGTCGCGCTGGTCTTCGCCGTCCTGTCGCTGGGCGCCGGCGCCTCCGGCGTGGGGCTCGTGCTCGCGGCCCGCGCCCTGCCGAGCGTCGCCCTCGTCCTGATCGGCGGGGTGGTCGGCGATCGGTACCCGCGCAGGACGGTGATGGCCTGGTCCAACCTCGCCGGCTTCGTCACACAGACGCTCACCGGAGTGCTGATCCTCCTGCACCATGCCCCGCTGTGGACCATCGCGCTGCTGGCCGCCGGACGCGGGGCAACGGGCTCGTTCTTCAACCCGGCCTCGACCGCGGCCATCGCCGAGGTAGCCCCCGCGGACCGGCAGCGTCAGACCTACAGCCTCTTCTCACTCGCCGGCAACACCGCCGAGGTGGCCGGGCCGATGCTGGCCGCCGGTCTGCTGACCGTGGTCGACCCGGGATGGCTGCTGGTCGCCGACGGAACCACCTTCCTCGTCAGCGCCCTGCTGATCACCGCGATCGGGCCGATGGGCCAGGCCGCCGGAACCGCTCGCGGACCGATGGGCAAGGAGATCATGGCCGGGCTGCGCTGTGTCACCGACCGGCGCTGGCTGACAGCGCTGATCGCCAGCGCCAGCGTGTTCCAGCTCTGCCTACTGTCGGCACTCAACGTCCTCGGGCCGATCGTGGCGCAGCAGCGCCTGGGCGGTGCCTCGTCCTGGGCCGTGATCGTCGCCGCCCTGGGCGCCGGAGGACTGTGCGGTACCGCCTGGTCCCTGCGGATGCGGATGACCCGCCCGCTGCTCGTCGGCTACCTCAGCATGCTCGCCGGAGCCGGACCGACACTGCTCCTGCTGGCCGTCCCCGCCCCGCTTCCCGTCCTCGCGGCGTCCGAGTTCGTCTCGGGCGTGGCGATCGCCGTCTTCGGTGCCGTGGAGTCGGCGGCGATCGCCAAGGAGGTCCCACGCGACCTGCTCTCCCGGGTGGACGCGGTCAACCGCTTCGGATCCATGGCGCTGCGCCCGCTCGGCATGGCCGTGGTGGGCCCGATAGCCGTCGTCTGCGGCATGTCGGCGACACTGGTCTGCGCGGCCGTCCTGTCATTGCTGGCGATGGTGGTCCCGCTCCTGGTCAAGGACGTCAGGAGCATGACCGGCTAGGCCCCGCACGGACCTGGTACGAAGAACCGGCCGGCCGTCCGAGCCGGCGACACCCCAAGGAGGCCCCTTTGACGAACGACGTGATCCTTATGGCCGATCCCCGGGTGGCCGCGATACCCGTCACCGAATGCGGAGAGGATCTGCTCGACCTGCGGACCAGCGGGTTCCTCGACGTCGACACCCGCAAGGCGGACCCCGACGGGTATTTCGCCCAGGTACGCGAGGGAGTGGCGCAGCGGCTGGCCGAAGCCTCCGCTGCGCTCCCGGACGGCATCCGGTTCCGGTTCGTCGAGGGCTACCGTCCGCCCCGCCTCCAGCGGCAGTACTTCACCGCCTACCGCGACAAACTGCGGCGACTGCGTCCGGAACTGGACGAGGCCGGGCTGGACATGGCGGCCAGTCGCTACGTCTCGCCCCCGCACATCGCCCCGCACTCCGCCGGAGCCGCGATCGATCTCACCCTGTGCACCGCCGGCGGCCAGGAACTGCCGATGGGGACGATCGTCAACGCGTCGCCCGAGGACAGCCGGCTCCAGTGCTACACCCAGGCCGACGGCATCGACGCCGAGAGCCGCGCCAACCGGCTTCTGCTCGGTACCGCTCTCACCCGGGCAGGATTCGTCAACTACCCCACGGAGTGGTGGCACTGGTCGTACGGAGACCGGTACTGGGCCCTGCTGACCGACCGCCCGGAGGCCCACTACGGGCCCGTCGACTGGGAACCCGAGCCGCAGACGGGTGCCAACCCGTGACGTACGCGACCCCGGGGACTTCCGGCCTCCCGGCGCGGGTCCGTCATGACGTGCCGTACTACGCGCAATGGGAGTCGCCGGAGCTGGTCTCCTCGATCGTCACAGGCGCGATGGACGCCGCCCACGATCCGAACTGGTCCGCCTCCGGCGCGACCTCCGCCGAGGACTACCGGTTCTGGTCCTGGCGCGCGTGCGGAATGGCCTGCCTCCGGATGGCGCTCGACCACTGGGGGATCACCCCGCCGCCCACCGTCACGCTCGGCCAGGAGTACCTGGATGCCGGTGCGTACGTACGGCGCGAGGGCGGCCTGCACGGGCTGATCTACGAGCCGTTCGCCCGCCACACACGGGAACGGTTCGGCCTCTACGCCGAGTCCCGCCCGTGGCTGCCACTGCACGAGATCGGCTGGCAGGTCCGCTCAGGACGCCTGGTCATGCTGTCCGTGCACCCGGGCATCCGCAGCGCCGAGATCGAACCACCCACCCGGGGCGGCCATCTGGTCCTGGCAGTGGGCGCCGACGCCGACTCGCTGACCATCCACAACCCGTCCGGCTGGTACGGGGTTTCGCAGGAGTTCGTCGAGGTCCCCTGGCCGACCGTGCGGCGCTACTACGCAGGGCGCGGCGTCCTCCTCGGCAAGAGGTCGACGACCGATCCTGCGCGCTGAGCACCTACCGACTACCGAAGGAGATCCGGAAGGTCCCGCATCTTCTCGAAGACCAGCGTGCCCGGCCCCTCCAGCCACTCCGCAGGCGTCAGGCCGCCCGCGAACCCGAGGGTCCGCATCCCGGCGGCCCGACCCGCGGCAACCCCGTACTGACTGTCCTCGACGACAACGCACTTCGCCGGGTCGACCCCCAACCGGGTGGCCGCGTGCAGGAACAGGTCGGGGGCCGGCTTGCCGTTCGCCACTTCGCTCGCGCTGAACACACGACCTTCGAAGCGGGGGTAGAGCCCGGTCTGCCCGAGGGTGCGGCGCAGGCGCTGATGGCTGCTGCTGGAGGCGACACAGGTCGGCAGGGTGATCAGGTCCAGCGCCTCGACGATCCCCTCGACCGGCGTCAACTCGTCTTCGAAGGCCCGGTCGTAGAGCGGCTGGACCTCCTCCTCCCACCCCGCCGGCAGCGGACGGCCCAGGTGCGCCTCGATCTCCGAGACCATGTAGGCGTGCGAGCGTCCCACGAAGCGGCGGATGATCTCCTCCTCGGACAGTTCCCACCCGAGCGAGGCGAGAACCACCGCATCCACCCGAACCGCGAGGCGCTCACTGTCTATCAGCACGCCGTCGCAGTCGAAGATCACCAGCTCGATCAGATCCGTCACCCAGACAGCATAATGGGAGGGGAAACGGAGTTCCTTCGAGTGAGGCTGCCGTGAACGACTGCCCGCTCTCACGGAACTCCGTTGCGGAGAATCTCCCGCTCTCAGGCCTGCAGCACGATCTTCCCCACCTGCTCGCTCGCCTCCACCACCCGGTGCGCGTCGGCGACGGCGGTCAGCGGCATCACCCGGTCCACCACCGGTTTCACCACCCCCGACTCGATCAGCGGCCAGACGTGCTCACGCACCGCCGCCACGATCGCCGCCTTCTCCGCCAGCGGCCGCGGACGCAGCGAGGTGGCCGCCACCGCGGCGCGCTTGGCCAGCAGCGTTGAGAGGTTCAACTGGCCCTCCACACCGCCCTGCAGACCGATGATCACCAGCCGCCCGTTCACCGCCAGCGCGTCCACGTTCCGCTGCAGGTACTTGGCGCCCATGATGTCCAGGATCACATCCACCCCGGCCCCGCCGGTGGCCTCGCGGACCGCCTCCACGAAGTCCTGCTCGCGGTAGTTGATCCCGACATCCGCGCCCAGCTCCGCACAGCGGTCGAGCTTCTTCGCGCTGCCCGCCGTCACGATCACCTTCGCCCCGACCGCCTTGGCCAGCTGGATCGCCATCGTCCCGATCCCGCTCGCCCCGCCGTGCAGCAGCACCGTCTCGGCGGGCCGCAGATGGGCCACCATGAAGACGTTGGACCAGACCGTGCAGGCCACCTCGGGCAGCGCGGCGGCGGCCACCAGGCCCAGGCCCTTGGGGATCGGCAGCAGTTGGCCCACCGGCACGGCCACCCGCTCGGCGTAGCCGCCGCCGGCCAGCAGGGCGCAGACCTCGTCGCCCACCGCCCAGCCGGCCACCCCGGGACCCAGCGCCACGATCCGGCCCGAGCACTCCAGGCCGGGGTAGGGCGAGGCGCCGGGCGGCGGGTTGTAGAACCCCTGGCGCTGCAGCAGGTCGGCGCGGTTGACGGCGGTCGCCGCCACCTCGACCAGGACTTCGCCCTCGCCGGGCGTCGGGTCGGGCACCTTGGCCCAGACGAGTGCGTCGGGTCCACCGGGCTCTGGAATCGTCATCGCATACATGCCCCGAAGCTACCGTCAGCGGTGCCGAAGATCGACGATGACTCGGCGATGGCCCGGCGCAGCGCGCCGACCCCGTGCCGCCACCATGCCGTCACCCTGCCGACTCCCGTGCCGACCGGATGAACTGACGGTCCATCAGTCATGCGAGGATGCGATCACCGATCCTCCGAAGGAAGAGTCCCGTGCGCGACGAGCCGATCAGTGTTTTCCTCGACCGCCTGGCCGACCGGGTCCCCGCCCCCGGCGGCGGCGCGTCGGCCGCCCTGCAGGCCGCCCAGGCGGGCGCCCTGCTGGGCATGGTGGCCCGCTACACGAGCGGCGAGAAGTACGCCGCCCACCAGCAGGTGGTGGAGCGGATCCGCCGCGAGAGCGACACCCTGCGGGCCCGGGCGCTGACCCTCGCCGAGCAGGACGCGGCCGCGTTCACCGCCGTCACCGACGCCTACCGGCTGCCCCGCGAGAGCGATCAGGACAAGGCCGCCAGGACCGCCGCCATCGCCGAGGCGCTGGCCGGAGCGGCCCGCCCGCCGGCCGACGTGATCGCGGTCGCCCTGGACCTGGTCGAGCTCGCCGAGGCGCTGCTGCCGATCGGCAACCCCAACGTGATCACGGACATCGCGGCGGCGGCCGAGGCGGCCCGCGCGGCGGCCGTCACCGCGCGGGTCAACGTCGAGGTGAATCTCACCGGGCTGCGGGACGAACGGGTGCGCAGCGGACTGGTCGCCGAGACCGCGCGGGTGGACGAGATCGCCACCCGCGCCGAGCGGATCACCGCCGCCGTCCGCGAGGAGATCGCCAAGTAGCCGCCCGCGCGCTACGGCGTGGCGAGCAGCTCGACCCGTCCGCCGGCGGGCAGTCCGCCCGGGGGGACGACCGCCAGGGCGTCGGCGAGCGCGAGGCCGCGCAGCATCGCCGGGCCATCGAAGGCCAGCGGCACCGGGCCGTGCTCGGTGAGCCGCACCGGCAGCAGCCGGGTGTCGGACGGGTGGCCGGGCAGCGCCGCCTGCGTCCGCGCGAAGCGGCCGGGCCCGGGCGGGCGGCCGGCGAGCCCGTGCAGCAGCGGCAGCGCGAGGGTCGCCGTCCCGGCCACCGCCGCCAGCGGGTTGCCGGGCAGTCCCACCAGGTGCCGGCCACCGGGCAGCTCGGCGAGCAGCATCGGGTGCCCGGGGCGGACGGCCACCCCGTCCACCAGCAGCCGCCCGCCGGCCGCCGCGAGCGCCGGGTGCAGGAAGTCGACCGGACCGGCCGCCGTGCCGCCGGTGGTCACCACCACCTCGGCCGGGGACTGCCCGATGGCGTCCTGGAGCAGTCCGAGATCGTCCTGTACGAAGCGACGGCCGATCAACTCCGCGCCGGCCGCCGACAACCAGGGCTCCAGCAGCGGTCCCAGCGCGTCGCGGACCAGCCCGGGGCGGGGCAGACCCGCGGCGAGCAACTCGTCGCCGAGCACCAGCAGCTCCACGGTCGGCCGGCGCCGGACCGGCAGGCGGTCGTAGCCGCAGGCCGCGGCGAGCCCGAGGACGGCGGGGGTGACGACGGTCCCGGCGGGCAGCAGCGCCTCCGCCCGGCGGCACTCCTGGCCGCGCGGCCGGACGTCCTGGCCCGGCGGCAGCCCGCTGGCGACCAGCTCGTGCAGGCTCGTGCCGCCCTCGGCCCGGCCGTGCTCGCGGCGCAGCACGGCGGTGGCGCCCGGCGGGAGCTGGGCGCCGGTGGCGATCTCGGTCGCCCAGCCGTCCGCCAGCGGGGGCGGCGTGCGGCCGGCCAGCACGCGTCCGGCCAGCCGCCAGGGGCCGGGTCCTGCCACCGCCCAGCCGTCCATCGCGGAGGTGTCGAAGGCGGGCAGGTCGGTCAGCGCGGTGAGCGGGTCGGCCAGCGTGCGGCCGAGCGCCGCCGCGAGGTCGAGCCGCTCGGCGGGCAGTGGCGCGCGGACGGCCTGCCCGGCCAGCTCGCGGGCCTTCGGCCAGGGGCAGTCGTGCCCGGCCGCCGCCGACCGCGACGGTCGGTCGGCGGGCCGGCTGCCCGGGCCGAGCGAGGGCACCGCCGCGTTCACTGCGGCCCCGGCGCCTGCTGGTCGGCCCAGCGCTCGGCCAGGGCGGCGATCCGCCGGTTGGCCTCGGCCACCTCGGTCGCCCCGCCGCCGCGCGTCGCGGCCGCGTAGCCGACCAGGAAGGCGGTCAGCGGCGCGGCCGGCCGGGCCACCCCGTGTGCGACCACCCGGGCCAGGTCGAGCAGGCCGGGGATGTCGACCTCCAGGTCGATACCCAGCTCGGTCTTGGCCTCGGCGATCCAGTCGTCCAGCGTGCGCTCCATGGTGGACATGCTGCCCGATCCACCGGGTCCTGCTGTGCCATCCGGATGACCAAGGTGCTTCGGAGCGCTCACACCGCGCTGTCCGGCGCGGTGAGCCCGCCCCGTTCGGGCGCCCGGCGGCGGGCCTCGGCCAGCTCGGCCCAGGTGTCGCAGTCGTACGAGACGCCGTCGCGGTCCGCCACCCGGGCGGTGCGCAGGCCGGCGGTGAGGCGGCGCAGCGGGGCACCGACTGGGTCGCCGAGCGCGGCCAGGGCGGTGCGCAGCGCGGCGGTACGGTAGGCCGCCACCAGCGGCTGGTCCCGGCCGTCGGCGTCCACCAGGACGGCGGCCTCGACCTCGCCGGTGACGGCGGACAGCAGCTGCCCCAGGGTGGCGGCGTCCAGGAACGGCAGGTCGGCGGCGAGCAGCAGCACCCGCTCCGCCGAGATCGCCGGCTCGGCGAGGGCGGCCGCGACGGCGGCCACCGGTCCGCCGCCGGGCGGCTGCTCGCGGGTCCAGTGCGGGACGGGGCCGGGCCGGGCGGCCGGGCGGGGCGGGCCGACCACCACGATGCTCCGGGCACCGGCGCAGGCGGCCAGGACGCGGTCGAGCAGCGGGCGGCCGCCGACGGTCAGCTGCGGCTTGTCCGCGCCGTCCAGCCGGCGGGCGGCGCCGCCGGCCAGCACGATCGCGTCATAGGGCGTCGTCATGCGGCCAGTATCCGGCGCTCAGGCTTCCTCGTCCTCCGCGCCTTCGTCGCCCTCGTCGCCCTCGCTGCCTTCGTCGCCCTCCTCCGGGCTCACGGGCTCCGCGGGCCGCGCGGTGTTCGCCGCCGCGCCCAGCTCCAGGAACTGCGGCAGCGTCAGCCAGAAGCGCTCGCTCATCGCGGTGACCAGCCCCTCCGGGTCGCCCGGGTGCTCGGCGAGCAGCCGGTCGAACTCCTTGAGGTAGTCGTCGGTGAAGGTGAGCACCCGCGCCGCGTCGTCGTCCTGGTCCGGTGCCCGGTGCCCGGCGATCACCCGCTCGACGCCCAGGTCGGCGATCCGCCCCAGGTTCTGCGCCCAGACGCCGCGCTCGGCGGGGGTGGTCTCGGCGGTCCACACGTGCGTCCCGTTGTAGACGAGGTCGCCGGCGATCACCGTCCGGGCGCCGGGGACGTGCACGACCGTGCAGTGCGCGCTGTCGCCCTGCCCGAGGTAGAGCACCCGGATCAGCTGGCGGTCGATCATCAGCGGCTGCGGCAGCAGGGCGCGCGGGACGACCGGCGCCTCGGGGAGGTCGTCACCGAAGACCGGGCGCCACTGGACCACCTTGCCGGCCGCCGTCCGGACGATCTCGTCGACCACCTGCGGCGCCGCCAGCACATGCGCCTGCGGGAACAGCCGCAGCACCTCCTCCACACCGAAGTAGTGGTCGGGGTGCGGGTGGGTGATCACGATGGCCAGCAGGTTGCGGTCCTTGCCGGCGATCCACTCGGCGAGCTCGCGGCCCGCGCTGCGGGTGAGCTGGGCGTCGACCAGGATCGCGTCGCGCCGGCCGATGATCAGGGTGGAGGTGACGAAGAAGGCCGACTCCGGGCCGACGAAGACGTCGATCTCCAGCGTCGGCCCGGGCGCCGCGGCGCCCCTCGAACCGTCCTGCCGACCGCCGCCGTTCGCGCCGCCGGGCCGGTCGGCACTCTCCTCGGGCGGTGGCGACGACGTCACTGGCTCTCCCTGGTCCACGGCGGTGCACGGATCCCCCGCCGCGCGGGGGCCCTGTCGGGACCAGCATGGAAGCCGCCCGGCCGGACCGCCCGGTGGGAGCGCCCGGCCGGGTGAGGCCGTGTGGCGTCAGACCGCGACGCGCTCCGCGGTGGCCTTGGCGATCGCGGCGGCGTCCTGGAGGGCCTTGGCCTTGGAGGCCTCGGCGGTCTCGACGAACTCGGCGAGCGCCGGGTTGGCCTTGGCCATGGTGAACTCGGGGACCACCAGGGTGACCTCCAGGCCCAGCAGCTCGGTCAGCACCTTCTCCACGTAGTTGGTGGCGAACTCGAAGGACTCGCGCGGGCTACCCGCGGCGTAGGAGCCACCGCGCGAGGCGATCACGGTGACGGGGGTGCCGGCGGCGGACTTCTCCGCACCCGCGGTACGGCCGAAGAGGACCACCTGGTCGATCCAGGCCTTGAGCGAGGACGGGATGGCGAAGTTGTACATCGGGGCGCCGATGACCACGTGGTCGGCCTGCTCCAGCTCGGAGATCAGCTCGTCGCGCACGTTGTGGGCGGCCAGCTGCTCGGGCGTGCGCTGGTCGGCCGGGGTGAAGGCCCCCGAGATCGCGGCGGCGTCCAGGTGCGGCGTGGGGGTGAGGGCGAGGTCGCGGTAGATCACCGTGCCGCCCGGGTTGGCGGCCTCCCACTCGGTACGGAAGGCGGCCGAGACCTCGCGGGAGACGGAACCCTCGAAAAGAGCCGACGAGTCGATGTGCAGCAGCGTGGCCATGGCGATCCTCCGAGATCTGGGTAGTTGCTGCCTTTTCCTCGGCAGCTGCTTTTACAGTAGCAGCTTACTTTTCTTCAGTCACTAGCGGAGAGCCAGTACCCTGGAGGCATGAGCAAGCCAGCAGCACCCACGACCGCGGCCAACGCCTGTTCCGGTGTGGACGTCGCCATGCACCGGGTGTTCGAGCTCCTCGGCAAGCGCTGGTCCGGCCTGATCCTGGCCGTCCTCACCCAGCAACCCGGCTACTTCTCCGAACTGCGCCGGGCGATCCCGGGCATCAGCGAGCGGATGCTCTCCGACCGGCTGACCGAACTGGCCGAGGCCGGCCTGGTGCTGCGCCAGGTCGACGAGGGCCCGCCGCTGCGGGTCAGCTACCAGCTCACCGAAGCGGGCCTCGCCCTCGGCCCGGCGCTGGAGGCACTGCACCGCTGGGCCTCCACCCACCTCGCGGACCGCGCCGGCCCGCCCACGTCCTGCCCGCCCTCCTCCTGCTGACCCCCGGCCGCGGCCACCTGCTGCGTCAAGGCGGCGGGCCGGCCTCACCCGGCCGCTGAACGCAGTCGGCCGCCCGCGCCAGCAGCACGGCGCGCTCGCGCTCGTTGCGGGTCAGCGCGGCCGCGCGGACGAACTCCTCGCGCGCCTCGTCGAGCCGCCCGACCCTGGCCAGCAGGTCACCCCGGACGCTCGGCAGCAGGTGGTACGTCCTCAGCGACGGCTCCTCGGTGAGCTGGTCGACCAGCTCGAGACCGGTGGCCGGGCCGAACGCCATCGACAGCGCCACCGCCCGGTTCAGCTCCACCACGGGCGACGGCGTGCGCCGCGCGAGCGCCGCGTACAGCGCGGCGATCCGCACCCAGTCCGTCTCCGCCGCCGTCCTGGCCCGGGCGTGGCAGGCGGCGATCGCGGCCTGCAGGGCGTACCCGCCGCCCGCGCCACCGAGCTCCTGAGCCCGTTCCAGGGCCGCGAGCCCGCGCCGGATCAGCAGCTGGTCCCACCGCCCGCGATCCTGGTCGAGCAGCAGTACGGGCACGCCGCCCGGCCCGGTCCGAGCCGCCGCGCGGGAGGCCTGGATCTCCATCAGCGCGACCAGCCCATGCACCTCCGGCTCCTTGGGCACCAGCTCGGCCAGGATCCGGCCCAGCCGCAGCGCCTCCTCGCAGAGCGCCGGCCGCATCCAGTCGTCGCCGGCGGTCGCCGCGTACCCCTCATTGAAGATCAGATACACCACTTCGAGCACCGAGGAGAGCCGGTCCGCCAACTCCGGGCCCTGCGGCACCTCGAACGGCACCTGCGCCTTGGCCAGCGTCCGTTTGGCCCGCACGATGCGCTGCGCGACGGTGGAATCCGCGACCAGGAACGCCCGGGCGATCTCGTCCGTCGTCAGCCCGCCGAGCAGCCGCAGGGTCAGCGCGACCCGCGCCTCGGTGGACAGCACCGGGTGGCAGGCGGTGAACACCAGGCGCAGCAGATCGTCCTCGATCGTGCCGTCCCGCTCCGCCACCGCGTCCGGCGCGGGCGCCGCGGCGCCGGACGCGCCGGTCTCCAGCTCATGGCCGAGCTGCTCCAGCTTGTGGGCCAGGCGCTCCTTGCGGCGCAGCAGGTCGATCGCGCGGTGCTTCGCGGTGGCCATCAGCCAGGCGCCCGGATTGTCCGGGATGCCCTCCTTCGGCCACTGCTCCAGCGCCGCGACCAGCGCGTCCTGCGCCAGCTCCTCGGCGACCCCGACATCACGCACCAACCGGGCGAGCCCGGCGATCAGCCGGGCCGCCTCGATCCGCCAGACAGCGTCGATGGTGCGGTGCACCTCGGAATCGCTCACGGCAACCCATCAGAGCAGTGCTCCGGGGGCCGCCGCAAGCGAACTCCGTGCCTCCCCCACCCGCTACCGCTGCGCGGACTGCCGCTGCAGCTCCTCGCGCAGCTTCTCCTCGCGCGCGGCGGCCTCGGGCGTCACGATCTCCTCGGGGAAGTCCCCCGGCTCGAACACCTGGCGCAGCTCCACCACTCCGCCCTCACCGAAGGGCACCCGCGAGGCCCACTGGACGGCCTCCTCCTTCGACGTCACCTGGATGATCCAGAAGCCGGCGATCAGCTCCTTCGCCTCGGCGAACGGCCCGTCGGTGACCGTCGGCCGGCCCGCGTGGAACTCGACCCTGGCCCCCTTGGAGCTGGGGTGCAGCCCGTCCGCCGCCAGCAGCACACCCGCCTTGACCAGCTCCTCGTTGTACCTGCCCATCTCCTCGACCAGCTCCCTGCTGGGGAGCACGCCCGCCTCGGTGGCCTCGTCGGCCCTGACCAGCATCATGAATCGCATCGTCTTCCTCGTTCCCTCGGGCGGCCTTGGCGGCCTCGGTGATCGGTGATCCGCTGACGGATCAGGGCCCCGGCCCCCGGGTGGTCTCCCGCCCGGCGAACCCAGCCTCTACCGGTGCGTCGAACAGCGGTCGACCGATTCGACAGCCCGGGTGAACTTTTTTCCGACCACCGAGATCGAGGCCTCAGCCCACGAGCGAGCGCACCCCGCCGGCGCCCTGGCCAAACGGATTACCGCCCACCAATTACCGGCCGGCTCAGTCCCGCGTCATGTCGACGAAGCGGGAGTAGTGGCCCTGGAAGGCGACCGTGATGGTGGCGGTGGGGCCGTTTCGGTGCTTGGCGACGATCAGGTCGGCCTCGCCCGCGCGGGGGGACTCCTTCTCGTAGGCGTCCTCGCGGTGGAGCAGGATGACCATGTCGGCGTCCTGCTCGATGGAGCCCGATTCACGCAGGTCGGAGACCATCGGCTTCTTGTCGGTGCGCTGTTCGGGACCACGGTTCAGCTGGGAGAGCGCGATCACCGGGACCTCCAGCTCCTTGGCCAGCAGCTTGAGGTTTCGCGACATGTCGGAGACCTCCTGCTGGCGGCTCTCGGCCCGCCGGGAGCCGCCGGACTGCATCAGCTGGAGGTAGTCGATGACCACCAGCTTGAGGTCCTGACGCTGCTTCAGACGGCGGCACTTGGCGCGGATCTCCATCATCGACAGGTTGGGGGAGTCGTCGATGAAGAGCGGCGCGGCGGTGACGTCCGGCATCCGGCGGGCGACCCGGGTCCAGTCGTCGTCCGTCATGTTGCCCGAGCGCATGTGGTGCAGTGCGACCCGCGCCTCGGCCGAGAGGAGGCGCATGGCGATCTCGTTGCGGCCCATTTCGAGCGAGAAGATCACGCTCGGCAGGCCGTTGGTGATCGAGCAGGCCCGCGAGAAGTCCAACGCCAGTGTCGACTTTCCCATCGCGGGGCGCGCGGCGATGACGATCATCTGGCCCGGGTGCAGGCCGTTGGTGAGGGCGTCGAGGTCGGCGAAGCCGGTGGGGACTCCGGACATCTGGCCCTGGCGGGAGCCGATGGCCTCGATCTCGTCGAGGGCGCCCTCCATGATGTCGGCGAGCGGGGCGTAGTCCTCGCTGGTGCGCTGCTCGGTGACGGCGTAGATCTCGGCCTGGGCGGCGTTGACGATCTCGTCGACGTCGCCTTCGGCGGCGTAGCCCATGCCGGCGATCCGGGTGCCCGCCTCGACCAGGCGGCGCAGCACCGCGCGCTCGTGGACGATCTCGGCGTAGTACTCGGCGTTGGCGGCGGTCGGGACGGAGTTGACCAGGGTGTGCAGATAGCCGGGACCGCCGACGCGGACCAGCTCGCCGCGCTTGGTGAGCTCGCTGGCGACGGTGATCGGGTCGGCCGGCTCGCCGCGGGCGTAGAGGTCGAGGATCGCGCTGTGGACGAGCTCGTGGGCCGGGCGGTAGTAGTCGTGCGGTTTCAGCACCTCGACGACGTCGGCGATGGCGTCCTTGGAGAGCAGCATGCCGCCGAGGACGGACTGCTCGGCGGCGAGGTCCTGCGGGGGCACCCGTTCGAAGCCCTCGACACCGCCGGAGCGGTCGCGGTCGCCGCCCTTGTCGCCGTCCTGGTCGCGCTTGCGGAAGTCGCCCTTGCCACCACCGCCGCCGGGGCCGCCCTTGCCACCGCCACCGCCCGCGGCGACGGCCGTACGGCTGCGCGAGACGGGCAGCCGATCGCCCGGCCCGTCCGGCTGGTAGGGACCGGAGAAGGCGTCGTCGGACGGCTGCCAGTCGTCCTCCGGGGGCGGAGGCACCTCGTGGTCGTCGTACTGGGGGCCGGTCACGCGTGTTCCCCGATCAGCGAGCGGTGCGAGTGCGGTGCGAAGGCATCAGGGCCAAGGCGGGCGGACGGGGTCACGAACCGGTCCACCTCCTTCTTACGCCACAGGGCCGACAAAACGGACGCCGGGTGGGCATCTGGCGCGTCGGACGAGCGCCCACGCTAAGGGGCCGAGGGGCCTTCGACCAAGACGGTTATCCACAGGGCGTGTGGATGACGGGACCTATCCTGTGGACAACTGCCCGAAACCTGTGCACGAGCATGTGGACGGACCTGTGGATAACCAGACCATCCACTCGGTGTCAACTTGCTGACCTGCGATGACACGATCTGATGGCTGTGCATGAGAAATACTTCACACAGGTAGGGATCCACCCCCGCAGACCCGGCTACCGGCCGGTCGCTCACAGGTACGAGTAAGAGCTGAGACGCTATTGCAGCACTTACCTGTGGATGACTACGGTTACCCCCATGAGAACGGTCACCCGCACGGCAGCCACCTCGGCCCCGCGAGCCGATCGGCGCCGCCAGGATCGCGAGATCCTCGCACTGGCCGTTCCGGCGTTCGGGGCCCTGGTCGCCGAGCCGCTCTTCCTGATGGCCGACTCCGCCATTGTCGGTCATCTGGGAACCTCCCAACTGGCCGGCCTCGGCGTGGCAGGCGCGGCGCTCTCCACCATCACCGGGGTGTTCGTCTTCCTCGCGTACGCCACCACCGCCGCGGTGGCCCGCCGGATCGGGGCCGGCGACCGCCGCGGCGCCATCCAGCAGGGCATCGACGGCATCTGGCTCGCCCTGCTGCTCGCCGTCCCGCTGGTCCTGCTCGCCCTCGTCCTCGCCCCCTCGATCGCCGCCGCCCTGGGCGCCTCGCCCACCGCCACCCCGTACGCGGTCGACTACCTGCGGATCAGCTCGCTGGGCATCCCGGCGATGCTGATGGTGCTGGCGGCCACCGGCGTGCTGCGCGGCCTGCAGGACACCCGCACACCGCTGGTGGTCGCGGTGGCCGGCTTCACCGCCAATATCGGCCTCAACCTCGGCCTGGTCTACGGCGCCGGCCTGGGCGTGGCCGGCTCCGCCTGGGGGACGGTGCTGGCGCAGACCTCGATGGCGGTGGCCTACGTGGTCGTGGTGGTCCGCGGCGCCCGCCGCGAGCGGGCCGGGCTGCGGCCGGACGCGGCGGGCATCCGGGCCTGCGCCAGGACCGGCTGGCCGCTGATGGTCCGCACGCTCAGCCTGCGCGCCGTCCTGATGATCGCCACGGCGGTGGCCGCCCGGCTGGGCGACCGCGAGGTCGCGGCCCACCAGATCGCGATGGCCCTGTGGAGCTTCCTCGCCTTCGGCCTGGACGCCATCGCCATCGCCGGCCAGGCGATCATCGGCCGCTACCTGGGCGCCGGGGACGCGCCGGGGGCCCGCGCCGCGACCCGCCGGATGGTGCTCTGGGGCGTCGGCTCCGGCGTGCTGTTCGGCCTGCTGGTGGTGGCCGCCCGTCCGCTGTACGTGCCGCTGTTCAGCCCGGACCCGGCGGTGCAGGCCCGGCTCTCGGCCGTGCTGCTGCTGGTCGCGCTGACCCAGCCGATGGCCGGCCTGGTCTTCATCCTGGACGGCGTGCTGATGGGCGCGGGCGACGGCCCCTACCTGGCCTGGGCGATGCTCGGCACGCTGGCCGGCTTCGCCCCGCTGGCGCTGGCGGTGCCCGCGCTCGGCTGGGGGCTGCCGGGTCTGTGGTGGGCGATGAACCTGTTCATGCTGCTGCGCGGCGGCTTCCTGCTGGGCCGGGTCCGCGGTGGCCACTGGCTGGTGACCGGCGCCGTCCGGGCCTGAGATCGCCGGCAGGTCGGCGCACAAAGCCTGAGGGCCGACGCTCCGCGAACGGAACGCCGGCCCTCAGGTCAAGCGACTGCTAGGCAGTTCAGGCAGACACGACGGAGACGTCGAGGTTGGCCTGGACGTCGGCGTGCAGCTTGACCGAGACCTTGTGGGTGCCCACGGTCTTGATCGGCGAGGCGATCGTGACAGCGCGCTTGTCCACAGCCGGGCCACCGGCGGCCTTGACGGCCTCGACGACATCGGCCTGGGTCACCGAACCGAACAGACGGCCGGCCTCGCCGGAGCGAACGGCCAGCTTGACCTGCAGGCCCTCCAGCTTGCCCTTGAACTCGTTGGCAGCCTCAAGGGTCTGGATCTGGTGGACCTTGCGGGCGCGACGGATCGCGTCGACGTCCTTCTGTCCACCCTTGGTCCAGCGGATGGCGAAGCCGCGCGGGACGAGGAAGTTACGGGCGTAACCGTCCTTGACCTCGACAACCTCGCCGGCGCCACCGAGGCCGGAGACCTCGTGAGTGAGGATGATCTTCATTCTTTGGTCACCCTCTCTTAGCGCGCGGTGCTGGTGTAGGGCAGCAGGGCCATCTCACGGCTGTTCTTCACGGCCGTGGCGACGTCACGCTGGTGCTGGGTGCAGTTGCCGGTGACCCGGCGGGCGCGGATCTTCCCGCGGTCGGAGATGAACTTGCGGAGCAAGTTCGTGTCCTTGTAGTCAACGTAGTTGACCTTGTCCTTGCAGAAGACGCAAACCTTCTTCTTAGGCTTGCGAGCAGGCGGCTTCGCCATTGTGTGCTCCAAAGTGGATTCACGATCCGGGGCCGGCGCGTCAGCACACGGCTCCGGGTCGCACGAAATCTGTCAGCTCTAGAACGGGGGCTCTTCCGAGAAGCCGCCACCGGACGGGGCACCCCAGCCACCGCCGCCACCCTGGTTTCCACCAGAGGACGGAGCGCTGGACGCCCACGGGTCGTCGCTGGGGCCGGACTGGCCGCCGCCGGAGGTGTTGCCACCCCAGCCGCCGCCACCCTGCTGGCCGCCACCGCCGAACCCGCCGCCCTGGGGCTGGCCGCCGCCGAAGCCGCCGCCACCGCCAGGACCGCCCTGGCCACCGGACCGGTTGGCCCGGGTCACCTTGGCAGTCGCCGAGCGCAGGCTCGGGCCGACCTCGTCGACCTCGACCTCGAAGACCGTCCGCTTCTCGCCTTCCTTGGTCTCGTAAGACCGCTGGCGCAGTCGGCCCTGCACGATCACGCGCATGCCGCGCTGCAGCGACTCGGCCACGTTCTCCGCCGGCTGACGCCAGACGTTGCACGTGAGGAAGAGGCTCTCGCCGTCCTTCCACTCGTTCGTCTGGCGGTCAAAGGTGCGGGGGGTGGACGCGATGCGGAACTTCGCGACCGCCGCACCCGACGGGGTGAAACGCAGCTCGGGGTCGTCGACGAGATTGCCGACGAGTGTGATGACGGTCTCGCCTGCCATGGTGTGATGGCCTCTCGGGAGGAGGAGTTCCGTTCAGCGATGTTTCACGCTTCAGCGGGTGCTTTTTAGTGGCTTCCGCCACGTGAAACATCGGACCTGAGTTACCGCAGACCCGTAGGGGTCTCAGCGGTGGCTCAGTGGGTGTCCGGGCGCAGGACCTTGGTCCGCAGAACCGACTCGCTCAGCGAGAACTGGCGGTCGAGCTCCTTGACAACCGCGGGCGTGGCCTTCAGGTCGATGACCGTGTAGATGCCCTCGGACTGCTTGTTGATCTCGTACGACAGGCGACGACGGCCCCAGGTGTCGACCTTCTCCACGTTGCCGCCGCCTTCGCGGACAACGTTGAGGAAGTTCTCGATCAGGGGGGAGACAGCGCGCTCCTCGACCGAGGGGTCGAGGATGACCATCACCTCGTAGTGACGCATGAGTAACCCACCTCCTTTGGACTCAGCGGCCACGGTCTCTCCGTGGCAGGAGGGTTGTGCAGCGTCGGCACTGGAGGAGTGACCGACCTCGGGCCACCGTAGCGGCCGGGTCCGACAATGCGACTCCCGTCGACCCACGATCGGGTGAGAACCCGTACGCGGAGACAGGGGAGGCACAACTACACCAGTGCAGACCGCACAGCCTACCCGCACCCGTACGGCCGAACAAAACGCGTACCGGTTGAGATCCAGGGGTCAACCGGCGCAATCTGGGCACAACGGCTACACGCGCATCCTCGCCCTCCGCAGGAGGTGGGTTCCATGGCACAGTCCGTCCGCCGATTCCCCGCACTCACGCTGAACACCGATGGCCGCCCCCACCCCAGGGAGAACACCCTGCTGGGTATCACCGTCGTCTTCGGCCTGGTGGCCTTCATCTCCTCCGGCTTCTACAACCTGCATCTGCTCAGCTCCTGGACGGGGCTGGGCGGGATCGTCACCGGCCTGTGGGCTCAGTTCATCTCCGTCACCACGGCCGAACGCTTTGTGATTGTGATCGCCCTGGCGATGTCCGTGATCGGTTTCGGACTCGGGCTGGCCCACGGTGGGCTCTACAGCAGTTAGCCCCACCGGCACCCGCGCACGACGGACGGCGTTCCCCCACACGGCCGGGGGGACGCCGTCCGTCGTGCGCCGGACGTCCCGCGCGCGCTCCTGACGGCCCTAGGGTTCCGTCAACGCGCCGCATCGGAGACCCCCCGAAACGGACCATTCGGGCGTTAGGGTCACACCAGCCCGCGCATCGCCCGCCGTCGCCACCCCCGCTGTCCCGAACCAGCCAAGGAGCACCGAGAGCATGAGCCTGCGTCTGAGGACGATCACCCGCGAGGAGCATCTCTCCTTCGTCAGGAGCCTGCCGTCCGCGAGCCACATGCAGGTGCCGTCCTGGGGCGAAGTGAAGGCCGAGTGGCGCAGCGAGTCGGTGGGCTGGGTGGACCCGACGGGCGCGGTGGTGGGTGCCGGGCTGGTGCTGTACCGGCAGTTGCCCAAGGTGAAGCGGTACTTGGCGTATCTGCCGGAGGGTCCGGTGATCGACTGGTTCGATCCCGACCTGGACCGCTGGATGCAGCCGCTGCTGGCGCATCTGAAGGCGCAGGGGGCGTTCTCGGTGAAGATCGGGCCGCCGGTGGTGGTGCGGCGCTGGGAGGCCTCGACCATCAAGGAGGCGGTGGCCGGCCAGGAGGCGAAGCGGCTGCGGGACGTGGAGCCGGACTGGTACGAGCCGCGGGCCTTCGAGGTGGCCGACCGGCTGCGGCGCTCGGGCTGGCTGCAGGGCGAGGACGGCGGCGCCGGGTTCGGCGACGTGCAGCCGCGCTACGTCTTCCAGGTGCCGCTGGCCAGCCGCTCGCTGGACGATGTGCAGCGCGGCTTCAACCAGCTGTGGCGGCGCAACATCAAGAAGGCCGAGAAGAGCGGCGTGGAGGTGGTCCAGGGCGGCTACGAGGAGCTGGCGGTCTTCCACCAGCTCTACCTGGTGACGGCCGAGCGGGACCGCTTCACCCCGCGCCCGCTGTCCTACTTCCAGCGGATGTGGAAGGCGCTGACCTCCGAGGACCCCAACCGGATGCGGCTCTACATCGCCTACCACGAGGGCGAGCCGCTGGCGGCGACCACCATGCTGACGGTGGGTGAGCACGTCTGGTACTCCTACGGCGCCTCCGCCGACCACAAGCGCGAGGTCAAGCCGTCCAACGCGATCCAGTGGCGGATGATGCGCGACTCCTACGCGCTGGGCGCCGGGATCTACGACCTGCGCGGCATCAGCGACACCCTCGACGAGGACGACCCGCTGTTCGGCCTGATCCAGTTCAAGCTCGGCACCGGCGGCCAGGCGGCCGAGTACCTGGGCGAGTGGGACTTCCCGCTCAACAAGCTGCTGCACAAGGCCCTTGACCTCTACATGTCCCGCCGCTGACGCCCCTGCCGTACCCGTTCCCGCACCACCTGCACGAGAAGCACCACCTCGGGAGAGCTCGATGACTCTGTCGCTGTACGTGGACACCGACCGCTGGCGGGCGCATCAGCACGCGCTGGTCGCCGAGTTCCCCGGGCTGGTCCCGGTGGCCAAGGGCAACGGCTACGGTCTGGGCAACGACCGGCTGGCCCAGGAGGCCGCCCTGCTGGGCGCCCCGCTGCTGGCGGTCGGCACCGCGGCCGAGGCCGCCGGGGCGCTCGGCCGGTTCGAGGGCGAGCTGCTGGTGCTGACGCCGTACCGGATCGGCGAGGACGGACCGGCGCTACCGTCCCGGGTGCTGCGCACGGTGGCGAGCGTGGAGGCGGCCAGGGCGCTGCCCGGCGCCCGGGTGGTGGTGGAGTGCATGACCAGCATGCGCCGGCACGGGATCGCCCCCGGGGATCTGGTCCACCTGGCGCGGGCCGTCGACGACGTCACCTTCGAGGGCTTCGCGCTGCACCTGCCGCTGGACCGGCCGGACGGCTCCGACCCGGCCGTCGAGGTCTCCGCCTGGGTGCAGGCGATCGCCGCGGCCGGCCTGCCCGTCGACACCGTCTATCTGAGCCACCTGAGCGCCCACGGGGTGGCCTGGCTGACGGTGCGCCACCCGCACACGCGGTTCCGCTCGCGGATCGGCACCCGGCTCTGGCTGGGCGACATCGTCGCCCTGGAGGCCCGGGCGACGGTGCTGGACGTGACGCCGGTCGTCAAGGGCGAGCGCTACGGCTACCGCCAGCACAAGGCCCCCGCCGACGGCCACCTGCTGGTGGTCTCCGGCGGCACCGCGCACGGCGTCGGGATGGAGGCGCCGAAGTACGTGCACGGGCTGGTGCCGCGCGCCAAGGGCATCGCCCGCGCGGGCCTCGCCACCGTCAACCGGACGCTCTCGCCCTACCAGTGGGCCGGACGCCAGCTCTGGTTCGCCGAGCCGCCGCACATGCAGGTGAGCATCCTGTTCCTGCCCGGCGACGGCAAGCCGCCGGCCCTGGGCGACGAGCTGCCCGTCAATGTGCGCCACACCACGACGCACTTCGACCGGGTGACCGACCGCTAGGAGTCCTCGGGGACGGGCTCCTCGGCGGCCCAGTCCACCTGGTCCAGCTCCTCGGACCGGCTGTCCGCCAGCCAGTCCTCCCGGCTCATCGGCGCGTACGCGGCGTAGGACTGCGCCTCGCGCAGTCGGGCGGCGGTGCCGATCACGAACCGGTCCGGGGCCAGGTCGAGCACGCCGCCCGACGGGTCGTCACTGCCGTCCCAGCGGACCGGGTCGCGGTCCGGGCGCAGGATGTCGCGGATCACCATGGCGCACAGGTAGAGCGTGCCGACCAGGTGCAGCATGATCGCGAAGTGGTACCAGTCCTGGCCGATGCCGTGCTGCTTGGAGTCGCCGGTGTAGGCCAGGTAGGACCAGATGCCCAGGAAGTACAGCACCTCGCAGGCCTGCCAGATCAGGAAGTCGCGCCAGCGCGGCCGGGCCAGCGCCGCCAGCGGGATCAGCCAGAGCACGTACTGCGGCGAGTAGACCTTGTTGGTGACGACGAAGGCGGCAACTGCCAGGAAGACCAGCTGGGCGTAGCGCGGACGGCGCGGGGCCGACAGGGCGAGCCAGCCGATGCCCAGGAAGCAGGCGATCAGCAGCCCGGCGATCCAGTTGTTGAGGCCGTCCAGCGACGCGTTGCGGTCCTGCATCAGGATCATCCAGAAGGACCCGAAGTCCTCCTTGCGGCTCTGACTGAAGGTGTAGAAGGTGACCCAGCCGTCCCAGCTGGCGATCATGATCGGGACGTTGACGAGCAGCCAGGCGCCGACCGCGCCGCTGGTCGCCTGCCAGAAGGCCCGCCAGCGGCCGGCCCGCCAGCAGAGCACCAGCAGCGGGCCGAGCAGCAGCAGCGGGTAGAGCTTGGCGGCGGTGGCCAGACCGATGAAGATGCCGGCCCAGACGGTGCGGCTGTTCGCCCAGTACGCCATCGCCACCGCGGTCAGCGCGACCGCCAGCAGGTCCCAGTTGATCGTGGCGTCCAGCGCCAGGCAGGGCGCGAGGGCGAAGAGCAGCGCGTCCCAGGGGCGGCGGCGGTGGGTGCGGGAGAGCGCGATCGCGGTGACCACCGCGCAGATCAGCAGCATCCCGGCGTTGGCCATCCAGAACCAGCGCTCGCGGTCCTGGATCAGACCACCGTGCGGGGTGAGCCAGGCGGCGATCTGCATGAAGCCCCCGGTCAGTACCGGGTACTCAAGGAACTTCATGTCCGGCGTCGGCTGCGGCAGCATGTCCAGATACGGGTGCAGGCCGTCGGCGAAGCCGCGCGCGGAGTACAGGTGCGGGATGTCGCTGTAGCAGGCGTGGGTGTACTGGGCGGTGGCGCCGAAGAACCAGCCGCTGGTGTAGCAGGGCAGCTTCTGAACCATGCCCAGCACGTAGGTGACCACGGTGAAGAGCGCCAGGACCCGGGCCGGGATCCACCAGGAGACGCCCAGCAGGGCCCGCCGACCGGGCGGGCCGCCGAGGAGCTCGCTGCCGGCCGCCGCGACCGGGTCCTCGTCCGCGGGGACGACCACGGTGTTGGGCAACGGCCCCTCCACGGCAGCGGCCGCGGCCGCTGCCTCGGGACCGGTGGCTTCGTCACGCGCGATGGACGTCATGGCGGACATACTGCCGCACGACGGTGATCCGGACGAGAAGGACCCCGCGAGCCGTCCGCCGCAGACGGCCGTGGCGGCCCCGCACCGAAGTGCGGGGCCGCCACGGCCGGTCCTAGTTGAGCAGTCCGCCGCCCGGTGAGGCGGGCGCGGTCCCCCCGCCGGTAGGCGGCGGGGGGCTCGAATGACCGTGGCCTGGCTTGGACGGCGGCGGGAAGCCCGTCGGACCGCAGCCGAAGAGCGACTGCGCGGGGTCGCAGCTGGCGCCCGGGCTGCTGGGTGCGGAGGGGGAGCCCGTCACGGTACCCGAATCGCCGGGCTGCGGCTGGGACGGAGCACTGGTGACCGGGGCCGCCGGGGCGCTGGTGGGAGCCGTGGCCGTGTTGGTCGCCGAGGTGGAGGGCGAGGGCGAGGCGGTGCTCGGCGCGCCCGAGGAGTCGACCTCGGTGTTGATCGGTTCCGGCGCCGGGAAGTCCACCACCGGGGTGTTCGCCAGTGCGGCCTTCATGTACTGGGCGAAGATCTCGGTCGGGAGGTTACCGCCGTAGAAGCCGCCGACCGCGCCGCCGGTGCCGGTCAGCGAGAGCAGCGCGGGGTTGCTCGGGTCCTCGCGGAACATGCTGACCGCGGTGGCCAGCTGCGGGGTGTAGCCGTCGAACCAGGCGGAGACGCCCTTGTCGGTGGTACCGGTCTTGCCGGCGATCGGACGGCCGACCGCCTGGGCCTTGGTGCCGGTGCCTCGCAGCACCACGCCCTGCAGGACGTCGGTGATGTTGTCGGCGACCGCCTGGTCGAGCACCGGCTTGGGGGTCGGCTTGGTGAAGGCCGGCCTGGCCACACCGTTGAGCTCGACCTTGGTCACCGAGTACGGGTCGGTCTGCTGACCGCGCGCGGCGAAGACCGAGTAGGCCGAGGCCATCCGGATCGCGCTCGGGGTGGAGGTACCGATCGCGAAGGAGGCCGTGTTCGGGTCGGAGAAGCTCTCCTTCTTCAGACCCATCTTCTCGGCCAGCGCCATCACGTTCGTGCCGCCGACATCCTCGCCGAGCTGCACGTACGGCACGTTCATGGACTGTTCCATGGCCTTGCGCAGCGTCACGAAGCCCGGGTCGCCGGGGTCGTCGTTCTTCTGCCGGAACGGCTTGTTGTTGGCGTCGAGCACGAGCGAGCCGTCCGGCTTGCGGATGGTGCTCATGTCGGCGCCGCTGTAGCGGCTGTCCTCGTTGATCCGGGTGGGCTTGCCGTCCGCGCCGGTCTGGGTCAGCACGCCGACCTGCATGGCGGTGGCCAGCACGAAGGGCTTGAAGGTCGAGCCGACCGGGACGCCGGAGGCGTCGGCGTTGTTGACGAAGTGGTTCTGGTCGTAGCCGGGGCCGCCGTAGATGGCCACGATCGCACCGTCACCGGGCACCACCGAGGCCGCGCCGACCTGGACGTTGGTGTCCGTGGTGGGCCGCTTGGCGGGGTCCAGGTTGGCGGCGCTGATCTGGTCGACGGCTGCCTTGAGCTCGTCGACCTTGTCCTTCTGGAAGGTGGTGTAGATCCGGTAACCGCCGATCGCCAGCGAGGCGTCGGTGATCGTCGGGTCCTGGGCCTCCATGTACTTGTTGGCGGTGTCGACCAGGTAGCCGATCTCGCCGTTCATGGCGGTCGCGGTCTTGTTCGGGATCGGCATCGGGAACACGTTGCACTTGGCGCGGTCCGCCGCGCTCAGCGTGTGGCCGACCACCATCCGGTCGAGGACGTAGTTCCAGCGCGCCGTCTCACGGACCAGGTTGGCCTTGCTGAGGCTGGGGTCGTAGTCGGCGGCGCCCTTGAGCAGGCCGGCCAGCATCGCGCTCTGGCAGACGTTCAGGTCACTGGCGTTGACGCCGTAGTAGGCCTGGGCGGCGGCCTGGATGCCGGAGCCGCGACCGAAGTAGCTGGTGTTCAGGTAGCCCTCCAGGATCTGGTCCTTGGAGAGTTTCTGATTGATCTTCAGTGTGATGAAGAACTCGCTGAGCTTGCGGCTCAGCGTCTGGTCCTGGCTCAGGTAGGCGTTCTTCACATACTGCTGGGTGATCGTCGAGCCACCCTGGGTCGGTCCGCCGGTCGCCATGTTGTAGACAGCGCGGGCGATGCCCTGGGGGTCGATGCCGCTGTCGGTCTTGAAGGTCTCGTTCTCGGCGGCGATGACGGCGTTCTGGACGTTGGGGCTGATCTGGGAGAGCGGGACGATCTGCCGGTTGGTGTCGCCCTTGCGGGTCATCTCCGAGCCGTCGGCCCAGTAGTAGATGCTGTTCTGGTCCTTGATCAGGTCATTGGCGTTGGGGATCACCGTCATCGCGTAGGTGACGCCGATGGCCGCGACCCCGCTGCCGAAGAACACCAGGAAGATCGTCAGGCACTGCCGCCAGGACGGCAGCCAGCGGCGGACGCCGCTCTTTCCCCAGCGCGGGTAGTCGATGAAGCGCTTCTTGCCGGGCGGCTTCGCGGCGCCGCCGGCCGGATCGCCCGCGCCCTTGCGGCCGCCCTTCTGGGTGGCCTTGCGCATCTCGGCCCGGGTCAGCCGGGGCTGCTGGGAGGTCTGCCGAACGCCTCTGGGACCGCCCGGTGCTCCGGGACGGCCGGCCCTGGGGCGCCCAGGGGTGTCATAGGACGGCGTGCCCTGCGGCGGAGTGCCGTAGGCGTACGGCTGTCCGCCGTGCTGTCCCTCGGGTGGTTCTTCGCCGCCGCCCGAGTTGGACGACCTGCGCCGGTGTTCACTCATTGTCCAGTAACTCCTAGGCCAGGCACGGGCGCCTGAAGACAGGTTCCCCTTCCAATGCCCGCAACCGCCCTAGGCCTTGTGTACGGCCGCGCCCCGGTGGTGGTCCTCGTGCACACGCGACAGCGTACGCATCCTGAAACGTTGACTAATCGGGCATCAGGTACTTATCACCGCAAAACAACCCCAGATCATTACATCCCCGTTGCCAAGACCCCCCGAGTTGGCCTCGACCTGCGGTTCGAACGGCCTTCCGGAGCTCTTGTGATCCCTTTCACCCGTGCCCCTCTTGCCCCAATCGTGACCTCGGCCTATCGTTCTCGATATATCGAGTCGATACATCGCAACGGCATATAGTGCTGGCGAGGTGCAACGAGATACCGCAGGCTCCCGGCAGGGGCCCAGGAGCGCGAGAGGAGGCCGGACAGCGTGAGCAGGCGCTCAGGAGTGCTGGAGTTCGCCGTTCTCGGCCTGCTGCACGACGCTCCGATGCACGGCTACGAGCTGCGCAAGCGTCTCAACGTGCTGCTGGGCTCGTTTCGTGCCTTCTCCTATGGCACGCTCTACCCCTGCCTGAAGAACCTGGTCGCCCAGGGTTCGCTGGTCGAGGACAACCCGGACACCGAGTACGTCCCCGCCACCGCGCTGAACGGCAAGCGCTCGAAGATCGTCTACCGGCTCTCCTCCGAGGGCAAGGAGCGCTTCGAGGAACTGCTCGCCGACTCCGGCCCGGACGCCTGGGAGGACGAGCACTTCGGGGTGCACTTCGCCTTCTTCGGTCAGACCGACCGGGCCGTGCGGATGCGCGTCCTGGAGGGCCGCCGCAGTCGGCTGGAGGAGCGGCTGGAGCGGATGCGCAGCTCGATCGCCCGCACCCGCGAGCGGTTCGACGACTACACGCTCGAACTGCAGCGGCACGGCTTGGAGTCGGTGGAGCGCGAGGTCCGCTGGCTGAACGAGCTGATCGAGACCGAACGGGCCAACCGGAGCGGGCGCAACACCGCGCCGCCGGGAGGCACCGGAACACCACAGTCTTCGGACGGCCGTGGCGACGAGGACGGATCCCCGGATCCGCCGCGGCCACCGTACGACCGCCCGGGGCGCTCCTTCTAGGAGTGCCGCCACCGCGTCTGCCCTGAGCCACGCGGCGGAAGTGGGCGCAGCGCGCCCGTCAGACAGTCAGATGAGAAGCAGGACGAGGATCGTCGGTCTCCGGCGAGCCTCACGAGAACAGGGAGCAACCGGAATGGGTTCGGTTCGCGTAGCCATCGTGGGCGTCGGCAACTGCGCCGCGTCGCTGGTGCAGGGTGTCGAGTACTACAAGGACGCCGACCCGGCCGGCAAGGTCCCCGGGCTGATGCACGTGCAGTTCGGCGAGTACCACGTCTCCGACGTGGAGTTCGTCGCCGCGTTCGACGTCGACGCCAAGAAGGTGGGCCAGGACCTGGCGCACGCCATCGGCGCCAGCGAGAACAACACCATCAAGATCTGCGACGTGCCGCCGACCGGCATCACCGTGCAGCGTGGTCACACCCTCGACGGCCTGGGCAAGTACTACCGGGAGACCATCGAGGAGTCCGACGAGGCTGCGGTCGACATCGTGCAGGTCCTCAAGGACCAGCGGGTCGACGTCATGGTCTGCTACCTGCCGGTGGGTTCCGAGGTCGCCGCCAAGTTCTACGCGCAGTGCGCCATCGACGCCAAGGTCGGCTTCGTCAACGCCCTGCCGGTGTTCATCGCGGGCACCAAGGAGTGGGCGGACAAGTTCACCGAGGCCGGCGTGCCGATCGTCGGTGACGACATCAAGTCGCAGGTCGGCGCCACCATCACGCACCGCGTGATGGCGAAGCTCTTCGAGGACCGCGGTGTCCTGCTGGAGCGCACCATGCAGCTGAACGTCGGCGGCAACATGGACTTCAAGAACATGCTCGAGCGCGAGCGCCTGGAGTCCAAGAAGATCTCGAAGACGCAGGCCGTCACCTCGCAGATCGTCGACCGCGAGCTGGGCGCCAAGAACGTCCACATCGGCCCGTCGGACTACGTCCAGTGGCTCGACGACCGCAAGTGGGCCTTCGTCCGCCTTGAGGGTCGTGCCTTCGGTGACGTTCCGCTGAGCCTTGAGTACAAGCTCGAGGTCTGGGACTCCCCGAACTCGGCCGGCGTCATCATCGACGCGGTGCGTGCCGCGAAGATCGCGCTGGACCGTGGCATCGGTGGCCCGATCCTGTCGGCGTCCTCGTACTTCATGAAGTCCCCGCCGGTGCAGTACTTCGACGACGAGGCTCGTGACAACGTCGAGAAGTTCATCAAGGGCGAGGTCGAGCGCTGAGCGAAGCTCAGTTCGCGATTGTCCTGGCTCGGCGCTGAGCGCTGACTGCTCGTTAGTGACTACGGCCGATGTTTCACGTGAAACATCGGCCGTAGTCATGACACTCTGAGCGGGTGGCGATCACCAGAAGGCCCGCTCCGGCCCCCCGCACCAAGCCCACCGGCCACGCCACGCTCCGCGGGCTGCTCCGGACCCGCGACTTCCGCCGGCTGCTCAGTGCGCGGCTGCTCTCCCAGCTCTCTGACGGGGTCTTCCAGGTCTCACTGGCCTCGTACGTGATCTTCTCGCCGGAACGGCAGTCCAGTCCGGCCGATATCGCCTCGATGCTGGCGGTGCTGCTGCTCCCGTTCTCCGTGATCGGCCCGTTCGCCGGGGTCCTGCTGGACCGCTGGCGCCGACGGCAGGTGCTCTTCCTCGGCAACCTCGCCCGCTTCGGCCTGGGCCTGATCACCGCCGGACTCCTGCTCGGCCGCGCACCCGAATGGCTCTTCTTCGGGGCAGCCCTGCTGGTCACCGCGCTCAACCGGTTCATCCTGGCCGGGCTCTCGGCCGCACTGCCGCGGGTCGTCGAACCGGCCCAGCTGGTCACCGCCAACGCCGTCTCCCCCACCCTGGGCACCGTCGCGGCCGCGGCCGGCGGCGGCATCGGCTTCCTCTTCCACCAGGTGCTGCCACCGGGTCAGAAGGCGGACGCCGCGCTGGTGACCATCGCCGCCGCGCTCTACCTCAGCGCCGCGCTGGCCGCGCAGCGGATGGAGCCGGAGCTGCTGGGGCCCGAGCACCACCCCGACCGCCCCGGCCTGCGCGCGGCGCTCGGCCAGGCCGGACACTCGCTGGCGGAGGGCATCCGCCACCTGGTCCGGGACGGCCGGCCGGCGGTGCACGCGCTGGCGGCGGTCACCGCGGCGCGGTTCTGCTACGGGGTGCTGATCGTCGTGGTGCTGATGCTCTCCCGCTACACCTTCAACGACCCCGGCGACAGCAAGGGCGGACTGGCCACGCTGGGCACCGCGCTCGGCTTCTCGGCCGTCGGCTTCTTCCTGGCGGCCGTGGTGAGCCCGTGGTTCACCCGCCGGCTCGGACTGACCGGCTGGATGGTCGCCTGCCTCGGCTCGGCCGCGGTCTTCGTCCCCGCGCTCGGCCTCCTGTTCGCCGAGGGCCCGGCGATGGTGGCCGCGCTGCTGCTCGGGGTGGTGACCCAGGGCAGCAAGATCTGCGCCGACACGATCGTGCAGCACGTCGTCGAGGACGACTACCGGGGCCGCGTCTTCGCGCTGTACGACGTGCTCTTCAACGTGGCCTTCGTCGCCGCCGCCGGGGTGAGCGCGCTGGTGCTGCCGCTGAACGGGCGCTCGGTGCCGCTGATGGTCGGGGTCGCCCTGCTGTACGCGCTCAGCGCGGCGCTCTACGCCCGGGCCTGCCGGCGAACTCCTCCGTCCGCCAACTAGTGCTCCAGGGAACGGACTAGGGAACCGGGCGGTCAGCGGGACTCGCTAGGGTACGTCACTGTCCCGTCGGGCCACGTCCTGGGAAGTCCTCGTGAGCACTCCGTACCCACCGCCGAACCCGTACGCCCCGCAGGGGCCGCCGGTACCGAATCCGTACGCCGGGCCGGTGCCGCCGCCGGCTCCGGGCGGCTACCCGCCGGCGCCCGGGTACGGCTACCCGGCCCCGCCTCCGCCCGGCTACCAGCAGCCGAGCCCGTACGGCTACCCGGCCGCGCCGGCACCGAGCGGCTACGCCTACGGCTACCAGGGCGGCACGCCGGGCGGGCCGACCTGCCGGATCTGCGGCGGCTTCCCCGCCGCCGACGTCACCGTGCACGGCCACCGCGGGATGATCCTGGTGATGCGGTTCCTGCGCCAGCCCGGGCCGTACTGCCTGGTCTGCGGCACCGCGACGGTCCGCGACATGTCGCAGCAGACCCTGCTGCGCGGCTGGTGGGGCTACTTCTCGTCGGTCTTCACCCTCATCGCGCTGCTGCGCAACCGCGCCGCGTACGCGAAGATCCGCCAGCTGCCACCACCCGCCCCCGGCACACACGGCCCGCAGCCGGACCCGGGCATGCCGCTGACCAAGCGCGGGGCGATCTTCATGCTGGTCGTGCCGGTCCTGCCGCTGCTGCTCATCCTGGTGCTGGCGATCGCGCAGTTCGCGTTCTACTCGAACGCGCCCGCGACCGCCGTTCCAACCCTGAGCTCCTCGCAGCCCCCGGTCAGCACGCCCACCGACTCCGGGCCCGCCAGCACCGGCCCTGCCAGCACCAGCCCCGGCGGCGTGCTCACCGCCCAGGCCGGCGACTGCCTGCACAACGAGCACCAGAGCACCGGCACCGACGACCCCGACCCGGTCATCGAGGTGCTGCCCTGCAGCGACCCCACCGCCGAGTACAAGGTGGTCGGCCGGATCTCCGGGACCAGCGACGGATCCACCGCCTGCCAGCAGCAGTACCCGACCGCGAACAGCTGGTACACCCGCGACGAGGGCGACAAGAGCTTCGTGCTCTGCCTGGCGCCCAACCCGTGAGCCCCGGCCGGCGCTGAGCCGGTGGCCCGTCGAGCGAGGGGCCACCGGCTCGGTGCTACGCCTGCTGCTCGGCGGCCCACCACGCCTTCAGCGCGGCCACCGCCTCCTCGTGCTCCATCGGGCCGTGCTCAAGACGCAGCTCCAGCAGGTGCTTGTAGGCCTTGCCCACCTGCGGCCCGGGCTTCAGCTCCAGCAGCTCCATGATCTGGTTGCCGTCCAGCGCCGGGCGGATGGCGTCCAGCTCCTCCCGCTCCTTCAGCTCGGCGATCCGCTGCTCCAGGCCGTCGTAGGTGCGCGACAGGGTGGCGGCCTTCTTGCGGTTGCGGGTCGTGCAGTCCGAGCGGGTCAGCGCGTGCAGCCGCTCCAGCAGCGGCCCGGCGTCGGTCACATAGCGCCGGACGGCGGAGTCGGTCCACTCACCGCCGCCGTAGCCGTGGAAGCGCAGATGCAGTTCGACCAGCTGCGCGACGTCCTCGACCAGCTCCTTGGAGTACTTCAGCTCCCGCATCCGCTTGCGGGTCATCTTGGCGCCGACGACCTCGTGGTGGTGGAAGGAGACGCGCCCGTCCGACTCGAAGCGGCGGGTGCGCGGCTTGCCGATGTCGTGCAGCAGCGCGGCCAGCCGCAGGGTCAGGTCCGGACCGTCCTGCTCCAGCGCGATGGCCTGCTCCAGCACCGTCAGCGAGTGCTCGTAGACGTCCTTGTGCCGGTGGTGCTCGTCGGCCTCCAGCTGCAGGGCCGGCAGCTCGGGCAGCACGAAGCCGGCCAGGCCGGTCTCGACCAGCAGCCGCAGGCCCTTCACCGGGTGGTCGGAGAGCAGCAGCTTGTTCAGCTCGGCCTGGACCCGCTCGGCCGAGACGATGGTGATCCGCTCGGCCATCGCGGTCATCGCCGCGATCACCTCGGGGGCGGGCGTGAAGTCGAGCTGGGCGGCGAAGCGCGCGGCCCGCATCATCCGCAGCGGGTCGTCGGAGAAGGACTCCTCGGGCGTGGCCGGCGTGCGCAGCACCCGGGCCTCCAGGTCGTCCAGGCCGTGGTGCGGATCGACGAAGCCGCGGCCGGGCAGGTCCACCGCCATCGCGTTCACGGTGAAGTCCCGGCGGACCAGATCCTGGTCGATGGTGTCGCCGTAGGTGACCTCGGGCTTGCGCGAGGTGCGGTCGTACGCCTCGGAGCGGTAGGTGGTGATCTCGATCAGAAAGCTGCCGTCGGTGGTGTCCTTGCGGGCGCCGACCGTGCCGAAGGCGATGCCGACGTCCCAGACCGCGTCCGCCCAGCCGTTGACCAGCTTGAGTACCTGCTTGGGCCGGGCGTCGGTGGTGAAGTCCAGGTCGTTCCCGAGCCGGCCGAGCAGCGCGTCCCGTACCGATCCGCCCACCAGGGCCAGCCGGAAGCCGGCCGCCTGGAAGCGTCGGGCGATCTCGTCCGCCACCGGGGAGACCCGGAGCAGCTCCTGGAGGCCGCGCGTCTGGGCCGCGCTCAGCCCTGGCAGGGCCGTCGCGTCGGCAGCGGAAAGGGGGATCTCGGCACTGGAATCATTGGCGTGGGACACGGCACACAAGCCTACGTGGCCGAGCTCCCCTCCCGCCCGCAGGTTTATCCCGCACCCCCGCCGCCGCTCATCCCAAGGCCCGCAACACTGCGGGCCCGCCAACGTCGTTACCATGCGGGTGGGGAAAACCCGGCGCGGCACCGCGAGCCGTTCGAAACGGCGCACGGTGGCATCCTGCGGCGGCCGAGCGGGACAGCACCAGGACAGCGCGGAACACCGCCGCGCGACGTGGACGATGACGACAGCGAACCGGAACGGCGAGGGCGAAGCGCGTGGGTGAGCCAGCACGGCACACGGGAAGTCCCCGCAGGTCGGGCGGCAGGCCGGGGCGAAGCGCCCGGTTCGCGCTGGGCACACTGGCCGCCGGCTGTGCGATGGCCCTGCTGGGGGTCACGGCCGCCCCGCCCGCCCTGGCCGCCAACTCCGACACCCCGGTGGTCGTGGCCATCACCGGCGTCCAACCGACGGCGCCCGGTGCCAGTGGCGCCCTGGTCGTCTCCGGCCTGGTGGCCAACAGCGGCTCCGGCACGATCAGCCACCCGCATGTCGCGCTGGAGCTGGGCCGCGGCAAGCAGCCGCTGGCCACCCGCAGCGACATCGCCACAACGCTGGCCAGGACCGGCCCGACCGCCGCCGACGGCAAGGAGCTGACCGAGGCGCAGCCCGTCCAGCTGAACGATCTGGCGCCCGGTGCCTCGGCCCCGTTCCAGCTCACCGTGCAGATGGGCGACCTGAAGCTCGACCAGAGCGGCGGTGTCTACGAGCTGGCGGTGGACGTCCAGGACGACAACGACCAGGTGGTGGGCATCGCCCGCACCGTGCTGCCGTACCTCCCGGACGCCAAGGACATCCAGCCCACCAAGATCGCCACGCTCTGGCCTCTCACCCACGCCCCGGAGATGGTGGCCCAGACCACCGACACGGACCAGACCCCGGTGCTGCGCGACGACAGCCTCGCCGCCGACCTGGGACCGAACGGCCGGCTCGGCCAGCTGGTGTCGATCGGGGCCAAGATCCCCTCGCTGACCTGGGTGATCGACCCGGAGCTGCTGGACACCGTCTTCGCGATGACCAAGCCCTACCGGGTGCAGATGCCGCAACCCGGGCACGGCGGCGACCCGGCCAAGGCCGCCAACACCACCGCGGGCACCGGCCAGGCGGTGGCCACCGCCTGGCTCGCCGCGCTGCGCAGCGCGGTCGCCACGGGTGGCTCGCAGGTGGTCGCGCTGCCCTACGCCGACCCCGACCTCGCCTCGATCGCGCACAACGGCGCCGGGCTCAGCGGCCTGGACACCGCGATCGGCAAGGCCCACACGGCGGGCAAGGTCACCGTCGAGGGCCGGCTCTCCACGGACGTCACGGACGATGTCGCGTGGCCCTACCTGGGCTACCTCGACCAGCCGACCGCCGCCGCCGCCCAGCGGATGGGTGACTCGGTGGTCCTGGTGAACGGCGTGAGCATGCCGGAGTCCTCCTCCTCGCTCAAGCACACCCCGAACGCCGCCCGGCCGATCGGCAACGGCCAGACCGGGGTGGTCGCCGACGCCACCATCTCCGGGCTCTTCCAGAGCGACCTGTCCAATGCGTCGAGCAAGGTCGCCGCGGAGCAGCGGTTCCTCGCCGAGACCCTGGCGGTGACCCTGGAGCAGCCGAACAGCCAGCGCAACCTGCTGGTGATGCCGCCGCGCGAGCTGACCGCCGCGACCGCGCAGACGCTGGCCACCTCCCTGCAGGCCGCCCAGGACGGCAAGTGGGCCGCCACGGCCACCCTGGACACCGTGGCGGCGGCGCCGGCCGATCCCAAGGCGGACACCTCGGTGCCGTCCGGCGGGTCCTACCCCGGCTGGCTGCGCACGACCGAGCTGTCGACCGGGGATCTCGGGGCGGTCTCCGAGATGCAGCCGCACGTCGACCAGCTGGCGCGGATCCTGACCCTCCCGCAGCGGGTCAGCAGCCCGTTCAGCGCCGCGATGCTCCGCTCGGTCTCCACCGAGTGGCGCACCCAGCAGAAGGCCGGCCAGGACTTCCGCACCAACACCCAGGAGTACCTGGCCCAGCTGACGAACGCCGTGGCCATCGCGCCCAAGAGCAGGGTCGTCACTCTCGCCGGTGATTCCGGGCTGCTGCAGGTCAGCGTCAAGAACGACCTCACCCAGACGGTGCTCAACCTCCAGCTGCGGCTCACCTCCAAGCAGCCGAACCGGCTGAACGTCAGCGAGCCGTCGTCGATCGTGCTGGGCCCTGGGCAGAGCACCTCGATCCGGTTCACCGCCCAGGCCAAGGGCAACGGCGAGGTCCCGATGACCGCGCAGCTGTGGACGGTCGGCCCCGACGCCCAGCCGTACGGCTCGGAGGTGCGGTTCAACGTCGACGTCACCCAGGTGCCCAGCGGCGTGTGGTGGGTGGTCGGCTCTGGCGGGCTGCTGGTGCTGCTGGCCGGGCTGCGGATCTACCTGAAGCGCAAGAAGCGCACCGAGGAGCCCGAGGACCCGGACGCCCCGCTGACCCTCCCCGATGGAGTGGACGCCCCGTCAGGCGCCACGAGGATCTGAGCCTGCCTGACAGCCGCTGGCGGCGGCGATCGGGCGGCCGGCAGCCGCGTCGAAAGCCGGGATCGGGCGGGCGGTGATGAGACAGTAGGTCTCTGGGACCGAGCCGGTCCACCGCAGGCGGGCGGCACCACCGTCCGCCCGGCGTCGGCCGACCGGTCCGAGGCCGCCGGAGTGCCCGCGCGGCCGGACCCGGACAGCGAAGAGGTGGCATGAGCGGGCCGCGGGACGAGCGAGTACAGGGCCAGGAACGCGGACGGGGCCGGACCGACAACGCACCCGGCCCGGCAGCACCCGGCGACGAGCAGGACTGGTACCTGGCCGACACCTACGCCCAGGATCCGTTCGCCGCCGACCCCTACCCCACCGTCGGCGGGCCAGGACCGTACGACCGCACCGCCGACGAGCCGCCCGCACCCGCCGCCCGGCCTGACGAGCCATCCGTCGTCGAGCCATCCGTCGTCGAGGCAAGCGCCGTCGAGGCCTTGGCGGAGCCGGCCGCCGTGCCGGCCTCGCGCTGGGCCGGCCGCGCGGCCGCCCTGATGGCCACCGCGGCCGCCAAGTCGAGCGGCGAGGACCGCAAGGACGGCGACAGCGCCGAGTACGTCGGCGTGGACGCCCTGCTCAGCGGAGTCGGCGCCGCCCACGCGGGCGCCTCGGAGGGCACGCCCCCGGCGCCGCCGGAGAAGCCATTCGTCCCGGTGATCGAGTTCGACCCGCCGCTCAGCGCCGAGGAGGCCGACCTGCGCCTCCCGGAGCCCCCCGGCGATCCGGTCCCCGCCGCCGAGCTGCCCGCCGCAGACAACCTGCTCGCGGACGGGCCCGACGACCCGGACGCCGCGCAGGAGTCCGGCGGCAAGGTCGCCGGGCTGCTCAACTCCAGCGCGGTGATGGCCGCCGGCACCCTGGTCTCCCGGGGCACCGGCTTCCTGCGCACGATGGTCATCGCCGCCGCGATCGGCGTCGGCACGATGGGCGACTCCTACTCGGCGGCCAACACGCTGCCCACCCTGCTCTACATCCTGATCGGCGGCGGCGCCCTGAACGCCGTCTTCGTCCCGCAGCTGGTCCGCAGCATGAAGCAGGACGAGGACGGCGGCACCGCCTACGCCAACCGCCTGCTCACCCTGGTGATGGTGGGCCTGGCCGGGGTGGCGTTCGTCGCCGTGCTGGCCGCTCCACTGCTGGTCCAGCTGATCTCGCACTCGCTGATGCGCAACCCGGCCAGCGCGGACACCACGGTGACGCTGGCCCGCTACTGCCTGCCGACCATCTTCTTCATGGGCATCCATGTGGTGATGGGTCAGATCCTGAACGCCCGCGGCCGCTTCGGCGCCATGATGTGGACCCCGGTCCTCAACAACGTCGTGGTGATCTTCACCTTCGGGATGTACCTCTGGGTCTTCGGCGCCTTCCAGAGCAGCCGGGTCACCCCCGAGAGCATCTCCCCCGAGGGGCTGCGGCTGCTGGGCATCGGCACCCTGCTGGGCCTCACCGTCCAGGCGCTGGCGATGATTCCGTACCTGCGGGCCGCCGGCTTCGCCTTCCGCCCGCGCTTCGACTGGCGCGGGCACGGTCTCGGCAAGGCCGCCCGGCTGGCCAAGTGGACCTTCCTCTTCGTACTGGCCAACCAGGCCGGCTACCTGGTGGTCACCCAGCTCGCCACCGCGGCGGGCAGCGCGGCCGAGTCGGCCGGCCACCTCGGGGTGGGGCTGGCGGCCTACTCCAACGCGCTGCTGATCTGGCAGCTGCCGATGGCGGTGATCACCGTCTCGGTGATGAGCGCGGTGCTGCCCCGGCTCTCCCGCTCGGCGGCCGACGGGGACGCCGGCGCCGTCCGCGACGACCTGTCGTACGGGCTGCGCACCTCGGCCGTCGCCATCGTCCCGGCCGCCTTCCTCTTCCTGGCGCTCGGTCCGCAGATCGGCAGCGCGATCTACGGCCTGGGCAACGGCGGCAGCGTCGCGCACGGCACCACCGCGGTCGGCTTCATGCTCTCCGCCTTCGCGCTGGGCCTGATCCCCTACTCGGTGCAGTACGTCCTGCTGCGCGGCTTCTACGCCTACGAGGACACCCGGACGCCGTTCTCCAACACCGTCTGGGTGGCGGTCGCGCAGGCCGGCACCGCGGTGCTCTGCTACCTGCTGCTGCCCGCCCAGTGGGCCGTCACCGGGATGGCGCTGGGCTATGGTGCCTCCTACGCGGTCGGCGTGGCGGTGGCGCTGCCCAAGCTCAAGCAGCGGATCGGCGGGCTGGACACCGGACGGATCGCCAAGACCTACGCCCGGCTGGCGATCGCCTGCCTGCCCGCCGCGCTGTCAGGGTTTCTGGTCGCCACCGCGCTGACCGGCCTGCTGCACGGCTGGCTGGGCAGTGTGGTCACCGTGCTGGTCGCCGCGGCGGTGCAGGTGGCGGTCTTCACAGCGCTGGCCCGCAGGCTGCGGATCGAGGAACTCAACGCGATGATCGGCATGGTCCGCAGCCGACTCGGACGCTGACCTCGCCTCAGTTCGTCCACCCACTGATCCGATCGGCACCTAAGCGCAACCAGTTGGCTGCCTCACCGGTCGTACCCGGGTGGGAAGAGTGGGCACAATTGTCATCGAACGACTTGGTCTGCAGACCCGGGTCCTCGTACGACCGCTCTCCCGAGGGCCGGGGCGACCAGGGCACCGGACCGGGCGATACAAGGGGAGGCAGGACGACGGTGGCTGATGGCACCAAGGCAGTCGTCGACACGTCAGCGGCCGAGGAGGAGCCCGAGGTGACGGCACCGCTCTCCGCCTCCGAGATCGCCGCCGAGCTGACCGGCCGCGCGGCTGCGGCCACCGACGAGGACGCCGACAAGGACAAGGACGAGGACGCCGGGCCGACGCCGGAGGACCCCGCGGCCGAGACCTCGGACGAGATCTCCGACGAGGTCTCGGCCGAGCCCGTGGACGAGCCGGCGGCGGAGGCGGTAGCCGAGGACTCGGCGCCCGCCGGACTCCCCGACGACCTCCCGGTGCCGCAGCGGCACAGCGGCGACAAGATCGCCGACCGCTACCGGCTCGAGGAGTGCACCTCCCAGTCGACGGTCTTCAGCAGCTGGCGAGCGGTGGACGAGAAGCTCCGCCGCGCCGTCGGCGTGCACCTGCTGGCGGCCGGCCACCGCCGGGCCCAGGATGTGCTGGCTGCCGCCCGTTCCGCGGCCCTGCTGGGCGACCCGCGCTTCGTCCAGGTGCTCGACGCGGTCCAGGAGGGCGAGCTGGTCTACGTGATCCGGGAGTGGCTGCCGGACGCCACCGACCTGGCCACGCTGCTCGCCTCCGGCCCGTTGGAGCCGTACGACGCTTACCAGATGGTCCGCCAGGTGACCGAGGCCGTCGCCGCCGCGCACCGCAGCGGCCGCTCGCACCTGCGGCTCACCCCGCGCTGCGTGCTGCGCACCGACACCGGCCAGTACCGGATCAACGGCGTCGCCGTGGACGCCGCGCTGCGCGGGCTGCCGGACGAGGACGCCGAGCTCGTCGACACCCGCGCGATCGGTGTGCTGCTCTACGCCTCGCTGACGCACCGCTGGCCCTACCCCGAGGACCGCTACGACCTCCAGGGCCTGCCCAAGAGCCTCGGCTGCGTGCCGCCCGACCAGGTCCGGGCCGGCATCCACCGCGGTCTGTCCGACCTCGCCGCCCGTGCTCTGTGCGACCCGCCGCCGCACCACCTGGAGCCGATCACCACCCCGGCCGAGCTGGCCAAGGCGATCGCCCTGCTGCCCAGGATCCGCCAGCCCCTGCCCGATCCCGCGCAGCCGGGGCTCGCCCCGCCGCGCTACTCGGTGCCCGAGCCGGTGGCCGCCCGGACCAGCCGCGAGCCCCGCCCGGCAGTCACCCGCCCGAACCCCGCCCGCCCGGCGGCCGGCCAGCACACCACCGCCCTGCACACCGCCGGCTGGCCCGCGCCGGTGCGCCTGGAGCCGGGCGCCACCCCGTCCGCCCGGCGGCGAGGCAGCAAGCGCATGCTCAAGTGGACCGTCTCGGTGGTCCTGCTGGCCGCGATCGGCTACGGCTCCTGGCACCTCGCGAGCCAGCTCGGCGGCGGCCAGAAGCAGGCCCTCGGGGTCACCGGCATCGCCGGCTCGCCCACCCCGTCCGCCGTCTCACCGGCCGCTCCGACCAAGCCGCTGACCATCGCCGGCGTCACCTCGTTCAACCCGATGGGCAGCGGGCCGATGCACCCCGACCAGTTGCCCTTCACCTACGACAACAACCCCAGCACCGCCTGGCACACCGAGACCTACCGCGACAACCTGCCGACCCTCGGGCACGGCACCGGTCTGCTGGTGGACCTGGGCTCGGTGGCCTCGGTCAGCGAGGTCTCCGTGCAGTTCGCCGGCGGCGACACCACGGCGGAGCTGCGGGTGCCCAGCGGCACCGCCGCCACCGCGCCCACGCAGTTCACCGACTTCGGCGCCGCGCTCGCCACCAGCACCGGCGCCACGGCCGACTTCCGGCCCAGCGCACCGGTCCACACCCGCTACCTCTTGATCTGGTTGACCAGCCTCCCCAATGATGGGGCCGGCGGATATCAGGGCCAGGTCGCCGAGATCAAGGTCGCCGGCTAGGCGTCCCGTTCCGCGAAGCCGGCGGGCGGCCCGAGCGGCAGAGAGGGATAGCAGATGGCGCAGTCACCGCAGCAGCAGCTGTCCGAGGCCGGCGAGCCGAACGACGCGGAGCTGCTGGCCCGGCACGTCGCGGGCGATCAGGCGGCCTTCGGCCTGCTGGTGCAGCGCCACCGCGACCGCCTCTGGGCGGTGGCCGTGCGCACTCTCGGCGACCGCGAGGAGGCCGCCGACGCGCTCCAGGACGCGCTGGTCTCCGCCTTCCGTGCCGCACACACCTTCCAGGGCCGCTCCGCCGTCACCACCTGGCTGCACCGGATAGTGGTCAACGCCTGCCTCGACCGCGCCCGTCGCACCGCCAGTCGCCGCACCGGCTCGCTGGACGAGGACCCGCAGCAGCTGGACACCCTGGTCGGCAATGCGGAGTCCACCGACGCCCTGGTGGTCCGCCAGGAGCTGCGCCGGGAACTGGCGGTCGCGCTCGACACCCTGCCGACCGACCAGCGCGCCGCCATCGTCCTGGTGGACATGCAGGGCTATCCGGTCGCTGAAGCGGCCGAGGTGCTCGGGGTGCCGGTCGGTACGGTCAAGAGCCGCTGCGCCCGCGGTCGGGCCCGCCTGCTGCCGCTCGTCCGCCATCTGCGCGGCGGCGATGTTTCACGTGAAACATCGACCCGCCCGCCACCGGGGAACCCAGCGGGCTCCGGCTCCGTCCCATCGAGGGGTCCCGCCGTCCCCGTCCAACAGCTGAGCCTGGAAGGAGATGCGACGCACCGATGACGTACCAGGCACCCGAACCCGTCGAGGCCGCTGCAGGCGCGTCCCACCCCTCCGTGGATCGGCTCGCCGACCTGCACGAGGAGCTGCTCGCCCCCGCCGAGGCCGCTGCCGTGCGCGCGCACCTGGCCGGCTGCCAGGAGTGCTCCGACACCCTGACGGCACTGAGCGAGCTCACCGACCTGCTCGGCGCCGACGAGCCGCCGGCCATGCCGGTGGACGTCGCGCTGCGGCTCGACGCCGCACTGGCCGCCGAGGCCGCCAGGGCCACCGAGGTCACCGAGGCCGCTGCGACGGCTGGGCCGCAGCCGCGTCCGGCCGGGCGGGCCGCACCCGCCGCACCGCCCACCCGGACCGACCGGCACTCCCGGCCCGGCCGCCCGGCCTTCCGCCGCCGGGCCCGGCTGCTGCTGGCCACCGCGGGCTGCCTCGCCGTGCTCGGTCTGGGGGCCGCCCTGCTCGAGTCCGGCACTGCGGCCGGCCCGAGCGGGAGCGCGGCGGACCGCAACGCCGCGGCGGTCACCGGCACGGCGCCGGGAGGCTCGGCCCAGCAGGCCGAGAGCGGCACGCTCTACAGCGCGGACCGGCTCCCCGCCCAGGTCCGGCAGCTGCTGGCCGACCAGTCCTCCGGCCCCGGCAAGAGCGTCCCGCACGCCACCAGCCAGACGCAGGACGCCACCCCCACCACTCAGCTCCCGGCGTGCGTGCGGTCGGCGGTCGGCAGCGACGCCGGTGACTCCCCGCTCGCCGTCGGGCACGGCAGCTATGCCAGCACGCCGGTGGACGTCTACGTCTTCCCGATCGCCGCCGACCCGAGCCACCTGGACGTCTACCTGCTCGACGCCGGCTGCGCACTGCACGCCGGCGCGGCTCCCGCCGCCGTCGAGCTGCACCAGGTGGTGCCGGCCCACTGAAGCACCCCTGCCACCCCTGTCCCACATCCATCCGGTGGGCATCGGCGCGGCGGGGGCTGGGAATGCGGGACACTGGTGAGTCGTTGTCCCGGGCGGCGGATCATGACCGCTGCCCCTGCCCGCTAGCGCGGGTCGCGATGCGAACCAGGAGATGTAGTGAGCGACGTCCGTAACGTGATCATCATCGGCTCCGGCCCGGCCGGGTACACGGCAGCGCTCTACACCGCGCGGGCCTCCCTGAACCCCCTCGTCTTCGAGGGCGCGGTGACGGCCGGCGGTGCACTGATGAACACCACCGAGGTCGAGAACTTCCCCGGCTTCCGGGACGGCATCATGGGCCCCGAGCTGATGGACAACATGCGGGCCCAGGCCGAGCGGTTCGGCGCCGAGCTGGTCCCCGACGACATCGTCGAGGTCGACCTCACCGGCGACATCAAGACTGTCACCGACTCCGAGGGCGTCGTCCACCGCGCCCACGCGGTGATCGTCACCACCGGCTCCCAGCACCGCAAGCTCGGCCTCCCCCGCGAGGACGCGCTCTCCGGGCGCGGCGTCTCCTGGTGCGCCACCTGTGACGGTTTCTTCTTCCGCGACCAGGACATCGCCGTGGTCGGCGGCGGCGACACCGCCCTGGAGGAGGCCACCTTCCTCTCCCGCTTCGCCAAGAGCGTCACGGTCATCCACCGCCGTGACAGCCTGCGTGCCTCCAAGGCCATGCAGGAGCGCGCCTTCGCCGACCCGAAGATCTCCTTCGCGTGGGACAGCGCGGTCGAGGCCATCCACGGCGACCCCAAGCTCACCGGGGTGACCCTGCGCGACACCACCACCGGCGAGCTGCGCGAGCTGCCGATCACCGGTCTCTTCATCGCGATCGGCCACGACCCGCGCACGGAGCTCTTCACCGGCCAGCTGGAGCTGGACGCCGAGGGCTACCTCAAGGTCGAGGCCCCCTCCACCCGCACCAACCTGACCGGTGTCTTCGGCGCCGGCGACGTGGTCGACCACACCTACCGCCAGGCGATCACGGCGGCCGGCACCGGCTGCTCCGCCGCGCTGGACGCCGAGCGCTACCTGGCCCACCTGGCCGACCAGGAGACCAAGGCGACCGCCCAGATCTCTGCCTGACCTGTTCTCCGCCTGACCTGCTCTCTGCCTGACCTGCTCTCTGCCTGACCTGCTCCACCGGAGTTCTGTTTCACGTGAAACCTTCACCTGGATCCGTGAAACAGAACTCTCCCCTTCGTTGTTGTCAGTCCATGCGCACCCGCGCATGCGACCTAGAGGAGTTTCCGTGTCCGACGCCATCATCACCGTGACCGATGAGACCTTCGACGCCGAGGTTCTCCAGAGCGAGAAGCCCGTTCTGGTGGACTTCTGGGCGCCCTGGTGCGGTCCGTGCAAGCAGGTCGCGCCGGTCCTGGAGACCATCGCCGGCGAGTACGGCGACCAGCTGACCATCGCCAAGATCAACATAGATGAGAACCCGGAGATCGCCGCGAAGTACGCGGTCATCTCCATCCCGACGCTCAATGTCTACCAGGGCGGCGAGGTCGTGAAGACCATCGTCGGCGCCCGTCCGAAGGGCATGATCCTGCGCGACCTCGACGGGATCATCACGCTCTGAACGCTCTGAACGCTCCGAGGCATCGCCCCTGAGAGCAGCCGACCGGGAGGCGGGTCCGCATACGGACCCGCCTCCCGGCATGTCCGCAGCCGGTCCACCGCCGCTGCGTCAGAACGGTCGCAGCGCGGGCTCCTTGCGCGCTCCCCCGAGCAGGCGCTCCAGTGCCCCCTCGACATCGCCCTTCCAGGAGAGCGTGGAGCGGGCCTCCAGTCGCAACCGCGGATAGCGGTGATGCGGTCGGACCGTCTTGAACCCCACCGCCAGCAGATGATCAGCCGGCAGCAGACAGCCGGGCCGCTCGCTACCGGCCACCCCGAAGGCCTCGATCGCCTTGACGCCGCGCCCCAGCAGATCCTTGGCCACGGTCTGCACCAGCACCCGCCCCAGCCCCTGCCGCTGGAAGCCGGGCACGACCCGGCTGATCATCAGCTGAACAGCGTCAGGTGAGACCGGACTGGTCGGAAACGACTGGGATCGGGGGACATAGGCCGGGGGAGCGTAGAGCACGAATCCGGCCGGCTCCTCGTCCACATAGACGATCCGCCCGCAGGAGCCCCACTCCAGCAGGACAGCCGAGATCCACCCCTCCTTCTCCAGCTCCGGCTTGCCCGCCTCCACCGCTTCCCGCCCGCTGACCGGGTCCAGCTCCCAGAACACGCAGGAGCGGCAGGGCCCGGGCAGGTCGGCCACGTTGTCCAGGGTCAGGGGAGCGATTCTGCGTCCCATGCACCACACCTCCTCGTTCGGTTCCTACCCAGGGACCCCACGCCCCAGGACTCACCGCGCGGAGTTTCCGCACAGACGGCTGTGGGTGCATGTTTCACGTGAAACATGCACCCACGATGCTTGGCTTCCCGGCACTCCAAGGCTCAGCTCGGGGAGAGCCGCAGGCCGCCCTCTCCCGGGGCCAGGCTGTCGAGGATCCGGTTGAGGTCCTCCACCGAAGCGAACTCCAGGACCACCTTGCCCTTGCCCAGCTTCCCGTTGCGCTGGGAGACCTCGACCTTGACCCGGGTTTCGAAGCGGTCGGAGAGTCGGCCGGCCAGATCGTTGAAGGCCGGCGACAGCAGCTTGCCGGCCTTCGGGCCGACCGGACGCTGCGGCTTCTCCTCATGGCCGAGCACCGCGACGATCTCCTCGGTGGTCCGCACCGAGAGCCCCTCCGCGATGATCCGGCGCGCCAGCTGATCCTGCTGCTCACTGTCCGGGACACCCAGCAGCGCGCGGGCGTGACCTGCCGTCAGCACCCCGACGGCAACCCGCCGCTGCACCGTCGCGGAGAGCCGCAGCAGCCGCAGGGTATTGGAGACATGGGAGCGCGATCGCCCGATCCGCTCGGCCAGCTCGTCATGCGTGCAGGAGAAGTCGCGCAGCAGCTGGTCGTAGGCGGCCGCCTCCTCCAGCGGGTTCAACTCGGCGCGGTGCAGGTTCTCCAGCAGCGCGTCCAGCAGCAGCTTGTCGTCATCGGTGGCCCGGATGATCGCGGGAATCTGCTCCAGGCCGGCCTCGCGGGAGGCCCGCCAACGCCGCTCGCCCATGATCAGCTCAAAGCGGTCGACCCCGACCTGACGCACCACCACCGGCTGCAGCAGGCCCACCTCCTTGATGGAGGCGACCAGCTCGGCCAGCTTGTCCGCGTCGAAGACCTCACGCGGCTGGCGCGGGTTGGGCGTGATGCTGTCCAAGGGGAGCTCGGCGAAACGCGCGCCCTCGACCGGCGCCAGCTCGGCGACCGCCTCTCTGGCGCTCTCCGCGGCCTTGGCCGCCACCGTGCCGCGCCCCGACGGCAGAACGGGCATCGCGCTGGGCGACACCGCCCCGGGCGCCAGCAGCGCGCCACCCGGCTGGCCGGAGCGTGCCGGAGCCACCGTCGCCGTTCCACCCGCCGCACCGGTCGCGCTGCCCGGCGGGATCAGCGCCCCGAGCCCTTTTCCCAGACCCCTGCGACCACTCAACGGTTGCCCTCCATCGTGCTGTGCTGTGCCATCGGCGCCGCCTGCGTGCCGATCGTGTGCCGGTGCTTGCCCACCGCTCCCAGAGCGTCCGCGGCCGCCTGCTCCACCGCGGAGGTCGGCGTCTCCAGACCCGCCGCCCGCAGAGCCAGCTCGCGGGCGGCATCCAGGTAGGAGAGCGCCCCGGTGGAACCCGGGTCGTAGGTGAGCACGGTCTGACCGTAGCTCGGTGCCTCGGAGATCCGGACCGATCGCGGGATAGCGGTCCGCAGCACCTCCGAGGCGAAGTGATTGCGTACCTCATCGGCGACCTGGGAAGCCAGCCTGGTCCGGGCGTCGTACATGGTGAGCAGAATGGTCGAGACATGCAGCGTCGGGTTGAGGTGCGCTCGCACCAGCTCCACGTTGCGCAGCAGCTGCCCCAGGCCCTCCAGCGCGTAGTACTCGCACTGGATCGGGATCAGCACCTCCTGACCGGCCACCAGCGCATTGACCGTCAGTAGGCCGAGCGAGGGCGGGCAGTCGATCAGGATGTAGTCCAGCGGCTGCTCATAGGCCGCGATGGCCCGCTGCAGCCTGCTCTCCCGGGCCACCAGCGAGACCAGCTCGATCTCCGCGCCGGCCAGGTCGATGGTGGCCGGGACGCAGAAGAGGCCCTCGACATCCACCACCGGCTGGACCACATCGGCCAGCGGCTTGCCCTCCACCAGGACGTCGTAGATCGACGGCACCTCCGCGTGGTGGTCGATGCCCAGCGCGGTGGAAGCGTTGCCCTGCGGGTCGAGGTCGATCACCAGGACGCGCAGGCCGTGCATGGCCAACGCGGCCGCCATGTTGACGGTGCTGGTGGTCTTCCCCACCCCGCCCTTCTGATTGGCCACCACGATCACGCGGGTCGCCGGCGGCCGGGGGAGCCCCTCACCCGCCCTCCCCATGGCCCGCACGGCGGCCTGCGCCGCTCTCGCGATGGGGGTGTCATCGATCTGGCCGATGGTCTCCGAGTCCTGCATGGGGGTCAGTGTTTCACGTGAAACCGGAGCGGCAACAGTCACCGCCCGGCTGCGACCAAGGATTCCAGAAAGCAGGGAGCGACGTTTCACGTGAAACACGATGCCCGTATTGTCGCAAATCTGACGGTGCGACACTCCGAACAAGCCAAGAGGCCCAGGTCGCGTACTCGCGACCTGGGCCTCTTCAAGGAGCCTGTCAGCGCCGACGGCGCGGAGCGGCACGGCCGGCCTCCGCCGGTCGGCCCGCTCGGCCGGCCCGGGCCGCCTTCGCCCGCCGGGTCGCAGCCTTGACGCCGCCCGGACTTTCACCAACCTTCACCTGCACCACCCGGGTGGCAGCGCCCAGCGCGCTCTCCCCCACCGGGATCACCGAGCACTCCACCGCGCCGAGCCGGGTCAGCGCCGAGCGCGATTCGGTCAGCTCCTGCTCCGCGCTGTCGCCCTTGAGCGCCAGCATCTGCCCGTACGGCCGCAGCAACGGCAGCCCCCAGCCGGCCAGCCGGTCCAGCGGAGCCACCGCCCGGGCCGTGACGATGTCCACCGCGATCTTGCCGACCATCTCCTCGGCGCGCCCACGCAGCACGGTGACGTTGTCCAGGCCGAGCTCCCTGACCACCTCCTCGAGGAAGGTGGTGCGCCGCAGCAGCGGCTCCAGCAGCGTCACCGAGACGTCCGGGCGGACCAGCGCCACCGGGATCCCCGGCAGACCCGCACCCGAGCCCACATCGCAGAGCGTGGCACCCTCCGGCAGCAGCTCCGCCAACACCGCGCAGTTGAGCACATGGCGGTCCCAGAGCCGGGGCACCTCCCGAGGCCCGATCAGCCCGCGCTGCACCCCCGCGGTCGCCAGCAGCTCGGCATAGCGCTCCGCCGCGGCGAACCGCGCACCGAAGATCTCCCGAGCCGCCGGCGGAGCCTCGCTCAGCCCCTCCGGAACACCGTCGGCCGCCGCACTGTCCGTCGCCATCTCAGCATCTCCGCTCACCGATTCCACCGACCCGCCTTCAGCACCGTTTCACGTGAAACATCCCCCGCCAACTCGGACCGCCTCCAGGAACGACGACCCCGCCCGCACAGAGCGGACGGGGTCGGTCGGGAGTACGGTCCGCGGAACGTCAATCCGCCAGCACGACAACGCAGCGCTGGGGCTCCTCGCCCTCCGACTCGCTGCGCAGCCCGGCCGCTGCCACCGCGTCGTGCACCACCTTGCGCTCGAAGGGGGTCATCGGACGCAGCTTGACCGGAGCACCGGTGCTCCGCGCCTGCTCCGCCGCCTGCGCGCCCAGCTCCGCGAGCTCGGTGCGCTTGCGCGCCCGGAAACCCGCGATATCCAGCATCAGCCGGCTCCGCTCGCCGGTCTCCCGGTGCACCGCCAGCCGGGTCAGCTCCTGGAGCGCCTCCAGCACCTCCCCGTCCTGGCCGACCAACCGCAGCAGGGTGCGGTCGTCGCTCTCACCCACGATGGACACCAGGGCGCGATCGCCCTCCACGTCCATATCGATGTCGCCGTCGAGGTCGGCGATATCCAGCAGGCCTTCCAGGTAGTCGGCCGCGATCTCGCCCTCCTGCTCCAGGCTGGCGAGCAGGGTGTCGGACGATTCGACGGCCTCGACGGTCCGGCCGGAGTCGGCGGTCAGACCGGCGTCGACGGCGGAGGTGGTGCCTTCCGTCACAGGAGGGACTCCTTCGGAGCTGGGGCCCACGGGTACGGGCCGAGAACGAAGATCAGGCAAAAGGTCCGGCTCAGCAGCCCGGTCGGATCAGGACTTCTTCTTGGGACGCTGACCGGTCTGCGGCTGGCCGGGGCCACGCTTCGACGATCCGCCGCCCTGCTTGGCCACCGGCCGCTTGGTGCCGGTCGAGCTCTCCGCCTTGTTGTCGGCAGCCTGCGCGGTGGGCACGGAATCCTCGGGGGCCTCGTCCTCGGACTCGCCGTCCTTCGCCAGCCCGACCTTGGCACCGGTGTGCACGTGCTGGCGCTGCGCCTTGGTCTGCTTGCGCGGCTGCTGCCGACGGACCTGCACCGACTCGGTAACCGCCGCGGCGGCCTGCTGCTGCGCGGCTGCCTTGCCGCCGCCGAACATCGCGAGGATGCCGGAACCCTTGATCAGCGTGCCGTCCGGGTTCAGCCGGCCGGATGCCTTCAGGCGGGCCTGGCGCTCGTCCCATGCCTTGCTGCCCGGCGTGGGGTTGTTGTGGATGACAACCAGCTGCTGGCCCATCGACCAGACATTGGTGGTCAGCCAGTAGACCAGGACACCGATCGGGAAGTTGATACCCATGATCGCGAACATGAAGGGGAAGACGTACATCAGCATCTTCTGCTGCTGCATGAACGGCGTCTTGACCGTGAGGTCCATGTTCTTGGTCATCAGCTGGCGCTGCGTGATGAACTGCGACAGCGACATCATCACGATCATGACCGCCGTGACCACGCGCACGTCGGTCAGGGAGGCGCCGACCTTGGCCAGGTCGGAGGCGCTGCTGGTGAACTTCGCCGACAGCGGGGCACCGAAGATGTGTGCCTTCTGCGCACTCTCCAGCAGGCTGCCCTTGATGACGCCGATGGGCTTGTTGTGCGCGACCGAGTTCAGCACCCCGTACAGGGCGGTGAAGAACGGCATCTGCACCAGGATCGGAAGGCAGCTCGAGAAGGGGTTGGTACCCGCCTCCTTGTAGAGCTTCATCATCTCTTCGGACTGGCGCTGCTTGTCGTTCTTGTAGCGCTCCTGGATGGCCTTCATCTTCGGCTGGATAGCCTGCATGGCCCGGGTCGACTTGATCTGCTTCACAAAGAGCGGGATCAGGCAGATCCGGATCACGATGACCATCGAGGCGATGGCCAGACCCCAGGCCCAACCGCTGTCGGCCGGGAAGACGTGGCTGTACAGCGAGTGGAACTGGACGATGATCCAGGACACCGCGGTGTACAGAGGATTGAGGAAGGACCAGGTCACCGGTCAGACTCCTTGGGCATTGGGCTTGGTCGTCAGGCTTGCGGACATCGGGCCTACCGACGTCTGACCAGCAGCCGTCGAGCCTGTGGTGACCGGGCCGTCGGCCGGGGAGCCTGAGGGCTCCGGGCTCACGGCGGTGCCGGTCCTGGGCTGCACCAGGGTGCGGAGCCGCTGGTGCCATACGGGACGCTTACGCGGCGGTACGTGGTCCACACCGCCGGGGGACCAGGGGTTGCAGCGCAGAATGCGCCACGCGGTGAGAGCACTGCCCTTGACCGCGCCGTGCACCCGCACGGCCTCGTACCCATAGTGCGAGCACGACGGGTAATAACGGCAGACCGGACCGAGCAGTGGACTGATCGTCCACTGGTAGGCCCTGATCAGTCCCATCAGCAGGTACTTCATCGCCCTGATCCCGTCGCCGAGGAGGCTGGCTCCGTGCGGAGCAACCGCCGCAGCGCCGCATCCAGGTCATGTGCAAGATCCTGGTACGAAGCCGTCCCGGCAGGGGGCAGCGCGCGTACCACTATCAGGCTACCTGCGGGAAACTGCGCCAGGCGGTCCCGGACAAGGTGACGCAGGCGACGCTTCACGACGTTGCGCACCACGGCCGGTCCGACCGCCTTGCTCACGACGAAACCCGCACGCGCCGAGGGAGTCCCCTCGGCGACATGCGGGTGTGAGTCGCTGTCCCCGGCGACCTGCGGCGCAGGCTCGTCCTCTCGTCTGAGATGGACGACCAGCAGCGGCCGGCCGGCCCGGCGTCCGCGTTTGACCGCGGTCGCGAAGTCCTGGCGCCGCCGCAGCCGATTCTCGGAGGGCAGCACTGGAGACCCTGGACGCGGATCAGGCGGAGATGTTGGTGCGGCCCTTGGCACGGCGGGTCGCCAGGATGGCGCGGCCGGCGCGGGTACGCATCCGCAGCCGGAAGCCGTGGGTCTTGGCGCGACGACGGTTGTTCGGCTGGAAGGTGCGCTTGCTCACTCGGGGGCTCCTGGGGTGAATCGTAGGATGACGAATCGCAGCTTGGCCGTCACCGTGCGTCCGCGTGATCTCCCCTTCATTACTGGGAAATCCGACCCGAAACCCCAGGTCTGCTGGGGTAAGAGGCAATCCACGGCGCCCGTGCTGCGCGCCTTCTGGAAGCGGGGTGGACCCGCGGACATGCGGCAGCGGCCATCGACAACTCGACCTGGTTACGGTACGCGGGACGAGGGTCAAGGGTCAAACCGGCTTCGTTGAAGAAGGTCGGAAAGGTCCCCCACAGGGCAGGCGTACACAGCCTGTGGACAACAACTTGTATCAGCTCTGTCCGCTGACTACCGTTGCAGGACTTGTCTGGTTTGTTCATCCACCCGAACCGACTGCCGATCCTGACCAGGAGCTCCCCGTTCGGGGGAACGAGAAAGCGTGCACCAGTGGCTGATGTCAACAGCGATCTCGCCCCCGCCTGGGCGAAGGTCGTCGAGCGGCTGGTCAACGACACCTCGGTCGGTGACAAGGACAAACTGTGGGTGCAGCGCACCCAGCCGATGTGGATGATGCACGACACCGCCCTCCTTGCGGCCCCCAACGAGTGGGCGAAGCAGGTGCTGGAGGGCAGGCTGCTGCCGCAGCTGACCGACGGGCTGAGCCAGCAGTTCGGCCGCCCGGTACGGATCGCCGTCATGGTGGACGCCAATGCCGCGCCACCGAGCCCCGCGCCCGCCGCCCCCGAGCACTCGGCGCAGGAGCCCGCGGTCGAGGAGGCGCCCGGCTGGCCCACCGGCCAGCCGGAGGGCTACCCCCAGCAGCCGGACACCACCTTCGGGCGCGGCCGGTACGACACCGCCGGGTACGACCAGCGGCCGGCCCCCTACGCCGAGCGCCCCGAGCCGGGCGAGAGCTGGGAGCGCCAGGGCGGCAGCTACCCGCCGCGGCCGTACCCGGGCCAGCAGTACCCCGAGCAGCCGTCCTACGACGAGCAGTCCTATCAGGAGCGGCCCTACCAGGAACGCGCTCCGCAGTACGAGCCGCACCAGTACCGCCAGTGGACCGGCCGCGACGCCGAGAGCCAGCAGGAGCAGGGGCCCGAGCAGCGCCCGGGCCCGCCGCCCGGGCAGGCGCCCGGGCAGGCGCCCGGTCAGCGGCTGGGCAACGACCCGGCCCAGGGCGATCTCTTCGGCGGCGCCTACAACCCCACCGGTGAGGAGCGCGGACGCCCGGGCGTGCGCCAGCACCCGGGCGGCGGCCAGCGCGGCCCGATGGGCGGCCGGCCCACCGGCGCCGGTCCGCAGGAGCGCGGCTCGCTGCTGCCCGAGCCGGTGCGCCCCGGCGGGGTGCCGGACATCCGCCCGGCCGGCGGCGAGCCGGACCGTCCCGGCGCCTCGAACCTGCCCGAACGGGTCGCCGACCGCACTCCCGTCCCCGGCGTGCCCGCGCCCCCCGGCGCGCCGCCGGCCGGCGGGTCGCGCAAGGACGAGCCGGCCGCCCGACTCAACCCCAAGTACCTGTTCGACACCTTCGTCATCGGCGCCAGCAACCGCTTCGCGCACGCGGCGGCGGTCGCGGTGGCCGAGGCGCCGGCCAAGGCCTACAACCCGCTCTTCATCTACGGCGAGTCCGGCCTCGGCAAGACCCACCTGCTGCACGCCATCGGGCACTACTCCCGCAGCCTCTTCCCGGGTACCCGGGTGCGCTATGTGAGCTCGGAGGAGTTCACCAACGAGTTCATCAACTCGATCCGGGACGGCAAGGCGGACGCGTTCCGCAAGCGCTACCGGGACATGGACATCCTGCTGGTCGACGACATCCAGTTCCTGGCGAGCAAGGAGTCGACGCAGGAGGAGTTCTTCCACACGTTCAACACCCTGCACAACGCCAACAAGCAGATCGTGCTCTCCTCCGACCGGCCGCCCAAGCAGCTGATCACCCTGGAGGACCGGCTCCGCAACCGCTTCGAGTGGGGGCTGATCACCGATGTCACCCCGCCGGAGCTGGAGACCCGGATCGCGATTCTGCGCAAGAAGGCAATCCAGGAACAACTCAACGCTCCAGCCGATGTGTTGGAGTTCATCGCGTCCCGAATCACGCGGAACATCCGGGAGTTGGAAGGCGCACTGATCCGGGTCACCGCCTTCGCCAATCTCAACCGGGCCCCGGTGGACCTGGAGTTGGCCGGCATCGTGCTCAAGGACCTCATCCCCGGCGGGGACGAGGACGCCGGGCCGGAGATCACCGCGCAGGTCATCATGCAGCAGACCGCGGCCTACTTCGGGCTGAGCGTGGAGGACCTCTGCGGGTCCTCGCGCAGCCGGGTGCTGGTGACGGCCCGCCAGATCGCGATGTACCTCTGCCGGGAGCTGACCGACCTCTCGCTGCCGAAGATCGGCGCGCAGTTCGGCGGCCGCGACCACACCACGGTGATGCACGCGGACCGCAAGATCCGCTCGCTGATGGCCGAGCGGCGCTCGATCTACAACCAGGTCACCGAGCTGACCAACCGCATCAAGAGCTGAGCGGCAGGCGCCTGTTGAGGCCGTCGCAGGGGTGTCGGGACGACCAGTCCCGGCACCCCTTTTCGGCGTCCGCAGGGGGTGTGGATCCCGTCGACCGGGGAATGCTCGGGTCAGCTGACGCTTCGCCAGCCTCGAGCCGCGTTCGTACATCTGCGCAGGAAATCGAACAGCAAGGGCCGAACGGTCGACTGTCCACAGGATCGGGTGCTTTCCCCCGTCCACAGTGTGGGGAGACCGGAGTTATCCCGAATTCCTCCACAGGCAGCGCGCCGTTACGCTCTTCGGCGCAGGTCAGCACCCTGGGGACTTGTGCACAACGGTTATCCACAGGGTGTGGACAGCTGTTGACCCGTCAACTCGTCCGATCGGTTGTCCACCGGCTGTCCCCAGGCTGAGGCCTGTTATCCCCAGGTTCTCCACAGCTGTATCCACTGTTCGACAACGTGCAGGCCCTGTTCATCAGCCGGTGTGAAAGGCGTCACGAGATGTTGACCGGAGCCCGTGGATAACCTGGCCCAGATCTGGGGACGGCGCTGGGGATAACCTGTGGATACGCACGGTGCCCTGTGGGTAACGCTCCGCTGTCCACAGCGACCCCTGGTTATCCACCGGTCGCGTCCACACCCACTGTGGACAAAAAACCGGGTCTGACCTGCGGAAACGGGGTTATCCACGGTATCCACAGGCCCTACTACTACCACTACACCTATAGACCAGTTGACTCGGTTAACAGTGGGGTGGGCCGAAATCTGTGGACAACCGGTGGGCGACATTTGTTCGGCTTGCTTCCGCCCGTCCGCCCCGTCTGTCCGTGGAGTACGTCAGACTGTCCTTCGGCAACTGGAGCCGAGGCGGCTCGCCCCGATGTCCAGTGCCCGATCGGACGATCAAGATCAGAAGCGACAGCAGGATCCAGGAGGCGGTTACCGGTGAAGTTCCGGGTGGAGCGTGACGTCCTCGCGGAGGCGGTGGCCTGGGCGGCCCGCAGCCTTCCGGCGAGGCCGCCGGTGCCGGTGCTGGCCGGCCTGCTGCTGACGGCCCAGGAGGGCAGCCTGGCGCTGTCCGGTTTCGACTACGAGGTCTCGGCCCGGGTCGAGCTCGAGGCGGACGTCGAGGAGCAGGGCACCGTCCTGGTCTCCGGTCGGCTGCTGAACGACATCTCGCGCAACCTTCCCAACAGGCCTGTGGAGATCTCCACCGACGGCCAGCGGGTCAGCGTGGTCTGCGGCACCTCGCGCTTCACCCTGCCGACCCTGCCGGTGGACGAGTACCCGGCCCTGCCGCAGATGCCCACCGCCACCGGCACGGTCTCCGGCGACGTCTTCGCCTCGGCCGTCAGCCAGGCCGCGGTGGCCGCCGGCCGCGACGACACGCTGCCGGTGCTGACCGGTGTCCGGGTGGAGATCGAGGGCGACCGGATCACCCTGGCCGCCACCGACCGCTACCGCTTCGCCGTCCGCGAGCTGCTCTGGAAGCCCGAGCAGCCGGACATCTCGGCGGTCGCCCTGGTGCCCGCCAAGACCCTGCAGGACATCGCCAAGTCGCTCGGCAGCGGCGACACGGTCTCCATCGCGCTGGCCTCGGGCGGCGCCGGCGAGGGCCTGATCGGCTTCGAGGGCGCCGGGCGCCGCACTACCACCCGCCTGCTCGAAGGCGAGTTCCCGAAGTTCCGCAGCCTCTTCCCGACCGAGTTCAACGCGATCGCGGCGATCCAGACCCAGCCGTTCCTGGAGGCGCTCAAGCGCGTCTCGCTGGTCGCCGAGCGCAACACCCCGGTCCGGCTCAACTTCGAGCAGGGCGTACTGACCCTGGAGGCCGGCTCGGGCGACGACGCCCAGGCCACCGAGCGGATCGACGCGGACCTGGAGGGCGACGACATCTCGATCGCCTTCAACCCGGGCTACCTGGAGGAGGGCCTGAAGGCCATCGACTCCGCCTACGCCCAGCTGGCCTTCACCACCTCCACCAAGCCGGCCCTGCTCAGCGGCAAGGCCGCGGTGGACGCCGAGGCGGACGAGGCCTACCAGTACCTGATCATGCCGGTGCGCCTGTCCGGCTGAGCCACCGTCGACCGCGGGGTGTCCACAGGCCGGCAACGGCCTGTGGACACCCCGCGGCGTAGGCTGCTGGCGCGCGGCAACGGCGCCGCCGTCAAGCACGACACCACCAGGTAAGGACTTGTCATGGAGCTCGGCCTCATCGGTCTCGGCAAGATGGGCGGCAACATGCGCGAGCGCATCCGCCGCGCCGGCCACACCGTCATCGGCTACGACCGCAACCCGGATCTTGCCGACGTCGCGAGCCTGCAGGAGCTGGTGACCAAGCTTCAGGGCCCCCGCGTGATCTGGGTGATGGTCCCGGCCGGAGCGCCGACCCAGGCCACCGTGGAGGAGCTGGCGGAGCTGCTCGCGCCCGGTGACGTGGTGGTCGACGGCGGCAACTCCCGCTGGACGGACGACATCAAGCACGCCGAGCTGCTGGCCGCCAAGGGCATCGGCTTCGTCGACTGCGGTGTCTCCGGCGGCGTCTGGGGCCTGGAGAACGGCTACGCGCTGATGTACGGCGGCGAGGCCGCCGACGTCGCCAAGGTGCTCCCGGTCTTCGACGCACTCAAGCCCGAGGGCGACTTCGGCTCGGTGCACGCGGGCAAGGTCGGCGCCGGCCACTTCGCCAAGATGGTCCACAACGGCATCGAGTACGCGATGATGCAGGCCTTCGCCGAGGGCTGGGAGCTGCTGGAGGCGGCCCCCGAGGTCACCGACGTGCGCGAGGTCTTCCGCAGCTGGCAGGAGGGCACGGTGATCCGCTCCTGGCTGCTCGACCTGGCCGTCCGGGCGCTGGACGACGACGAGCACCTGGCCCGGCTCAAGGGCTGGGCCGCCGACTCGGGCGAGGGCCGCTGGACGGTGGAGGCCGCGATCGACCACGCGGTGCCGCTGCCCGCCATCACCGCCTCGCTCTTCGCGCGGTTCGCCTCGCGGCAGGACGACTCCCCCCAGATGAAGATGATCGCCGCGCTGCGCAACCAGTTCGGCGGCCACGCGGTCGAGTCCAAGTAACGAGCCCCGCAGAAGGCGAGCGCAGTCCACCCCCATGCATGTCGCGCATCTGTCGCTCGCCGACTTCCGCTCGTACGCCCGGGTCGAGGTGCCCCTCGATCCGGGCGTCTCGGCGTTCGTGGGGCCCAATGGCCAGGGCAAGACGAACCTGGTCGAGGCGATCGGCTACGTCTCCACGCTGGGCAGCCACCGGGTCGCCACCGACGCACCGCTGATCCGGCTGGGCGCGGAGCGGGCGGTGGTCCGCTCGTCGATCGAGGACCGCGGCCGGACCACCCTGGTCGAACTGGAGATCACCCCGGGCAAGGCCAACCGCGCCCGGATCAACCGCTCGGACAACGTCCGGCCCAAGGACGTGCTCGGCCTGCTGCGCACCGTCCTGTTCGCCCCCGAGGACCTGTCGCTGGTGAAGGGCGACCCGGGCGAGCGCAGGCGCTTCCTGGACGAGCTGCTGACCGCCAGGGCGCCGCGCCTCGCGGGCGTGCGGCAGGACTATGAGCGGGTGCTCAAGCAGCGCAACGCACTGCTGAAGACCGCGGCGATGGCCCGCCGGGCGGGCGGCGGCAAGGGCGCCGACCTGTCCACCCTGGAGGTCTGGGACGGCCACCTGGCGCGGGCGGGCTCCGAGCTGACGGCCTTTCGGCTGCGCCTGGTGGACGCCCTGCAGCCGCTGGTCGCGCAGGCCTACGAGCAGCTGGCACCCGGCGGCGGGCCGACCCTGCTGGAGTACCGCTCGTCCTTCGAGGGCGCGCTGCCGGCCAGCCGCGAGGAGGCCTACCAGCAGCTGCTGGACGCCCTGCAGGCCGCCCGCAAGCAGGAGACCGAGCGCGGGCTGACCCTGGTGGGCCCGCACCGGGACGAGCTCGGGCTGAAGCTCGGTCCGCTGCCGGCCAAGGGCTACGCGAGCCACGGGGAGTCCTGGTCGTTCGCGCTGGCGCTGCGGCTGGCCAGCTACGAGCTGCTGCGGGCGGACGGCGGCGAGCCGGTGCTGATCCTGGACGACGTCTTCGCCGAGCTGGACGCCCGGCGGCGTGACCAGCTGGCCGAGCTGGTGGCCGGCGGCGAGCAGGTGCTGGTGACGGCGGCGGTGCCCGAGGACGTCCCGAAGGCGCTGCGCGGGGTGCGGTACGCGGTGGCCCAGGGAGAGGTGCACCGGATCGGCTCCTGAGAGCCTGAGTCCGCACGCGCGGCGAGGACCTCGTACGCTGGTCTGTCCACAGCCTGGGGAAGGAGCGCACCGCGATGAGCAAGGAATCCGAGCTGTCGGGGGTCGATCTGGCCCGGGTGGCGCTGCGCGCGGCGAAGGAGCAGGCCAGGCAGCGTGGTGACCAGGCCCGTGAGAAGCGCGAGGCGAAGCGGCACGGGCTGCGCAGCGGGGCGCGCTCGGACGGGCGGGACCCGGTGCCGCTGGGGGCGGCGCTGAGCCGGCTGATCACCGAGCGGGGCTGGGAGGCGCCGGCCGCGGTGGGCGGGGTGATGGGCCGCTGGTCGCAGATCGTCGGTCCGGACATCTCGGCGCACTGTGCTCCGGAGCACTTCGCGGAGGAGGAGGCGGTGTTGACGGTGCGTTGCGACTCCACTGCCTGGGCTACTCAACTTCGGCTTTTGGCGCGGCAGTTGGTGGCCCGTCTGAACCACGAGCTGGGCCACGGCACGGTGAAGGTGATCAAGGTGCTCGGCCCGTCCGGGCCCAAGCGCGGGTACGGCCGGCTGCGGGCTCCGGGCAGTCGCGGCCCGGGCGACACCTTTGGGTGAGCGCCGCCGGCGACGGGGGTCGGCCCGGCTCGGGCGGAGGGCCGGACTCCGGAATCGCTGACGGCCCTTTTGAGGCCCGTGAGCCCCCAGGGCGAGTATCGGGACATGTGCGGAGGGGATTCAGAGCGGCACATCCGCCCTGAGAGCCTGCCAAACGCCCATCTCTGTCAGTCGTACCGGTAGACTGAAAGCCAAACACTGCCGCTTGCGGTAACTGAGTCGAACGCCGAGGTCGCACGCTCGCCCGTCCAAGGGCTGAGGATGCGGCCCGTGCTGTGCCAGAGAGGGCGCTTCGTGGCCGATTCCGGCGAATCCAGCCAGTCCCCAGTCCCCACCGACCCGTCCACCGAGGCCGTCCCAGCCGATCGGGCTTACGACGCCAACGCGATCCAGGTCCTGGAGGGGCTTGACGCGGTCCGCAAGCGCCCGGGCATGTACATCGGCTCGACCAGCGAGCGCGGCCTGCACCACCTCGTCCAGGAGGTGGTGGACAACTCCGTCGACGAGGCCATGGCGGGGCATGCCGACACCATCGCGGTGACGATCCTGGCCGATGGCGCGGTCCGGGTGGTCGACAACGGCCGCGGCATCCCGGTGGGCATCGTGCCCGGGCAGGACAAGCCGGCCGTCGAGGTCGTGCTGACGGTGCTGCACGCGGGCGGCAAGTTCGGCGGCGGCGGCTACGCCGTCTCCGGCGGTCTGCACGGCGTCGGCGTCTCGGTGGTGAACGCGCTCTCCACCAAGCTGGCGATCGAGATCCACACCGACGGCCACCGCTGGACCCAGGACTACAAGCTGGGCGCCCCGACCGCGCCGCTGGCCAAGCACGAGGCCACCGACCGCACCGGCACCAGCGTCACGTTCTGGGCCGACGGCGACATCTTCGAGACCACCGTCTACTCCTTCGAGACGCTCTCGCGCCGCTTCCAGGAGATGGCCTTCCTCAACAAGGGCCTGACCATCTCGCTGACGGACGAGCGCGAGGAGCACGTCGACGACGAGGGCAAGCCGCTCTCCGTGACGTACCACTACGAGGGCGGCATCGCCGACTACGTCCAGCACCTCAACTCCCGCAAGGGCGACGTGGTCCACCCCTCCGTGATCGACTTCGAGTCGGAGGACAAGGACAAGACGATCTCGGTGGAGATCGCGATGCAGTGGAACTCCTCCTACACCGAGGGGGTCTACAGCTTCGCCAACACCATCCACACGCACGGCGGCGGTACCCACGAGGAGGGGTTCCGGGCGGCGCTCACCGGCCTGGTGAACCGCTACGCGCGGGACAAGAAGCTGCTGCGCGAGAAGGACGACAACCTCGCCGGCGAGGACATCCGCGAGGGTCTGACGGCGATCATCTCGGTCAAGCTCGGCGAGCCGCAGTTCGAGGGCCAGACCAAGGACAAGCTGGGCAACACCGAGGCGAAGACCTTCGTCCAGAAGGTGGTGCACGAGCAGCTGAACGACTGGCTGGACCGCCACCCGGTGGAGGCCGCGGACATCATCCGCAAGTCGATCAACTCGGCCACCGCCCGCCTGGCGGCCCGCAAGGCGCGCGACCTGACCCGCCGCAAGGGCCTGCTGGAGAGCGCCTCGCTGCCGGGCAAGCTGAGCGACTGCCAGTCCAAGGACCCGGCCGAGTGCGAGATCTTCATCGTCGAGGGCGACTCGGCCGGCGGCTCGGCCAAGCAGGGCCGTGACCCGCGTACCCAGGCCATCCTGCCGATCCGCGGCAAGATCCTGAACGTCGAGAAGGCCCGGATCGACAAGGTGCTGCAGAACACCGAGGTCCAGGCGCTGATCTCGGCCTTCGGCTGCGGCATCCAGGAGGACTACGACGAGTCCAAGCTCCGCTATCACAAGATCGTCCTGATGGCGGACGCCGACGTCGACGGGCAGCACATCCGCACGCTGCTGCTGACCCTGCTGTTCCGCTTCATGCGGCCGCTGGTGGAGGCGGGGTACGTCTACCTGGCGATGCCGCCGCTGTACAAGATCAAGTGGGGCCGGGACGACTTCGACTACGTCTACTCCGACCGCGAGAAGGACTCCGTGATCGCCGCCGGCGCCGCGGCCGGCCGCCGGCTGCCCAAGGACGACGCGATCCAGCGCTTCAAGGGTCTGGGCGAGATGAACGCCGAGGAGCTGCGGATCACCACCATGGACCAGGCGCACCGGCTGCTGCAGCAGATCACCCTGGAGGACGCGGCCCGTGCCGACGACCTCTTCTCGGTCCTGATGGGCGAGGACGTCGAGGCCCGCCGGTCCTTCATCCAGCGCAACGCCAAGGACGTCCGCTTCCTGGACGTGTGACGGGTCATCACGACCTCGTCCCTACGTACCAGTCACGCGTGAAAGGAAACTGACCACCAGTGGTCGACGACAACCGTCCCGACGGCGAGCAGCCGGACCCCAGCTCCACCGACGTCTTCGTCTCCCGGGTCGAGCCGATCGAGCTCGAAACCGAGATGCAGCGCTCCTACCTCGACTACGCGATGAGCGTGATCGTCAGCCGGGCGCTCCCCGAGGTCCGCGACGGCCTCAAGCCGGTGCACCGCCGGGTGCTGTACGCGATGTACGACGGCGGCTACCGGCCCGAGAAGGGCTACTACAAGTGCGCCCGCGTGGTCGGCGACGTGATGGGCAACTACCACCCGCACGGCGACACCTCGATCTACGACACGGTGGTCCGCCTCGCGCAGCCGTGGTCGCTGCGGATGCCGCTGGTGGACGGCAACGGCAACTTCGGTTCCCCGGGCAACGACCCGGCCGCGGCCATGCGGTACACCGAGTGCAAGATGATGCCGCTGGCCATGGAGATGATGCGGGACATCGACGAGGACACCGTCGATTTCGCCGCCAACTACGACGGCCGCTCGCAGGAGCCGACCGTCCTGCCCTCGCGGATCCCCAACCTGCTGATCAACGGTGCCACCGGCATCGCGGTCGGCATGGCCACCAACATCCCGCCGCACAACCTGCGGGAGGTCGCGTCGGGCGCGCTGTGGGCGCTGGAGCACCCCGAGGCGTCCAACGAGGAGCTGCTGGAAGCCCTGATCGAGCGGATCAAGGCGCCGGACTTCCCGACCGGCGCGCTGATCGTGGGCCGTCGCGGCATCGAGGACGCCTACCGGACCGGTCGCGGCTCGATCACCATGCGCGCGGTGGTGGAGGTCGAGGAGATCCAGGGCCGCCAGTGCCTGGTGGTCACCGAGCTGCCGTACCAGGTGAACCCGGACAACCTGGCGCTGAAGATCGCCGACCTGGTGAAGGACGGCCGGGTGGCCGGCATCGCCGACGTCCGCGACGAGTCCTCCTCGCGCACCGGCCAGCGGCTGGTGGTCGTGCTCAAGCGCGACGCGGTGGCCAAGGTGGTGCTGAACAACCTCTTCAAGCACACCGATCTGCAGACCAACTTCGGCGCCAACATGCTGGCCCTGGTGGACGGTGTGCCGCGCACGCTGTCGCTCGACGCCTTCATCCGGCACTGGGTCAGCCACCAGGTCGAGGTCATCGTCCGGCGCACCCGGTTCCGGCTGCGCAAGGCCGAGGAGCGCGCCCACATCCTGCGCGCGCTGCTCAAGGCGCTGGACATGATCGACGAGGTGATCGCGCTGATCCGGGCCTCGGACAGCGCCGACGCCGCCCGCAGCGGCCTGATGAACCTGCTCGCCATCGACGAGCTGCAGGCCAACGCGATCCTGGAGATGCAGCTGCGCCGGCTGGCGGCCCTGGAGCGCCAGCGGATCACCGACGAGCACGACGAGCTGCAGCGCAAGATCAACGAGTACAACGCGATCCTGGCCTCGCCGTCCCGCCAGCGCGAGATCATCTCCGAGGAGCTGACCGCGATCGTCGAGAAGTACGGCGACGAGCGGCGCTCCACGCTGATCCCCTTCGACGGCGACATGTCGGTCGAGGACCTGATCGCGGAGGAGGACATCGTCGTCACGATCACTCGTGGCGGCTACGTCAAGCGGACCCGCTCCGACCTCTACCGCTCGCAGAAGCGCGGCGGCAAGGGCGTGCGCGGTGCGCAGCTGAAGCAGGACGACATCGTCGACCACTTCTTCGTGACCACCACGCACAACTGGATCCTCTTCTTCACCAACAAGGGCCGGGTCTACCGGGCCAAGGGCTACGAGCTGCCGGACGCCGGCCGCGACGCCCGCGGGCAGCACGTGGCCAACCTGCTGGCGTTCCAGCCGGAGGAGCACATCACCCAGGTGATGGCGGTGCGCACTTACGCCGACGCGCCCTACCTGGTGCTGGCCACGCGTGAGGGTTTGGTTAAAAAATCCCCGCTCAAGGACTACGACTCGCCGCGCTCCGGCGGCCTGATCGCGATCAACCTGCGGCAGGACGAGAACGGCCGCGACGACGAGCTGATCGGCGCCGAGCTGGTCTCCGCCGAGGACGACCTGCTGCTGGTCTCCCGCAAGGCGCAGTCGATCCGGTTCACCGCGACCGACGAGGCGCTGCGCCCGATGAGCCGGGCCACCTCGGGCGTCAAGGGCATGGCGTTCCGTGAGGACGACGAGCTGCTCTCGATGAACGTGGTCCGTCCGGGCACCTTCGTCTTCACGGCGACCGACGGCGGATATGCCAAGCGGACCGCGGTGGACGAGTACCGTGTTCAGGGACGCGGTGGCTTCGGCACCAAGGCGGCCAAGATCGTCGAGGGTCGAGGGTCGTTGGTCGGGGCGCTGGTGGTCGAGGAGACCGACGAGATCATGGCCATCACACTTTCGGGTGGTGTGATTCGTACAAGGGTTTCCGGAGTTCGTGAAACCGGACGTGACACCATGGGCGTCCAACTGATCAACCTCGGAAAGCGCGACGCGGTGGTGGGCATGGCCCGCAACGCGGAGGCGGAGGACGAGGAGCTCGCCGAGGACGTTGTTCAGGACGCTCCTCAAGACCAGGACGGTTCGGATCTGACCGAGTCGGCCGACGAGGGCGCCCAGGCGCCCGGCGCGGCGGACGAGCAGGCCTGAACCTGATCGGTGGTCGGTCGCCCCGGGACAGCCCGGGGCGACCGACCACCCCGGTTCGGGGCTGGGTGCCCCGATGCCGGACAGTGGAGTGACGACCAGGGCGCAGATCGCGGTCCTGGCGGGAACTGCGGGAGGACCAGAGTGAGTGGGACGACGGGTGCCGCGGGAGGTGCCGCACAGGGCGGTGCGCCGTACGGAGGTGTGCCGCAGCCGCCGGCGGAGCACCCCGCGGCGTCCACCTCACTGATGTCCGCGGTGGGCGGCAACGGCGGCTACGGCGCGCCGCAGCCGCCGACCCAGCCTCCGGGCGGGACACCGGCGGGCTACTCGACGCCGACCACCTACACCAAGGGGCAGCCGACGCCGCCGCGCGGCACCCGGACCGGCGGCGCCGCGTCCGGGGGCGGCGTCACCGCGCCGCGCCGCCCGGCCGGCGCGCCGCAGGCCGCGGCCCCCGGCGGCCTGGGCGGGCGGACCCGCAAGGCGCGGCTGCGGATCACCAAGGCGGACCCGTGGTCGGTGATGAAGGTCAGCTTCCTGCTGTCGCTGGCCATCGGCATCATCGTCATCGTGGCCGCCGCGGTGCTGTGGGGGACGCTGGACTCGCTCGGGGTCTTCGCCTCGCTGGGCAAGACGCTGCGTGAGGTCACCGGCTCGGGCACCGACGGTTCCACCGGCGGTCTCAACCTGATGGACTACATCGGCTTCGGCACGGTGATGACCTACACCTCGCTGATCGCGGTGGTGGACATGGTGCTGATGACCGCGCTCTCCACGCTGGCGGCGTTCATCTACAACACCGCGGCCGGCTTCACCGGTGGCATCGAACTGACGCTGGCGGAAGAGGACTGACGTTCCGTCACTGATTCTCATCTTTTCGCGAATCCGCGGAATGCACGGGCTCCACCGGCTGTTCGAGCGGTGGGGCCCGTTGGCATTCGGGTGACCGGTGCAGTGTCCCGGCGTGCCGCCGGGCGAGCAGGACCGGTTACCGGATTGGCTGGCGGACCTGCACGGCTACCGGTACGGCTCGGGGGGCAGAGTCTTCGACAGCTGCCCCACAGGTTGCTTGGAGGTTCGCGCGATGGCCCAGATCGCTCAGCAGCTCGTCGGTGCGTTGGAGGGGCTGCTCGGCACGCGGCTCCCGTTCCGTATCCAGGCCTGGGACGGCAGTACGGCCGGGCCCGGCGGGGCACCCGAACTCGTCCTGCGCAACCGCCGGGCGCTGCGCCGACTGGTCTGGTCCCCGGGTGAGCTGGGGCTGGTGCGGGCCTACGTCTCGGGGGACCTCGACTTCGGGCCCGGAACCGGCCTGTACGAGGTGCTGGCCGAGTTCGCGCACTTCGTGGAGCGGCCGGAGCTGCAGGAGCTGCAGCTGGGCGTGGGCGACCTCGCCGACCCGGGGACCCGCAAGGCGCTCAGCACCCTGCTGCGGGCCGCCCTGCGGGCCGGGGCGATCGGCCCGCAGCCCGCCGCGCCGCCGGAGGAGGCCCGCCCGGCCGGCCGGGTGCACAGCCGCGGCCGGGACCGCGCCGTCATCAGCCACCACTACGACGTCGGCAACGAGTTCTACCGCCTGGTGCTCGGCTCCTCGATGGTCTACTCCTGCGCGTACTGGACGCCGGAGGGCAAGAGCCTGGAGGACGCCCAGGAGGCCAAGCTCGACCTGATCTGCCGCAAGCTGGGCCTGCGGCCCGGCATGCGGCTGCTGGACGTGGGCTGCGGCTGGGGCTCGCTGGTGCTGCACGCGGCCGAGCACTACGGCGTCAGCGCGGTGGGGGTGAGCATCTCGGCGGAGCAGGTGGCGCTGGCCACCGAGCGGGTCGAGGCGGCCGGTCTGGCCGACCGGGTGGAGATCCGCCTGCAGGACTACCGGGAGATCCCTGACGGTCCCTATGACGCGATCTCCAGCGTCGGGATGGCCGAGCACGTCGGCAGCGAGCAGTACCGCACCTACGCGTCCGGCCTGTACGGGCTGCTGGCCCCCGGCGGGCGGCTGCTCAACCACCAGATCGCCCGGCGCCCCAGCAAGCCCGGCGAGCCGTACGTCACCAGCCCCTTCATCTCCCGCTACGTCTTCCCGGACGGCGAGCTGGCCCCGGTCGGCAGCACCGTCTCGCTGCTGGAGGAGGCGGGCTTCGAGGTGCGCGACGTGGAATCGCTGCGCGAGCACTACGCGCTGACCCTGCGGGACTGGGTGGCCAACCTGGAGGCGCACTGGCCGCAGGCGGTCTCCCTGGTCGGCGTGGGCCGGGCGCGGGTCTGGCGGCTCTACATGGCCGCCTCGGCGCTGGCCTTCGAGGAGAACCGGATCGGGGTCAACCAGGTCCTCGCCGTCCGCACCACCCCGGCCGGAGCCAGCGCTCTGCCCCCCACCCGCGCCCAGTGGCTGGCCCCCCGCTCCCAGGACCCCGACCCCGCCAGGTCCCCTGAGCTGCACGTTGCGATCGCCGCCCCCGGTGGGCCCGCGGAGCCGGATTTGGGAGATCGGCCGACGGTCCGCTAATCTTTGAGTGCGGCAAGGGCCTATAGCTCAGACGGTTAGAGCGCTTCCCTGATAAGGAAGAGGCCACAGGTTCAAGTCCTGTTAGGCCCACGCGAAGAAGTACCAGGTAGAAGGCCCGGTCCCCTGATGGGGACCGGGCCTTCTACATGTGACGAGGCCCACTCACCCAGAATTCCTCCGAAACCCGCTCTCTCGCTGGGCGCCCGGGGAAAGCCGCCAGCTCACCCGTCGAACGGGGGGCTGTATGGCTCTTCTACGGGTGGTAGAACGGGAAGAAGCCCGCCGGTGGACCAGGTCCACTCGACGGGCTTCGGCAGGCCGTACGCCCTCCTCCAAGGGTGCGGCGCCCCTCCTCCAAGGTGCGCGCCGCGCGGGGCCGCCCAGGCCGCTCCTCCCCATCGAGACTGGGGAGGAGCGGCCAGTCTCAGTGCCGGCGGACCGGCTAGTTCCAGCCAGAATCCATCAGGACCACCGTGCCGTCGTCCGGTGTGGCCGGCGTGGCCGGTGTCGAGTTCCACCCGGAGTCAGAACTCTGCTGCTGGGCGAGGTTCCAGCCGGAGTCGGCCTGGGTAGTGGCCGGGGCAGTGGCCGCAAACGCCCAGGTGGCGACGCCCATGACTGCTATTGCAATGAGAATCCGCGCGTGTCGTCGCATGACTGACCTCCTGCGCCCGGTGATACGTCCGAGCACTGTGGTGTGACTGGCAACCAGTGTGGCTGCCTCTGCACGAACAGTCTTTCGGTCTCGACAGGGCGTCACAAGGGCCGTAGCCTGCGAGAGTTCGCATTGCGAAAAACCGCAGGAGTAGACGTGCCGATGACGCACCTTGGCACCCCGGCCGAGCTGACAGAGCTCAGCACCGAAGCCCAAGCGCTCTACGGGTTGCTGGCCCACCGTGTGCCGGCCCCCGACCTGGACAGCCCAGCACTCGCCGAGCTACTTCGCTTCGGCCTGGTTCTCCCCCACCCGCACGGCCCCGCCGACAGGTTCATCGCTCGAGACCCGCTGGAGGTGCTCGCGGAGAAGCGCGCCCGGATCTACGAGGCGATCGGCGCGTCCATGGCCGAGGTCACCGCTCTGCCGGAGCGCCTGCGACATCTCGCTGTCGCCTACCAGCGCGCCGAGCCGAACATCGTGCGGGGCGCCGTGGAGTACGTCAGTGGGATGGAGGCGGTCAACGCTGTGCTCTCCCAGCTGATCGCTGGCGCTACCCAAGAGCTGCTGACTGCCCAGCCCAGCGGCCCGAGGCCGGCCGACACACTCGCGCTCGCGCTGCCCCGGGATATTGCCGCGCTGGAGCGCGGGGTGGCGATGCGGACGTTGTACAAGATCTCCGCGCGATCCGACACCGACACCGCCAACTGGGTGTCGCAGATCACGATCGCGGGGGGCAACGTTCGGACGCTCGACGAGGACTTCCTTCGGGCGATCATCATCGACCGACGCACGGCGGTTGTGACCGACTACACAGCGCTGCCGCCCGGGGTCGACCCGATCCGGGCGCTCATCCTTCACGACCCTGGAGTCGTCCACTACGCAGCGGCCATGTTCGACCGCGACTGGACCCGAGCGTCCGTCTGGCGCGGGGCCGAGCTTCCATCGGGGGCGATTCTGAGCGACCAACAGCGTTCGATCATCCAGCTGCTCGTGTCCGGCACGGCTCAGGCCGGCATCGCGAAGGCTCTCCGGGTTAGCGATCGCGTGGTGCACGCTCAGATCGCGGAAATCAAGCGGCTCAGCGGGACCAACAGCTTGGCTCAGCTGGGTTTCTGGTGGGGCCGTCAAGGGGCGCCGGCTGCCGAGTGAGAGCGGGCGCCATGCGTGTCGGCGTCGAGCTACTGGTCAGTGCAGTGCAGGTGCTGCGTGATCCGAGCGGAGATCAGGCTGGCCACGCGCTGGGCGTCCCGGACCGCGGCGGTATGTGCACGGGTGCCGTCATCGGTCGCCGCGAGCTGGGTGATGAGGCGGGAGGCTGCAAGTAGATCAGTTGCGGCGTCCTCTAGGTCGAACGGCCGCTGGAGTGAATCGCCAGGCTGCCGGGGGGTGCTCAGTGTGTGCTCCTGATGTCGTGCCCCCCCGGGTATAGCCATGCGGTATCGAACATACTAACGACAAAATGGCAGCATATGTGTACAGACATCTGATCATGGTCGAGCGACTGTCGGTGGGTGCCGCCGACCCGTACGCCCGACGACCACCAGCTCCAGCAGCGCCGCGACGTGGGCGAGCGGATCAGGGCCCTTCGGCGCCACCGCGCACTCAGCCAGGAGCGCCTGGGCGAACTGGTCCACCTCGACCGCCGAACGATCGGGCGCTACGAGAACGGACTCGCCCCACCAACACTCGACGAACTCGGAGCGATCGCCCGAGCCCTCGGCATTGAGGCGTGGCAGCTGCTCCGGGACGAGTAGGGCCGCCCGGCCCGTGGGGGATCGGACCGGACGGCCGATCAGGTGGCCGATGGGCGGTCAGCTAATGGGCGCCGGCGGGAGGATCATCGCGTCGTAGGTGGGCGACTCGGGGGCGTGCTTGATCCGGCCGCCGATCACCTCGTACCCCCACCTGGGGTACGCGCTTCGCGCGGGCTCGTTGTCGAAGATGCACGTCAGCGTCGTCCACGGCTCGACGCGCCCGGCAACGATCTCATCATGCAACCGACGCCCAATGCCCCGGTCGGTGTGGGTGGGCAGCACCATGATCTCGCGAAGCCAGAAGACGCGGCCCTCGTCGGCTGCTTCCCGGGCGGCCTGTGGCCGATGGTCGCCGAGCGATACCCACCATGCGCGGTCGGCCGGGAGCGTCACGCCGTGGACGTAGCCGACCAGCTCGCCGCTGACGCGGGCGGTCACCGTCTCGAAGCCGTCCATCTCCAACGCGCCCCGCAGCCGCTCGGCGTACGTTTCGACAGAGAAGAACGGGTCTCCGGCGTACGGCGGGACGTCGTACACCACGGCGTAGACGCCGACGAGGTCGTCGAAGACCTCTTTCGCGGCCGTCCCGTTGTAGTGGCGAAGATCAATGTCTGACACGGGGCTGTGTTCCTTTCTGTAGTTACGCGATGTAGGCGGTCAGCCGCTCGGCGGTGTCCCGCGCGTCCATGCTGTCCTGGTAGGGCTGCAGGCTGTCCCGGACGAGAACGAGCTGACGCATGTTGCGGGTGGATGTCATCCCACCTTCGATCAGCCGCAGTGACTCCTGTGCGGCGGATACGGTGCGGTCCAAGTCGTGGTCCTGTACGGCCGCGTACGACAGTCGGGCGAGGCACATCCCACGGTTTCGGGAATGCTCGATGTCTTGCAGGGCAGCGGACCGATCGAGCAGTCGTACGGCTCGCTTGTGCTGCCCAAGGTCGGAGCGGCACATCCCTTCGAGGCAAGTCAGTTCAGCCTCGTTCAAGAAGACCGCCCAATCGGGATCGCGTTCGGTGCTGCCGCGGTCGAACGCTTGCCATGCTCGTTTGATCGCCGACGAGCACGCCACCTCGTTGCCAGCGCGGGCGTACCCCTGCGCTTCGCGGATCGCCAGCAGCGCGGACACGCGCGGCGGTGCCTGCCACTCGGAGGCGCGGGCCTGGGCCAACTTCGCGAAGTTCACCGCCTCGCGGGCTTTCCCGAGATCGACGCTCTGGCGTGCCATGTTGGACAGGGTCCGGACCGCGAGCCCACTGTCACCGCCGAGCATCGCCGTATTCAGCGCTTCTGAGAAGTACACGCGGGCTTCGGTCTGCTGGTCGGCGTCGTAGCAGAACCATCCGAGCGAGGTGGTCAACTGACCGGCAATCCCGCGCAGATCGTGCCCGATCTCGTCGGCGTAGGTTCCGTGGTCTATCAGGCTGTGGACCCACATCAGGTGAGAGCGGGCGGTGCGCCACAATCGGTCGCCGCCGAAACGCTGGTCGATCGCGTCCAGGTCGAGAGCGGTCGCCCGCAGCATCTCGATCTCGTCGCGGCCGACCCGTAGTTCGGCCCGGCCGGCTGTGGTGGATGCGGTGGGGGAAAGCCAGGGCAGCCCGAGCATGGCAGCGCTGGCGGTGAGGGCTTCGCGACGGTTCACGGGCGTGATGATCTCTCCTTCGTCATCATCGGCGCCACTCACCAAGCCGCCCGGCGGGACGAATCCGAGATGTTCCGGCCCGCGTCCGAACGCCGCACGAATGGCTGTTGCACAGTCAGGTCGTGGCCATGGCGGCTTTGTTGACTCCCATCGTCGGTATGTCCGCTCGCTGACCACGAAGTTCTGATCCTTGAGAGCGCCCCTACCTGCCTGACTGACACCGTCGGCAGCGGTCTCCTGCGAGAACCAGCCCTTCGCCAGGCGTGCCGCGAAAAGGCGTTCGTTCCCGGGTGTTCTCATGACTCCCCCTGACGGTTCGTGACGTTGCTCACCGTAGACGCGTCACAGCGCGGTGTGCACGTTGTGGCGGGAATCGGGCCCCTGATTGGTTCCCATCGGCCGCCGAGTGGCCGCTGAGTGGCCGGTTGGTGTCCTGGCCCAGCACTGCCCGGGGCGGTGCACTTGTGATGCCGTCCGGGACGCCTGGGCCGAAGCGCCAGGCCCTGTCGGGAAGCCCCCGGGCGGCATCCTGCGGCGGTCCTGTCCCCGCGTCCCCCGTCGGGGATGGGACCGCCCACCATCTTCTGGGAGTGCGCCGATGTCCGCCGCCGTTGCCAGCATCCCACCGGGCGAGGTACCGGGGCCTACCAGCCACAGCCGACGACAGCCCGCCTCTCACGCCTACTACGACCAGCGCACCGAGCACCTAGTGGGCACTGTGCTGCACGTCCCCAACCAGACACGGGCGGCTCGCCGTTCCCAGGTCCTGACGCAGTTCAACGAAGGCCGTCGCAGGATCGCCGCGCGTCGCGCCCAGGAACTTCTGTGATCAGCGTCTCCGACCAAACCGTCACTTCGGTGCACCCCGCGACGGTTCGCTTGCCGTATGAGCCGCGGTCGGCCGGGGCTGCCCGGCGCATGATCCGTAACAAGCTCGTTGAGTGGCGGCTGCCAGTGCTGATCGACGATGCCGAGCTGATCGTCAGTGAGCTGGTCGCCAACGCAGCGGACACCGGGTGCCAGCGCTGCATGATCGTCGCGGTCCGACGGATCACCGAGACCACCATTCGCATCCTCGTTCGGGACGGCTCCCGGTCGATGCCCTGCCTGATCGACGCCGGCCCGAATGCCGAGTCGGGTCGGGGGATGCGTCTAGTGCACGAGCTCAGTGGCGGCCACTGGGGTGCGACGCCCGAGGTGCTCGGAAAGACCATCCACGCCGACCTACGGGTCAAGCTTTCCGCTGGATGACCAACCCACCGCAAATCAAGGAGTCCCGCTGACCATGGCCTTAACTACGCGCCCGGCGCCACCTGACCCCACCCGCGTCGCTGACCAGTACGAGATGGTCGTCCTGCAACCCACGAGCTTCTGCAACCTGGACTGCCGGTACTGCTACCTGCCGCTGAGGAAGCAGCGCCTGGAGATGCACCCCGGTATTGCCGCTGCGGTCGCCGCGGATGTCGCCCTTCAGGACGCAGACCACAAGGTCATCGTGCTCTGGCACAGCGGGGAGCCGACGGCGATTGGCCCCGTCAAGTTCCGAGAGCTGCTGGCCCCGTTCGAGGCGCTTCGGAAGGCTGGCCGTGTCAGGCACAGCATCCAGACCAACGCCACGCTGATCACCGACGAGTGGTGCCGGCTCTTTGCTGAGTACGACGTCCAGGTTGGCGTCAGCCTCGACGGTCCTGCCTTCGCCAACTCCGAGCGCGTCAACCTGGCCGGCCGTCCCGCGTTCGACCAGATCACCGCCGGAATCACCAGGATGAAGGCTGCGGGCATCGACGTCTCGGTGATCGCTGTTATCACCCCGGCCACCGTGCACCAGGGCACCGAGATCATCGCCTTCCTGGACGGCATCGGGTTCGAGCAGATCGGCTTCAACCTGGAGGAGATCGAAGGGGCGAACGCCGGCCGACCAATGATCGGCGACGAGGATGCCCGGCAGTTCTGGCGCGACGTCATCGGGTACTGCCAAACGGCTGCCGTTCCTCCGAACGTCCGTGAACTGGGCAGCTTGGCGCGCCGCCTGCGGGCCAACACCGAGCCGGGCCGCGATGTCCTGCCGACCGTCACCTACGACGGAGACATCATCCTGGTCTCGCCCGAGCTGGCGGGCACCATCGCCCCCGAGCACCAGGACTTCGTGGTGGGCAATGTCCGCTTCGAGACGATCCAGTCAGTCCTCCGCCGCCACCACGAGATCCCCTATGTCGCAGCGTTCGAGCACGGCCTGACGATGTGCCGCGACACCTGCCCCTTCTGGGCCACTTGCTTCGGCGGCTACGCCTCCAACCGGTACTGCGAGCAGGGCCGGTTCGACATCACCGAGACGCAGCACTGCCGGGGAACCCGTCAGGCCCTGGTCCTAGCCGTGCTCGACACGGCCGACCCGGACACCGACCGGGAATTGATCACCACCGTCCACACCATCACGCGAGGAGAGATCCATGGCCACTGACCACAGCACCGACGACGCGCCGACCAGCGACGACCACAAGCCGAAGAGGGGCGTTACCGCTGTCCTCGGCTCCTACGAGGCCAGCGACGCCGGAACGGGCGCGACCAATTTCACCAACTACTCCGACAACGGCTTCTCCGACAGCAAGTGACGCGGTAGACCAGTAGGGTCAAGCCGAGGAGGAGACCGTGCCCTACTACGTTCTGGTGACCGGATCAAGGAGCCCACTTCGGGGGGCGATCATCACGGAGGCACGCCACCGCCTGTGGCGTGTCGGGACGCTCGACCATACGCCGGGCGGGATCACGGTCATACAGCCGGAGGGCGGGTCGGACGGTCTCCTCTGGGACGCCGTGATCGACACTGGGACGCAGGGCGCGGACATCGAGGCCCGCAAATATGTGCCAGTGTCCGAGGACGTGGGTGACATCAAGGCTGCCGCTGTGGAAGCGTGCGACCGGGCGGCGTCCCGCACTAGCACAGCCCTGCGGCGGCTCGGCATCGGTCGTCTGCTGCACGGCTGAGCGCCCCTCCCGGCGGACATGACTCCCGAGCCTCGCCGCGCAGTCCGAGGCATGACGAAGCGCCCCCGCCCGCCCGAAGGAGAGCGGGGGCGCGGTGCTTCTACTGCTCGGGCCCGGACGAGCTGCCAGTGACGCATTGCTCGACCCGGTCGAGCGCGTCCCTGAGCGACGCACCGGAGTTGGGATGCAGCTCGTGCTCGATCCGGTCGAGCCTGGCCATCACCCCCAGCCTGCCGGGAACTCCCGGCCGGGACGGGGTTCCCTGCCAGTCGTCGATCACCTCGTCCATCCGGCCAACTAGCCGGACCAGCGCCCGGACCGCGCGCCAGAGAAGCGCGAGCAGCCCGGCGATCGCGACTGCGGCGGCCGACCAGATGACCAGCACGTCGACGCCGATCACGCCGGTGGAGGTGTTCACACGGCGCTCGCAGGGGTCGGGTCCACCGCCTGCGGAGCGAGGACAACGGCAACGGGCGCGGCAGCCGGGTCCGACATGACCGCGGGCGAGGCCGGGGCCGTAGCGCCCGCGGCCTGCTCGACCACGGCCGCCAGGCGCCGGAGCTCCTCGGCCGCGTTGTGCCGGACGCGCAGGACCTCGGCCTCGGCTGCGGCCGCGATCCGCTGCGCGTCGGCCGTGACGGTGGCTATGAGCGCCGGGTCATGAGCCTGGACGGCGTCGGCGACGCTTACGACGTCGTTCCGCAGCACCTGAGCATTGCCGGTCCCTACGTCGGCGGCCACGCGGCCGAGTCGGGCGGCGAGCGCCTGGAGGACGTTGTGGAGCGTGACGCCGGCGGTGGTCACGGTGAGCAGGGTGGAAAGGCTGTCCATAGTCGTTCTCCGATCGGTTAGTTGGTGACGGGCGCGGTCCATGCCGCGTTCCAGGTGACGGGGCCGACGATGCCGTCGACGCCCAGGCCCTTCTCCTGCTGGAACTGGCGGCAGATGGCGGCGGAGGCCGGTCCGTACCAGCCGTCCACCGCGATCGACCAGCCTCGGGCTGCCATCTGCCGCTGCCAGGTCTGCACGTTGTTGTCGTGCAGCATCGGCGAGCGGACGGACAGGTATTCGCCGGGCCACGCCGGGTGCGGCGGCGCGGGCGGGGCCGGCGGCTTCGGGGCGCTGGGCGCGGGCTGGCCGACGAGCTGCGCGGCCCGGGCCAGGATCGCCGGGCGCTGGGCGAGGATCGCGTTGCCCGGGCAGTCGTAGTGGCCGCCCCAGGCCGCGCCACCCATGCCGTGCCAGCCGAGCCCGGTCCCGTTCGGGTCGTCGGTGGGCTGCACCGGGATGCCGTACTGGCCGTGCAGCCAGGCCAGCAGCTGCGCGCAGTTCTCGATCTGACTGGCCGTCAGGCTGTCGCCGCCCAGCCCCTCGTTCTCGACGCTGACCCAACTCCGGTTGCCGGCCATCTCGGTCCAGGCCGCGTCGTCGGTGTCCACCAGCTGGCGCAGCCCGCCGGACTTGGGGTTGAGGAAGTGCGAGGAGGCCTGCGAGGACGGGTCCTTGAACCAGGACTCGGTACCGGCCTCGCCGCCGTCCTGGATGTGCAGGACCAAGCCGCGGTGCTCGGACATACCGCCCGGGTAGAGGTTGGGCGTGGGGCCGATCCACTGGGCTGCGGGCATGCGTGCCATCAGAGGGTCTCCTTCTGGGTGGTGACGTGCTGCTTGAGGTCTTCGTGGCGGTTGGTGTGGCGCTGTTCGGCGGCCTTCTGCTCGGCTAGCACGAGCAGAGAGACGGTGGCGGAGATCACGTTGGTGTAGTTCCCGCCGACCGACTCGAAGGCCTGGTCGCTTCCCTCTGTCAGCAGGCCGATGCCCAGGAAGAGCAGGGCGAGGATGTGCCAGCGGCTGATGGAGACCTGCTCCACAGCGGCGAGGAGCCGGTCGACGGCGGAGTTGATGCGTTGCACGTGCTGCTCCATGTCGTTCGCGGGTCAGGGGGTCTGGAGGGAGCGCAGGCAGCCGCTGAACCAGGACCATTGCGGGCCGTAGCTGGTGCCGGGGCTGTTCACCGCTGCGCCGCTGTTCTGGTACAGGGTCAGCCCGATGACGTCGCCGACGTTGCAGATGATCTGCGGGGCGTTGATGTAGAACACGCCTGGGTCCGCGGCCTGGGCGTAGACGGCGCCGGCACCGTCGAGCGTGCTGCCGTTCTGTGTTATGGCCACGATGCGCAGTCCGGCGGTGGCCGTGGCCAGGCCTGCGCCGCCGAAGAAGTCCCAGACGCCCGCGAAGGGCACGACGTAGGAGTACGGCGCGGTGGCGCTCAGGCCCGAGTCGGAGTCGTGGATCGGGGTCTCGCAGGTGACCTGGGTGGTGGCGTTGTTGGGGAAGGACTGCGTCACGTGCTGCTCGGCGCGGAAGGAGGGCGGGTTGGCCCAGAACTGCAGGTAGGCGCTGATCTGGTTGAGCTGGGTGGAGGTGATCTCCTGGTTCGCTGACCAGGTGGGTGCGGTGGGCAGCGTGCGGGCGGCCAAGTGGGTGCCTCCTTCAGTAGGCGAGGGTGATGCCGGGGGTGTCGCAGAGTCCGAGGGTGGGTGAGTCGCACTGGTAGGTGGGGCCCTGGGCGGGTGAGGTGGACCAGGCGATGAGGTGTTGGCCGGCGGTGATGGTCTCGGTCCAGCCTTCGACGGTGTGGCTGCTGGTACCGCCGGCGCCGTAGGGGCTCTGCTCCTGCCAGCCGGTGACCTGCAGGACGCCGGAGAGGGTGAGGGCGAGGACGGCGTCGTACCAGGCGGGGCCGTAGCCGGGTAGTTGGGCGAGGGTGGCGGCCTCGACGGCCAGGGGGGCCGGCCTGGGTGGCGGGTTGGCGCCGGCGGCGATGAGTGCGGCACCGAGGCTGGCGGCCTCCAGGCCGTTGAGGTTGACGGTGTCGAGTTGGGTGGCGTATTCGCCGAACAGCGCCCGGGAGGCGGCACCACCGGTGGTGACGGTGATGGCGCCGGCGCCGGAGGGGGTGACCTGGACCTGATTGACGAGGTACTGGAAGTCGTCGGCGAAGGCGGTCGTGGGGTCGAGGTCGACGGCGGCGATCGTCAACGCCGGGACCGGGTTGGCGCGTTGGGTGGACGCCTGCAGGGTGATCCGGCCGTAGGCGTCCACGAACAGCGGCATGCCCTCGGTGTGGGCGACGGTGCGCAGTGCGTCGAGCACGTTCTTGCCGGTGATGGCCTGGGGTCCGCATGGGTGGGCGGTGGGGGAGATGTGCAGGACGGGGCTGGTGCCAGTGGTCGGCTGGGGGACTGTCAAGTAGGTGCCCGGGAGGTAGGTCGGCTGTTCGGGCACTGGCAGCCCGGCGTAGGAGACCAGGCGGGCCACGCGCTGGCCTGTGTTCTCGCCGGCGTGACCGGTCGCGCCCGCCAGATAGGCGCTGTACCAGCTGGGGTTGATCGCGGCCGCCGGGATGAGGTGGGCGACGACATCCGAGATCGCGCCGGTGAAGAGGCTGACCCCGCTGGTGAACGTGATGGCGTTCCAGCCCTCCGCGCCGCCGACGGTGATCCTGGACAGGGCCGGGGACGGGCAGAAGCCTGCGGACGGCGTTGCGGAGCCGAAGGCAAAGTAGGTCTGCGCACCGTCGATGGCCGCGGAGAGGTACGACGCGCCGCCGCCTGTGGCGGCGACGGTCTGCAGGCGGACGCTGATCTGGTGCCAGGCACCGTCGGTGAGGGGGAGCTTGGACGCGCTCTGGATGAGATTGCCGATGGCGGAGTTGGTGGAGGTCAGCGGTGCCTGGTAGAGCTGTGCGCAGCCGTTGCTGTCCAGGCCCAGGCCGATCACGTAGTTGGTGGTGGGGTCGGCCCAGCTCCAGATGGGCTGGTAGGGAGTTGTCGTCTTGATCCAGCAGGTGAACTGCGCGACGGCCTGCAGGCGGATGGTGCCCTGCAGGTAGCTTCCGTTCGGCAGGGCGTTGGTGTTGCCGCTGAAGCCGGGGTAGGGGTTGCCGGACGGCGCGAACATGGCGGTCTGCCGCCCGTCGAATCCGGGCGCCGGGGCGCTTGACCAGGTCAGGCCGGTACCGCCGGCCACGCCGATGGAGCGCACCGTCAGGCTCTGGCCGCCGGCGGGTGCCTGCCCGGAGACGTCGGAGGCGTAGGTGGCGCCGGCGGGCTCACCCAGCGGCCAGTACCCGGCGATGTAGGGGGCGCCGACCGTGTCGGACATCCACTCCTCGACCAGCATCGTGGCGTACTTGGGGGCCTGGGTCAGCAGGACGAAGACGTCGGAGGCGCTGATCTGGCTCTGCGCGCCGGCGCCGGTGATGGTGGTGGGCAGGGCGGTGATGTAGCCGGTGAACCTCCTGCTGGCGGTGCCGGACAGCGGGAGCAGGTCGACGCGCAGCCAGGCGCCTTTGCGGATCAGTCCGCACCAGGCGGACGAGGGGTTGCCTGCGGTCCAGCGGCCGTCGGTGTTGTCGACGGTGAGGGTGCAGGTGGCGGCGCCGGGGTCGGCGAGGCCGTCGGGGCGCCCGGGGTTGATGGTGATGGGCTGGTCCTGGTCGACGTAGGAGGTGACGTCGAGCCAGGCCGGGTTGGGGGTGTAGGGCGGGTCGAAGGAGATGTAGACGCGCGGGGTGGACGCGGCGCCGTTCAGTTGCTGCGCGAGGCTCTGCCCGGTGCCGGCCGGGGCGGCCTGGGCGTGGCGGATCCAGGGGTTGCGGCGCCGGGGCGGGCGGGGGACGGGCTGGGTGCGGGTGCTGGTCGCGTAAGGCATCTCAGGCCGTCGCCATCGCGACGGACTGCAGCCGCCCGCCGCTCTTGAGGAACTGGACGAGCTGGCGATCGATCGTCTGGCCGTTCAACTTCAGCTCCAGTTGCAGGTAGAGGGGCCGGTCCGGGCTCGACCCGGCGCCGCCCTGCCCCGTGGTGCCAGCGGCGGCCAGGGCTGCGGTCATGGCCTGCTGCATGGCGGGCAGCGGGGTGACGATCTCGGGCTGCCCGGCCTCGGCGACGGTGACGGTGGTACCGCCGGGCTGGGGCATCACCATGCCGCCGGCGGCGAGCATCGGGATTTTGGGGATGTTGACGCCGAAGTTCTGGCCGCCGAAGACAGGCACCCAGTTCGGGATGGCCACGTGGATGGAGTCCAGGCCGCCGATCGCCGAGTTCACCACCGCGATGACGCCGTCGATCGGCGCCTTGACGATGCCGACCAGGACGGAGAACGACGTCTGCACGCCCGCTCGGATGCCGTCGAACGCACTGGTGAAGCCGCTTTCGACGTCGTGCAGCGCCGTCTTGATCGGGTCCACGAACAGGACGTCGAAGTACTGGACGGCCTCGTGCCACCAGCTCGGGATGGCCTGGGTGAACAGGTACCGGAAGACCTCGAAGGACGCGGTGACCCAGTTGGTGACGTCGTGCACGGCGTCCTTGATCGGGGTGATGAACTGGGCGGTGAAGCCGTGCGAGACGTCCGACCAGATCTGGCCCAGGACGTGTTCGACGGTCTTCCAGTTGTCGACGATGTCGGTGATCCCGCTGATCAGCAGTCCCAGTCCCGGCATGAAGAGGTTGACCAGCTCCTTCCAGTGGCTGGTGAACCAGTCCCATCCCTCGCCCAGGACGTGCTCGACGGTCTTCCAGTGGTCGACCAGCTGCATGAACCCGTACGCCAGCAGGGAGACGACCGCGGCGGCGGCGATGAACGGGGCGGCGGCGACGGCGGCCTCGACGGCGGCGACGCCCAGTGCGGTCACCATCCCCCACAGGGAGGGCAGGAGGACGGCGGCGATGCCGATGCCGAGCGACTCGGCGACCTGCTTGTGGTGCTCCAGCCAGGAGCCGGCCGCCAGCGCTCCCTGGGCCAGGTCGGTGAAGCCACCGACGGCGGCCTTGACGACGGGCATCAGGACCATGCCGATGCGGATCCCGAGCGTCTCGACGACCGCCTTGGCCTGGTCCAACTTGAACGAGAGGGTGTTGGTGACCTCGGACCAGCCGGTGACGTCCTTGCCCGCGTTCTTTCCGGCGTCGGCGACCGCCTTGACGTTGGACTCGAACGTCGACGCGTTCTCACCGGTCAGCATCAGCGACGTCGTCAGGCCGGTGGCGCCGCCGGTCATCTTCTCCAGCGCGGCGTTGTAGGTCTGCGCGGCCGGCCCGCCGGAGGTGAGCATGGAGTTGAACTGGTGGGTCTGCTTGGCGACGCCCTCGAACTGGGTCATCATCGCCTTCTGGACCGGGTCCAGGCCCTTGAGGTTGCTCGTCCACTGCTTCGAGCTCTCGCTGCCGTCCAACAAGCCCTTGGCCATCTTCTGCAGCGCGGGCGGCATCGACGCGATCATCGTCTTGGCGTTGGCGGCGGCGGCCGTGGAGTTGTTGAACGCCGACTGGATGACGGTGCCGGCCGGGCCCATGTGCGCGGTGATCGCGGAGGTGAGCTCGGAGAGCGTGCCGGTCAGGCCCTTGGTTCCGAGCTGCTGGCTGACCTCCGTGGAGTTCAGGCCGAGTTGGCGCATCTCCTGGGCCGCGACGGCGTTGGGGGCCTGCAGGGAGCGGATCGTGTTGCCCAGGTCCTGGCTGGCCTGCTGGGCGGACATGCCGTGCCCGGTCATCGTCGCCAGCGCGCCCGCCACCTGGCTGAACTCGATGTGCGCGGACGACGCGAGCGGGACGACGTTGGACAGCGAGCTGCCGAGCTCCTCCATCGTCGTCTTGCCGGAGGAGACGGTGGTGACGAGCTGGTCGGTGACCGCGACCGCGGCGGAGGCCGGCAGGTGGTAGTCGTTCAACACGTCGGTCAGGGCGTTGCCGACGGTCCCCAGGTCGGCGTTGCCCACCTTCGCGCCCTCGGCGGCCGCCTTGAGGACGGTCAGACCATCGGCGCCGTGGTAACCCGCCGACTCGATCATGTACATACCGCTGACGAGCTGGTCTGTCGTGGTGCCGACCTGCGGGGCCAGGTCCAGGATCCCGGAGCTGACCATCTTCATGTTGGCCGCGGACTCGCCCGCGCCGGTCTGCAGCGTGGTGACGGACGATTCGAAGTGGCCGGCCATCTCGACGCATTTGGCGCCGACGACGGCGGCCGCCGCGGCGACGCCCAGCAGCGCCGGGGACGCGCCGAGCAGGCCCTTGGACGCGCCTTCCTCGGCGGCCGCCGACTGCTCGGCGGCGGCCTTCTCGGAGGAGGCGGCCATCTCGGCGTTGGACGCGCTGACGGCCGTGGCGGTCTCGGCCGCGCTGGCCTGGACTTCCTTGAAAACCTTGGAGGCTTCGTTGAGCGCCAGGAGCCGAAAGACGAGGTCGGTCGTACTCACGGGGGCTCACCACCCCCCGCCCTGTGCCGGTCAGCCGCGCGCGATCAGCCCCCGCTGTTGCGGGTGGCGACGTAGGCGATCAGGGCGTCGGCCTCCTGGACGGTCAGGAGATCCCACTCCCAGGGACGGATTCCGAGGAGTTCGGCGAAGACTCCGAGGTGGGCGACTCGCCTTCGGGCGAGGGAGTCGGGGGCTGCGGCTGCTCGGACGTGGCGGGGGACGTGCTCTCCGCCGAGCCATCCGGCGCCGGCGGCGTAGGGTCCGCCGCGACCACCGTCCGCGCGCTCTTCATCGTCGCCATCAGGTCGAGCAGGTCGGCGAACGGGACGAACGCCAGCGCCTGAGCGGCCTCGCGGAAGTTCACGCCGTCGCGCACGGCGGCCGCCCGCACCGCGCCGAGCCAGAACAGCGCCGCGGTCGAGAGGGTGCCGCCCTCGGCAAGCCCCTGCAGGTACTTGCTCGCCCCGATCCCGACCTGCCGCTCGATCTCCAGACCCTCGGGGAAGGTCAGCGACTGGTCGTCAGTGGAGAGAGTGTCGCCCTGCCCGTTGACGGTGTACGTGATCATGCTTGTGTCCCTTCGGAGTTCAGAGTTCGGCGGCGTCGAGGATGCGCTGCGGGACGACCATCGCCGCCCGCACACCCGCCTCCAACACCGCGGTGTTGGCCTTGATGACCGTGTCGAAGTAGGGCCGACCCAGCTGCTGCACCCAGGTGTCGTGCCCGAAGACGGGGTGCCGCCAGCCCTGCGCCTTGTTCCACCGCTTGCCCAACGTCCGCTGCTCTGCAGGGAGTTGGGAGGAGCGCATGCGGAAGGCCAGGTTGGTGCGGTCAGGGCCGGTGCTCACCGTGGCGCCGGTGGCGGCGGCGATCGTCGCGCGCAGCCCCGAGCGCTTCTCGGCGCTGGCCGCCGCGCTGGCGCGGGTGCTCTTGGAGCGCGAGAGGCGGTGGGCGGCGCGGGCCCGGGCGCCGGCGCCCCGGCTGCCGCCGCCCTGGCCCTTCACCTCCGCGCGGATCTCGGCGACGACCGGCTTGGCGGCCGCGCGCAGGCCCTTGGCGAGCGCGGTGCGCACCGACTGGTCGGCGTCGGCCAGGCGCAGGCCCAGCGCCCGCAGTTGCTCGGCCCCCTCGATCTGCACGGCGGCGGCCATCAGACGGCCGCGTCCGTGGTCTGCATGATCACGGTGAGCGGCTCGTTGACGAGGTCGTACAGCGCAACGAACGGGAAGCTGGTGTTGACGACGTCCTTGCCGCTCGCGGCCGGGGAGCCGTCGTTGAGGAAGACGTTGTTCAGGACGAACTGCAGGGCGGGCGCCGTCGCGGACATGGCGCCCGCCGAGAAGGTGACGATGATGCTCAGCGGGGTGTCGGAGTAGAACGCGTCAGCGAAGTACGTCTTGGTGAGGAAGTCGGAGGCGAGCGTGCCGGTGATCGCGACGACGTCAGAGGTGATCGGCTCGTCCTTCAAACCGGCGTTGCCGTAGTACTGACGCCCGGTCTTCATCTTCCGCTCGACGCTCACGTCGAAGGCGGTCACCCCGTCGACCGGCGTGGAAGCCGATGCCGCCGCGACCGAAGTCCCTATCTGGATCTGCGCGTTGGCGAAGTCCCACGGGATCGCGACGGCGTAGCTCGGGGCGGCCTGGGTGTAGGGGGTCTGGGTGCTACCGCCGGTGGACGCGGTCGGGTAGGCGGTGTCGATGAGCGGGTCCGCGAGGTAGCGCGAGTCCCAGCTGGTCGCGCACGTCAGCAGCTCACCCGACTTGCACGACCACGCCATCTTGGTCGCCTTGCAGCCCAGCGCGTCGTACTGGCGCAGCACGCCGTCGGTGGTGGGGATCCCGATCTGCATCGCCACCGACCGGCCCGCGATGGAGTTGCGGAACGTGTGGGTGTAGCCGTAGACGGGGGCGGCCGGGGTGAGGCGGGCGCCGGCCGCGTAGATCCCGCCGAGCGCGGCCTGCGAGCCCGCCGCACCAGACGCGTAGGTGCTGGAGATCTGGTTGAGCAGGGTGGTCATGTGCGAGGCCTGGCACCAGTCCAGCGGCATCTCGACGGTCGCGGAGCGCTCGACGACGACGCGGCGCTGCGCGAGGTCCACCATCCGGCCGGCCGCCAACCCGCTGCTCTGCTTGGTGGTCTTGGCCTTCTTGGGGACGACGGTGTTCGGCTCGAACCAGGTCCAGGCCGGGGAGGCGACGACGGCGCTATAGGCGGTCTCGGGGACGAGCGCGGCGCAGGCGCCGATGCCGGCGCCGACGGTGGTCAGGGTCACTGCTGGGCCTCACTCTCGGCGGGGACGGCCACCGGCCCGGCCACCGGCGCGGGTCGTGGCGGCGGGGGCGGTGGCAGGGTGTCCTCGAGGCGGGTCCAGCCGCCGGCGCTCCAGTGCTCGGCCTGGTCGTCGGGCACGGTGACGCTGTCGCCTGCGGGGACCAGGACGTAGCCGAGGGTGGGCACCACCCGGTCCTCGCCGTGGTCGTTGCGGAATCGGGCCATCAGGGCCTCCTAGTCGGTCGGAGTCAGGTGAGTCGGGCGCGGCACTGCACGTGGAACTGGATCAACACGGATGCGCCGGCGGGGGTCTGCGCCTGGTGCACTTCGATGCCGCCGGAGAGCTGGGCGAACAGGACGGCGCCGCCGAGGGTGCAGTCCCCGGGGTTGCCGCCGGTGCCGCGCAGCAGCGTCTCCACGGTGGCGAGCAGCGCGAACGCGCCGTCCCGCAGCAGGCGCATGGCGGTGGTCCCGCTGAAGTGCTCGACCGCGCAGACGATCGCGACTGTCTCCTCGCGCGAGCGGGCGCCGAGCGCGGCGAACTGCTGGTCGCCGGTGGCGGCCGGCAGGTCTGGGCTGACCGGCGAGTACCCGATCCAGATCCGGTCGTCGAGTTGCAGCTGGGTGTCACCGACGGGCGGCCCGTCGAAGACGTGCGCCGTCGTGCCGAGCGCGGTGGTGCAGGCGGTCACCAGGTAGTCGACGGCCGCGCCGATGCTGGAGGTACTCAACTCTTCTCACCTCCCGCGGGTGTTGGTCATGCGATGCCGCCGGGGTCACGGGTGCCCGGGCCGTCCAGCAGCTCAAGGGCCCGGTTGGGGATCGCGTAGCCGTAGAGCATCACCGCGTCATCGGCGGCGTAGCCCTGGGAGTTGGCGCCGGCGCCGCCGCGCTCCAGCGACCACAGGTGGCGCAGGATGATCCGGCACGCCGTCAGCACGTTGTCCGGCACGATCGGGCGCCCGCACGTGTACGTGACGTCGTAGGGCCCGTTCCAGAACGGCAAGCCCGCGGTGTGGCGCAGGGTCCCGCGCACCGGGTCGACGGTGAGAAGCGAGAGGTCGTAGACCAGCCCGTAGGTCAGCACCGGCGTGATCGAGACGATCGGGTAGGGCTGGGTGGCGGGCTGGAAGACCGGGGTGCGCCGCAGCATGAGGATCTCCGACGCCCCCGACTCCAGGTGGCGTTCGGTGACCTGCCGCACGACGACGGCGCCGGCGAGCTTCTCGACGATGGCGGTGACGGCGGCGTTGTAGCCGCGGATCCGGGCGTCGAACGTGGTGTCGCTCTGGGCGATGTTGACGGTGTCCTTGGCGTCCGCCAGGGACAGGATGGTGCCCGCGCTGCCAGCCTCGACGTCGAAGGCGTCCACCAGGGCGCCGACGCCGACGCCAGGCCCGGGCGTGCCGGTGGCCAGCCACCGCACCGTGTGCCGCCCGGCCTGGGCGCTCTGGTAGTACGCCTGGTAGACGCCCAACGCCGTGGCCTGCGGCGTCGGGGTGGCCGTGCTGCCGTCGGGCAGCGTGATGGTGAGGGTGATCGCGCCGGGGGCGGCCGGGGCGTTGGCGGTGTCGGTGACGGTCCAGGCGAGGACCACCACCGCCCCCAGGTCGTACGCCACAGCCGCCCCCTTGCTACTCGGTCCAGACGACTCCGCAGTTCGCGGTCGTGGTGGTGATGGCCGAGCCGGGGGTGATGCGCAGCCGCCAGTACGAGTTGGGCGCGACCCACAGGGCGGTGTCGTCGGTCTCCCAGGCGGCATACAGGCCGCCCTGCGGCAGCACGTTGTGGCTCTCGGTGTTGGCGGCCGGTGTCCCGGCGCCTTCCGTGGTGGCGTTCACACCGGCGGCGGTCTGGGCACTGGTGTCCTGCCCGACGTAGGACATCGCCGAGGGCGTCGCCGCGCTGTTGGTGGTGACCGCGGCGCTGAACCGGCCCGACTGCACGAGGACCGGTTTATCGGTGCTCGTGGCGGAGTTGAAGTCGGTCCACCACTTGAGAACCTTGATCGGGACGGAGCCGGTGCGCAGCTCGATCGCGGTGACCGCGGTCGAGGCGACCAGCGTCGCGGTCGTCGTGGTCACGCTGAAGTTCGGCACCGTCAGCTCGCCGTGGCCGGGGCGATCTTGGCGGCCGCAGTGGTCGGTGCGGGTGCGGGTGCGGCCACCGGCGGCGCGGCCGGCGCCGCGGCGGGTGTCGGGGTCGGCGGGGCGGCGGGGGCGCCGCTGGTGGTGGCGTGCAGGGCGGTGTACAGCTCGGCTAGCACGGCGTGCGCCTGGGCGTCGGCGCGCTGCACATCGCCCTCCGCGACGGCGGCCAGGCAGCTCAGGTGCTGGTCCACGGTCAGCAGCTCGCCGGAGTTGACGCGCTCGGCAACGCGGGTGCGGAAGCGGGTGAGGAGGGAGTGGAGGTCACTTGCGAGGGACACGGGCGCTCCTGGAGCTGGGATGGGTGCGGGAGGTGGTCTCCCGGGCGGGCGGGGCCGCGGCCGTGGTCTCGGGCCGCGGCTCGGCGGTGAGGGCGTCGAGCTGGAGCTGCAGGCGCTCGGCCTGCGCGTGCTCGCCGGCGTTGCGGGCGTGCCACAGCTCGCGCCGCAGCCAGGCCTCCGCGTTGGTGCGCGGCGCGGGCGGTGGGACCGGGCTGGTCACGAGCGGCTCAGGACCACGTACGGGACCAGGCCGGTGGCCGGGGCGGCGACCGTCGTGCCCGAGCTCGCGCCGAGCGCCGGCGGGGCGCCGAGCGCGGGCAGCTTGGTCACCAGCGGGACCTGACCGGACAGCAGGCCCTTGAACGCCGCGCTGCCGCCGGCCATCGCGTCGAACGTGGAAGCGGCAGTGCCCCAGGCCTCGACCACCGCGACGCCGAGCACCAGCGGCGCGTTCGGCAGGCCGGAGCCGGCCGCGTTCTGCGGGGTGCCGACCGTCCCGGCGACCACCACCGGCGCGGTGAGCGCGATCTTGTTGGCGCCGCCGGTGAACGTCGTAGTCGCCGAGACGCCGAGCACAGTGGCGGGCGAACTCGCCGTCGGGACACCGGAGTAGACGACGACGAACGACGTCGAACCGGGAGCCGAGGACAGGGCGCCGATCCCGAAGGAGACGTAGCCGATGACGTCGCCGACCTGGGCGGGCACCGCGACGACGTAGGGCACGGTGGTAGCCGCGCCGGTCGCAGCGGTGGTGTTGATGTCGCCGCGGCTGATGCTGCGGCGGTAGGGGGGGTTGGGCTGGCCGTCGAGCAGCCATTCCTGCTCGTAGTCGGGGTAGCGCCCGCCGCCGAGATCCATCAGAAACCGCCGTTCATCATGTTGAGGACCGAGTTGGCGGGCGTGGCCGAGTACTGGGTGAGCGTCGCGTAGGACACTGCCGAGCCGGCCTGAGCCACCGTGATCGGCCCCGTGCCGGTCAGCACCGCGCTGTACGCCTGGTAGCGGTTGAAGAGCGAGGCGACGTAGTTGTAGAGCTGGAAACGGACCTGGAGGCTGCCGCTCAGCACCTCGGTCAGGGCGCGGGTGCGCATCTCGCCCTCCCACAAGTAGCAGTCGTCCCACAGGCCGCACAGGACCGGCGTGTATACCCCGGACCCGGGCGAGATGGCGAACTGACCGCTGCTCAGGGTGGTGATCTGCGGGTTGGTGCCGCCGGAGGCCGGGAAAGTCACCGGCATCTGCGGGTCCAAAATCACCGGCAGGCCCTGGTACCAGCCGACCGGCCCCGCGACGACCGGGCCGTCGTTGTCGACCGCGGCCATGTTGAAGCCCGTGTTGTTCGGGGTCCCGGGCACCACCAGCGGGCGGCCAGACTGGTCGACCTGGGTCAGCAGGTAGTACCAGACCCAGGGGTGCCAGACGTGGTGGGTGGGCGGCCGCAGCCGAGTGCGCGCCACCAAGCTGAGCATCTGCCCGCCGGCCTGGAACACGGACCCGTTCACGGACGGCGTCGCCCCGCCGCCGTTCACCCAGGTCTGACCCGAGGTGTTGTTGGTGTTCGGGATGTAGATCCCGTTCGTGTTGGAGATCACGCCGCCCGGCCAGATTCCGGTGATCTGCCCGGCGGTGCCGGACCCGACGAAGCACTGCCCGGACAACTGGCTGTTGTAGTCGGCGCTCAGGTCACCCAGGATCAGCTCGTCGAAAGCAATCGGCGACTGGTCCAGCAACTGGAGGCCCACGTCCTGCTGGCCGGCGATGGTCTGGACCTTCGCGTTGACGAAGTTGTCGCTCATGTCGCGGCCGTTCACGGGGGCACCGTCGGCGACCTGCGGGCCGGTCGCCGACCCCACGGTGAGCCTCGGAATGTTGATGCTGTCGGTCCCGGCGGGCAGCGGCATGCCGTGCAGCAGGTCCGCGAACGTCCGCCCCGCGCGCAGATACGGCACCAGCTCGTCGATCAGCCACAGCGGCGGGACCTCGTAGCCGCCGGCGCCGTCGGTACGGCTGAGGGCGCGGCTCTCGCGCTCGAACGGCGAGACGCCCGCCTTGTCCATCATGGCCAGGGCCCGCTCCTGGGCGCGGCGCTCGGCCGGGGAGCCGGTGGCGTGGATCCGGTCGAAGGCGCTCGCGGCGGCGGCCGCGCGGCGCTCGGCCCGGCGCGGGATGTCAACGGCGAGCTCCTGGGCGTGGCGGGCCAGGCGCTGCTCGGAGAAGACCACGCCGCCGTCGCCGCGGCCCTGCTTGGCCGCCACCCGCGCCATGTCCAGGAAGTAGGAGTGGCCGGAGCCGCGGCCGTAGGTGTTCGGCTCCTCGCCCACCTGCCAACCGCTGCCGGAGCGCCGCTCGCCGGGGGCGCTGGTGCCGGTCTGGCCGGAGGCGGCTCGTGCGGAGGCGGCGCGCTGCTCACGCTCCACCTGGCGCTCGCGCAGCTCGACCTCGCCGTCCAGCGCGGTGATCTCGCCGTCCAGCTCGGCGAACCGGCCGCGCTGCTCGGCGGTCATCGCCGCCGCGGACAGGGTCTGCATCTCGCCGAGCAGAGACTCCCGGCGGGCCCGCAGGTCGCCGAGTACATCAATGACAGGGGGCACAGCGGTCTCCTTCGTAGGTGGGTTGCGCGGGGGTCAGCGGCGGGCGGACAGGGCCAGGACCCGCACGCGGGCGCGCGCGGCTGAGAGGGCCATCTCGGTGTCCTCCTCGACGATCCCGGAGGCGTCGGTGACGGCGTCGTCCATGGAACCGACGGAGGCGACCAGGCCGCCCTGGTCGTACAGCGGCTCGCCGCACTGGTCGCAGTACCCGGCGTCGCTCGCGTTCGCCGCCCCGCACGCGGGACTTGGGCACTGCGGGGAGCCGTCGCCGTGCGCCGCCGGGTCGTGGGCCGGTTTGCTGCTGAAGTCGGGTTGCGGGCCGTCGGCCGGCAGCGCCCGGCGTTCGGCGGGCAGGCCCGCCGCGAGGGCGCCGGCCGCGGTGACGGGCAGTGGGACCGTCAAGGTGGCACCGTTGGCGGCCGGATTCGCCGCCCAGCACACGATGCTGACGTCGCCGCGGTGCAGGTCGATCGCCGTGATCCGCCGCTCCATGTAGTCCGGGGACCACTGCTGCGCCAGAGCGATGAACCCGATGCTCATCTCGTCCATGTCGCCGCGCTCCATCGCGCTCGCCAGGGACTGCACGAGCGGGGAGCGGCCGTCCAGCGCCGGGGCGTTGACGTCCAGGCCAGTCGAGTCCGCCTGCAGCGTCATCGTGCCCGAGCCGGTACGCGCGAGCGGGATCCCAGCGGTGTCGTGGCCGATCAGGAACTGCACGTCGGCCTGGTTGGCCAGCGTGCCGTTGCAGGCATGCGCGTCGAGCACCTCCGTATACGGGTCGCCCCACATGTCCCACATGTCGAAGGGCTGCTCAAACGTCGCGGCGTATCCGCGGAACGCGAAAGTCTGCCCAGAGGCGCTGGACGGGTTCGCGCGGAACTCGAACTGCGCGGGCACACGCTGGCGGCGCTGCTCGCGCCGGCCGCCCAGCGCGGAGCGGCGCTCGGCCAGCACGTCCAGTGGGGTGGCGACGGTCAGGCCGGGCGGGCCCGGCAGCACAAGGCGAGACATGCGGGCCTCCTAGGAGCCGATCTTGGGGGAGCCGACGGGCGGCGGGGTCGGCAGGACGAGGGCGTCGATCTCCTCGCGCTGCTCGGGGGTGAGCGGCGGGAGCTCCAGGAGCATGGCGCGGGCCTCGTCCTGGGTGATGATCCGAGCGGCGACCATCATGTGGATGCTCTGGTAGCGGGTCAGGGTGTCGCCCTGGAGGAGCGCGCTCTTGTCGAGGCGTACGTACTGGCCGCGCGGGGTGAGCGCGCCGTACCAGCGCTCCCAGCGGCCGATCCAGCCAGCGGCCCCGTACTTGAGGAAGTCCAGGGAGCGGGACTCAACGTTGGCGTAGGTGATCGCGGAGCCCTCGGACGCCTCGCCGACCAGCTCCGGCGGGACACCGAAGAAGCCGCACAACTGGGCGCCGGTCCACTTCTGGGTCGCCAGGAACTGGCTCTCCTCCGGGCTGATTTTGATCTCCTGGTAGTTCCAGCCGCCGCCCATGACCACCGGCTCCCGGCCGCGCGCGGCCGCCAGGAAGCGGGTCTTGATGGTGTTGGCCTCGTCCTGGTCGACCAGCTTCTTCGTGTTGGGGTTGGTGATCACCCCGCCCGGGTGGCCGCCGGCGTCAAACCAGTCGGTGGCGAACCTCTGAGCGGCGAAGCTCTGCCGGGCGGTGGCCATGGCGTGGCTGATCGGGGACAGGCCGGTGTGCATGCCCGGCAGCCGGTAGGCCATCCGGTGCCACACCTGATCGGGCTGCATCTTCCGGTTGCCGAACTTCCACTCCAACGTGCCGTCGTTGTTGACCGACACCTTCACCCGGTCCGGGTGCTGGAGCTCGACCTGCGTGGGCAGGCCGTACTGCCGGTCGAGGATCTCGCCGTACATGTTGCCGCGCAGCAGCAGTGACGCCATGCCCATGTACGTGAAGTCGTTGATGTCCGCCGAGGCCATCGGCTGGGTGAGCACCTCGGGCGCCGGCAGGCGGATGGCGCCGGGGATGCCGGGCTGGCCGCGGTAGACCATCGGCGTCATGCAGCTGATGACGTCGGAGACCAGGCGCACGCACTTCCACACCGTGGCGTGGCGCATCGCCCCTTCGACGGAGCCGGCCGCGTAGTCCTCGGCGGCCTGCAGGTGCGCGCCGATCGGCGGGGCGATGAACGTCAGCGCCCGGCGCTCGCGCGAGCCCGCTGACGGGGGCCTGCGGAACCAGAGGGCCATCAGCCCTCCCCCCGCTGCCGGTTACCGGGGATCAGGGCGTCAGCGGCGAGCAGGAACGCGCCAGCGACGATCAGGCCGGCCGGGCGCCAGGCCATCTCGGCGCCCCAGCTGACCAGCGCGGCCCCCGACCAGCCGGGCACGTACCGCCCGCCGGTCCGCCCCAGGCGGACCGCGTGGCCAGCCGCCGTCGCGAAGACCCCGAGCACGCGGGTGAGGTGATGGTTCACCAGATCGCCTCCGATGCCTTCGAGTCGCTGCGGCCGTCCAGCTCGGCGGAGGTCCACATGCCCATGCACAGCGCGACCGCGGCGTCGATGTGGCGTCTGCTCTTGCCTTTGGAGAGGGTGAAGCCGCGCTCACCGTTGCGCTTGACCGCTGCCTTGACCTGGGCGGCGAAGTCGGGCTCACCGTCGTGGACGAGCGTTCCGGCGAGGATCGCGTCGTAGGTCAGGCCGACCGCCGGCGCCATCCGCTCCGGGCTCTGCGGCATCTCGATGACCAGCCAGCCCTCGTCCTCCAGCTGCATCGCCGGGAGTTGGAAGAACCTCGGGTCGTAGACCAGGCCCTGCCAGGCGCTGCCCAACTGCTCGGCGCGGGTGCGGATCCACTCGAACACCTCCAAGTGGTCGATGTTCCCGTCGCCCGGGTACCAGACCTTCGCCGTCGCCGCGCGGCGCCCGTCCTTGAGGGTGGTCACCTCGACGACGGCCACTGAGTCGTGCTTGAGGGCCATGTCGACGGCCAGGATGACCGGATCGCCCGGGTCCGTGGGCCAGTCGCCCTGGCAGGCATCCCACGCTCCGGGGTGGTCCGCCAGCCAGGACTCGTCGACGACGTCGACCCACTCGTTGCCGAAGTAGCGCCGCCAGTCCGAGGCGCGAACCTCGTCCTTGTCCCACTCGCGGACGCGCTTGTCGACCGACCAGATCACGTCCGCCGCTCCGGAGGCGTCCCGGCAGGCTGTGGCGCGGTCCTCGGGCTTCGTGTAGTCCAGGCCCGCCCGGGCCGAGCGCCAGTTGAAGAGGAACTTCGTCGGCGTCTGCTGGTGCTGCTCGCGCAGGCCGCGCTTGTACTTCTTGCCGAGGTAGGAGTGGTCGACGTCGTCGCCGGCGGTGGAGAGGCTGATCACCCGACCCGGACCGCGCCGAACCTCCCGAACTTCGCCGGTTTCCAGGGGAATTCGGTACGTCAGGGTGCGTTTCGAGGTGGATTTGGTCACCACGTCGTGGAACACCGCGCGACGGTCGCCGGTGTCGCCGAACTCGTGGATCTCGTCCGCGAGGAACAGCGTGGGCTGGCCGCCCTGGTTGGTCGCCCCGACCGTCGCCGTGCGGAACAGCCGGCCCGGCCGGCCGTCGGCGAACTTCGTCTCGGCGTCGTACACCTCGAAGAACCCGCACAGCGGCGCGATGTCCACGGTCTGGTCGCGCCCGCCCATCATCGTGGCCGCCGCCGCATACAGCAGGTTCGCCTGCTCCCACGACGCCGCGGCCACGACCACGTTCGGGCTGACCGGCGCCAACTGCGGCGGCCCGCCGAACTCCAGGACACCAAGGGCGGCGATCAGCGCGGTCTTACCGTCACCGCGCGCAGCTCCTCGCAGTGCCTCGTCGTAGCGCCAGATGTCGCAGGCCGGGCAGTACTCGTACCAGCGCCAGATGAACACCTTCTGGTCCTGGCGCAACCGGAACGGCTTCCCGAAGGAATCGCCCTCCGCGAGGATCAGGTTCTCCTCGATCCAGCACACCGCCAGGCCCCCGAAGGACGGCCACAGTTCGCCCGCCCCGGGCGTCCAGCCGCAGTCGACGCAGGAGTCAGCCGCCGAGCTGGGTGAGCCGAGGGTCTTCTTCCGCGCCACGGCTCACCTCCCGTGCCACGTACTGGGCGTTCATGCCCGCCAGGGTCCGTTTCTCCGTCAGCAGGGCGATTCCCAGGCTGGCGCGGTGCGCCGGCCCGATGCCGATCTGCCGCTCGCACGCCTGGACCGTCCCCAGCGCCATCTCGGCGGCCTTGTACAGGGGGTTCAGCACGTCCTGGCCCTGGCTGCCGACCCCGAGCGGCGCCTGGTCGGCCTGCCGGGAGAGGATCAGGTACCGGTTGAGGGCCTCCAACCAGCGCAGCACCAGCACTTCGTCCGCCGGCGTCAGCGCGGTGGCGACCTGGTCGTCCCAGTACCGCTCCCACGCGGTCACCGCGTCATCGCACCACTCGACACCCGGCGGCGCCTGCGGCAGCTCCAACTGGGCCCCCTGGAGGGCCGTCAGCTCGGTGCGGCGCCCGTTGCGCCGGTCCACCGCCGCACCAGGCGGCTTCTTCGTCCTGGGCAGAGCGACCACCCCCCAAGCCGGGCCCCCGAAAAAAACATGCGCTTTGGTACCACGCAAAAATGGGGCCAAGGGCGAGGGGTCAGGAAGATGATCATGTAAAAAACCTGATCAGCCCGCTGATCGCGTCAGCGCCGTCTCTTGCCCGCACTGCGGCGCGGGGGCAGTATCCAGGTGGCCTGCTCGGGGTGGCCGATCAGGTCGACCAGCCACCCTGTGGCGAACACTGGTCTGGCGTCGCGCACATGGTGTAGGTGACTGTCCTTGATCTCACAGTGCGGTGAGCCCAGGCAGGCAGTGAAGTCGGTGGTCATGGTTGCGCCGCTCGCTGCTGGGCGCCGCGCCTGCTGTTGCACGACCGGTGCGCCGGCCGCAGGGGACTGTCGCCGCCGCCCTGGGCGCGCGGCACCTCATGGTCGGCGGTGATCGGGTCGCCCTCGCTGCCAGGCTGGCCGCAGATCCAGCACCGCATGTCCGCCGACACCTCGGCGCGCCGCCGTTGCTGGTGCGCCCAACCCAGGCCGCGCCGGGTGGTGTTGGCCTTGGGCCGGGCATTCATCCTGGCCTCCAACGCGGCCTGGCAGGTCGGGCAGCGGCTGCGACCGGTGCGCGCGTCGAACAGCACCTTGCAGTCCAGGCAGAAGCGTTTGGGCATCACGGCCTCCAGTCCCTGGTGGTGGCGCCGTGTCAGGCGCCGGGGTCCGGCGACTTCGGTTCTCGCCGGTCGGCGGCCAGGTCCGGGACGAGGTCCGGTGAACCTGGTGGCTTCACGGATCCGCCGGCGAATCCGAGCGGCGCCTTGACGGTCGGCTCGACCGGATCGGCGAGCAACCGTCGCAGCGTCTCCTCGACTTGGCGCAGAAGCTTCGGGCTGGCGCCGTCGATCTCGGCCGTCGCGGTGTTCGCGCCGCGTGTCACGGTGATGCGCACTCAGCACTCCGGCAGGCTGCGGCCGGCGCGCTCGCGGGTGCGGGCCTCGGTCTGGGCGACGGCGAGCTGCCGGTAGAGCGGCCGCCCTCGGTCGTCCAGGCCGGCTGGCTCCAGGAGACCGCGGCGTTTCCAGCTGCGGATGGTGGCCGGGTCGACGCCGCAGAGCGCGGCCGCCTCCGGGCCGGTCAGGAGCGCATCCACCGTGTGGCCTCCTCGCCGGAAACGCCGAAGGGCCCGACCGATGGTCGGGCCCTTCGTGAAGCGGACGCAGTTGTTCTGCTGGTAGTAGCGTTGCACAGCCGGCGATCATGCGCAAGCGTCGGCCGGCCGGGGCTTCGTGATCTGCGAGATCCGCGACGCCGAGAGCTCGGGCCGGACCATGTCACGCGGCTCGACTCCGCCGGCGCGCAGCCGCTGCATGACCGTGTTGCGGGCGCTCTCGGCGTCGGCGAGGTCGGTGCGGCACTGGCGCACAGCTGCGATAGTCAGGTCGAGAGTCGGCAGATCGTCAATGTCCAGCGGGCCACGAAGCTGCAGGGCCCAGTGGGCTCTGAGCGCGCTGCATGCCTGCTCGTTCAGCGCGTTCATCCCAGCCTCGCCGCGCGGGTGCTGGTAGTAACCGGTGACGCGCCCGAGGAGGATGCGCTCAGGCACCGGGCCGTCGGTGGCCGGGTGCTCGATGAACGGGCTGTCGGGGTCCTGCAGCTCGGTGTTCAGGCGGCCGCGGGCGAACATCGTGGGGCCGTTGCGCCGCGGGTCTTGGACGAGCAGCCGCATGGTGGTCTCGGTGAACGTGCTGACGTTCAGGACGAGGGCCTGGGCCTGGAGGGCCCAACCGGCGAGGCCGGGCAGACCGTGGAGGGTGACGTCCAGGACGTCGCCAGGGCGGTACAAATCAGGTTCCTCTCGGGGCGGTGCAGCGCGTTCAACGACCGCGTTGAACGCGCTGCACAGAGATGGTCAGGCGGCGTGCAGCTCGGTCAGCAGACGCTCGGCACGGTCGCTGTACTCGCTCGGCCGGAGCACGGCGACGCAGGATGGGTTGGCGCACTCGCGCATCCCGTCCGGCCGCTCGGCCATCGTGAGCAGCCGGCACCGCGGGCACGGGATCCGGACCGGTCGGCGCGGAGCAGCGCAGGTGGCGCGGCCGAGTGTGCGGTGCAGCTGGTCGATCTCGGCGGCGTAAGGGCCCGCGAGGTCTCGGGTGACAGCGAACTCGTGCTCGGCGAGGAGGTAACGCAGGTGGACGCTCACCACCGCCTCGCCGGGCCGGCGGTTGGTCAGCCAGCCGCCCCAGTCGTTCGCACGCCGCTGCTCCGAGCGGATGGCGGCCGCCCAGCTGCCTAGCAGCTGCTCCGTGTCGACCACCAGGTCGAGCACGTCAGTGCGGAGCGGAAGCGGGGCCTCCCGGGTGGCGCCGGAGACACGGCCGCCGCGAGGCACGCTGGCGGGCAGCAGCGCGAGGTGCGTGTACACGAGCAGCTCGGGCAGCTCGGTGAGCTGGGCACGGAGGGCGGTGGCGGCGGCGAAGTCGAGCATGTCCGGTCTCCTGAGCGGGTTGGGCGAGTTCAGGTGGTGAGCGACGGGCCGTCAGCAGCGTTGCCGTTCCAAAGCGGCGCGTACGTCCGACGGGCAGAGGTGGGCGTGCCACTTGCAGGGGTTGGCCGCGTCGGCGCAGAGCGCCTGGACAGCGGCGATGCGGGCTGCGGCTTCGGCGAGCTGTTGCCGGAGGCGGAGCTCGCGGGCCTGCCGGCCACCAGCGGTGCGGCGCAGCTGCTCCAGCTCGGCTCGGAGTCCGGTGACCGCGATGCGGAGCGCGGGCCCCTCGTCCGGGCCGAGGACCCCGCGCGCGGCGCGGTCCACCAGGTGGTCGAGGAGCTCGTCCGACTCGGCCGGAGGGCTCGCAGCCTCGCGCCCGTTGGACGGTACGGCGGCCAGCGCACTGGCGACCTCGGTGACGGCTCCGGCTGCGGCGGCCCAGGCGAGCCGAATTCGGACCGGGAGATCGTCCCAGGCGGGCATGGGCTCACCGCGGTGGTTGAGGCCGCTGGTGGTGGCTCCGTAGGCGGCGTAGGCGATCTGAGCGGGGGTCTGGTCGGGCATGGTCATCGCGGGTAGTCCTCTCGGGCGTGTGTGTCGGCGTCGGGGTCGGGAGTGATGTGCCAGCCGTCGCGGTGGAGGGCAGCGAGGGCGGCCTGGGCAGCCGGTCGGGCGTCATCGGCGGTCCATGGCTCCAGGGCACTCGCGAGGGCGGCGAGGGCGGCATCGGGGCTCATGCGGCTCTCCAGCTCGCGGCTTCGAGGTCGATTCGGCTTGGGTGGGCGATGGGTCGGTGCTGGCCTCGGAGGCGCGTGCACGGGAGTCCTGGCTGGGCGCCGCAGTTCTCGGCCGGGCACGGCACGGTCAGGCCGGCTGGCCGGTGCGGCGGTTCGGGTGGCGGAGATTGATCGTTTTCACCTCGCGCGCCCGCGCGGACCTGTGGCTGAGGTGAGGGCTCAGCCGTCTCTGTGTGGGTGAGGGGGTACCTACCGGAGGTAGGTGACTGTGTACCCCCCGCCGGGGACACTGTCCGGACGGTGTCCCCGGACACTGTCCAGGGGTGTCCGCGGACACTGTCCAGGCTCTCGGATGGTGTCCCCGGACACTCTCCGGAACCCCCGCCGGGGACACTGTCCGGAACCCCCGCCGGGGACACTGTCCGGACGGTGTCTCCGGACACCATCCGCTCACGCTCCTCAATCTCTCGGAGCTTCTGGACGGCCCGCGCCCGCTTCTGGCGGGTCTCCTCCACGATGTGCAGGACCGAGCCCCAGTCGGGACCACCCACCGGGATGACCAGCTGATACTCGGTGTTGTTGTTCGGGCGCCGTTTGCCGCTGATCATGCCGACCGCCTCCAGCACCTGGAGGCACCGGGAGACAGCTGGCTCGGAGAAGCCGGTGAGGCCGGCGAGCTTGTCCCGGCCGGGAAAGCACCTGGAGCCGTCAGCGTTGGCGAACGTGGCCAGCCAGACTCCAACTGCCCCCACCCGCGCCAGCCGCTTGCCGACGCGCAGCACCTCGTTGCGCAACGTGCGGGTCCACACGCTGCGCACGGACTCGACGCTCTCGGGCCTCTGGTTGCTCAAGGGGTGCTCTCCGGTGCGGTGGTGTGGTCGCCCGTGGCGGGCCGATGCTCGGCAGGCCCGCCACGGGCCGTACGGGGGCGAGGCAGCGTCAGAACGGCGGCCGCAGCGCGTCGACAAGGCGGCGCAGGCAGCCGCGCGGGGGCAGCGGGGCGAGGAACCAGCCGCGGCCATCTGGGCGGATCAGCTCCAGGGCCGGGCGCGGCTCATCGATGCGGACGATGCGAAGTGGGGCGGTCACTTGGTCTCTCCAGGTGGGGTGTTGAGGGGGCGGCCGCAGCTGCACTCGATCGCGTCACCCACCGGCGTGAGGTACCGCCAGCGGTGGAACGGGCACGGCGCGACCAGACCGCGGCCGGGTGCGTGCTGGGTGATCGCGGCACGGCCGTTGTAGGGGCCGCCCATGGCGCGGATCGGGTGGAGGTCGCCGCAGGCCAGGCACTGGCCGACGGTGCCGGGCGGGATGGCGGCGGTGAGGCGCTGGTTGCGCGAGCCGGGGCAGTAGCGCGGCGGCGCGAGGGCCTGCGGGGTGAACAGGAGCGCGCGGCCGGCCGGTCCGGCGGGCTCCTGGCCGGAGCCGACGGCCCGGCCGTCGCAGGGCCCGCAGACGCGCTCGCCGTCCGGCAGCTGCTCGCGGGCGAGGAAGCTGTCGCCGTGGACGGAGCCGGCGCACCACAGGTTGTAGACGGTGTGGCTGTCGCCGTACCGGATGCCGGAGCGGACGCGGTGCCAGCGGCTCATCCGGTCCGTGCGTACGAAGCGCGGGCCCTCGGTGAGCGGCTCGGCGTCGATCCGGCATGGGCTGGTCGTGATGGGTGGGAACAGGTAGACCGGCACGGCGAGCTCCTGGTGGTGCTGGTGGTCAGGTGTGGTCGGGCTATCTCGGTCCCGGCCGACCGCCGGGGCGGCGGGCCGGGTTGATGCGGTCGAGCGGGTCAGCGGCGCCCCGGTGGGACGGGAGCGGCCAACGGGCCTCGCAGCCGGGCGTCGACGTCGTCGTCGACCGAGACGCCTGCGGCGTCCAGGGCGGCGGCGAGGGCGAGTCCAGCGGTCACCGTCTGCGGCTGCAGCGAGTGCAGGCAGGTGGCGATGTGGTCGACGACCGTGCGTCGGACCGTCGCGAGGCGGTGGGCCGTCCCGTCCATGGATCAGGCCTCCGGGGAGTGTTGGGCGGGCAGGTGTGCGAGGCGCTGCTGTCGGGCCTGCCTGGCTGCGTGGATCCGTCGGCGGTGGGCGCGCTGCTCCGCGCTGGGCCAGTGCGCGATGGCTACTGCGGCAGCGACCGGAGCGGCGAGGACCGCGACGGAGATGGCGCCTCCGAGCGTGGTCACGAGTCACCGTCCGAGTCGTAGGAGGCCAGCAGCGGGACGGGGACGACGCGGTAGCCGCTCTCCGCGTACTTGCCGCTGTCTGCCGCGAGGGCGACGTGCAGGTGCACGGTGCCGGCGTCGTCGGGCTCCTCCTCGACCCAGGACAGCTGTTCGTCGCCGACCATGTCCCGGTAGTGGCCGACGCAGTGCGACTGTGCCTCGGCGCGGGCCAGGTAGGTGCCCAGCGGCAGCACGCCGACCTCGGCTCGCCAGGCGACGAGCCCCTCGCCGCCGATCCCGAGGATGAGCTCGTAGGCCTCGACGGTGCGGGCGACCAGTCGGCGCTCGCCCAGGAGCGCGGCGTTGCGCTGCTGAGCGGTGGCGGCGACCCGGGCCGATGTCTGAACCTGCCCGAGTGCCGCGGTCAGTTCGGCGCCCAGCCGCCCGACCTCGGCGAGAAGCTCCTGGGTCGTGAGCGTGCTCACTGCGCACCGCCAGGCAACTCATCGGCCGAGATCTGGATAAACGCTTGGACCCGCATACCGTGCGCGGTGCCCTCCGCCCTGAACCACGTCCTCGTCACGCCATCCGACGCGGTCCACGGGCTGCCCCCCTCGACGTCAACGCCGATAGCGGCAGCGACGCGGCGCAGCAGGGGCAGACTGTCGAGCTCGTTGGGGAGCAGGGCGAAGAGCTCCGTCGGGTCGAATGTCCAGCGGATCGGCGACTCGGCGAGGTCGGGGTGCTGCGCAAGGAGCACGTGCAGGGCGGCGATCGCGGGCAGGACGCTGGTGGGGCTGGTGCTCACGAGTGCACCAGCTCTCGGGCCGTGTTGGCCGGCGTGCGGAGCGGGACGGTCGCGCTGATGTGCACCGAGACGTCGTCGACCGTGGTGGCGATCGTCCAGACGCGCTGCGCGCCGGCCGCAGTGGCCACGTCGCGGTGACCCACCCTGTGATCGCGGTGCAGTCGGCGACACCAGGTGTCGAGGGTGATCAGCGCGCGGTCGTGCGCGGGGAACACGCCGGTGGCGAGGCCCCCGTCGTAGTTCCATGACGGGGTGATGTCCTGCGCGACGCCGGCCTTGGAGAGGTGGCTGAGCAGCTTAGCGACGGCGATCATCGCCGCGGCCTGGAGCTGCAGTTCGGTAGGCTGCGACATGCGGCCTGCCTCCTTCTGTGATCGTTGGGTGTGGTGGGCCCTGGGTCGTCCTCTGGGGTCCAAGCCGGGGACGGCCCGCCCACGTTTTTGGGCAGATCAGGCAGCTGCGGTGGTCCGCGCGGCCTTGAGCTCTGCGAGGACCTGCTGTCGGTCGAACCGGCGGTCCCGGCCGACGTAGATGGGCTCGATGCGGCCCTCGTTGATCTCGATGTCCAACCAGTTCTCGCTCTTCCGCAGGTAGCGGAGGAGCTCCTTGGGGGTCATCAGGGGCTCGGGCCCGGCGTCGGGTGTCGTGGTCTGCATCTCGTCTCTCGGTGTAGATGTAGAGTTGACGACCACGGAAAGTTCGACGATGAAGAGGTCGGTGAGCGGCTTGCCGAGTGCGGTGGAGATCAGCTTGGCGACGTGCTCGCTGCACTCCTCGCGGGCGGTCTTCCCCTGGCCGACCACGAAGCCGACCATCGCCTGTGAGATGCCGGCGCCGGTCGGGTCTGCCCGTCGGGTGGCTTCGGTCAGGCTGGGGATCTTGAGGCCGGCCTCCTTCATGGCCTTCCGGAGCTCGGCTCCGTTGTTCCGTCGTCGCATGGTGTCCTCGCGTGGCTGGTTCTGACGTTCCCTGGTGGGCCCGTCGGCTTGATGTCTCCTTTCTACATGTAGATGTAGAGCTTCGTCAATGGGGTCGGACGTGGGTGATCGGGGGTCTACGGGGGTCCTTCTACTCCTTAGCGGTGCGTTAAGAGATGCACAGTTGTCAGTCACAAGCGGTAGACCAGCTTGCACAGGCACGCAGTGCCGGGCGATCCTTCTACACATGGATGCAGAAGCGAGAGACGCAGCGGCGCCTGAGGACCTGTCCGCGCTGCTAGTGCGCGCCCTCGCCGAGGTCGGCCGCAACCAGTCCTGGCTGGCGAAGGAGACCAGCATCCCCCTGCCCACCATCAACGCCTGGGTGAAGCGCACCCGCGGTGGTGAGGGCCGGATCGACCCCGACCGCCTCCGGCTGATCGCCAACGTGCTGCCCGGTGTCACGGTGGCCGAGATCTTCGAAGCCGCAGGCAGGCGTGTTCCTGGCCCCCTTGACGAGGAGCGCGAGCGCAAGCTGCTGCGGCTCTATCGTGCGCTTCCGACAGCCTCTCAGCGGATGTTGGTGGAGCAGGCTGAGATGCTCGCGAAGGTCGCCCGCGCGTCGTAGCGGGACATGCCAAAAGTCGATCTATCGGCATCCGGAACGCGATCGTTCGTTTTTCTACCTAACCCAGTGTGAGGTGTCACTCGAACGGGGTACCGTTCGGGAGCGCGCCGCAGTTCTCCTCCTCCAGCTGCTGCGACACGAGTTGCTCTATCGTGCCGATTGCCGGGGGTTCCCATGTGCATCCGTCTAGTGCCAGTCGATCTCGCTGCCGAACTGGTGTCCTACGACGCAGTGGACGTCTCGATCCGCGTCCGCCGGGGCGCCAACCCCGAGTACGTCATGGCCGAAATCAGCGCCATCCTGTCCGACCTCGACGCGCCTTCCGCCGCGGTTGGTGCACTCTGCTTCTGCGGGGACCCGATCACCCTGCCGCCCGAGCTCCTCGCGCAGCAGGCCGGGTGTCGCGACGACCGCCGGCAGGTGCTCCGTGGGGCGTAAGTCCACCAACAACCCCCGCCAGATGCCCAGCATGAAGTGCGGGTGCAAGCGCTGCCGGGAGAAGTTCGGCACGAAGGTCAGGGCCCGGAAGGACTGCATCGGTAACTGGCAGGCCCGCTACACCGCCCCCGACGGCCGGGGACTGTCCGAGACCTTTGAGACCGAGGACGAAGGCATCGCCTTCCTGGAGCGCACCCGCGAGGAGATCCGCCAGCGGAAGTGGATCGACCCGACCCGCGCCGAGATCACCCTGACCACCTGGAGGATCACGTGGCGGGGGCTCCAGACCGGGGAAGAGGCCACCCTCGACCGCGACGACCGGCTGTGGCGGAACCACATCGAGCCCCACTTCGGTGGCTGGCGGATCTGCGACATCGCCTGGTCGGACGTCCAGGCCTGGGTCAACAACCTAGACGGGCCGCTCGCGCCTTCATCTGTGACCAAAGTCTTCCAGGTCCTCGACCGGATGTTGGCTGCGGCGCTTCGCGACCGCCGGCTGCCCTTCAATCCCGCCGACAGCATCAAGCTGCCGAAGATCAAGAAGCAGCACCCGGAGGACCGCCGGCCCCCGACGTACGTTCAGCTGCGGGCGGTTCGGCGGAAGCTTCCGGACTATCACTTCACTCTCCAGATCGTTGCCCAGGAGACTGGGCTCCGTTGGGGCGAGCTGGCCGGCTTGCGGGCCTGCTGGGTAGACCTTCCGGGTACACGCATCCAGGTTCGGGAAGTGCTCAGTGAGGTGAACGGCAAGCTGAGTCGGAAGGCGTATCCGAAGGAGAACGCGAGCTTGCGGACCGTTCCCCTTACTCCGCTCGCGGTTCGGGTGCTTCGCGCGCACCTCGCGGCCGAGCAGCCCTCACTGGCCCAGACCGAGCCGGATGATGGGCTGCACCCGGAGGAGCTGGTGTTTCACGGGCGCAACCGCCGGCAGCGAGGAACCGGCGCGGCTTACCGGGCACCCCTTCGTCGATCCGCGTTCCGCCGCCTGTGGATAACTGCAATCGAACAGGCCGGGGTGATGCGGAAGACGGTGCGGAAGCTTCCGGACGGAGGAACGCGGACGGACTACTGGCCAGACTTCCACGACCAGCGGCACGCGTTCGCCTCCAGATTGCACGGCTGCGGCGTGCCAGAGGTCATCGTGCAGGAGGTGCTCGGCCACGAGCGCGGCGGCGAGGTTACGTGGCTCTACACCCACGCGGCGGCCGACGTCGCGGGCCAGGTGCTTGCGGCGCTGAGGGGCGATCCGGTGGATAAGCCCAGGCTGCGCGCGGTGGCGTGAGCCATGGACTCATCCAAAACTGCTCCAAAAACAGGTCGGTGCCGTGTGGGGGTCAAGGGGGGTGCACGGGGGTCTATTGGCGTAGAAACCCGTGACCTGCGGTCTAATGCAGACGCGCTGACCTGCCGAAACGACCGTCCCTGATAAGGAAGAGGCCACAGGTTCAAGTCCTGTTAGGCCCACCTGCGAGAACGGCCCCCTCCCGAATTTCGGGAGGGGGCCGTTCTGTTGTCGTCTGCGGCGCATCTGCGGCCGAGGCGCCGGGGTGTGATCCGGGCCACTCGGCGGGCCGGGTGCTGGGGGCGGGAGGAGTCGGGGCGTCAATCCGGTGTCAGGGTCAGCCGGTTGGGGCACTGCTGGCCGGTCTCGAACAGGACACAGGTGTGTATCATCGGCCGCATGGCGGTTCGTCCATTCGACCGCCGGTTCGTACTTGTACATCCGAGGACTCGCAGTCCTGGTCGTGACGGCCGGGGACCCTTCTGTTGAGCCCGCCATTTGCTAGAAGGACGAGGTCCCGCGGTGAAGAAGCTCCTCCTGGTCGCCCTGGTCGCCCTCGGCGGCTTCTTTGTCTACCGTCAGGTCCAGGCCGACCGTGCCGAGCAGGACCTGTGGACCGAGGCCACCGACCCGATCCCGGCCGGCCGCTGAGGTTCGAGCCTGGATGGCGGGAGGCCCGTAGGGCCTCCCGGTCCGGCCGGTCGCGGCTGCCCGCGTGGGCATTCGCACCGGTCACCCGCCGCTGCCGGGAATACCTGCTGAAGATTCTCCGCAGGACCCGGTACGCTGTTGCCTGACGGCGCCACGCCGCTCCGTCGCGGGGCTTTAGCTCAGTTGGTAGAGCGCTGCCTTTGCAAGGCAGATGTCAGGAGTTCGAGTCTCCTAAGCTCCACAGCGCATCAACGCCAGAGGCCGATCCGGATCACCGGGTCGGCCTCTGGCGTTGCTGCGGAGGATCGCCGGTCGGTCAGTGCGGCTTGCGCGGGTCGTGCGGCTTGGGGTGCTCCTCGTGGGTGTGGCCGTGTGCGCCGTGGGTGTGGCCGTCGCTGTGCGGGTCGGCCGCCGGGCGCGGGCCGCTGCCGGGGGACTGCTCCTCGGGCGTCGAGCCGTTGAGCGCGGAGGTGGCGCCCGGGCTGTCGGCGGCGCCGCTCGCGCCGGTGGCGGAGGCCCCGGTGGGGCTCGCCGGGTGGACGGCGTTCGGCGGGCCCTGGACCTGGGGCGGTTCGATCAGCCACTGCGGCTCGCTCTGCTTGCGCCACCACTGCCACATCAGCACGCCGCTGCCGACCGCGAGCGTCCCGGCGATGGCCAGCCCGGTGGCGAGGTTGTTGCGGTGGGCCTTCTTGGCGTTCTTCGCGGCCAGCTTGTTGATCTCCTGCGCGCTGACATTGCCGTGCAGGGCGGTGATCGCGGCGTTGGAGCGCAGCTGTACCTCCTGGACGAGCGGGACGGCGGCCGCGCGGGCCTCGTCGAAGGCGCCGCCGATCCTGGGCAGCGTGCTCGTCCGGGCGTGGGCGCCGGCCCGGTCCGCCGAGTGCTTGGCGGCCAGCGCGGCCTCCTGGGCCCGGTGGACGGCTCGCAGGGTGCTCTCCTGGGCCTTGGGCGGCAGGGCGGCGAAGGCGTGCTCGACGCGGGGGGCCACGTGCTTCACATAGCCGATCCGGGCCGACTGGGCGGCCTGCAGGCTGCCGGCCTTGGCCTGGCCGGTGGCGGCCTCGATTCTGGGGCCGAGCGCGTCCAGCGCCGGACCGAGCCGCTGGCGGGCCTCGTCCGCGTAGTGCGTGGCGGTGTCCTTGGCGTTGGCGGCGTACGGCGCCAAGGTGTCCAGGGTCTTGCCTGCGTTCTCGCGGGCTGTGTCCAAGCGGGTCACGAGATCCTCCATCCTGGGGTGGCGTCTCTAAGGCACATATCCACCTGATTGGAGATCATGCATCCCCATTTGTCCCCTCGCATGGCAGGCTGGGCCGTCTGCGGGCGCCGGCGCACCCGCCGGCCGGGGCGCGCGTGGGATGATCCCGGGGTCAGTGACGCAGCGATGGAAGGTGCACCCCGTGGCCGGGAAACTTCTTGCGACCCTCAGCACGAACCACGGCGACATCGTGATCGAGCTCTTCCCGAACCACGCGCCGAAGACGGTGCGCAACTTCGTCGAGCTGGCCGAGGGCGCCCGCGAGTGGACCGACCCGAACACCCGCCAGAAGTCCACCGCGCGGCTCTACGACGGCACGGTCTTCCACCGGGTGATCAGCGGTTTCATGATCCAGGGCGGCGACCCGCTGGGCGACGGCACCGGCGGCCCCGGGTACAAGTTCGCCGACGAGTTCCACCCGGACCTGGCCTTCACCAAGCCGTACCTGCTGGCGATGGCCAACTCGGGCCCGGGCACCAACGGCTCGCAGTTCTTCGTCACGGTGGCCCCGACCGCCTGGCTGACCAACAAGCACACCATCTTCGGTGAGGTCGCCGACGAGGCCAGCCGGAAGGTCGTGGAGCAGATCGCCGGCCTCCCGACCCACCAGGGCGACCGACCGGTCGACGAGGTCGTGATCGAGTCCGTCCAGATCTCCCGCACCTGACCGGCCGCGGATCACTGCCGGGCGTTGACAGCCGGCAGTAGCCTTGGCGGTCCCGGTGGTACTCCGCGCGGTGGAGGCGGCACCGGGTTCCGTCATGAGGAGGAGTGCCCGGATGGTCCAGGACGAGCCAGGCCGGCCCGATCCCGCCCGACCGCAGCCCGAGGCGGCCGCGGCCGAGCCGACGGCGCCCGTCGCGCCCGCGCAGCCGGCGCACGTGCTGCCGGGCTGCTACCGGCACCCCGAGCGGGAGACCGGGATCGGCTGCTCGCGCTGCGGTCGTCCGATCTGCCCGCAGTGCATGGTGAACGCCTCGGTGGGCTTCCACTGCCCGGAGTGCGTGAGCGGGCCCGCCGCCACGCCGACCCGCCCCGCGACCACCGTCTTCGGCGGTCGGCCGGTTCATGACGGCGCGCTGATCACCAAGATCCTGATCGGGATCAACGCGGTGGTATTCGTGCTCGCGGCCTATGTCGACAAGCCCCTGCAGCAGACCCTGCTGCTGTACAGCGTCGGCCCGCAGATCAACGGCCACCTGTACGGCGTGGCCGCCGGTCCGGACCAGTGGTACCGGCTGCTGACGGCGACCTTCCTGCACGTCCAGCCCTGGCACATCGCCTCCAACATGCTGGCGCTGTGGTGGATGGGCCCCACGGTCGAGCGGGTGCTGGGACGGCTGCGCTATCTGGCGCTGTACCTGGTCAGCGGGCTGGCCGGCAGTGCGCTGGCCTACCTGGTGGCGGGCGACGCGATGAGCTCGCTGGGCGCCTCCGGGGCGATCTTCGGCATCTTCGGCGCCACCGTGGTGCTCTACCGGGTCTACCGGCAGCCGCTGGGCCCGGTGGTCGCGCTGATCGTCTTCAACCTGGTGATCACCTTCTCGGTGCCCGGCATCGACTGGCGCGCGCATGTCGGCGGCCTGGTGGCCGGTGTGTTGACCGGGATCGGCATGATGCACGCGCCGCGGGCGAACCGGAACCTGGTGCAGGCCGGGACCGTGGTGCTGATGCTGGCCGTCGTGCTGGGGATGGTCCTGGTGGAGACGGCGCGGCTGCGGAGTTGACCGCGGCCGGTCCGGTCGGGGGAGTTCAGTTGTCCACAGCGCCGGGGGACTTGCGCACAAGCAGCCGCCCGGTCCGCTGCGGCGCGCTGGGTCTACGCGCGTCCTGCAGTGTGTTCGATGACCCCAGCGGGAGTGTGCGGAGCATGGCTCCGGGTGTGGTATTCACCGGCTCCGGCGAGTTATCCACAGGATGGAGGTACTTTTCCCCACTGTGGATAACTGTGTGGATAAGCACACCGGCCGCTGACCGAGGCGCTCGGGCAGGCCAGGGCATGGAAAAGACCGCCCCGCCGAGCGGCGGGGCGGTGCGGACGGCGGCTCAGGCCGCCGTCACTTCCACTGGGTCGAGAGACCGAAACCCGCGGCGATGAAGCCGAAGCCGACCAGGATGTTCCAGTTGCCCCAGGCATGCACCGGGTAGGTGGTGCCCGTCACGTAGAACGTGACGATCCACATCAGCCCGACCAGGAACAGGACGAGCATCGCCGGAGCCACCCAGCTCCGACCGGAGCTGATCTTGACTGCGGTCGCCGAGGCCGGCGGGGTGTAGTCGGACTTCTTGCGGAGTCGAGACTTCGGCACGAGGGGTTCTCCTGTCGATGCGCTGTAGACCGCGCAGGGTGCAGCGGGGCGAGGCGGCTGTGTGGTTGGACCGGGTCCGTACGGCGCAGGTACTCCGCACATGCCACCGGCGTCCGTTAGCGTAGTGGCTCGCCGGGTCAGAAGGAGATAAGGGTACGGTGCAGAATTCCTCGATTCCCGGAGAGATTCACCACGTCCCCCGCTCCGGTCGCCGCCGGCTGGTCCGAATTGTCGGGCGTGCCCTGACCTGCGGCGTCTTCGCCCTCGCTGGACTGCTGTTCTACGTCAGCGCGCACGCGGCGAACGGGATCGACCTGCGCACCGACAACTCGCTGCTGCAGCTGAGCGATGTCATCCAGCAGCGCAGCGACCAGAACCGGCAGAACCAGTCGGCCCTGACCGATCTCCAGCAGCGGGCGGACCGGTTGGCCGGGCAGCAGGGCCTCAGCCCGGCCGACACCGACCGGCTCGCCGCGCTCCAGCAGCAGGTGGGCCTCTCGGCGCTGCGCGGCCCCGGGCTGACCGTCACCCTCAACGACGCGCCGCCGAACGCCACCGCGCGGATCCCCGGCGTCCCCGACCCGGGCGTCAACGACCTGGTGATCCATCAGCAGGACATCCAGGCCGTGGTCAACGCCCTGTGGCGGGGCGGCGCGGCGGGCGTCCAGGTGATGGACCAGCGGCTGATCGCCACCAGCGCCGTGCGCTGCGTCGGCAACACGCTGCTGCTGCAGGGCCGGGTGTACTCGCCGCCGTACGTGATCCGGGCGGTGGGCCGGACGGCAGACCTGAAGGCGGCGGTGGACGCCGACCCTTCGATCCGCAACTACCTGCAGTACGTGGCGGCTTACGGGCTGGGCTGGAAGCTGCAGGACGGCGCCGACCTGGTGCTGCCGGGCTACACCGGCTCCACCGATCTGCAGGTCGCCACCGCGCAGCCCTAGGCGGCGCGCGCCGGCGTGGTGCGCGCCGGGGGCGCGGGAGATCGGCCGCAGCAGCAGTCCCGCTCAGGTACGAGGTCTACTCTGGTCCCCACGCCCATCACCTAGGGAGCACCATGTACGGCTGGATCTGGCGCCATCTTCCGGGGAACGCCCTGGTTCGGGCCGTCATCTCGCTGCTGTTGGTACTCGGTGTGATCTATCTGCTGTTCCAGTACGTCTTCCCGTGGGCGGAACCGCTGCTCCCCTTCAATGACGTCACAGTCAACGGCGGTGCCGGCTGACCGCCGGCTGCACCCGGCCGATCTGATCCCCCGTACCCCGCACCTCACCGGAGTTAGCGCGAATGACCCCGCCTGTCACCGCCCCGCGGATCCTCGTGGTCGACAACTACGACAGCTTCGTCTTCAACCTGGTCCAGTACCTGTACCAGCTCGGCGCGACCTGTGAGGTGGTCCGCAACGACGCGGTGACGGTCGAGGAGGCGGTGCACCGCGACGGCGACCGCGGCTTCGACGGGGTGCTGCTCTCGCCCGGGCCCGGCGCGCCCGAGGAGGCCGGGGTCTGCATCGAGATGGTGCGCCACTGCGCGCGGACCGGGCTGCCGCTGTTCGGCGTCTGCCTGGGTCTGCAGTCGATCGCGGTGGCCTACGGCGCCGTCGTCGGGCGGGCGCCTGAGCTGCTGCACGGCAAGACCTCGGCGGTCAGCCACGAGGACGGCGGTGTCTTCGCCGGGTTGCCCTCGCCGATGACGGCGACCCGGTACCACTCGCTGGCGGTCGAGCCGGCCACCGTGCCGGCCGAGCTGGTGGTCACCGCGAGCACCGACAGTGGTGTCATCATGGGCCTGCGGCACCGCGAACTACTGGTCGAGGGCGTGCAGTTCCACCCGGAGTCGGTACTCACCGAGGGAGGCCACCGGATGCTGGCGAACTGGTTGGCCGAGTGCGGCTACCCGGAGGCGGTCGGCCGCTCGGCCGGCCTCGCCCCGGTGATCGGCCGGGGCTGAGATCGTGACAGCGGTGCGTCCGGAGGGGCGCCGCGACACGGAGTACGGGCGGCAGCCGTACGGCGCCCCGGAGCCGGACGGCTGGGGCGTGTACGAGACGGCCCAGCTGCCGGTGGTCGAGCCCGAGCGGCTGGACGGCCCGGGATACCAGCAGGGCGCCGAATACCCGTGGTTGGCGGACCAGACGCTGCAGCTGCGGACGATATCCGTGGAGCCGGCCGGCGAGCCCGCGGAGCCCGCCGGCCGTGCGGACCGGCGGCGGGCCCAGGGGCGGATCTCGGTGCGCTCCGGCAACGGCCGCAGGCGGGCCACCGGGAGCCGTTCGGCGGTGCCCCGACCCAAGGAGTCCAAGGGGGTCATCGCGGCCCGGCTGGTCGGCGAACTGTGCATCACGCTCGGCCTGGTGATGCTGCTCTTCGTCTCGTACCAGCTGTGGTGGACCAATGTGCAGGCGGACGCCTCCGCCAACAGCGCGCGCAACCAGCTGGAGCAGCAGTGGGGCGGGGCGGCCACCCCGGCGCCCGGGCAGCCCGCCCCGAAGGACCCGGGCGTGTTCGCCCCGGGCCAGGGCTTCGCGATCCTCTACGTGCCCAAGCTGGGCCTCAAGTACCCGATCGCCGAGGGGACGGACACCGAGAAGGTGCTCAACCACGGCCTGGTGGGCCACTACACGGGTACGGCGATGCCGTCCGACCCCAGCGGCAACTTCGCCGTCGCCGCCCACCGGACCACCCATGGGCAGCCGTTCCGCCGTATCGGTGAACTCGTGCCGGGGGACCTGATCGTGGTGGAGACCGCCACGTCCTACTACACCTACCAGGTGGCGGGCGGTATCCCGGAGACCTCCCCGACCAATGTGACGGTGCTGCAGCCGATTCCCAAGGGCTCGCCGTTCACCCAGGCGGGTCGCTATCTCACGATGACCACCTGTACACCCGAGTTCAGTGCACGGGGAAGGCTTATCGTCTTCAGCAAGATGGTCGATGAACGACCGAGGAGCCAAGGCCAGCCTCCGGCGCTGACGACCTCTTAGGGCCTCGCGAGAGCGCGCCCGCCCGGGTCCCGGCGGGCGCGGGGCGGCCGCAGCCACAGCGCGAGGCGGGACCACGTGAGGCAGCAGCGGACAGCAGCCAGGCGCAGACGCGGTCGGGGGGCGGCCGCCCTCGGCGCCGTCGGCGAGCTGATGATCACCGCGGGGCTGGTGCTGGCGCTCTTCGTCGGCTACTCGCTCTGGTGGACGGACCTGGTCGCCGACGGGCGCTCCGGGCAGGCCGGTGACCGGCTGCGGCAGACCTGGACGGCGCCCGCGGCGACGGGGGCGCCGGTCCCGCAGTACCAGGCGGGGGACGGCGTGGGGTTCCTGCACGTGCCGGCGATGGGCAAGGACTTCCAGGTGCTGATCCGGATGGGGACCAGCCCGGAGGTGCTCAACGAGGGCGTGGCGGGGGTCTACCAGGAGCCCTACCGCTCGGCGCTGCCGTGGGACGCGAGCGGCAACTTCGCGCTCGCCGCGCACCGGGACGGCCACGGCGCCAAGTTCCACGACCTGGACGCCGTCGGCAAGGGCGCGGCGGTGGTGGTGGAGACCCGGGACCGCTGGTACGTCTACCGGGTGGACGCCACGCTGGAGCAGACGTCCAAGTACGACACGGGCATCATCGCGCCCGTCCCGGAGGGCTCCGGCTACCGCGGACCCGGGCACTACATCACGCTGACCACCTGCACGCCGGAGTACACCTCGCGCTACCGGATGGCGGTCTGGGGCAGCCTGGTCCGGGTCGACCCGGTGGACGCCCGGCGGACCCCGCCGCCGGAGCTGCGCACGGGCTGAGCCGCCCCCGCTCGATGCGCGCACACCGACGCGCGCCGGGCAGTTGCGTCTGCGCTGAGGCGGCGAAAAGCCCGTGGGGGCCGCAACTCTGCGGCCCCCACGGGCTTCTGGCCAAGGCTCAGCGGGGGTGCCTAGTTGCCCCCGGTCCCGCCGACGGGCGGCCCGCCGAAGGTGCCGCCGATGGGCCCTTTGGAGCCCCCACCGGCCGCCACGGTGGTGAGCACGATGTTGCTGTTGGGGTTCACCAGCTGGTTCGGACCGGGGCTGGTCGTCACCACGACCGCGTTGCTGTCGCTGGGGCCGCTGTAGGTGAAGGTGAGGCCGGCGCTGAGCAGCGCGGCGGTGGCGTCCTTCACCGACTTGCCGGTGACGTCGGGGACCTGGACCTTCGCCGCGGCGGTGTAGATGGTCAGGGTGATGGTGGCGCCGGGCTTGGCCTTGCCGTTGGCGCCGGGGCTCTGCGAGGCGACCGTGCCGACGACCTTGGTCGGGTCGGTGGAGGGGGTGGTCTTGGAGGAGTCCACCGTGAAGCCGGCACCCTGCAGGGCCTGGGTCGCCACATCGGTGGTCTGGCCGACCACCGAGGGGACCGTGACCGTGCCCGGTCCCTGCGAGATGGTCAGGGTGACCGTGGCGCCCGCCGCGGCCTGGGTGCCGGCCGCCGGGCTCTCGGAGATCACCGAGTCCTGCGGGACGGTGGGGTCGTTGGCGTACACCGGCGTGCCGAGTACGAAGCCGGCGGTGGTCAGGGTCTGGTTGGCGGTGTCCTTGGGCTTGCCGGTCACGTCCGGCACCGCCGTCTGGGCCGGGCCGGTGGAGAGCTGGACGGTGATCGTCGAGTTGCCGGCGACCTTGACCCCGGCGGCCGGGTCCTGCTTGCAGACCATGCCGCTGGGCTGGTCGGGGCAGGAGATCGGGGCGCCCTGGGCGACCTGCAGGCCGGAGCTCGCGGCCGTCGCGGCGCTCTGCGCGTCGGCGAGCGACTTGCCGATCAGCGTCGGCACGCCGACCTGGGTTCCGCTGCCGCTGCCGCCGCTGTGGCCCTTGAACATCGCCGTGGCGACGAAGAACGAGCCCACCAGGACCAGGATCGCCGCGAGGGCGAGGATGATCCACGAGGTGTTGCTCTTCTTCGGCTGCTCGTCGCGGCGGCGCCCGGCGCGGCCCTGGCCGTCGTCGTAGCCGTCGTTGCCGCCGCCGTAGCCGTCGTACTCCTCGTTCGGGTAGCCGCCCTGGCCGTAGCCCTGGGCCTGGCCGCCGACCGGCGGCAGCATGGTGGTCGGCGCGCCGCCCTGCTGCGGAAGGAGGTTGGTCTGGCCGTACGGGTCGTGCTGCTGCGGGTAGCCGTTCTGGTCGTAGCCGTAGCCGCCCATGCCGTACGCGGCGGCCTGCTGGGCGGCGGCGACCGGGAGTCCGTCGAGGAAGCGCTCGATGTCGTCGCGCATCTCGTCGGCGCTCTGGTAGCGGTAGTCGCGGTCCTTGGCGAGCGCCTTGAGCACGATCGCGTCGACCTCGGGGCGTACCTCGGAGTCGTAGGCGGACGGCGGCTGGGCTTCCTCGCGGACGTGCTGGTAGGCGACGGCGACCGGCGAGTCGCCGACGAACGGCGGCCGGACGGTCAGCAGTTCGTACAGCAGGCAGCCGGTGGAGTAGATGTCGGACCTCGCGTCGACCGTCTCGCCCTTGGCCTGCTCGGGCGAGAGGTACTGGGCGGTGCCGATGACGGCCGAGGTCTGGGTCATCGTCATGCCGGCGTCGCCCATGGCGCGCGCGATGCCGAAGTCCATCACCTTGACGTTGCCCTGGCGGGTGAGCATCACGTTGGCGGGCTTGATGTCGCGGTGCACGATGCCGGCGCGGTGCGAGTACTCCAGCGCCTGCAGGATGCCGATGGTCATCTCCAGCGCGCGCTCGGGCAGCAGCCGGCGTCCGGAGTGCAGCAGCTCGCGCAGCGTGGAGCCCTCGACGTACTCCATCACGATGTACGGGATGGAGATGCCGTCGATGTAGTCCTCGCCGGTGTCGTACACGGCGACGATGGCGGGGTGGTTCAGCGAGGCCGCGGACTGTGCCTCGCGGCGGAAGCGGGCCTGGAAGGACGGATCCCGGGCCATGTCGGCCCGGAGCGTCTTCACGGCGACGGAGCGGCCGAGCCTGGTGTCATGGCCGAGGTAGACCTCGGCCATGCCGCCGCGTCCGAGGACGCCGCCGAGCTCGTACCTGCCGCCGAGGCGACGAGGCTCTTCCATAGTTCCGACCCTCTCCCCCACCGGATGGTGAGGATGTGACGTAGGTGTCCCCGCACGCTCTGATGTGACGCTGTGCTCGCCACGGTGGTTCTGTGACGTATGTCCTACAGCACGCCGGGGCAGGCACTCCAGGGCACACTCGCTGCTTGCGGATACGCTACCGGTCGCGTGCGGCACAACTCGACACGCCCGCCAGCTGAGACCAGACCGTATCCGGGCCCAGCCGGAGCCCGGGGGAGGGCCTGGGCGGCGCGCCGACTGTCCGAGGGTACTGCGGTGCGGGCGGTTACTGGCCGATCACGGCCTGCATGACGGACTTGGCGATCGGGGCCGCCAGAGCGCCGCCGCTGATGTCGTTGCGCGCGCCGCCGTCCTCGACCACCACGGCGACCGCGACCGGCGCGCTGTCGCCGACCTTGGCGTAGCTGACGAACCAGGCGAACGGCAGGCCGCTGTTGTCCTGGCCGTGCTGCGCGGTGCCGGTCTTGCCGCCCACCTCGACGCCGCTGATCTGCGCGAGCTTGCCGGTGCCGTTCTGCACGACGGCGACCATCATCTGCTGCAGCTTCTGGGCGGTGGCCGGGCTGATCGCCTGGTCCATCTCCTGCGCGCTGTGCTTGGAGACGGTGGTGCTGTTGGCCGAGCGCTCCTCGTCGACGAGGTAGGGCTGCATCAGCTTGCCGTTGTTGGCGATGGCGGAGGCGACCATCGCCATCTGCAGCGGGGTGGCCGCGGTGTTGTGCTGGCCGATCGCGTCCTGCGCGGTGCCGTCCGGCGAGGAGTTGTTGGGGAAGACGCTCGGCGCGGACTTCATCGGGACGGAGAAGGAGCTGTTGAAGCCGAACTTGTCGGCCTGGGCCAGCAGCTTCTGCTCGCCCAGCTCGGCGCCGATCTTGCCGTAGACGGTGTTGCAGGAGATCGCCAGCGCGTCCACCAGGGTCGCGTTGGTGCAGGGCTCGTCGGGGCTGTCGTTGTTCAGCGGCGTGTTGGTGCCCGGCAGGATGTAGGTCTGCGGGGTGTCGGTCACGTCGGTGATGTTCTGGTACTTGCCGGTCTCGAACGCGGTCGCGGCGGTGACCAGCTTGAAGGTCGAGCCGGGCGGGTACGTCTCGCGCAGCGCCCGGTTGAGCATCGGCTGGTCGGGGTTCTTGGTGAGCGCCTGCCAGGCCTGGCTGTCGGCGTCGCTGGTGCCGGCGAAGGTGCTCGGGTCGTACGACGGGGTGCTGACCAGCGCCAGGATCGCGCCGGTGCGCGGGTCGATGGCGACCGCGGCGCCCTTGTGGTTGCCCAGGCCGTCGAAGGCGGCCTTCTGCGCCTTGGGGTTGATCGTGGTGATCACGTCCCCGCCCTGCTTCTGCTTGCCGGTCAGCATGTCCAGGGTGTTGCGGAAGAAGAGCCGGTCGTCGGTGCCGGAGAGGATCGGGTCCTCCAGCTGCTCCAGCTGGCTGCTGCCGAAGGCCTGCGAGGAGAAGCCGGTGACCGGCGCGTACATCGGGCCGTCGTTCCAGGTGGTCTTGTACTTGTAGCGGTAGCCGTTGACGAAGTCCGAGCTGGTGACGGGCTGGCCGCCGGCGACGATGTTGCCGCGCGGGTAGGCGTACCGGTCGTACTTGACCCGGTCGTTGTACTGGTTGTTCGCGTAGGTGTCGGCCTCGACGCCCTGGATCCAGTTGGTGCGCAGCAGCAGCGCCATGATCAGGAGGAGGCAGAAGACGGAGACCCGTCGAATGGGCTTGTTCAAGGGTCCCCTCCTGTTTCCTGGCGACAGCTGATCGGTGCGGCGGAGCCATTCAACCGCACCTTTCCTTACGCCCGGACCGCCCGGGTCGGTTCCGGCGCCGGACGGCGGGCGCTGTCGCTGATCTTCAGCAGCAGGGCGACCAGGGCCCAGTTGGCCACCACCGAGGAGCCGCCCTGGGCCATGAAGGGCATTGTCATGCCGGTCAGCGGGATCAGCCCGGTCACTCCCCCGGCCACCACGAAGACCTGCAGGGCGAAGGCCGAGCCGAGCCCGACGGCGAGCAGTTTGCCGAACGGGTCGCGGGCGGCCAGTGCGGTGCGCAGGGCGCGCTGCACGACGAGTCCGTACACCACGAAGAGCGCCATCAGGCCGGTCAGGCCGAGTTCCTCGCCGAAGGAGCCGAGGATGAAGTCGCTCTTGGCGGCGAAGCCGATCAGCCAGGACCGGCCCTGGCCCAGGCCCGCGCCGGTGACCCCGCCGGTGCCGAAGGCGAACAGGGCCTGGCCGATCTGCTCGGTGGTGCCGGCGGGCGGGTGCGGGCCGAAGGCGGCCATCGGGTCCAGCCAGGCGTTGATCCGGATCCTGACGTGCTGCTCGGTGGAGCCGACCAGGGCGGCGCCGGCGGTTGCCAGCAGGAGGCCGAAGACGATCCAGCTGGTCCGCTCGGTGGCGACGTAGAGCATCACCACGAAGAGGCCGAAGAAGAGCAGTGAGCTGCCGAGGTCGGTCTCGAAGACCAGGATCAGGATGCTCAGCGCCCAGACCACCAGGATCGGGCCCAGGTCGCGCCCGCGCGGGAGGTAGAGGCCCAGCACCCGGCGGCTGGCCAGCGCCAGGGCGTCCCGGTTGACGGTCAGGTAGCCGGCGAAGAAGACCGCGAGGATGATCTTGGCGAACTCGCCGGGCTGGATCGAGAAGCCGCCCGCGTGGATCCAGATCTTGGCGCCGAAGTCGGATCTGCGGGCCGGTAGGAAGGCCGGGGCGGCGAGCAGCGCGAGGGCGGCGGCCATCGAGACGTAGGTGTAGCGCTGGAGCGCCAGATGGCCCTTCAGCAGGGTGATCACGCCGATGAAGAGGGCCACCCCGAGGGCCGACCAGAGCAGTTGGAAGGGCGCGGCCGGGGCGTTGTGCTGGAGCAGCGGTCCGGCTTTGTCGAGCCGCCAGATCATCACCAGGCCCAGACCGTTGAGCAGGGTCGCCAGCGGCAGCAGCAGGGGGTCCGCGTACGGCGCGAAGCGGCGCATCACCAGGTGGGCGACCAGCGCGAGCGCCCCGATGCCCAGGCCGTACTCCAGCATCCCGGCGGGCAGCCGCCGGTCGACCGCCAGGCCGACGTTGGCGTACGCCAGGGTGGGCAGCAGGACGGCGAAGGCGAGCAGGCCCAGCTCGGTGTTGCGCCGGTTGGGGGCGCCCGGCGAGCCGAGGCCGACGGGGCGTCCGGTCCGGCCGCTGAGCTGGAAGGCGCTCATCCGCCCGCCCCTCCCCCGGCCGTCGGCCGGGGGAGACGGACGTTAGGCCGTCGCACAGTCCCCGGCCAGCGTCTGCTCCTCCGGGGTGAGGGCCGGCGCGGTGCTCGGCGGGGCCGCGGGCGGGGTGGGGCTGGCGGTGCTCTGGGCGGGCAGGCTGGGCGTCGGCGCGGGCGGGGACGGTGAGGCGGCCAGGAACGCCGCGGTGGTCGCGGTGCCGGTACCGGCCGTGGCCGGCTTGGCGCCGTCGGCGATCTTCTGGCAGACGGCGGCCTGCGCCTGGAAGGCCTGCACCCGCTTGGTGGCGGCGTCCAGGCTGTCGGCGTCGATGGTGTTCTTGAGCTGGTTCTGCTGGTAGACCGGCAGGTACTTCAGCTCGACGCCCGGGTAGTCCTGGTAGATCGAGGAGAGGCTGAGGCCGGCCAGGCTCTGGCTGATGCCGCGGTAGACCGCGACATGGCCGGAGTTCTCGGCGACGTAGTACTGCCCCTGGGTCCACTGGTAGCCGCCGTACGCGGCGCCGCCGACCAGGCCGAGTGCGACGGCCACGATCGCCGAGCGCTTGATCCAGCTCGGCTTGCGGACCGGCGGTTCGGCCGGCGGGTAGTCCTCGGCGCGGTAGCCGTCCGCGTCGTACTCGCCGGCCGGGGCGCCGTAGCCCTCGGCGCCGTGCGGGGCGGTGCCGTAGCCCTCGTGGGGGTAGTCGGCGGTGTCGTAGCCGTGGGCCGGGCCGAAGCCGTCCGGTGCCTGACCGTAGCCCTGCTCGTAGCCCTGGTCGTAACCGGGCTCGTAGCCGCCCTGGTAGCCGTCGGCCGGGCCGAAGGCGCCGGGCGGGGCGGGCGGCTGCGGGCGGCCGAGACCCGCGGCGCGGCCGGCCGGGGTGTCGATGATCGCGTGGTCGGTGGCCGTGCCGTGCGGGCCTTCGGCGACCGCGCCGACCACCACCGGGACGCTGGCGAACTGCCCGCTGAGGGTGTCGGTGGCACCGACCTCGATGACGTCGGCCACGATGCAGGTGATGTTGTCCGGCCCGCCGCCGCGCAGCGCGAGCTGGATCAGCTCCTGGACGGTCTGCTCGGGGGCGTAGTAGCTCCCGAGGGTCTCCTCCAGGGTCTGGTGGCTGACCGGGCCCGACAGGCCGTCGGAGCAGATCAGGTAGCGGTCGCCGGCCCGGACCTCACGGATCGACAGGTCGGGCTCGACCTGGCCGCGCCCGTCCAGCGCGCGCATCAGCAGGGAGCGCTGCGGGTGGGTCTCGGCCTCCTCCGGGGTGATCCGGCCCTCGTCCACCAGGCGCTGCACCCAGGTGTGGTCCTGGGTGATCTGGGTCAGCGAGCCGTCCCGCAGCAGGTAGGCGCGCGAGTCGCCGACGTGCGCCAGGCCCATCCGCTCGCCGGTCCACAGCAGCGCGGTCAGGGTGCAGCCCATGCCCTCCAGCTGCGGGTCCTGCTCGACCATGACGCGCAGTCGCTCGTTGGCGCCGTGCACGGCGTCGCTGAGCAGCGTCAGCAGGTCGGCGCGGAGGTCGGCCTCGTCCAGCGAGACGATCGAGCTGAGGGCCTCGGAGGAGGCGACCTCGCCGGCCGCCGCCCCACCCATGCCATCGGCCACGGCCAGCAGGCGCGGGCCGGCGAAGCCGGAGTCCTCGTTCCCCTCCCGGATCAGCCCCTTGTGGGATCCGGCGGCGAACCGCAGCACGAGGCTCATTCTGTGCGTGCCCCCCTCTGGGCCTCGCGCACGGCAGCGGCAGCAGCGTGGCTGCCGTCCCGGCTGGTCATGGACGGGGTGCTGTCCCTCATGCGCTACTACTTCCGCAGTTCGATGACGGTCCTGCCGATACGGATCGGCATGCCCGGCTGGAGCGGTGTCGGCACGGTCAGCCGCTGCCGGTCCAGATAGGTGCCGTTGGTGGAGCCTAGATCCTCCACGGTCCACTGCCCAGCCTGATCCGGGTAGATCCTGGCATGACGCGACGACGCGTAGTCGTCGTCGAGCACGATGGTGGAGTCGTGCGCGCGCCCGAGCGTGATGGTCTGGCCCTGCAACGCCACGGTCGTGCCGGTCAGTGAACCTTCGACCACGACCAGCTGGGTCGGCGCGCCACGGCGGCCGCGACCCAGCTGCTGGGTGGCGTCACGGGGCGCGGGCGCCTGCTGCGGCTGACGCGGCGCCGGGGTGCCCGCGGCCGCGGTGCTCGCGGCGCCGGCCGCGCGCCGACCGCCCCCCTTGGCGGTGCCCTTGGCGCCGAACATGTCGCTGCGGATCACCTGCACCGCAACGATGACGAACAGCCACAGCACCGCCAGGAAACCCAGCCGCATGACTGTCAGAGTCAGTTCTGACACCGGTACCCCGCCCTACCCTTCGACCTGTCGGTAGATGATCGTCGTGCTGCCCACGACGATCCGCGAGCCGTCGCGGAGCGTAGCGCGCTGGGTGTGCTGTCCGTCCACCACGATGCCGTTGGTGGACCCGAGGTCGAGCACCATCGCGGGGGTGCCGGGACGGATTTCGGCGTGCTTGCGGGAGACGCCGGGGTCGTCGATCCGGACATCGGCCTCGGTGGAGCGGCCCAGCACGCAGGCGGTGCCGGTGATCTGGTGGCGGGTGCCGTTGACCTCGATCCAGCGGCGCGTGTTGGCGCCCGTGCCGGAGCCGGGGAACGGGCGGACGTTGCCGGCGGGGGGCATCGGCGGCATCGCGGGGGGCGTGCTCGGGACCGGCGGGGCCGCCCCCGCGTACGTCGGTGAGCCGCCCTGCTGCCACGGTGCGCCGGGTGCCTCGGTGACCGGGCCGCGGCCGTAGCCGGCCTGCGGCTGGCGCTCCTGCGGCGGCTGGGCCGGGGGCTCGGGGGTCTCGGTGGCCAGCGTGCGGCTGCGCACCCGGTACAGGCCGGTGTCCAGGTCGTCAGCGCGTTCGAGGTTGACCTGGAGCGGGCCGAGGAAGCCGTAGCGCTGGGCCTCCGCGTACTCCAGGACCATGCCCGACAGCTCCTGGCCGAGCTGGCCCGCGTACGGGCTGAGCCGCTCGTAGTCGTGCGGGCTGAGCTCGACGATGAAGTCGTTGGGCACCACGGTGCGGTCGCGGTTCCAGATCGTGGCGTTGTTGTCGCACTCGCGCTGCAGCGCTCCGGCGATCTCCACGGGTTGGACCTCGGACTTGAACACCTTGGCGAAGGTGCCGTTCACGAGACCCTCGAGTCGCTGCTCGAACTTCTTCAGGACTCCCACGGGGCACCCCCTTCCAAGGGATCTCGAGGTACTGCTCGGGCTTGATTGCGGTACTTCCGTACTGATCGTATCCACGCGCGGGCCATCTGTACGGTTCCCCGGCCGGGCCGAGCCCGGGGGTGGGCTTGCGCACACCCCTTCGTACGGGTGCGCCCGGTGGCCAAGGAGTACCCCTTGGGCGGGGCCCTCACCCCTGGGCCGCCCCGGCGCCGAGTCGTTCGAGTGGCGGCCCCCGGAGAGCTGTGCAGGTCGGCTGGGGGAAGGGATTCGTAGGTTCCCCGTGGAGCGTGCTAATGTTTCTCATGTCGGAAGGGGCGACCGAGAGGGAGCCGAAGCCGGACGGAAGATCGAGAAGCGGGTCCAAACCGATTCGAAATCATCCGGACGATCGGTTAGCATCTACGACATCACCCATGCGCGGGTGGCGGAATAGGCAGACGCGCTGGATTCAGGTTCCAGTGCCCGAAAGGGCGTGGGGGTTCAACTCCCCCCTCGCGCACAGTGCGGAACGGGCTCCATCCAAGTGACTCAGGTCGCGAGGATGGGGCCCGTTCCTTTTGCGTTCCCACTGGGATCGCGCTCCCGCCGAAGCGGGCGCAAGGCCGGTCGGACCGATGCTCTCGGTCCGACCGGCCTTCTGTGTTCGATGCTCAGCCGTTGAGGGCGAGGGTGATGATCTTGATGACGACGAGGATCATCGCGACGAACAGGTAGCCGCGCAGGGCGCCCATGCCGATCTTGTAGCCGGTGGAGACGGTGGTCCTGGTGAGGGTCTCCAGCGGGGGCATCCGCCACTCGTCGCGGCCGGTGCGATCGATGGGGTCCTCGTTGGTGGCGGTGCGCTTGCGGGTGAAGGAGTAGCCGGTGGCCAGCACCCCGGCGACGCCGCAGCCGGCCATGATCTGCAGGATCGTCGCGGCGGTGATGTGGGGGAAGAGGACGGAGGCGGTCAGGATCACCGAGAGGGTGACCAGGACGCCGACGACGGCCGAGGTGAAGGCGTTGGTCTTGGGGCCGTTGACCCACGGGCCGAGGACCTGCTTGTCATTGCAGAGCAGCAGCAGGAAGACCGAGGCGGACGGCAGCAGGACGCCGGCCAGGGTCTGGACGCCCTCGGTGAGCAGGCCCAGCGGCGAACCGGGGATCAGGACGACGGTGGCGGCCAGGACGACCAGCGCGGCGTAGACGGCGTAGAAGCCCTTGGCGCCGGCGACGCCGCGGTGCAGCGAGTGCTTGATGCCGAAGACGTCGCCGATGGCGTAGGCGGTGGAGAGCGAGACGGCGAAGGCGCCGATGATCGAGGCGTCCAGCAGAGCGATCGCGAACAGCACGCCGGCGACCTTGCCGGCGTGGGCGGCGATGCCGTGGGCGACTCCGGCGGCGTCGGTGAAGTTGCCCTGGGCGGCGGTGCCGGCGAAGGCGGTGGCCGAGGCACCCATCAGGGCGGCCGCGCCGATCACCACGATCAGGATGCCGATCCACAGGTCGGCCTTCTCGTACTTCATGAAGCGCGGGGTGATCCGCTTGTCGATGACGTACGACTGCTGGAAGAAGAGCTGCCAGGGGGCGACGGTGGTGCCGACGATGCCGATGATCAGCAGCATCACGGTGGCCAGCGAGCCGGTGCCGCCGGGCATGTTCGGCACCACGAAGTCGTGGGCCATCTGCGAGGTCTTCGGGTGGACCAGGAAGTAGATGGGGATCAGCAGCAGCGAGCCCGCGCAGAGTGCGATGGCGATCCGCTCGAAGCGCTGGAAGGAGCCGGTGAAGGCGGAGGCGATGATGATCGCGGCGGCCAGCACGACGGCGGCGGTCTTGGGCAGGCCCAGGTAGCCGGCGGCCAGCGTGATGCCGATGAACTCGGTGACCAGGGTGAGGGCGTTGAGCAGGAAGAGGTCGATGACCGAGAAGGCGCCCCAGAACTTGCCGAAGCGCTCCAGGATGAGCCGGGCGTGGCCGACCCCGGTGACCGCGCCCAGGCGCAGCACCATCTCCTGGTTGACGTAGAGGACGGGGACCAGCAGCAGCAGGGTCCACAGCAGGTGGGTGCCGTAGTTCTGGCCGGCCTGGCCGTAGGTGGCGAAGGCGCCGGCGTCGTTGTCGCCGACCATCACGATCAGGCCCGGGCCCATGATCGCCAGCAGGGTCTTCAGCTTCGCGGACAGTCCGGTGCGCGGCGCGGTGTCGTCCAGCCGGATGCTGCCCAGCGCACCGCGGATGTCACCCACGTGCGCGTCGTCGAGAACGGCGGCGCGCGTCGGCGCGCTGGTGGTCAGGGTCGTGTCGGTCATGACGTGCCTCCCAGGTGCCCGGTCAGGGCGGTCGGGGGGCACGCGGCAGCTATCAGCCCTACGGGCGCGCGGCATGGCGACCCGTCACGGCGATCGGCCGTGCGGGAATGGATGACGCGTCAGGAATGCGCGCAGGGGAGGTGGTTACCGCGTGCCGGAGAAAAGCGAGGACAGGCGGGCGGGGGGCCGTTTATGGCCCGGACTACTGCAACTCGCATCCATGTCTCTCGCCTCCTCCCGGTCGGTGCGCATCGAGTGCGCGATATCGACACGGCAAGGAGCGGACCGGTCCGCAGGACCGGTACACCCCAACTCGTCAGAGCTTTGGCACTCCACGGCGTGATCCCCCCTCTGGGGCGGGAAGCCACTTGGGATCAACCCTTAGGTCGGGAAGATCTGTCCTGATCCGGAGCGTCTCTCGACGGGTGGGATCAGTGGCCTGTGTCCGTGAAGACGCCTCACCGAACGAGGTGCCCTCTTGAAACCTCACTAAGCGTAGACCCTGTGTCAGATCGGGTTCTACGTATTTATGGAATCTTTACTTTGAGGGGGGGTCAGTGCTTGCCGAGAGTGAAGAGCAGGATCAGGAATGCCGCCCAGACGTGCGTTGCGGCGATGTAGATCAACGCGCGCACCAGCATCGCCTTGCGCTTGCTCTTCTCGTCCTTGGTCGCCTGCGGGTTGGCGGCGGGCTGGGCATCGCTCATCGGGCGGCGGTCCTGTTCAGCTGGTCCGGCAACGGTCCCTGATCGGTGATCAGGTCGGTGAGGATCCGCCGCGCGGCGCGCAGCAGCTCGGCGACGTCGGGGGTGCTCAGCGCGTACACCACGGTGTTGCCGTCCCGGGTCGCGCTCACCAGCTGGGTGCGGCGCAGCACAGCGAGCTGCTGGGAGAGGCTGGAGGCCTCGACGTCTATCTCGGTGAGCAGCTCGCGCACCGGTCGCGGTCCGTCCTGGAGCAGTTCGAGCACGCGGATCCGGACGGGGTGGCCGAGCGTGCGGAAGAACTCCGCCTTGGCCTGGTAGGGCGGGACGGGCACGGGTCAGTCCTCTCCGCGTTCCTCTTCGGGGGTGTGCGGGAGGGCGATGCCGTTCTTGGCGGCGGTCCGCAGCAGTCCGGCGATTCGGCCCTCGTAGGCCTGGACGCCGTCCAGGTCGCCGTCGGCGCGCGCCTTCGCCAGGCTGGCTCGGGCCTGGGCCAGCTGGGTGCGCAGCTCTTCGTCGAACATTCCGGTCACCGCTCCAGCATCTCCGGAGTTGAAGAATTCTTCAACTGCCGGTCGGTTCGCCCTGCCGCGGCCTCAGACCATCAGCTCGCTCTCGATCCGATGGACCTGGTGCCTGGCCAGCGCGAGGTTGGCCCGGGCGCGGTCCAGCACCAGGTAGAGGAAGAGGTTCTGGCTGCCGGCGCTGGTGAGCGGCCGGACCAGGTGGTACTGGTGGGTGAGGGTGCTGAGGATGTCCTCCATCGCCTCCCCCGCCCGGCCCTGCAGCTCGACGGCGCGCAGGGTGGCGCGGACCACGTCGGTGCTCCCGGCGGCGGCGAGCGCGAGGTCCAGGTCGGCCGCGTGTCCCAGCGTGCCCAGGGCCATCCCGCTGCCGACGTCCACCAGCGCGACCCCCAGGGCGCCCTGGATGGTCATGGCGTCCTTGAGGGCGTTCTCGATGCCGGACATGTGGACCTCCTGGCTGATCGGATCGATGACACGAGGGTAGGGAGATGGCCGGTGTCTGCCGGTCTGTTGACCGGTATTGATCGACTCTCCTGTCCATCTGCGTCAGATCTGTTGACTAGCAGTCGTCACTTGAAGATTTCTTCATCCCGATCGGACGCGATCGGACGGCGTACCCTTCGGCGCAGCGGGCCCGCAGGGGTCCGCGACGGACGAACGGAGTGGTCGGCGATGACGGGCGCGGTGGCGTGGCGGGTACGGCCGGGCGAGCCGCGGGCGGTGGTGCTGGTGCTGCACGGCGGGCAGGTGGAGAGCACCGCGCCGGCCCGGCCCTGGCACCTGGCGGTGGTGCGGATGCGCGGGTTCGTCCGCTCGCTGGAGCGGGAGACGGCCGGCGGCGCGGTCGCGGTGGGCCTGGTGCGCTACCGCTACCGGGGCTGGAACGGTGAGCGGGCGCACGCCGCGCAGGACGTGCTGGCGGCGCTGGACGCGGTGGCGGCGGACTTCGGTCCGGTTCCGGTGGTGCTGGTCGGGCACTCGATGGGTGGCCGGGCCGCTCTGCGGGCGGCCGGCCACCCCAGCGTGAGCGGGCTCGTCGCGCTCGCGCCGTGGTGTCCGCCCGAGGACCCGTGCGAGCAGCTGGCCGGCCGCAGCCTGGTGGCGCTGCACGGCGACCGCGACAAGGTGACCGACCCGGCCCTGACCCGCGCGTTCGCCGCCCGGGCCCGGGCGGCCGGCGCCGCGGTGGCCGCGATCGAGGTGACCGGGGCCGGGCACGGCATGCTGCAGCGCTCCGCCCAGTGGCACCGCAGCACCGCGCTGCTGGTGGCCGCCCTGCTCGGCCTGCGCGACTTCCCCGAGCAGCTGGCGTCCTCGCTGGCGCTGCGCGGGGCCGAGCCCGATGGGCTGCGGCTGGCGCTGCCGACGCCGGCGCAGTGGCCACCGGTTGGGGATCCGCGGCTGGCCGGTGGACGCGGGAGAGGCTGATCAACGACGGCGGCCGCTCCCGCCCCGGTGGGGGCGGGAGCGGCCGCGGCGATGCGGGTCAGCTGTTGACGCAGGTGTTCCCGAACGCCGGGTTGGCGATGCCCACCAGGTTGATGCTGTTGCCGCAGATGTTGATCGGGATGTGGATCGGGATCTGGATCACGTTGCCCGACAGAATGCCGGGCGAGCCGATCGCCGCACCGTTGGCGGTCGCGTCGGCGCTGGCCGCGCCGGCGCCGCCCAGGACGAGTGCACCGGCCGCGCAGGTCAGTACGAGGGCCCTGCGGAAGTCCTTCATGGTCTTCTCCATTCCTTGCGGGATCATTCCTTGCGGGATCGAACAGGGGCACGCGAGATCACACTCGTCTGGATATAGCCGAATGTGATCCCATGCTTACTCTTCGCGCTCGAACGCGCCATGGATGGTTGCGCCACCCGCTAGTCACCCGGTCGGCTGAGTCGATATGTCAGGGCGGCTGTGAGCGGCGGCTGCGGGTGGTCCCGCGCCAGGCGGATGGCGTAGCCGGGCGGGGTTTCGCTGGGCCGGGTGAGTGGTTGTCGGCCCCGCTTGGGCCAAGCCGGCTTGACCGGTCGAACTGACGTCGTTTCACTTCAGCGTGGCTGCCGACCCTCTGTCACCGGACGGCCGTTCGTGTACGTACCCGATCTGTGCCCGTCCCGCTCGTAGGACCGAGCGCCGAGGCTCGGGGCCTGCCCAGTTCACCGAGTCGGAGGAACGACCCATGTCCCTGGATACCCCTGTGCCCGAAACCGCCGCCGAGTCGGCGATGTCCCGCCGCGCTCTGATCAGGAACGCCACCGTGGTCGGTGCGGTCGGTCTCACGGCCGGCGTGCTCTGCGGCCTCGACAGCGGCGGCGCCGAGGCCGAGCCGGCGGCCGACCACCCGATGGCCATCGACCGCGACCAGCCGACCGTGGTGCACCTGCGCGACGCCCGGACCGGTGAGCTGGACATCTTCCACGGTGACCGGCACCACCGCGTCCAGGACCGCGAGTTGGCCGCCGCGCTGCTGCGCACCCTGGGCTGATCCGCCCTCCCCCGGTCGGCGCCGCAGTGGAGCCGGCCGGGTCCCCCGGCACCACCCCGACCCCAACTCCCCTGTGAGGCCAGCATGTCGTCCCACCGCGAAGCTCCCGAGATCTCCAAGGACCCGGTGGCGGACAGCACCGACGTGTACGCGTTCGTCAGCCCGGACGCCAGCGACACCGTCACGCTGATCGCCAACTACATCCCGCTGCAAGGAGCAGCGGGCGGCCCGAACTTCTACGAGTTCGGCGACGACGTGCTCTACGAGATCCACGTCGACAACGACGGCGACGGCCGAGCGGACATCACCTACCAGTTCCGCTTCGAGGTGGAGCTCGACAACGACAACACCTTCCTCTACAACACCGGTGCGATCACCTCGCTGGACTCCCCCAACTGGAACCGCAAGCAGTTCTACACGGTGACCAAGGTCGAGGCCGGCGGCCGGGAGACCGTGCTGGGCCGCCGGTTGGCCTGCCCGCCGTGCAACATCGGCCCGCTCTCCACCCCCGACTACCCCTCGCTGGCCGCGATGGCCGTGCACAGCCTGGACGGCGGCCGCAAGGTTTTCGCCGGGCAGCGCGCCGAGGGCTTCTACGTGGACCTCGGCTCGATCTTCGACCTGGCCACGCTGCGCCCCTTCCAGGCCGCGCACCTGAACGCGGTGCTCCCGAACATGCCGGGCGTCAACACCACGGCCGACCTGAATGTGCACAGCATCTCGCTGCAGGTCCCGATCACCGAGCTGACCCGCGACCACTGCAAGCCCACCGACGTGTCCGACCCGCGCGCCGTCATCGGGGTCTGGACCTCCGCCGGCCGCAAGCAGGCCAAGGTCCGCGACCAGCAGGGCCGGGGCGTTGAGTCCGGCCCGTTCGTCCAGGTCTCCCGGCTGGGCAACCCGCTCTTCAACGAGGTCCTGGTGCCGATGGCCCGCAAGGACCAGTGGAACCACCAACCGCCGGCCGACGACAAGAACTTCGCGCAGTACGTGGCCCAGCCCGAGCTGGCCAGGCTGCTCCCGGTGCTCTACCCCGGCGTCTTCCCGAACCTGGCGGCCTACACCAAGGACCGCGCCGACCTGCTGGCCATCCTGCTGACCGGCATCCCGGCCAACGTGGTGCCCGGCTTCCAGAACTTCACCGGCAGCACCCAGGCCGACATGCTGCGGCTCAACGTCGCGGTTCCGCCGGCCGCCAACCCCAACATCCTGGGCCTGGTGGCGGGCGACCCGGCCGGCTTCCCGAACGGCCGCCGGGTCTTCGACGACGTGGTCACCGTGGAGCTGCGGGCCATCGCCGGGCTGACCCTGCCGCTGGTCGACCCGTCCTTCACCCCGGACGCCGCCGCTAGCGCGATCACCGACGGGCTGACCCCGGCGGACGTCAAGAACCCCTACCTGAACACCTTCCCCTACCTCGGCGTGCCCTACGACGGCTACCACAACCCGCCCGTGACCCCGTCCTGATCGGAGCCCCCGTGCACACCCACGAACACGCACCACTGCCGCCGCCCTCCCACCAGGGCAGCGTGATCCTGGAGATCGGCGGCGACCTGGGCGCCGTGATCATCCACACCGGTCCGGCGCAGGACGGCCTGGAGATCGAGGTGGGCCCGCTCGACCCGGGCGTGCGGCGCACTCACGCCGCCGTCCGCCCGCGCCACCTGGGCGACCGCACGGTGTACTGCGCGGTGATCAGCCCGCTGCCGGCCGGCGAGTACATCGTCTGGCGCGACCCGGTCACCGAGGCCGGCCGGCTCACCGTGAACGGCGGCGCGGTCAGCGAGTACCACTGGAGCTAGCCGCGCTACTCCGCGGGCAGCTCGGTGTGCACCGCGAAGCCGCGGTCCGAGGTCGGGCCCGCGGTGAGCGAACCGCCGAGCAGCTGCGCCCGCTCGCGCAGGCCGACCAGCCCGTGCCCGCCGCCAGGCAGCGGCGCGGGGTAGCCGGCCGAGCGGGCGGGCGCGGGCCCGTTGTGCACGTCCACCAGCAGTCGGCTGCCGCGGGCGGTCACCCGGACCCGGACCGTTGAGCCGGGAGCGTGCTTGCTGATGTTGGTCAGCGCCTCCTGCACCGTGCGGTAGGCCGCCCGCTGGACGGCCTCCGGCCAGGTCCGGTCGCCGGGGTGCAGCTCGGCGCGGGCCGCGAGCCCGCTCTCGTCGATCAGTTGGGGCAGGTCGGCCAGCCGGGGCTGCGGGGCGTGCGGGGTGCCGCCCGGACGCAGGTCGGAGCCGCCCGCCGCGCGCAGCACACCGACCATCTGCCGCAGTTCCTCCAGGGTGCGCACCGAGAGCTCGCGGATGGTCTTGGCGGTCTGCTCGGCGCACGGATCGGTGGTGGACACCTGCAGCCCGCCGGCCTGCACGCTGATCAGGCTGACCTGGTGCGACACCACGTCGTGCATCTCGCGGGCGAGGCGGGCCCGCTCGGTGGCGAGCACCCGCTCGGCCAGCAGCCGGGCCTCGCGCTGCTGGCCGCGGGTCAGCTCGTCCAGCCGGTTGGTCAGCTCCCGCCGGGTGCGGGTCAGCAGCCCGAGCGCCACCGGCGCGATGCCCAGCATCAGCGACTGGATCATGGCCAGGCCGTTGGACTGGTTGAGCGCCAGCGGGTCGATGGAGGAGTTCTGTTCGGAGACCGACCAGGTGAAGTAGTCGGCCAGCGCGAAACCGGTCGCGCAGAGCACCGTCAGCCGCAGCCGGGGGCGACTGGCGGCCACCGAGTAGAGCGCGGTCATCGGCGCGAGCCAGCTGTCGGTGAAGAACGTCCCGGGCAGCGCGAGGACCAGCGAGGCGACCGGCCAGCGGGTGCGCAGCAGCAGGGCGAGGACGCCGACGCCGTTCAGCGCGTTCTTCCACCAGACGGTGTCGCGGTCCAGCAGCCAGGTCTCCAGCAGGGCCAGCAGGACGGGGAAGAGCAGTGTCACCCACGGCCGGCCGAGCCAGCCGGGCAGCGGACGGCCGGCGGAGGCGGTGGCGGGCACCGCGTCGGCTCTCACTGCTGCTTCGGGGCGCGGACCAGGCCGGCGCGGTGCGCGATCACGGCGGCCTGCACCCGGTTGGCCGCGCCGAGCTTGCCCAGGATCGCGCTGATGTGGTCCTTGACCGTGCCGGTCCCCAGGTAGAGCCGGTCGGCGATCTCGGCGTTGGCCAGGCCCTCGCCGAGCAGCGCCAGCACGTCCAGCTCGCGGCCGGTCAGCGAGCGGACCATGGCGAGCGCGGCCGCGTCCGGTCCGCCGCCGTCCACATAACCGCCGATCACCGTGCGGGTGACCGCCGGGGAGAGCATGCTGCCGCCCGCGGCCAGGATCCGTACGGCGTGCACCAGCTGCTCGGGCGCGGTGTCCTTGAGCAGGAAGCCGGCCGCGCCGGCCCGCAGCGCGGTGCCGATGTACTCGTCGGTGTCGAAGGTGGTCAGCATCGAGACGGCCGGCGGGTCGGGCAGCGCGCGCAGCCTGCGCAGTACCGAGATGCCGTCCAGGTCGGGCATCCGGATGTCCAGCAGCACCACGTGGGGCTTCAGCCTGGTGACGTAGGCCTCGGCCTCGGCGCCGGAGCACCCGCCGACCATCTCCAGGTCGGAGGCCGAGCCCACGATCAACCCAAGGCCCGAGCGGACGAGCAACTCGTCGTCCACGATCAGCACACGGATGGCTGTCACGATCCCTCCTCATCTCTTGGCAAGGACGAAGCCTAGGCCGTCCTGGGGCATCACCCCCGCCGTTCGGCGGGGTGGGAATCAGCAGCCCGGTTCACGCGAATCTCATCCGGGGTGAGCCACGATGGAGGACGCCCCTGCAGGACACGCGGATGCGTTCCCGCACCTGATCGTTTGGAATTGAGCTGTGTCGACCACCACGAAGCCGCCCGCCGCGGCTGCCCCGGCCGAATCCCGGCCCGGGTTGCCGGCGCGCCTGCGGCCCCGTGCCGCGGCCGCGACGGTCTGGTACCTGCGACTGATCGCGTTGCTCAACCTGCTGGCCGTGCTGCTGGTGCCGTTCCGCACCACCGTGCGCCACCACTCCGAGGGCCAGTTCTTCACGCCGTACCTGATGACGGCCGGCCTGACCTCGGCGGTCCTCTCGCTCTTCCTGGCCGTGGCGATGCGTCGGCGCAAGCGGGCGGCCTGGATCTTCAACATGGGCCTGGGCGGCTTCACCTTCCTGGTCTACGTGATCTGGCTGGCCGATCCGGGTGAGGAGCATTACGACCGGCACGTCTTCAACTACTTCTCGGCGGTGCTCACCGGCCTCTTCGTGCTGGCCCTGCTGGTCGGCCGCAAGGAGTTCGTCTCCAAAGGGGACCGGTCCAACCCCAAGATGGCGGTGGGCACCTTCATCGCCGGGCTGCTGGTCGGCGGTGCGATCGGCGCGATCCTGGTGGGGCTCAACAACGCCCTGCCGGGCGCCGGGATCGGCGACCGCTTCGGCTACGCGGTCGGCCGGATGGTCAGCATCGACCCCTCCGAGCACGCGCAGGACGTCATCGACGTGCCGACCTGGGTCAACGCCTTCATCAACGCGATGGGCGCGGTGCTCTTCCTGCTGGTCCTCTACGTCACGTTCCGCAGCCCGCGGGACAAGGAGCTGCTCGACCCCGATGACGAGAAGCGGCTGCGCGAGCTGCTCGACCGGCAGGGCGGGCGGGACTCGCTGGGGTACTTCGCTCTGCGTCGGGACAAGGCGGTGATCTTCTCGCCGACCGGCAAGGCGGCCGTCACCTACCGGGTGGTGGGCGGCGTCTCGCTTGCCTCCGGCGACCCGATCGGCGATCCGGAGGCCTGGCCGGGGGCGATCGAGCTGTGGCTGGCCGAGGCCCGCGAGCACGCCTGGGCGCCGGCCGTGATGGGGGCCTCCGAGGAGGCCGGGGTGATCTACGCCCGGCACGGCCTGGACGCACTGGAGCTGGGCGACGAGGCGATCGTCGAGCTGGACGAGTTCTCGCTGGACGGCCGCGCCATGCGGGTGGTCCGCCAGGCGTACAACCGGGTGAAGCGGGCCGGCTACACCATCCGGATCCGGCGGCACGAGGACATCCCCGAGGAGGAGATGGTCGAACTGCTGGCCAAGGCCGACCGCTGGCGCGACGGCCAGACGGAGCGCGGCTTCTCGATGGCGCTGGGCCGACTGGGTGACCCGGCCGACGGCCGCTGCGTGATGCTGGAGTGCCACGACGCCGAGGGCGAGCTGCGCGCGCTGCTCAGCTTCGTCCCGTGGGGCGACAAGGGGCTCTCGCTGGACCTGATGCGCCGTGACCGGGAGACCGAGAACGGCCTGATGGAGTTCATGGTGATCGAACTCCTGGAGCGGGCCAAGGAAATCCAGCTGGAGCGGGTTTCGCTGAACTTCGCGATGTTCCGCTCGGTGTTCGAGCGCGGTTCACGACTCGGGGCCGGACCGGTGCTGCGGCTCTGGCGCGCGGTGCTGGGCTTCTTCTCCCGCTGGTGGCAGATCGAGTCGCTCTACCGCGCCAACGCCAAGTACCGCCCGATCTGGGAGCCGCGCTACCTGCTGTTCGAGAAGAGCAGCGAGATCCCGCGGATCGGCATCGCCAGCGCGCGGGCCGAGGGGTTCATCACTGCACCAAGCCTGCCCGCCCTGTTCCGTCGTCGGCATGCGCGGGTTGCCGCGGTGCCGTCGGCTCCAAAACTGCCGCCGGCGGAACGCGGAGGGAAGGGGTAGTCCCTCCGCCGGGGGGCGGAGGGGGCCCATCGGACCTTCCCCTGACGGGGAAGTGACCGTCCACTCGAAACTCGCTTTATCACTCGCCGAGTCCGGCCGAAAATGGCTCTGTGGACCGAGCGGAATCGATTTGCCCGTGTCTACGCTGAAGTTGGAAACCGACGGGGCTGATGCGGGGAAGCCGGGCGGGCGGGCATGTCCAAACACGACCGTACGCGAACAAGAGAGGCCGCTGTGAACCAGAGGACCCACGCGGGGGACGAGCGACGAGGGCCGGTGTCGCCGATCAGGCGGGCCGTCGTCGCCGAGTGGGGAACGCTGTTCGTGACCGTGCGGGACGGCCTGGCGCGCAAGCGCCTCGCGGCCGTTCCGCTCGCCATCGCCGCGACGTTCCTGATCCTGCTGTTCAGCATCGTCCAACACGTGCCCGGCGGCCAGCACCTGGTCACCCAGCTCGGCGTGGTCAAGGCCGCGCTGCCGCTGGGGGTCTCACTGCTGCGTACGCCGCTCTCGCTCTATGTGCCGGCCCTCGACCTGCCGGTCTGGGGCGCGCTGGCCCAGGTGCTGCTGGTCTTCGGGATCGCCGAGATCGTGCTCGGCCGGCGGATGACGCTGGTCATCGCCTACGTCTGCACGCTGGCCGGGACGATCTTCGCCCGGGTCGGCGTGGAGATCGGCCCGGGCCACCTCTTCGGCTTCGCCGAGAAGGTCGGCCAGTACCGGGACACCGGCCCGTCGGCGGCGGTGGTCGCGCTGGCGGTCTGCGTCGCCTGGAAGTGCCGGGCCTGGTTCACCATGGGCGTGGTGCTGGCGTCCATGGTCGGCGAGGCCGTCCTGCTGCCGAACCTGGCCGGTCTCGAGCACGTGGTCGCGCTGATCACCGCGGTGCTGCTGGCCACCGCGGGCGAGGTGTTCGGCAGCTACTGGCCGCGGGTGCTGACCGGCGTCGGCGCCGCGGCCCGGGTCAACGCCGAGGGCCGGCGGCCGTCCGGCGCGGTGCTCTAGACCGACCGGTCTTAGCTGCCCCGCCGGAGCCGGGCGTCATCGGCGGGGCAGCGGCAGTTCGAACCAGACGACCTTGCCGACCGCCTTGCGGGCGGTGCCCCAGTGCTCGGCGAGCTTGCTCACCAGGTTGAGGCCGCGGCCGTGCTCGTCCATCGACTCGGCCAACTCCAGCGAGGGCAGGTTGTGGTTGTCGTCGCTGACCTCCACCAGCAGCTTGTCCACCCGGATCAGCTGGAGCTGCACCCGGTCCCTGGCCACCCGCACGGCGTTCGTGACCAGCTCGCTGACCAGCAGCTCGGTGGTGTCGCTGAGCGCGCTGAGCTGCCAGGCGGCCAGCTGGTTGCGGACCAGCGAGCGGGCCCGGCGCACCTCGGAGCGGTCCACCGCCAGCTTCCAGGTCGCCACCTCGCTCTCGGCCACGCCGTCGAAGCGGGCCACCAGGAGGGCCACGTCGTCCTTGCGGTCCTCGGTGTGCAGCCGCTCCAGGACGGTGTCGCAGGCCTCCTCGGGCGTCTGCTTGGGATCGATCAGGTTGCCGCAGAGCGCCGCCAGGCCGGCTCCTATGTCACCGCCGCGCACCTCCACCAGGCCGTCGGTGCACATCACCAGCATCGAGCCGTCGACCACGTCGATCTTCTTGGCCACGAACGGGACGCCGCCGACCCCGATCGGCGCGCCGGCCGGGATCTCCAGCAGCTCGCCGGAGCCGTCCGGGTGCACCAGGACCGGCGGCACATGGCCGGCGCTGGCCAGCTCGCAGGTCCGGTTGATCGGGTCGTAGACCACGTAGAGGCAGGTGGCCAGATGGTCGTCGCCGAGCTTCTGGGCCAGGTTGTCCAGGTGGCGCAGCAGCTGGCCCGGCGGCAGGTCGAGCGCCGCCAGGGTCTGCATCGCGGTGCGGAAGCGGCCCATCGCGGCGGCCGAGTGCAGGCCGTGGCCCATCACATCGCCGACCACCAGGGCCACCCGGCTGCCGGGCAGCTGGATCGCGTCGAACCAGTCGCCGCCCACCTGGGCCCGGCGGTCGCCCGGCATGTAGCGGTGGGCGATCTGCACGCCCGGGATCCGCGGCGGACTGGTCGGGATCATCGAGCGCTGCAGGGTGGTGGCGACCGTGGCCTCGGCCCGGTGCAGCCGGGCATTGTCCAGCGAGAGCGCGGCGCGCGCGGCCAGCTCCAGCAGGGTGGCGGCGTCGCCCTCGTCGAACGGCTCGCGCTCGGGCAGCCGCAGCAGTTTGAGGGTGCCGAGCACGGTGCCGCGGGCGGAGAGCGGCAGCACCAGCATCGAGCGGCCGCAGACCACCGGGACCAGGCTCGGGCCGCCGAGCGCGGCCGCGTAGTCGCCGGCCAGGTCCTCGGTCACCTGCGCGACCAGCACGGCCTGGTTGCGCTGCAGGGCCATCCCCGGCGGGGTGCTGCGCGGCATCGCCAGCAGCGCGCCCTCCTGCAGCACGTGGTCCCAGGTGCCGGGGGACTCGCGGAAGCTGCGGGCCACCCGGCGCAGCATGGTGTCGTCGTCGGGCAGCTCCTCGGGCAGCTCGGCGTCCGAGATCAACCGGTCGAGCAGGTCGACGCAGGCGAAGTCGGCCACCCGCGGGACCAGCACCTCGCACAGCTCGCGCGCGGTGGTGTCCAGGTCCAGCGTGGTGCCGACCTTGCCGCCGACCTCGTTCAGCAGGGCCAGCTGCTCACCGGCCTGACCGGTGGTCAGCATCGGCAGGAGCTGGTCGGCGGGCGAGGAGCGCGAACGGCTGCCGTTGGCCAGTACGGCGGCGGGCTGATCGGACGTCACAGGCTGATGGCTCGTCAGGGTGACTCCCGGGGTCGATGCGGGGCCCGCGCCGACCGGGCGCGGGCCGGGCAGGGCGGGAGGTGCGGGAGGTGCGGGCTGGGCAGCGGGAGCCGGTACGGCGCGCAGCGCAGCGGAGACGTCGGCGCGGGCTTGCGGCACCGTCCGCAGCCTGCCGGCGCCGCCGGCCGGGGCGCGGGCCGGGGTCACCGGCCCCAGGGACCGGGGCAGATCCAGAGGTGCGTCCGATGTGGAGTTTGGGTCGTCCGCCATGGGATTCGAGTTGCTCCCGCCTGGCCGGCCGGGTGGTCGGCCCTTCACCTGTGCGGCTGTCAGGCATCCGTGCTGTACCGCTCGCAGCGAAGCACGCTGTGCCCGTCCAGCGAAGCACGGAGCGGGCTGTGACCGGAACCGAAACGCATGGATTCGTCAGTATCAGTTGCGTGTCACCCAGCGTGCGCCGTCCCGCACGCCCTGTCCATGGTTTTGTTGGCCGGATTTCGTCCTTGTCACGGCAGGCGGCCGGTGGGCGGCGCCCGGGTAGGGTCGGTCCTGACCCGGAGAGCCCCCGGGAACGGACGAGTGTGGATGAGCGAGGCGACAGGTGACCGCGGAGAGCCCCGTCCGGTGGACCGACCCCGAGCGGCAGCAGCTGGAGGAGCGGGTCGCCGCCACCGAGATCGCCTGGTTGACCCTTGAGGTCGACGTGGAGACCCTGCGGGTGGAGATCGACAACTTCGCGCTGATCCACCACGAGCGTCTTGGTCCGCTCTACGCCCGGCTGGACGAGCTGGAGGCGCTGGTCGCGGAGGCCGTCGCGGCCCGCACCGGCGCCGCGCGGGACGTCCAGCGGGCCGCCGAGGCCCGCCGGGTGGTCGACGAGCTGCCGGACCTGGACGCGCTCTTCGACACCATCCGGCAGACCGAGGAGGCGCTGCGGGAGGCCGTGGCCGGGGAGGGTGAGAGCGGGCAGGGTGCGAGCCGGCAGGGCTCGGCGCGGGCCGCCGCACCGGCCGCCGAGCCGCCGCGGCGGGTGCGCCCCGGCAAGGAGGCCCAGCGGATCTACCGCGACCTGGCCCGCCGCGCGCACCCCGACCTCAGCACCGACCCCGCCGAGCAGCACCGCCGTTCCGCCTTCATCGCCCGGGTCAACGAGGCGTACGCGCGCGGCGCCGCCGGGGAGCTCGAAGCGCTGGCCGAGGAGTGGTCCACCGCCCCCGAGACGGCCCCCGACCCGCAGGCCGCCGACCGCGGCGAGTGGCTGCTGCAGCGGCTGGAGTGGCTGACCGGCAAGATCGGCGAGCTGGCCACCGAGCAGGTCCGGCTGGAGAGCACCGCGATGGGCTCACTGCTGCTGCTCAGCCCGCAGGACCCGGACCGGCTGCTCGAGGAGCTCGCCGAGCAGCTGCTGGCCCGGGCCGCCGAGCAGCAGGCCGAGCTGGCCCGCCTGCTGGGTGCGGCCCCCGTCGACGTCCCGTCCGTGGACAATAGGTATATCCCTACGCAGACCCAGGAGAGCCCGCCGATGTTCGCGCAGATCCCCACCACCGCGGCCGCCGCCGTCCCCACCGACGCCGTCCTGCTGGACGTGCGCGAGCAGGACGAGTGGGACGCGGGCCACGTCGACGGTGCCCTGCACATCCCGATCGGCGAGTTCACCGCGCGGATCGACGAGGTGCCGGACGCTCCGCTGTACGTGCTCTGCCGGGTCGGCGGGCGCTCGGCGCAGGTCGTGCAGTACCTGGTCGGGCAGGGGCGCGAGGCGTTCAACGTGGACGGTGGGATGCTCGCCTGGGATGCGGTCGGGCGGCCGATGGTGAGCAGCTCGGGCGCGGGCGCCTACGTACTCTGACGTGACACATGGCACGCGGCAAGTGGTGTGTGACTGCTGACAGCTGACGGGTCGGCGCCCGGTGCGGCAGGATGGCCGGGCGCGGCAGTCGGCCTGCCCGCAGCACTGGCGCGGGGGGCGGGCGGGAATGACGGATGACGGCGAGCGGGTCTGGTCGCTGCCCGCGCTGACCGTGCTGGTGGCCGCGGCGGTCGTGCTGGCCGCCTGCAGCCTCGGCTTCCTGGGCGCGGTCTTCCTGCACGTCGCCCCGCCCAACACGCTCTACCAGCAGGACCAGAAGCAGGTCGACGGCCTGATCTACCCCGAGTTCGAGCAGAACTGGAAGCTGTTCGCGCCCGACCCGCTGCAGCAGAACGTGACGGTCGACGCCCGGGTCCGGACCGCGCAGGGCACCGGCGGCTGGATCGGTCTGACCGCGCAGGACATCGCCGCGATCCGCGGCAACCCGATCCCCAGCCACGCCGACCAGAACCTGCTGCGCCGGGCCTGGGACTTCTACGACACCACGCACAGCGCGCAGGACGACAGCGCCACCGGCCCGAACGGCGCGCTCGCCCAGGAGTACCTCAAGCGGATCGCCCTGCAGCGGATCGGCCGGGAGGTGGGCGGCTCGGCGGTGACGGGGATTCAGTTCCGGGCCGGGACCGGCTCGGTGGCGCCGCCGCCGTGGAGCCGGGAGAGCTGGTCCACCCAGATCCAGTACCGCGATCTCGGCTGGTGGCCGGTGGACGACCAGGACTACCGGGGGCTGTGATGAGTCAGGCAGAGACAGGGGCGGGGCCGGAGTTGGGGGTCGGGGAGGGTGGTCTGGTCGGGGGCATCCCGCGGCAGACCTCACCGGAGGGCGGCGAGGCGACGGCTTCGGCCTGGCCTCCTCCGTCGCCGCCGGCCCCGTCGCAGCCTCTGCCGGGTCCGTTCGGGTGGCTCGCCGACGGCTTCCGCGCCTTCACCGGGCGAGCGCTCGGCGTCTACCAGGTGGCGGCGGTCCGGATCGGTTTCGCCCTGGTCTTCACCCTCCAACTGCTCCGCGAGTGGCCGCACCGCCGCGTGCTGTACGGCGACCGCTCCCCGTGGAGCCTGGAGCTGGCGCGCCAACTGCTGGCCGGCAACCACGCCTTCACCGTGCTGCCCTGGTCCGACAACCGGTGGTGGTTCGAGGCGGTCTACCACCTGGCCGTGCTGGCCGGGATCCTGCTGATGCTGGGCTGGCGGACCCGGGCGAGCTCGGTGCTCTTCCTGGTCTGCGTGCTGTCGCTGCAGAACCGCAGTGTGCTGATCGGCGACGGCGGCGACAACATCGTCCACCTGATGGCGATCTACCTGGTCTTCACCCGCTGCGGAGCCGTCTGGTCACTGGACGCCCGCCGCCGCGCGCGGGCGGGAGCTGGTGACGGCGGTGGTGGTGACGGCGGTGGTGACGGCGGTCCGGTGGGGGTGCTGCTCTGGGGTGTGCTGGGTGGGCTGCTGACGGCGGCCCAGCTGACCGGTCGGATCGGCTGGCGGGGGGCGACCTGGCCGTACGTGGGCTGGTCCTGGTTCTTCTGGGCGCTCTGGGTCTTCGCGGGCCTCTGGTACCTGCTCAGCCGTTACCGCCCGCACGGCGAGCCGCGCGCGGTGCTGGACGCACTGGCGAACATGCTGCACAACTGCGCGCTGCTGGTGATCGCGGCGCAGGTGGTACTGATCTACTCCACGGCCGGCTGGTACAAGGTCCAGGGCTCCCGCTGGCAGGACGGCACCGCGCTCTACTACCCCCTCCATCTGGACTACTTCACTCCCTGGCCCTGGCTCTCCGGCCTGCTGGGATCGAGTGCGGTGCTGGTCTTCCTGCTCTCCTACGGCACGGTCCTGGTGCAGGTGGCCTTCCCGTTCACGCTGCTCCACCGCCGGGTGAAGAACGTCCTGCTGGTCCTGATGATGCTGGAACACCTGGGCATCGCAGTCGTGTTGGGCCTGCCGTTCTTCTCGCTGGCGATGATCGCGGCCGACGCCGTCTTCCTGCCCACCGCGGCGCTGGTGTGGGCGGCGGGGCGCGTACGAAGGAGCGCGCGCGGGTGGCGCGCTCTGGCGCTCCGATGAACTGATCAAGGGGCGTGTCGTCACTCGTTCGAGGTCGTTGGGCTGGGTGTCCAGTCGCCTACCCGAAAGAGGGACACCGTGAGTGAGAACGAGATGTCGATGTTGTGGACGACCTTCCCCGGGAGCGGGCAGCCGCTGCGGGTGGTGATCATCGACGGGGAGCCGTGGTTCGCGACGGCGGACGTGTGCAAGGTGCTGGGGCGGAAGAACCCCAGCGACGCGGTCAAGTCGCTCGATCCGCGGGAGGTCAGGACGGTGAATACCCTCGCGATTAACCTAGCCTCAAGCGAGGTTAATCGCGTTTCCGCAGGTGGGAATAGCTACCACCGAGGAAGTCCGATGCTCAACCTGGTCAGCGAGGCGGGCCTCTACACGCTGATCATGCGCTCGGACAAGCCCACGGCGAGGCCCTTCCAGGAGTGGGTCACCGGTGAGTTGATCCCCTCGATCAGGCGGGGTGACACCGATGTCGAACGGCAGCGGGAGCGGCTGAGGGAGACGGTCGGGCAAGCGCTCGGGGAGGGCGGGGTTCCGGCGGGGCGGGTCGTGGTGACAGACCTGGGGTTGACGGTCTGTACGGACGGAAGCGTGCACTGTTCGCACGGTGAGATGGTGATCTGTTTTCCGGAGAAGTCGGAGGGCACCGGGCCGCCCTTCGGGCCGTACTTCCGCTGTCCGGAGCTGGAGCGGGTGGGGATCGCCGGGAGTAGGGCGGTGGAGCTCTGCGAGCGGGTGAAGTTCGTCGACCTGGTCCGCCGGCTGGCGCGGCCGAGGACCGGGCCGCCTCCGGAGCGGACCGGCGGCGGGCTGGTGCTGGAGTTCCGTGGCGGCGAGGTCACGGTGCGCGGGGAGGCCGATGAGCTGGCCGAGCTCGGGCGGGTGGTGGCGCTGCGGCCGGCTGGGGAGTTCGCCGCGCTGCTGCGGGAGTTCGGGGCGGCGGGGTAGGCCCGGAGGTGGAGGAGTAAGCGGCGATTACCCTCACCCTGGGTGAGGGTAATCGCGTTTCCGCAGGTGGGAATGGGTACGGCGATGGCTAGCATGGCCGGTATGCCCTGGTTGTCCGCGTTGCGTGCGTCCGGACGTGCGGGTCTGCGCCTGGAGCGGGAGTTCACCGAGCCGCGGCGGGCGGTGCGGGGGGCCTGTGCGGTGGCGCTGATGCTGTTTCCGACGCTGGCGATCGCCGGGCCGGCGCTGGCCACGTCGGCGGCGATGGGGGCCTTCATCGCGGGGACGGCGACCTTTCAGCGCAGTTTCCGCTCGCGTCCCTCGCTCGCGGCGGTGGCCGGGCTCGGGCTCGGGGTCAGCACCTTCCTCGGGTACCTCGCGGTCTCGGTGCCGGGGCTCTTCCCGGTGCTGCTGGCCGTCTGGTCGTTCGGGGCGGGCCTGGCCTGGTCGATCGGGCCGACGGCCGGGGTGGTGGCCACCAACACCGTCACCGTGATGCTGGTCGTCGTCCAGTTGCCCGTCAGTGTGCCGTCCGCGCTGGGGCACGGGTTGCTCTGCGCGCTGGGTGGTGCGGCGCAGGCGCTGATGATCATCCTCTGGCCGACCCGGCCGTGGGGCCTCCAGCGGGACGCGCTCGCGGATGCCTACGCCTCGCTGGCGGACTACGCCCGTCGGCTGCGGCACGATCCTCATGCCATCTTCGACCCGGGTCCGCTGATGACCGCCCGGCATGCCGACACCCTGACCACCTGGCAGCAGCGGCGCCGGCCGCCCCAACTGCGCGGCCTGCGCGGGATCGCCGAGCGGATCCGGCCCACCCTGGCGGCAGTCGCCGATCCGGCGATCGGTGCGGCGGCCGAGGGGCCCGAGCGGGACCGGGCCCGGGAGCTGCTGGCCGGGTCCGCGCAGCTGCTGGACGCGCTGGCCCGGGCGATCCGGACCGGTGAGCCCGTCGAGTACCTGGCCTCCTCGCCCGCCGCGCTGGTGGCGCCGGCCGCGCCGGTGCTGCACGGTTCGGCGCTGCGCTCGGCCCGGCGGCTCACCACACTGCTGGTGCGCGCCGTCGGGGCGCTCGACCAGTCCGCGGAGGACTCGCTCTCCGAGCCGCTCCCCGCGCGCAGCGGCGCGCTGGTGCGGCCGGGGCCGGCCCGGATGGTGCCGGTGGCGCTGCGGACCGCGCGCGGGCAGCTGGTCTCGGGCTCGGTGATCCTGCATCACGCCGTCCGGCTCTCCGGCGTGGTGACCACGGCCTATCTGCTGGCCAGGCTGGCCGGTCTCGAGCACGGCTACTGGGCCGCGATGACCGCCGCGATGGTGATCCGCCCGGACTTCGCGCAGACCTACAGCCGCGGGGTGGCCCGGTTGGCCGGCACGGTGGTGGGGGTGGTGCTGGCCACCGCGGTGGTGACGCTGGCGGACCCGGGGAGGTGGCTCTCCTGCGCACTCGCGGTGGTCTGCATCTGCGGGGCGTACCTGACGCTGCGTACCGGCTACGCGGTGATGACCACCTGCATCACGGCGTATGTGGTCTTCCTGCTCGACCTCGGGCCCGGCGACGCGGTGCATACCGCGTACGAGCGGGTCCTGCTCACGATGCTGGGCGGCACGGTGGCGCTGCTCGCCTATGCGCTGTTCCCGACCTGGGAGACCGCGCGGCTGCCCGAGCGGACCGCCGAGTGGATCGCCGCCGTCGGCCGCTACTCGGCGGCCGTGCTGACGGTGTTCGGGGAGCCGGCGACCCGTGGGTCGGGCAGCGTGCGAGCCGCGCTGCTGGACTTCCGGGAGGCCAGATCGGCCTTCCTGGAGGCGGTGGAACGGTCCGCCGCCGAGCCCGTGCGGCACGCGGTGCACTCGCCGCAGCTCTCCCGCAAGCAGCTGGAGAAGGTCCGCGCGGCGGTCGGCTTCCTGGCCCGGGTGTCGCTGGTGATGGAGGCCCACCTGCCCGAGCAGCAGGCGGATCCGGTGCCCGGGGCGGCGGAGTTCGGCGGCGTGCTGGCGGACGCGACGGCGGCGGCCGGGGTCGCCCTGCTCACCGGGCGCCCCGCGGAGTTCGGCGCGGTGCGGGCGGCCCACCAGCGGTGGGAGGAGCGGCTGGAGGCCGACCCCGAGCTCGTCCGCGCGCACCGGCCGGGTGACCGGCTGGACGTGCTGCGCTCCGGCGTCCGGTTGCTGATGCAGGCGCTGGGCGATTTGGAGCGGGCGCTGCGTCGGCCGAAGTCCTCAGACCGACCGGTCTCGGACGGGCGGGCGCTGTGAGGGGCTGTGCGTCATCCAGTGGAAGAGGCCCATGCCGACCGAGGTGGCCAGGTTGAAGCTGGAGACCTGCGGGCGCATCGGGATCGCCAGCAGCCGGGTGGCCCGGCCGCGGAGCTCGGCCGAGACGCCGTGGCGCTCGGAGCCGAAGGTCAGCAGCGCGTCGTCCGGGATGGTCACCGCGCGGATGTCCTCGCCCTCCGGGTCCAGCACGTAGAGCGGGCCGTCCGGGAGTTCGGGTGCGCCGAGGCGGGCCACGGCGGTGGCGAAGTGCAGGCCGGCGCCGGCCCGGACCACATGGGGGTGCCAGGGGTCGATGTCGCCGGTGGTGATCACGCCGGTGGCGCCGAAGCCCGCGGCCAGCCGGACCACCGCGCCGATGTTGCCGAGGTTGCGCGGGTTGTCCAGCACGATCACGGGCGCCGGCCGGGGCGTCGCGCGCAGGGTGGCGAGCACCGAGGCCGCCGTCGGCCGGATCGCCAGCGCGGCGACGCCGGTCGGGTGCGGGCGTCCGACCAACTCCCGCAGTACGGCCGGCGGCACCTCGACGGCGGCCGCGGTGATCGTGAGCGCCACATCGTCCGCGAGGTCCGCGGCGAGCGCGGCGAGCGCGGCCCGGTCGCTGGTGAGCACCTGGCGGACCTCGCCGCCGAAGCGCAGGGTGTGCTTCAGCGCGTGAAACCCGTCGATCAGGACGGCCTCGGGGGCCCCGGCTGTCTCGCGCCACCGCCGGACCGCCGCGTCGGGGGCATCATGGTCTGTCATGCCCCCACTGTCGCATGATGATCCGGTCGAGCCGGGCGCGCTGGTCCCCTCCAAGCTCCGGCCGCCCCGGCCGCCCAGCGCCCTGATCGTCCGGCCGGCGCTGCAGCGGCGGTTCAGCGCGGCGGTGGACACGGCGGACCTGGTGCTGCTGCACGGTTCGGGCGGGACGGGCAAGACCTCGCTGCTGCTGGGCTGGTCGGCGGCCCGGCAGGGTCAGGGGCACGGGCAGGGGCAGGGGCAGCGCCCGGTGGCCTGGCTGACCGTGGACGTCCTGGACAACGATCCGGCGCGGTTCTGGGCGCATCTGGCGGCGGCGCTCGCACTGGCCCTCGGCGAGCTGACGGTGGGTGAGGTGGCGGCCGGCGGTGTCACGGTGGACGGCCTGGCGTCCGGGGAGTCGGCGGCCGAGCTGCGGCCCGGCAGCGAGCTGTTCGTGTTGGCGCTGGCCGAGCGGATCGTCGCCTCCGGACGCCGTCCGGTCCTGGTGCTGGACGAGTTCGAGCAGCTCACCGATGCCGTGCTGCACCGCCAGTTCGAGCTGCTGCTGCGCGGCTGCGCGGACCGGCTGACCACCGTGCTGTCGGGCCGGGTGCCGCCGTCGCTGCGGCCGGCCGGGCTCGCGGTGGCCGCGCTCGGCCCGGCGGAGCTGCGGATGGACCGGCGCGAGGCGGGCCGCCTGCTGGCCGGTGGCGGCGAGCTGCGGCTGTCCGAGCAGCGGGTGGCCGCGCTGGTCCGCTCCACCGGCGGCTGGGTCGGCGCGCTGATACCGGCCGCCACCCGGCTGCGGCCGGACAGCGGGGCGCCGCTGCGCGGGGTCGGCCCCGAGGACGGCCTCCCGGCGAGCGGCGCGGTGCTGGCGGAGCAGCTGCTCGCCCAGGTGTGGTCCGCGCTGGACCCTGGGCTGCACGAGTTCCTGCTGGACACCGCCGTGCTGGAGCGGTTCGGGGTCGAGCTGGCCGGCGCTGTCCATCCGGGCGGCGACGCAACGAAGTTGATCGCTCGGCTGCGCCGGGGCGGGATCTTCCTGGCGAGCGAGCAGGACGGCTGGTTCCGCTACCAGCGGCTGCTGCGCTGGGCGCTGGCCGGCCGGTTGGCGGCGCACGACCCGGCCCGTGAGCGGCTGGCGCACCGGGCCGCCGCCTGCTGGCACCTCGCGGCGGGCCACCGCGAGCAGGCCGTCGACCACGCGCTGCGGGCCGGCGACCAGGCCTTCGCCGTCGAGTTGATCGGGCCGCTCTTCGAGCCGCTGCTGGCGGCCGGTCGGCCGGGCACCCTGGAGCGCTGGCTCGGGGCGCTCAGCAACGAGGCGATAGCCGCCGCCGAGGCGCCGTTCGCGGACCGGGCGTCGGCGCTGTGGTCCGCGCTGGGCCGTCCCGACGAGCGGGACCGCTGGGCCCGCGCGGCCGGCCACCGGGCGGGTCCGCGCGGACCGCGGCTGGCGGCGCAGGCCTGGCAGCTCTGCCTGCCGCGCGAGGCCGGGGATTTGGACCGTGCGCTGCGGCAGGGCCGCGCCGCGCTGGACCGCAAGGACGACGGCTGGGCGGCCGGGGCGACGCCGGCGCGGGTGCGGCTGAGCCTGGCCCGGACCCTGCTGCTTGCCGGACACCCGGTCGAGTGCGGCGAGTTGGCGGCAGAGGTGCTGGCCGAGGTGCCGGCGTTGGTGCAGGGCGAGGTGCCGGGCGAGGAGACGCTCGCGCAGGACGGCGAGTTGCTGCGGCGGCTGCACGCGCACGCGCTGCTGGGCCTGGCCGCGTGGCGGACGGGCGAGCACGCGGTGGCCCGGGCGCAGGCCGAGCTGGCGCGGGCCGTCCGGGCCGGCTGCCCGGCGCCGCCGCGCGCCCGGGCGGTGCCCGAGTACCTGGTGCTGCGGGCCGCGCTCGCGCAGCCGTCAGCGGCACCGGAGGCGGCGGAGGCAGCGGAGACGGCGGAGTTGGCGGAGCTCGTCGACGGCTCGCCGGGGCTCGGGCCGGACCGCAGTCTGACCGTCTTCGCGCAGCTGGTGCTGGCGCTGCGCCAGCCCGCCCGCGCGGCCGGGCGGCTGGCCGCGGCGGACGCGGCGCTGGCGGGCCTGCGCAGCGCGCTGGGGCTGGCCGACTTCCGCGCCGAGGTGGCGGCCGCGGTCGGGCCGCCCGCGCCGGGCGCCGCGCCCGCGCCGGGCCCGGTGCTCACCGACCGCGAACTCGCGGTGCTGCGGCTGCTGCGCGCCGATCTGAGCCCCAAGGAGATCGCCGACCGGCTCTACATCTCGCTGAACACCGTGCGCACCCACGCCCGCAACGCCCACCGCAAGCTCTGAGCGCGTTACTCCCACTCCCAGCGGATGCCGGTCTGGCCCGGCGGCTGCTCGGTGGCCAGTACGTGCGCGCTGGCCGAGGCGCCGATCCAGAGCCGCTGGCGCAGCCGGTCGTCCTCGGTCCCGGGATCGCGCTCGTAGCGCTCGCAGTGCGCGGGCACCGCGGACGGGTCGAAGTGCACCTGGAGCACATACTCCCGCACCGGCGCCGCGAAGCGGCGTCCGTAGACCGTGGTGGGGGCGCCGGGCGGCAGCTCGACCTCGTACTCGAAGACCGTGCAGTCGCCCTGGCCGAGCGGTCGGTCGAGCAGCAACTCGGCGACCAGCAGGCCGATCTCGGGACGGCGGCGGACCCGGCCGAGCCGGGCGTGCCGGACCGAGGAGATCTCCGGGCAGCCGGTGGTGCCCTGGTCGGCCTGGTGCACCACCAGGCAGCGCGAGACCCCGCCGGTGGTGGCCCGGACGACCTGGCGCATCCGCAGCAGGACGCCGAACCGCCGGGCGTCCACGTAGTAGGCATCGTGGACGCTGAGGCGCTCCAACTCGCCGATGGGCGGCGCGTCCAGCTCCTCGAAGACCTGGGCGACCTGCTGCTCCTCGGGCCAGATCTCCTCCATCGGGAGGCTGCCTGGCACCACCGCGGAGACCCAGCGCCCGCGCGGCCGGGGCGGACCCAGCAGGCTGGAGAGCTCGCCTCGGGGGAGCACCAGCAGCTCCTCCAGCAGCTCGACGGCGCGCATCGAGGAGGCCCGTTCGGGCTGGCTGCGCCCGCGTCGCCAGTAACTCAGCGTGGTGACGCTCAGTCTGACGCCCTGTCCGGCGAGCACCGACCGGATCCGGTCCAGGCTCAGCCCGCTCGCCTCGATCGCGGCGTGCAGGTTCTGGGCGAAGGTGCCGGTCGCGGGCGGTCGGCCCGGCGCCGCGTCGGCCGCCGTGGGGGTGGCGGCCGCTGCGGAAACCGGGACATTACCTGTCACGGTCGTGACACCGCCGATGGATTCAGTGGCGTGACAGACCGACGGAAGAAGCGGTCGAAGGGGCGCCGGATCGACCGGATCGGTCAACAGGGCCGAATGGTTCGGCTGCTGTTCGACCAACCTGAGGTGACCGGCGTTGTACGGGTATTGCGAGCCCATGCGGATACCTTCCCCACCTGCCGAGTTCGGCGGGATTGGCCCAGTGACGGTGTCGTGGGGGCGTCACCGAGCTGGGGGAACCTTACGCACGGAGCAGAGGCTACGTCATCTACCGGTTGGTATGACAGTGGTCACGACAAACTAACTTCACGGCAGTTGCGTTGATCTCCAAACTCACGAAACACGAATGCAACAATCCCGCCGGTATCGGGCAGCGGCCCGATACCGGCGGGATTGCTAATCACCTGGGATAACTTGCTGAATGGTCTCAGCGAGCCACCGGATAATCACGCACGGTGTCAGCTGGTGGTGACCGACGCGTCGTCGATGACGAAGCTGGTCTGCAGCGACGAGGAGTTCTCGACACCGGTGAACTTCAGGGTGACCGTCTTGCCCGCGTAGGCCGAGAGGTCGACGGTCTGCTGGGTGTAGCCGGTGCCGGCGTTCACGTTGGAGAAGGTCTGCAGCGTGGTGCCGTTGGCCGTGACGGTGAGCTTGTCGGCCGCGGTGCTGCCGGTCTTGGCGGTGTCGATGTGCAGCCAGTAGCTGAAGCTGGCCTTGCAGCCGGCCGGCACGGTGACGCTCTGCGACAGGGTGTCGGTGTGGCTGCTGCCGTAACCGTCCAGCCAGGCGTCGTAGTTGCCGGAGTGGGCGGGCTCGGAGACGGTGTCGCTGTTGATCACGCCGGAGGTGGCGGTCCACGGGGCGGCGCTGCCGGTCTCGAAGTCGCCGTTGCCGAGCAGCTGGGCCGGGGTGCAGCTGGAGGCGGCGGCCACGGTGAAGGTGAAGGTGGTGTTGCCGGTGGCGCCGGTGGAGTCCTTGGCGGTGACCGTGACGGTCGAGCTGCCCGCGGTGGTCGGGGTGCCGCTGATCAGGCCCGAGGCGCTGATCGACAGGCCGGCCGGCAGGCCGGTCGCCGAGTAGGTCAGGCTCTGGCCGGAGGCGCTGTCAGAGCCGCTGACCTGCAACGAGACGGCGCTGCCGACGGTGCCGCTCTGGTTGCCGGGGGCGGTGACGCTGACGGTGTTGCCGCCGCTGGTCGAGCTGCCGCCGCCGAGCAGGGCGGTGGTCAGCGCGTCGGCGACCGGGGAGCCCCAGCCGGTGACCTGGTCGTAGCCGGTCTTGGTGCTGAAGTCCTGGTTGGCGCCGCTCGTCACGTCGTGGAACGCGGCTCCGTAGCTGGAGCTGTTGGCGACCGCGTAGAGCGCCGGGTTGGCCTGGCCCAGGTTGGCCTTCGAGGCGGCCGCGGCCTTCTGGTTGAAGAGCGCGGTGTAGCCCGCCCACAGCGGGGCAGCGGCGCTGGTGCCGCCGTAGACCTGCCAGCCGGGGCTGCTGGTGCCCTGGGTGTAGATCGCGAAGCCACTGTTCGGGTCGGCGTTGGAGGAGATGTCCGGGACGGTGCGCATGGTGCCGGTGACGTTGGTGCCGGTCTGCCAGCTGGGCTTGGCGAAGACGGTCGAGACGCCGCCGCCGGAGGTGCTCCAGGCGCTCTCCGAGGAGTAGCTGCTGCCCGAGAGCTGCAGGTTGGTGCCGCCGACGCTGGTCACGTAGGTGTCCGAGCCGGGGAAGTCCACCGACACGACGGAGGAGCCGCTGGTGGAGCGCGAGCAGTCGCGCGAACCGTCGTCACCGGCGGCCGAGTAGACCGAGATGCCCTGCGCGGCGGCCTGCTTGAAGGAGTTGTCCACCGCGGTCATCGAGGACTGCGTGGTGTCGGGCTCGCAGCCGCCCCACGAGATGGAGATGACCGAGACCTGGTTGTCCGCCACGATCTTGGCGGCCATGTCGATCTCGCCCTGGTCGCTGTTGGGGGCCTCGTAGATCAGCTGGGTGGCCTTGGGGGCCACGCCGCGCACGATCTCGCTGTCCAGCTCGACCTCGCCCTGGCCCTGGCCGGGGGCGCTGTCGTAGCTCTGGCCGTCGACCGGGACGGTGGTGACCGCGGGGCCGGTCAGACCGTACTGGTTCTGGTAGGTGGTCAGGTTCGAGGCGGTGTAGCCGTCGAACTCCCAGAGCGCGACCTTCTCGCCGGTGCCGTCGGTGCCGACCTTGTTCAGGTTGTACGCACCGTCGTACTGCGCCGGGCCGTAGCCGCTCGGGGTGGCCATCGGGGCCGACGCGTTCGGCTTGGCCAGCTGCGGGGTGCGCACGCTCTTGTTGTTCAGCCCGGAGATGCCCTGGACGACCGCGGCGACGTCGGCCGGGAGGGAGGCCGCGTTGTCGTTGGCGTAGAACTTCTTGGCGTCGGCGGCGTCGAAGTAGGCGCTCTCGTGGGTGCCGAAGGCCGCGGCGATCTGCGCGGTGCTGCCCTTGGCGTCGATCACCTGGCGGTTGGCGCTGACCGTGGCGGTCAGGCCCTGCGCCTTGAGGTACGCGACGACGTGGTCCACGTCGGCCTGGGTCGGGCCGTAGCGCGCGTTGAACTGGGCCGGCGTCAGGTAGTGCCCGTACTCGTTGGAGCCGGGGGTGCTGACCGCGGTGAGGAAGCGGTCAAGGTCGGCGGTGTTGCGCAGCTTGAGGCTGACCGCGACCGAGAGCTGCTGGGCGGCGGGGACGTCGCCCTGCTTCTGCGAGCTCGCTACCGCGGGGGTCACGGTGTTGGGCAGGGATATCCTCGGAGACACCGTGTTGGGGGTCGCTGCTTGCGCGGCGGTGATTCCCATCGAGGCCACGGTCAGGGGCAGCAGGGCGATGGCCGCTGCGAGGGCGAGAGGGCGGGGACGCACGGGCTCCTCCTCTGGCCGGCTTGCATGTGCCGGCAGGGGCTAAGCGTTCCGGGGTCGAAAACGCTGGGATGAACATCCCAGAAATTCGCTGGGAGTTGTCCCATGCTTAGGTAATTGGTTCCTAAATAACAGTCAAGTGTTCACGGATCAGTTCTGAACTGAATGGAGGGATTTCCATACAGTTAATAGGATCCGACAGGCTTCGCCGGCCCTTCGCCGACGGTCGGTCAGTCGTGCTTGACGGGGCACCCGGGGGCCGGGAAGGTGCCCAGGTCGGCCAGCCGGAAGCCGTTGGGGTAGCCCTTGATCTCGGGGTTCTGCCGCGCGTAGTGCGGGGTGCGGCGCGGCGGCAGCAGGCGTACCACGGCGGCCCGCAGGTGCAGGGCGCTCTGGACCAATGTCCTGGTCAGCGGCGCGGGGGAGGCGTAGCGGAAGGCGCGCAGCAGCGGCTCGTCCAGCAGGGCCAGGCTGGCCCCGCGGACCAGCTTGGCCAGTGGCCGCGGGTACCAGGAGGCGATCAGGTCGAGGGTGGCGTCGGAGACCTGCCGGGCGCCCGCGTCCCAGCCGAAGTGCGCCGCCTCGTAGGCATTCAGGAGATCCTCGAACTCCTGGTAGTTTGCTGGGAGCTCCTTGATCCCCAAGTGCTTTCCCAGTGCCCGGTAGTACGCCGCGGTCGCCTCCAGTTCGTGGGCGGAGAGCTTGCGCCAGCCGTAGGAGTCGATCCACCGCTTGGGGACGACCACGAAGGTGCAGAGCACATAGCGCATGTCGTCGTTGCTGATGTCGTAGCGCTGGTGCATCTGGTTGACCCGGCGGATCGCGGTGCGGCCGTCCTCGGTGTCGAAGCCGTGCTCGACCACGGCGCCGAGCAGCAGCGAGGTGTCGTCGTAGCGCTGCTGGGAGCGGTCGGTCAGCTCGGCGGTCTCGGCGAGCAGCCGGCCGATGCTGGGCACCGCGTAGGTGCGGTAGAGCGCCAGCTCCAGGGCCCGGGTGTGGTCCCAGGGGAACTCGTAGGTCGAGGTGAGGCGGTAGATCTCCAGGAAGTCCCGCTCGGGGTCGAGTTGCTGGATCTGCCGGAGCCGGGCATAGCGCTTCATCCGACCATCGTTCCACAGGGCCGGACGGACCGTCAGATGTCCGAGGGCTCCCCCAGCCAGTTGACCAGCGCGGCGCGCAGCTCGGCGTGGCTGGGGTCGGCGGCGGCCCAGGCGGCGTAGCCGTCCGGGCGCACCAGCAGCACGGTGGAGCGCAGTTTGCCGTGCGGGTCGGCCGGCGCGGTGTGCACCAGGCGGTCCGACCAGGGCTCGGTGACGGCTGCCTCCAGGCCGCTGAACGGTGCGCCGGGCGCCCGCTCGTCCGTGGTGACCAGGACGAACTTGCCTTCGCGCAGGGCCTCGTAGAGCCGGGTGGGCTGCCCCGGCCGGTCCGCGGCGAGCCGCAGATCGGGCACCCGGCGCCCGGCCAGCGGGTGGGCGCCGGGGACGGCCGGGTAGCCGATGCCCAGGCCCGAGAGGCTCCGGGCGCCGCGCGAGATCAGTGGGCCCAGCGCCTCGCCCAGTGTGGTCAGCGCGGAGCGCACCGCGCGGGTCGCCGCGCTGCGGGCCAGCGCGACCCGGATCAGCGTGCCCGAGCTGCGCAGGACGGCCTTGCCGACCGGGTGGCGCTCGTCCTGGTAGCTGTCCAGCAGCCCCTGCGGTGCCCAGCCGCGCACCACGGCGGCGAGTTTCCAGCCCAGGTTGGCGGCGTCCTGCAGGCCGGTGTTCATGCCCTGCCCGCCGGCCGGGGAGTGGCAGTGCGCGGCGTCGCCGGCGAGCAGCACCCGGCCGTCGCGGTAGCGGGCCACCTGCCGCTCGTCGCTGTGGAAGCGGGACATCCAGCGGGCGTCGTGCAGGCCGTAGTCCTCGCCCAGCGTGCGACGGGTGATGTCGGCGATCTCGGCCAGCTCCACCGGTGCGTCGTCCGGCAGTTGGCGGGTGCGGTCCCAGGCGGTCACCCGGTACCAGCCGTCGCCGAAGGGGGCCAGGAAGGCGAAGCCGGCCTCGGTGGCCCGCACCGTCAGCACGTCCTGCGGGGCGCGCGACAGCCGGACGTCGGCCAGCAGCACCGAGCTGATCACCGACTCACCCGGGTACGGGATGCCGAGCAGCTCGCGGACGGTGCTGTGCACGCCGTCGGCGCCGACCACGTACGCCGCCCGGTGGGTCGCCGTCCCGGTGGGGGTGCGCACCTCGAGGGTGACGCCGTCGGCGTCCTGGCGCAGGCCGGTCACCTCGTGGTCTCGCAGCAGCAGCGCGCCGGCCTTCACCGCCCGCTCCAGCAGCAGGCGCTCGGTCTGCGACTGCGGGGTGATCAGCACGAACGGGAAGCGCGAGGGGAGTTGGCTGAAATCGACGCTGAGCCTGCCGAAGAGCCGCATCGAGGAGAGCGTGGTGCCGGTGCCGATCAGCTCGTCGGCCAGGCCCCGGGCGTCCAGCTGCTCCAGGGTGCGGGCGTGCACGGCGAAGGCGCGGGTCAGGTTGGACTCCTTGCCGCGCCGCTCCAGCAGCGTGACCCGGACGCCGGCCGCGGCCAGGTCGCCGGCCAGCAGCAGGCCGGTCGGGCCGGCGCCGACCACGATCACGTCGCAGTCCGGCTGGTCGGACTCGGTCGGCTGGGCGCTCGGCTGCTCGGTCATGGCCATCTCCCGGTGCTCGGACGACGTTCGGGGGGCGGATGCTCTCGCCCCCCGTTCAGCTTCCCATCATCGCGGGATCGTCCGGCGCTGTGAATCTCCTTTCCCGAAGCGGTCCGTCCGACGGGTTTCGACACGTCGGACGGACCGCTGCTCGGGAGAGACCTACGCGGGGCGGCGGACCTGCACCACGCGGAACCGGTTGGCCACGAACGCCGCGTCGGTGTAGGCGGAGTTGGCGGCCGGGTTGGCGCCGGTGCCGTGCAGGTCGGAGAAGGCGGCGGTCTGGTTCGGGTAGACCCCGCCGGTCAGGTTGAGCGAGAGCGAGACGCCGGTGTCCAGGCAGGCCTGCACCAGCTGGAGTTCCACCTCGGGCGAGGTGGTGTAGCCGGTCGCCGTCATCGCGCCCTGCTCGCGCACGGTACGGCGCAGCAGGTCCACCGCGTCGCTGCTGGAGTCGACCGCGACGGCGAAGAAGACCGGGCCGAAGCACTCGCTGAGGAAGACCGCCCGGTCGTCCGGCTTGTGCGCCTCGACCTTGACCAGCGCGGGCGTCCTGATGGTCGCGCCGGGGTGCTCGGCCGACTCCACCACCCGCGGGGCCAGGGCGAGTTCGCCGTACTCGCCGCCGGCCGCGGCTGCGCTGCGCTGCAGCACGGCCGGGTTGACGATGGCGCCCAGGATGCCGGCCGCGCGGGCGTCGTCCGCCAGCAGGCCCTCGATGGCGCGGGCCAGGTCGGCCACCACCTCGTCGTAGGACTTCACGCCCTGGTCGGTCTCGACGCCGGTGCGCGGGATCAGCAGGTTCTGCGGGGTGGTGCACATCTGGCCGCTGTAGAGCGAGAGCGCGAAGGACAGGTTGGAGAGCATGCCCTTGTAGTCGTCGGTGGAGTCGATGACCACCGTGTTGACGCCGGCCTTCTCGGTGTAGACCAGGGCCTGGCGGGCGTTCTCCTCCAGCCAGTCGCCGAACTCGGTCGAGCCGGTGTAGTCGATGATCCTGATGTCCGGGTGCAGCGCCAGCGTCTTGGCGATGCCCTCGCGGTCGCGCTCGGCGGCCAGGGTGACCACGTTCGGGTCGAAGCCGGCCTCGGCCAGCACCTCGCGGGCGATCCGCACGGTGAGCGCGAGCGGCAGCACGGCGCGCGGGTGCGGCTTGACCACGACGGGGTTGCCGGTGGCGAGCGAGGCGAACAGGCCGGGGAACCCGTTCCAGGTCGGGAAGGTGTTGCAGCCGATCACCAGCGCCACGCCGCGCGGCACGACGACGGACTCCTTGGAGAGCCGCAGCGGGTCGCGCTTGCCCTGCGGCTTGGTCCAGTCGGCCTGCGGCGGCAGCTTGGTCTGCTCGCCGAAGGCGTAGGCCACCGCCTCGAGGCCGCGGTCCTGGGCGTGCGGGCCGCCGGCCTGGAAGGCCATCCCGTAGGCCTGGCCGGTGGTGTGCATGACGGCCTGGCCGAACTCGTGCGAGCGGGCGTTGATCCGGGCCAGGATCTCCAGGCAGACCGCGGCGCGCGCGGTCGGACCGGCCGTGGCCCAGTCCGGGGCGGCGGCGCGGACGGCGGGGAGCAGCGCGTCCAGGTCGACCCGCGGGTAGGCGATGTCCAGCTCGAGGCCGTACGGCGAGACCTCGGTGCCGACCAGTTCGCCCGCCTCGGGCTGCCCGGGCAGCGCGAAGGTGGTGCCGAGCAGGGCGTCGAAGGCCGCCTTGCCGTCGGCCGCCCCGGTCTCCCCGTAGGCCTTGGGGAACTCGGGGTAGGGCGACCAGTAGTCGCGGTCGGCGAGCGCGGTCAGTGCCCTGGTCAGGGTCTCGTGGTGACGCTCGATCAGTTCGCTGACGTAGGGGTGTGCCGCTGCGGCCATGCTGCGCTCCTCGAAGCGGGAGGACGGGGGCTGACAATCCACAGCGTAACCGAACGATCGGTCGGCTCAACAGACCCTGATGGACGGCAGGTGGCGGTGGCCGGGGATACTCGGGACATGGCCGCATCTCCCAGCACCCGCACCACGTACACCGTCGACTCGCTGCTCGCGGTCACCGTGGAGGTCTTCAACGCGCGCGGCTACGACGGCACCTCGATGGAGGACCTCTCCCGGGCGGCCGGGATCTCGAAGTCCTCCATCTACCACCATGTGCGCGGCAAGGAGGAGCTGCTGCGGCTCGCGGTGGGCCGTGCGCTGGACGGGCTGTTCGGCATCCTGGACGAGCCGCCGGCCGTCCAGGGCCGCCCCGTGGACCGGCTGGAGCACGTGGTGCGGCGGACCACCGAGGTGCTGCTCGCCGAGCTGCCGTACGTCACGCTGCTGCTGCGGGTGCGGGGCAACACCGAGACCGAGCTCTGGGCGCTGGAGCGCCGCCGCGACTTCGACCACCGGGTCGCCGAGCTGGTCCGGGCGGCCGTCGCGGCCGGCGAGCTGCGGGCCGATGTCGAGCCGCGGCTGGCCACCCGGCTGCTCTTCGGCATGATCAACTCCGTGGTCGAGTGGTACCGCCCGGACGGCGCCCCGGACACCGTCGACGGGATCCCGGACGCGGTGGTCCGGCTGGCCTTCGACGGGCTGCGCGCCTGAGCCACCCCGGTCGGTCTTACGCCGGTGGGACCCGGTCGGTCTCCTCGAAGACCAGCAGGGTCTGGGTGGCCAGCACCTCGGGCAGGCTCTGGATGCTGCCCAGCACCAGTTCGCGCAGCGCCCGGTTGTCCGGGGTGTGGACCAGCATCAGCACGTCGAACTCGCCGCCGACCAGCGCGATATGCGCGACCCCGGGGAGTTCGAGGAGCTGCTCGCGCACGGTCCGCCAGGAGTTCTGCACGATCTTGAGCGTGACGTAGGCCGAGGCGCCCTGGCCGGCCCGCTCGTGGTCGACCCGGGCGGTGAAGCCCCGGATCACGCCGTCCTCCATCATTCGGGCGATCCGGGCGTAGGCGTTGGCGCGCGAGACGTGCACCCGTTCGGCGACCGAGCGGATCGAGGCGCGGCCGTCCTGCTGGAGCAGGCGCAGGATGGAGTGGTCCACCCGGTCGAGGCCGCGCTCGACGGGAGGCGGTGGGGCCGGTGCGGCCGGTGCGGCGGCGGGTGCGGGCACCCGGCCGAAGGTCGCCCTGGTGCGCTCCGGCGGCGCCTGGAGGTTCGTACCCGGCGGGTTCGTACCCGGTGCGATCCGGCCGGCGCCCGGCCCGGCCATTTGTTCAGCGTCCATGTCCCCCGGCTCTCTGCTGTGGACGTGCTGCCTTCAGTCGACTGCTCTGGCGGCCGATTGTCCAGCACCTTCACTCGGCTGTGGCCACAATGAAAAGACAACCGAACAATCGGTTGGGAGGCAATCACCTCCCGCTCCCCAGCGGCCCCCCGCCCTCCCCACCCCTTGGAGGTGCCCGCGATGACCGTCCTCGACCACAGGCCTACCGCGCCTGTCCCTGGCTGGCTACCCGGCGCGACCAGCCCCCGGACCGACCCCTCGCCCCTCCTCCCCGACTCGTCCCCGGTCCGCGTGCTCGGCACCCCTGCCTTCCAGAAGGCGGACCCGGAGCTGCTGCTCGACCTCTACCGGCGCCTGGTCGTCGGTCGTCGCTACAACCAGCAGGCCACCACCCTGACCAAGCAGGGCCGGCTCGCCGTCTACCCGGCCTCCACCGGGCAGGAGGCCTGCCAGGTGGTCGCCGGCTCGGTGCTGCAGCCGCAGGACTGGCTCTTCCCCAGCTACCGCGACACGCTGGCCGTGGTCTCCCGCGGGGTCGACCCGCTGGAGGCGCTCACGCTGCTGCGCGGCAACGCGCACACCGGCTACGACCCGGTCGCCACCCGCACCGCGCCGCTCTGCACCCCGCTGGCCACCCAGGCCCCGCACGCCGTCGGGCTGGCACACGCCGCCCGGCTGCGCGGCGAGCCGGTGGTCGCGCTCGCCATGCTGGGCGACGGCGGGACCAGCGAGGGCGACTTCCACGAGGCGCTGAACTTCGCGGCCGTGCTGAACGCCCCGGTGGTCTTCCTGGTGCAGAACAACGGCTACGCGATCTCCGTCCCGCTGACCCGGCAGTCCGCCGCGCCCTCGCTGGCGCACAAGGCGGTCGGCTACGGGATGCCCGGCCGGCTGGTGGACGGCAACGACGCACCGGCGGTGCACGCGGTCCTCGCCGAGGCCGTCGAGCGGGCCCGCAGCGGCGGCGGTCCGACCCTGGTCGAGGCGCTGACGTACCGCCTGGAGGCGCACACCAACGCCGACGACGCGACCCGCTACCGCGAGGACGCCGAGGTCACGGCCTGGCGCGAGCACGACCCGATCCTGCTGATGGAGCGCGAGCTGCGCGACTGCGGGCTGCTGGACGACGCCGTCGCGGCGGCCGCCACCGAGCAGGGCGAGCAGCTGGCCGCCCGGATGCGCGCCGAGTTCCACGCCGAGCCCGAGCTGGACCCGGCCTCGCTCTTCCGGCATGTCTACGCCGAGCCGACGCCGCAACTTCTCGAGCAGGCCGCACAGTTGGACGCCGAGCTGGCAGCGGAGGCCGGTCGATGAGCACGCTGACCCAGACCTCGGGCGCCACCCGGACCAGCACGATGGCCCAGGCGCTCAACGCGGCGCTGCGGGACTCGATGCGCGAGGACCCGGGCGTCCACCTGCTCGGCGAGGACGTCGGCGCGCTCGGCGGGGTCTTCCGGATCACCGACGGCCTGGCCGCCGAGTTCGGCGCGGACCGCTGCCTGGACACGCCGTTGGCCGAGGCCGGCATCCTGGGGACCGCGATCGGCATGGCGATGTACGGGCTGCGCCCGGTGGTCGAGATGCAGTTCGACGCCTTCGCCTACCCGGCGATGGAGCAACTGGTCTCGCACGTCGCCAAGATGCGCAACCGGACGGCGGGCCGGCTGCCGATGCCGATCACCATCCGGATCCCCTACGGCGGCGGGATCGGCGGGGTCGAGCACCACAGCGACTCCTCGGAGGCGTACTACGCCGGGACCCCGGGGCTGCACGTGGTCACGCCGGCCACCGTGCAGGACGCCTACGGGTTGCTGCGGGCCTCGATCGCCTCCGACGACCCGGTGGTCTTCCTGGAGCCCAAGCGGCTCTACTGGTCGAAGGCCGAGCTGGATGTCGCGGCCGCGGTGGAGCCGGTCGGCAAGGCGGTGCTGCGCCGGACCGGCCGCTCCGCGGTGCTGATCACCTACGGGCCCTCGCTGCCGGTCTGCCTGGAGGCGGCGCAGGCCGCCCAGGCGGAGGGCTGGGACCTCGCGGTGCTGGACCTGCGCAGCCTGGTGCCGTTCGACGACCGGACGGTCTGCGAGGTGGTCCGCTCGCTCGGGCGGGCCGTCGTCGTGCACGAGTCGACCGGCTTCGGCGGGGTCGGTGCCGAGATCGCTGCTCGCGTTACGGAGCGGTGCTTCCATCACTTGGCGGCGCCGGTGATCCGAGTGACAGGTTTTGATATTCCATACCCGCCGCCGATGCTGGAGCACCACCATCTGCCCGGCGTGGACCGGATCCTGGACGCGGTCGCCCGACTCCAGTGGGAGGGGTGATCGTGGTGCCGATCGTGCGCGAGTTCAAGCTGCCGGACCTCGGCGAGGGGCTGACCGGTGCGGAGGTGGTGCGCTGGCTGGTCGAGGTGGGCGAGGTGATCGTCGTCGACCAGCCGGTGGTGGAGGTGGAGACCGCCAAGGCCGTCGTGGAGGTGCCCTGCCCGTACGGCGGGGTGGTCACCGCGCGGTACGGCGAGGTGGGCGAGGAGCGGGAGGTCGGGCAGCCGCTGGTGATGGTGGCGGTGCCGCCATCGGGCGCGTCCGACGCGTTGGCGCAGCCCGGTCCGGAGGCGGACCTGGCGGACGGTGCTTCCGGCAACGTGCTGGTGGGGTACGGGGTTGCGGCGGGCGGCAAGGGTTCGCGCCGCCGCCGGGTCGGCGTGCCCGAGATGCCGGCCGCGCCGGTCGTGCCGGTCGCTCCGGCGGCTGCGGCTGCGGCTGTTCCGGTCGCGACGGCGGCTCCGGTGGCCGGGATGCCCGCGGTGGTCGCGGTGATCTCGCCGCTGGTTCGCAAGCTGGCCCGCGAACACGGCCTCGACCTCACCACGGTGGCCGGCAGCGGTCCGGACGGCCTGATCATGCGGGCCGACGTCGAACGCGCACTCGCCGCCCCGGCTCCAGCCCCGGTCCTGGCCCCGGTCCCGGCCGCGTCCGTGGCACCCGCCGAGGCTGCGGCAGAGGCCGTCCCGCTGCGCGGGCTGCGCCGCACGGTGGCCGAGAAGCTCACCCGCAGCCACCACGAGATCCCCGCCGCCACCTGCTGGGTGGACGCCGACGCCACCGAACTGCTGGAGCTGCGGCGCCAGTTGAACGAGGGCCCCGGCCCGCGGATCGGCCTGCTCGCGATGCTCGCCCGGATCTGCACGGCGGCGCTGGCCCGCTACCCCGAGCTCAACGCCAGCGTCGACCTGGACGCCGCCGGAGCTCCTGCGGCGCTGCGCCGGCACTCCGCCGTCCACCTGGGCTTCGCGGCCCAGAGCGACCGCGGACTGGTGGTCCCGGTGGTCCGCTCCGCGCACCTGATGTCCACCGAGCAACTCGGCGCCGAGCTGGCCAGGTTGACCGAGTCGGCCCGGTCCGGCTCGCTCAAGCCGGCCGAACTCACCGGCGGCACCTTCACCTTGAACAACTACGGGGTGTTCGGGGTGGACGGCTCCACGCCGATCCTCAACCACCCGGAGGCGGCGATGCTCGGGGTGGGCCGGATTGTGGCCAAACCCTGGGTCTACCAGGGCGAGTTGGCGGTCCGCCAGGTGACCCAGCTGTCCTTCACCTTCGATCACCGGGTCTGCGACGGCGGCACGGCGGGCGGCTTCCTGCGGTTCGTCGCGGACTGCGTGGAGCAGCCGGGGATGCTGCTGCGCCAACTCTGAGAACCAGGTGGTCAGGTCCCCCCGTCGGCGCGCGAATCGGCAGAGCCTAGCGTGCGGCCGGGGGGACCGTCCGGCGTTCGCCGGATTTGTCGGATGAGCTTTTCGGTCATGCCACGCTACCCAAGCGTTGCTGGGACGACCGGAGGCGAAACGATTCTTTTGAGTACGCGTCAGGCTGATGTCACGCCGCTTCCCGTGCTGCTGGTCCGCTCCGGACACGGGTCGGCCGCGGTCGCCGCCGTGCCGGGGATGCCGGCGCCGGCGCCCTCACGTCCGGCCCTGGTGCCGACCGAGGTCGCCGGTGTCCCCGTACCGCCGCGCCCCACCGCGCCGCCGACCATCCCCGCGCCATCGGCCATCCCCGGGCCGCCGCCGGTGCCCGTGGTGCCGCTGCCGGGCCACGCACCCACCCCGGCGGCCTTCCTACCGCCGCCGCGACCGGCCGAACGTCCTGCAGCCGAGCGCCTCGCCATTGAGCGCCCCGCCATCGAGCCGCTCTTCAGCTGGGCGCCCGGGCTCAACTGGGCGGGCCCCGGCGACCAGTGGAGCCAAGCCTGGGAGACGACGGCGCCCGGCGCACTGCCTCCCGCCTCCGCCAGCGTCCCGCCGCCCGAGCGGCCGGCTGCCGCCGAGCCGCCCACGGCCCGCGACATCGAGCTGATCCGCGCCAGCCTGGCCGCCGTCGAGCCGGTCGCCGACCGGGCCACCGCGCACTTCTACGCGCTGATCTTCGAGCGGCACCCGGAGCTGCGCGCGCTCTTCCCCGCCGCGATGGACGTCCAGCGGGACCGCCTCTTCCGGGCTCTGCTGATGTCCGCCCGCAGCGCCGACGACCCGGCCGGCCTGACCGCGTACCTGAGCCGGCTGGGCCAGGGCCACCGCAAGTACGGGACGCTGAGCGGCCACTACCCGGTGGTCGGGGAGTGCCTGATCGCGGCGCTGGAGAAGTACTGCGCCGGCCGCTGGGACGCCGCGACCGAGCTGGCCTGGCGCCGCGCGTACGGCCTGATCTCCAAGATCATGATCGACGCCGCCGAGGGCGCGGCCCGGCAGTCGCCGCCCTGGTGGCAGGCCGAGGTGGTCTCGCACCAGCAGCGCGGCCGGGACGTCGCGGTGATCACCGTCCGCCCCGACCAGCCCTACCCGTACCGGGCCGGCCAGCACACCACCCTGGAGACGCCCTGGTGGCCGCGGGTCTGGCGGCACTTCTCGTTCGCCACCGCGCCGCGCCCGGACGGCCTGCTCACCTTCCACGTCAAGGCACTGCCGGCCGGCTGGGTGAGCACCGCGCTGGTCCGCCGGGCCGCCCCCGGGGACGTCCTGCGGCTGGGCCAGCCGGACGGCGCGATGGTGGTCGACCACGCCGATCCGGCGCACCTGCTCTGCCTGGGCGGCGGCACCGGCATCGCGCCGATCTGCGCGCTGGTCGAGGAGGTGGCCGAACGCGGCGCGGCCGGCCGCCGGGTCGAGGTCTTCTACGGCGCGCGGCAGGCCGCGGAGCTGTACGAGCTGGACCACCTGCGCGCGCTGGAGCAGCTCCACCCCTGGCTCGCGGTACGGCCGGTGGTCTCCGAGGAGCGCGGGCGGCCGGGCTCGGCGCCGGCCGGACTGCTCACCGACGTGGTGGCCCGGCTCGGACCGTGGGACGGCCACCAGGCCTTCCTGAGCGGCCCGGCCGCGATGGTGCGCCGCGGCGCGGGCGCGCTGCTGCGCTCCGGCGTGCGGCCCGAACACATCCGGCACGACCTGGTCGGCGATCTGGCGTAGGGGGTGGCGGCGTTACCCGAGGTCGTCGGCGAGCATCGCCCGGACACCCTCGATGTTGGCGGCCAGGAAGGCCCGCAGCGCGGGCGGCACCAGGTTCACCGAGGTGACCCCCTCCCTGGTGAACGGCAGCCGGACGATCTCGTACTCGCCGCGCGGTTCGTCCACCTCGGGACCGTGCCGCCGCTCGGGGTCCATCGCGGCCAGCCGGCAGACGAAGAAGTGCTGCACCTTGACCCCGTGCGGGTGCGCCAGGCTGCCGTCCTCGTGGTGCGCGTGCGCGACGGTGTCGACGAAGGCCGGCACGACGTCGACCACCTTGCCGCCGAGCTCCTCGTCGACCTCCCGGTGCAGCGCGTCGGTGACGGTCCGGTCCTCGGGCTCCACCCCGCCGCCGGGGGTGATCCAGTACGGATTGCTGCCGGGGCGGGTCCGCTTGATCACCACCAGCGAGGCGGTGGCGTGCGGGTCGTCGGGGGAGAGGTCCAGCAGGATCGCCCGGGCCGTGCGCTTGACGACCGGGCGGGGGTGCGGAGTGCGGGACGGTCGGGCGTCGGAACGGCCCATGGTCACCTCGGGTCACCTCCGGAAGGCCGGTCGGCTGCCGGACCGGCACGTTGTGCGGGAGTCTCCCGCAGCCGACGGCCTCCGAAACTCGCACAGGCGGGCGAAGAGGAGCCAATGATTCCGTTCGGTCTCAGTCGTCGTCGCCGAACGCCAGGTGCAGGCCCCAGGAGACCAGGCTGATGATCAGCGAGCCGAGCAGCGCCGGCCAGAACCCCGTCACATGGAAGTCCAGGCTGAGCTTGTCCGAGGCGAACGAGGTGAGCAGGAGCATCAGGGCGTTGATGACGAAGGTGATCAGGCCCAGGGTGAGGATGAACAGCGGGAAGGAGAAGAGCTTCACCAGCGGCTTGATCAGCCAGTTCACCACCCCGAAGACCAGCGCGACGGCGATCACCGTCAGCGTCCGGTGCTGCCAGTCGCCGCTGGAGAGCGTGATCCCGTTGACGATCCAGGCGGCGACCCAGATGGCTGCCGCGTTGATGAGGGTCTTGACCGCGAAGTGCTTCATGACTCCGCATGGTCGCAGGCCCGGGCGCTCGGCGAAAGCTTCGGTCGGTGCATCTTGTGCGACACGGTGTTGAATGCCGCTGTACCGAGGTGAGGGAGCAGGGCGATGAAGGTCTTCCGGCTGGACGAGCTGGACGAGGAGCGGGCCGCCAACCAGGGCGCGTACCTGCGCTTCCTGAAGGAGCGGCAGATGTCCGCCGGGCTGTACGCGCTGTCGCCCGGCGACACCGACACCCAGAGCGCGCACGAGCAGGACGAGATCTACCAGGTGATCAGCGGCCGGGCCTATCTGACCGTCGGCTCCGAGACCACCACGGTCGGCCGGGGCACCGTGGCGTACGTACCGGCCGGGGTGCCGCACCGGTTCCACCACATCACCGAGGAACTGCGGGTGCTGGTGGTCTTCTCACCCCCTGAGGCGTAGCGGAGGCCGGCACGTAGGGTCGGGGGCATGACGCAGACGCTGACCGAGGAACTCTGGACGGCCATCGAGCCGGTGTACGCGCAGATCCTCGACCACCCCTTCCTGGCCGGGTTGACCGACGGCACCCTGCCGCGCGCCGCGTTCCGGCACTTCGTCGTGCAGGACTCGCACTACCTGCGCGACTACGCCCGGGCGTTGGCGATCTGCGCGGCCAAGGCGCCGGGCGAGCAGGAGGTCCGGGCCTTCGCCGACGACGCGATCGGGGCGCTGGCCGCCGAACAGGGCATGCACGCGCAGTTCCTGGACGCCTTCGGGGACACCGCCGAGCGCGCCGCCGCCGAGCCGGTGCTGCCCACCACCCGCGCCTACACCAGCTACCTGCTGGCCACCGTCTACGGCGGCTCCTTCGCCGAGGCCGTCGCCGCGGTGCTGCCCTGCTACTGGATCTATGCCCGGGTCGGCGAGCAGCTGCTCGCCAAGTCCTCCCCGGACCCGCTCTACGCCCAGTGGATCGCGACCTACGGCGACGAGGCGTTCCAGTCGGTGGTGCGCCGGGTGCTGGCGCTCACCGACCGGCTCGGCGAGGAGCTCTCCGCGGCCGAGCGGCGCCGGGTGACCGAGCACTTCTGCACCACCTCGCGCTATGAGTGGATGTTCTGGGACGCCGCCTGGCGGGGCGAGACCTGGCCGGTCTGACCTGTTGGGGCACCTGGTTCCCCGGGGTTCCCCTGGCTTCCGGCTCAGGGGGATCTCCGGGTTCTCTCGGGGACCGGATCCCTCGTTTCCGACTCGTCGGGCTCGTACGATCGAGGTACCGAAAGCAGACGGGATGCGGCGACCACTAGGAGCCGACCCGAGGGGGAGAGAAGGAACGGACATGGCTGAGCTCTGGAAGTCGCTGCCCTCTTGGGTGCGCAACATCGTTGTCCCGATCATCGTGCTGGTGCTCGCCTGGAACGTGGTCTGGTTCGTGGTCGGCGTGGTCAGCGCGCTGGTGGGCTTCCTGATCAAGGCGCTGGTGGTGGTCGGTATCGCGGCCGCCGTGGTGATCCTGGTGAAGAAGGCCGCCAAGAGCTGACGCTCCTCCCCCGATCGTTCGGCGCCCGTTCCACTCGCGAGTGGGGCGGGCGTTCGGCTGTCATGCGGTTGCTATGACAGCTGTCACGCCGAACTGCGCACAGTCGGCACTGACGGGCGGTCAGGCCGGCGCGGCAAGCTGAACGCAGATCAGGAAGCGAGCTGCACAGGAGCAGACCATGAGCGAGAGCGTCACCGCCCCGGGCGCCGTCGGGACCTCGAACCCGTTGCCGGCCGCGCTGCGGCCACTGGCGGTGGACATCGTCGTCCCGCTCGCCGTCTACTACCTGGCGCACTCGGTGGCCGGTCTGGGTCTGGTCGCCTCGCTCGCGCTGAGCAGCGTCGTCCCGGCGGTGCGGACCGTGGCGGGCCTGCTGCAGGAGCGCTCGGTGAACGGGCTGGCGGCGCTGATGCTGGCGGTCAACCTGGTCGGGATCGCGCTCGGCGCGGTGGCCGGTGATCCGCGGCTGATGATCGCCAAGGACGGCGCGGTGAGCAGCGTCATCGGCCTGTCGATCGTCGTCTCGGCGCTGCGCGGCCGACCGCTGATGAGCGCCGGCCTCAAGCCCTTCCTGACCAGGGGTGACGTCGGCCTGAGCGCGCGGTGGGACCTGCTGGCGCAGGACTCGACCGAGTTCCGCCGGGCCGAGCGCCACCACTCGATCATCTGGGGGCTCGCGCTGGTCGCCGAGTGCGTGCTGCGGATCGTCCTCGCCTACACCCTGCCGGTGGCGACCATGGTGTGGCTGGCCACCGTGCTGCTGATCGGCGCGATCGGGGTGGCGAGCGTGCTGAGCGGCCCGTCCGGCCAGCGGCTGAAGGCCTTGCTCACGGCCCCTCGGACTCCCGCGAACTGACCGAAGCCCGGCCCCCGGAGAACATCCAGGCGGCCGGGCTTCGGACGGCATGCGGGTCAGGACGCGGAGTCCCCCTGGAGCGGAATGCTCTGGGTGGTCGTCCGCTTGGCGCCGGTCTCGGCGGGCACGGCAGCTGTGGTGGCGGGTACGGGGGTCTCGCCGGCGGCGTTCATCGAGCCGAGCAGCTGGCGGGCCAGGCCGAGGCCGGTGCCGCCCATGGTGAGGGCCTTGGCGAACATCTCGCCCATGCCCTCGGCGCCGTTCAGCAGCACCATGTGCTCGACGTTGCCGAAGGCCTCCGCCCCGGCACGCACGATCTCCGGCCAGTTTTCGGCCAGTTGCTGGGCGACCACGGCCTCCTGGTTCTCGGCCAGGGCGGCCGCGCGGGCCTTGATCGCCTCGGCCTCGGCGAGGCCGAGCGCCTTGGCCGCGGCGGCCGCCGCCAGACCCTTGGCCTCGGCGCTGGCCGCCTCGGCCTGGCCGGTGGCCCGGGTGGACTCGGCGCTGGCGAGACCGCGGGCCTTGGTGGCCTCGGCCTCGGCGATCGCGGCGATCTTCACCCGGTTCGCCTCGGCGACGGCCTTGAGCTCGGTCTCCTGGGCCTGCGCCTGGGCGGCCGAGATCCGGGCGTCGCGCTCGGCTTCGGCCTTGGTGCGGGTCTCGTACGCGCGGGCGTCGGCCGGCTTGCGGACCTCGACCTGCAGCTGCTGCTCGGTGCGGTGCGCCTCCAGCTCGGCGACCTTGGTCTCCTGGACCACGACCTCCTGGCGCGAGGCGGCCTGGGCGAGCGGTCCGGCCTGCAGCGCGCGGGCCGCCGCCGTGTCCATCTCGGCCTGGTAACCGGCCTGCTGGATACCGGAGTTGCGGGTCGCCTCGGCCTTGCGGGCGAACGCCTCCTGCTCCGCCTCGGTGGCCTCCCGGTCGGCCGCGGCGGCCGCGATACGGGCATCACGCTGGACAGCCGCGGCGTGCGGGGCGGCCAAGTTCTTGATGTAGCCGGTCGGGTCCAGGATCTCCTGGATCTGCAGCGAGTCGATGATCAGACCCAGCTTCTCCATCTCGGAGCCGGAGGCGGCCCGGGTCTCACCGGTCAGCCGCTCGCGGTCGCGGATCATCTCCTCGACCGTCAGCCCGCCGACGATCGAGCGCAGGTGGCCGGCGAAGACGTTGTGGACCCGGTGGCCCATCATCTTCTGCTGGTCCAGGAAGCGTCGGGCGGCGTTCGCGATGGAGACCTGGTCGTCGCCGACCTTGAAGATCACCACGCCCTTGACCTGCACCGGGATGCCCTGGGACGTCACGCACTCGACGTCCAGGTCGGCCTCGTTGAGGTCCAGTGACAGCTTGCGGACGACCTGGACGCCCGGGGTGACGAGCGTCCCGCGCCCGGTCACCACGCGAAAGCCCAGGCCGTCGGCGACGCCCTCGGTGCGGTGCCGGGAGCCCGAGATGATCAGGGCCTCATTGGGCTCGGCCACCCGCCACATGAGCTTGAACAGAATGATGAACAGGATGATGACTGCGGCGACCCCACCGCCGACGATGCCGAAAAACATCGGCCTTTCCCCCTTCAGACACACGACGTCCCGTGACTGCGCTCGGTTGTGCAGGATGGCGCGGAACCCCGTGGCGACACGTGATTCTGCGCCGATTCCGATCGCTTGGGAAGTCCGATACGGCGTGTCCTGTCACTCAGTGCCCGCGGAGGCACCTGCGTTCGACTGTCAGCCGAACGCGGGGGAGACGTAGACCGTCCGCGGTGGCTGGTATTCGACCACCACGACGGGCGTGCCGACGAGCAGCGAATCCCCCGGCGCCGCCGGATACGCGAGGAACGCCTCGGTCCCCTGCCGCTCCGGCACGTGTACCAGCACCTCCCCGACCAGTCCCGGTCCGACCTTCCCGGTGACCCGTCCCGTACAGCCGATCATGTGCCCGCCCCCTCTTCGGTTGTGTCGCCGTCCAGTCTGTCCCACTGGCCGGGAGCTGCCCATATCCAGGACCCCCTCTGGACCGACGCCGGAGCTGCCGCTACCGTATGGACGTCTTTTGTGCAGGCAAGACCGCCTGCAGAACGGGAGCTCGGAGCACCGGGCTGAGAGGGCGCTGACAGGTACGCGGGCCGCGTACCGATCGCTGCGTCGACCGCAGGAACCTGGACCGGGTAATGCCGGCGTAGGGAGTAGAGGGTCTGATGACCATTTTTGATGCACGTTCGGCTGCCCAGACGAGCGCCGAGAGCCTTTCCGGCGGTCCTTCCGAGAGCCCTTCCGAGAGCCCTTCTGAGGGTCCCGCCAACAGCGCCGGCACCGGCTACCCGACCCCCGCGTGGCGCAAGGCCTACCGCGAGGGCTCGCGCCCCGACCTGCGCGTCCCGTACCGCGAGGTGCAGCTCACCAACGGCCGCACCGTCCCGCTGTACGACACCTCCGGCTCGTACACCGACCCGGCCTACCAGCCCGACGTGCGGCGCGGCCTGCCCGCACTGCGTGACCCGTGGATCCGTCAGCGCGGCGACGTCGAGGAGTACGACGGCCGCGAGTCCCGCCCCGAGGACGACGGGATCAAGCACACCTCGCCGCGCGGCGGCAACCTGCGCAACCTGGACGCGGTCTTCCCCGGCCGCCCGCGCCGCCCGCTGCGCGCCCGGGACGGGGTGGCGGTCACCCAGCTCGCGTACGCGAAGTTCGGCATCGTCACCCCCGAGATGGAGTTCGTGGCCCTGCGCGAGGGCCTGGAGCCGGAGTTCGTCCGCGAGCAGGTGGCCCGCGGACGCGCCGTCATCCCCGTCAACGTCAACCACCCCGAGGTCGAGCCGGCCATCATCGGCACCGACTTCCTGGTGAAGATCAACGCCAACATCGGTAACAGCGCGGTGACTTCGTCCATCGAGGAGGAGGTGGAGAAGATGACCTGGGCGACCCGCTGGGGCGCCGACACGGTCATGGACCTCTCCACCGGCCGCAACATCCACACCACCCGCGAGTGGATCCTGCGCAACTCCCCCGTGCCGATCGGCACCGTGCCGCTCTACCAGGCGCTGGAGAAGGTCGACGGCAAGGCCGAGGAGCTCAGTTGGGAGGTCTACCGCGACACCATTGTCGAGCAGTGCGAGCAGGGCGTCGACTACATGACGGTGCACGCCGGCGTGCTGCTGCGGTACGTCCCTATGACCGCCCGCCGCAAGACCGGCATCGTCTCGCGCGGCGGCTCGATCATGGCCGCGTGGTGCCTGGCGCACCATCAGGAGAACTTCCTCTACACCAACTTCGAGGAACTCTGCGACATCCTGCGCGCCTACGACGTCACCTTCTCACTCGGTGACGGCCTGCGCCCCGGCTCGATCGCGGACGCCAACGACGAGGCGCAGTTCGCCGAGCTGCAGACCCTCGGCGAGCTCGGCCGGATCGCCCGCGCCAAGGACGTCCAGGTGATGATCGAGGGCCCGGGCCACGTCCCGATGAACAAGATCCGGGAGAACATGGATCTCCAGAAGGAGATCTGCGACGAGGCGCCGTTCTACACCCTCGGCCCGCTGACCACCGACGTCGCGCCCGGCTACGACCACATCACCTCCGGCATCGGCGCCGCGATGATCGCCTGGTGGGGCACCGCGATGCTCTGCTACGTCACGCCCAAGGAGCACCTGGGCCTGCCCAACCGCGACGACGTCAAGACCGGCGTGATCACCTACAAGATCGCCGCCCACGCCGCCGACCTGGCCAAGGGCCACCCCGGCGCCCAGGCCTGGGACGACGCCCTCTCGGACGCCCGCTTCGAGTTCCGCTGGGAGGACCAGTTCAACCTGGCCCTCGACCCCGAGACCGCCCGCGCCTTCCACGACGAGACCCTCCCCGCCGAGCCGGCCAAGACGGCCCACTTCTGCTCCATGTGCGGCCCGAAGTTCTGCTCGATGAAGATCAGTCAGAACATCCGCGAACTGCACGGCGAGGGCTCCACCGCCGTCGCGAGCGAACTGGACGAGGCGGCCGCCGCCGGCATGGCCGAGAAGTCCGCCGAGTTCGCCGCCAACGGCAACCGGGTCTACCTCCCGTTGGCGAACTGACCACACTCGCCAACGATCTGGTCCTGCTCTGAGAGGCCGGGGGGCCTCTCAGAGCAGGACCAAAGATCAGCAAATCCACATCGACGATGCTCTCGCGCTATGGGCGGTCCCGTTCCCGGATGTCGGGGGAGGGATTGGCGCTTGAACTGGCCAGTTTTCGTGTCTGCATTTCGCAGTCAGTGATGCTAGAGTGCAGATATGACAGCGCTCACCATTCGCGACGTCCCGGACGATCAGATCCAGACCCTGAAGGTTCGGGCCGCCCAGGCCGGACAGTCGCTCCAGGCATTCATGCAAGACCTGATCGAAAGGGAAGCGTCCAAGCCCACCATGGCGGAGATGATGGAGCGGCTGAACCGGGAGACCACCGCCCGCGTCAGCGCCGCCGACATCGTCGCTGCCATCGACGAGGGGCGAGCCGGGCGTTGATCGTTATCGACTGTTCCGCTCTGATCCTGGTCCTCACGGCCCAAGGCCCCGACGGAGAGCTCATCCGGAGCCGTGTGGCCGAGGCGGGGGACGTCTACGCTCCCACCCTCCTGGACTACGAGATCCAGTCAGCGCTCCTCGGCATGCAGCGTGGCGGCAAGCTGACTGAGAGGGAAGTGGAAAGGGCGGTCGTCGCATACCGGATGCTTCCCATCGCCAAACGGGAGACGCTGCCGTTCTGGGACAGAGTGAAGAAGCTGCACGCCAACCTCAGTGCCTACGATGCCCAGTACGTCGCCCTGGCGGAAGCTCTTGGCGTACCGCTGATCACCAGCGACGCGAGGATCAAGCGCAGCGGCGCGGCAAAGTGCGACATCGAGATCTTCGCCTCGATCCGCCCTTAGCCCGAGCGGCGCGTCCCAGTGGTGCCTTTGTCGATGTTCTGCTCGATGAAGATCAGCCAGAACATCCGCGAACTGCACGAAGGGGGCACCTCCCGGCCGGAGGCTGGGGGCGGCTCCACCGCCGTCACCAGCGAACTGGACGATGCCGCCGCCGGCATGGCCGAGAAGTCCGCCGAGTTCGCCGCCAACGGCAACCGGGTCTACCTCCCGCTGGCCGACTGACCCGGGTCGGACGACCTAGGCGCTGCACTGGGAGGCCGGTGGCTCCCAGCGCAGCCGTCGGTTGCCGGCCGCGGTGGGAGGATCGTGGCGCCCGTGCTGGGTGGCGCTCCTGATGGTCACCCCTTTCTGGCCGCACCTTCAGGCCAGATGACCTCCACCGGAATTCCAGCGGCCTGGGCGCCGGCAACCGTGTCAGCCGTCCCGCCCCGGCCGTTCCCTGGGTGGCCGTCCCACACCGCGATGAGTTGATCCGCGCGCCGGAGCAGTTCCTGATTGGCGGCCTCGTACGCCTCGCGACTGGCTTCCCCGAATGGCATGACGACTACCTCGATCGCGGCCTGACGAAGGCGGTCGAACTCGTCCGCGTAGTCGGGTTTCACCTTGGCCTCGCGGTAGTCAGCAGACGGGATGACGACCACCAGGCTCCCGCCGAGCGACAGAACGGCATCAGCGAACAGGGCATCGGCGCCCTTGGCGATGCAAGAAACGCCTGTCAGGCCCGAAGTCGTATACGAGGAAAGAGTGGTGAGGAGTGCCTCGCCGACCAGCCGGGCCGTCTGCTCGGTCAGGTCCATGTGCCCCGTCACAGCGATCACGGTCATGCCGCTCCCCTTCGGGTCAGTTCGCCAGTAGCTCGCGGATGCTATCGCGCGCGTCGCGTACCGCAGCGTTCGCCGAGCGACCAACGGTGTACTGGTAGAGAGCTCCCAGCTGGCTTCTGACACGGCTGGACTGGGTGCGTGACGCGACCTGCACAGCAACGCGCGTCTCTTCGACGGCCCCGGTGACATCACCGACCAGGAATCGTGTCTCGGCTAGTCCGATCCGGTCCAGCGCATGGGAACGACCGGCCTCTTCCCCACGAATGGAAATGGCGGCCCGGATATGCTGGGCGGCTGTTTCTGCGTGGGCGCGGGGTTCTGTCCGAGCGAGATCGAGCAGACGCCCACCCGTCACTCCGGCCAGTTCGGCGGTGTCGAAGTAGGAGATCCAGTGGGGCTCGTCAGCATTCGCTCCGACTGACGCGAGCTCCTCCTCAGCCTGGCTGGTCGCCCGCCGAAATGCCGCGACTCGGCCCATGGCTGCATAAGCCCATGCCTCTCGTGTGTGCAGCATGGCCAGAACCCGTGGCCCGCCAAGCCCGCGGGCGCCGTCCTGGGCGAAGCGGATGAGTTCGAGTGCGTCCGCCGGCCGATCGATGTACAGCATCTGCCGGGCCATGCCTGCCAGCACATTGGCGCCGAACGGGCGGTCTTCTCCTGCATGGGCAGCGCGCAGGGCAAGGCGGTAGTAGTCCTGCGCCCTGCGCTGGTGTCCGGAGTCCCACGCCATTGTCGCTGCCGTGCCGGCGAGTTGTGCCATGACGCGATACAGACGGCGCTCGATGTCCGGGTGTTGGCGATCTTCAAGGGCCGAGGCTGTCTCATTGAGCTGGCCCAGGACTGCCTTGGACCGGAGCCCGCCGCCGAACTGGTGGTCCCAGCGCCGGAAAGCGACGGCAGCAGCTTCGAGCTGGCTGACTTCGTGTTCGCCGAGGCGCCCCGGTCGCCGGCGCTCATCAGCCTTTGCCGCTGCGGTCAGCCAACCTTCGAGCGGGTCCAGTAGCGCGGTTCCTGAGACGGCGGCGACGGCGAGAAGGAGAGTGGCGGTTCGTCTGTCCATAGCGAGATCGGCTCTTGTCAGTTGAGTCGCGAGATCGGTGGTTACCGCCGGGTGCCATGGGACGTCATCTGCAGGGGACCCGCCTGACACGGGTGCTGGCGGTACAGCTGGCTGCTTCTCCCACGGACGCGCGCTGAGCCCCAGGAGATCCCCGGGAATCGACAGGCCGTCTGCGATTCGCGTGATCACATCGTAGGAAGTGACGTGCTGATCGCCGGAGATCACCGTCGATACCTTGCCCGGCGTCAGCTGACATGCTGAGGCGATGCGGTTCTGAGACAGCCCGCCGTACTTCTTGATCAAGCTGAACGCCGAAGCGAAGTCGTGTTCCGCGAGAGCTGCGCGGAGGTCTTCGCGCGCGAGAAGGTCAGCGGAGAGTAGCGGGCCACGGGTGGGGCCGGAATGCGTCATGAGGCACAGCCTTTGCTCGAGAGCATAGCCACTGCTGATCATCAAATCGCGCTGAGTAGCAGCCTATTACCGTCTCGGTAACACCTGCTGGTCATCCCCTGAATCTCGTTTGCGGCCGATGCTCTTCCTGGATGCGCTACGGCGCGCAGCTGAAGCGTTCGGCAGGGACGAGGTACATGGATGAGCCCGTTGAAGACAGCATCGTTCCCGGTGCCGTACGAGTGGGATGTTGAGGCTGACGCGGCCGCTGTCCCGCCGGCCCGGCGCTTGGTCGTCGACATCGCGCGGTTCTGGCAGGTGCCGTTGTCGGACGATGCCCTGCGCGATGTCGAGTTGTGCACGAGTGAGCTGCTGGCGAACGCCATGGAGCACACGAAGGCGCGGTGCAAGGTGACGGTGCGTTGGACGGGCATTCGACTGCGGGTGGAGGTCGCGGACAGCAGCCTCCGGCTCCCGGACCCGGATACGGCGCAGGACACCGTGACGGGTGGTCGGGGCCTGATGGTGGTCGCGGGTCTGTCGCACTCGTGGGGCTGGGAGCCGTCCGGGGCCGGGAAGGTCGTCTGGTTCGAGTGCGCCCCGGACCAAGTGGTGACCGGCGACGAGCGCCTGTCCGTACTCGTGCGGGCCGCCGACATCGATGCCGCTGCGAAGGTGCGCTCGTCAGCCGCGTAGCTGTCCACCCGCTCTGACGTGTCATCAATCTCCACTCGGCCTGCTGGGATGTCGCGGCCGGGTGGTCCAGGCGCCAGCCACCATTCCCCTTTTGGCTGGCTGGTGCCGCCCAAGTCTTCCCGTTGGAACCCCGGCGGGAGATCCCATGAGAAGGGAAGAAGCGCATGGTGCAGGACACCACGTCGGCCCCGGCCGCTGAGGGCGGCCTCCTGGTCGCCGCACGGAAGATCGCTGCTGCCCGGGCCCGGACCGAGGTCCCGTCCGACGTCACCAGCGGCAAGTCCGACGGCAACGACTGATAAGGGCGCCCACGATGCTTGATGCTGCCTCGTGGGCGGCGCGTCTGGGCGGGGAGTCCTTCCTCGTCCAGACGCTCAGCCGCTCCTACGCCGTCTTCCCGGGTGAGGCCGCCGATGTGGCCGACCTCCTGTCCTGGGACGACATGAACAACATCCTCGCCACCCAGCGCTTGGAGGCCCCGCGGCTTCGGCTGTCGCTGGATGGCGAGATGGTGCCCCAGTACCGGTATTCGCTGCCGGTCACGACCCGACGGTCCGTGACCTGGCACCGCATCCAGCCGGCCGACCTGCACACTCAGCTGGCTGAGGGGGCCTCCCTCGTTCTGGACTCGATCGAGAAGATCCACCCGCCGATCGGGGCCGCCGCTGAGGCCCTGGAACGCTTCCTCGGCACGCTGGTTCAGGTGAACGCTTACGCCTCCTGGACCGAGCGGGAGGGCTTTGGGACCCATTGGGACGACCACGACGTGGTGGTGGTCCAGGTGTACGGATCGAAGCGTTGGAAGCTGTACGGGCCCACCCGGCCCGCGCCGACGTTCCGGGACGTGGAGACCCCGGAGGAGCCGCAGGGCGATCCGGTGGCCGATGTGGTCCTGACGGCTGGTGACGTGCTCTACGTGCCGCGCGGCTGGTGGCACGGGGTCATGGCGGATCAAGGAACAGAGTCCCTGCACCTGTCGTTCGGCCTGGTGACCCAGACCGGGTCTGACTTGCTGATCTGGCTGGTCGATCAGCTTCGCTCGCGCTTCGTTCTCCGCCGTGACGTACCCCGGTTCGCCTCACCGCGCGAACAGGCCGCGTTCGTGGAGGAGTTGCGCGAAAAGATGATGACCGAGCTGTCGGATCCGGATCTGATCAGCCGGTGGGCGGAGTCGGTGGACACCACCCACTACGGCCGCGCGGTCCCCTCGCTGCCCTATGTCACCGGCCTGCCCGCTCGCGCGGAGGTGTCGGTGCGCCTGACCACTCCTCGGGCGCGGCTCACGGAGAACCGGGCCGAGGGCACGGTGACCCTCGCAGCGGCGGGAACTGCGTGGGACTTCACCGAACAGGCTGCTCCGATGCTCCGGGTCCTGCTCACTGGGCAGCCGGCCACACTCGGTTCGCTGGCCGCGACAGCCGGACTTGAGGTCAAGGACGTGGCGTCGCTGCTCACGGTCCTCATCGAGGGCCAGGCGGCTTCCGTCGTCGGGACGGCGCTGTGACGGCCGTCCTCGCATTGGGAACGTACCGGGTGCGCGTCGTCAGCCAGGCGGCGCGCACCGCCCTCGCCGCCGGTGCGCTGTGGGTGGACACGGCCCCGAACTACGCGCATGGGTTGGCCCACCAGGAGCTGGCTCCTGTGCTTGAGGAGTACCCGCAGGCGCGGGTGGCGACCAAGACCGGCTTTCACACCCCTGCTCAGGGGCGGGCGGCTGTCGTTGCGGGTGTGCTGACCGACGAGAGCGCGGCCGTCGGCCACAGCTTGGCGTCTGCCTTCGTGCGCTGGCAGACAGAGAACTCCCTGCACGTCCTTGGCCGAGCCGACCTGGTGTTCGTCCACAACCCCGAACGCGTCTGGCACGATCACGGCCGGGATGAGTGCCACGCCCAACTGCGCTCGGCCTTCGCAGAATTGGAGAGCCTCGCGCACAACGGCCGAATCCGGGGCTATGGCATCGCCACCTGGTCCGGATTCACCTCCGGTGCGTTCACCGTCGCGGAGCTGCTGCGCCTGGCGGAGGAAGCCGCCGGCTCCTCCCATCACCACTTCAGCGGCCTGCAACTCCCTGTGAGCCTGGTGATGGCCGACCCCATAAGCCAAGCCCTCGACAGTGGCGGTCCGCTCTTCCACGCGCGCGCTGCCGGGGTGACAACCTTCGGCTCGGCGCCGCTGCACGGCGGTGAACTTCCCGACCTGATGACACCCGAACTGGTGGAGTTCATCCGGCCCGGCCTTTCAACCCCGGCCGCCGCTCTGCTGGTAGCGGCCTCATGCCCAGCCCTGGACGTGGTTCTGGTCTCGGCGAGCAGCCCGGAACACTGGCACGATGCTGCCCGTGTGCTGGCCGACCCGCTGGCCGCCGACCGACTCAGGAAGGTGATCGATGCACTCGCCACCGGATGAACAGACCAGGGTCCGGATGGAGGCGGCGCACCAGGAAGCGGCCCGCCAGTTCGGGGTGCACTGCGATGGCGCCCCGGTCTGGGGAGACCGCGGAAGCACTCTCAGCCGACGCGCCGCGAACCAGTGGCTGCGTGTCTTCTCGACCAGGAAGGCGAACCCCGTCCGCAACAATGGCGAGGGCATCGTGGGCGCGTCGGAGCTGATCCCCGACGACGTGCCGCGCCCCCGGCTGCACGGCTCCTTGGACTGGATCGAGGACGATTTCGGCTACGGCGCCGACCTCATCGACTTCGTGCCCCACCCGGTCATCTCGCCGCACCGCCCCGACTTGGACCACGACCCCGAGCTGTCCGACGAATGGTGGAGCACCCTGCGCCGTGCTCTCACCAGCCTGGGACAGGTCCAGGGTGTGCGAACGACGGTGCGGGACACCTGGATCGAGAGGGCGTTCCCCCAGTTCCTCGGCATCCCGGCCCCTGAGAGGATCGAGCGCACCACCGGCCACGGTGACCTGGCTTGGGGGAATCTGACCGCGCCGCTGATCATCCTCGACTGGGAACGCTGGGGGCTCGTCCCCGTCGGACACGACGTCGGCACACTGCACGCGACCAGCCTCCTCGTTCCCGAGGTGGCCGCCCGCATCCGCACCGAGTTCGCCGATGTGCTCGACAGCCCCGCCGGCCGGATCGGCGAACTCATCGCGCTGGCCGAGATGCTGCAAGCCGTCGCACGCGGCTACTACCCCGAACTGGCGCACCTCCTGGTTGCGCGAGCTGCTGAACTCACCGGAGTCCAACCCCCCATCCCGGTCAGCTCGGAGATCCCTGTCTGACGAGACCAGAACTGATCTCACGTCACGGGACCTGGCGCCGGGGTGCTCGGCGTTTCCGATTGCGCGGAAGCCAGCCATACGGCACCTACCGCGAGAGAAACTGATGCCACCACCAGGCCAATAGTCATGCCCATATCAATGGCATTGGGATGCCTCAACGTGGCGCCGCTGGCCGAATCTTCGCTCTGAGATATCCTGGCAAATACCAGACCTCCGAAGAAGAGAACTACCAATGAGGAGGCTTGTATGAAGGGGCGCCCTCTCGAATCCTTCTTCCCATGCCTGATCAGTTCTGCATTTGCGGCAACTACAATTAGCATTGAGGTTAGAATGACCTGAGTGCTAACAAAGAGACTGCTGATTCCTGTTCGGTTATTCCTGTTGGCGATCAGCTGGGCGAAAACGGCAATAAAACCCACCAGGAGAACGGCGAGAAACCAAACTCCGAAGTCTGTCGCCCTCTTGTTTATCTTCTCGCGTAATTTGCTTGTCTTCTTGCACACTCCAATGACGATAGGTCAGGCGGGCGTATTGCGCAGCCCGGGTAGTCCATGCGGCTTACACCTGGTAGGCGGCACGAGGGGAACCATTCCGGTCGGGCGCCCCGATAGGTGCCGAGTGGTAGGGGCGGGCGGGTTCGGTCAAGCCCGCGCGTACGGGCCTGCGCCTGGCGACGGTGGCGAGCGGTGCGGGCTTGACGGGTTCCGTTCGCCCCGGACAATCGGGCTTCGGGGAGCCCGGCCGAACGGCGAGTGACCATCGGCCCTGGCCCGAGCCACGCCAGGCCCGACTGCCTGTCCGGGGTCCTTCCGGGGCCTGCTCGACCGCGAAGCTGACCCCGCTGTTCGGCATCAACGACACCGCCCAGGTCATCAACCCGGCCGCCGGGGCGCCCGCCGCGGCCCCGCTCGGCCTGACCGACCCCGACTCCAACCGCTGGGTCCCGGGCAAGGACGGCGGCACGCTGATCCAGGACGCCCAGGCGGACAGCAAGTTGGTGTACGTGAGCGACCTGAACGCCAAGAAGCCGACGGTCCGTCAGCTCGACCTCACCAACGCCGTCACCCCCGCCGGTGGCGCGGCCACCCCGCAGCTCGACGACATCCTGCCGGTCGCCGGCTCCGGCGCCCTGTACGTGGTCGACCAGGGCAGCGGCGGCATCTACCAGGCCGAGCTGACCGGCGTGGCGCACGGCACGCTCTTCGCCTCCCAGCCCGCGCCCTCGTCCGGCGACCTGCCGAACAACCCGGCGCTCGCCGTGGTGGACCAGAAGACGGGCGTGGTGACCCACCTGTCCGTCGGCGTGCAGCTCGCCAACCCGAAGGGCCTGCTCTTCATCCCCGCCGCCGGCAACCGCCACCACCAGGGCAACTGACGCCTCCGACGCGTCCGCGGCACCCGGTGGGCGCTGTTCCGAAGGCTGACAGCCTCCGGAACAGCGCCCATCGGCCGGTCGACAATGGGCATCCTGGTACCCCCAAGCGATCAAAGAGGCGGACGCCAAGTACGCGGCCTACCTTGAAGCGCTCAAGCAGGAGAAACTGGACAACCAGCGGAAGGAAGGCAAGGGACGATGAAGCTCGGTGGCATGGCCGATCTGACGGCCGATATCACTCCAGAACAGCGCGAGCGGATTGACGCGATTAAGCTGGGACTGGTCGACGCCGAGCGCGGGCATGAGCTTTCCGCCCTTCGTAAGTCCCAGGGCCTCACTCAGGCACAGGTCGCCGCCGCGATGGGTGTCACTCAGGGCCGGGTCAGCCAGATCGAGCGTGGTACCGCTCGTCTCGATACCGCCACTATGGCGGCGTACTTGCATGCCATCGGCGGTGAACTGACGATAATGGCCACGGTGGGCAAGCTCTCTGTGCGGCTGTAGATGTGGACTGGACAGCGAGGCGGCTGCGGCGTTCTCTCGCTTGGCGGCTTCGCTCAGCTGGTGGTGTCCTGTGGGTACCAGCGGAGTTCGACGGTGTTGCCGTCCGGGTCCTGGACGTAGACGGACGTTGCGTTGCCGCGTGCGCCGTAGCGGGTGGCGGGGCCGTCGAGAATGGTGAAGACGCCCGAGTCGATGACCTCCTGCCAGTCCAGCGGCTCCACGGTGAGGCAGATGTGGTCGACGTTGGACTCGCCCCGCGGGCCGGCGACCAGGTCGATGATGGTCTCGGGGGTGACCCGGACGGAGGGGAACGGGGCCTGGCCGGCCCGCCAGTCGGCGGCGCGTACGGGTTCCAGGCCGAGCAGGCCGGTGTAGAAGGCCAGGGAGCGTTCCACGTCCTCGACGTTGAGGACCAGGTGGTCGAGGGCCTTCACGCGCAGGATGCTCATAGGATTCGCTACTCCGTGGGTTGCGGTCGGACTGGGTGACGCCTTCTACGATCGGCTGGGTGGACGCTGCGATCAAGGCTTCTGCGACCCGTCCTGCGACGGGCGGCGGCCTGTGATGTCGCCCGCTAGCTCTCAACCAGGGGGAAATCCAACCGTGTTCGCTCTCGCCGTCGCCGTCACCGCCCTGTTGCTGCTCGAAGTCCTGCCGTCGGCGGTCGTCGCGCTGCCACGGGCCAGGGTCGGCCTGGCCCGGCTTGACGAGCTGACCCGACTCGGGGTGTTGGAGGGCCGCAAGCTCTGGGTGGTCTCGCTGCTGGGCGTCTGCCACTCGCTCGCCGCCGTCGGCGTCCTGGTAGGGCTGAGCCGGCCGTCGGTCGGGGTGGCCGGGGCGGCCCTCGAACTGGCCGTCTTCCTCTGGGTGCTCTCGCGCCAACTGCGCTTCGGTGACCGCGGCCGCGCCCTCTTCGCGTACAGCCTCTTCTCGGCCATGGCCCTCGCCGTCCTCGTCGTCGACGCCCTGCGCTGACTCCCTGCGCTGATTCCGAGGCTGGTAAACGACTTCTGCTGCCGGTGGTGGTGCGTCAGGATGCCGGTATGGCAGATGAAACGACCACCTCGCGCAGCATCGCCGACGGCTACCTCGACCAGGTGGTCGCCCTGGACCCCTTGCTCGCCACCAGGTTGGGGGTGTGTCCGGGGGACGAGCGGCAGGTGGACCTCTCGCCGGAGGGGTTCGAGGCTCGGGCCGGGCTGGCGCGGGCGGCGCTCGGCGCGCTGGACGCGGTGGCGGGCGCGGGCGCGGACGCCGACGGGTGCGGGCGGCTGCTGCGGGAGCGGCTGGAGGCGGAGCTGGCCGGGCACGAGGCCGGCGACCACCTGCGGCAGCTGCGGAATATCGCCTCGCCGGTGCAGTCGGTGCGGGAGATCTTCACCCTGATGCCGACGGCCACCGAGGACGACTGGGCGACGGTGGCCGGCCGTCTGCGCAACGTGGCCGGGGCGCTGGGCGGTTATCGGACGACGCTGGGCGAGGGGATGGCGCGCGGACTGCTCGCCGCGCCCCGGCAGGCGGCCGCGGTGGCGGAGCAGTTGGAGGCATGGACCAGCGGAGCGGGTTGGTTCGCGGACTTCACCGCAGGCGGGCCCGAGCGGCTGCGGCCGGAGCTGGAAGCGGCTGCGCGCCAGGCGACCGCCGCGGTGGCCGGGTTCCGCGACTGGCTGCGTGAGTGCTACCTCCCGGCGGCCGAGGGCACCGCGGACGGCGTGGGCCGCGAGCGCTACCTGCGGGCCGCCCGCCAGCTCACCGGCGCGGACCTGGACCTGGACGAGGCGTACGGCTGGGCCTGGAGCGAGTTCCACCGGATGAACGCCGAGATGCGGGCGGAGGCCGAGCGGGTGCTGCCCGGCGCGGGCCCGCTCGCCGCGATGCACCACCTCGACGCGCACGGCCACGCGGTCAAGGGCGAGGAGGGCATCCGGGCCTGGCTGCAGCAGCTGATGGACGAGGCGATCGAGGCGCTCGACGGCCGGCACTTCGACATCGCCGGGCCGATCCGTGCCGTCGAGTCGTGCATCGCCCCGCCGGGCAGCGCCGCAGCGCCGTACTACTCAAGCCCCAGCCTGGACTTCAGCCGGCCGGGCCGCACCTACCTGCCGACGCTGGGCCGGGAGGCCTTCCCGACCTGGCAGCTGGTCAGCACCTGGTACCACGAGGGCGTGCCCGGCCATCACCTCCAGCTCGCCCAGTGGAACCTGGTCGCCGACCGGCTCAGCCGCTACCAGGTGAGCCTGGGCAAGGTCAGCGCCAACGTCGAGGGCTGGGCGCTGTATGCCGAGCGGCTGATGGACGACCTGGGCTTCTTCGCCGAACCGGCCCATCGGCTGGGCTTCCTGGACGAGCAGATGCTGCGCACCATCCGGGTGATCATCGACATCGGCATGCACCTGGGCCTGGCCGTCCCGGCGGACTCCGGTTTCCACCCGGGCGAGCGCTGGACTCCGGCGCTGGCCGCGGAGTTCCTGGCGACCTACAACGGCAGCCCGGCCGAGCTGCGGTCCAGCGAGATCGACCGCTACCTCGGCTGGCCGGGCCAGGCGATCGGCTACAAGCTCGGCGAACGCGCCTGGCTGCAGGGCCGGGAGGCCGCCCGGCGCCGCCAGGGCGCCGCGTTCGACCTCAAGTCCTGGCACATGAAGGTGCTTTCGCAGGGCTCCTTCGGCCTGGACGACCTGGCCGGCAACCTCGCCGGACTGTAGCCGCGTCGGAGCGGGCCGGTAGCGGGCCGGTAGCGGGCCTGGAACGCGGGCTTCCCCGGCGGTGCGCCGCCCGGCGCACATAGGGTGTCGGTCGTGGAGCTGACCATGATGGACATCGCGCCGGGCGACCGCGCGCTGCAGAGCGACGTCGCGCCGCTGATCCGCTCACTGCGGCCGGGGCTGAGCCCGGCCGGCTTCGCCGCGTTCGCCGCGGAGGCGTACGGCCAGGGGCTGGTGTTCACGGCGGCCTACGACGAGCGCGGGCGCTGCGTGGCGGTGGCCGGGCACCGGATGCTGGCCACCAGCCGCGGCCGGGTGCTGTTCATCGACGACCTGGTCACCGACCCGCAGGTCCGCTCCGGCGGGATCGGCAGCAGGCTGCTGGCGGAGCTGGAGGCCCGCGCGCGGGAGTCCGGGTGCGTCCGGGTCGAGCTGGACTCCGGGGTGTCCAACCACGGGGCGCACCGTTTCTACCACGCACGGCGGATGGCGATCGTCGCGCTGCACTTCGCGCACGACCTGGGTCATTAGGCCGGTCGGTGCTGGCGCGTCAGACCTCGTCCGGGCCGGTGAAGCCCGGTGGGCTGTAACCGGGGCTGCTGAACTCGGCGGTGCGCGGCTCGAGGCCCTGCGGGTCGGTCACTCCCTCGCTGCCGGGGCTGGAGAAGCCGGGGCTGCTGAACGTCGCGCTGCTGTAGCCGGGGCTGCTGAACTCCGGCCCGCCGCCTGGACCAGAACGCCCGCCTGGACCAGAACGCCCGCCCGGACCAGAACGCTCGCCCGGGCGCGGCGCGAGGGCGGGCGAGGAGTCCAGGTTGGCCAGCAGGTACGGCAGCAGCCCGCGCTCCCGCAGCGCGAGCAGCCAGGCGGCCCGCGCCTCCGCCACCCCGGCACGCAGTTCGGGGTCCTCGCCTGCGGGGCCGGCCGAGCCGTCCCGCAGCGCGGTGAGCACCAGCCCGACCAGCCCGATCAGCAGCGAGGCGGCGGCCACCGAGGCGGCGGCCCAGCCGGAGAGCAGCACCGAGCGGCCGTAGGCGAGCTTGGGGTCGGCGGTGGTCAGCGCGTAGCCGAGGATCAGCAGGACGATCGCCGCGCCGGCCGAGAGGATCGGCACCAGCACGGTGAGCACCGGCCACAGCCCGCCGCCGCCGGGGGAGCTGAGCTGGGCGAGCAGCTCGCCGGTGGTCTGCGGCCGCGGCCGCCCGCCACCGCCGGGCCGGTCGGTCGTCACTGAGTGGAACTGGCGCGGGCCGCCCGCGAGGTCGTCCCGCAGGCCCGCGTAGTGCAGGTACTCGTCGAGTGCCGCCTCGGCGATCGCGTCCTGGTCGAACAGTGCCTTGGTGCGCAGTTGTTCGGCGGTCAGGCCGGTATCGCGTTCTCGCAGGGCGGCGAGGATCGTGCTGTCGCGCAGTGCCTCGTCGAGGGCCCGGCCGAAGTCCGGCCGGTCCTCGGCGCGCAGGTGCGGGGCGTGGTTCATGACTACCCCGTTCGCTCCGTCAGGGAGGTGGACGGCCACCGGCAGGCGCGGGCGGCGGCCGACACGGGCGGGCGCGGACGCCTGGGGTGGGTCCCTCGATGGTAGGGGCCGGGGGGCGGGTGCTGACAGCCCGTTTCCGGAAATTCGACCGCGCAGCAGGTCAACAGGGCCGCCCGGCCCGCCGGTCAGTCCAGCGGCAGCCGGGCCACCAGCAGCCGGCCCTCCATGGTGACCCCGCCGTCCATCGCGACGGCCAGCTCGTCCGCATAGATGTACGGCCCGGGCACGTACGGGCGCTCGCCGCTGTCGTTGTTGGCCTCGCCGGTGAGGTACGGGATCGGGCTGTGCCCGTGCACCACCCGGTGCCCGCCGTAGGTCCCGAGCAGCTCGCCGGCAGCCACCGGACCGCCCGGGCCGCGGAACGCGAAGCGCTTGGTGAACCGCCGGAAGGCGTCCCACCACTCGTCAGCGCCCTCGTCGGCGAGCAGGTCGTGGACGGCGTCGTTGACCTCGTCGATGGACGCGCCGTACTCCAGGTACGACGTGGTGTCCGAGTGCAGCAGCAGGTGGTCGTCCTCCAGCGCGATCGCGGGCAGCCGGGAGAGCCAGCTGATGTGGTGGCCCTCCAGGCGCTCCAGGTCGTGCTGCTGGCCGCCGTTGAGCAGCCAGGCGGCGCGGAACGAGGCGGTCCCGGCGGTGGACTGGACGGGCTCGTCGCCGTAGCGGTGGGCGCCCAGGAAGAGCAGTTCGTGATTGCCCATCAGGGCCCGGCAGTACCCGCCGGCGGCGGCGGCCTCGGCGGCCAGCTGCATCACCAGGTCGATCACACCGATGCCGTCAGGCCCGCGGTCGGTGAAGTCGCCGAGGAACCAGACCCGGGCGCGGCCGGCCGACCAGTGGCTCTCGGCGTCGATCAGGCCCTGCCGGTGCAGCTCGGCGCGCAGCTCGTCGAGGTAGCCGTGCACGTCGCCGACCACGTAGAGCGGGCCGATCGGGCCCGGCTCCTCGACCGGCTGGTAGGGGACCGCGTAGGGGTTGTCCTCGGTCAGCGGCGGACCCAGCTCGATGGTCGGCGGGTCGTCGTGGTCCATCGCGCGGTCCATAGAGTGGCCCTGGGAGGCCTGGGAGGGCTCCTGCGGTGCCTCGTGCCCGGCCACCGGCCAGTGCTGCTCCAGGTAGCGCGCGCCACCGTACCCGCTGTAGGTGGCGTCGTTCCCGCCGGCCTGCTCGCCGGGCGAAACCTGGTACTCCTGCTGGGGATTGGGCTCGTGATACGAACCGTACGGAAGCACGTCGAGGTCCTGGTGCGGGTGGGGGCCTGAGTGGGGCAGTTCAGGCCCGGGGAAGCGGTCCTCGGGTGTCATTCGCCCATCATAGGAAGACCGCTCTCCCGTCGTCCTCACCCGGTGGGTATCCAATCTGTACGAACGTGCCCCGCCGGGCCCCGCCGAGTGGTCGGGACCACTCGGCGGGAGGGTCGGATCGACGCCCTAGACCTCGCCCGGCGGGCGCGGTGGGCTGACGGTGGTTCGGGGGCTGCGCCGCTGTGAGGAGGCCCGGACGATCAGTTCGGTGGGCATCAGGGTGCCGGGCGGCGGTCCGGTCCCGGCGGTCCGGTAGCGCGGCGGGAAGAGTCTGGCGATGTCGACCCCGGTGCCCGAGTCGACCCCCTCGATCGCGTCGATCAGCAGGTTGACGACGGTGGTTCCGATCCGGCGCGGTTTGAGCGAGAGGGTGGTGATCGGCGGCTCGGTGCCGGCGTAGACGTCGCTCTCGCTGCAGCAGACCAGCAGCAGGTCCTCGGGGACCCGCAGGCCGTAGCGGCGCGCGGCGGCGAGCAGGTCGGTGCCGTTGGGGTCGAAGAGCCCGTAGACGGCGTCCGGCCGGTCGGGGCGGGCGAGCAGCCGGTCGGCGGCGACCGCGCCGGCGGCCGGATCGTGCGCGGGGTAGGCCTCGTACACCGGCTCCTGGCCAACCCGGTCGCACCAGCCGAGGTAGGCGTCGGTGGAGAGCCGGGTGTAGGTGTCGGTGCTGGTGCCGGTGAGCAGGCCGATCCGGCGGGCGCCGGCCTCGCTGAGGTGTTCCAGGATGCCGAGCACGGCGGCCTCGTGGTCGTTGTCGACCCAGGCGGTGACCGGGCAGTTGCCCGGTTTGCCGTCGCTGACCACCGGCACGCCGGATCGGTACAGCTCGCTGACCAGGGGGTCCTGGTCGGCGGGGTCGATCACCACGGTGCCGTCCAGCGCGACGTTGCTCCACACGTCGTGCCGGGAGGAGGCGGGCAGTACGACCAGCGCGTAGCCGCGGCCCAGCGCCGCGCTGGTGGCCGCGCGGGCCATTTCGGCGAAGTAGGCGAACTCGGTGAAGGTGAACGGCTCCTCGCCGTAGGTGGTGACGGTCAGTCCGATCAGTCCGGACCGGCCGGTGCGCAGCGTCCGGGCGGCGGCGGACGGCCGGTAGCCGAGGCGCTCGGCGACCTCGCGCACCCGGCTGCGGGTTTCGTCGGGCAGGCGGCCCTTCCCGTTCAGGGCGTCGGAGACGGTGGTGATGGACACTCCGGCGGCTGCTGCCACGTCCCGGATGCCGGCCCGCTCCAGACGTCGTGAGGTGGTGGGTCGCCGACCGCTCTGGTTGGCTGCTGCTGTCATGGCGGACCGATCGTATGGCGCTGCGGCGCATCGCGGGACCAGGCCTCGGATCGGGGGTGAAGAACCGTTTCTGCACGCCCGGAGCCCGTGACGGTCCTGGGAACGAGGGTCTGATTTCGGCCGATTACCTCTGACATGTGCCATAGGAACGGGACACAATGGCTGATCCGCGTCGGTAACCCGACAGCACATCTCACCCCTACGAGTGAGCGCGCTCGGTATCGTTCTTGGCACCCGACCGGGGAGAACCGTCGCGTGCCGCGCCCGGCGCACACCACCGCGTCGGGGCGCGCACCCGGCACCGGGGCCACGCCCCGCCGGGCCGGTGCACAGCACCGGCTCCGACAGACGAAGGAGAGCACCACCGTGAGCGGTACGGCAGCGCAGGGCCCGCGGCTTCGCCCGAGCCTCGATGGCATCCCCACCTACAAGCCCGGCAAGCCCGCCGGCGCCGAGGCCTTCAAGTTGTCCTCCAACGAGAACCCGTACGAGCCGCTGCCCGGCGTGCTGGAGGCCGCGCTCGCGGCGGCCGGCTCGTTCAACCGCTACCCGGACATGGCGGTCGGCGAGCTGACCGCCGAGCTGGCGCAGCGCTTCGGCGTGCCCGCCGAGCACCTCGCCACCGGCCCCGGCTCGGTCGGCGTCGCCCAGTCGCTGGTGCTCTCCACGGCCGGTCCGGGCGACGAGGTGATCTTCGCCTGGCGCTCCTTCGAGGCCTACCCGATCATCACCCAGGTGGCCGGTGCGACCCCGGTGGCGGTGCCGCTGACCGCGGGGGAGGAGCACGACCTCGACGCGATGCTCGCCGCGATCACCCCGCGGACCCGGCTGATCTTCGTCTGCAACCCGAACAACCCGACCGGCACGGCGATCCGCCGCCCGGAGCTGGAGCGCTTCCTGGACGCCGTCCCCGGCGACATCCTGGTGGTCGTCGACGAGGCCTACCGCGAGTTCCTGCGCGACGAGCTGGTCCCGGACGGCGTCGAGCTCTACCGCGAGCGTCCCAACGTCTGCGTGCTGCGCACCTTCTCCAAGGCGTACGGCCTGGCCGGGCTGCGGATCGGGTTCGCGATCGCGCACGAGCCGGTGGCCACCGCGCTGCGCAAGACGGCCCTCCCGTTCGGCGTCAGCCAGCTCGCCCAGGACGCGGCGGTGGCCTCGCTGCGCGCCGAGGAGGCGCTGATGGTGCGGGTGGAGGCGCTGGTCGGCGAGCGCACCCGGGTGGCCGGCGCGCTGGCCGAGCAGGGCTGGACGCTCGCCGAGTCGCAGGCCAACTTCGTCTGGCTGCGGCTGGGCGAGCGCACCCTCGACTTCGCCGCCGCGTGCGCCGCGGCGGGCGTCATCGTCCGGCCGTTCCCCGGCGAGGGCGTCCGGGTGACGATCGGCGAGGTGGCGGCCAACGACCTCTTCCTCGCCACCGCCGAGGCGTTCCGCAAGGAGTTCTGAGCGACGGATGGTGAGCGGGCGGGGGCCGTAGGCCGGTGGGCCCCCACCCGCTCACCACCGCAACGAATGAATGACGTTCCGTCATTCTCCCGGCCAAGGGCGGAAAAGCCATGATCTGCTGGCCGCAGGCCGATTAAAGGCAACGGACCAGATCTCTGGGAAAACCCTGAGAGTTGCGCCAATAGAGCTTCAGAGATTCCGGCTCGGCGGCGGTGCTTTGTCCCGCTATGTCCGCTATTGCTTCCCCTGGATGATTCAGCTGGCTCTCAGTCGTCGCTCAGAGCTTCGCAAGAGCGCCAGGCAACTCTTGTGCGCTATGAAGGTCCTCCCGCGACGGCGTGGTGCCGTCCTCGTCAACTCAGTACTCGGTGTGGCCCTCCTCGCCGGAGGTGCCCTGGCGTACAGCACCGTGAACAGCAGCAGTGCTGCCGCCAGTAAGCCGACCACGCGCAGCGCCACCGTGACCAAGGGCACGGTCCTGGCCACCGTGTCCGGATCCGGTGCCCTCTCCTCCCCGTCAGACGCAGGCCAGAACTTCGTGACCGGTGGCAAGCTCACCGCCGTCAAGGTGTCGGTGGGTGACACGGTGACGCAGGGCGAGGTGCTCGCCACCGTCGACACCACCGACGCCCAGCAGCAGGTGAACACCGCGCAGAACAACGTGACCACCGCCCAGGCCTCGCTGACCACGGCGGAGGCCAACCTCACCAAGGCGCAGGCCGGGGTCACCACGACCACGACCAAGCAGGCCTCGTTCGTCACCCCGAACACCACCTCGGGAGCCTCGTCGGCGCCGTCCACCGGGCGCACCGGCGGCAGCACCGGCGGCACCGGCGGCGGCGCCTCCACCGGCGGCGCGGTGAGCGGCAACGCCGCCAACGCCACCGGCGGTAACAGCTCCAACAGCTCCAACAGCACGCCCGTCCCGCTGGCCACCGTCACCACCACCACCGTCGACCCCGACGCGGTGGCCCAGGCGCAGCAGCAGGTGGTGCAGGCCCAGGCGCAGCTCAACTCGGCCCAGATCGCGCTGACCAACGCCCAGACGGCGCTGGCCGGTACGACCCTGGTCGCCTCGGAGGGCGGCACCGTCGCCTCCATCTCCAACAAGGTCGGCGACACCGTCGCCGGCACCACCGACTCGTCCAGCTCCTCGGGCGGCGGCGCCAGCAGCTCCACCAGCAAGACCAGCACCAGCAGCTCCACCTCCACCACCCCGACCGGCTTCATCGTGCTCACCAACCCGACCGGGATGCAGGTGACCGCGGACTTCTCCGAGCTCGACTCGCTGAAGCTGAAGAAGGGCGAGGCGGCCACCGTCACGCTCAACGCGCAGTCCAGCACCGTCCTCAACGCGACGGTGCTGTCGGTCAGTTCGCTGCCGGTTTCGAGCGGCTCGGGCGCTGCCTCCAGCTCGGCCGTGCAGTACGCCGCGACGCTCCAGATCAACGGTGACACCAGCACGCTGCGCACCGGCCTGAGCGCCACCATCTCGGTGGTCACCGGCGAGGCCGACAACGCGCTCTCCGTTCCGGCGGCGGCGCTCTCCGGCACCGGCACCACGCGCACCGCGACCCTGGTCAAGCCGGACGGCACCACCTCCCGGGTGAGCGTCACCGTCGGCGTGGTGGGCGACACCACCGTGCAGGTCGTCTCCGGCCTCAACGCCGGTGACAAGGTGCAGATCGCCTCGGCCACGGCCGGCAGCGGCACCGGCTTCCCGAGCGGCGCCTTCCCGGGCCTCGGCGGCGGAGCCGGTGGCGGCTTCGGCGGCGGTGGCGCCGGCGGTGGCGGCGGCGGTCGTGCCGGCGGTGGCGGCGGTGGCGGCGGCAGCACCAAGGGCGGCAGCTGATGGCCCGCCGCGGTCGAGCGCGTCACTCCGAAACCGCTCCCACCCCAGCGGCCGAGGGCCCGGCGACGCCGACCCCGGTCATCCAGATCCGCCGGCTCACCAAGGCCTACGGCCACGGGGACGCGACGGTGCACGCGCTGCGCGGGCCCTCCGACCCGGAGACCGGTCTGCCGGAGGGCGTCAGCCTGGACATCGACGAGGGTGACTTCGTCGCGGTGATGGGTAGTTCGGGTTCCGGCAAGTCGACCCTGATGAACATCCTGGGTTGCCTGGACGTCCCGACCGCCGGGCGGTACCTGCTGGACGGCATCGACGTCGGGCACCTGGACGAGGGTCAGCTCTCCCTGGTCCGCAACCGCAAGATCGGCTTCATCTTCCAGTCGTTCAACCTGGTGCCCAAGACCACCGCGCTCGCGCAGGTCGAGCTCCCGCTCGCCTACGCCGGCGTGAAGTCGGCCGAGCGGCGCAAGCGGGCACTGGCCGCGCTCTCGCTGGTCGGCCTCTCCGAGCGCTCGGGGCACAAGCCCAACGAGCTCTCCGGTGGTCAGCAGCAGCGTGTCGCGGTGGCCCGGGCACTGGTCACGGCCCCGGCGATGCTGCTGGCGGACGAACCGACCGGAAACCTGGACAGCCACTCCACCGAAGAGGTTCTCAATATCATCGACGGACTGAACGCGACCGGACGAACGGTCGTGCTGATCACCCATGAGGACGAGGTGGCCATGCACGCCAAGCGCGTGCTGCGGCTGGTCGACGGCCAGGTGATCTCCGACGTCCGTCAGGGCCCGGTCGTCGGCCCGCCGCCGGTGCTCGCCGCGCAGCTGCGCAGGCAGGCCGCCAACGGCGAACTGATCGGAGGCCGGCAGTGATCATCTTCCAGATCATCCGCTTCGCCATCGGCGGCCTGGCCGCCAACAAGGTCCGCTCCGCGCTCACCATGCTCGGTGTGCTGATCGGTGTGGCCTCGGTGATCCTGCTGCTCGCGGTGGGCAACGGGTCCTCGGTCGCGGTGAAGAACTCCATCACCTCGCTCGGCACCAACTCGCTGACCGTCACCTCCGGTTCGTCCTTCGGTGGCTCGCGCAGCGCGGCCACCACCAAGAAGCTGACGGTGGACGACGCCAAGGCGCTGGCCAACCCGGCCGCCGCGCCGGACATCAAGTCCGTCGCCCCGGTGGTCTCCACCAGCGCGACCGCGGTGTACGGGGACATCTCCTACACCCCCGGCTCGATCCTGGGCACCTACCCGGCCTACTTCGAGACGGCCAACGAGAAGATCGCCAAGGGCGACTACTTCAGCGCCGACGACGTGCTGAACTCCCGCAAGGTCGCAGTGATCGGCTCGACCACCGCGCAGCAGCTCTTCGACACCGACGACCCGGTCGGCAAGACCATCAGCCTGGGTGGCACGCCGTTCACGGTGGTCGGTGTGCTGCAGACCAAGGGCGGCAGCACCGGCTTCAGCGACCCGGACGACGTGGTGATCGCGCCGCTGCCGACCGTGCAGAACGCCTTCACCGGCTTCAGCTCGGTCAACCAGATCCTGGTGCAGGCGACCTCCGCGGACACCACCACGCAGGCCCAGTCCGAGATCACCTCGGTCCTGATGGGGACGCACTCGCTGACCGACCCCACCAAGCTCGACTTCCGGGTGAGCAACCAGGCCTCGCTGCTGACCACCCGGGAGAGCACCACCAAGACCTTCACCGTGCTGCTCGGTGCGGTGGCCGCGATCTCGCTGCTGGTCGGCGGGATCGGGATCACCAACATCATGCTGGTCACGGTGACCGAGCGGACCCGGGAGATCGGCATCCGCAAGGCACTGGGCGCGCCGAAGGCGGTGATCCTGGGCCAGTTCCTCACCGAGTCGACACTGCTGTCGGTGCTGGGGGCGGGACTCGGCGTGGGCGTCGGCCTGATCGGCTCGCACTTCAAGGTGGTCGGGATCGTGCCGGTGGTGATCCCCTCCTCGGTGCTCGCCGCCTTCGGGATCTCCGTGGCCATCGGCCTCTTCTTCGGCAGCTACCCGGCCAACCGCGCCGCCTCGCTGCGACCCATCGACGCGCTGCGGCACGAGTAGGCGGCAGACATGATCACCGAGCGAGACGAGCGGGAGCAGTCAGAGCCCATGTCCAACAACAACAGTGACCTGGTCCGGGCGGACGACACGATTCAGCTGTCCGCCATCAGCCTCGACAAGCCGGACAACCTGCCGGCCCATGTCCCGGTCAACGTCCCGGAGCCCGGTAGTCCGGCCGCCTACGCGGCGCTGCTGGCGACGCCGCCGGACGCCCGGGACATCACGGCCGAGCTGGCCGCGCCGCCGCGGCGCAAGCTGCCCTGGCTGACCCTGGTCCTGGCCGGCGGCGTGATCGCGGCGGCCGCCTTCGCCGGCGGTGCCTGGTACCAGAAGAACGACGGCACGCCTGCCGCCTCGGCGAGCGGCTCGCGCGGTGCGGCAGCTGCCGCGGCCGGCGCCCGTCGCGGCGGTGGCGCGGGCGGTGGCCAGGCGGCCGGCGCGCCCGGCTTCACCCGGGGCACGGTCAAGCTGGTCGACGGCAGCACCGTCTACCTCACCGACAGCAACGGCAACACCGTCAAGGTGACCACCAACGGCAGCACCAGCGTGCAGGTGAGCAAGAGCGGCGCCGTCGGCGACCTGCTGCCCGGCCAGAGCGTGACCGTGGTCGGCACGCCGGACTCCTCCGGCGGCTACGCGGCCTCCTCGGTGACCGAGGGTGGCGGCGCTGCGGCCGGCGCGTTCGGCGGCGGTGGTGGCGGCTTCGGCGGCGGCGGCACGGGCGGTGCCTCCAAGAGCGGCTGACCCGCGCGCGGCACGGCACAGGGGCGATCGGTTGCAGCCAACCGGTCGCCCCTGCGGCTTTCCTCCCGGGGGCCTGGTCACCGTCCGCTCGGATCCGACAGAATGTGCCCGGGTGCGAGCGCGTACGATCCGGTCGTTCATATACCTCTCATCACCCGCGTGTAACCTCCCGAGTCCGTCATCCGACGGGGTGTACGGACCGGCTCGACCCTCAACCTGGGAGGCGGACCCATGATGCAGGGGACTGCGACAAGCACGGCCCTCACGGCGCCCTCGCCTGTCGGACCGGCCGGCGGGAGCCGGACACCGGGTGAGGCCTTCCTGCTGGTGGTCGACGATGAGCCGAACATCCGCGAGCTGCTCTCCGCCTCGCTGCGCTTCTCCGGCTTCCGGGTCGAGTCCGCGGCCACCGGCGAGGAGGCGCTGGCCGCGATCGCGGTCGAGCGCCCCGACCTGGTGGTGCTCGACGTGATGCTGCCCGACCTGGACGGTTTCACCGTCGTCGAGCGGTTGCGCGAGCGCACCCGCCGCCAGCAGATCGCCAATCCGGCGGGCCTGGCCGCCCGTCCGGGCCGAGCGCGCCCGGCCGAGCACCTCCCGGTGCTCTTCCTGACCGCCAAGGACGGCACCGAGGACAAGGTGCACGGCCTGGCGGCCGGCGCCGACGACTACGTCACCAAGCCGTTCAGCCTGGAGGAGCTGATCGCCCGGATCCGGGCGATCCTGCGCCGGGCCGGCGGTCCCGCCGAGGACGGCCGGCTGATGGTCGCCGACCTCACCCTCGACCCGCTGGCCCACGAGGTGACCCGGGACGGCCACGCCGTCTCGCTGTCGCCCACCGAGTTCAAGCTGCTGCACTACCTGATGGCCAACGTCGGCCGGGTGGTGTCGAAGGCGCAGATCCTGGACCACGTCTGGGCGTACGACTTCGGCGGGGACCTGAGCATCGTCGAGTCGTACATCTCCTACCTGCGCCGCAAGCTCGACTCGGGACCGGACCACGGGCCCAAGCTGATCCACACGGTGCGCGGCATCGGCTACGCGCTGCGCCGTCCGCCGCAGCAGCCGCAGGACTGACGCGCGGTGCGCCGACTGCTCTCCCGACTGCGCCCGCTGCTCGCGCGGGTAGGCCGGCTGCGGCCCGGCGCGGTGATCCGCCGGACCGGCCGTTTCTCGCTGCGCAGCCGACTGCTCGCGCTGACCCTGGCGCTGGTCGCCACGGGCCTGGTGGTCAGCGACCTGGTCGTGCTCGGTAGCGTGCGCATGCAGCTGGTCGGCCGGCTCGACCAGCAGTTGGAGCGCTACTGCACGCAGCTCGCGCACCGCTCCGGCAAGCCCGGTGGCCCCGGCGCGGCCAGTACCCCCGGTACGTCCACTTCGACCTCCTCTGACGGGGGCTGGGACTGGACCCCCGACGGGCAGGTGCAGTACCAGAAGGGCCTGCCCAGCCAGTTCGAGATCCGCTTCCTGGCCGCCGACGGCAGCGTGCTGCGCACGGTCCGCCAGCCGATCGCCGAGTCCGACCCCGGTCCGCGGCTGCCCGCGGCCGGCGACTCGTCGCTGCTGAACCACCTGGGCAAGGGCTTCAACCTGCCCGCCGAGCACGGCTCGGACACCTGGCGGGTGCTGATCCTGCCGGTCGTGCGCACCAGCCCGCCGACCGGCGCCAACCCCTCCTCCTATGTGATGGTCGCGGTCTCCTCGGACGAGGTGGAGGCCACGGTCGAGAAGCTGCGGGCGGCGTTCCTGGCGATCGGTACGGCCGTGCTGCTGCTGATCGCCGCGCTCGGGACCTTCGCGGTGCGGGCCGGTCTGACGCCGCTGCGCCGGATCGAGCGCGGCACCGAGCTGATCGCGGCCGGCGAACTCTCCTACCGGATGCCCGAGTTGCCGACCAGCACCGAGGTCGGCCGGCTCTCGGCGGCGCTGAACGGGATGCTCGACCAGATCGAGTCGGCCTTCGCCGCCCGCGCCGAGTCCGAGGAGCGGATGCGCAGCTTCGTCGCGGACGCCTCGCACGAGCTGCGCACCCCGCTGGCCGGCATCCGCGGCTTCGCCGAGCTCTACCGGATGGGCGCGCTGCCCTCCGAGTCGGACGTCAAGCGGACCATGAACCGGATCGAGAGCGAGGCGGTCCGGATGGGCGGCCTGGTCGAGGACCTGCTGATGCTGGCCCGCCTCGACGAGGAGCGCCCGCTCGACCTCGCCCCGATGGACCTGCGCACGCTGGCGGCGGACGCGCTGCACGACCTGACGGCCCTCGACCCGACCCGCGCGGTCGCCCTCACCGGCCCCGGCGGCGACGGCACCCCGGGCGCCGCCACCGTGCTCGGCGACGAGGCCCGGCTGCGCCAGGTGGTCACCAACCTGGTCGGCAACGCCGTCAAGCACACCCCGCCGGGCACCGCCGTACGGATCGGCGTGGGGACCGACAAGACCGGCTGCATACTCGAAGTCGCCGACTCCGGCCCAGGATTGACGAAGGATCAGGCAGCCCGGGTGTTCGAGCGCTTCTATCGCGTGGACGGCTCCCGCAGCCGCCACGACGGCGGCGGCGCGGGCCTCGGCCTGGCCATCGCCGCGGCTCTCACCCGCGCCCACGGCGGCACCCTCTCGCTGGACACCGCCCCCGCCACCGGCGCCACCTTCCGCCTCCACCTCCCCCGTTCGAGCGGCGCGTAGCCGAACCCCCTTGCCGGCGGCCAGCAGTGTGTGATCGTGCGGTTGCGGCTTGTGCCACCCGGTCCCGCCGCTCACACTGGACTGGAAGAGAGGTGTCCTCAATGACCGCGCTCGCACTCGAGGAGATCACCGTGGACCTGGACCAGGCCCTGTGGCAGGTGTGGAAGTCCATGGACGTTCCGGAGGGCTTCCGGGCGGAGATCATCGAGGGGGCCATCGAGATGTCACCAACTGGTGGAAGCCGTCATGGCAAGATCAACCAGCGGGTAGCCCTGGTGCTGCACGATTTTCTTCGTGGCAGTGGATACGCACCCGGCCAGGACTTCAATGTCATCGACGGCCTCAAGGTCTGGATCCCCGATGTTCTCGTCGGCCCTGCCGACGTCGACGAAATCGACCACCCCGATGGCCTCGGCCTCCTCGCCTCCGGCATCGGCCTCGTCGTCGAGACCGTGTCCCCCGGCGGCGACGCACGTCAGCGCGACCACGTCCGCAAGCGCCGCGCCTACGCCCAGGCGGGCATCCCGGTCTACGTGATCATCGACGACTACGACGACGGCGGTGCCGTCACCGTCCTCAGCGGCCCGGACCGGTCCCGCGGCGACTACGCCAGCTCCGTCCGCACCCCGTACGGCGCGGAGGCGCTGGTCCCCGAGGGCCCCGCCAAGGGCTTCGTGATCGGCCCGGCCATCACGGGTGACCCGCTCGACAAGCGAGCCTGAGCCTCCTCCACACAACCCCCACCCCCCGGTGTATCGCGCCGAACAGGCGTGCGTGATACTGGCTGTCGATGGAGCTTGTGAACGTGTTCACGTTCACAAGCGCGCAAGCTTGGCATGCATTGGGGCGCTTCACGGTGAACCGCACCTTTGTCTGCTATGTGTCGAATCGGACAGCGGACCGCAGGGAAGAGGCCGAAGTGGAGCTATCAGTCGCTCACGAGACCATCGCGCGATGGCAGTTCGGGGTCACCACCGTCTATCACTTCCTCTTCGTACCGCTCACCATCAGCCTCGCCGCGCTGGTGGCCGGGCTGGAGACGGCCTGGGTGCGGACGGGCAAGGAGAAGTACTTCCACGCCACCAAGTTCTGGGGCAAGCTCTTCCTGATCAACATCGCCATGGGCGTGGTGACCGGGATCGTGCAGGAGTTCCAGTTCGGGATGAACTGGTCGGACTACTCGCGCTTCGTCGGCGACGTCTTCGGTGCGCCGCTGGCGATGGAGGCGCTGATCGCGTTCTTCTTCGAGTCCACCTTCATCGGGCTGTGGATCTTCGGCTGGGACAAGCTGCCCAAGAAGATCCACTGCGCCTGCATCTGGATGGTGGCGCTCGGGACGGTCCTCTCCGCGTACTTCATCCTGGCCGCCAACTCCTGGATGCAGCACCCGTCCGGCTACACCATCGACCCGGTCACCAAGAAGGCCCAGCTCACCGACATCACCAAGGTGCTCTTCCAGGACACCACGCTCGTCGTGGTCTTCCACACGCTGACCGCGGCCTTCCTGACCGGCGCGGCCTTCATGGTCGGCATCGCCTCGTACCACCTGTGGAAGGCCAAGCGCCGGCCCGAGGCGGCGGACGGCCGCAAGACCGCCGCGATGCGCACCTCGCTGCGCGTCGGCCTGGTCCTCGCGGTGGTCGCGGGCCTGGGCACCGCGATCAGCGGTGACAGCCTCGCCAAGGTGATGTTCGAGCAGCAGCCGATGAAGATGGCCTCGGCCGAGGCGCTCTGGGACACCCAGGCCCCCGCGCCGTTCTCGATCTTCGCGGTCGGCAACGTCAACCAGGGCCACAACTCGGTCGAGTTGGAGGTCCCGGGGATACTCTCCTTCCTCGCCAAGAGCGACTTCAGCTCGCCGGTCCCCGGCATCAACGACACCGCCGCCGCCGAGGCCGCCAAGTACGGCGGCAAGCCGGCCGACTACATCCCGAACATCTTCGTGACGTACTGGGGCTTCCGCCTCATGATCGGCTTCGGGATGACCTCCTTCATGGCCGGCCTGATCGGCCTCTGGACCACCCGCCAGCGCAGGTTCCTCGCCCCCGAGTACCGCACCGCCGAGGACGAGGTGCCCCGGCTGATGCTCACCCCGCGCCGGGAGCTGAGCCCGCTGCTGACCAGGTGGAGCTGGCGGATCGGCATCCTCACCATGGGCTTCCCGCTGATCGCCAACAGCTTCGGCTGGATCTTCACCGAGATGGGCCGTCAGCCCTGGGCCGTCTTCGGCCTGATGACCACGGCCGACGCCGTCTCCCCGAACGTCAGCGTGACCACCCAGGTGATCGCCTTCTCCACCTTCACCGCGCTCTACGCGGTCCTCGCGGTGATCGAGGTCAAGCTGCTCGCCAAGTACGCCAAGGCGGGAATCGACCTCACCGAACGGCCGCCGGCCAAGGACCCGACCCTGCGCGGCCCCTCCTCGGACGAGGACGCCGACAAGCCGCTCGCCTTCGCCTACTGAGCCGGGGGGACCCACCGCCATGCAACTCCACGACATCTGGTTCGTCCTCATCGCCGTCCTCTGGATCGGCTACTTCTTCCTCGAAGGCTTCGACTTCGGGATCGGCGTGCTCACCAAGCTGCTCGCCCGGGACCGGGCCGAGCGCCGCGTCCTGATCAACACGATCGGCCCGGTCTGGGACGGCAACGAGGTCTGGCTGCTCACCGCCGGCGGCGCGACCTTCGCCGCCTTCCCCGACTGGTACGCCACCCTGTTCAGCGGCTTCTACCTCCCGCTGCTGATGATCCTGGTCTGCCTGATCGTGCGCGGCGTCGCCTTCGAGTACCGCCACAAGCGCTCCGAGGAGCGCTGGCAGCGCAGCTGGGAGCACGCGATCTTCTGGACCTCGCTGCTGCCCGCCTTCCTCTGGGGCGTGGCCTTCGCCAACATCACCCACGGCGTGGCCATCGACCAGCAGAAGAACTACACCGGCAGCTTCTGGGACCTGCTGAACCCGTACGCGCTGCTCGGCGGCCTGGTCACGCTCAGCCTCTTCACCTTCCACGGCGCGGTCTTCGCCGCGCTGAAGACGGTCGGCGACATCCGCAGCCGGGCCCGCGCGCTGGCGCTGCGGCTCGGCCTCCTGACGGCGTTCCTCGCGCTGGCCTTCCTGACCTGGACCCAGCTGCACCACGGCACCGGCTGGAGCCTGGCCGCCCTCGCCGTCGCCGTACTGGCCCTGCTCGGCGCCCTGGTGGCCAACCAACTGGCCCGCGAGGGCTGGGCGTTCGTCCTGTCGGGGCTGACCATCGTGGCCGCCGTCGCGATGTTCTTCCTCTCGCTGTTCCCGGACGTGATGCCCTCCACGCTGGACCCGGCCTTCAGCCTCACCGTCACCAACGCCTCCTCCTCCCCCTACACGCTGAAGCTGATGACGATCGTCGCCGCGGTCTTCACCCCCCTCGTCCTGCTCTACCAGGGCTGGACGTACTGGGTGTTCCGCAAGCGGATCGGCGTCCAGCACATCCCGTCCGGCGAGCACACCGAGCCCGTCGAACCCGCCGCACCGGTGACCGGAGCCTGAGATGAAGCCCGTCGACCCCCGGTTGCTCAGCTACGCCCGGACCACCCGGGCCTTCCTGGCCGGCTCCGTGCTGCTCGGTGCGCTGGGCGCGGTGCTGGTGCTCTGCCAGGCCACCCTGATAGCCGAGATCACCGTCCGCTGCTTCCAGCACGGCCAGGGGATCGACCAACTCCGCACGCCGCTACTGCTGCTCGCCGCCACCGCGGTCGGCCGGGCCGCGGTGGCCTGGCTGACCGAGCTGACGGCCCATCGCTCGGTGGCCCGGGTCAAGTCGGTGCTGCGCCGGCGGCTGCTCGACCACGCCACCGCGCTCGGCCCGGGCTACCTCTCCAGCCGCCGCACCGGCGAACTCACCACCCTCGCCACCCGCGGCGTCGACGCCCTCGACGACTACTTCGCCCGCTACCTCCCGCAGCTGGCGCTCGCCGTGGCGGTGCCGGTGGTGCTGCTGGCCCGGATCCTCGGCGCGGACTGGATCTCGGCGGCGATCATCGCCGGCACCCTCCCGCTGATCCCGGGCTTCATGATCCTGATCGGCCTGGCCACCCAGTCCCGGATGGACAGCCAGTGGCAGGCCCTGTCCCGCCTCTCGCACCACTTCCTGGACGTGGTCGGCGGCCTGCCCACGCTGAAGATCTTCAACCGCGCCAAGGCGCAGGCGGAGACCATCGCCAGGATCACCGACGAGTACCGCCGGGCCACCCTGCGCACGCTGCGGATCGCCTTCGTCTCCTCCTTCGCGCTGGAACTGCTCTCCACCATCTCGGTCGCGCTGGTCGCGGTCTCCATCGGCTTCCGCCTGGTGGACGGCACGCTGCCGCTGCAGACCGGTCTGCTGGTGCTGATCCTGGCGCCGGAGGTCTACTTCCCGCTGCGCCAGGTCGGCGCGCTCTACCACTCCAGCGTCGAGGGCCTGGCCGCCGCGGACCAGATCTTCACCGTGCTGGAGACCCCGCTGCCGCCCGCCGGGACGGTGCCGGCTCCGCCGCTGGCCGGCGCCGCGCTGAGCATCGAGAAGCTGACGGTCACCCACCATGGTCGCAGCACACCCGCATTGTGCGACCTCACTCTCACCATCCACCCCGGCGAGACACTGGCGCTCACCGGCGCCAGCGGGGCGGGCAAGAGCACGCTGCTCGCGGCCCTGCTCGGCTTCGTCCGCCCCGACGCAGGGGAGGTGCGGATCACGGCGGCCGACGGCTCGTCGTACCGCCTGAACGACCTCGACCCGACCTCCTGGCACGCGCAGATCGCCTGGGTCCCGCAGCGCCCGCACCTCTTCGCCGGCACCATCGCCGACAACGTCCGCCTCGGCTACCCCGACGCAACTGACGCCGAGCTGCGCACAGCCCTGACCGCCGCGCAAGCCCTGGACTTCGTCGACCACCTCCCGCAGGGCCTGGACACCCCCCTCGGCGAGGGCGGCACGGGCCTGTCGGCAGGTCAGCGCCAGCGCCTGGCCCTGGCCCGGGCGCTGCTCGCCACCGATCGCCCGCTGGTGCTGCTGGACGAGCCGACCGCCAACCTGGACGGCGAGAGCGAAGCCGCGGTGGTGGCCGCGGTCCGCGCGCTGGCGGCCGACCCGCGGCGCACTGTGCTCCTTGTGGCTCACAGGCCTGCCCTGCTGGCGGTAGCGGACCGCCACATCGAGCTGAACCTCCGCACCTCCCTTACCCCCCTCACCCCCCTCACCCCCCTCACCCCCCTCACCCCCCTCACCCCCCACCCAAGCGAGAGGGTCGCGCTGCGGGAGGGGGTGGCGGACGGGGTGGTCGCGGAGGGGGGCGTGGTGCGTGATTTTCAGACTGCCGAACGGCGAGACACCACCCCCACACCTCTGCGGCAGTCAGAAAATCATGCAGCCCCCCGCAGCGACCACCCCGGGAGCCACCCCCGCACCCACCCACCCGAGAGCCCCCAAGCCGCCACCACCCCCCGCTTGAGCCTCGCCGTCCTGCTCGGCAGCCTCGCGCTCGGCTGCGCGGTAGCGCTCCTCGCGCTGTCCGGCTGGCTGATCTCCCGCGCCTCGCAGCAGCCCCCCGTGCTCTACCTGATGATGGCCGTCACCTCGGTGCGCGCCCTCGGCGTCGGCCGCAGCGTCTTCCGCTACGCCGAGCGACTCGTCTCGCACGACGCGGTGCTGCGCACGCTCGGCGGCCTGCGCACCACCGTCTACCGCCGACTGGAGCGGCTGGCCCCGAGCGCGCTGCCGGCCTTCCGCCGCGGTGACCTGCTCTCCCGGCTGGTGGCCGACGTCGACTCGCTGCAGGACCGGTACCTACGCTGGCGCCTGCCGGCCGCCGTCGCGCTGACCGTCTCGCTGGCCTCCGCCGCCGCGCTCGCGCTCTTCCTGCCCGCCGCCGGCCTCCTGCTCGGCCTCGGTCTTCTCCTGGCCGGCGCCGCCGTGCCGACCCTGTCGACCCTCCTCGCGGGCCAGGCCGAGCGTCAACAGGCGCCCGCCAGAGGCGCGTTGGCCACCGCCGTGGTCGACACCTGCACCGGCACCGCCGAGCTCACGGTGGCCGGCGCGCTGCCCGCGCGGCTCGGCGCCGTCCGGGCCGCCGACGCGCGGCTGACGGCGCTGGCCTCCCGGTCGGCGGCCACCGCGGCGCTCGGCGCGGGGCTGACCGCGCTGCTCACCGGCCTCACCGTGGCGGCGTGCGCCGCCGTCGGCGTGCACGGCGTCAGCAGCGGTTCGCTCTCCGGCCTCTGCCTGGCGGTGGTGATCCTCACCCCGCTGGCTGCCTTCGAGGCGGTGGCCGGGATGCCGGTGGCCGTGCAGTTCCGCGAGCGCAGCCGGGCCGCCGCCCGGCGGCTCACCGAGGTGCTCGACACCCCGGAGCCGGTGACCGAGCCGACCTCCCCGGCCGCGCCGCCGCAGGATCCGTTCCCGCTGTCCGTGCGCGGCCTGCGGGCCCGCTGGCCCGGCCGTTCGGCGTACGCGCTGGACGGCATCGACCTCGACCTCGCCGCCGGTCGCCGGATCGCGGTGGTCGGCCCCTCGGGCTCCGGCAAGACCACGCTCGCGCACGTCCTGCTGCGCCTGCTCGACCAGCAGAGCGGCAGCGTCCGGCTCGCCGCCGATCGTCCACAGGCTGTGGATACCAGGATGCTGGACGGCGACGACGTGCGCCGGGCGATCGGCCTGTGCGCCCAGGACGCGCACGTCTTCGACAGCTCGCTGCGGGAGAACCTGCGCCTGGCCCGGCCCGGCTGCTCGGACCTGGAACTGCGCGCGGCGCTGGCCGAGGCCCGGCTGCTCGACTGGGTGGACACCCTGCCCGAGGGCCTGGACACCATGGTCGGCGAGCACGGTGACCGGCTCTCCGGCGGCCAGCGCCAGCGCCTGGCGCTGGCCCGGGCGCTGCTCGCCGACTTCCCGCTGCTGATCCTGGACGAGCCGGCCGAGCACCTCGACCTGCCGACCGCGGACGCCCTCACCGCCGACCTGCTGGCCGCCACCGCCGGCCGCGGCACCCTGCTGATCACCCACCGGCTGGCCGGCCTGGCCACCGCCGGGGTGGACGAGATCGTGGTGCTGGACGGCGGCCGGATCGTCGAGCGTGGCGGCTGGGCGGAGCTGACAGCGCGCGAGGGCGGCCGGTTGCGCGAGCTGTGGGATCGCGAATGCCGATCCGAGGGCGCGCAGGTGGCCCGTCGCGAGCCCGTCCAAATCGGAGCAAACTAGGCTCAAACCATGGCGACCACATCGGATGAGGAACCCGCACCGCACCGGGTCCCCGAGATCTCCTCGCTCGGCCTGGACACCCTGGTCACCGAGGTGGCGGAGCGGCTGCAGTCCGCCGCGGCCGTCACCGACCGGATGCAGCGGCTGCTCGAGGCCGTCGTCTCGGTCGGCGCGGGCCTGGACCTGCACGCCACCCTGGAGCGGATCGCCTCCGGCGCCGCCGAGCTGGTGGACGCGCGCTACGCCGCGCTCGGGGTGATCTCGTCGAACGGCAGCGGGCTGTCCGACTTCATCCACGTCGGCATCGACGAGGCGACCGCCGCGGCGATCGGCGACCTCCCCTCGGGCCGCGGCATCCTGGGCGCGCTGATCGACCGCCCCGAGCCACTGCATCTGGACGACCTGGCGAGTGACCCGCGCTCGACCGGCTTCCCGCCGCACCACCCGTCGATGAAGTCCTTCCTCGGCGAGCCGATCCGGGTGCGCGACGAGGTCTTCGGCAACCTCTACCTGACGGAGAAGCAGGGCGGCGGCGGCTTCACGCCCGAGGACGCCCAGGTGGTGCACGCGCTGGCGGCCGCCGCCGGTGTGGCGATCGAGAACTCCCGGCTCTACGAGGCGGGCCTGCGCCGCGAGCGCTGGATCGCCGGCGCCGCCGCCGTCACCACCGCGCTGCTCTCCAGCGACGAGGCGCACACCGCGCTCGCGGTGGCGGCCGAGCAGGTGCGCGAACTGGCGGACGCCGCACTGGGGTTCATCGTGCTGCCGACCGCCGACGGCGGCCTGCGGATCGCGCACGCCTCGGGCGAGGCCGCCGAGTTCGTGGCCGGCGAGCTGGTGCCGGTGACCGACTATGTGAGCCGACTGCTGGCGGGCGAGAGCATCTTCGTCGAGGACCTCTCCTGCGAACCGCTGCTGGACCTGCGGATCGCCCGCGACTTCGGCCCCGCGATGGCGCTGCCGATGATCGCGGCCGGCCGGGTGCTCGGCGGGCTCTGCATCTGGCGGCCGCTGGGCGGGCGGCCGTTCAGCGACGCCGAGAAGCAGCTCGCGCAGACCTTCGCCTCGCAGGCCGCGCTCGCCCTGCGGCTCGCCGAGGGCCAGCGCGACCAGCAGCGGTTGGCGGTCTTCCAGGACCGCGACCGGATCGCCCGCGACCTGCACGATCTGGTGATCCAGCGGCTCTTCGCCACCGGGATGATGTTGGAGAGCGCCGCCCGGCGGGCCGTGGCGCCCGGGGTGAAGGAGCGCCTTGACACCGCGGTCGACGAGCTGGACGCCACCATCCAGGAGGTCCGCACCACCATCTACGCCCTCCAGCACGACGACCACGGCGACGAGCCGGACACCGTGCGCACCCGGGTGCTGCGCGAGGGCAGCCAGGCCGCCGCAGCGCTCGGCTTCAAGCCCTCGGTCACCTTCACCGGCCCGGTGGAGAATCTGATCAACGATCAGATCGCCCGTCAACTCCTGGCCGCGCTACGGGAGATGCTGTCCAATGTGGCGCGCCACGCGCGGGCCTCGCGGGTCGGTGTGGAGGTCGATGCCACCGTCCGACTGGACGACCACGGGCGCCCGGTCCCCGGTGACCCCGAGGCGCCCGTCCGGGCCGGTCGGCCAGGGGTGCTGCTCAGCGTCACCGACGACGGTGTGGGCATCCCCGAGGGCGGGCGCCGCAGCGGACTGGCCAACCTGCGCCGCCGCGCGGAGAACCTCGGCGGCGACGCCTGGCACGAGCCGGGCCCCGACCGCCGCGGCACCCGGGTGCGCTGGTCGGCCCGGCTCTGAGCCTCGGCCCGGCGGCTCAGTGGTTCAGCACAGTCGCCAGGATGCCGCCGCCGAGCAGGACCGCCAGCAGCAGCGCGGCCCACGGATTGCCGAGGTTGACGCTCCACCCCACGCCGAAGCGCTTGGGCACGAAGAACGCCGGATCCTCGCGGTTGACGTAGAACAGCCCGGCCCGCCAGTAGCGATCGTCGTCCTGGTGGACGGCGCCGGTGTCCGGGCCGGCGGGGGCCGCGATCCGGCTGCCGCTCTGCCCGGTCACCACCGCGACGGCGATCACCCCGAGGGTGCCGAGCAGCACCGGCAGCAGCAGCGGGAGCGCGGCCATCGTGTGGTCACCGTGCCAGATCCCCCAGGCGGCCACCAGCAGGGTCAGATCGGCGCAGGCGGTCAGCAGCAGGACCGAGGCCGCCATCCGCACGACGAAGCGGCGGTGCTGGAAGGCGCTCGCGGCGGGACGGGCCGGGTCGAGGTCGGCCCGGGAGCGGAACGAGAACCAGGCCGTCAGGCCCAGCAGCGCGGTCAGCCCCAGCTGCACGTAGACCGGCACGAACGCGGCGGCGACCGACTTGTCGGTGAAGTGGTCGGCCACGCCCGAGCCGTTGTAGTGGGTGGGCAGCCGCTGCGGCATCGCGGGGTAGCGCAGCACGCCCAGCACCGCGGTGGCGGCGGTGAGGAGCAGCGCCGGCAGGCCCCAGAGCCAGGGGAAGGGCTCGGGGTCGGTGCGCAGCGTGGTGTCGACGGTCACCGCCTGGCGCAGCCCGCGGTACCAGCCCTCGTGCTGCTTGACCGCCAGGATCGCGTGTCGGGCGCGCAGGTAGCAGGGCAGGCAGAGCGCGATGCTCAGCACGGCCGGCAGGGCGCGCAGCGGGGAGGCGGGGGCCGCGAAGGCCAGCGCGGCGCCCAGCAGCACCAGCACGCCACCGGCGCCGGCCAGCCACCGCCGGTAGACCGAGCGCTGCTCGGCGATCACCGGCTCGTCGGCGTGCTCGGCCGGGACGCGCACCCCGAAGGGCAGCGTGGGCCCGCTCAGTGCCGGTGTCAGCCAGGCCGCCGCCAGCACCAGCAGCGGGAGGCCTGCGTCAGTCCACAGGGCTTCGCTTGTCATACCGGTTCTCCCCCTTGATCCGTCTGATCCGTCCGAGCAGTCGCGTCCACCGCGAACGACGTGAGCGTGTCGGCGCAGGCGCGGCGCACCGCGTCGTCGTCGACGCCGTGGGCCACCGCCTCGGCCAGCAGAGTGCGCAGCCGGGTTGTCCATTCCTCGGCGAACCCGGGCAGCGCCGGGCCGGAGCGGGCGTCGCGCTGGACGACCGCTCCGCTGCGGCGGTTGAGGACGAGCAGCCCCTCCTGCCGCAACAGGTCGTAGGCCTTGTTGGCGGTGTGGAAGTTGATGCCGAGATCGGCCGCGAGCTGGCGGGTCGAGGGCAGCGGGCTGCCCTCGGCGAGTTCGCCGGCCGCGATCGCCTCGACCACCCGGTCCCGGATCTGCTGGTAGATCGGGACCTGGCCGCTCGGGTCAATGCTCAGGATCACGTCGGCTCCTTGTTGATCTGCTCTATTACTTATAGAACAGACGGCGCCTGCAGGCAAGGCGCCGACTCCCTTGTCACGCAGAGGAGTTGCGCGATCGCGCAAGATTAACGAGGGAGAACATCGGGGCCAATAGAACCGTTGAACGCTCATCAGCTCTATCTGTGCTCAGCTCTGCACACATACGGTTGCGCGCGGCGGGTGGCGGTCACACGATCTCTACGCAACACCCACGGCCCAGGCCGCCCCACGGCGTGGGCGTGGAACCTGACAGGGGGGCGACCGTGGGCCAGGTGGGCGGGAACCGGGCGAGGGCGGCGGGCGTTCGCGGCGGATTCCAGGCCGAGCGGACGGCCAACGGGCGCTACCAGTGGCAGCTCAAGGCGCCGAACGGACGGGTCGTGGCGATCTCCCCTGCGGTCTACGAGTCGGCCGCCGAGGCGGCCCTGGTGTTCGACGGATTACGCCATGGCGCAGCGGAGTTGACCGCGCGGATCACCCATGTGCGGGACGGGATCGGCTGGATCTGGGTGGTCCCGGGGCCGCGCGGCCTGCCGGGGGCCCGCTCCAGCCGGGCCTACGAGCGCTACGCGACCTGCCAGAACGCCTTCCGCCGCTTCGTCGCACTGCTGGAGCGCCAGGAGCCGCTCGTCGAGCCGCTCGTCGAACCGGGCGTCGACGGGCTGAGACCCTCCGCCGATGCCTGAATCCCGCGCCGCACAGCGCGGCCCGCGGCTGCTCGCCGTCCAGGGTTCGGACCGCCGGGTCGGCTGGTCGCTCGCGGCGGGCAACGGCCGGCAACTGGCGGTGTCCGCGAGGATGTATCGCGGCGAGGTCGAACTGGCCACCGCCCTGCGGGAATTGATGATCGAACGAGCCGCCCTGCGGTACGCGCTGACGCAGGACGCGGCGCGGGCCTGGCGCTGGTCGGCCTTCCTGCCGCCGCGCAGCACCCGCCCCGGTTCGGGGGTCGAGGAACCGGTGGCCCGCAGTGCCCGCGGCTATCTGCGCCGCGACCAGTGCCGCCAGGGGCTGGAGAGCTTCCGCGCCGGACTCCACTCCCTGGAACGGGAGTTGAAGTCCACCGGCTGGCAGGGGCGATGGCCGTGGTGAAGCCGAGGCGTCCGGTTCCGGCCCGAATGGCCACCGCGAGAAGAACGTCCGGGAGCACCGGCCGGTAGCCCCGGCCGGATCGGCCCACCAGGCACCGGAGCTGGCCAGCGGTTAAACCAACTCCGCTCCCGCACAGTGGAATTCACCTTGACCGCAGTCGGCGCAGTCGGACCTTTCCGGCCCGGCGTGACGCGGACAGGATCGGTCCCGTCGGACGGCGGTCGGAACTGCCGCCCCCGGCCTGGATCCGACCCCGGATCCCGGACACGTCATGCCTGCATCTCCCACCGGAGGAAACGCACCATGCGTCACACTGCCGCAAAGCTGTTCGCGACCCTTGCCATCGCCACCTCTCTCGCCACCGTCGCCGCCGGTATGGCCTCGGCCGACCCGACCGTGACCCCGGCCGCCCAGGACATCGTGGGTGCGGGTTCGGACACCACGCAGGCCGTGCTCAACCAGTTCTCCACCGACTACAACGCCTTCCTGACCGGCAAGGGCGACACCACGTCCCCCCGCCTGTACAGCTGGGACGCGACCGGCACCTCGCCGATCACCCCCAAGACGGGCGCGAACTCCATCGCCCGCCCGAACGGCTCCAGCGCCGGTGTCGCCGCGCTGAACGCCAACACCAACACCACGCTGGACTTCGCCCGTTCCTCGCGCGCCCCGCAGACCGGTGACCTGACCAGCGACCTGTTCGTCGCGTACGCCAAGGACGGCGTCTCCTGGGCGGGCAACTCCGCGGGCAACGCCCCGGCGAACCTGACCACCGCCGACCTGCTCGGCATCTACACCTGCTCGATCACCAACTGGAACCAGATCACCGACGTCTCCGGCTACACCGGCCCGAACGCCACGATCGACGCCTACCTGCCGCAGCTCAGCTCCGGTACCCGCGCCTTCTTCCTCAAGGCCATCGGCGGCGGCACCACGGTCACCCCCGGCTCCTGCGTCGAGGCGTACACCCCCGAGGAGAACGAGGGCACCGACGCGGTCTTCACCGACGTCAACTCGGTCTTCCCGTACTCGGCCGCGCACTACATCGGCCAGGTCTACGGCGGCCACACCACCACGACCGACGCCCCCGGCAGCCTGTCGATCCGCTCGGTAGACGGGACCTTCCCGATCACCTCGACCCACACCCTGAACCCGACGTTCACCTCCACCAACTACGGCCGCAACGTCTACAACGTGGTGCGCAGTGGCGACTGGACCGCCACCGGCACGCAGGCCACCGCGCTGAAGGCGATCTTCGGTGCCTCCGGCTGGATCTGCACCAACGCCACCGCCAAGGCCGACCTGAAGAGCTACGGCTTCCAGACCCTGCCGATCGGCGCCTGCGGCAGCACCACCCACATCTGATCCACCCGTACCTGCTCCACCCGCTCCACGCGTAGCTGATCCATCGTCACCATCCGGCGGCCAGGGGGTGCTTGCTCCCTGGCCGCCGGTCGCTCCCCGAACGGCCGTTCACTTCACAAGGAGTCCTCCATGCCCCGCAACCGCGTCCGCGTCGCCGCCACCGCCGCTGCCACCGCTGTCCTCGCCGTCACTGGCCTGAGTGGTGCGGCCGTGGCCGCCACCCCCGCCGCGCCCACCGGCAGCCTGGTGATCCAGGAGGACAGCACCTTCCTGCAGCAGTCCTCCGCGGCCGGCATCATCGCGATCGCGCTGCCCAGTGCGACCTCCTCCTACAGCAGCAGCACCGGCCTCTCGGCGAGCTTCCCGGTGACCGCGGGCTCGGTCAGCCTGGTGGGCTACTACGGCAACGTCCAGGTCGGCGGCAGCCTGCTGCTGGTCAACATCCGGACCGGCAAGACCGCGATCTTCACCAACCTGGCCTTCAGCGCCGACAACTGGGCGGTCACCGGCGTGCCGCTGGGTGCGACCGCCCCGGTCAGCCTGCTGGACCCGGTCGGCAACACCGCGGTGGCCAAGAACGGCGCCAGCCAGACGCTGACCTCCGACGACCTGGAGATCGACCCGGCGGGCGCCCAGTACGCGGACAGCCAGCTGAACACCACGTTCTTCACGGCCGGCCAGCACACCGGAACCCTCGCGCTGACCGTCACCAACTGACCGTTCGATCCAAGGGCCCACGCCACCGTGGGCCCTTTCGGTCTCGCTGCGGAGCAACGCCCTTGCGTCGGGCCCCGGTTGGGGCCTCGTACACCTGAACGGTCTTCAAGTGTCATGTGGGCATGAGGAGATGGCCCCATCGGGAATCCGTTGGTCCGCTCAATGTCCGTAGCCCTCGCTCGTCTGCCGCGCGCACTGCCGGAGGTACCCTCATGAAGCTCCGTGACCGACTTCCGCGAGGCGACGGGTGGTGGTCCAGAGCCTGGCTGTCCGCCGTGCTGGCCTGGGCGATCGTCGCCGTCCTGGCGGTGCTGCCGCTGAGTGCCGGCACCACCCAGCGGGCCACGGCCGACGCGAGCGCCGTCACGGTGACAGGACCGCCCGTCTGGCAGCCCGCCGCCGGCAAGTACGGGCCGACCGGCAGCATCACGGTGACACCGACCACCGGCCTGGCCGACCAGATCGTCCACGTGTCCTGGAAGGGCTTCACGCCCACGGTGGACACCCAGGGCAACCCGGTGACCTCCGTCCCGGAGGGCGACCCCAACAAGCTCTACGCGGTGCGGGTCTACCAGTGCCGCGGCACCAACCCCGGGCCGACCGACTGCTACGGCGCCGAGCTGTACAACGGCATCCCCGCCGACGGCTTCCAGCAGGCGGCGCCGGCCGCCGGCCGCTCGCCCGAGTTCCCGGCCAACCGCGCGATCGCGGTCACCGCGCCGGACGGCACCGGGCAGGCCAACGTCGAGGTGTGGACCGCGGCCCAGAGCCAGACGCTCGGCTGCGACTCCACCCACCCCTGCTCGCTGGTGCTAGAGCCCAACTACGGCGGCGACGCGGTCGGGGTGGACGCCCTGATCAACGGCGACCCCACCGGCGCGACCAACTGCGACGACCACAGCTACGACAACGACGGCTTCTTCAACGAGGCCAGCGACGCCACCGTGCTGTCGTATCCGAACGTGGTGAACTCCAACCAGACCGGTGAGGCCTGCGCCTGGACGCACCGCACGGTCGTCCCGCTCTCCTTCTCGCCGACCGCCGCGGACTGCAAGACGGGCCCCGCGGACCTGACCATCGCGGGCCTGGAGATGGCCAACCGGGCTGTCCAGCAGTGGCGTTCGGGGCTCTGCCTGTCGACGAGCAGCCCGCTCAACGTGCAGTACAACTTCGGCGGCGGTGAGCCGCTGGCGCGGCGCAACTTCCTGAAGGGCTCCGGCGCGGACGTCGCCCTGACCGCGCTGCCCGACACCACGCCGACCGCGCCGCGACCCTATGTCTACGCGCCGCTGGCCAACGCCGGGATCTCGGTGGCCTTCGAGGTCGACAACCCGGCCACCGGCCGGCAGATCACCCAGATGCGGCTCAACGCGCGGCTGCTGGCCAAGGAGTTGACGCAGTCCTACACGTCCACTCCCACCGCGGCCTTCGACCCGGCCTCGGTGGCCGGCAACCCGGCCTGCATCTTCGAGGACCAGGAGTTCCTGGCGCTCAACCCGCCGAGCCTGATCGCCCCCGAGACGTGGCCCAAGTGCGCTCCGGGCGTGCCCTCCAGCCTGCCGATCGTGGTCGGCGGCGCCACCGACCTGGTCCAGCAGCTGACCGACTGGATCGCCGCCGACCCGCAGGCGGCCGCCTTCCTGCAGGGCCAGCCCGACCCGTGGGGCATGCACGTCGACACCTACTACCTGCGGCCCGGCTTCGCCGGCTACCCGGTCAACGCCTTTGTGGCGGAGGACAGTTCGGGCGCCGGCAGCCAGCCGCACGCGAAGCAGTACGACTGGACGCCGCAGCTCGGCGGGCTCGGCCAGGTGGCCCGGCACATCCTGTCCGACACCCCCACCTGCCAGGCCCCGTTGGCGGACGCCACCGGCAACCACGCGGCCTGCCCGGCCGAACTGCCGGGCACCCGCCAGCTGATCGCCGTCCTGGACACCGGCGAGGCCGAGGCGTTCAGCCTGCCCGAGGCCCAACTGCTCAACGCCCAGGGCTCGTTCGTCGCACCGAGCATCGGTTCCATGCAGGCGGCGGTAGGCGACATGCCGGTCGACCCGCTGACCGGCACCCAGCAGCTGCCCTACGGCGCGAGCGGCACCCCGTACGCCGCGGACCCGAACGCCTACCCGCTGACCACCGTCCAGTACGCGATGGTGCCGACCGCCGGGCTCAGCGCGGCCAAGGCGAGCGCGGTCTCGCAGTTCGTCCAGTCGGTGACCGCCCTGGGTGGCGGGCAGCTCTACGGCCCCGACCCGGGCAAGCTGGCGGTCGGCTACGCCGACCTCACCTCGGCCCAGCAGGCCCAGGCGCAGGCCGCGGCCAACCACGTCGCCGCGCAGGACGGTGCGCTGCCGGGCAACCAGCAGCCCGCCGCCGCCCCGGCGCCGGCCGCGACCGCGAATCCGGCGGGGGAAGCCACCTCGGCGAGCATCGCGCCGGTGGCGGCAGCCGGGGGCGCCGCCGAGCCCGCTGCCGCGGCAGCCGCCGGCACCACCGGCGGGGACGGCGCCGCCGCCCCGGCGACCACGCCCACCGGCTCGAAGCCGGCGACCGGCACCCCGTCGCCCGGCGGCACCCAGCCGGCCCTTGCACCGGTCGCCGCCGGGCAGCCGGCACCGGACCGGGCCGGCACCGCGCGGCTGCTGCTGCCGCTGGTGCTGATCGCCGGCGCCGTGCTGCTGCTCGGCGGACCGGCGGCCCTGGTGCTGGCCGGCACCGCCGCGGGCGGCCGGCTGCTGAACCGGCTGCGACGCAGGACCTGACCACCGCTGCGGGACGGGGGGCGGCAGCCGCCCCCCGTCCCGCCCAGCGCCTACCGTCCCGTCGGAGCCGGAGAGCTGACAGACCATGACAACCGCCCTCACCGCGCCACCCACCCAGCCGGGCCCGGACCAGCCACGCGTGATCACCGCGCCGGTCACCCCGGGCGACCGGATCTTCCGCGGCCTGCTCCGGGCGGCCGGCCTGTCGGTCTTCGTGATCATGGGCCTGATCGCGCTCTTCCTGCTGCTGCGCGGCTCCGCCGCGCTGCGCGCCACCGGCTGGTCGTTCTTCACCGAGATGCGCTGGGACACCGAGACGCACCAGTTCGGCATCGCCGCCGTGCTGCCGGACGGCGTGCTGATCGCGGTGATCGCGCTGGTGCTGGCCGTCCCGGTCTCGCTCACCGCGGCGGTCTTCGTCTCCGAGTACGCGCCGGCCCGGCTGCGGGCCGTGCTGGTCTCGGTGATCGACCTGATGGCGGCGGTGCCGAGCATCATCTATGGCCTGTGGGGCTTCTACTTCCTGCAGCCGCGGATCGTCGGGGTGATTCGCTGGCTGGCCCTGCACCTGGGGTTCATCCCCTTCCTCAAGGTCAGCACCGGCGACATCGGCACCTCCTACACCTCCTCGACCTTCATCGCGGGGATGATCGTGTCGCTGATGATCATCCCGATCGTCACCTCGCTCAGCCGCCAGGTCTTCTCGCAGGCGCCGCAGGGCGAGCGCGAGGGCGCGTACGCGCTGGGCAGCACCCGCTGGGGGATGGTGCGCACGGTGGTGCTGCCGTTCGGCCGCGGCGGCGTGATCGGCGCCGTGATGCTCGGCTTCGGCCGGGCGATGGGCGAGACCATCGCGGTCGCCCTGGTCATCTCGCCGGCCTTCAAGATCACCGGCCATGTGCTGGAGAACGGCGCCAACTCGATCTCCGCGCTGATCGCGCTGCGCTTCGGCGAGTCGGACGCGCTCTCGCTCTCCGCCCTGATGGCGGCCGGTCTGGTGCTCTTCACCCTCACGCTGCTGGTCAACGTGCTGGCGGGCCTGGTCATCAGTCGCTCCCGCTCTGGCGCCAGTACGGCGGACTGACCATGACCCCGAAGGGAACTCCCCCGATGACCGCCCTCGACCTGCCCACGGTTGAACTCCCCAAGGTCGCCGACGCCCAGGCCGCCCCGGTCGCCGCCGCCGTCGAAGCCCCCGAACACCGACTGCGGCTGGGCGGCGTCACCCGGCCCGAGCTGCTCACCCTGGGCGGCGCGCTGCTGGGTTCGCTGGCGCTGGACTGGCTGCTCTACGAGCGGCTGCTGCCGTTCAGCGGCGCCCAGGGCTTCCTGCTCTGCTGGTACCTGCTCTTCCTGGCCTTCAGCTACGCGCTCGGCAGCCTCCAGTGGGACCCGCGGACGGTGCGCGAGCGGGTGGTCTCGCTGGTCGCCTGGACCTCCGGGGCGCTGCTGGTGGTCCTGATCGTCGAGCAGATCGGCTTCATCGCGATCCGCGGCTCGCACGCCGCCGCGCACCTCAACTTCTTCACCCAGGACATGGAGCACACCGCGGCGCGCTCGCCGATCACCTCGGGCGGGGCGCTGCACGCGGTGATCGGCTCGGTGGAGCAGCTGGGCCTGGCCACCCTGTTCTCGGTGCCGCTGGGCATCGCCGCGGCGGTCTTCCTCTCCGAGATCGGCGGCCGGGCGGCCCGGCCGGTGCGCACGGTGGTGGAGGCGATGACCGCGCTGCCGTCCATCGTCGCGGGCCTGTTCGTGCTCGGCGTGCTGATCCTCACCCTCGGGCTGCAGCCCAGCGGCTTCGCGGCCTCGATCGCGCTGACCGTGATGATGATGCCGATCGTCACCCGGGCCTCCGAGGTGGTGATCCGGCTGGTCCCCGGCACCCTGCGGGAGGCCTCGTACGCGCTCGGCGGCAGCCAGTGGCGCACGGTGTGGAACGTCGTGCTGCCCACCGCCCGGCCCGGCCTGACGACCGCGGTGGTGCTGGCGATGGCCCGCGGCGTCGGCGAGACCTCGCCGGTGCTGCTGACCGCGGGCTTCACCACCCGGACCAACGCCAACCCGTTCAGCGGGAACCAGATCAGCCTGCCGCTCTACATCTGGAACTACGTCCGGCAGCCCTACCCCTTCATGGTCTCCCGGGGCTTCGCCGCCGCGCTGCTGCTGATGGCGATCGTCCTGGTCCTGTTCGTCACCGCCCGGGTACTCGGCAGCCGTCGCCCCGGCACCTCGGGCCGGCGCCGCCGCCGGGCCGCCCGGGAGGCCCGGGCCTGATGAGCTCCAGCTCCAGCTCCAGTTCCCGCCCGCGCACCCGCTCCCGCATCCGTATCGGAGGAACCGTCATGCCGTGGGCAGCCGCTCACCGCCCTGTCCGACCGCTGGCTGTCCTGCTCGCCCTGCTGCTCTGCACCCAGGTGCTCCTGCTGGGGACCGGCACCCCGGCCTTCGCGACCACCTCGCTCAACGCCGAGGGCTCCAGCTGGGCCGGCCCGGCGATCGACCAGTGGCGCACCGACGTCACCACCGAGGGCATCCAGATCGACTTCAAGCCCGACGGCTCGGCCGCCGGTCGCCAGCAGTGGGAGGCGGACCAGGACGACTTCACCGCCTCCGACGTGCCGTTCCGCACCAAGGACGACACCGGCGCCAGCGGCAGCGTGCACAGCAGCGGCGGCGGCAACGCGGAGAACCCGGTCTACGGGTACTCCTACGTCCCGATCACCGCCGGCGGCACGGCGTTCATGTACAACCTCAAGCTGGCCGGCAAGCAGGTCACCGACCTGCGGCTGTCGCCGGACAACCTGGTGGACATCTTCACCGGCAAGATCACCTGGTGGGACGACCCGCGGATCACCGCGAGCTACGGTCGCGCCCTGCCGCACATCCAGGTCACCCCGGTGGTCCGCTCGGACGGCTCCGGCGCCACCGCGCAGTTCACCCGCTGGATGGAGCACACCCACCAGCAGCAGTGGGACGCCTACTGCACCAGCGTCAACAAGGTCACCTGCGGCGACTACACCGAGTTCTTCCCGCCCTCGGGCCGGATGGTGGCGCAGAACGGCTCCGACATCGTGGCCGGCTACGTGATGTCGCAGACCGGGCTCGGCTCGATCGGCTACGACGAGTACGCCTTCGCCAAGTCCGCCAACTGGCCCGTCGTCAAGGTGCTCAACCCGGCCGGCTACTACACCCTGCCGACCGCCTCCAACGTGGCCGTCGCGCTGACCGCGGCGAAGATCCGCGGGGTGGACGACAACACCCCACCGAGCGACCCGAACTACCTGCAGCAGAACCTCGACGGCGTCTACACCAACGCCGACCCGCGCTCCTACCCGGTCTCCAGCTACAGCTACGTGATCGTGCCGCGGGCCGGCGCGGCCCTGCCGGTGCCGCCGCGCTTCAACACCACCAAGGGCGCCGCGCTGAGCCAGTTCCTCTCCTATGTGCTCTGCCAGGGGCAGGGCGAGGTCGCCGACATCGGCTACTCGCCGATCCCGCGCGGGCTGGTCCGCGGCGGACTGCTGCAGACCACCCAGATCCCCGGCAACGCCAGCCCGGTGAACCCCAACACGCTGAGCAACTGCGCCAACCCGACGTTCAACTCGGCCGGCCAGCTCACCGTCCTGGTCACCGCGCCGCAGCCGAGCCCGTGCGACAAGGTGGGCCAGCCGCTCACCTGCGTGGTGATGACGAATGGTCAGCCGAGCGCCGGCGGCTTGGGCACGTCCTCCGCGAGCGCCACCGGCGGCGCGGGGTCCGCCGGCGGCGGTACGGGCGGCAAGGCGGGTACCGGTGGCGCGGGCGGGACCGCGGCCGGCGCCGGCACCGGTGCGGCCGCGGCTACGGGCGGCGCGGCCTCGCCGGACGGCAGCGCCGGCGCGATCGACCCGCAGACCGGCGAGCAGATCGCCGCCGCGGGCTCCGGAGCCGGCGGCTCGCTCGCCGCCCCCGCCTCGGTGGTCGCGGTGGACGGGCGCCCCGAGGACTGGGTGCTCACCTCGCTCACCGCGCTGGAGCTGCTCGCGGTGGTGGCCGTCCCGCCGTTCCTGGGCGGCTGGTTGATGCGCCGGCGGCGCGCCGACGCCGTCGCGGGGGGCCCGCGATGACCGCGACCCTCGCGCCGCCGGAGCCGGCGCCCGAGCCGGCGCCCGAGCTGCCGCCGACCCCGCGTCCGCAGCCCGCCCCGGCGGCCCCCAACACTCCGGGCGCCGGGGGGCGCCGCCGGCTGCTGCTCCAGCTGGGGTGGGCGGCGACCCTGCTCGCGGTCCTGCTGCTGGGCTTCGGGGTCTATCTGACGGCGTTCTCCGGCTTCCAGGAGCAGCACTTCCAGTCCACCGCCTACAAGACCTACCGCTACCAGCTCGCCAACGCGACCGCGCCCACCGGCGCCGCCGCCGACGGTGACCCGGTCGCGGTGCTGGACATCCCCGCGATCGGCCTGCACCAGGCGGTGGTGGTCGAGGGAACCAGCGGCCACGATCTGATGCGCGGCCCCGGCCACCGCCGGGACACCGCGCTGCCCGGCCAGCGCGGCACCGCGGTGCTCTTCGGGCGGGGCACCGCGTTCGGCGCCCCGTTCGACCGGCTCTCCGAGCTGCGGGTCGGCGACAAGATCTACGCGACCACCGGCCAGGGCAGGTTCAGTTACACGGTCAACGCCTACGGCGACAGCACCCACCCGGTGCGCGACCCGGCGGCGCCGGCCCGACTGGTCCTGACGACCAGCGACGCGGGCTGGATCCCGACCGGCACCGTGCTGATCGGCGCCCGGCTGGACGGCGACCCGCAGCCGAACCCGGGCGGCCGTCCGGCGCTCACCGCGGCCGACCACGCCCTCGCGGCGGACACCGGCGCGCTGGCCGCCCTGCAGCTGTGGGCGCTGGCCCTGCTCGCCGCCGTGCTGGCGGCGACCCTGGCGGTGCGGCACTGGCACCGGCGGGCGGCGTACCTGACCTTCGCCCCGGTGCTCGCCGCGCTGCTCTGGGCGGGGTACGAGAACGCCGCCGCCCTGCTGCCCAACCTCTACTGACCCTGTTGCGCCGACCCTGCTGCGCCTGCCGGAAGGACCGTCGATGACCACCACCGCCGCCCACCCGCCGACCACCGCCGACACGGTGGTCCTGTCCGGCCTGGAGACCCGGGGCGTCTCCGCCTGGTTCGGCTCGCACAAGGTGCTGGAGCGGGTCTCGCTGACCATGGCGGACGGCCAGGTCACCGCGCTGATCGGTCCGTCCGGCTGCGGCAAGTCCACCTATCTGCGGATCCTCAACCGGATGCACGAGATGGTGCGCGGCGCCGCGCTCGCCGGGGAGGTGCTGCTGGACGGCGAGGACGTCTACGCGCCCGGTCGCCGGCCGGCCGAGGTGCGCCGGCGGATCGGGATGGTCTTCCAACGCCCCAACCCCTTCCCGGCGATGTCCATCGAGGACAACGTGGCGAGCGGCCTCAAGCTGGCCGGCATCAGGACCGAACGCGACGAGCGCCGCCACCTGGTGGAGAGCAGTCTGCGCCGGGCGGGCCTGTGGAGCGAGGTCAGCGGCCGGCTGCACACCCCCGGCGGCGCGCTCTCCGGCGGCCAGCAGCAACGCCTGTGCATCGCCCGCTCGTTGGCCGTCTCGCCGGACGTCCTGCTGATGGACGAGCCCTGCTCGGCGCTGGACCCCACCTCCACCCGGCGGGTCGAGGAGACCATCGCCGAACTGCGCGGCCGGCTGACCATCGTGATCGTCACGCACAACATGCAGCAGGCCCAGCGGGTCTCGCAGTCCTGCGCGTTCTTCCTGGCCAGCCATGACACCCCCGGCCAGATCGTCGAGGCCGGCCCGACCGACCGGCTCTTCACCGACCCGGTCGACCCGCGCACCGCGGACTACGTCAACGGCCGCTTCGGCTAGGCATGTTCAGCTGGCGAGCAGCTGCTCGATGACCCGCGCGACGCCGTCCTCCTGGTTGCTGACGGTGCGGTTGGCCACCGCGGCCAGTACGTGCGGGTGCGCGTTGGCGACGGCGTAGCCGGTGCCGGCCCAGGCCAGCATCTCCAGGTCGTTGGGCATGTCGCCGAAGGCCACCACCTGCGAGCGGTCGATGCCGTGCTCGGCGCACCAACGGGCCAGTGTGCTGGCCTTGGTGACGCCGGGGGCGCTGATCTCCAGCAGCGGTATCGGGCTGGAGCGGGTGATCTCGGCGAGGGCGCCGACCGCGGCCCGGCCCTGCTCGAGGAAGGTGTCCGGGTCCAGCTCGGGGTGCTTGGCGAGCAGCTTGTAGCAGCCCGCCACCCGGCCGTCCGCCAGCAACTCCTCGGCGGTGGCGATCGGGTGGTCGCCCTCGGAACCCCACATCGGCACCTGGTACTGCGGCTCGCGCGCGAAGCCGCCGGGGAACTCGAAGGCGAAGGCCGTCCCCGGCAGCCGTCCGCGCAGCAGTTCCACCACCTCGCCGGTGACCTCGGCGCGCAGCGGGAAGCTCTCCAGCACCAGCTCGCGCCGGACGTCGAAGACCACCCCGCCGTTGGAGCAGATCGCCACCCCGTGGCCGCCGATGTGCTGGCCGAGCCACTGCATCCAGCGCGGCGGGCGACCGGTCACGAAGACCACCTGGATGCCCGCCTCTTCGGCCGCGGCCAGCGCGGCGGCCGTCCGCGCGGAGACCGTGCCGCCCTGGCAGAGCAGGGTGCCGTCGAGGTCGGTGGCGATCAGTCGCGGACGCTGGGGAGCCTGGTTCACCCGTCCATCCTCGCAGGTGCCGCCGGCCCGGCGGTGGGGGACGGTGGCGCACGGTCAACCCCCGTGTGACCGTGCACCACCCCTACGGCGTCTATTTTGTTGGACGCCGCGCGCTCGAACATACGCTGCACCCTCCCTGATCTGTCAACCGTGATGGAAATTTGAGGATCTGCTCATGTCAGGCGTCTAATTCAGTGGATACTGGGGCCTTCCGAACAGAACGCCGAGTGCCGCACGCAGCGAGGAGTGATGACGTCGATGGGTGAGTCGATGGGTGAGCAGCCCCCAGCCCGCCGGCGGACCATCGCGGAGAAGCTCGACCACCTCTTCCAGGAGATCCATCCGGCCGGCCGCGGCCCGTTCAGCTACCACGAGGTCGCCCAGGCGATCCGCAAGCAGGCGGCGGCGGGCGGCCCCACGGTCTCGCACGGCACGCTCCAGCAGATCCGCACCGGGGCCAAGACCAACCCGACGGTCAACACCCTGGAGGTCATCGCCTCCTTCTTCGGCGTCCCGGCCGCGTACTTCCTGGACGACACGGTGGCCGAGCGGGTCGACGCGCGGGTGCGCGAGCTCAAGGCCGGCACCGGCGACGCCGCGGGCCCGGCCGGTGCGCCGGAGCCGGCCGCCGAGCTCGTCGACGAACTGGCCGGCGTGCTGGCCGACAGCAACATCCGGGCGGTCGCCTTCCGGCTGGCCGGGCTCTCCCCGAAGGCGCTCAAGGGCGTGCGCGCGATCGTCGACCAGGTGCGGCTGGTCGAAGGCCTGCCGGAGGTCGGCCGAGTCGGCCGCCGCCGTCGCACGCCCTAGGCTTGTTCACCCGGTCGGTCTAAGCTACGGGTCGATTACTCTCGATCAGCGACGCGAGGACCACTCCCGAGCGGTCGCGATCGGGCCTGGTGCCCGTTCGCGCGGTCGGGGCGACACCGGAGGGACGGGACGGCTATGAAGTGGCGTAGCCGGTCGCGCGCCCGTTTCGTCGCGCTGGCCGACCAGCTGACCTTTCCGCAGCCCTTCGAGCTGGCCGAGTTCTGCCGCCGGATCGCCGAGCGGCGCGGCCGCCCGCTGCGCCTGGTGCCGCTGGAGGGCGCGGTCGCCGACGAGCTGCCGTGCGGGATGTGGCTCGGCCTGGACTCCGTCGACCTGGTCTTCTACGAGGCGGGCGCCGCGCCCATCCTGAAGACCCAGATCGTGCTGCACGAGATCTCGCACATGCTGCTCGACCACGTCTCGCCGCAGGGCCCGGCCGCCGCCCTGCGCGCCGAGGCGGCGCGGGTGCGCGCCGTCCAGGACGCCGTACGGGCAGCCGAGCAGAGCGCCGCCCGGGCCGAGGACGAGGAGCTGGGCCTGTCCACCGACCGGGTGCTCAGCCTGCTCGCCCGCAGCGGTTACAGCAGCCGTCAGGAGACCGAGGCCGAGTCGCTGGCCACCCTGATCCTGGAGCGCGCCACCCGGGCTGAGACCAACCCGGCCTCGCCGGACTCCGCCGAGGTGCTGAACCGCCTCAACGACGCCTTCGGCCACCCGGTCCGCAGCATATGAGCACCTCGAAGCTGGTCGTGCTGGCCCTGCTCTGGGCGGTCACCTGCTGGCGGCTGCCGTCCGCCGTGCGGGTGCCGCAGCAACGCGCGCTGTGGACGGCGTTCGCCGGGCTGACGCTGGCCGACACCGTCGGCACGCCGGCCGTGGTGAGCCGGATCGACGCGCTCAGCGGCGTGCACAACCTCGCCGTGCTGTTCAAGAACCAGATCGGCATCGTGGCCTGCGCCGCGGTGCTCTCCTTCGTGGTCGGGATGGCCCGGCCCGAGCTGGCCCCGCGGATCCGCCGACCGCACCTGGCCACCGCGCTCGCCGTGCTGCTGGCGCTGACCGCCTCCTTCGCGCTGGTCCACCAGCCGGCGGAGGTCCAGGACTTCTACCAGGCCTACCGCGACTCGGTGCCCGCCGGCTGCTACGCGCTGATCTTCAACGGCTACCTCGGCGCCTCGATGGCCGTGGCCGGCTGGCTGTTCTGGACGTACGCGCGGCGGGCCGGCGCCGGCTGGCTGCGGACCGGGCTGCGGATGCTCGGCGCGGGCACCGCGGTGGGCGTCTGCTACGCGCTGCTGCGCTGCTGCGAGGTGGTGCTGCACCTGTGCGGGCGGCCGCTCTTCGTCAGCCAGGACGCCCTGGACGGCGTCGAGCTGCTGGCGATCACGCTGATCGTGATCGGCAACGCGATCCCGGCGGTCGGCGTCGCCTGGCGCGGCCTGCGGGACTGGCGCACCGCGCGGCGGATCCGCCCGCTGTGGGCCTCGCTCACCGGCGCGGTGCCCGACGTCGTGCTCACCGCGAGCCTGGGCCGCGGCCCGCGGGTGCGGCTGCACCGCCTGGTGATCGAGATCCGGGACGCCGCCCTGGTGCTCGCCCCGCACGCCCCCGAGGAGGTGCGCGAGCAGGCCGACCGCGCCGCCGAGCGGGCCGGCCTGCACGGCGAGGAACTCACCGCGATGACCGAGGCGCTCTGGCTGCGGGCCGCCCGCGAGGCCAAGCTGGCGGGCCGCACCCCGGTGGGCCGGGCCGCCGCACCGGGCGCCGCCAGCTTCGCCGAGCTCGACTTCGCGACCGAGACCGGCCGACTGCTCCGGCTCGCCCGGGCCTACCACTCGCCCGCCGCCGAGGCCTTCGCGGCGCCCAGCTCTTCCCGTGCCGACACCGATCTCCAGGACATCCAGTGACCGCTCCCGCCCACCCGGTGGAACCCCGCCCGTCCGAGCCCGCCGAGCCTGCCGAGGCCGCCGAGTCCCGGCCCGCCCGCCTGATCACCGACGGCCTTGAGCCCAAGAACTGGATCATCCTGGTCACGCTGCTGATGGGCTGGCACGCGCAGCGCCTGGTGGGCGTCGGCTGGGGAGTGGAGGCGGCGCTCTTCTGCGGCGTGATCCCGATCGTGCTGATCAAGCTCGGCGAGCGCCGCGGCCACTGGGGCGACCGGCACGTCCGGCGTCGGCAGGACCGGCTGGTGGTGATCCCGATGATCATGGCCTCGGTGGTCTGCGGCATGGCGCTGATGCTGCTCTGCCACGCGCCGAGGGAGATGGCGGCGCTGGTCGCGGCGATGCTCGCGGCCCTGGTCGTGATCCTGGCGATCACCGTCTTCTGGAAGGTCAGCGTGCACACCGCGGTCTCCTCGGGTGCGATCGCGATGCTGGCCCTCACCTACGGCCCCTGGATGCTCGCCCTCTACCCGCTGGTGGCCGTCGTCGGCTGGTCCCGCGTCGAGCTCAAGGACCACACCCTCGCGCAGGTGCTGGTCGGCACGGTGCTCGGAGCCGCCGTCGCCGCCGCCACCTTCCTCGCGCTGCGCTGACGCCCTTGCTGCGCTGACGCTTTTGACGCGCTGATGCACTGAGCCGTGCCGGCTCGTCCCGGCACGGCTCAGACGCGTTCAGACGCGTTCAGGCGGGGGTCAGGACGCCGGCGGGACGAGCGTGACCACGCCGAAGGTGCCGCCCTGCGGGTCCTGCAGGACGGCCATCCGGCCGACCTTCGGCATGTCGAAGGCCGGCACGATCACATTGCCGCCGGCCTTCACCAGCGCGTCGACCGTGCTGTCGGTGTCGTCCACCGCGAAGTTCACCAGCCAGTGCGGCGGGACCCCGGGCGGGAGGTTCTCCAGGCTCTGCAGGCCGCCGACGAGATGCCCCTTGACCGAGAAGCCGGTGAACTCCGGCATCTCCGGCATCGGGCCCGCGTCCAGGCCCAGCGAGGCCTGGTAGAACTGCCCGGCGGCCTTCACATCCGAGGTGTTGAGCTGGTTCCAGACCAGCGCGCCGGGCTCGTTGACGATCTGCGCGCCGGGGAACTCCACCGGCTGCCACACCCCGAACACCGCGCCCTGCGGGTCGGCGGCGATCAGCATCCGGCCGAGCTTGGCGACGTCCATCGCCGGGGCCATCACGGCGCCGCCGTTCGCGCTGACCGCCGCCTGGGTGCGGTCGGCGTCCGCGCTGGAGAAGTAGCTGGTCCAGTTGGGCGGCGGCGGGGGCTGGTCGCCCATCGCCATCGCCTTCATGATCCCTGCGACCGGCTTGCCCTTGAGCGTGCAGACCGAGTAGCCGCCGAACTCCTCGGGGCCGACCTCGCCCTGCCAGCCGAAGAGGTCCCGGTAGAAGTCGAGGGCGGCCTGCTGGTCGGGGACCATCAGGTCGATCCAGCACGGCGTGCCGGGCACGTAGGGAGCGGTGACTTCGGACATCTGTCGCCTCCAAGCAGTGGTTCACCACGGACGGGCGCCCGGGGCTGGTTCGCGTCCCCCGTCGACCACCATCCCCGTGCCCCGACGCCCCCGCCATCCCGTCGTCCGTCAAACGGGTGAGGCCCCCGCAGGCTTAGTGCTTGCCCGCCGCACCGATCGCGGCGAGCAGCAGGCGGCCGGCCAGGGCGGGCGCGCTGCCGAAGGCCCAGGTGGTGGTCGAGACCGAGTAGACACCGCGCAGCGACAGGTCGCGGGTGGCGAACATGCCGTTGGAGTAGCCGTCGTCGTGGCCCGACTTGCCCCACAGCACGGCGCCGTCCGCGAGCGGCGTCGCCATCAGCCCCGCGCCGTAGCAGGCCGCGCCGGTGACGCACTCCGAGGTGCCGGCGTTCAGCGGCAGCGGCTTGCCGGTGCCGTCCTCGGGGACGGTGAACATCTCCTGGAGCTGGGCGGGAGGCAGCAGTCGGCCGCGGAAGAGCGCGCTGACGAAGTGGTCCAGGTCCGCCGGGGTGGAGATCATGTTGGACGGGTCGCCGCCCTGCTCGCTGACGTCGACCAGCTCGCCCCTGCCGTTGGTGAGGTAGCCGTGCAGATACGGCTGGGGCATCCGCGGGTCGTCCTCGGGCACCGAGGTCCCGTCCAGCTGAAGCGGGAGCAGGATGCGGGCGGTGACCTCGTCCTTGAACGACTTGCCGGTGATCTGCTCGACCAACTGCTCGGCGATCCGAAAGCCCAGTGAGTTGTACTCCTGCTTGCTGCCCGGCGCGAACCTCGGGCCGGGCCACGGACGGTCCTTGGGCCGCAGGGTCGACTGGATGATCTGGTCGAAGGTCCGGTAGTCGTACCGGTTCGCGATCTCCTCGTCGACGCTCGGCTGCGGTGCGCCCTGGTCGACGTCCGGGAGGCCGCTGGTCATGTTGAGCAGTTCCCGGACGGTGATCGGGGCGAAGCCGTCCGGCAGCAGTCCGGGCGCGTACGACTGGACCGTCCCGTCGAGGTCGATCCGGCGCTCGGCCGCCAACTGCAGGACGACCGTGGCCTCGAAGGTCTTGGAGATGCTGCCGATGTGGAAGTGCGCGTTCTGCGGGATCTGCTCGCCGGTGACCGCGTCCACGGTCGAGCCCCGCCACAGCTGCCCCGGCTCGCCGACCCGGGCGATGGCCCCGGCCGCCTGGTCGCCCGGCCGGGTCGCGATGGCGGCGTCGAGCGCCGCCGGGTCCAGCGCCGGAAACCTGCGCCCGCCCCCGGACGACCCCACGCCCCCCGCCGCGCCGGTGGCAGCCAGCGCCGCACCGACCAGCCCCACAGCGGCGATACGTCGGACAAACGTGCTCATGGGCGTACTCCAACTGCCGTCACCACGCGGGCCGATTCCGCCGACCCCCCTGTGCAACGACAGCCACCCCGCCGGGGTATCGGCATCCCCCTGCGCCCACCCCTGACTCGCCCATGACGCACAGTCATGGCTGCCCCCGTGCTGGCGGAGCGGCTGACCTCCCTGACGGCAACTACCCAGCGCCAGGCCGCTACAGTGCGCCTCTTCGACACCAGAAGATCTGGCGGCGGGCCGAAGACCTCACCTGGCAGTCATTCCGGGACGAGTGGCTGCTGGCACCTCTCACTTCGGGAATGTGCTGAGGCGCGTCGCCATGGTGGTCAGGGTCTGGGCGGCGCCCCCGTCGGGATCAACCGCCGCGTCGGAACCGGAGATGCTCACCATCGTGATGACGTTTCCGGACAGCACGAACGACTCCTGCGCGTCCGACGGCAGGTCAAGCATGGAGACCGGCTCGCCCCCCGCAGTGCGGGCCATACTCCGGTAGGCGAAGCCCGCGGCACTGGTCGCCGTGCGAGTGATCTGCCAGGTGGGCTTCATTCCCGTGGTGATGTCTCCGGGGCCGTTCTTCGCCTTGTCCGCCGCACAGCCCGTGTAGTCCTGCCGGATCCGATCCAGTGCCGTAGTCGCCTCGTGGGCGCTCTTGAAGTAGAAGATCGTCTGGGACGCCTGGGGCGCAGGGGCAGAGCTCGCCACGGAGCCGGTGTCTGTGGCTGCGGCTGTGAAGGCCAGCGTGGAGATCGAGGTGGTCTGGAGTTCCGCGACCGGGCTGCCACTTCCACAGACCCATAGCCACTGAAACTCACCCGTGGTGTTGGTGGGCATGCCGTTGGCCGCCTGCCAGTGGAAGGTCGAGCTCAGAGGGAGCTCTGCTGCCGTCAGCCAGGTGGACGCAAGGTACTGGCCGGACACGGCGTTTGCTCCCGACACGGCGCTGCTGCTGGGCGCTCCGGTCGTGGTGGCGGAGGCCGAAACGGTCGCCGAGGACCTGGCGGAGGCCGATGCCGATGCCGGGGTCGATGCGGATGCGGAGGATGTCGTGGAGGGAACGTCCGTCATGCCCGGTGTCGGCGAGAAGGCGCCCGTCACGGCCGGTTGGACTTCGCGCTGTGCGGTCTTCACCGTGTCGCCCAAGGCCAAGAAGCCGACGGCGACCGCTGCGGCGAGGCCGATCACCGGCAGGGTCACGGCATAGAGGCGCCGAGTGCGCCGCGTGCTCTGGGCCGGAGGCACGGCAGGGCGCAGGTCGTGCACGGTGATCTCATCGGCACGGGACTCCAGTGCGGCCCGGAGTAGCAACTCCACCGGACTGTCGGAGGATGTCGAGTCGTCGTTTCCGGAGCCCCAGGGGCTGCGGGGTTTGGTCATCGCACCTGCTCCAGCTTCTTCTCAAGGGCGTCCAGGGCCCGGCTGGCGGTCGATTTCACGGCGCCTCGCGAGAGATTGAGCGTTTCAGCGATCTGCGCCTCGCTCAAGTCCGACCAGTAGCGCAGCACCAGCACCTCGCGTTGGCGGTCGGTCAGTTCCCGCAGCGCCAGGAGCACCCGGCGGTGCTCGTCGTTGACGACGGCGTCGTCCTCGGCGGAGGCCGCGTCCGGCTCATGCGGCGGCACGTAGGCGCGGGCGGTCTGTCGGCGGCGGAGCATCGAGCGGGCGTTGTTGACGACGGTGGTGCGGAGGTAGGCGAGAGCGTTGTCCAGGTCGCTCAGCTGCTCTCCGTGTCGCTGGTACAGCGCCGTGAAGGACTCCTGGACGACGTCCTCGGCGTTCTGCAGGTCGTCCACCAGCAGGATCGCCATCCGTACCAGTCCGAGCCGGTGGGCGTGGTAGAGCTCGGTGACGGTCGGCTTGCTCTCCTCCTCGTGCCCGGCGCCTCCGCGCAGCAGCCGAAACCGCGAGGGACGCGCGGCAGGGGCAGCGGTCGGGGTGCCGAACAGTGCCGTCAGCAGCACTCTGACGCCTCGGCCGATAGGCCGACGGGGGATCAGTCTGACGGGTCGTCCGACATCGAACGACCCAATCGACAAGCCCTGGGCACTCGTTGTCGTCATCCGATCCCCCTTGAATGATCATTCTGATCATTGGAGATTATGCACGGCGCCCACGGCGGGCCCGCAGCATGACCAGCGAGACGAGCCCCGCGAGCGCGGCTACCAGGCCGGCTCCGGCGAGCAGAGAGCCATCGGACGGGCCGGAGTCGGGCACGACGGCGGCAACGGGGGCCTGCTTCAGCGCGGCGCTGCCGGCGCTGGCGGAGGCAGCGGGCGTGGCGGTGGCGGGAGCCGCTGGGGCGACGCTCTTCGGTGCGGCCGCCGGGGTGGCGCTCACCGGTGCGGTGCTGGCGGCCGGGGCGGCGGCGACCGTCGGTGCGGTGGGCCGAGTAGCGGGGGCGGTCGGCCGCTGTGTTGCCGGCGTGCTGGCCGCCGGGCGAACAACCTTGATCGTGGCCGAGGCGGCATCCGACTTCAGGTACTGGAAGGTGCCGTCCGCGATCACAGCGTCGGTGAACTGGAACGACGTCAACTTGGGCGTGACGTCCGCGTCGACCGTCAGCCGGAAGCTCTGCCGCCACCGGGCGCCCGCAGCCAGCGAGTGGTCCGCCAGGGTGCTGTTGATGCTCATGGCCGGGTCGCAGCCGGTCTGCAGCGGCACGTTCCGCCATGCGCCGTTGACCAGGGCCGTCAGGTGAGTGTTCTGCGGAGTCATCCCGCCGAGCCTGCCCTGCGAGACCTCGGTCCAGCCGAAGAAGCTCGGGATCACGGCCACGTTCTGGTAGTCGGCGCCGGTCCCGTTCCACTCGTCGAGCGTGAACTGCCAGGGCTGCCCGACTGCCGGCGGCGTGATCGAGGCCTCGTAGCCGAGCATGATGTCGCCGTGGTGGGCCGGAGCGTCCTTGACCGCGTGCTCGCCCGGGCGATCGACGACCGTCTGCCCGGTGCAGTTGGTGTGGCCGTCGGCTGCGGCGGTACCGGCCGTGACCCCCGCCACGGCGAGCGCCGCGGCGACGACGGCGATGCTCTTCACAAACCGGGACGAAAGGTACGCGTGCATGACGAAGTCTCCCCTGGGTATGGCGTGCTGAGATTTTGAAGGCGGCCCTTGCCTGTCACTCCCCGGCCTCGCGGGTCCGTTTCCCCGCGCCTTCAAACCAATAGACGTCCATCCCCTCGGGAGGTTGCAGGTGCTTCCAGAGTTTTTTTCAGCTTCGGACGGACGTGAGGAACGGGTCCTTACCTGGTTAGCGCCAGCGGTCGGGCGATACCCGATGGACGTTGACCTCCCGGCCGAGGAGCTGCTCGGCCCTGCGTGCGGCCTCGCACAGCTCGTCTGAGCCTCTGCCGTCGGTTGCCAGCGGTGCGCTCGGCTCTGCCCAGTGGACCCATGGCGCCGCGTTAGCGGTTGCGTGCATGTCGTCACTGCGGGTTGCTCGCAGCCTCATCTGCCGGAGCGCGCGCGTAGGGTCGGTGGTATGCGTCTGAGCACAGTGATCCTCCCCATCCACCGGTGGAACGAGGGTCAGAAGATCTGGCGGCGGGCCGAAGAACTCGGGTTCCATGCCGCGTACACCCATGACCACCTGTCGTGGCGGAGCTTCCGGGAGGAGGCGTGGTTCGGGGCGGTGCCGACGCTGACGGCGGCCGCTGCCGTGACCGAGCGGATTCTTTGGGAACGCTCGTGACCTCGGTCAATCCTTTTTCACCTATCGCATGCTGACCTGGCCTCCTGTCGCGGGGCTGGCGATCACGGGGGCGAGAGGAAAGCGTAGGCAGACTGGCCGTCCGCTCGTGCAATGTCGTCGCGCAATTCGCGCCAGCCAGGGTGTTGTGGGTCGTGCAGGGCCGTGGCAAGAGCCAGTTTCTTCCGATCCGACTTTTCCAGCTGGTCCCGCAGCTCCATCGGGTTCATGGGCAGGGACAGAAGGAAAGCCAGGTCGCGATAGTGCCGGTCGGGAGGCGCAGTCTTGATGCTCAGTGCTGCGGACTTGGCGACGATCGATCCCAGCAAGCTCGGCCGGCGGATGGTGCCGGTGCGTTCGCCGAGTCTCACCTGGACAGATTCAGTCCGTTGGGCCGCTTGGCGGCCGCCGGGAACCTCCAAGGTCCGCCCCGGAGGGGTGGTCGTCAAGTCCGCCCGAGGGCCCAGATTGTCAGGGGCCAGCACATCCACCACCAACAGCCCCGCCTCGACACCCCTTTGGTAGCGGTGCAGCAGGTTGCCCTGCGGTGACATGCCTGCAGGAGCGAAGCCCAGACTGCCCAGGGCGGTCACCAGACGGCTCAGGCTTCGTTGGTCGGACAGCACGTCCGCGAGTACGTCCAGGTCGGCGCTGGCCGCCGGCGGTGTTCGGCCATGCTCCAAGCCGTGCAGCAAGACCATCTGGCCGCCGATCAGGGACCACGCCTGCGGGACTCTCTCCGATAGGTCCAGGAGCACGTTCCACAGGTCCACCAGTGGCTTGGTCATGAGGTTGGACTCGATCACGACGACGGCCGTCGAGTCTGTCATTTGGAGCCTTCCCGCTTCTGCAGGTGAGCGGTTAGGAGTCGCCGCAACAGCTCTGTGGCAGCGGATTCAGCTCGGTCTTCCTGGGAGTCGAGCAAGTCGGTTGCCACCACTGCGGCCGGCGCATCGCTGCCCTTGGTTGGGACGTCGGCGTCGGAGCGGAGGAAGGGCCAGACTTCTGCCGGGGCCACATGCATAAGAAGGTTGCCGCTCGCGTTGTCGAGGGCAAGCCCGAACCCGGCCTCCAGCTTGCCGACCTTGTCGGGATGAACGTAGATCTCAGCCCTGCCCGGTGCCAGGTAACTGGCCCCTACGCGGGCTGCCGCGCTGATACCGCTACGGACCACGTCCGGGTCGTCCAGGAGCACTGGCAGCAGTCCACTGTGAACCCGGTACCGTCGGCACTCAGCTCGAGCCCGCATCAGTTCCCCCAGGCGTGCGACTGGCAGCTCGTCGTGCGCAGCCATATTCCTGAGGCGGCTCATGATCCTGGACCGCTCGGCATCTGACAGGCTTGGAACCCGTTGCCCGCTGAGTGCGGCCAGGAGGCCCCACGCGTTGCGCACGGAGAGCGGGCGTCCTGCCGCGCTACCGCGTTCCTTCCGCAGCCGAGCGCTGTGGCCGTCGACCAGCCAACGTCCTCCGACGTGCTGACCTTCTAGAGCCCCGGCTCGGAGGAGCTGTCGAACGCGGGAGTCGTCGATGTCGAGAATGGCGGCGGCTTGTTTCACCGAAAGTAGTTCCATGAACCCTCCTGCGTCTTCTCTCCCGAACATGGGAGAGAAGACGCAACCAGCATCCTCCAAGGGGAGCCTTGCGTCAAACCTCCCGGATGGGGGAGAGAAGTCGCAAGGCGACCAGTGCGCCGTAGGGTGAATGGCATGCGTCTGAGCACAGTGATCCTTCCCATCCACCGGTGGAACGAGGGTCAGAAGATCTGGCGGCGGGCCGAGGACCTCGGGTTCCACGCCGCGTACACCTATGACCACCTGTCGTGGCGGAGCTTCCGGGAGGAGCCGTGGTTCGGGGCGGTGCCGACCCTGACAGCGGCTGCCTGCGCCACCGATCGGATCCGCCTGGGAACTCTCGTAACGTCACCCAACTTCCGGCACCCGGTGACGCTGGCGAAGGACCTGATGTCGCTGGACGACGTCTCCGGTGGGCGGCTGACGGTCGGGATCGGGGCCGGTGGGGAGGGCTTCGACGCCACGGCGCTGGGGCAGGAGGCGTGGACGGCCAAGGAGCGGGCGGACCGGTTCGGCGAGTTCCTGCCCCTGCTGGACAAGCTGCTGCGGCAGGACGCCACCACTGAAGAGGGCCGGTTCTACTCGGCCGTCGAGGTCCGCAACATCCCCGGCTGTGTGCAGCGGCCGCGCGTGCCGTTCCATGTCGCGGCGGCCGGTCCGCGCGGGCTTCGGCTGGCGGCGGAATACGGGCAGGGCTGGGTGACGTACGGCGATCCGCGAGGTCCGGCGGACGTGCCGGTCGAGCAGGCGCCCGCCGTCGTCGCGGCGCAGCTCGACAAGCTGGCGCAGGCGTGTGCGGCGCACGGGCGGGATGTGGCCGAGCTGGAGAAGGTGCTGCTGCAAGGGTCGACGGCGGAGCGGCCGCTGGCCTCGGTGGACGCCTTTGTCGACTGGGCCGGCCGGTATCAGGAGCTGGGAATCACCGAGCTCGTCATCCACTGGCCGGTGCCCGACTCGATCTTCGAGAACGACCTCACGGTCTTCGAACGGATTGTCACCGAGGGGCTCGATCAGCTGAAGTGATGGCCTGATGGGCCTCTGATGGGCCGCCGACCCGTCAGGTCGGCGGCCCATCGGTTGCGGTTCGATCACGACGTGTCCGCTTGGTGGAGTAATAGGGGTGTGGGTGTGGATTGCCGCTTTGTTCGGGCGAGCGGTGATCTCTCATAATTCCAGCTGACCGGTACTACGGCTGCGCTTCGAGCGGCGGCCTGGGCGTCTCCGCCGTGCCGGCTCGGAGCATCGCTCCGTACAACTCCTGGGGGGAGTCCCTTGTCCGCGCCCGACCCTGCCGGCGACCCGACGCCGGAGCCCGAGGCGGTGGTTGAAGCGGTGGCCGAAGCCGCGCCCGCGCCCATCGCTGAACCAGCGCCCGAAGCAGTGCCCGAGCTCGAAGCAGTGCCCGAGCCCGAAGCAGTGCCCGAGCTCGAAGCAGTGCCCGAGCCCGAGCCCGAAGAAGCACCCGAGCCTGCGTCGGAGCCCGTCGCCCGGCGGCTGCCGCGGGTGGCGGCCGTCGCGCTCGCCACCGCCGGCCTGCTGACGATCACCGCGGCCAGCGCTGCCGTCACCGTCGTGGTCGGCAAGCCCGACCACCCCCGCACGGTCGCCGCCGCCCCCGTCACCGCGGGCCCGTCCCCGAGCGCCACGCCGAGCGCCGCCCCCGGGCTGGTCGTCACCCCGAGCCCCACCTTGGTGCCCTCGCCCAGCAGCACGCTGCACGGCACGCTCAGCGGCAGCACCCACGGCGGTGACCTGCGCTACTTCCTGATCCCGATCCCCGACGGCGGCGAGTCCTACGGCTCGGCCGACGGCATGGCGCTGACCATGGACGACCTGACCAAGGAGTACAGCGACTCCCCGGACATCAAGAGCATCCTCGACTCGTACGGCTACCAGGAGGGCGTCTACCGCCAGTACCGGACGGCCGACGGTTCGATGGAGGTGTCGTCGCGGCTGCTGCGCTTCTCCTCACGCGAGAACGCCAAGGAGTTCGCCGCGAGCTCCACCTTCTCGGCAGGCACCAGCGTCAGCGTGGACGGCGACAGCGAGGCCAAGGGCTTCGTCTTCAAGCCGGACCAGCAGGCGTTCCCGGGCCACCTGATCGGGGTCTCCTATATGGGTGACGTCGCGTACGAGGTGACCGTCGACGTGAAGGGCGACCCGGACAAAGCGCTGCTCTCGGACGCGATGAAGCGCCAGCGCGATCGGCTGTCCAGTGCCGGCTGAGCCCACGGACCTCGCAGGTCCGCTCCCGTCCTCCCCTCCGTCCCCTCCTGCGTTGGAGCCCTCCGTGAGCACCGACACCGAGCCCGACACCGACACCGACCCCGGCACCGACACCACACCCCCGCCGGTCGTCCGTGCCCGCCGCCCCCGCACCGCCGTGCTGCTGGTCGGCGCGCTGCTGCTCGGCCCGCTGCTCGGCGGTGGCATCGGTTACGCGATCCAGGCGAACCGTCCGCCGACCCCGCTGCCTCCGCTCCAGCTCACTGTCCTGCCGAAGTACCCGTCCGTCACGCTCGACCCCAAGGCGGCCGCCGACGCCGCTCCCAAGCCGCTCGCCATCGACGGCGACCTGCGCAAGCTGCTGCTCAGCAAGCCCGCCGACGCCCAGGACTGGGACGACGGCTATGTCAGCGGCGACGGCTGGGAGACGGTCGGGGAGTTGGCGCGCAGCCATGGCAGCGCAGCGGAGCAGTTCCGCTACCTGCTGGCGCAGGGCCTGCGCCGCACGGCCATCGCGACCTGGCAGCGGGGCGCGACCAAGTACCGGATCCAGCTGATGCAGTACGGCCCGGACTCCGCTGCCGGGGCGATCTCCGGAGTGTGGCGATCGGACAGCGACGCGTCGCTGACCTTCGCCAACGGGATGGAGGGCGGCTATGGAGCACCCACCACGCCGCAGGAGTACACCGACACGACGGAGCAGTACTACTACGGGGTCGCCGAGGCTCGCCGGGGTGGCGTCCTGATGATGATCGAGCTCTTCTCCCCGGCTCAGGTCAACGCCGACGAGGTCAGGGATCTCGCGCAGGCACAGTGGGAGCGGCTGGCATGAGCGACCTCGACACCACGATCGACGTCCCCGACTCGATCCCTGTACCTGTACCCGTCCCCGTCCCGTCGTCGCGGCGGCCCGGGTTCGCGCTGCGCGTCGCCGCCGCGGTGGTCGCGGCAGCGCTGGCGGGGGTGATCATCGGCGTCGGCATCATCAAGGTGAAGTACGACGGCACCCCGCAGGCCGCCGCCGCCACCGCGCCGACCGCGGCACCCGCCACCGGCCGGCCGCTCCCGTACGGTGCCCAGGCGAACGGCACCCACTTCGGTTCGCTGAGCGACCTGCTGCTCCCCGTCCCCACCGGCTACAAGCCGGGCCCGGACGACGGCGCCGACGGCAACGACAGCGTGCTGACGCCGGAACAGCTCGCCGCCGACCTGGACGACAGCGTCAAGGACCTGCCCAAGACCGAGCGGGACAAGGCCAAGGCCGTCCTGCAGGGGTTGAAGGAGAAGGGCGAGGGCGTCCGTACCTACCGCTCGACCAACGGCGACATGGCGCTCTACCTGCGGATCAACCAGTTCAACCAGCAGTCGGTGGAGGCGGAGAACGCCTTTGAGGCCGCGATGGGTTCGGAGACCGGGCTGTTCCGGCTGGGACCGCAGGTGCCGGGGCATCCGGAGGCGCACTGCTTCCTGCCGCCGGAGGATCCGGGCGAGCCGATCGACGAGCTGGACTGCACGGCCGCCGTCGGCGACCTGCTGGTGAGCCTGCACGTCGAGGGCGTCGCGCCGCTGCCCAAGGCCGAGGCCGTGTCCGTCTTCCGTCAGCAGCTCGACCGGCTGGCCCTTCCCGGAGCGTCCGCATGAGCGACCACAACCCCAACGAGCTGCCCCTCAGCGAGCAGACCGCCGGCGACGCGAACCCCGGCGACCCGAACCCCGTCGCTCCCGGCCAGGAACTGACGGCCGATGAACTGCTGGCCAACGAGCTGCCGGCCGATGAGTTGCCGGCCAACGAGCCCGCGCCCCGCCGCCGCCCGCAGCGCGCAAGCCTGCTCCGCTGGGGCGCTGCCGTGCTGCTCTTCGTGGTCGGCGGCACGGCCACGGCCTTCGCCGTCACCGCACCCGCCCGCACCGACCTCCCGGGTCTGGCCACGCCGAACGACGGCCGCTACGCGTTCGCCCCGCTGACGCTGCCTCCGCTGCCGCCCGGCAGGCTGTCGCCGTCCGACGACACGGTCGGCAACCGGCACTACGCGGACCTCCGCCAGCTGGTGCTGGCCGCCCCCAAGGGCGCGATCACGCCCACCACCGCGCCCACCCCCGCGGCGCCCACCCCCGCGGCGCCGTCGAAGGCGCCCGTCTCCCCGGCCCCGCCGTCCCCGTCCCCGTCCGCATCCGCGCAGCAGCCCACCGCGCTCTGGGCCGCCTGCGCCGACTACGCCAAGCTGGACGCCAACCCGCCCCGCGTGCAGGTGATCGTCACTGAGAACGCCTGCCGCGCCGCCGCCACCCGGGTCTGGACCGCCCCTGACGGCACCCGGACCGAGCTCTGGCTGCAGAGCTTCGGTTCGTTCGACGAGGCGCACCAGTACTACACCGAGATCACCGAAAACGGTGTGCCGAACGCCGTCCCGCTGCCGCTGCTGGCGCCGGAGGACGGCACGCTCACCGGCCTGTCGGACGACTACCCGCGGGCGAGCGGCACGATCGCCCCCGGCGGCAAGCTGCCGATCGGCCGGTACGCCTACCTGGTAGCGGGCGACGTCGTGGCGACCGTGGTGATGTCCAACCCGGCCGGCGTCCTCGACCAGCCGTTCCAGCAGGTCGTCACCCTCCAGTCGGACCTCCTGAACTGACAGTCAGGCAAGCCGGACTGACAGTCAGACCAACGCCGGGCTTCCCCTAAGGGGAGGCCCGGCCGCGTCATCCCACAGGATGACCGAGACCTCGTCATCCCAGTTCATGCGGGGGGTCGTCGGCAGCCACTAGGTTCGGGCCGTGTCCATTTCGCCCCCAGTCATCAGAACCGATGGCCTCACCAAGCGGTTCCCCCGAGTCACCGCCCTGGACCAGCTCACCGTAGAGGTGAAGCCGGGCGTGGTCGGCCTGGTCGGGGCGAACGGCGCGGGCAAGTCCACGCTCATCAAGATCCTGCTGGGCCTGGCTCCGGCCACCGCCGGCACCGGCCAGGTCCTCGGGCTCGACGTCGCCACCGAGGGCCCGGCCATCCGCGAGCTGGTCGGCTACCTGCCCGAGCACGACTGCCTGCCGCTGGACGTGTCCGCCACCGAGTTCGTGGTGCACATGGGCCGGATGGCGGGGCTGCCGGCCGCCGCGGCACGCGAGCGGACGGCCGACACGCTGCGCCACGTCGGCCTGTACGAGGAGCGCTACCGCCCGATGGGCGGCTACTCCACCGGCATGAAGCAGCGCGTGAAGCTCGCCCAGGCACTGGTCCACGACCCGAAGTTGGTGCTGCTGGACGAGCCGACCAACGGGCTCGACCCGGCCGGCCGGGACGAGATGCTGGCGCTGATCCGCCGGGTGCACAGCGATTTCGGCATCTCGGTGCTGGTCACCACCCACCTGCTCGGCGAGCTGGAGCGGACCTGCGACCACCTGGTGGTGATCGACGGCGGCAAGCTGCTGCGCTCGTCCTCCACCGCCTCCTTCACCGAGGCCACCCAGCTGCTGGCCGTCGAGGTCACCGACCGTCCGGGCGACGCCGGCTTCGACGCGGACGCGGCCGTTCGCGAGCGGCTGGCCGCCGCCGGGCTGAGCGTGCGGGCGGACGGCTCGCGGATCTTCCTGGTGGAGATCGCGGGTGAGGAGACCTACGACACCATCCGAGACACCGTCGCCGACCTCGGTCTCGGGCTGGTCCGCCTGGAGCAGCGCCGGCACCGCGTCTCCGAGATCTTCACCCAGGAGGCAGCCGATGTCCCTACCGCCTGACACCTCGACAGCCACCCGTGACCCCCGTGACCCCCGTGACGCCGAGGGCGCCGGGGTGATCCACGACATCGGCTACCGCGGCTACCAGGGCCCGCGGCTGGGCCGCTCGTACGCCACCCGCTCGCTCTACGTGCAGGGCCTGCGCGGCGCCTTCGGCCTCGGCCGGTCCGGCAAGTCCAAGGTCCTGCCGATGCTGATCGTGGCGATGATGGTGCTGCCCGCGGGCGTGCTGGTCGCGATCACGGTCATCCTGCATCGCACCGACGAGCCGGTCGACTACCCGCGCTACCTCAGCGTCTTCGGCCTCTTCGTCCAGATCTTCCTGGCCGCCCAGGCGCCGGTGCTGCTCTCCCGCGACCTGCGCTACAACACCGTGCCGCTGTACTTCTCGCGGCCGATCACCCGGGGCGACTACGTCCGGGCCAAGGGCGCGGCGATGGTCGTCGCGACGTTCATCGTGACGGTGCTCCCGCTGCTGGTGCTCTACCTCGGGGCGCCGCTGGCCGGTCTCAACCTGCGGTACAACACCGAGCACCTCGGCTACGGCCTGCTGGCCGCGGCGCTGTACTCGGTGGTGCTCTCCGCGGTGAGCCTGGTGATCGCCGCGAGCATGCCGCGCCGCGGCATCGGGGTCGCGGCGATCATGAGCTTCCTGGTGATCAGCGAGGTCGTCGCCGTCATCATCCAGGGCATCTCGGGCGGCCTGGACTCGGCTTCATCCTCCGCGAACAGCGGCGACTGGGCCTACCTGATCTCACCCACCGATCTGGTCGAGCGCTTCGTCAACCACGTCTGCGGCCTGACCCACGGCGAACTGGGCGGCCCCGACACCCCCGGGACGCTCGGCGCGCTGGTCTTCGGCCTGGAGATGCTCCTCATCGTGGCGGGCGCGTACCTGCTGCTGCTGCGCCGCTACCGGAAGATCTGAGAGGGCGTCATGGCCGTCATCACCATCGACAAGGTCTCCCGCTGGTTCGGCAACGTGGTCGCCGTCAATGACGTCTCGATGTCGATCGGCCCGGGTGTCACCGGGCTGCTCGGGCCGAACGGCGCCGGCAAGTCCACGCTGATCCACCTGATGAGCGGCTTCCTCGGCCCCTCGGCGGGCACGGTCAGCCTGGACGGCGCGCCGATCTGGCGCAACCAGGAGGTGTACCGGGCGATCGGGCTCGTCCCGGAGCGGGAGTCGATGTACGACTACCTGACCGGTTGGGAGTTCGTTCTCGCCAACGCCGAACTGCACGGCCTGCCCGACCCCGGTGCCGCCGCCGAGCGCGCGATCGCCCTGGTCGAGATGGAGTACGCGCAGGAGCGCGCCGCCGGCACGTACTCCAAGGGCATGAAGCAGCGCATCAAGATGGCCTCCGCGCTGGTCCACGACCCGTCCGTGCTGCTGCTCGACGAGCCGTTCAACGGCATGGACCCGCGCCAGCGGCTGCACCTGATGGAGCTGCTGCGGCGCTTCGGCGCCGAGGGCCGTACCGTGCTCTTCTCCTCGCACATCCTGGAGGAGGTCGAGCAGCTGGCCCGGCACATCGAGGTCGTGGTGGCCGGCCGGCACGCCGCCTCGGGCGACTTCCACCAGATCCGCCGCCTGATGACGGACCGTCCGCACCGCTACCTCGTGCGGTCCAGCGACGACCGGCGACTCGCGGCGGCGCTGATCGCGGACGCCTCCACCGCCGGGATCGAGCTGGACTGGCAGGAGCGGGCCCTGCGGATCCAGGCCATCGACTTCCAGGGCTTCACCACCCTGCTGCCCCGGGTCGCCAAGGAGGCCGGGATCCGGATCCTCACCGTCTCCCCGGCGGACGAGTCGCTGGAGAGCGTCTTCTCCTACCTCGTCTCCTCCTGAGCACTTGAGCAACCGAGCTCCCGAGCTCCCGAGCTCCTGAGCACCCACACCGAAAGGAAGCGTCCCGTGCTGCCATCCCCTGTGCACGCGACAGTCGCCCGACTGACCGTCCGCGGCCTGCTGGGCAGCCGGCGCGGCGTCCTGCTGCTGATCGTGCCGGTCCTGCTGCTGATGATGTCGGCGGTGGCGGCCGCCTCGCACGGCGACAAGCACGATCTGACCGTCCTCATCCTGGGCCACCTGGGCCTGGGCACGCTGGTCCCGCTGCTCGGTCTGGTGGTCGGCACCGGCGTGATCGCCACCGAGATCGACGACGGCTCGATCGTCTACCTGCTCGCCAAGCCGGTGCCCCGCTGGCGGATCGTCGCCACCAAGCTCACCGTGGCGGTCCTCACCACCTGGCTGTGCTCCGCCGTGCCGACCCTGCTGGGCGGGCTGCTGCTGTACGGGACGAAGGACGGCCTGGCTGTCGCCTTCACGCTCGGCGTCATGGTGGCGGGCGCCGCGTACAGCGCGCTCTTCCTGTTCCTCGGCATCGCCTCCCGCAACGCGGTGGTCTTCGGGCTGGCGTACGCGCTGATCTGGGAGAGCCTGATCGGCAACTTCGTCAAGGGCGCCAAGACGCTCAGCATCCAGCAGTGGGGCCTGTCCGTGGCCAAGGCGGTGGCCGCCGACGGCGCGCTCAGCGCGGAGGTGGCGCTGGGCACCGCCGTGCTGCTGCTCCTGCTGGTCAGCGTCCTGGCCACCGTGTTCGCCTCGGTCAAGCTGGCCGGCCTGACGCTCGCCTCGGACGACTGACCGCGTCATAGGCCGACCGGTCCTACAGCGTGCGGTTGCGCCCCGCGCCCCAACCCGCCGCGGCCGCGCAGCCCGCGAGGACCAGCAGCAGCACCAGCGGCAGCGTCCAGCTGCCGGTCAGCTGGTGCAGCGCTCCCGCGCCGACCGGCCCGGCGGCGGCGATCAGATAGCCGACCGCCTGGGTCATACCGCCCAGCTGCGCGGCACCGGCCGCACTGCCGGTGCGCAGCACGATGAAGGCCAGCGCCAGGCCGAGCGAGCCGCCCTGCGCCACGCCGAGCACGGTGGCCGAGACCCAGGCTCCGGAGACCGGGGCCAGCAGCAGGACGCTGACGCCGACCGCGTTGAGCGCGGCCATCAGCACCGCGAGCCCGCGCTGACGGGTCAGCCGGCCGGCCAGCAGCGGCACCAGGAACGCACCCGACACCTGCACCAGGTTGCTGTACGCGAAGACCAGGCCGGACTCGTCCCGGCTCATCCCGTGGTCGGCCAGGATCGTCGGCATCCAGGCGACCAGGGTGTAGACCATCAGCGAGGAGATGCCCATGAAGAGGCTGATCTGCCAGGCCAGCGGCGTCCGCCAGAGCCCGCTGATCGGCTTGGCGGCCACCGCTGCCGGCGCAGCCACCGCCGCCGGCGCCTCGGCGACCGCGGCCTGCTTCTCCTGACGCGAGCGCAGCACCTGCGGCAGCCAGGCCACCGCGGCGATCAGCGCGAGCAGCGACCAGGCGCCCAGCGAGGCCCGCCAACCGCCGCCCAGCACGTGCTCCAGCGGCACCGACGTCCCGGCCGCCAGGGTCGCGCCGACCAGCATGGTGGTCGAGTAGACCCCGGTCATCGCCGCGGCCTGCGCCGGGAACTCGCGCTTGACCAGCCCGGGCATCGACACGTTCAGGACGGCGATCGCCACGCCGATCACCACGCAGCCCGCGTACAGCGCCGCCACCGAGGGCAGCACCCGCAGCAGCACACCGCCGCCGAGCACCAGCACCGCGCCCAGCACCACGCGCTCGGTCCCGAACCGGCGGGTCAGCCGCGGGGTGAGCGGCGCGCCCAGGCCCTGGAACAGCACCGGGATGGTGGTGATCAGCCCGCTCACGGTGGAGGACAGGCCGAAGGTGTGCTGGATCTCGCCGACCATCGGCGAGATCGCGGCCAGGCAGGCCCGCATGTTCAGCGCGACCAGCAGGATCCCGGCGAGCAGCAGGGCGGGGTGGGCGAGCTTGGTGCGGACGGCGGAGACCGGCGTGAGCACCGGCTGCGGGGCACGGGTCATCGACATGGTGGTGGTGCACTTTCTGGGGACATGGCGGCGGCAGGGTGCCAGGACGGCGGACGGGACGCGCCGTGCGTTACTTGCGGGCCGCGAACTCGGCGAGCAGCTGCTCGACCGCGGCCGTCGGCTCGGCCAGCAGGGCGCGACACGCGACCTCGGCCAGCTCCGGGTCTCCGGTGGCGATGGCGTCGACCAGCGCCTGATGGGTGGCGACGACCACCTCGGGCATCTCGTGGTCGCCGAAGGCCGTCCGCATGGACTCGCGGACGGAGGCGCTGAAGTAGCGGTAGACCTCGGTCAGGGCGGGGTTGTGCGCGGCCTCGACGACGGCGGTGTGGAACTCCAGGTCGTGCTCGACCGTGGCCTCCCGTCCGACCCGCTCGGCGTGGGCGGCGATCACCTCGGCCTCGCGGGCGAGCGCGGCCCGCATCCGGTCGAGGTCCTCGGAGGTGTGCCGGACGGCGGCCAGCCGGGCGGCCTCGGCCTCCAGCGCGGCGCGGACCTCCAGGACGTCGCGGACGCCCGAGCGCTGCACACCGCGCAGCACCGAGGCCGGGTCACTGGTGCTGCGGACGAAGGTGCCCTCGCCCTGGCGGGAGACCAGCATTCCGGCGTGCACCAGTACGCGGATCGCCTCGCGCACCGTGTTGCGTCCGACCTGCAGCCGCTCGGCGAGCTCGTGCTCGGTGGGGATCTGCTCCCCGACCGCCCAGGCCCCGGCGGCGAGCTGCTCGCGGAGCTGCTCGATGGCGAGGTCCACCAGGGAGCGTCGCCCGGTGGCGCGCAGGTTGTCGTTTCCGCCGGTCATCACGCCACCTCCGATCCGGGTCCGAGTCAGTCGTCCGCTTGCCCGGTCATCCTACAACCATTTACTTCCAAAGTTGGGCAAGTGACGTATGGATCATGGCTTTATATGCTCCGCAGAGCTCACCGTGTCTGTCGCCGGCGAAGGGTGCATGAATTGTCAGGCCAGAGGGCGGGAGCCTCCGACCGCGATGAGCAGGGGCGACCGGAGGGCCCGCGACCGACCGGTGGCCGAGCCGAGGCGAGGCGCGCCCAGGCGCGCGGCGGCAGAGGCCCGGCGGGCGGTCCGGCCGGCCGGGGTCGCAAGAAGAAGCAGCGCAGCACCAAGAAGATCGTCGCCTGGTCCGCCGCCTCGGCGATCGTGCTGATCACGGCCGCCGGCGGGATGCTCTACTACCAGCTCGACGGCAACATCAAGACCTTCGACCGGGCCGGCGTCAGCCCGGACCGCCCGGCCGACGCGCCCGCCGACGCCAACGGCAACAAGCCGGTGAACGTCCTGCTGATCGGCTCCGACTCGCGCGGCGGCGGCAACAGCCAGCTGGGCGGCGGTGGTGACGGCGGCGCCCGCTCCGACACCACGATCCTGCTGCACGTGTATGCCGACCACCAACACGCGGTCGGCATCTCGTTCCCCCGCGACTCGATGATCGAGATACCGCCCTGCCTGGTCAACGGCAAGTGGACCAGGACCCAGTCCAGCGCGATGTTCAACTCGGCGTTCGCGATGGGCGACACTGACCAGGGCAACGCGGCCTGCACCCAGAACACCGTGGAGCACCTCACCGGCCTGCGGGTGAACCACACCATGGTGGTCGACTTCTCCGGCTTCGCCACCATGACCAGCGCGATCGGCGGCGTCCAGGTCTGCCTGCCCAACGCGGTCTACGAGGGCGACCTGGACCCCAACCTCGGCCACAAGGGCAAGCAGATCTTCGCCAAGGGCCTGCAGGAGGTCTCCGGCCAGTCCGCGCTGGACTACGTCCGGATCCGGCACGGCATCGGCGACGGCTCGGACATCGGCCGGATCCGGCGCCAGCAGGCCTTCCTGTCCTCCATGATCAAGGACATCAAGACCAAGGGCATGGACCCGACCACGCTGCTGCCGCTGGCCAACGCCGCCACCAAGTCGCTGACCGTGGACCCGGACCTCGATTCGGCGGCGAAGCTGATGTCCTTCGCGCTCTCGATGAAGAACATCGACCTGCACAACACCAAGTTCGTCACCGTGCCGTGGCGCTACTCCGGCCCCCGGGTGGCCTGGGTGCACCCGGACGTCGACGCCCTCTGGGGCGCCCTGAAGGCCGACCGCACCCTGGACGGCCAGGACGCCAGCGGCGGCCAGCAGCCCGACGCGAGCGCTGCGGCGTCCTCCTCCGCGTCTGCCGCGCCGCCCGCGGCCACCGACGTGAACGGCGCCGGCGCCCGGGTGATGGTCTACAACGGCACCACCACCAAGGGCCTGACCGCCGGCGCCGCCGGCCGGCTCAAGGACGCCGGGTTCACGGTCACCGGCACGGCCAACGCCGCCAACCAGAACCACGCCACCACGCTGATCCAGTACGGCAGCGCCGACGCCAAGGCCGCGCAGTCGCTGGCCCAGCTCTTCCCGGGAGCCACGCTGCAGAAGAGCAGCACCCCCGGCCTGAGCCTGATCCTCGGCCAGGACTACGCGGCGGCCCATGGCAGTGCCCCGGCCGCCGCGACGGGTGGCGCGGCGGCTTCGGCGGCGCCCGCCCCGCTGCCGTCCAGCATCGGCGACGGCGGCCGCTCGGCCGACGACGACCCGTGCAGCAACGTCTCGTACGCCGGCGGCTGAGCCGAAACGGACAGGGCCCGCTGCCGGCAGTCGGCAGCGGGCCCCACGTCGTACCAACGGCTCAGCCGTAGAGGCGCTCCAGCACCACCGCGACGCCGTCCTCGTCATTGCTCTCGGTGACCTCGTCGGCCACCGCGAGCAGTTCCTCGTGTGCGTTGGCCATCGCCACGCCGTGCGCGGCCCACTGGAACATCGGCAGGTCGTTGGGCATGTCGCCGAAGGCGATGGTGTCCGGCGCCTTCAGGCCCAGCCGGCGGGCCGCGATCGACAGCCCGGTGGCCTTCGAGAGCCCCAGCGGCAGCAGCTCGACTATGCCGGGCCCGGCCACCGTGACGCCGACCAGCTGGCCGGCCACCCGCCGGGCGACCTCCGCCAGCGCGTCGTCCGGCAGGACCGGGTGCTGGATGTAGAGCTTGCCGATCGGCGCGCTGATCAGCTCCGCCGTGGTGTCCACCCGGACCACCGGCAGCCCGCCGCCGATCAGCCGGTACGACGGCATGGCCAGCACCGAGCCGTCCAGGCCGTCCTGGCTGGAGGCGACCGCGAGCGGGCCGAGCTCGGCCTCGATCTTGGCGATGGCCGTGGCGGCCACCGTGCGGTCCAGCGTCATCGAGGTCAGCAGCTTGTGCGCGCCGGCGTCGTAGACCTGGGCGCCCTGGCCGCAGACCGCAAGACCGGTGTAGCCGATCGCGTCGAAGACCGGGCGGGCCCAGGTCGCCGAGCGGCCGGTGACCACGATGTGTATCGCCCCGGCTGCCGTGGCGGTGGCCAGGGCGGCGCGGGTGCGGTCGGAGACCGTCTCGGCGGAGTTCAGCAGGGTGCCGTCCAGGTCGGTGGCGACCAACCGGTACGGCAGCTCCGCCGTGGTCACTTGACCGGGTCCAGCGTGGTCCGGCCGCCGAGGTAGGGGCGCAGCGCCTCGGGCAGCACGACCGTGCCGTCCGCCTGCTGGTGGTTCTCCAGGATCGCCACGATGGTGCGCGGCACGGCGACCAGGGTGCCGTTCAGGGTGGCCAGCGGGCGGACCTTGCCCTCCTCGCGCATCCGGATGGAGAGCCGGCGGGACTGGTACTCGGTGGTGTTCGAGGTGGAGGTGACCTCGCGGTACTTGCCCTGGGTCGGGATCCAGGCCTCGATGTCGAACTTGCGTGCTGCCGAGGAGCCGAGGTCGCCGGAGGCGACGTCGATCACCCGGTAGGGCAGCTCCAGCTGGTTGAGGAAGTCCTTCTCCCACTGCAGCAGGCGGCGGTGCTCGGCCTCCGCCTCCTCCGGGGTGGTGTAGACGAACATCTCGACCTTGTCGAACTGGTGCACCCGGATGATGCCGCGGGTGTCCTTGCCGTACGTCCCGGCCTCGCGGCGGAAGCAGGAGGAGAAGCCGGCGTAGCGCAGCGGCAGCTGGCCGGCGTCCAGGATCTCGTCCATGTGGTACGCCGCGAGCGGGACCTCGCTGGTGCCGACCAGGTAGCGGTCGTCCTGCTCCAGGAAGTAGACGTTCTCGGCGGCCTGGCCGAGGAAGCCGGTGCCGTCCATCGCGGCGGGGCGGACCAGGCTCGGCGTGATCATCGGGATGAAGCCGGCCGCGGTGGCCTGCGCCATCGCCATGTTGACCAGGGCCAGCTCCAGCAGGGCGCCGACGCCGGTCAGGTAGTAGGAGCGCGAGCCGGCCACCTTGGCGCCGCGCTCGGTGTCGATCGCGCCGAGGATCTGGCCCAGCTCGACGTGGTCCTTGGGCGCGAAGCCCTCGGCCGCGAAGTCGCGCGGGGTGCCGATCTCCTCCAGCGTGACGAAGTCCTCCTCGCCGCCGACCGGGGCTGCCGGGTCGATCAGGTTGGCCAGCGAGCGGATCAGGCGCTCGGCCTCGTCCTTCGCCTCGTTCTGCTCCGCGTCGGCGGCCTTGACCTCCTCGGCCAGCGCCTTGGTGCGCTGGAGCAGAGCGGTCTTCTCCTCGCCCTGGGCCTTGGCGACCTGCTTGCCCAGACCCTTCTGCTCGTTGCGCAGCTCGTCGAAACGGGTGCCAGAGGACCGGCGCCGTTCGTCGGCGGAGAGCAGGGCGTCGACCAGGTCGACGTCCTCGCCACGGGCGCGCTGGGAGGCGCGCACTCGGTCAGGGTCCTCACGAAGCAGGCGAAGGTCAATCACGGGCCACAGCCTACCGGGGCGGGGGCCACCGACAGGTACCCGTTTTCGATGCCCGCTGTCCTAGCGGTCCGCCCCTGGGGATAACCGGCCGAATCCTGTGGATAACTTGCTGTGCGTGAGCGCGCCCCCGCTTTTGTCCACAGGCCCGGTGGACAGCCTGTGGATTGGTGATCCTGGGAGAACCCTGGATCTTAATATGCGCTTTCTGAGGTTTCAAACCCGGATACAGCTGCTCGACTGAGGTATTTCCCCCACTCGGACAGGTGATTTCAAGGGAGAAGGGTGACTCTGATCTGATTAGTCCGATCTCATCCTCTAGGGGATGATCCGACCGGACTTGCGAGTAGCTATACCGGTTTGTCGACTCATCCCCAGACCTGTGGATAACTCGCCTGGAATCGGGCTGTGGATGAGTCGGGGGCCAGCTCACCGGCCTGTGGATGACGGTGCGTGGTGAAGCGCTGACCGGGTTCCCCGGGGGTGTCACCTGGATGGGCGCGATATGAACATCCGGCGAACCGGCGACGCGATCAGAGCTCGGCGCGGCCGTCCAGGCAGCGCGAGATCCAGTCGGCCGCGCGCTCGAAATCCTCGTCGGAGGTTCCGGGCTGCCGGGCGGACGCTTCGCGCTGGTCCGCCCGCGGATAGGAGCCGAGGAATCGCACCTGCGGGCAGATCCGGCGCAGCCCCATCAGCGTCTCGGAGACCCGGCGCTCGGTGAGGTGGCCCTCGCAGTCGATCGAGAAGCAGTAGTTGCCCAGCCCCTGGCCGGTCGGCCGGGATTCGATCCGCATCAGGTTGACCCCGCGCACCGCGAACTCCTGCAGCAGCTCCAGGAGCGCGCCCGGGTGGTCGTCCGGCAGCCAGACCACCATGGACGTCTTGTCGGCGCCGGTCGGCGAGGAGACCCGGCCGGGCCGGCCGACCAGCACGAACCGGGTGGTCGCGTACGCGGCGTCGTGGATGTCGGTGACCAGCGGTTCGAGCCCGTAGAGCGCGGCGGCGAACTCGCCCGCGAAGGCGCCGTCGAAACGGCCCTCCTGGACCAGCCGGGCGCCGTCGGCATTGGAGGCCGAGGCCTCCCAGTGGACGTCCGGCAGCTGGGCCGCCATCCAGTGCCGGACCTGCGGCTGGGCCACCGGGTGGCTGGTGACGGTCTTGATGTCGCTCAGCTTGGTGCCCGGGCGGACCAGCAGCGCGAAGCTGATCGGCAGCAGCACCTCGCGGTAGATCATCAGCGGTGTGCCGGTGGCCAGTTCGTCGGTGGTGGTGGTGACCGCGCCCTCCACCGAGTTCTCGATCGCCACGAACGCCCCGGCGGCCTCGCCCGAGCGGACGGCGTCCAGCGCGGCCGGCACCGAGCTGACCGGCACCAGCTCCCGGGTCGCCGCCTCGGGCAGGGTGTGCAGGGCCGCCTCGGTGAAGGTGCCCTCGGGCCCGAGGTAGGTGTAGCGGGTGGCCGACATTTCGTGCCTCCGGACGGTTTCACACGGCGATACCAGACCTGCCACCTTAGTCACTACGGCCCCGCCAGGTTGCGGAGTCCAGCCACTGGGCACCAGGCTCAACCCTCCAGCAGCGCCTGCCCCAGATAGCCGCTGCCGCCCGCCGGGACGCCCGGCGGCACCGCATACAGCCCGCTCGCCTCGTGCCGTAGGAAGCGCGACAGCCCGTCGCCGCGGGAGAGCTTGCGCTGGACCGGGACGAAGCCGCGCGCCGGGTCCGCCTGGAACGCCAGGAAGAGCAGCCCGGCGTCCGGCGAGCCGTCCGGCAGCACCCCGTCCGCGTAGCTGAAGCCGCGCCGCAGCATCGCCGCCCCGCTGTTGGCGGCCGGCGCGGCCGCCCGGATGTGCGCGTCGGCGGGGATCGCCAGCGTGCCGTCCGGGTTCTGCTTGCCGAGGTCCACGGCCGTGGTCTCGGTGCCGCCGGAGAGCGGCGCGCCGTCCGACTTGCGCCGCCCGATCACCCGCTCCTGGCGGTCGGTCGGCAGGTTCTCCCAGTCGTCCAGCAGCATCCTGATCCGCCGGAACACCAGGTACGAGCCGCCGGCCAGCCAGCTCGGGCCGGTGCTGAGGATCCGGGCGGCGAAGTCGGCGTCGGTCGGCTTGGGGTTGTTGGTTCCGTCGAGCTGGCCCATCAGGTTGCGGCCGGTCCTGGGCTGCGCGGTGGCGCCCGGGGTGCGGCTGAAGCCGGTGCTCTGCCAGCGCGGGGAGGCGGTGCCGGCCGCCTGGCGCTGCAGCACCCGCAGCGCGTGGAAGGCGACCAGAGCGTCGTCCGCGCAGATCTGCAGCAGCAGGTCGCCGTCGCCGCGCGCCGGGTCCAGGGCGTCCCCGGCGAAGGCCGGCAGCGGGGCGAGCCCGGCCGGGCGGGCGCTCTGCAGCCCGGCCTTGTCGAAGAGCGAGGCGCCGAGGCCGAGGGTGACGGTCAGCGAGCTGGGCCCGGCGTCCAGCGCGATCTGGTTCTCGTCCTGCCCGACCGGCTCACCGAGGGCGAGCAGGCCGATGGTCCGGCTCCAGCGCCGCAGCAGGTCCTGCAGTCCGGCCCGCCCGGCGGTGGGGGACAGGTCGAAGGCCGCCAGGTGCACCCGGGCCTGCAGGGGGGTGAGGATGCCGGCCTGCTGCGGGCCGTGGAAGTCGACCCGGGCGGCGCCGAGCCCGGGCGGGCGGGCGTCGGCGGGGTGGGCCGCGTACCCGCCCGCCGCGCCGGCCACGAGCCCGGCTCCGGCGCCGCCGAGCAGCGCGCGGCGGGAAACGGTGGTTGCCATGGTTCAGCCGATCTTCACGGGCTTGGTCGCGGTGGTCTGGTCGATGTCCGAGGAGCGCACCACGACGGCGGCCACCCAGTCGCCGGCCAGCGGGAGCTGCGCGGTGCCGCTCCAGGTGCCGGGGCCGGACTTGGCCAGCACGACGGGCAGCGGGCCGAGGTCGCGGTCCGGCAGGGTGAAGGAGAGGTCCACCTCGGGGACGTCCACCGGCTGCCCTGCGGTGTTGTCGACGACCACCTTGATGGCGTTGCCGCCGGTCTGCGCCGGGTCCAGGGTCAGCGTCGCGGTGCCCTTGGCGCCGTTCTCGGTGCCGCCGGTGTCGTAGGGGATCTTGAGGTCCACCGGCTGCCCGGTGCCGGTGCCGGTGCTGCTCGTCGCCGGTGCGGTCGCCGCGACGGCCCCGGCCACCCGGCCGGGGGGCGAGTTGGTGAGCATCGTGGTGACCACCAGCACCCCGACCGCGACCGCCGTCTCCACCAGGACGGAGCGCCGCAGCCCGGCCCGCAGCGGCGAGCCGTCCTGGGCCCGGCGGACCTTCGCGGTGGCCAGCGCGGCGCGCTGGCGGGTGAGCTGGGCCTGCCGGACCGGATCGTCGGCGTGGCCGACTTCCGCCGTCGCAAACTCCTCCTCGACCGTCTCGGAGACCTCGGGCGTCGCGCGCAGCCGTGCGACCCAGCGGCGGGAGAACCAGGCCGTCCCCAGCATCACCAGCACCAGGCCGACCTTGATCAGCAGCAGTCGGCCGTACTCGGTGCTCACCAGCGCGCCCCAGGAGCCGACGCCGCGCCAGGACTGGTAGACCCCGGTCGCCGCCAGCGTGGCCACCGCCGCGAAGGCGACCTTGGAGAAGCGGTCCACCGCCGCCACGCCGAGCCCGTGCCGCAGCCCGACCAGCAGCGTGACCAGGCCGCCCAGCCAGCAGGCCATCGCCAGCAGGTGCAGCAGGTCCAGGGGCAGGGCGAGCCAGACCTGGATGCCGACCGCCGCGTGGTCCGCCCCGGCCCAGGTGGCGCCGAGCGCGAGGGCCAGCACCAGGCCGCCGATACCGAGCGCCAGGCGCGCCTCGCGCTGCGGACGCGTCGCGGCGCGCAGCTCGAGGCGACGCAGCTCGTCCTCCTCGGCGTCCCCGGTCGGCTCGGGCTCGGGCTGGTCGGTCGGCGATCCCAGCTGCCCCAGGTGTCCCACCAGCAGCGACAGGAACACTCCGGCCGCCGCCAGCAGCAGCAGCCGGGCGGCCAGCGCCGTCCCGAGCCGCTCGTCGAGCGAGGCGCGCACCAGCGTCAGGTCGAACGCCTGGCCGATCCCGGTCCCGCGCTCGTACGGCCCGCGCACCAGCAGCAGGCCGACCGTGCCGGCCAGCAGCGCCACCCACCCGGTCATCAGCAGCCGCTGCACCGAGCGCAGTGCCGCGCCGCCCGGCCAGCAGAGCAGCACGAACGCCGCGACGCCGACCAGCAGCGCGTACGCCGCGTAGGCCACCGTGCGCCCGGTCCCGTACAGCGCGGCCACCAGGCCGTCGGACTTGGCGCCCTGCACCTGCGAGGCCGAGACCGAGGTGTCCGAGGGCGCGCCGATGGAGAAGGTGAAGGCGCCGCCCACCACATGGGTGTCCGCCGAGACCGCCCGCCACGCCACCGTGTACGTGCCGTTGCCCAGGCCCGGGCGCAGCCCGATCGTCGCGGTGTCGTCCTTGCCGTCGGCGTGGCCCGGGTTGCCGGTGTCCACCGCCTTGCCGGCCGGGTCGAGCACCCGCAGCGCGTCGGAGTCGAGCGTGACCCCTTCGCTGAAGGTCAGCGTGACGGCGGCCGGTTCGGTGGCCACCACGGAGTTCTGCTCGGGGTCGGTGTGCAGCAGTGCCGCGTGCGCGGAGGCCGTCCCGGCCCCGCCCAGCAGCAGCACCAGCAGCGCACCGATCGTTGCCAGGATCGCCCGTGTCTTGCGCATCGCTCTCGTCAGCTCCCGGGACGGTAGGTGAGTGGCTCGACCGGCACCCGCACGGCGATCGTCCCGCTGTGCTCGAAGGTCAGGTCGAGTTCTAGCTGGTCCCCGACGGCGGGCGGCTTCGCCCAGCCCATGATCATCAGATGCTTGCCGCCCCTGGCCAGCTGCAGTGAGCCGTGGGCGGGCACCGGGAGGCTGTCGACCTCCTGCATGGTGGTGTCGGTGGACTGGTGGAGCGTCACCGAGCTCGCGCCCGGGCTGGTCACCTTCAGCAGCTTGTCCGCGCCGCCGCCGCTGTTGCTGACGGTCAGATAGCCGGCCGCCATGCCGTCGCCCGCGGGCAGCGGGACATAGGAGTCGCTCACGCTGAGCCTGGCCGGCGACCCCTGCCCGGTGCCGCCGCAGGCGACGAGTATCGCGCCGGCGGTCAGTGCGGTGGCGAGAGCGGCGCCGGCCAGCGCGGTCCCTCGGAAGCCGGGCATCAGGCCGGCACCCCCTTCGCCAGCAGTGGCAGGTCGTGGCTGAAGACATCGATCGTGCTGTTGCTCAGGTACAGCACGTGAGCCTTGTCGTCCGAGGGCAGGAACGCCAGCACCTGGGCGCCGTGCGAGGAGCTGACGGTGCCGTCTTTGTTGACGATCGGGTCCTCGACCAGGATGCCGAGCGACTTGGCGGCGGCCTTGACCTTGTCCAGATCGCCGGTCAGGCCGATGAAGTTGGTGTCGAAGGAGTCCAGCCAGGTCCGCAGCACCTTCGGAGTGTCGCGCGCCGGGTCGGTGGAGACGAAGACCACGTCGATCTTCTTCTGTTCGTCGACGGGCAGCTTCTGCATCGCCACGCCGATGTCGCCCATGGTGGTCGGGCAGACGTCCGGGCAGTCGGTGTAGCCGAAGAAGAGCAGCGTGGTGCGCCCGGCGGTGCGCTGGCGCAGGTCGAACGGCTGACCGGTGGTGTCGTTCAGCACCAGGTCGGGCTTGTCGAAGTGCCTGGTCAGCGGCGTGCCCTGATAGGGCGAATTGGAGGACGGCAGGGAGACGACGGCCGCGCCGGTCGACGTCTTGCCGGCGGCCGAGCCGCAGGACGTCAGGGCCAGGCAGCCGGCCAGCGCGAAGGCGGCGGCGCCGGCCAGGCGGCGGGGGGAGGTGCTGCGGTGCATGGGCAGGATCCGATCAGACTCGGGGGGCTCGGGGAAGGGGGCCGCCGCCACCGCGGGCTGCGGTGGCGGCGGCCTGCCGTCAGGAGGGGAGGGCGGCCTTGCGGCGCAGGCCGAGGACGCCGAGACCGGCGCCGATCACGCCGACCACGATGCCCACCACGCCGAGCGTGCGGGCCGTGGAGTCACTGGACCTGGCCGCCGCGGTGCTGGTGCCGGAGTCCTGCGAGGACGAGCCGCCCATCTGGTGGCCGCCGGCCGCGACGGTGGCGTCGGCCTGGGTGAGGGTCAGCGTGGGGGCCGGGTGCTGGGGCTCCGGCTGGCCGGCCTGGGCCTGGTCGATCCAGCGGACGACGGTCCCGTCGTCGTAGGTCTGCAGGGCCTTGAAGACCAGCTTGTCGGTGTCGCCGGGCAGCGGGCCGAGCGAGATCTTGAACTCCTGGAACTGGCCCGGGCCGATCTTCGTCCCGGGGTCGGCAGTCCAGGTGATCTTGGAGACAGCGTCGGTGATCTCGCCCTTGGCGGTCTTGACCGGCGTGGCGAGCTTGCTCTTCTCGACGAGGGCGGTCCAGCCCGGCACCGGCTGGGTGCTCACCGAGCTCAGCGGGTGATCGGTGGGCACGGTCACCTCCAGCTTGGTGGTGCCGGCGGTGTCGCTCTCGTCCGGCACCCGGAACGCGACGGCGGTGTAGCCGCCGGCCTGGGCGGTGCCCGGCTGGACGGTCACATGCGCGAAGGCGGGGGCGGCGACGGCCAGCACGGCACCGGTGCTGAGGGCGGCGACGGCGGCGACACGGCGGGTGGGAAGGGAACGCATGCTGATGAGGTCTCCATCGGGAGCAGGGCACACCCGTGCCCTGGGCTGCGGGTGACGAGCGGTACGCACGGCGCGCCCCGACCCCGCAGTGGATGGTCTCCGATGCTGCGACAGCAGGTCAGTGCGCGAACGCCGCCGCCGGCGGACCCCGCCGGATCACGCTGTGCCGCAGCACGGCCGCCGCCGGCAGCCGTCCGCTCCCCGCCTCCGGGCGCGCCGCCCGGAGCACTCCCTCGCCCGCGCCCAGCAGCCCGCGCAGCAGCGCGGCGACCAGCAGCAGCGCGGTCCGCAGCGGGGCGGCCCGATCCTGCACCTCGCGGGCGAGCGTCCCGGCCAGCCGGACCAGTCGCCAGAGCGCGGCCTCGCCGCGCCGCAGCCACCAGCCGGCCAGCGCGGCGGCCACCAGGTGGCCGGCCAGCATCGCGGGCGTCAGGCCGAACTGCCACCACGGCAGGGCGGCAGCGGCGTGGTAGGCGCTCGGGTCGACCCCGGCGTTGCCGAGCAGCTGCTCGGCCGTCATACCCGCCGGGATCGTGCCGATCTTGCCCCCGGGCAGGTCGTTGCAGATCAGCCGGCCCGCCACCTGATCCATGGTCATGCCGGCCATCGCCTGCTGGCAGAGGCTGTGGAACAGCAGGTGCAGTCCGAGCTGACCGAGGCCCAGCACGCCGGCGATCGAGGCCAGCGAGCGCTCCCGGCCGCCGAGCAGCGCCGCGACGGCCCAGACGGCCGCGAAGCCGAAGGCCAGCGCCGGGAGGGCGACCTGGCCGCCGCCGCCCAGGGCGTGCCCGGCCGCGGCGATCAGCGTGCAGACCAGCGCGAAGGGCACCGCCCGGGCCGCCCGCAGATCCCAGGCAGCGCCACTGGCCCGGCGCACCGGGTCGGCGACGCCCGGCTGCGGGGCGGGATGGCGGTCAGTCATGGCCGAGCCATCATCTCACCGGGCCCCGCGCCTCCTCGGGCGGGGGCCGCCGACCCCGCTGCCCGGCAGTGCGACGAATGACCCGTTCGGCCCCGGCGTGCGCGCGGTGCTGCGCGCTGTTCGGCACACCGTGCCGCAGCAGTCCATCCGCCGAATGGGCGGACCGACACGCAGGAGACGGTTCGCAGGGGGATTGCTCGGCAATACCTAGTTGTATGTGGAGCCGCAGCCAGGAGGGACCTGTCGTGGACGTCTGGTGGACTCTGCATCTCAAGCGCGATCTCGCCAGCGTTCCGCTGGCCCGGCGCATCCTGCTCGGCACCATGGAGAGCGCCGGTGTCGATCCGCAGATCGCCTACGACCTGGGCGTCGCGCTGACCGAGGCGTGCGCCAACGCCGTCGAGCACGCGGTCGGCGGCCGGCCGGACGACAGCTTCCAGGTCACCGCCTCGATGGAGGGCGACCGGCTGCGGATCGAGGTCATCGACTCAGGGCCGGGCCTGCCCGGCGCCCCGCATCTGGTCACGGCCCGGCGGGTCCCGAGCGCGTCGTCGGTCCGGCCGCCGGCCCGGGGCGGTGCGCACACCCGGCGCGGGCGGGCCTCGCTGCCGCCGCCCGGCGCCTTCGGGGCGGGCCGGCGCACCCGCGAGCGCCCGGCACCGTACGACCTGCATGTGCTGCCCGCCGGTCGGCCCGTCCCGGCCGGCCCGCGCCCGGGCGAGCTCGACTCGCCGCCCGACCTCTACGCCGAGAGCGGCCGCGGCCTCTTTCTGATCCGCGCGCTGACCGACCACGTCCAACTGCGCAACCACCCGCAGCGCGGCGCGATCGTCAGCTTCGACAAGATCCTCAAGTGGGCCGACCCGGCGCCGCTGCGGGTGGCCTCCTGACGCTCGGCCTCCTGGCGCTCCGCGGGTACGCCATACGCTGGGGCGATGACCGAGTGGGACCTCAAGAAGCTGCGTATCCTGCGGGCGCTCGACGAGTACGGCACGGTGACCGCGGCGGCCGGCCGGCTGAACCTGACGCCGTCCGCGGTGTCCCAGCAACTGGCGGTACTGTCCAGGCAGTTGGGCGCGCCGATGCTCGAACCGTACGGGCGCCGCGTGCGGTTGACCAGCGCGGCCCGGTTGGTGCTGCGCCATGCGGACCGGGTGTTCGGCCAACTGGAGCAGGCTGAGGCCGAGTTGGCGGGGTATCTGCACGGTGAGGCGGGCGAGGTGCGGATCGGGGCGTTCGCCACCGCGATCACCGGCCTGGTGGTGCCGGCGGTGGCCCGGCTGCGGGAGAGCGCGCCGCGGTTGTCGGTGCGGCTGGTGGAGGCGGAGGCAGCCGAGGCGTTCGGGCTGCTGGCCTGCGGTGAGGTGGACCTCTCGGTCTCGCTGAGCGTCCGCGGCTCTGCCGCCGAGGATCCGCGCTTCGTCCAAGTGCCGCTGCTGGACGACCCGTTGGACGTCGCCCTGCCGGTCGGCCATCCGCTGGCGAGGGCCGCTGCCGCGCGGCTGGCCGACCTGGCGGACGACCCGTGGATCTTCGGCGGCAGCGGCCCGTGGCGGGACATCACGCTGGGCGCCTGCGCGGACGCCGGGTTCGTCCCCGAGCGGGCGCACACCGCGGCCGACTGGGCGGCGATCCTGGCGATGGTCGGCGCGGGCCTCGGCGTGGCGCTGGTGCCGCGGCTGCTCTCGCGGGCGGGGGAGAGCGCGGGGGTGGTGGTCCGGGCGCTGCCCGCCGACCTGCCGAGCCGCCGGGTGGTGGCCGCCGTCCGGGCCGGCGCCGAGCGGACGCCGCCGCTGCGCCGGGTGCTGGCGGAGCTGACCACGCAGTCCACGTAAACATGCAGCCAGGGTAAACGTGCAGTCAGAGTAAACGTTTTGATCAGAAACTTGAGATAGACCTGCATGGTCAGCGGCGCGCAGAGTGGAGCCATGACCTCCTACGACGTCGGCTACGCCGACTACGCGTACGCCCCGGAACTCCCCTTCACCCACCTGGTCGACCTGGCCGACCGACGGCTCGGTGCCGGGGTGATCGCCGCCAACGACGAGCTGTTCGCCGAGCGCGAGAACCTGCTGCTGCCCACCCCGGCCGTCTTCCAGCCGCACACCTTCGGCCGCAAGGGCCAGGTGATGGACGGCTGGGAGACCCGCCGCCGGCGCGGCGCCGACACCGAGCACCCGCACCCGGGCGCCGACGAGCACGACTGGGCGCTGATCCGGCTCGGCGTCCCCGGAGTGGTCCGCGGCATCGTCGTGGACACCGCGCACTTCCGCGGCAACCCCCCGCAGCAGATCAGCGTGGAGGCGGCCGAACTCCCCGGCACCCCGGGACAGCACGAGCTGCTCGCGGCGGACGTCCGCTGGCAGGAGATCGTCCCGCGCAGCGCCGTCCGCGGCCATGCCGCCAACGCCTTCACGGTCACCGACCAGGGCCGCTGGACCCACCTGCGGCTCAAGCAGTACCCGGACGGCGGCATCGCCCGGCTGCGGGTGCACGGCGAGGCCCGCCCCGACCCGGCCTGGCTGGCCGCGCTCGGCACCTTCGACCTGGCCGCCCTGGAGAACGGCGGCTCGGTGGAGGATGCCTCGGACCGGTTCTACTCCCCGCCGCTCAACCTGATCCTGCCGGGCCGCTCGCGCGAGATGGGCGAGGGCTGGGAGAACCGCCGGCGCCGCGACGGCGGCCACGACTGGGTCCGGCTGCGGCTGGCCGGTCTCGGCCGGATCCGCGCGGTGGAGATCGACACCGCCAACTACGTCGGCAACGCCGCAGGTTGGGCCGCGCTGGTGGGCTTCGACGCGAGCACCGGCGCCGACCCCGCCGACCCGTCCGCCGCCGACGACTGGTTCGAGCTGCTGCCCCGGACCAGGCTGCGCCCGGACGCCGTGCACCGCTTCCTGCTCGACGCCCACGGCCCCGCCGACCGCCCGGCCACCCACGTCCGGCTGGACGTCTTCCCCGACGGCGGCATCGCCCGGCTGCGCCTGCACGGCTCGCTGACCTAGGGCTTCGGACGTGCGTGAGTGGCATTCGCGGGCGGGCGGGAGCACTGTTGAAGCATGTTGCATCAGATGCGTGCCGAGTACGGCGTCGAGGGCCCCAGCGGCCCGGTGAAGCGATGGCACATGGTCCCCATGTCCACCGGTCAGCCCATGTGCGGGTGGGAGCTGGCGCCCGGCGGCGCCACCTTGGAACCTACCGAGTGGGGCCGCACGGACGAGCTCTGCTGCCGCGCCTGCGGCGTGCTCTGGCTGCAGTCGGTGCCGTTCCTCGCGGACGAACACCCCCGCGAGGACTACCTGCCGTAGCGGCCCTGGAAACTGCCCTCAGTGGTAGGCGGCCTCCCCGGTGATGGCCTCGCCCAGCACCAGCGTGTGGATCTCGCTGGTCCCCTCGTAGGTGAGCACCGACTCCAGGTTGTTGGCGTGCCGCAGCACCGGGTACGCGGTCGTGATGCCGTTCGCGCCGAGTACCGTCCGGGCGCTGCGGGCGATCTCCAGCGCCATCCGGACGTTGTTGAGCTTGCCGAAACTCACGTGCGCCGCCCGGGACTTGCCCTCGTCCTTGAGTCGGCCGACCCGCCAGGCCACCAGGTAGGCCTGCTCCAGCTTGAGCGCCATCTCGACCAGCTTCTCCTGGGTCAGCTGGAAGGCGGCGATCGGCCGGCCGAACTGCACCCGGCTCTTCGCGTACTCCAGCGCCGAGGCGTAGCAGTCGCGGCCGGCGCCGACCGTGCCCCACAGGATGCCGTAGCGCGCCTCGTTCAGGCAGGAGAGCGGGCCGCGCAGCCCGGTGACGCCAGGCAGCACCGCATCGGCGGGGAGGACCACCTCGTCGAAGGCCAGCTCGCTGGTGACCGAGGCGCGCAGCGAGAGCTTGCCGTGGATGTCCTGGGCGGTGAAGCCGCGGGTGCCGCGCGGGACCAGGAAGCCCCGGACGCCCTCGTCCGTCTGCGCCCAGACCACCGCGACATCCGCGATGCTGCCGTTGGTGATCCACATCTTGCTGCCGGAGAGCACCCAGTCCTCGCCCTTGCGGCGGGCGCTGGTGCGCATGTTGGCGGGGTCCGAGCCGAAGTCCGGCTCGGTCAGGGCGAAGCAGCCGATCGCCCGGCCGGCCGCCAGCTCCGGTAGCCACTGCTGCTTCTGCTCCTCGGAGCCAAAGGCGTGGATGGCGCGCATGGCGAGCGAGCCCTGCACCGACACGAAGCTGCGCAGCCCCGAGTCGGCCGCCTCCAGCTCCAGGCAGGCCACCCCGTACGCCACCGCGGAGGACCCGGCGCAGCCGTATCCGTCCAGGTGCATGCCGAGCAGGCCGAGCGCGCCCAGTTCGGGGGCGAGCTCGCGGGCCGGGAAGACGCCCCGCTCGAACCAGTCGGCGATCTGCGGGCGGATCCGGTCGTCGGCGAAGCGCCGGACCGTGTCGCGGATCAGCTTCTCCTCGTCGGTGAGCAGATCGCCCACCGCGAGCAGGTCGAGCGGGTCGGGTCCACCAGGGCGTGCGGGACTGCCGGCCATGCGGGTCTCCAGAGGGTTCGGTCTGCACGGTGCCGGACCATCCGTATCAGGCTTTACGCTGGCCCGAAAGCAGTCACACGGAAGACGGTGGTGGGCAGTGACCGATCCCACGACGGACGGGCGGGTCCAGAAGGGCAATGAGACCCGCCGTCTGGTGCTCGGCCGGGCAGCCGAGATCGCGTCGGTCGAGGGGCTCGGGGGGCTCTCGCTGGGCCGGCTGGCCGCCGAGCTGCAGCTGAGCAAGAGCGGGGTGTTCGCGCTGTTCGGCTCCAAGGAGGAGCTGCAACTGGCTACCGTGCGGGCGGCCATGCGGATCTATCTGGACACCGTGGTGGAGCCGGTCCGCCGGCTGCCGCCGGGTCTCGGGCGGCTCTGGGAGCTCTGCCTGCGCTGGCTGGAGTACTCGCGCAGCCGGGTCTTCGCGGGCGGTTGCTTCTTCTACGGGGTCGGCGCGGAGTTCGACGCCCAGCCCGGGCGGGTGCGCGACGCGATGGCGGCCGGCAGCCGGGTCTGGCAGCAGACCGTCCTCGACTTCCTCCAAGCAGCGCTCACGGCAGGGGAGTTGCGCGAGGACGCGGATCTCGGGCAGCTGGCCTTCGAGCTGATCAGCTTCCTGGAGTACGCCAACGCGATGTCGCTGCTGCACGACGACGAGGCGCCGTACGAGCGGGCCAGGCGCTCGGTCCTGCTGCTGCTCCGCTCGGAGGCGGTGGACGAGTCGGTGCTGCCCGAGGAGTGAGCGGATTCCCGGTCGGCAACCCGCCGTCCTGCACACGTGAAACTGACCGACCGATCGTGCTAACGTCGCCGCCATGGACTCCGGTATCCGCACCGCCCATCTGCGCGCCCTGGCCCTCGCCCAGTCCGTCCTGGACCAGGTCCGGCCCGAACAGCTCGACCAGCCGACCCCGTGCGCCGACTGGACGCTGCGCCGACTGCTCGCCCACGTCATCGGTCAGAACCACGGCTTCGCGCAGGCCGCCCTCGGCCACGGCGCCGACCTCGCCGTCTGGGCCGACCGCGAGGTCGGCGAGGACCCGGCCGGCGACTTCGCCGCCTCGGCGGACGCGCTGGCCGCCGCCTTCGCCCACGCGGTGGAGCACGGTGAGTCGCTGCAGCTGCCGGAGATCCTGGTCGGCCACGCGTTCCCCGCCGAGCAGGCGATCGGCTTCCAGTTCGTCGACACGCTGATCCACGCGTGGGACGTCGCGGTCGCCGTCGGCGCCCCGCTGAGCTGCCCGGACGACCTCGCCGAGCTGCTGCTGCGGATCTCCCGGCAGGTCCCGGTCACCCCGGAGAGCCGCCGGCCCGGGCAGGCGTTCGCCCCGGTCGTGGACACCGCCAGGGCGTCCGCCTTCGACCGGGCCCTCGCGCTGCTCGGGCGCGACCCTGACCGGACTCCCGCGCGCCCCTGACCGGCGGCGCGGGCCTGCCCGGGAGCACAGGGGAGTTCCGGGCAGACGGCGAGGGGGGATCGGCACCAGGTGCCGATCCCCCCTCGCCGGTTCTGCTCGGCCGCGGGTTGTGCTCAGCCGCTCTTGCGGCGGAAGTTCCGCTTTCCGCCGGCGGCCGCATGGGCACCGTGGATCTTGGAGTCGCTGCCCGAGCCGCTGCCCGAAGCATCGGACTTCGAACCGTGCTTGCGCTCCAGCGCGGCCAGGAACTTGGCCTTCACGTCGTCCTGGCCGGCAGCGGCAGGCGTCTTGGGGTTCTCTTCGTTTGCTGCTGCGTCGCTGCTCATACGGGACCTCCTGGGCGGGGCGGACTTCTGGTCGTACTCCTGCACACTGTGCCACGTCCGGCACTGGACCCGGTGTCAGTTCCCGCCGTGCCTCGTCAGCTGCGGGGGCGCCGCTCGTCGCGGTATTGGGGTCCGCCGATGAAGTACAGCAGTGCTGCGGCCGGAAAGACGAACGAGGCCACTGCAACAACGATGGCTTCCCACCACATGACCGACTCCCATGCTCGCGCGCCGACGACTCGATCGCTGTGGGCGCTTGGTCCGTACATGCGACGCTATGGGCAGATTCGCGGCCCCGCCACCGCACGACTCGCGAGGTGTCCCCGATCGAGGGATCATCCGCCGAGGTCTGTGCCGCGGCGGGCGGCGCACCGCACACTTGGCGGCATGCAGGTACAACTGGCGGGGCAGGCACAGCAGCCGGACCGGGAGAGCGAGGACTTCGCCACGGCCTCGCCGGAGGCGCTGGTGCTGCTCGACGGATCGAGCTCACCGGTCGGCATGGAGTCGGGGTGCCGGCACGGCACCGCCTGGTACGTCCGGCGCCTGGGCGTGCACCTGCTCGCCCGGCTGACCGACCGCTCGGACCGCGACATCGCCGAGTGCCTGGCCGACGCGATCGCCGAGACCGCCGCCCTGCACGGCGGCCGCTGCGACCTCGCGCACCCCAACACCCCTGCCGCGATGGTGGTCGCGGCCCGCAAGCACGGCCGCTCGCTGGAGTACCTGGTGCTCGGCGACTCGCTGCTCGTCCTGGAACCCCGCTCCGGGGAGCCGCGGGTGATCGGCGACAACCAGCACTTCGCGGCGGGGGAGGCGCTGCGCCGCGCGGTCTGGCAGGCCGAGCCGGGCACCGCCGAGCGCGCCGCCCTGCACCTGCGGTACGCGCTGGCGGTCCGGGCGGTGCGCAACACCGGCCGCGGGCCGTGGATCGCGGCGGCCTCCCCGAAGGCCGCCGGGCACGCCGAGACGGGCTTCGTCCGGCTGGACGGGCTGCGCGCCCTCGCGGCGCTGAGCGACGGTGCGAGCCGCTACACCGAGCGGTTCGCGCTCGGCGACTGGCAGGACGCCCTGCGGCTGATGTCCGCCGCGGGCCCCGGCGCGCTGATCGCCCGCGTCCGCGAGGCCGAGGAGGCCGACCCGCGTTGCGAACGCTGGCCGCGCGGCAAGGCCCATGACGACGCCACCGCGCTGTACGCCCGGCTCTGACGACAGGTCAGCCGGTGGGAGTCGCCGCGGGTGTCGCCGCTGCGGCCGCCGTCGGGTAGAGGCTGGCGAGGGGATTGAAGTAGGTCTCGGCCGGCATGCAGGCGGGGGCGGGGCCCGTCAGCAGGCCGGCCTGAAAGTCGCTGAAGGTCTTGGACGGCATGGTCTTGGCGAGCGGGAAGTAGAGGAAGAGCAGCCGGTCGGCCGGGAACCTGCTGGGGCGGATGGACAGGACGTTGCCGCGCGAGCCCGAGTCCTCGATGTCCCAGCCGTCCTGGGCGAGTCGCGCCTGCGCTTCGGCTGCCGCGGCCGCATTGAGGGCGGCTTCGTCGCTGCTGCTGAGCGGGGACGGCGTGGGGCCGGGCGGGCCCGGGACGCCCTCGCCGGTCGGGGTCGCACTGGGGGTGTGCGACGCGGAGGGGCACTGGGGGTCGCCGGCGTAGACGCGGCTGTGAACGCCGATCCGGTCGAGGTCCCGCTGCAGCCCGTCCAGGTCGCCCTTGCCGGCCGCGTCGGCGATGGTGAGCGTGATGAGGTCGGGGTCGCTCTGCAGGGTGTAGGCCGCCGTGACGATGGGGCTCAGCGACTGGGGCGCGCCGCTGCTCGGGGTGACCGGGGTGGCCGTGCCGGTGTGGGTGGCTGTGCTGCTGCGCGGGGCGGGATGGCCCGGCAGGGCGGTGAAGGCGACGCCGGCCACGGCGGCGGCCAGTCCCAGCGGGAGTGCCAGGCGCAGCGTCAGGCTTCGACGGGCCGGCTTGGGCTGGGAGTTGTCGGTGACTGCGGTCATCAGGTGGTCCTTCAGCAGGTGGTGGCGGTGCGGGAGGAGCTCCGGTTCTGCCGCGGCCGGCAGCAGCCGGGCCAGTTCCTCCCGCTCGGCCTGCTGCGACCGCGGCTGGGGGGCGGCGTTCATCGGTTCGTCTCCTTGCTCGACCGGACCGCGAGTGCGCGGTCAACTGGTACCTGTCCGCCAACGGGACCGCGTTGCATGCCTGTTCGTGGCGCCGCGGGTTCTCTCGCTGCCGGGCTCCCCGCTTTCGGCTTGCTCGCGGCCAACTCCTTCTCGGTGAGACTGCGCAGCCGACTGCGGGCGCGCGACAGCCGGGAGCGGACCGTGCCGATCGGCTTGCCCAGCGCCTCGGCGACCGCGGCGTGGTCCAGGCCCTCCCACACGTAGAGGGCGAACACCTCCCGCTCGGCGGGCCGCAGCCGCTCCAACGCGGCTTTCGCGGCGAGGAGTTGCTCGGCGTCGGCGATGCGGCCGACCAGCTCGTCGGCGAAGTCGGGCAGCACCTCGCGCGGCGGCAGCTGCGCCAGGGCGTTCTGGTGGCGGCGCGCGGCGCGGCGGGTGTTGCGCATGACGTTGGTGGCGATGCCCAGCAGCCACGGCCGCAGACTCTCGCCCTCGGGCTCGATCCTGGCCCGCAGCCGCCACGCCTCCAGGAAGGTCAACGAGACCACGTCCTCGGCGGCGGCCCAGTCACCGGTCACCCGGACCGCGTGCCGGTGCACCACGCGGGCGTGCTCATCAAAGAGCTGCCCGAATGCCACCGGATCCCCGGCCCGCACCCGGGTGCGTATCGATATCTCCACACCCAGTCCTGTCCGACCGGCTCCGGCCGTTGCCGTGACCTGTGTCACCCCGACCCCGCCAGTGTCACGCCTGCCCCGGCGCACACGGCGGCGCGGGGTGGCGGACCGTCGATCGGTCCACCACCCCGCGCCGGGTGGGTCCTGCTGCCGGGTGGTCCTGCTACTGCGGTTGGCCGAAGGCGCCGGACTGGAAGTCCAGCATGGCCTGCTGCAGTTCGCGGTGGCTGTTCATGACGAACGGCCCGTGCCAGGCGACCGGCTCGCGGATCGGCTGGCCGCCCAGGATGATCACGTCCAGGTTCGGGTGCCGGGAGTCCTGCGGGGCGTCGGCGGAGATGGTCAGGGTGTCGCCGTCGCCGAAGACCACCGCCTGACCGGTGTGGAACGGACGGCCCTCGGCGCCGACCTTGCCGTCGCCGTTCAGCGCGTAGGCAAGGGCGTTGAAGTCCTTGCGCCACGGGATGGTGAGCTGCGCGCCGGGGGTGACGGTGGCGTGCAGCAGGGTGATCGGGGTGTGGGTGGCGCCGGGGCCCTGGTGCCCGTCCAGCTGGCCGGCGATCAGGCGCAGTATCGCTCCGCCGTCCGGGGTGGCGAGCAGCTTGACGTGGCCGCCGTGGATGTCCTGGTAGCGCGGGGCGGTCATCTTGTCGGTGGCCGGGAGGTTCACCCAGAGCTGGATGCCGTGGAACAGGCCGCCGGCCTGCACCAGCGACTCCGGCGGGGTCTCGATGTGCAGGATGCCCGATCCGGCGGTCATCCACTGGGTGTCGCCGCCGCCCAGGTGTCCGCCGCCGCCGTGCGAGTCCTTGTGGATGAACTCGCCGTCGATCAGGTAGGTCACCGTCTCGAAGCCGCGGTGCGGGTGCCACGGCGTCCCCTTGGGCTCGCCGGCGGCGTACTCCACCTCGCCCATCTGATCCATCATGATGAACGGGTCGAGGAACTTGGTGTTGATCTTCGCGAATGCCCGGCGGACCGGGAAGCCCTCGCCCTCGTAGCCCTCGGGAGCGGTGACCACCGTGAGCACCGGCCGGGACGTCGTGGTGGCGGGGTCGGGGGTGGCGACGCGCGGGAGGGTCAGCGGGTTGTCGACGGTCACGGCGGGCATGTCGGCCTCCTTCGGGGGGTCTGTGGCCTACATCCAGGAGATTAGTTCAATCCTCAACAAGAAGCAAGTTGAAACTTCAACCACATGCTCAAGCGAGAGCAGTGCTCTCGCAGTGATGGGGTGGACGCAAAAAAGAGCGGCGCTCACAAATGAGAGCACCGCTCATAAGCAAAAGCACTGCACGCAATCGAGAGCACTGCTCTCGATTGAGATCACCCGTACATTCGCCGCATGGTGAAGTCCACCATCTGCTCGACCGCCTTGGCGTCGAACACCATCCGGTGCTCGCCCTCCATGTCCAGCGCGAATCCGTACCCGGTCGGCAGCAGGTCCAGCACCTCGGCCCCGGAGACCGTGAAGTGCTTGGACTCCTTGCCGGCGTAGCGCCGCAGCTCCTTGAGCGAGCTGAACATCGGGATCACCGGCGTCGGGGTGTTGTGCAGGGCGAGGAAGCCGGGCCGCTCGCCGCGCGGGCAGTGCACCTTCGAGGTGATGAAGATCGCCTGGAAGTCCTCCACCGGCATCGAGCCGGTCGTGAACGCGCGCACCGCGTCCGCCAGCGACGGCGGCGAGGGCTCCGGGTAGAGCGACTGGCCGCCCGCCTGCGGCTGCTCGCCGTATCCTCCGACCCCGCCGACCCCGCCGGCGCCCCCCACTCCGCCGGCGCCGCCTGCCTGCCCGTCGTACCCCGGCTGGCCGTACATGCCGTTCATGCCCTGCTGCCCCGCCTGCTGGTAGGGGTCGCCGGGGTAGCCGCCGTTAGCGCCGGGTGCGCTCTGCTCGTAGCCGTACACACGGACAGGCTAGCGGGCCGGGCCGCCCTCGTGGGGCGGCCGATTCGAACAAGGCACTGTGGGATGGGACTGTCGGGACGTGACTACGTTCACGTCGGATTAACGCCGAAGGGGTTGAAGAAGTTACTAACCGGTAGCATCATGGATGTCTACTGGCGGGTAGGGGCGTCCGGGCATCGGAACGGCGCACCCGGAAGCGACGAACCGAAGCGACGAACCGGAGAAACGGCCATGGGTCACTACAAGTCCAACCTGCGGGACGTGGAGTTCAACCTCTTCGAGGTGTTCGGTCGCGACCAGGTGTACGGCACCGGTCCGTTCGCCGACATGGACGTCGACACCGCGAAGAACATCCTCAGCGAGATCTCGCGCCTGGCCGAGAACGACCTGGCGGCGTCCTTCGCCGAGACCGACCGCACCCCGCCGGTCTTCGACCCGGAGACCAACACCGCGCCGATCCCGGCCGCGTTCAAGAAGAGCTACCAGGCCTACATGGACGCCGAGTGGTGGCGCCTGGGCATCCCGGAGGCGATCGGCGGCCAGGTCACCCCGTCCTCGCTGATCTGGGCCTACGCCGAGCAGATCCTGGGCTCCAACCCGGCCATCTGGATGTACTCCTCCGGTCCGGCCTTCGCCGGCGTCGTCTACGACGAGGGCACCGAGGAGCAGGCCAAGGTCGCCAAGCTCATGGTCGACCGCCAGTGGGGCGCCACCATGGTGCTGACCGAGCCCGACGCGGGCTCCGACGTCGGCGCCGGCCGCACCAAGGCGATCAAGCAGGACGACGGCTCCTGGCACATCGAGGGTGTGAAGCGCTTCATCACCTCGGGCGAGCACGACATGTCCGAGAACATCATCCACCTGGTGCTGGCCCGCCCCGAGGGCGGCAAGCTGGGCACCAAGGGCCTGGGCCTCTACATCGTCCCGAAGTTCGACTTCGACTGGGAGACCGGCGAGCTCGGCGAGCGCAACGGTGCCTACGCCACCAACGTCGAGCACAAGATGGGTCTCAAGGCCTCGAACACCTGCGAGATGACCTTCGGCGCCAAGCACCCGGCCAAGGGCTGGCTGGTCGGCGAGACCGTCGACGGCATCCGCCAGATGTTCAAGATCATCGAGTTCGCCCGGATGATGGTCGGCACGAAGGCCATCGCCACCCTCTCCACCGGCTACCTGAACGCGCTGGAGTACGCCAAGGAGCGCGTGCAGGGCGCCGACATCTCCAACTTCATGGACAAGGCCGCCCCCCGCGTCACCATCACCAACCACCCGGACGTCCGCCGCTCGCTGATGACCCAGAAGGCGTACGCCGAGGGCATGCGCGCCCTGGTGCTCTACACCGCCTCGGTCCAGGACGACCTGCTGGCCGCCCGCCTGCGCGGCGAGGAGGACAAGGCCGCCGAGAGCCTGAACGACCTGCTGCTGCCGATCGTCAAGGGCTACGGCTCGGAGAAGTCCTACGAGCAGCTCGCCCAGTCCCTGCAGACCTTCGGCGGCTCCGGCTTCCTGCAGGAGTACCCGATCGAGCAGTACATCCGGGACGCCAAGATCGACACCCTCTACGAGGGCACCACCGCGATCCAGGGCCTGGACTTCTTCTTCCGCAAGATCGTCAAGGACGGCGGCCAGGCGCTGACCGCGGTCTCCGAGCTGATCCAGAAGTTCATCGGCGCCGGTGAGGGCGGCGACGCCCTGGCGGCCGAGCGCGAGCTGCTGGCCAAGGCCGCGGGCGACCTGGAGGCGATCGTCGGCAAGCTGCTCGCCGACCTCTCCTCGGTCGAGCAGGATGTCAAGAACATGTACAAGGTGGGCCTCAACACCACCCGCCTGCTGATGGTCTCCGGCGACGTGGTGATCGGCTGGCTGCTGCTCCGTCAGGCCGTCGTCGCCCAGGCCAAGCTGGAGGCCGGCGCCGCCGCCAAGGACGTCGCCTTCTACCAGGGCAAGATCGCCGCGGCCCGCTTCTTCGCCCGCAACATCCTGCCGACGATCACCCCGCAGCGGCTGATCGCCGAGGGCGTCGACAACGAGATCATGGACCTGGCCGAGGAGGCTTTCTAGCCTGCCGCCAGGCCCGTCGGACCGCCTGACCCACCCTCAAGCCCGGAGGGGGCCCTGCGCACTGCGCTCGGCCCCCTCCGGGCTTTTTCCGGGCAGTTCCACCCCGTCGCGACGGGCGGTCGCGCCGGGTGATCGCAGTGTGACGAGCCTCACGGACGCTTGACTGCTCTGTCGGTGTACGGGCATATGCTCAGGGGTGGGAAGCCCCTCCCCACCGGCTCTCCGCTATCCCTCGACTCAGGAGCAGCATGTCGACCGCCGACCGACCGGTCTACTTCGACCGGACCCATACCGATGACCTGATCGCCTATCTGGCGGCCGCCCCGTCCCCGTACCACGCGGTGGCCGGTGCGGCCGAGCGGCTGGAGAAGGTCGGGTTCCGCCAGGTCGCGGAGACCGACGCGTGGGAGGGCACGGCCGGTGGGCGGTACGTCATCCGGGGCGGTGCGCTGATCGCCTGGTACGTGCCGGAAGGGGCCCGGCCCGAGACGCCGTTCCGGGTGGTCGGTACGCACACCGACTCGCCCAACCTCCGGGTCAAGCCGCTGCCGGACACCGGCTCGGCCGGCTGGCGCCAGGTGGCCGTGGAGATCTACGGCGGTGTGCCGCTGAACACTTGGCTGGACCGGGACCTGGGGCTGTCCGGCCGGCTGGTGCTGCGCGACGGTTCGACCCGGCTGGTTCAGCTGGACGAGGCGCTGCTGCGCGTCCCGCAGTTGGCGATCCACCTCGACCGCCAGGTGAACGACGGGCTGAAGCTGGACAAGCAGCGCCACCTCACGCCGATCTGGGGGGTCGGCGAGGTGGACGAGGGATCGCTCATCTCCTACGTCGCCGAGCGCGCCGCAGTGGACGCTTCCGAGGTGGTCGGCTGGGATCTGATGACCCATGACGTCCAGCCGCCGTCCTACCTCGGCAAGGACCGCGAGCTGCTGGCCGCCCCGCGGCTGGACAACCTGCTCTCGGTGCACGCGGCCACCGCCGCACTCGCCGCGGCGGTGACGACGGCGGGCGACAAGCTGCCGTACATCCCGGTGCTCGCGGCCTTCGACCACGAGGAGACCGGCAGCGAGTCGGACACCGGCGCGCAGGGCCCGCTGCTGGGCAACGTGCTGGACCGCAGTGTCTACGCCCGCGGCGGCACCACCGAGGACCGCGCCCGCGCGCTGGCCGGGACGATCTGCCTCTCCTCGGACATGGGGCACGCCGTGCACCCCAACTACAGCGAGCGCCACGAGCCCGGCCACCAGCCGATGCCCAACGGCGGCCCGATGCTCAAGGTCAACGTCAACAACCGCTACGCGACGGACGGCGTCGGGCGGGCCGTCTTCGCGGCCGCGTGCGACCGGGCCGGCGTGCCGTGGCAGACCTTCGTCTCCAACAACGCGATGCCCTGCGGTACGACCATCGGTCCGATCACCGCCGCTCGCCTGGGCATCACCACGGTGGACTGCGGCATCGCGGCGCTCTCCATGCACTCCTCGCGCGAGCTGTGCGGTGCCGAGGACCCGTACCTGCTGGCCAGCGCGATCAAGGCGTTCCTGGAGGGCTGACCCTCCCTGAGCAGGACCGCGGGGGCCGGGCAGCCAAGCCCGGCCCCCGCTCGCAGCTCTGCTACTCCATGCCGGCCAGTACCAGCGGCAGCCGGGTGGCACCGCCGGCCACCAGCTTCACCGGCACACCCCAGTCCTGCTGGTGCACATGGCAGGCCGGGTACTCGATCTCGGGGTCGTCGTCGCAGGAGGCCGCGATCGCCGAGACGTGCAGCACCCCCTCCGTCACCTCGTCGGAGAGCACCAGCTCGCGCACCAGCGCGGAGTCCGCGCCGGCGCCGGAGACCAGCAGCTCCGGCGGGGTCGAGCTGACCAGCAGCCGGGTCGAGGGGCCGTAGCGCTCGTCCAGCTTCTGCCCGCTCGGCGCCGAGAAGACCACATCCAGGCGCAGTGTCCCGGGGGCCACCTCGGTGGCGGCGCGCTGGGTGCGGTGGGCCACCGACTCGACCCGTACCGCCTCCTCCGGAAGCCGCAGCCGGGTCAGCCGGTGCCGGGCCGACTCCACCACCAGGATGTCGCCGTCCACCAGCACCGCGCCCGAGGGTTCGCGCAGGTCGGTGGCGAGCGTGCTGACCTCGCCGCCGGCCGGGTCGAAGCGGCGCAGCGCGTGGTTGTAGGTGTCGGCGATCGCCACCGATCCGTCCGGCAGCACGGTGACCCCGAGCGGGTGCTGGAGCAGGGCCTGCCCGGCCGCTCCGTCGCGGTGCCCGAAGTCGAACAGCCCGCTGCCCACCGGCGAGCTGACCTCGCCTGTTTCACGTGAAACCGAGCGCAGCGCCGAGGTCTCCGAGTCCGCCACCCAGAGCGTCTCGCCGTCCGCCGAGACCGCGAGGCCGGACGGCTGCGCGAACCACGCCTCGGCCGCCGGCCCGTCCACCAGCCCCTCGTTGGTGGTGCCGGCCGAGACCCCGACGGTGCCGGTCACCGCGTCGTACGCCCAGAGCTGGTGCACGCCGGCCATCGCGATCCACACCTTGCCGTCGAACCACGCGACGTCCCACGGCGAGGAGAGCTCCACCTCGCGGGCCTGGCCCTCGGTGGCCGACCCCTGCCACCACTGCCGGCCCGTCCCGGCCAGCGTGGTGACCGAGCCGTCCGAGAGCCGCACGCCGCGCAGCGCGTGGTTCACGGTGTCGGCCACCACCACGTCGTAGCCGAGGTCGAGGCCGTCCGGGACGAGCGCCAGCCCCTGCGGCTCGCTGAACCGCGCGAGCTCGGCCGGCCCGTCCAGCAGGCCGCGCGTACCGTCGCCGATCCGCCGCAGCACGCGCTCGCCGTCCTCGGCCAGCTCGACGAGCGAGTGGTGCCCGGAGTCCGCGACCAGGAAGGTCCCGCCCGGCAGCCGGACCACCTTGCCCGGGAACTTCAGCTCCCCGGCCTGCGGCTCGGGCGCGACGTACGGACCGTCCCCGCGCCGCAGCGTGCCCTTGGCGTCGTGCTCGGCCTCCAGCTCCTCGACCAGCCGCGCGATCGCGTGCGCATGCCCCTCACCCGCGTGCTGCGCGACCACATACCCCTCGGGGTCGATCACCACCAGCGTCGGCCACGCCCGCACCGCGTACTGCTTCCAGGTGACCAGCTCCGGATCGTCCAGCACCGGATGCGCCACCTCGTACCGTGCCACCGCGTCCACCACGGCCTGATGGTCCGCCTCATGCACGAACTTCGGCGAGTGCACCCCGACGATCACCACGGTGTCGCGGTGCTTCTCCTCCAACTCCCGCAGCTCGTCCAGGACATGAAGGCAGTTGATACAGCAGAAGGTCCAGAAGTCGGCGATGACGATCTTCCCTCGGAAGTCCGCCAGCGACAGATCCTTCCCACCGGTGTTGAGCCAACCACCGGATCCGACCAGTTCAGGAGCGCGAACGCGTGCACGAGAAGCCATGTCCGCATTCAACCCCACTGGCCTGTGGAAGCATTCCGGAGCGACCCTCGCGACTGGACGGTTGCCTTGCGCTATAGGGCGAGGTGCAGGCGAAGTGCGGTGTCCAGCCGGGTGAGCTGATCTCCGGAAACGGTTCCGATCCGGTGCAGCAGGCGCTCGACTGCCACCGCGCGGACCTGCTCTGCCTGGGCCTTGGAGTCGCGCTCCAGACCGCAGGACGCGGCGTCGAGCAGTACTTGGAAAGGGAAGATCCGGTCCGTGTTCGAGGTGATCGGCACGACCGTGAGCACGCCGCGGCCATGCCGGGCGGCTGATTGGTTGGCGGAGTCGTTCGAGACGATGACGGCGGGCCGTGCCTTGTTCGCTTCACTGCCGCGCACCGGGTCGAAGTCGATCAGATAGATGTCACCGCGTCGCATCGGAGAGGCCGTCTCCTGCCGCGCGATCCCAAGTGGCCGCGTCTTCGTGTCGCTCCCAGTCCTGCCATGCCTGCGCGTAGTCGTCTTCCAATTGGGAGGCGCGGAGAAGTTCGATCGCGGCATGTATCACGGCGGATCGCGAGTCGGCGGAGGTCTCGGCCGCGTACTGGTCGAGGAAGGCGACATCACCTTCAGGGAGGCTGACGCTGATCTTCATACCTGCAAGCATAGTCGAGTGCTACCGACGGTGCTACCCATGGTGGGATTAGCGGTGGCACCCTCGTTGAGCCGTCCGTCCGGACCCCTGCGGTGGGGGTGGGCCTGGGGTGGCCTAGGGTTCGGGCCGTGGAGAGTGTTGGGGGAAGTGTGCACGGTGGTCAGGGCGGCGGCAGCGGGGGTTGGGGAGGCGGCCCGGACTGGGCGGCGATGGCCGAGGCCAACGAACGCGAGGTCCGCAGGAGGCGGCTGCTGCGCGTCGGCATCGGTGTGCTGAGCGCTCTCGCGCTGGCCGGCGTCGTGGTCGTCGCCGTGGTGGCGCAGGGCTCCGGGGGGAAGAAGCCGGCGGCACACGGGCTGCCGGTGTCGAACTCCGCAGCGCCGTCCGCAGCGCCGTCCGCGGCGGCCTCCGCGGGTGGCCAGGGTCTGCAGCTCGGCGCGTCCGCCCAGGTCGGCTCCGTCGACGGTCACAGCGGCCCGGCCCTGACCCTGCACGGCCACACCGACGGCTACGCCGAGGCCGAGTCGGGCGCCATTGACACCTCGACGAGCTTCACCGTCTCCGCCGTGGTCAGCAACAGCGCGCCGGTGGATCCCAAGGCGGCCGTCTCCCAGGGCGGCGACGGGTTCTTCTCGCTCTACCTGGGCCGGGAGGACTCGTCGAGCGCTACCCGCAATCGGTGGGTGTTCAAGGTGCAGACCGCCGCGGAGGCCGGCCAGGACGTCATGGCCCTGTCCACCACCCAGGCCGTCGCCGACCGGTGGACGACGCTGACCGGTGTGTACGACGCCAAGGCCGGGACCATCTCGCTGTATGTCGACGGTGCGCCGGCTCAGACGGTCCCGGTGCCGGTGCCGGGCATCCTGGCGAGCAGCGGTCCGATCGAGATCGGCCGGGCGCGGTACAAGTCCCACTGGGTCGACTTCTGGAACGGGTCGATCGCCGATGTCCAGGTGTGGAACCAGCCGCTGAGTCCGGCTCAGGTCGCCCAGGCGGCCACGGCCGATTCGGCGGACGTCCCGGCCCGCGCGACGTGGCTCAGGTCCTGACGCGGCCCGGGGAGTCGGCACCGACACCCTGAGCCGCCCGGCGCTCGGTGCTCGGTGTGCGTCGGTTGCTTGACGCAGAATCTCCCCGACGGGGACCGCACGGCGACGGGAGCGAGTACGTGATCAAGTACAAGGTCAGGGAGCGGATCTTCGGGATCGGCGACGACCACTGGATCGAGGACGAGCACGGCCACAAGGCGTTCCTGGTGGACGGCAAGGTGCTGCGGATCCGGGAGACCTTCGAGCTCAAGGACGACACCGGGCGGGTGGTGGCGGTGATCAAGAAGAAGGCGATCGCCGTCCGCGACACGATGATGATCGAGGACGAGCACGGCGCCGTGGTGGCCACCGTCCGCAAGAAGCTCTTCTCGCCGATCCGGCACAGCTACTACGCCGAGCTGCGGGACGGCGGTGAGCTGGAGGCGCACGGTGATCTGATCGGCAAGGAGTACCGGATCGAGTCCGGCGGCCACAAGATCGCCGAGGTCTCGCGGTCCTGGTTCCGGGTCCGCGACCACTACGGCATCCGGATCGCCGACGGCGCGGACACCGCCCTGCTGCTGTCGGTGGCGGTCTGTATCGAGCAGCTGGTGGCCGAGGACGACTGAGACGGGCGCGACTCTGTGACGCCCGGGTGCGGGTCCGGGCGTCACACGAATCCGAGGGCGACTTCACCACCGGCCGTCGGCACTACGTGCTACGCGACGATGGCGTCCAGAAGCTGAGACCGGCTGACAGAGCGGTTGGCTCCCTGCGGGATCGCCGCGATGACGTCCAGCACGCGGAGCATCCCGGACCCGAGGTCAGGGTGCCAGCCGCTGCCGCGGCACGGCTGGCAATGGCCGGGAGCACAGGCGTCTTCGCAGGATCCGCCGGCGCAGGTCTGGCAGCGTGCCCAGGCGCCAAGGGCATCGTGGGTGAGCGCCAGCGCCAAGGTGTGAGGCCCGGTGCCCCGATACCCCCAGGTGAACTGGGAGCTCCCGGCGGTGATACCGGCGAGAAGCCGGGTACTGCCGTCGGGCTCTTCGACGATGACGGCCTCTGGGGCGCCGTTCGTCAGGAAGTACGTCCGGTCCTGCCGAGTCATCAGCGCCGGGTAGCGGTGACCGTGGGCTGAATCGGACCAGCGGCTGCGCACCAGCGAGGCGACATCGTCGGAGGGACCACTGAACGGGTCGAAAGCCAGACGCTCCGGCGGCGGCCAGGAGCCCCAGAGAAGTCCGGTGGTCCGCCACACGTCTTCGGTGTCGAGGCTGCCCAGATCCAGGGCTGTGACGAGATCCCGGCGCTGCCGGCGCAGGTGCAGCAGATGTGACCTCAGATCAGGCGCGGAGTCGGGAGCGGCAACCAGCTGGAACGGGTACGGCTCGGCGCTCCCAGCTGGGATCGCGCTCAGTACGTGCATGGGCGTGCGGCACCACGGGGCTGCGGCCCAGTCAGCCAAGCGCTCGTAGAAGCCGGCGACCGAGGTGGGGGCTGCGGGACTGGATGGGCTATCCGCTGCTGGAGGCATTGTCCGCAGGAATCGGTACCCGAGAGCGAGGGAGGAGATGTCTGCTGCGGCCAGGAGTTCTTCGGGGACACTCTCGGATTCGGCCAGTTCGAGCGCCTGGCGCCAGCGAACGGCTGCGGTGAAGAACCGCACGTCGTCGGTTACCTCGGAGGCGATGGTGGCCTCCGGATCGGCGGCAGTATGGATCAGCGCGCAGACCAGCCCGCCTTCTCCGGTCGGGCGCCGCATGAACGCCCAGTTCTGGAGCATCGTGCTGTGCGGCGCCAGGTGCGGGTACTCGGACGCGAAGGGCTTGGTCCGGCGGACCTTCTCGGCGGTGCGGGCGATGGCCAGGGATGGCTGCCCGTGGCCGCCGATCACCCCATGAGGTTCGCGCAGCGCCCACTCGACGACGGCCCGCCGTTCCGTTGCCCGGAATGCTGCATCCCCTGAACCAGGATGGAGTTCGTCTTCCAGCAGAGCGGTCAGGAGTTCGAGGTTCGCGGGTTGGAGGGCTTCCAGGAGGTCCACTCGGCGGGCGCTGTCGGCGATTGTGCGGTGGCTTCCGTGATCCTTCCCATCCAGGAGGGAGGACCGCGATTCACGGAGGGCGTTGCAGGCCGCTTCGCGGGCGATGGTGTCGTCCTGCCGGATCGCGTGCGTGGCTGCCGAGACGAGCGCCTGGAGAGAAGCCAGGGCGATGTCGTCGTAACCGTTGCGGTAGGCGGAGGCGGCGATTTGGTGAAGCGACTTGTGAAGGGCCTCCAGCTCCAGTGCGTAGGGGCTCGCCGCCGCGCGGCGGGGTCCGAAGCGGCCTGGGATGAAGGACTCGCCGACCGGTCGGAGTTGGCGGCACAACAGGTCTTCCAGCGTGTCCACCACGAACGTGGGCTCGGGTGGGCGAACTCCTTCGTCCATGAGATCCGTGACCATGCCGGCGAGGTGCAGGCAACCGTCACCGAAGTCCTTCGCAGCGGCGAGGGCGCGAAAGGAGTCATCACGGGCTCCGAGCGTCGGGCCCAGGAGGCCGCGGATCAGATCGCAGCCGGAGTGGAAGACGGTGTACGGACTGACCTTGCCCCGCTCCGGATGGAACCGCGTGATGGCGAATGCGGTCGGATCGTCGGCTTTCGGGGCCGTGGTGGGCGAGGGCCGCCACTCGGCGAGGCTGAGGGGCGGGCCACTGCGGGATGTTGCTCGGACGATGTCGACGGTCAAGGTACGGGCTGCCTCGATCAACCGCAGCCGGGTGCGGTTCGTCTCGGGAAGGCCGTCCCCGATGGATCTGAGGTTGCCGATGACGGATGCCAGAGTGTCCCTTCCACCCTGGTGGGGCACCGATCGGGCGACGGAGACCAGTACGGTGATGAGATCATCGTCCGCCGGGGCCTCGGACTGCTGTGCCCGGGCGACGAGTTGGTCAGCATGGCGCCGTACATGCGACTGAAGCGTGAGGTCGTCCAGCCGCGCCGCTGCGACCAGCACGTCCCTGGCCGCACGGTAGGCCTGCGCGCAGTCGTCGGGATTTCCGTCAGCCTGACCCAGGATGAGGTGAACGCGCTGCATGGCGGCCTGGCATGCAGCGGCCGCCGCCCTACTGTTGCGATCGACGGACGGCTGCGAAGCGTGGAGGCGACGCAAGGCACTGGCCACGGGCGCGTTGAGTAGCCACCTGGTCTCCAGGCGACTCGCGCACAGTGCAACGGCGGGGACCACGGAGAAGACCACGGGAGCGAGCGCTGCGAGTGTGACGAGAGTGAGCGCACGTGAGGGTGCTGCCGCGGCCAGGAACGGGAAGACGACGCTGCCGGCGAAGAGGAACCCGTAAGCGGCTGCGCCGACGTCCAAGGTGGCCATGGCCAGGCGCGCCGTGAAGCGGTTGTGCAGCTGAAGCCAGAGAAAGGCGAACGTCACCACAAGCACCAGCAGGGTCGCCAGCGCCCCGCCCGCGCTGGTGCAGAGGGATGCCCAGGAGGACGGGTCGTCGGCCAGGCCCGGCCAGTTCAGCACCAGCAAGACCGCCCCGCACGACAGGGCCGCCCACGTCACCACGATCAACCGGTTGCGCCCCATCACGGCCCCTGTCTGTCGAGCACACCGTAGCCGGTATGTCCGACAACGAACCGAGGGATGAGGGGCGATTGGTCGGCCCCGGGTGCGGCTCTATCCGGCGGCGAGTCGTGCGGTCAGATGCTGGTGGGCGGCGGGCCACTCGTCGGCGAGCATCGAGAAGTAGACGCTGTCCCGCCAGCTGCCGTCCGGGCGGCGGCGGTCGCGGCGGTGGGTGCCTTCGTACTGGGCGCCGAGGCGGCGGATGGCGGCCTGCGAGCGCTCGTTGCGGTGGTCGGTCTTCCACATCACCCGGCCCATGCCGAGCTCCTCGAAGGCATGGGTGAGCAGCAGCAGCTTGGCCTCGGTGTTGACGGCGGTGCGCCAGACCTCGGGGCTGTACCAGGTGTAGCCGATCTCCAGCCACTCGTTGGCGGTGTTGATCGCCAGGTAGCTGGTCCAGCCGACGGCGCGGCCGGTGTCGAGCCGGACGACGGCGAAGGGCAGGCTCTCGGCGCCCTCGACCTCGGCCAGCAGGTCGTCCAGCAGCTCCCCGAGCTGCTGCTCGGTCCGCGGCGGTACGACGGGGACCCAGCGCCAGACCTCCTCCTGGTTGCCGCCCGCCTCGAAGAGGTCGGCCAGGTGGGCACGGGAGAGCGGCTCGAGGCGGACGTGCCGGCCGGTCAGGGTGACGGGGACAGGTTGCTTAGCGGTCATGCCCCGAACGTATCCGAGGATTGAACTAGGAGCAATATATTTCTGCCTTAGTGCAAAGCGAGAAGGGGTGGACGGCAAAGAGGGCCCCGCCGATGGCGGGGCCCTCTTGCGTGCTGGTCAGGCTCAGATGGTCAGGCTCAGACGAAGGAGTTGATCTGGATCGTCTCGTAGCGGCCCGGGCCGACGCCGATCGCGGAGATCGGGGCGCCCGACATCTCCTCCAGCGCCTTCACGTACGCCTGGGCGTTCTTCGGCAGGTCGCTGAAGCTCTGCGCCTTGCTGAGGTCCTCGGTCCAGCCGGGGAACATCTCGTAGATCGGCTTCGCGTGGTGGAAGTCCGACTGGTTGTACGGGAGCTCCTCGACGCGCTTGCCGTCGATCTCGTACGCGACGCAGACCGGGATCTGCTCCCAGCCGGTCAGCACGTCCAGCTTGGTGAGGAAGAAGTCGGTCAGGCCGTTGACCCGGGTCGCGTAGCGCGCGATCACCGCGTCGAACCAGCCGCAGCGGCGGTCGCGGCCGGTGGTGACACCGCGCTCGCCGCCGATCCGGCGCAGCGCCTCGCCGTCGGCGTCCAGCAGCTCGGTCGGGAACGGGCCCGAGCCGACGCGGGTGGTGTAGGCCTTGAGGATGCCGATGACCCGGTCGATCTTCGTCGGGCCGATGCCGGCGCCGGTGCAGGCACCGCCGGCCGTCGGGTTGGACGAGGTCACGAAGGGGTACGTGCCGTGGTCGACGTCCAGCAGGGTGCCCTGGCCGCCCTCCAGCAGGACCACCTTGTTCGCCTTCAGCGCCTCGTCCAGGACGAGGGTGGTGTCGGCGAGGTAGGGGCGCAGCTTGTCGGCGTAGCCGAGGTACTCCTGCACGACCAGCTCGGCCGGGATGGCGCGCCGGTTGTAGAGCTTGACCAGCAGCTGGTTCTTGTCGTGCAGCGCGGCCTCGACCTTCTGCTGCAGGATCGACTCGTCGAAGATGTCCTGCACCCGGATGCCGACGCGGTTGATCTTGTCCGCGTAGGTCGGGCCGATGCCGCGGCCGGTGGTGCCGATCTTGCGCTTGCCGAGGAAGCGCTCGACCACCTTGTCCAGCGTGCGGTGGTACGGGGTGATCAGGTGGGCGTTGCCGGAGATCAGCAGCTTCGAGGTGTCGATGCCGCGCTCGTCCAGGCCCGCCAGCTCGGAGAGCAGCACGCCCGGGTCGATCACGACGCCGTTGCCGATCACCGGCGTCACGTTCGGGCTGAGGATGCCGGAAGGGAGCAGGTGGAGGGCGTACTTCTGGTCCCCGATGACCACCGTGTGACCGGCGTTGTTGCCACCCTGGTAGCGGACGACGTAGTCGACGGAGCCGCCGAGCAGGTCGGTCGCCTTCCCCTTGCCCTCGTCTCCCCACTGAGCGCCAACGAGCACGAGTGCCGGCACAGGCGTACACCCCTTCCGGTTGGGGCATCCTGCGTAGGCCGCAGTCTGCCCCGAGATAGACGAAGCCCCTGGCGCAATAGCGCAAGGGGCTCTTGCACCGAGAGATTACCTGAGGAAGGACCGGTCGTGTCGTCCCAGTCCACGTCCGTACCCCCGCCGTCCGACGCCCCGCAGCCATCGGAGAGCTGCCCGCTGCTGCTTCTGCTGGACCCGGTCGCGCGTGAGGCGGACGGGGAGGCGGTCCGGATCGCCCGGGATGTGCTGGCGGGGGGTGCGGACGTCAAGGTGGTGCTGCCGGAGAACTCGGCCGAACTGGACCGGGTGCTCTCGCATCGCGGCCGCCGCCGTCCGGTGGTGATCGGTTCCGACCTGACGCTGCAACGAGTGGTGCAGGCCCTGCACAGGCAGCGCGAGTTGACCGCCGGGCCGCTGGGCCTGGTCCCGGTCGGGCGGGCCCCGGCGGTGTCGCTGGCCCGCTCGCTGGGGGTGCCCACCGAGCCGGTTGCGGCGGCCCGGGCGGTCCTCAACGGGCAGCCGCGCGAGCTGGGCCTGCTGGTGGACGACGAGGACGGGGTGGTGCTGGGCGAGGTCCGGATCCCCGGGCGCGGGCAGAGCCATCCGGGCGGGTGGCGTTCGCTATGGGCGAAATTGGTTGCGGCCGAGCAGGTGGAGTCAGAGCCCGCCCGGCTGCGGGTGGAGGCGGACGGGCGTCCGTTCTTCGGATACGACCGTCCGATCCGGCTGGTCGCGCTGCGGCTGCCGGTCGGCTCGGCGGTGGCCGAGCTGGTGGTCCGGCCGTCCGGCCCGGGCGGGGCGCTGCTGCGGGTGCGGGCCTCCAGCGTGACGGTGGCGGGCCGGACCTTCGGCTACGAGGCGGACGGCTGCCCGGTCGGCCCGGTCCGCTCGCGCACCTGGTCGGCCCGGCCGCAGGCCTGGGGGCTGCTGCTGCCCGCGGGGTGAGCAGCGTCACGCGGGGCCCGGCAATCGCCGGGCCCCGCCTGGCAAAAGGGCGTGGTAAGGGGTTTTATCTACGCGCGTTGCCAGCAAAAACGCCAAGAGTGAGCCGCTCCCGCGTTCGGGAAGCCTGTGCCAACTGCCCTAGACTCGAAGATGTGCCTCGTGGTGACGGAAGACTCAACCACGACCTTCTTCCCGGTGAGAAAGGCCCCCAGGACGCTTGCGGCGTCTTCGGTGTCTGGGCTCCCGGCGAGGAGGTCGCCAAGCTCTCGTACTTCGGCCTCTATGCCCTGCAGCACCGCGGACAGGAATCCGCGGGAATCGCAGTGAGCAATGGGTCCCAGATTCTCGTCTTCAAGGACATGGGACTTGTCTCCCAGGTCTTCGACGAAGCGGCTCTGGGGTCCTTGCACGGGCATATCGCCGTCGGACATGCCCGCTACTCGACCACCGGTTCCTCGGTCTGGGAGAACGCCCAGCCGACCTTCCGGGCGACCGCTCACGGTTCGCTGGCCCTTGGCCACAACGGAAACCTGGTCAACACCGCCGAACTCGCGGAAATGGTCGCCGAACTCCCCGGTGCCGAGCATGTCTCGCGCTCCGGTCGGACCGCGGCGACCAATGACACCGATCTGGTGACCGCGCTGCTCGCCGGCTATCCCGATCTCTCCATCGAGGAGACCGCCCGGCAGATCCTGCCGAAGGTCAAGGGCGCCTTCTCACTCGTCTTCATGGACGAGCACACCCTCTACGCGGCCCGTGACCCGCAGGGCATCCGCCCGCTGGTCCTCGGCCGGCTGGAGCGCGGCTGGGTGGTCGCCTCCGAGACGGCGGCCCTGGACATCTGCGGCGCCAGCTTCATCCGCGAGGTGGAGCCGGGCGAGCTGATCGCCATCGACGAGAACGGCATGCGGACCTCCCGCTTCGCCGAGGCCGCGCCCAAGGGCTGCGTCTTCGAATACGTCTACCTGGCCCGCCCGGACACCACCATCGCCGGCCGCAACGTGCACCTGTCGCGCGTCGAGATGGGCCGCCGGCTGGCCGCCGAGGCCCCGGTCGAGGCGGACATGGTGATAGCCACGCCCGAGTCCGGGACCCCCGCCGCGATCGGCTACGCCGAGGCCAGCGGCATCCCGTACGGCTCGGGTCTGGTGAAGAACGCCTACGTCGGGCGGACCTTCATCCAGCCCAGCCAGACGATCCGCCAGCTCGGCATCCGGCTCAAGCTCAACCCGCTCAAGGAAGTCATCGCGGGCAAGCGCCTGGTGGTCGTGGACGACTCGATCGTCCGCGGCAACACCCAGCGCGCGCTGGTCCGGATGCTCCGCGAGGCGGGCGCCGCCGAGGTGCACATCCGGATCTCCTCGCCGCCGGTGAAGTGGCCGTGCTTCTTCGGCATCGACTTCGCCACCCGCGCCGAGCTGATCGCCAACGGGATGTCGGTCGAGGAGATCGGCCGCACCCTGGGCGCCGACTCGCTGGCCTACATCTCGCTCGAGGGCATGATCGAGGCCACCACGCAGCCCAAGGACAACCTGTGCCGGGCCTGCTTCGACGGGGTCTACCCGATGGAGCTGCCGGACCCGGCGCTGCTGGGCAAGCTCCTGCTGGAGGCCGAGATCGCGGGCAGCCAGCAGAAGCCCGCCGTCCGCGGCAAGCCGACCGGCTCGGACCTCGACGGGGTGCAGTCGCTGCTCGGCGGCCACGGCGCGTCCGACGCGCTGCGCCGGCCGTAGTCCGTCCCGTAGTTCCTCCCGCCGCGGGCCCCATGGGGCCCGCGGCGGACACCCCCTAGACCCGAGAGGGCCTGAAAGCCGTGACCAGCAACGATTCCGGTGCCACCTATGCCGCCGCGGGCGTCGACATCGAGGCGGGTGACCGCGCCGTCGAACTCATGAAGCAGTGGGTGAAGAAGACCAACCGCCCCGAGGTGGTCGGTGGCCTCGGCGGCTTCGCCGGCCTCTTCGACATCTCCGCCCTCAAGCGCTACGAGCGGCCGCTGCTGGCCTCGGCGACCGACGGGGTGGGCACCAAGGTCGCGCTGGCCGCCGCCATGGACAAGCACGACACCATCGGCCACGACCTGGTCGGCATGGTCGTCGACGACCTGGTGGTCTGCGGCGCCGAGCCGCTCTTCATGACCGACTACATCTGCGTCGGCAAGGTCCACCCCGAGCGGGTCGCCCAGATCGTCAAGGGCATCGCCGAGGGCTGCGTGCTGGCCGGCTGCGCGCTGGTCGGCGGCGAGACCGCCGAGCACCCGGGCCTGCTGGGCCCCGACGAGTACGACGTCGCGGGCGCCGGCACCGGCGTGGTCGAGGCCGACGCGCTGCTCGGCGCCGACCGGGTCCGCGCGGGCGACGTGGTGATCGCGATGGCCGCCTCCGGCCTGCACTCCAACGGCTACTCGCTGGTGCGCCACGTGCTGCTGAACCAGGCCGGCTGGAAGCTCGACCGCGAGGTGGCCGAGTTCGGCCGCACGCTGGGCGAGGAGCTGCTGGAGCCGACCCGGATCTACTCGCTGGACTGCCTGGCGCTCACCCGGGCCACCGAGATCCACGCGTTCTCGCATGTCACCGGCGGTGGCCTGGCCGCCAACCTGGCGCGGGTCATCCCGCAGGGCCTGCACGCCCGCCTGGACCGCGGCACCTGGACCCCGCTGCCGGTCTTCCAGACCGTGGCCGAGGTCGGCGCGATGCAGACCCTGGAGATCGAGAAGACCCTCAACATGGGCATCGGCATGGTCGCCGTCGTCCCGCCGGAGTCGGTGGACGTGGTGCTGGCGATCCTGGAGGACCGCGGCGTCGAGTCCTGGCTGCTGGGCGACATCGTCTCGCACCAGGACGGCGCCTACGAGGGTGGCGCGGCGCTCTACGGCGACTACGCCGGCTGATCGCGGAGACGACGGTACGGCGGTGGGGGCTCCTGCGGGAGCCCCCACCGCCGTTTCCGGCCGAGGTCCGGTCGAGCCGCGCGCGGGTACGCCGAAGACCGGCCCGGCACCACAGGGGCAACCGGACCGGTCAGGGCATACCGCTACGCGCGGCGGCGGGCTTGGTGTTGACCTGCGCCCGCCTCCTCGTCGTCTTCGTCCTCGTCGGCGTAGTAATCCGCGTACGCCGCGTAGGGATCGTCCTCGTCCTCTTCGTCCTCAACCGGCTCAGGGTTGATCGAAGGAACGGGTGAAACGCCCAGCTCGCTGGACAGACGGTTAGCGTCGAAGCCGCCGCTGTTGTACTTCAGCTCGCGGGCAACCTTCGTCTGCTTGGCCTTGGCCCGGCCGCGCCCCATGGGTCGACCCCCTCAACGGTGGGGCTCACGGCCCCGAGTCTGACACGTGTTCATGATCAGGAGCGGCTTGCCCGAAGTGGGATAGCCGTCCCTTGGAGCATTAACGGTACCTGTTTCCGCCGTCGGACGGTACGTCGCCGGTGTGACGTGGCGCGCACTGCCAGTCCGCGGAACGGAGTATCTCCAGGTCACGCGGGGGTTTCCGGGCATTCACAGGGTGTCCGGAAGGTGTCCGGGACCGTCGTTCTCCGACCGATTATCCCCCGACCGGGGCGCTGTGATCGCCCGATCGGGGGACAGACCGAGAATCCGGTTCCACATTGTGATGCGGTCCGGCCCGGCGGCGGGTCGGCTCGCGGACCCTCCCGGGGCCGATCAGGCCCGGCGGGCGCCCGGCAGCAGGATCGAGCGCAGCGTGCTGATCTCGCGCATCCGGCGCTCGGCGAGGCGGTCGGCGGCCACGGCCGGCGGGACCCCGTCGGAGGCGGCCCGGGTGAAGATCTCCAGGGTGGTGTCGAAGATCTTGGTGGCCTTGTTCTTGGCGCGCTCGAAGTTGAAGCCGTCGATCTCGTCGGCCACCTGGATCACCCCGCCGGAGTTCACCAGGTAGTCGGGCGCGTAGAGGATGCCGCGGTCGGCGAGGTCCTTCTCGACGCCCGGGTGGGCCAGCTGGTTGTTGGCCGCGCCGCAGACCACCGAGGTGCCGGCGGCGGTCAGCGCGCCCACCGTCTCGTCGTCCAGCGCGCCGCCCAGGGCGCAGGGGGCGTAGACGTCCAGGGAGGCCGCGAGCAGGGCCTTGGAGTCGGCGACCACCTCGACGTCCGGGTGGGCGGCCCGGACCCGGTTCAGCGCGGTCTCCGAGACGTCGGTGATGACGACGGTCGCGCCGTCCGCCACCAGGTGGCCGACCAGGTAGTGGCCGACCTTGCCGACGCCTGCGACACCGACCCGCTTGCCGCGCAGCGTCGGCGCGCCCCAGCGGGCCTGGGCCGAGGCCCGCATGCCCTGGAAGACGCCGAAGGCGGTCAGCACCGAGGAGTCGCCGGCGCCGCCGTTCTCGGGGGAGCGGCCGGTGACGTAGTCGCACTCGCGGGCCACGATGTCCATGTCCTGGACGTAGGTGCCCACGTCGCAGGCGGTGATGTAGCGGCCCGCCAGGGACTGCACGAAGCGGCCGTAGGCGCGCAGCAGGGCCTCGGACTTGTCGCCGCCCTCGGCCTTGGCCGTCGGGTCGCCGATGATCACGGCCTTGCCGCCGCCGAGGTCGAGCCCGGCGAGGGCGTTCTTGTAGCTCATGCCGCGGGAGAGGCGCAGGGCGTCCTCCAGGGCCTCCTCCTCGGAGGCGTACTGGTGGAAGCGGGTGCCGCCGAGGGCGGGGCCCAGCGCGGTGGAGTGAATGGCGATGATCGCCTTGAGGCCCGAGGACCGGTCGTGGCAGAGCACGACCTGCTCGTGCCCGTCGCCGGGGGCGCCGTCCTGCTCAGTACGGAAGATCCGGCTCAGCACGCCTGGTGCGGGGTGCGTCGCGGATACGGTGCGTACGTCGGTCACTGTGGTGACTCCAGTATCTGCAAGGCCCGCTGCTGTGGTGCGGGCATCTACCGCGAAGCGTAGTCCGGGAAGGCGGGCGCGGGCTGCCCCCGTCCACGGTTCGGTCGGTGGATCACGCGCGGGTCCTCCCGGGGCGTCGGTGCTGCGTGCGACGATGCGAGACGTGACCGTTGTCCGTACCTCGGTGTTACCGCCGTACGCCGCCCACCTGCGGGTGTACGAGCCGCTCGGCGCCTATCCGGAGCCCGAGCGGGCCCGCTGGCAGGCCTATGCGGCGGTCCGCAGACCGGCGGTGGCCTCGGCGGACCGCCCGGTCGCTCAAGCGGCGCTCGAGGCGCAGCGGGGGGCGCTCGCCGAGGTCGCGGCCCGCACCCCCCGGGCGCTGCCCGAGCGGGAGAGCGAGCAGGCCTTCGTCCGGCTGGTCGACGGGGTGCTGTACGTCTGCCCGTGGTCGGTGCGGTTGCGCAGCTGGCAGGCGCTGGACGAGCTGCGGGAGTCGATGCCGGCGGCCCTGCTGGACACCGTGCTGCCGCAGGTGGTGCGCAAGGACGCGCTGGCGGCCCAGGCCCGCTGGCAGGCGGCGCACCCGGACGCCCGGCCCTGGATCCTGACGTCCCGTTGGGAGGTGCCGGTGCGCTGGTTCCTGCCCTTCGGAGCGGAGGACCGCCGGTACGAGCCGGCCTTCCCCGCGCGCGGGGAACAAGAGGGGCAGTTGGCCACGCTCTTCTATCTGACGCCGATGGCGCAGGCCCGGCGGCGGGTGGCCCGCGGCTACCGGGTGCTGCGCGAGCGGCTGCCGGGGTCGCCGCTGGCGCTGGGGGCGGAGCAGGTGGGGCGGTGGCTGGAGGAGTTCCACCCACGGTCGCTGGTGGAACTGGACTACGGGGGGCTGGTCCACGCGATGGGGGAGCGGCGGCTGGCGGCGGACCACTCGGCCGCCGAGCTGGCGGTCGGCCTGGAGGCGCTGCGGGCGGGGGACGCCGGCGGGGCGGCGCGTGCCTACGAGGCTGTGACGGAGCGGTGGCGGCAGGTGCAGGCGCTGCGCCAGGCGAACTAGGGCAGCTCGACCCTGAGGGGCGGTCAGCAGGCTCTCAGGGCAGGGGAAGGGGGTGTGGGGGGTGCTGGTGGGGCGGGAGTTGTAGGAGAGGTGTTCGCGCCCTGGGACCAAGGTCCTGCTTCGGGTCAATAGCCAACGAAGGTGACACTACTCACCGTTGACGTGAACTAACCGTTAAGGGTAAAAATGGGACAACCAGCCCAACTCTCCTCAGTCCTGTCCACTTTTGGGTGGATCTGGGGTCGGTGTGCCCTTTGGGGGGAATCGATAGGTCTGGCCACTCCATTACCGGTTGTCACGCAAACGTAACTGTCCGTTATGGGGTGGTCCATCGCCATCCGTCGCTCTTGAACCCGTGAGGGGCCAATTTTGGCGGTTTGGTCGATAGGGCTGGACGGATGGTGTAGTTGTAGACACCAGGACAAGCCGTTCGTCCTATTACCGACTCGGTCCGTCTGTGCCATTTCGGGCATCGCGGGCCAAGGTGCAGAATTTGAAGGATAGAACCGCCCTGGTTCGGTTCTCCGAGGAGGCCGCTCATGACCGCTCGTACACCTGACGCTGAGCCACTGCTGACGCCGGCAGAGGTCGCCACCATGTTCCGCGTAGACCCCAAGACGGTCACGCGTTGGGCCAAGGCGGGCAAGCTCACGTCCATTCGCACACTCGGCGGGCACCGCCGTTACCGGGAGGCGGAGGTGCGTGCTCTGCTGGCCGGGATTCCCGCTCAGCGCACCGAGGTCTGAGTCTTCGTAGTGGGCCGCCGGGCCCGCTGATCGAAACACTCGGCCGTCTCGCGCGCCGTGCAGGTTTTAGAGCTTTGTCGAAGGGGTCGTGGCCCCGGACTCCGCCGGGTCCGGGATGCGGCCCCTTCGTCATGCCCGGAGTCATGTCCGGAGTCATCCCGGGAGTCATGTCCGGCCGTTGGTCAGGCCTTTCTTGATGGAGAGGATGATGGGATGAGTGTCATCAGCATCAACCTTTTCATGGCTGACATTTGACTTGATAATGGTGAAAGAAAGATAGCCATTGTGGCGCAAGTGGCGCGGGGGATATCCGGTGATGCAGGGGTGGGGGAATGTCCGGAGAGTGTGTGCAATTTTACATATTAAATGGTGGTGGCATGGAGAGGGGTCCTCTGTGACCGTTCTTAAGAAAAGATAAGTGACGACCGTCACGGGAGGCCCTCTTGTGCTCCGGGCCGGTCCACCGGTAATGCGGCCTGACGGTTCGTCCGAGGCGGTGGAGCAACGACGAGAGGCCCGGAACCTGATCGGTTCCGGGCCTCTCCTGCACTGCGATCCTGACGGGACTTGAACCCGCGACCTCCACCTTGACAGGGTGGCGAGCTAACCAACTGCTCCACAGGACCAGACTTTTCACTGGCGAGCCAGTGTGTTTGCCGCCTTGCTCGGCTGCAACAAGACAGATCGTACTGCATGCCGGGCCCCCAGGTCGAACCGGTGCGAACCGGGGGCCCGACAGGTCAGAGCGTGGCCGCCGCCGCGTCCATGGCGCGCATGATCCGCTTCTCCGAGACCGGCGTCGGCGTGCCGAGACCCTGGGCGAAGAAGCTCACCCGCAGCTCCTCGATCATCCAGCGGATCTGCCGCACCTCGGCCGAGGGCTCCCGCCCGGCCGGGACGCCGGCCAGCAGCTCGCCGTAGGCCCGTTGCACCTCCTGGACCTTGAGCAGCTGCTGCAGGTCGCGCTGGGGGTGGTTGGGCAACGCCTCCAGGCGGCGGTCCACCGCCAGCAGGTAGCGCTTCAGGTCCGGCAGCCGCTGCCAGCCGGTGTCGGTGACGAAGCCCGGATGCACCAGCGAGGTGAGGTGCAGCTTGACGTCGTTCACCGCGCTCAGCAGCACCGGGCTGCTGACCGACTTCAGCCGGTTGGCAGCCCGGTGAAAGGCGATCAGGGCGCCGGCCGTCTTGAGGGTGGTGTCGGCCGACAGCTCGTAGAGGTCGGCGCGGACCTTGTCGTACAGCTTGGTGTAGGCCGCCTCGTCCCAGGCTGGGCCGCCGTTGAGGGCCATCAGCCGGTCGGTGGCGCAGTTGACGACGTCCTCGAACAGCGCGGGGATCGAACCGTGCGGGTTGTAGGAGAGTGCCAGCTTCGCCTGGTTGCCCAGCCGTCCCTGGATCGACTTGGCGGGCGAGTTGACGGCCAGCGTCAGCAGCCGGCGGGTGCCGCGCCACATCGCCTGCTGCTGCGCCTCGGGGGTGTCGAAGAGCCGGACGGCGACCGTGGCGCCCTCGTCCACCAGCGCCGGGTAGGCGCGCAGCGAGTGGCCGCGGGTGCGCTGCTCGAAGGTGCGCTGCAGCACGGGCAGCGAGGTCGGCCAGGCGGTCAGGCCGGTCTGCTCGATGCCCTGGCCGGAGGCGGCCGTGGAGAGCGTCTCCTTGAGCTTGGGCTTGAGCTGGAGCCGCAGCTCCTCCAGGTCCTTGGACTCGGCGAGCTTGCGCTTGCCGTCCACCACGCGGAAGGTCACCTTGAGGTGGTCCGGGACCCGCTCGTCGTCCCAGGAGTCGGCCGGGATGGCGATGCCCGACATCCGGTGCAGGATCCGCTCCAGGGTGGGCAGCAGCGGCTCCTGGCGGTCCTTCACCTCGCGCAGCGCCGCCTTGGCGAAGTCCGGGGCGGGCACGAAGTTGCGCCGGACCGCCTTGGGCAGGGCGCGGATGTAGGCGGTCACCAGCTCGCCGCGCAGGCCCGGGATCTGCCAGTCGAAGCCCTCGGAGGTGACCTGGTTGAGCACCGGCAGCGGGATGTGCACGGTCACGCCGTCCGCGTCGCTACCCGGCTCGAACTGGTAGGTGAGCTGGAAGCGGAGCTTGCCCTGCTGCCAGTAGTCCGGGTAGTCGGCCTCGGTGACCCCGTCGGCGGAGTCGTTGATCAGCATCGACTTCTCGAAGTTGAGCAGGTCGGGCTGGTCGTGCCGGGTCTTCTTCCACCAGGAGTCGAAGTGCCGGGTGGAGACGATGTCCTCGGGCAGCCGCTGGTCGTAGAAGTCGAAGAGGGTCTGGTCGTCGACCATGATGTCGCGCCGCCGGGCACGGTTCTCCAGCTCCTCCACCTCCTGGAGCAGCTTGCGGTTGGCGGCGAAGAAGTCGTGGTGGGTCTCCCAGTCGCCCTCGACCAGGGCGTTGCGGATGAACAGCTCGCGGCAGAGCTCGGCGTCGATCCGGCCGAAGTTGACCTTGCGCTGGGCGACGATCGGCATCCCGTAGAGGGTCACCCGCTCGAAGGCCAGCACGGCGCCGGCCTTCTTCTCCCAGTGCGGCTCGCTGTAGGTGCGCTTGGTGAGGTGCTCGGCGAGCGGCTCGACCCACTCCGGCTCGATCTTGGCGTTGATCCGGGCCCACAGCCGCGAGGTCTCCACCAGCTCGGCCGACATCACCCAGCGCGGCGGCTTCTTGAAGAGCCCCGAACCGGGGAAGACCGCGAAGCGGGCACCGCGCGCACCGCCGTACTCGCGCTTCTCGACGTCGTAGAGGCCCAGGTGCGAGAGCAGGCCGGCCAGCAGCGACTGGTGGATCCGGTCGGCGTCCGGCTCGGCATCCGGGTGCGGCTCCTCGATGGTGACGCCCAACTGCTTGGCGACGGTGCGCAGTTGGGTGTAGATGTCCTGCCACTCCCGTATCCGCAGGTAGTTGAGGAACTCAGCTTTGCACATCCGTCGGAACGCCGAGGAGGACAGCTCCTTCTGCTGCTCCCTGACGTAGCGCCACATCGCCAGATAGGAGAGGAAGTCGGAGGTCTCGGAGTTGAAGCGGCGGTGCCGCTCGTCGGCCACCTGGCGCTTCTCGGTGGGCCGTTCGCGCGGGTCCTGGATAGAGAGCGCCGCGGCGATCACCATCACGTCCCGGACGCAGCCGTTCTTGTCGGCCTCCAGCACCATCCGGGCGAGGCGCGGGTCGACCGGCAGCTGGGCGAGCTTGCGGCCCAGCGGGGTGAGCCGCTTGCGGTGGTCCTTCTCGTTCGGGTCCAGCGCGCCCAGCTCGTGCAGCAGGCTGACGCCGTCCTTGATGTTGCGCGAGTCCGGCGGGTCGAGGAAGGGGAAGGCCGCGATGTCGCCGAGGCCGGCCGCCGTCATCTGCAGGATGACCGAGGCGAGGTTGGTGCGCAGGATCTCGGCGTCGGTGAACTCCGGGCGGGAGAGGAAGTCCTCCTCGGAGTAGAGCCGGATGCAGATGCCGTCCGAGGTACGGCCGCAGCGGCCCTTGCGCTGGTTGGCGCTGGCCTGGCTGACCGCCTCGATGGGCAGCCGCTGGACCTTGGTGCGATGGCTGTAGCGGGAGATCCGCGCGGTGCCCGGGTCGATCACGTACTTGATGCCCGGGACGGTCAGCGAGGTCTCGGCGACGTTGGTGGCAAGCACGATCCGGCGGCTGCCCGAGCGCTGGAAGACCTTGTGCTGCTCGGCGGAGCTCAGCCGGGCGTAGAGCGGCAGGATCTCGGTGAACCTGAGTTTCAGCTTGTCCAGCGCATCGGCCGTGTCGCGGATCTCGCGCTCGCCGGAGAGGAAGACCAGGATGTCGCCGGGCCCCTCGGCCTGCAGCTCCTGGGCCGCCTCGCAGATCGCCTGGATCTGGTCGCGGTCGCGGTCGACGTCGCCGCCGTCCTCGCCGTCGTCGTCCTCGTCCAGGACGGGCCGGTAGCGGACCTCGACCGGGTAGGTGCGGCCGGAGACCTCGATGATCGGTGCGTCGCCGAAGTGCTGGGCGAAGCGCTCGGGGTCGATGGTCGCGGAGGTGATCACGACCTTGAGGTCGGGCCGGCGCGGGAGCAGCTGCTTGACGTAGCCGAGGATGAAGTCGATGTTGAGGCTGCGCTCGTGCGCCTCGTCGATGATCAGGGTGTCGTACTGGCGCAGCTCGCGGTCGGTCTGGATCTCGGCGAGCAGGATGCCGTCCGTCATCAGCTTGACCAGGGTGTCCGGGCCGACCTGGTCGGTGAACCGGACCTTCCAGCCGACGGCCTCGCCCAGCGGCGTGTGCAGCTCCTCGGCGACCCGGTCGGCCACCGTACGGGCGGCGATCCGGCGGGGCTGGGTGTGGCCGATCAGGCCCTTGATCCCGCGGCCCAGCTCCAGGCAGATCTTGGGGATCTGGGTGGTCTTGCCGGACCCGGTCTCGCCGGCCACGATCACCACCTGGTGATCGCGGATGGCGGCCAGGATGTCGTCCTTCTTCTGGCTGACCGGGAGCTCGGCGGGATAGCTGATGGCCGGCACGGCGGCCCGGCGCTGCTCCACCCGCAGCTCGGCCCGGTCGAGCTCGGCCGCGAGCTCGCTGGCGATCTTCTGCTGGGCCTCGGGCTTGCGGACCCGCCGCGCGCCGTCCAGTCGGCGGCCGATCCGCTGCTGGTCGCGCAGCGTCAACTCGGGCAGACGGGCGGCCAGCTCCCCGATGGTGGGTGCCTCGGTCGGCTGGACTACGGGAGAACTCAACTCGGGCATCCCTCTAGGTTCGCAAGGAGGGGCGGTCTGGCGCACCTCGGTTTCTTGCCGGGCTTTCGTAGCCCGTCAAGTGTCACACCTGGGGGGAGCGGGCGGCGGGGGTGTCCGGCGGGGTGTCCGGTGGGAGCGGCGGGTGCGGGGGGAGCTTCTGGTCGGGACGTGGCGGAAACCCTGTAGTTTCCTCGTACGCCGGTCGTATTCCTCCCCGCTCGAAAGGCTGTACAGCCGATGGCACCCCGCCTCTCCGTCGTCGTCCCGATCTACAACGTGGTGCCCTACCTGGAGGAGTGCCTGGACTCGATCGCCGCCCAGACCTTCGGCGACTTCGAGTGCGTGCTGGTCGACGACGGCTCGACCGACGACAGCGCGGCCATCGCGCGGGCCTATGCCGCCAAGGACGACCGGTTCCGGCTGGTCGAGCAGCAGAACCAGGGCCTGGGGGCGGCGCGCAACACCGGCTGGCGCCACCTGGCCGAGGGCACCGAGTACCTGGCCTTCGTGGACAGTGACGACACCCTGCCGCCCGGCGCGTACGAGCTGATGATCTCCACGCTGGACGAGAGCGGGTCGGACTTCGCCTGCGGGAACGCGCTGCGCTTCCGGGCGGCCGGGTACTACCAGTCGCCCGCGCACAGCAAGCCGTTCAAGGAGACCCGGCTGCGGACCCATGTGAGCGAGGTCCCGGCGCTGGTCACCGACCGCACCGCGTGGAACAAGGTCTACCGCCGCAGCTTCTTCGACGCGGCCGGCGTGCTCTACCCCGAGGGCATCCTGTACGAGGACGCCCCGGTCAGCGTGCCGCTGCACTACCTCGCCGAGGCCGTGGACGTCCTCTCCGAGCCGATCTACCACTGGCGTGTGCGCGAGGGCGGCACGGTGTCGATCACGCAGATGAGGACCGACCCCAAGGGCCTGATCGACCGGGTCCGGTCGATGGAGCTGGTGCGGGAGTGGCTGCTCGCCCGCCCCGAGCCGAGGTTCGGCGAGTACCTGCGGTCGTACGACCGGAACTGCCTGGTCGAGGAGATCCCGATGTTCTTCTGGTCGGTGCCGGACGGCGACCCGGCCTACCGCGCGGCCTACCAGGAGCACGTCAGCCGGCTGCTGCGGGCGATCGGCTCCGAGCAGCTCGGCGGGCTGAGCGAGCAGCTGCGCCTCAAGTACCGTCTGACGCTGGCGAATCGAATGGAGACGTTCGTGCTGCTGCAGCGCCTGCACCGGCTGTACCGGCGCCGCCCGCGGCTGGGTGGCGGGCCGGCCGCCGGTCAGCCGGTGATGATCCAGCAGGCCTGAGCTACCGCAGCCGCCGATCAGCCGCAGTGATCGGGAGGTCGTTGATGCTCGCGTAGCGCCGGCGCATCAGGCCGTTCGCGTCGAACTCCCACTGCTCGTTGCCGTAGCTGCGCCACCACTGGTCGGCGGCGTCGTGCCACTCGTACTCGAAGCGCACCGAGATCCTGTCCCCCGTGTAGGCCCAGAGTTCCTTGCGCAGGCGGTAGTCCAGCTCCCGGGCCCACTTGGCGCGCAGAAACGCGGTGATCTCCTGGCGGCCGTGCAGGAAGACCTCGCGGTTGCGCCACTCGCAGTCCGGTGTGTAGGCGAGGGCGACCCGTTCGGGATCGCGGGTGTTCCAGGCGTCCTCGGCGGCCTGGACCTTCTGCAGCGCGGTGGCGGCGGTGAACGGGGGGACGGGCGGCCTGGGGGTCATGGCACTCCTTGGTGTGGGACGGTCCCCTCAACCTCGCAGGGCGGGGCCCGCCGCAGCCATGTCCGGATGGACGGCCGGCCCACAGATCCGGACAACCCGACCGCCGTATGCTCGGTGGATGACCACTGCGCTCAGGCCCCGGGTCGCCGTGCTCGCGTACGACGGGGTCCGCCTGCTGGACGTGGCCGCGCCGCTGGAGGTGTTCGGCACCACCGGCGCGTACGAGGTCGTCCTTTGCTCTCCCGGCGGGGCCGCGGTCACCGCGTCGACCGGGACCGTCCTGGCGGTGGCGGCCGACGCCTTCGCCGTCCGGGCCGACACCGTGGTGGTGCCCGGCTCGCCGTGCCTCCCGGACGGGCCGGTGCCCGACGGGCTGGTCGGCGCGACCGTCGCGCTGGCGGCCTCGGCGAGCCGGGTCGCCTCCGTGTGCACCGGCGCGTTCGTACTGGCCGAGACCGGGCTGCTGGACGGCCGCCGCGCCACCACGCACTGGCGGCACACGGCGGCGCTGGCCCGGCGCTATCTGCGGGTCACGGTCGAGCCGGACTCGATCTACGTCCGGGACGGCCACCTGGTGACGTCGGCCGGGGTGAGCGCGGGCATCGACCTCGCGCTGGCGCTCGTCGAGGACGACCTCGGTCCGCAGGCCGCCCGCGAGGTAGCGCGTGACCTGGTGGTCTTCATGCAGCGGTCGGGCGGGCAGTCGCAGTTCTCGGTGCCGGCGCGGACTCCGCGCCCGCGTCACGACGCGCTGCGCGCCGCGCTCGACGCGGTGGCCGCCGACCCGGCTGCCGACCACTCGGCGGCGGCTCTCGGCGCGCGGGTCGGCCTGAGCGCGCGTCAGCTGGCCCGTCTGTTCCGGGCGCAGCTGGACACGACGCCGTCGGGCTACGTCGAGCAGATGCGCCTGGAGGCGGCGCGCGGGCTGCTGGAGGCGGGGGAGTCGGTGACGGGTGCGGCGCGGCGCTCGGGCGTGGGGAGCGACGAGACGCTGCGGCGGGTGTTCCTCAAGCACCTCGGCGTGCCGCCCTCGACGTACGCGGCGCGGTTCCGCAGCACGCGGTGAGGTGGGGCCGGCCGGTTCAGTGGGAGGGGAATCCGCGCTGCCGGGCGGCCTCGTAGAGCAGCAGGGTGCCGGCGGAGGCGGCGTTCAGCGAGCTGGCCGCGCCGCCGATCGGGATGCTGACGACCTCGTCGCAGAGCTCGCGCCACGCCCGGCTCATGCCGACGGTCTCGTTGCCGACCACCAGGAGCACGGGCCCGGTGAGATCGCAGTCGGCGATCGAGGTGTCACCGTGCTCGTCGGTGCCCACGACCTTGATCGGCACCCCGCGCTCGCGCTGTGCCGCCACCCAGTCCAGCACCTCGCCGGGCGCCCCGACGCGGACCGCGGGCAGCCGGAACATCGAACCCGTGCTGGCCCGGACCGACTTGGGGTCGTAGAGATCGGCCGCATGGCCGGTGATGATCACGCCCGCCCCGCCGAACGCGTCCGCGGAGCGGATCAGCGCGCCGATGTTGCCGGGGTTGGTGGCCCGGTCGAAGGCGACGCCGAGGAACCCGGGCCCTGTCGCCAGCCGGTCGAGGTGATCCGGCCGCAGCTTGCCGACGGCGATCAACTCCGGTGCGGTGGAGTCCCGTTCGCCGAGCTCTGCGAGCAACTCCGGGGCCACCGCGGTCGACGGGACGCCGCTCCTCCTGATGAGGTCGTCCGCCCAGGAGGACGGTCGGCGCCCGGCCGCGTAGAGCAGCTGGTTCAGCGGCCAGCCGTACTCGACGGCCAGCGAGATGGGCCGCACGCCGTGGATGAGGAACAGTCCCAGCCGCTGGCGCTTGTTCCGGTTGGTCAGCAGCGCCTGCCATGCCTGGAACTGCGCGTTCCGGCTGGACACTTGACGCGCCGCGCCGCCGCCCGCGGACACCTCCGGCGCCAGCAGCGCCCTACCCCGGCCCTGGTGCGATCCCTCACGGTGTCCCCTGTCCAGCATGGGGAGGAGCCTAGCAACGCTTGGACCACGCTCTCGCTCACGGTGTTCTTGGTGCAAAGGAGTTGACGATTGATCAGCTGTTCGGAAATGCGCTCGGGTTGCGCGGACGGAAGCGGATGGAAGCGGATGGAAGCGGATGGAATTCGAGACGACCTCCCCCTCCACCTAGGATTGCCCCATGGGATACCGGCACGTCATCGTCAAGGCCGACTACGCGGACCTCGCCAGCGGTGCCGTGCTGCGCTCTGCTCCGGGTTTCCCGGCCTTTCCGGTCCGGCTCACCTCGGAGATCTTCCAGCGTGCCCTGGCCCTGCGCGGCGGTGACTCGCCCGCGGTCGTCTGGGACCCCTGCTGCGGCAGCGGGTACCTCCTGTCGGTGATCGGGCTGCTGCACCGCCGAGCGGTCTCCTCCGTGCTGGCGAGCGACCTCTCGGCGGAGGCGCTCGGCCTGGCCCGGGAGAATCTGTCGCTGCTCGATCCGGCCGCCCTCGAAGCGCGGGCGAAGGTGCTGGAGGAGCAGGCCGAGCGGTTCGCCAAGCCCTCCTACCTGGAGTCCGCCGACGCCGCCCGCCGACTGGCCCGCACCTTGACCGACGACGGCGGCCCGCTGCCCGCCGCCGTCCACCGGGCCGACGCCTTCGACCGGGGCGAGCTCGCCGCGGCAGTGGCCGGCGCCGCCCCGGACATTGTGGTCACCGACGTCCCCTACGGGGAGCAGACCGAGTGGCTGGGCGCCGAGGGCGAGGCCGGCGTGCCCGAGATGCTCGCCGCGGTGGCCTCGGTGCTGCCCGGTCACGCGGTGCTCGCGGTGACGGTCCGCGGCCGCAAGGTGCCGCTGGGCGGGGTGCGCCCCAAGGAGTCCTTCAAGATCGGCACCCGCGCGGTCGCCCTACTGACCGCGGACCAGCTCCGCGACTGAGTTGCCGGTGTCAGGTGGCACAAAAAGGCCCCCGCAGCGCGATGCGCTCGGGGGCTTCCTGTGGCCAGGGCCGGGGTCGAACCGGCGACCTTCCGCTTTTCAGGCCACGCCGGGGCGTCGGGATGCCCTGGTTTGGCCGGTCGTGCCGTCCGTGGAAGTGTTCTTTCGGGTGCCAGCGTCCATGCCGGTTGGCGTCAGCGCTGGCGTCAACCGGGCGGGTGTATCACTGGTCGCTCAGAGCGCGGAGTCGCTGGTCGGTTTGACGGAGGTCGAAGTGGGCTGGGTCGAAGTCGGCTGCTGTCTTGAGGCCGAGCCATCGCAGGAGGTCTTCGTGTTCGGGGTGGGCGGAGTCGGCGAGGGCCTGCTTGAGACAGGGCGTCGAACAGCGCTTGCACGAGCAGCTCGGGGTCCTCCAATACCCGCGCGTTCTTCTTCACGGGCACCACCCGTCCGCTCACGGTCCTCAGCAGGCGGGCCGACTTGGCCCACTCCACCAGCAGGTTCACGTGGTACGGCTCCTGGCTGGTCTTGGTCTTGAAGGTCCTGTCGCCGATGGACGGGTCCACCGTGTTTCCGGTCTCCAGCAGCGCGACCAGAGCGCGCGCGTCCGCGAGGGTGGCCTTGCCCGTCTGGGTGAGCTTTCGCCCCGTGCCGATCCAGGCGATCAGGTCCCGCACTTGCCGCACTGTGCGTGGCTGCTCCGCTTCCACCGTCTCTCCTTGTCCCGTTCCGAGGTGTGCCGGATTCCATCATGGGGTTTCAGTCGGGCCGGTAGGGTCACGGTGGTGAGCGAGTACCAGCATTACGAGTTCCTGGCGATCGATCGCCCACTCACGCGCGAGGAGCAGGAGCAGCTGCGGGCGCTGTCCAGCCGGGCCCGGATCACTGCGACCAGCTTCACCAACGACTATCACTGGGGCAACTTCCGCGGCGATCCCAGGAAGCTGGTGGAGCGGTACTACGACGCTCATCTGTACCTCGCCAACTGGGGTACCCATCAAGTGATTCTGCGCGTGCCAAAGCAGCAGCTCGCACTGCGCACTGTGGAGGCGTACTGCTTTGAGGAGCACGTCGAGGCATGGGCCACCAAGACCCACCTGATCCTCGATCTGCGTAGTGAGGACGAGAGCGGAGACTGGGACGAGGGGGCGGAGGACTCGCTCGGTGCCATCGCCGGGATTCGGGCAGAGTTGGCGGCCGGTGATCTCCGTGCCCTGTACCTGGCGTGGTTGTCCGCTCTTGGTGTCTGGGGGCTCCAGGACGACGACGAAGAGGAGTACCAGGAAACGATCGAGCCCCCGGTTCCGGCCGGGCTTGACCAGCTGACGGCACCTCAGCGAGCACTCGCGGACTTCCTGCGCGTCGATGCCGACCTCCTCGCAGTCGCCGCCCAGGCCAGCCTGCCCGCCCCCGGACCCGAGAGGGGACTCGGGAAGAAGGAACTGGCTCAGCTGATCGCCGCACTCCCCGAGAAGGAGAAGAACGACCTGCTGCTGCGCCTGGCCCTCGGCAGGGAACCGCAGTTGGGCCCCGAATTGCTGCGCCGTCTGCGTGGGGAAGCGACCCCGGCGACGGCACCGGGGCGACGCTCCGCAGCTGAACTGCTTGACGCCGCACACGCGCGAGCTACCGAACGCCGGCAACGGACCAAGCAGACGCAAGCCGAGACGCTCGCGAAGAAGCTGACGGCCTTGGCCGACAAGGAAGAGTCGGTGTGGGCCCAAGTCCAGGACCGCATCGCTCAGAAGAAGCCGACCGACTACGACGCCGCCACCGCTCTCCTGGTGGACCTTCGCGACGCCTGTGACCACGTCGGACGCGGTCCCGCCTTCCGGCAGCGCCTCAGCGCGCTTCGCGAGGAGCATCAGCGCCTGCCCGGCCTGCTGCGCCGCCTCGATGAGCGGAGGCTGCGGGGCTGATTACACTCGGAACACGGCGGAGGAGGAGTGGTGAACCACGCACGCTGGCAGTTGGCCCGGGACAAGCGCGCGCTGCACGGGGACGTCGAGCCCCCCGCGATCGTCGCCGAGCGCGAGCAGATCCGCTTGGCCATGGCGCTCGGGCAACTGGTCTTCGACCGACGTGCCCAGCTGGGTCTGAGCGAGGACGAGCTGGCGGTGCGGCTCGGCACCACGGCTGACGAGGTCGAGCACATCGAGGTCGGCGGAGTACTCCTGGTCACGTCCGACCTGCTGCTGCGGCTCGCCGCAGCTCTGGACGTGTCCGTCGGTCAGTAAGGGAGCAGTTCGGTCGTGTTCAGGTCGAAGTCGAACGGCTCTGGGATGTGCAGCGTCTCACCGAACTCGATGTCCTCGCGGCGGTGGTATCTCGTGCCATCGGGGCGACTGAAGAGCGTGACGGTCTTCTGCCTGGCGTCGATCAGCAGGTACAGCGGGATCCCCATCAACGGGTAGTCGCGCACCTTCCCGACCCAGTCGTTCTCCGGGTTGGAGGGAGAGACCAGTTCGACGGCGACAGCGGCGACTTCGGAGGGAACCTGATTGTCAGTCGTCTCCAACGCCTCGCCTGGAAGGTATGTCAGGTCAGGGTTGCGGCTCTTGCCCACGTTCGGTGAAACGAGGTCGGTGTTCTCGCTCGGCAGCAGCTCCGACGGGGCGTGCGCGTCGAACTGGCGGCGGACCAGGAGAAGGTTCCGCTGGTGGATGCCCGAGGGGCTGACCATCATCACGATGGTGTCGCCCGACAGCTCCACCTTGAATCCGTCGGGCAGGCTTCTGCGGGCCTCTTCAAGGAGTAGAAAGTGCTCCGGGTTCATGCGCGGTGCCTCCTGGGGTGTGCCGGGCAGCACCTCAGCGTAGTCCGGGACGCGGTCCGGCATCGCCCGTACGGGCCCCGTGGCCGGGCGCCCAGTCCCTCGGATCGCTCCGGGCCGCTCATTCGGATTACCGACCGTCCGCTGTGCCGTTGGCGTCAAACAGCACAAGAATGCCCCCGAAGCGATTTGCTTCGAGGGCATCGTCCTGATCAGGCTATGTGGCCAGGGCCGGGGTCGAACCGGCGACCTTCCGCTTTTCAGGCGGACGCTCGTACCAACTGAGCTACCTGGCCGTACTGCACCATCCCTTGCGGGATGAGCGATCCTGACGGGACTTGAACCCGCGACCTCCACCTTGACAGGGTGGCGAGCTAACCAACTGCTCCACAGGACCTCGACAGAGCCTTGCGACCCTGACTGTACTACCTGTACTGCGTACTGCCGTCCTACGGTACTGCCGTGCCCCCAACGGGATTCGAACCCGTGCTACCGCCTTGAAAGGGCGACGTCCTGGGCCACTAGACGATGAGGGCTTGCGGCCCGCCCGGCTGATCTCCAGCGGTCGGGGACGTGAGAAGCATATGGGATCCGAGCGGGAACGCCAAAACGGTTTGGGCAGGCCGGTGCGGTCGGGAGCAGGGCCGGGAGCGGGGCCCTACGACCAGCCGAGCTCGTGCAGTTCGTGGTCGTCGAAGCCGAAGTGGTGGGCCACCTCGTGGATGACGGTGGTGCGGACCTCGGAGACCACCAGTTCGCGGGTCGCGCAGCTGCGCAGGGTCGGGCCGCGGTAGACGATGATCCGGTCGGGCAGCACGCCGGCGTACCACTCGCCGCGCTCGGTGAGGGGGGTGCCCTCGTAGAGGCCGAGCAGGTCGGGGGTGGCGGGGTCGGGTTCGTCCTCGACGAAGACCGCCACGTTGTCCATCATCGCCGCCAGCTGCGGGGGGATCTGGTCGAGCGCGTCGCTGACCAGTGCCTCGAAATCGTCCCGGCTCATGTCCACGGGCCCATTGTCGGCGGCCGGGTGAGGGTGTGCCAGGGGATGCGGGTGCGGATGGTCGGCAAATGGTGGGCGGTCGGCCGTGTCCCGGCGCCGCGCCAGGCGTTGGGCACCGAAAGCGGCCGTGCCCGACGGGCGGCCAGGGCGGGGCGGGTGGAGAGGCGGCGGCGATGGTTCCGACGAGTTCGAGCGGCACTTCGAGCGGCACTTCGAGCGAGAGCTCGGCGCAGGGCGCGGTGGCGACCGAGGGGCCGGCGGCGAGGGGCGTACGGGCCGGGTCGGTGCGCGCGGCGGTCGCCGAGCGGACGGCGCGGCGGGCGCGGCCGGCCGGTGCGGCGGTGTTCCGCACGGTGGCGGGGCGCGCGGCGGGCCGGGCGGCGGTGCGTACGGCGGTGCTGGCGCTGGCCGGGCTGAGCGTGGCCGGCTGCATGGAGGTCGGGCCGAGCTCCGACCAGCAGCCGGCGGGCCACAGCGTCGGCCAGGCGAACCCGAGCGGCCGTGCGAGTGCTGGGACGAGCGCGGGCCGGGGTTCCGGCGGGACGCGGGGGGAGCGCGCCGGGGGCGTGAAGGGCGAGGGTGCTTCGGTCGGTGCGACGGCCGGTGCCTCCGGTGTGGCGGGCGGGTCCGCGGCGGCCGGCGGCGACCCCAGTCCGGGCGTTTCGGCGCTCCCGGGGGCCGCCGTGCCGGGCGGTGTGGTCGCCGTGCCGGCCCGTCCGGTGGAGTCGTCGGGGGTGCCGGGCGGCGGGCAGCCGTCCGGCGGGACCGGGACGGTCCGCGGCGCGTCCGGTGGCTCGACGGGCGGCACCGGCCCCGGCCCCGGTGGCGGTGCGGGCGGGAGCACGGGGGGTGCGGCGGGCGGCGGTGCGTCGTCCAGCCCGGGGGTCCCGGTCGACCCGGCGCCGAGCTCCGGGCACCCCTCCGCGGCGCCGTCGGCCTCGGCCGCACCGGGGCCCTCGGCGAGCAGTAGCGGTTCCGCTGCCACGGGTGGTGTCGCGGCTGGGCATTGACGGCCTGGCCAGCGGATTTGCCTTCGGAGTCATGGTTCGTCTATCTTGGTAGATCGTTCGTTTGATTCATTTGTCTGGCGCCCTGAATCCCCATTGGCGCCCCTGGCGCGTTCCGGCGATCCGTGGCTGACCGCATTGAGGCGGTTGTATGCGAACCCCCGGACTTAGGCGCGTGCCACTTCCGGAAGGTTTTGCATGTCTCTCGTTGACGACGACCGCTTCGCCATGCCCGCGAGCGGTTCCGCCGCCGATTTCCCCGCCGAGGCCGCTGTTGAGGCAGCCGACGCGATCGACACCACCGACTCCGCCGACCTCGGCGATAGCGACCTCGACGCCGAGCTCGACGCGGTCGACCTCGAGGACGACGCCGAGCCGGCCGAGCCCACGATGACCTTCGGCGACCTGGGCCTGCACGACGACATCGTGCGCGCCCTCGCCAAGCGCGGCGTCACCACGCCGTTCCCGATCCAGGCCGCGACCATCCCGGACGCGCTGGCCGGCAAGGACGTCCTCGGCCGCGGCCGTACCGGCTCCGGCAAGACCCTGAGCTTCGGCCTCCCGCTGCTCACCCGCCTCGCCGACGGCCAGCGCACCAAGCCCAAGCACCCGCGCGGCCTGATCCTGGTGCCGACCCGCGAGCTGGCCATGCAGGTCGCCGACGCGCTGGAGCCGTTCGGCTCGGTGCTCGGCCTCAAGCTCAAGGTCGTCTGCGGTGGCACCTCGATGTCCAACCAGATCTACGCGCTGGAGCGCGGTGTCGACGTCCTGGTCGCCACCCCCGGCCGACTGCGCGACCTGATCAACCGCAGCGTCGCCAAGCTCGACGACGTGATGGTCACCGTCCTCGACGAGGCCGACCAGATGGCCGACATGGGCTTCCTGCCCGAGGTCACCGAGATCCTCGACAAGGTGCCGAGCGGCGGCCAGAGCCTGCTCTTCTCGGCCACCCTCGAGAACGAGATCGACAGCCTGGTCAAGCGCTACCTGAAGAACCCGGTCACCCACGAGGTCGACGCGGCGCAGGGCGCGGTCACCACCATGAGCCACCACATCCTCGTGGTGAAGCCCAAGGACAAGGCCCCGATCACCAACGCGATCGCCGCCCGCAAGGGCCGCACGATCATCTTCGTCCGCACCCAGATGGGTGCCGACCGGGTGGCCGAGCAGCTGATCGAGGCCGGTGTGAAGGCCGACGCGCTGCACGGCGGGATGACCCAGGGCGCCCGTACCCGGGTGCTCGGCGACTTCAAGGACGGCTACCTCAACGTGGTCGTCGCCACCGACGTGGCCGCCCGCGGCATCCACGTGGACGACATCGACCTGGTCCTGAACGTGGACCCGGCCGGCGACCACAAGGACTACCTGCACCGCTCGGGTCGTACCGCCCGGGCCGGGCGCTCCGGCGCCGTGGTCACCCTGGTGCTGCCGCACCAGCGCCGTGGCGTGTTCCGCCTGATGGAGGACGCGGGCGTCGACGCCAGCCGCCACATCCTCGACCACGCCTTCGACGCCGAGGTGGCCCGGATCACCGGTGCCCGCTCGCTGATCGAGGTGCAGGCGGAGAGCGCGGCCGGCATCGCCGGTGCGGCCGAGCGCGAGATCGCGGACATGACCCGCCAGCTGGAGAAGGCGCAGCGCCGGGCGACCGAGCTGCGTGACGAGGCCGACCGTCTGGCCGCCCGTGCGGCGCGCGAGCGTGCCGAGCTGGGCATCGAGGACGAGGTGCCGGCCGTGGCCGACGCCGCGGGCGAGGCGCCGGTGGTCGAGGCCGCTGCGCCGGTGCGCGAGGAGCGTGCGCCGCGTGAGGTGCGCGAGGAGCGTGCCCCGCGTGAGGAGCGTGCGCCGCGCGAGGAGCGTTCGTCCTACCGTGACCGTGACGAGCGTCCGGCCCGTTCGTTCGGTGACCGTGACAACCGTTCGTCCGGTGGCGGCTTCAACCGCGACCGCGACAACCGTTCGGGTGGCGGCTTCAACCGCGATGACCGTCCGGCGCGTTCGTTCGGTGACCGTGACAACCGTTCGTCGGGTGGCGGCTTCAACCGTGACCGTGACGACCGTGGTGGCCGTTCCTTCGGTGACCGTCCGGCGGGTCGCTCGTTCGGTGACCGCGACAACCGTTCCTCCGGTGGCGGCTTCAACCGCGACGACCGTCCGGCCCGTTCGTTCGGTGACCGTGACAACCGTTCGTCGGGTGGCGGCTTCAACCGTGACCGTGACGACCGTGGTGGCCGTTCCTTCGGTGACCGTCCGGCGGGTCGCTCGTTCGGTGACCGCGACAACCGTTCCTCCGGTGGCGGCTTCAACCGCGACGACCGTCCGGCCCGTTCGTTCGGTGACCGTCCGGCCGGCCGTTCCTTCGGTGACCGCGACAACCGCTCCGGCGGTGCCGGTGCCGGCGCCAGCCGTCCGTTCGCCCGTCGCGACGACCACCGCTCGGGCGGCCGTCCGCAGCAGGGTGGCTCCTCGTACGGTGACCGCGACAACCGCTCCGGTGGCGGCCGCTCCTTCGGTGACCGCGACAACCGCTCGGGTGGCTTCAACGGCGGCGACCGCAAGCCGCGTTGGAAGAGCTGACGCTCGCTAGTCCAGTAGTTCGCCAGGCCAACGGGCCCGCTCCACTTCGGTGGGGCGGGCCCGTTGGCGTATCCGGCGCCGGCTCTGAAACGGTTGTGCTACAAGTGAGAACAACTCGCTGGCGCGGCGATGCGAAGTTGCGTACGGTCGGCGGCATGAGCAGCAGATTGCATCAAGTGGCCGCAGTGAACGAGGAGATCGCCGAGCGCGGGAGCTACCAGGGCCCCGGCGGCGCGGTGGTGGAGGTGGCGCGGCGGCTGGCCGCGGCGCGGGCCGGGACGGTCAGTTACGCGCCGGAGCAGCTGGCCGCGCTACTGGCGTCGCAACCGCCCGCCGGGCCGGCCCCGACCGTGCCGGAGGTGACGGCCGAGGGCAGCATGCAGGCCGCCGAGCGGCTGTACCGGGCGGGCGGACGGCGGGTCGGCGTGCTCAACTTCGCCTCCGCGCGCAACCCCGGCGGCGGCTACCTGCGCGGCGCGCGGGCCCAGGAGGAGGACCTCTGCCGCACCGCCCTGCTCTACTCGTGCCTGCGGGACGCCCCCGACTACTACGCGGCGCACCGCGCGAGCGACGACCTGCGCTACAGCCACCGGGTGATCTTCTCGCCGGACGTGCCGGTGATCCGGGACGGGCGGGGCGAGTTGGCGGCGCAGCCGTACGAGGTCTCCTTCCTCACCTCGCCGGCGCCCAACGCGGGTCAGCTCCGCCGCCGGTCGGCGAGCGTCGACGTGCGGGAGGTGCTGGCCGAGCGGGCCGTAAGGGTGCTCGCGGTCGCGGCGCGGCACGCGGTGCGCGAACTGGTGCTCGGGGCATGGGGCTGCGGCGTGTTCGCCAACGACCCGGCCGAGGTGGCGGCCGCCTTCGAGGCCGCGCTGGAGCGGGACGGTGCGGCGTTCGACCGGGTGGTCTTCGCGGTGTGGGACCGCACGCCGGTCTCGGTGAACCGCGCGGCCTTCGAGGCCCGGTTCGGCGGCGCGCTCGCCGGCTGAGTTGGGCTGAGTCATCGGGTCGCGTCATCGGGTCGCGTCATTGGGTCGCGTCATTGGGTCGCGCGTAATTGGGTCGCGCAGCCGGTCGCGGCACCGGGAGACTCGGGCTGGAGAGAGGGGGTGCGTCATGTACGAGGTGTTGTCCGGCATCGTGGGTTCGACCGCGTACGGGCTCGCGCACGAGGGGTCCGACGTGGACCGCCTGGGCGTGTTCGCCGTCGGGACCGAGGAGTTGCACGGCCTGCGCCGCCCGGCCGAGTCGCAGGTGAGCACCGCGCCCGACCGGACCTGGCACGAGGCGGCGAAGTGGTGCCGGCTGGCCCTGAGCTGCAATCCGACGGCTTCCGAACTCGCCTGGCTGCCCGATGAGTTGTACGAGGTCAGGACGGACCTCGGGGACGAGCTGATCGGCCTGCGCAGCCGCCTGCTGAGCGCACGGGCGGTGCGCGACTCCTATCTCGGCTACGCGACCCAGCAGTTCAGGAAGCTGCAGACCCGGGACCGTACGGACGCCCGATCCCGGACCCAGGGCGCCAAGCACGCCCGCCACCTGGTGCGGCTGCTGGAGCAGGGCGTGCGGCTGCACGAGACCGGCGAGCTGCGGGTCCGACTGGAGCAGCCGGAGCGGGTGCGGGAGTTGGGCGAGCGCCTCGCGGAGCGTCCGGAACTCGCCGCGCCGCTGCTGGCCGACGCCGAGCAGCGCTTCCAGCGCCCGGGCGTGCTGCCCGACGCGCCGGACGAGGCGGCAGCCGAGGCCTGGCTGCGCCGCCTGCGCCGCGTCCACCTGAGCACCGCCGCCTGAGCCGCCGCAGCCAGCACCGGCACCCGCGGCCGCCGCCTCGACCCGCGCGGCGGCCAAAACACTGGCCAACCCACAGGGATCACCGGGTAGGATCATCGCGGCAGGTGCCGTACCACCACGTGGTCGCCCCGCCAGCGGGGCGCTAGCTCAATCGGCAGAGCTGCGGACTTTTAATCCGTAGGTTCAGGGTTCGAGCCCCTGGCGCCCCACTCTCAAAAGGCCAGGTCAGATAGCCTCTGACCTGGCCTTTTGTCATCCTCGGCGCTCGTTGCGCCAAGTGCTGGCAAGGATGTGCCTGGCCGATTTGTCCGTAATGGCACCATGGGTCCTTGGGGGTGTTGGCCCCTGGTGTGCCCTTCGGTCTCGATTGTTGACCTGAGGTGACCCCCGCGATGCGGACACGCCTGACAATGGATCTTGTTATCCAGGAAGGTGAAGATCCGCGTGGCAAGGTCCTCGACCTACCATCCGAAGTTCAGAGTCGACGCGGTCGCGCTGTGGCGGGCATGAACCGGGAACTCCTCACACTGCTCTGGCGGATCGAGGGGTTCCTTCCGGTGGGTGGCTTGCCTCGCTGGCTACGCGCGTACTCCCGGGCGGCCTCTCGCAGGAGCCGGGCAGTGGCCTCTGCTCCCTCGTGGGTAGTCTGCGGCATCACGGACACGTATGTGTCCGCGGTGGTGACGATGCTGGCGTGCCCGACCTGGTGCTGGATGACCTTCAGGTCTACATGGGCGGTCAGGGCGAGGCTTGCGGCTCCGTGGCGTAGGTCGTGCAGCCGCACCGGCGGGAGTCCATGGGTGCGTACCAACTGCTGGAAGACGTGCCCCACGTGATCCGGGGCGAGTGGCCCGCCTTGCGGGCTTGCGAAGACGTATCCGCTCTCCACCCAGGTGTCGCCCGCGGCGGCCTTGTCGGCCTGCTGGCGGTGTTGCTGGGCGCGCAGGGAGCGGATGGTGTCGTGGTCGAGCGCGATCTGGCGTTTGCCGGCGCGACTCTTCGGCTCGCAGTCCGTGATCTTTCCGCCCGGCAGCTTCTGCAGCTGGCGCTCGATGGTCAGCACGCGGCGTTCGAAGTCGATGTTGCTCCACCGCAGTGCGAGCGCTTCGCCGCGGCGCAGGCCCCGGGTCGCGTACAGGCGGTAGAGGGCGTGCAGGCGGTGATCGCGGATGAGGTGGAGGAACGTCGCCGTCTGGAGGGGCGTCCACACCGCCACCGAGGGACGCTCGCCGGTACGGCCCCACTGCTCGACGAGGGAGTCAGTCCAGACCTGCGGCTGCGGGCGCTGCTCCCTGGGAGGATCGAGATCGCGGGCCGGGTTGTGGTCGATCAGCCCGGCGTTGACCGCAGCAGCCAGAGCCGCGCGCAGCATGGCCTGGATCCGCCGAACCGTGCTCGCGCTGAGCGGCCCGCGGTCGGCGGCAAGGTGCTTCTGAGCGATCCTGGCGAACGCCAACTGGATGTCCGTATAGGTCAATCCGCGCAGGGAAACCTGCCCGAGCAGCGGAACCAGGTACTGCTCGACGTGCTTTCGGTAGCCGCGCACCGTCGTGGGACGAAGGCGCTCCTCGGCGCCCACCAGCCACCGCTCCAACCACGTGGCGGTGCTCAGCCGAGGGCGCCGTGCTGTCCGGGGAGCTGAACAGCCCGAGTCCGGAGGACCGCGAGTTCCTCGTCGCCCAGGCGTTCGACCGGTACTTCGAGACGAGTGGCATGTTCGGCACCGTCGACGACTGCATGGCGATGCTGAAGCAGCTCAAGGACGCCGGGTTCGACCATCTCGCCCGGCTCCACGACGCCTGGCGGGCACACGAAGGCGCCTGACGGGCGGATCGACCGGCAGGGCAGGGCAGGGCGCCGGCCGTCAGCCCGGCAGGGCGGCCCCGGCCTGCCGGGCCGTGACCGGGTGGCCGGCGGCACGGCGCCGACGCCGGTAGTAGTGCACGGTCACGGTGCCCAGCAGCGGCCCCCAGGCGGCCAGGGGCGCGTACGAGACGGCGAAGACGACCGCCTGCCAGCCGTGCACGACCACCCCCGTGCCGCGGGTCCCGTTGACCATCCGGCCGAGGCTCAACATGAGCAGGGTGTAGGGGAAGAGCACGCTGAGCACCGCCGCGCCGAGGCCGGCCGGCACGACGGCGGCGAGGATCGGCACGCGTCGGCCACCCAGCCCGGGAATCCACCGTGGAACGACCTCGCCCCACTCGCTGACCAGCCCGACGGTGAGGTACGCCAGCCCCTCACTGACGATGCTGAGGGCGACCACGTACCAGAGGCCGGTGAACAGCACCAGGCCATGGCCGTGCACGACCGTCGCGCTTCGTTCCAGTAGCGGTCCGTGCAGGTTGATCGCCACGATCCGCCAGACGCAGGAGGGCAGCGTGGTCAGGGTGGTGGCGTACGCGGTCCAGACGGCCCACCGGGGCACACCCACCGCCGTCCGGCCGTGCAGCTTCGCCAGGATGGTGCGAGCGGTCATGGTTCCTCCTCGTACGAAGTCGGCGGGGTGATCCCCCCGGTACCGGCTCCCCCGGCGGACGTCCCGCGCGCCTCAACATCTACCAGCCGCCCCCCGCAGCAGTCGTCCTGACATTCAATCGCTTGATTTCAAGGCCCTCGCAGGGGAGTCGGCAGCCGTCCCGGCGGTGCTGCCCGCCGCACCGCCGCCGCCCCGCCCGGACCACGGCGTCCGGGAGTGCGGCGGGGGGCTCGCGTGCCGGGACGAAGTCGGTGGGAGGTCGGTCGACGTCGTCCCGGGGCGGACATCCCGACCGGGAGCCGGGGCAGCCGCGGCGCCGTTCCGTGCCGGCAGATCGGCCGGTCGGTGGGACGAGGGTACGATCGGGGTTGAACATCCAGGAGAGGGTACGCATGTCCGGCTCGCACTATTTCAACGGTGCTCCCGAGGTCGCCAGTGAGCGGCGCGAGATCACGGTGAGGCTGCCCGACATCACCCTGGAGCTCACCACGGACGCGGGTGTCTTCTCGCGCAGCCAGCTGGATCCGGGGACCAGGGTGCTGCTGGAGCACGCGCCGCCGCCACGGGTGCGGGGGCCGATCCTCGACCTGGGCTGCGGGTACGGGCCGATCGCGCTGACCTGGGCGTCGCGGCGCAAGCGCCTGCCGGTCTGGGGCGTGGACGTGAACACCCGCGCGCTGGAGCTGGTCACGCTCAACGCGCAGAAGCTGAAGCTCGGCAACGTCCAGGCGGCGCTGCCCGACGACGTCCCCGAGGACGTCCGGTTCGCCACGATCTACTCGAACCCGCCGATCAGGGTCGGCAAGCCGGTGCTGCGCGGGATGCTGCACCAGTGGCTCGGCCGGCTGGTGCCGGAGGGGTCGGCGTTCCTGGTGGTGCAGCGCCACCTCGGCGCCGACTCGCTGATGACGTGGCTCAACGACCAGGGCTATCCGACCACGCGGGTCACGTCGGTCAGCGGGTTCCGCATTCTTGAAGCACGTCCCCGCCCCGAGGGCGCGGGCCCCGACAGTGGACGAGGTACAGCAACGTGAAGCAGCTCCGCGGGACCGACCTGAAGCGCCTGCACCGGACGTGGCGCCGGGCGAACGACTTCCGGCTCGCCGTCATCCTGGAGAACCTGCAGTCGCCGTTCAACGTGGGGTCGATCGTCCGCACGGCCGCCGCGATGGGTGCGGAGCAGCTGTACCTGACCGGCGACACCCCCTCGATCCGGTCCTCCGGCGCGCAGAAGGCCGCGATGGGGACGGACCGCTACCTCAAGGCGCAGCATTTCGAGACGGTCGCCGAGGCGGTGGCCCAGGCGCGGGCCGACGGCTACCGGATCGTGGGTCTGGAGCTGGCGGACGACGCCGTGCCGCTGTTCGCCACCGAACTGACGCCCGCCGCCTGCCTGATGGTCGGGCACGAGGACCGCGGCGTGACGCCGGAGGGCCTGGCGCTCTGCGATGCCGTGGCCTTCGTCCCGCAGTTGGGCCGGGTCGGCTCGCTCAACGTCTCCTCGGCGCTGGTCGCCGGCTGCTACGAGGCCCGTCGGCAGGGCTACGCGCTCAGCGGTCTGCCGGACGGCGTGGAGGGTGACTTCATCGGGGACCTGGACCTCGACGAGGAGTAGCCGCGCGGTGAACAGGCCGTAGGGGTCCCGCCGACAGCCTCCGGGCCTGGTCGGCGGGGGTCCGAGGGTGCATGGCACACTGCCGCCCATGGACGACAACAACGGGCTTCTGTCCGGCAGAATCGCGCTGATCACGGGCGCGAGCAGCGGTATCGGCGCGGCGGCGGCGCGGGTCTTCGCCCGGGAGGGCGCGACGGTGGTGCTGTTCGCCCGCCGGGAGGCGCAGTTGGCCGCGCTGGTCGCGGAGCTCCGGCACAAGGGCGCTGAAGCCGCCTACGTGGTAGGCGATGTGACGAACAGTCAGGATGTCGCCCGGGCGGTCGACTTCGCCGTGGAGCGCTTCGGCCGACTGGACGCGGCCTTCAACAACGCCGGAATCGGCGGGGACCAGACTCCGCTGCACCTGATGGACGACGACGTCTACGACGCCATCATCGACACCAATGTGCGCGGGGTGTGGAACTGCCTGCGCCATGAGATCCGGGCGATGCTGGCGAGCGGCGGCGGTGCGATCGTCAACAACAGCAGCGTCGGTGGGCTGGTGGCGATACCGGCCGCCGCGCCCTATGTGGCCTCCAAGCACGCCGTGGTCGGTCTGACCAGGGCCGCGGCCGCGGAGTACGCGCGCCAGGGGATCCGGGTCAACTCGGTGGCGCCGGGGGTCACTCGCAGCGAGATCACCGTCGACTGGTTCGATCGCAACCCCGGGCTGGAGGAGGTGGTCCAGGGCATGACGCCGCAGGGGCGTACCGCGGGCCCGGAGGAGATCGCCGAGGCGGCGGCCTGGCTGTGCAGCGACCGGGCGTCGTTCGTCACCGGGGTCGTGATGCCGGTGGACGGCGGCTTCTGCAACCAGTGACGCGGCGGGAGTTCAGCTGCCGGCGACGGCCGGGCCGGTGAAGGTGGAGTGGAAGGCGGGCGCGCCGGCCTGCCGACCGGTCACCAGCACGGTGACGGTGTCCGGGGAGCTGCTGGGGACGGTCGAGGCCTCGATCCAGCAGGGCGCGTCGAACTCCACGTAGCGGCTGAAGGTGGTGACCGCCGAGGTCGGGGCGAAGAGCGTCGAGGTGCACTGGGCGGCGGCCTGGCAGGCGGCCTCGTGCAGGGCCAATCCCGGGACGTGGTCGACCGGGTGGTCGAAGAGCACGCGGTTGGCGGGATCGCAGCGCAGCTGCCAGTGCAGCGGACGGCCGGTGGGGGAGAGCAGGACCTCGGGGGCTGTGGCGCGGCCGGCGTCGGTCGGTGGCACGGGGGCGGGCAGTGGCCATTCGCCCCAGCCGGTGACGGTCGCGCGCTCGCCGCGCAGTCGGCGGTAGACCGCGGGGGAGATCCACGAGAACCGGGTGGCCGACCGCGCGACGAGGCGGCCGTCGTGGCGGATGGCGATGTCCAGGTCGAGGCCGGTGAGTCTTCGGCCGTGCCGTCCGGCTTCGGTGCAGACGAGTTCGACGTCCAGCAGGGCCGGTCTGTCGACGGGCAGCCGCGGGTCTGCGGCGAGCGTCAGGTCCAGCTGCTCCAGCAGCGTCTGGTAGCCGAGCGGGACGTCGAACTCGGCGTGCGCGATGAGGAGTCCGCTCTGTCTGACCGTTTGCGGGACGAGCAGCGGGTCAGGCCGTCTGCTGCCGGTGCTGCTGGCGCCGGAGGTTGCGGCGGGCCAGCGGGCCGTGAGCGAGAAGCGGTTCGGGGTGTGCCGGGTCCAGCCGGTCAGGAGTACCGACTCGTCCGTCGTGAGGTGGACGAGCTCTCTGGCTATCCCCGCGGCTGCCGGGGGAGCGAGAAGCGTCTGGTGCAACGTGTCCCCTTGAGAGCATGGTGTTCACCCGGGCGTTCGAATCGCCTTTCTGTAACATACAGACTGACTGGTTTGTTTTTCAAGCCACTGATTGTGAAGGTGAGCAGCGCCATGGCACAGCAGGAGCGTGGGATCCGGACCCGTCGGGTGATCCTCGAGGCAGCGGCCTCGGTCTTCGACGAGTTCGGCTACGAGGCCGCGACCATCGCGGAGATCCTCGCCCGCGCTCACCTGACCAAGGGCGCCCTGTACTTCCACTTCTCGTCCAAGGAGGAGCTGGCGCGCGGCGTGCTCGACGAGGCGGTGACGACCGACGGCGTGCTGTCGCAGACCTACCGGCTCCAGGAGTTGGTGGACACCGCGATGGCACTGGCCTACCGACTGCCCAGGGAACCGCTGTTGAGCGCCTCGATCCGGTTGTCGGTGGACAAGAAGGCGCGGGCGATGTTCGGGACCCGGTGGCCCGACTGGATCTCGCTGCTGGCCGGGCTGATCCAGCAGGCGAAGGAGAACGGGGAGGTGCTGGCGCACGTGGTCCCGACCGACACCGCCCGGCTGGTGGTGGGTGCGTGGACGGGCGTGGAGCTGGTGGCGGAGGGGCTGCCGGAGGAGTACAGCCTGGAGAGCGAGATCGCCCAGCTCTTCGACCACCTGCTGCCGGGAATCGCGGTGCCGGCCGTGCTGGCCCGGCTGGACACCGCGGCGGACCGGGGCACCCGACTCGTCGCCCAGGCCCGGGAGTCGGCGCAGGTGGCGCAGGCGGCGCTGGCAGCGGAAACAGCGGGGTCGTAGCGCTGGTGGCGGGTGCGCGGGGTCGGCGCCGGGGCTGCGATTCCAGTGTGAATCCAGGCGGTTCGGTGACCCTCCTGGTCCACGTATCCGCCCCCGCACGAGAATGACGGTGAAGTCGACATGGCGATAAGCCCCGAGCGTTTCCGTGAGGTCTTCGGTTCCTTTCCGACATCCGTCTCGGTGATCACGGCGCTGGACGACCAGGGCCAACCCCGCGGATTCACCTGCAATGCCGTCTGCGCGGTGTCCGCCGCGCCACCCCTGCTGCTGATCTGCGTCGACAAGAACTCGCAGACGCTGCCTGCGATCGCCGCCTCCGGGGCGTTCGTGGTCAATGTGCTGGCGTCCTCCGGAGAGGAGGTCTCGCGGCTCTTCGCGGGCAAGGAGACGGACAAGTTCACCGCCGTCGACTGGCGGCCCTCGGCGCTGGCCGACGGTGCGCCGATCCTCGCGGACGTCGCGCTGGCCTACGCCGAGTGCCGGGTGGTCGACACCGTCGAGGGGGGTGACCACTGGATCTTCATCGCCCGGGTGGAGGGCGCGGAGGTGGCGGCCCGTGAGGCGCTGCTCTACTTCAAGCGCCACTACAGCGTCTGGAACCAGGAGTTGGCCGCCGCCCACTGAGTGGGAGCGGTCGCCGCCCGCCCGCCGTCAGACGAGTGCGCCGACCGGTCGGACGGCGGTTCGGACGGCGGGTCGGCTGGTGACCGCGCTCTGGTGGGGAATGTCCGCCGGGGCGTTCGCGGCGAAGTCCACCGAGAGGTCCGGGGTGCCGGCCGGATTCAGTCCGGCCAGCGCCTCGGGCGTCGCCAGGACGGGGTGCAGCAGTTGCCAGAATCCGGTCAGGGCGCTGCGCGAGAGCCACTCCCGGTTCGTCCGGCCGAGCACCTCGAACCCGGTGGTGGCGGCCACGATCGCGGCGGCCAGGCTCTGCTGGGAGGCGCCCGGGGCGAGCACGCCCTCGAGCGCCGCCTGCGAGAGCAGCTGCTGCACGCAGCTCTGCCACTCCTGGCGAAGGCTGAGCCCGGGGCCCTTCGCGCCGTCGCAGCTCAGCTGGAACCCGGCCCGCGCCGTGACGTCCGAGCGGAGCAGGTCCGCGAGTTCGTGTGAGGTGTCGGTCAGCACCTGCAGCGCGTTGCGGCCGGTCAGGCTCGCGCTGCGGGCCGCGCCGCGCAGCGCGAGGGCGGCCTCGGCCTCGACGGCGGCGGCCAGCGCGGCCTTGTTCTCGAAGTGGAAGTGCAGCGCGCCCGAGCTCACCCCGGCCTCGGAGCTGATGCCGGCCATCCTCGCCTGGATGTAGCCGTACTGGTCGAAGGCCTCGGCCGCCGAGCGGATCAGCTCGCGGCGGGTGCGGGCCGAACGTTCCTGTTTCGTCACCGGGAACCGCCTCTGGTGGGATGCATGGGCGTCACTATAAAACCAACCGCGATGTTTTGTCTTGGATTCGACGCATCGACAGCGACGGCGCCTGCCTGCGGTGCCATCGCCCTTGCCAGGGTCGGTGGAAGCGCCAAGTCCATTGCCCTGCGCCCGTCTTGGGTGGCTTTGGCAGGCCAGTACGCTCTGCTGGAGTGTGGCGTGAGTGACCCATGGGACTCAGGGGATCCGCGAGGAACAGCACGGATGGTATGTTTTGCCCGATGCCGATCCGAGGCAGCTCACTGGGCCGACGAGGCCAGGCGCGGGCCGTCCACTCGGCGCAGGGCGGGTGGACGGCCGGTGATTGAGTGGCACCCGCCGACGGTCTTCAACCAGTGGTATTCAAAGGGCGCATGGGCTGCAACTAGTATGGGGTCCGCAGCAAAGAGCATCTGTGTGAGCTGCTGCGATCTGGCGACCGGAGGAGCGACGGGATGACCGATTCGGCCGAAGCGACGGCACTCTCGGAGAAGATCGACGCGCTGTTCCGGACCGTCCGCCGTCCCAACCGCGAGCAGTACAGCCACGAAGAGGTGGCGAAGGCCTGTCGCGAGGTCACCGGTGAGAGCTTCTCCGCCACCTACCTCTGGCAGTTGCGCACCGGCCGTCGCAACAACCCGACCAAGCGGCACCTTGAGGCGCTGGCCCAGTTCTTCCAGGTCCCGCCCGCCTACTTCTTCGACGAGGAGCAGGGCGGCGAAATCGCCAAGGAGATCGCCCTGCTGGGCGCGCTGCGTGACGCGGGGGTGCGCAGCATGGCCCTGCGCGCGGTCAACCTCTCCCCCGAGGGGCTGGACACGGTGAGCGACCTGATCGACGCGATCGCCCGCCGCGAGGCCTCCCGCGAGGCGGCCAAGAACCGCCGCGGCTAGGGGCTAGCGGCTAGCGGCTTTCGCGCGAAAGCCCCGGAAGCCCGTCAGGCGAGGCCGAGTTCGGCCTCGCCGAGCGGCGCGAAGTGCCGTTCGACCTCGGCCGGGGAGACCTCGGCCAGGGTGGCCGGCGACCAGCGCGGGTTGCGGTCCTTGTCGATGACCTGCGCCCGGACGCCCTCGATCAGGTCCGGCGAGGCGAGGCCCGCGCAGGACACCCGGTACTCCTGGTCGAGCACCGCGCCCAGCGAGACCAGCCGACGGGCCCGGCGCAGCGCCGCCAGCGTCACCTTCAGCGCGGTCGGCGACTTGGCGAGGATCTGCTCGGCCGCCTCCTTGGCCTGCGGCAGCCCGCTGTCCGCCAGCCTCTCCAGGATCTCCTCGACACTGTCGGCCGCGTAGCAGTGGTCGATCCACTCGCGCTCGGCGGCGAGCTCGGACGGCCCGGCCGGGGCGCTGAACTCGGCCACCGCGGCAGCCGGTTCGACGCCGGCCAGGGCCTCGGTGAAGGCCGCCAGCCGCTGCGACGGCACGTGGTGGTCGGCGAAGCCGCAGTACACCGCGTCCGCGCCGCTGAGCCGCCCGGCGGTCAGCGCAAGGTGGGTGCCCAGCTCGCCGGGCGCCAGCGCGAGCAGCCGGGTGCCGCCGACGTCCGGCACAAAGCCGATGGCCGTCTCCGGCATGCCCAGCGAGCTGCGCTCGGTGACCACCCGGACCGAGCCGTGCGCCGAGACGCCGACCCCGCCGCCCAGCACCAGCCCGTCCATCACCGCGACATACGGCTTCGGGTAGCCCGCGATCCGGTGGTTGAGCAGGTACTCGTCGTGGAAGAAGGCGCGCGCACCGGCCCCACCGAGCTTGGCGTCGTCATGGAAGAAGCGGATGTCCCCGCCCGCGCACAGCCCTCGCTCGCCCGCGCCGGTGACCACCACGGCGAGCACCTGCTCGTCCTGCTCCCAGTCGGCGAGGACGGCGTGCAGCCGGCGGACCATGGCGTGGTCGAGGGCGTTGATCGCCCGCGGCCGGTTGAGGGTGAGCCGCCCCACCCGCCCGTCCTTGCGCGCCAGGACGGAGTCGTCGGACTGCGTGCTCATCGGGGTGCTCCTCGCGGGTCGGGCCGTGCCGCTGCCACGGTAGCGGGTGGCCGGAACAAGCCGAACGGAGACCTCGCCGGCACCGGGCGGTCCTGGACGGCGCGAGCGACGCGCCGAGCCGAATCGGGTTCGGCAGGCCGGTTCTGGGCGAGACTGACAGGCATGCTGGGGCTACCGGACCACATTCACGCCTTCCTCTTCGACCTCGACGGTGTGCTGACGCAGACCGCCAAAGTCCACGCCGCCGCCTGGAAGTCGATGTTCGACGGCTTCCTGCGCGAGGAGGCCCGCCGCACCGACGAGGAGTTCGTCCCCTTCGACCCGGTCGAGGACTACGACCGGTACGTGGACGGCAAACCGCGCCTGGACGGCACCCGTTCCTTCCTCGCGTCGCGCGACATCCGGCTGCCCGAGGGCAGCGCCGCCGACCTGCCCGGCACCCGCTCCGTTTACGGGCTGAGCACGGCGAAGAACGACACCGTGCTGCGGCTGATCCGCGAGCAGGGCGTCCAGCCGTACGCCGGCTCGGTGGAGTACCTGCACCGGCTGCGGGTGCTCGGCCTGCCCCGCGCCGTGGTCTCCTCCAGCGCCAACTGCCGTGACGTGCTGCGGGCGGCCGGCATCGACGGGCTGTTCGACGTGGTGATCGACGGCGAGACGGCCCGCCGGGACGGACTGCCGGGCAAACCGGCGCCGGACACCTATCTGGCCGCCGCCAGGGCCCTGAAGACCGAGCCGCAGCACGCGGCCGTCTTCGAGGACGCCCTGGCGGGGGTGGCCTCCGGCCGGGCCGGCGGCTTCGGCGTAGTGGTCGGGGTGAACCGCACCGGCCAGGCCGACGCGCTGCGCGCCAACGGCGCCGACCTGGTGGTGGACGACCTGTCCGACTTGTTCGAGGGGGAGCGCCGATGACCAGCCAGGAGGGATTCGCCGTCGACCCCTGGGGGTTGACCGAGCACCGCGTCGACCTGGTCGGCCTGGCCCGCGCGGAGTCGCTCTTCGCGCTCTCCAACGGCCATATCGGCCTGCGCGCCAACCTCGACGAGGGGGAGCCGCACGGCCTGCCGGGGACGTATCTGAACGGCGTCTTCGAGCTGCGCCCGCTGCCCTATCCGGAGGGTGGCTACGGCTTCCCGGAGTCCGGCCAGAGCGTCATCAACGTCACCAACGGCAAGATCATCCGCCTGCTGGTGGACGACGAGCCCTTCGACCTGCGCTACGGCGACGCGCTCGACCACCGGCGCTGGCTGGACTTCCGCGAGGGCGTGCTGCGCCGCGAGGCCAAGTGGACCTCGCCGGCCGGCCGGACGGTCATCGTCCGCTCCAAGCGCCTGGTCTCGCTCACCCAGCGGGCGATCGCCGCGATCGAGTACGAGGTCGAGGCGGTCGACGACACGGTCCGGATCGTGCTCCAGTCCGAGCTGGTCGCCAACGAGCAACTGCCGGGCGCCGACGGCGATCCACGCGCCTCGGCGGTGCTGGAGGCGCCACTGGTCGCGGAGGGGCACCACGCCGCCGGGACCACCGCCTCGCTCGTGCACCGCACCCGCTACAGCGAGTTGCGGGTGGCGGCCGGCATGGACCATGTGATCGAGGGTCCCAAGGGCGTCAGCGTCACCGCCGAGAGCCGCGACGACCAGGCCCGGATCAGTGTGACCACCGTGCTCAAGCCCGGCGAGCGGCTGCGGCTGGTCAAGTTCATCTCCTACGGCTGGTCGGCGACCCGTTCGCTGCCCGCCGTCCGGGACCAGGTGGAGGCCGCGCTGACCGCCGCCCGGTACTCCGGCTGGGAGGGCCTGGTGGCCGAGCAGAAGGAGTACCTGGACGCCTTCTGGAACACCAGCGACATCGAGATCGACGGCGATGTCGAGCTCCAGCAGGCCGTCCGCTTCGCGCAGTTCCACGTCCTGCAGTCCGCCGCTCGCAGCGAGGAACGCGCCATCCCCGCCAAGGGGTTGACCGGTCCTGGCTATGACGGGCACAGCTTCTGGGACACCGAGGCCTTTGTGCTTCCGGTGCTCACCTACGCCCTGCCGAGTGCGGTCGGCCAGGCGCTGCGCTGGCGGCACACCACGTTGCCGCTGGCCCGCGAGCGGGCGGCCCAACTCGGCCTGGCGGGAGCGGTGTTCCCCTGGCGGACGATCCGCGGCGAGGAGTGCTCAGGGTACTGGCCGGCCGGCACCGCGGCCTTCCACATCGGCGCCGACATCGCGATGGCGGTGGCCCGCTACGTGCGTGCCACCGGCGACGTCGAGTTCGAACGCTCCTACGGCGTCGAGCTGTTGGTGGAGACTGCGCGGATGTGGCGCTCGCTGGGACACCACGACTCGGCCGGCCGGTTCCGGATCGAGGGCGTCACCGGCCCGGACGAGTACAGCGCTGTGGCGGACAACAACGTCTACACCAACCTGATGGCCCAGACGAACCTGCGAGCCGCCGCCGAGGCCGCCACCCGCCACCAACTCCAGGCGGCGGCCCTGGGCGTGGACACCGAGGAGACCGCGGCCTGGCGCGACGCGGCCGCCGCGATGTACATCCCGTACGACGCCAAGCTCGGCGTGCACCCGCAGGCGGACGGCTTCACCGACCACCAGCAGTGGGACTTCGAGGGCACGCCGCCCGAGAAGTACCCGCTGCTGCTGCACTACCCGTACTTCGACCTGTACCGCAAGCAGGTGGTCAAGCAGGCGGACCTGGTGCTGGCGATGCAGATGCGCGGGGACGCCTTCAGCCCGGAGCAGAAGGTCCGCAACTTCGCCTACTACGAGCGGTTGACGGTGCGGGACTCCTCGCTCTCGGCCTGCAGCCAGGCGGTGATCGCAGCCGAGGTGGGGCAGTTGGACCTCGCCTACGACTACACCGCCGAGGCCGCCATGATGGACCTGCACGACCTGGGCGGCAACACCCGCGACGGCCTGCACATGGCCTCGCTGGCCGGCTCGTGCCTCGCCCTGGTGAGCGGCTTCGGCGGTCTGCGCGACCACGGTGACGTGCTCGCCTTCCAACCCCGGCTGCCGGCCGGGCTGGTCCGGTTGAGCTTCTCGATGAAGGTCCGCCAGCACCTGCTGCGGGTCGAGATCACCCACGAGTCGACCACCTACAGCCTGCGCGAGGGCTCCCGGCTGCGACTGTCGCACGACGGCGAGGACTTGACGGTCGCGGTCAACAAGCCGGTGCAGCGGCCGACCGCCACCCCCAAGGCGGGCGAGCGCCCCACCCAGCCGCTCGGACGCGAGCCGGCACGCCGTCAGTCGCAGGCGGGCCCGGCCACCGGATCGGTGATCGGCGGCGCGCCGGACCATCTCGCGGCGGAGTAGGCGGAGTAGCCCACTGACACTGCACGCCCCGCGGCGTGCCCGACTTGCCTGGTCAGGCAAGTTTGGGCACGCCGTTGTTGCGTGCGGGTGACCGCGAAGTGACGGTAAGTCGGTTTACAACCCCCTCCAGGTAACGGCCAGATGGAGATCCACTCGAGCCCTTGTTGACCAGGGCATGCCTCACTAGCCTCATCGCAAGCCGGTCGAACCCGACCCAGGGAAGGCCTGGCTCACGGCAATCGCACGCCCCGGCACGTGGACCACGCATGTCCATGTGGCGGTCCCCCACACCCGTTTCCGCCCCCGGTTCACCCCAGCCAAAGGGAGCAGTTCGTTGCGCGTCTCACCGTTCACCCCCACGTCCCGCCGGATCGCCGTCGCCCTGGTGGGCTCGGCCTCGCTGGCCCTCTCCGCGCTCGCCGTGGCCGCCCCGGCCGGCGCGGTCGCCGCGCCGCAGACGTTCAGCCACGACGGGACGTCCTGGGTGCGCTCGTGCGCCACCCCGACCGCCGGTCTGATGGCCTGCAACGCGCTGCGGGTGACCAGCGTCGCCGAGCACATCAACGCGATGGGCATCACGCCGAACGCGACGCCTTCCGGCTTCGGCCCGAGCGACCTGCTCAGCGCGTACAACCTCCCGGCGAACGGCGGCGCGGGCCAGACCGTGGCCATCGTGGACGCGTACAACGACCCCAACGCCGAGTCCGACCTGGCCGTCTACCGCGCCCAGTACGGCCTGCCGGCCTGCACCACCGCCAACGGCTGCTTCAAGAAGGTCAGCCAGACCGGCAGCACCAGCAGCCTGCCGAGCAACAACTCCGGCTGGGCGGGCGAGATATCGCTCGACGTCGACATGGTCTCGGCGATCGCCCCGAACGCGCACATCATCCTGGTCGAGGCGAAGACCGCGACCACCGCCAACCTGGGCACCGCGGTCAACGAGGCCGTGAAGCTGGGTGCCAAGTTCGTCTCCAACAGCTACGGCGGCAGCGAGTCCTCCTCGGACCCGAGCTACGACACCTCGTACTACAACCACCCGGGCGTGGCGATCACCGCCAGCTCCGGAGACGGCGGCTACGGCGTCGAGTACCCGGCGGCCTCGAAGTACGTCACGGCCGTCGGCGGCACCGCGCTCACCAGGTCCTCCACGACCCGTGGTTGGAGCGAGTCGGTGTGGTCGACCAGCAGCACCGAGGGTGCCGGCTCGGGCTGCTCGGTGTACGACGCCAAGCCCACCTGGCAGAAGGACACCGGCTGCTCCAAGCGCACCGTCGCGGACGTTTCGGCCGTCGCCGACCCGGCCACCGGTGTCGCGGTCTACCAGACCTACGGCGGCTCGGGCTGGAACGTCTACGGCGGCACCAGCGTGGCCTCGCCGATCATCGCGGCGGTCTACGCCGACGCGGGCGCCCCGTCGGCGGCCATCCCGGCGGCCGACGCCTACGCCCACCCCAGCGCGCTGAACGACGTCACCTCCGGCTCCACGACCAGCTGCTCCCCGGCCTACCTCTGCACCGCCGAGGTCGGCTACGACGGCCCCACCGGCCTGGGCACCCCGAACGGCCTCGCGGCGTTCACCGGCTGACCCGCGAAGCTCGAAACCGCTGCCCTCCCCCGCACATTGGCGCGGGGGAGGGCAGCGGTGTTGCCGGGGGGACGTCACTCATGGGGAGTGCTCCTCCGCCGCCGACTCGCGGCGGAGTAGCACGCTGGCACCGCATGCCCCGCGGCGTGCCCGACTTGCCCGACTTGCCCGATCGGGCAAGTTTGGGCACGCCGTTGTTGCGTCCGGGTGACCGCGAAGTGACGGTCCGTCGGTTGCCCGTGCGTTGGCAACCCCCTTCAGGTAACGGGCAGATGGAGTTCCGGCCGAGCCCTTGTTGACGGGGTCATGCCCGTCTAGCCTCATCGCAAGCCGGTTCGAACCCGATCCTGGGTGGACCTGGCACACGCAACCGCACGCCCCCGGCACCCGGACCACGCACGTCCAGGTGGCGGTCCCTCACACCCTTTTCCACCCATGGTTCACCCCAGACCAAAGGGAGCAGTCCGTTGCGCGTCACTCCGTTCTCCCCTGCCACCCGCCGGATCGCCGTCGCCCTGGTGGGCTCGGCCTCGCTGGCGCTCTCCGCGCTCGCCGTGGCCGCCCCGGCCGGCGCGGCCGCCGCGCCGCAGACGTTCAGCCACGACGGGACCTCCTGGGTGCGCTCGTGCGCCGCCCCGACGTCCGGTCTGATGGCCTGTAACGCGCTGCGGGTCACCAGTGTCGCCGAGCACGTCAACGCCCTGGGCACCACGCCGAACGCGACGCCGTCCGGCTTCGGCCCGAGCGACCTGCGCAGCGCGTACAACCTCCCGGCGAACGGCGGCGCGGGCCAGACGGTGGCCATCATCGACGCGTACAACGACCCCAAGGCAGCAGCCGACATGGCCGTCTACCGCGCCCAGTACGGCCTGCCGGCCTGCACCGTCGCCAACGGCTGCTTCAAGCAGGTCAGCCAGACCGGCACCAGCACCCTGCCGGCCAACAACCAGGGCTGGGCGGGCGAGGAGTCGCTCGACCTCGACATGGTCTCGGCGATCGCCCCGAACGCGCACATCATCCTGGTCGAGGCGAAGACCGCGAGCACGGCCAACCTGGGTATATCGGTGAACGAGGCCGTCAAGCTGGGCGCCAAGTACGTCTCCAACAGCTACGGCGGCAGCGAGTCCTCCTCGGACCCGAGCTACGACACCAAGTACTTCAACCACCCGGGTGTGGCGATCACCGTCAGCTCCGGAGACGGCGGTTACGGCGTCGAGTACCCGGCGGCCTCCCGCTACGTCACCGCCGTCGGCGGCACCGCGCTCAAGAAGGCCTCCAGCACCCGTGGTTGGACCGAGTCGGTGTGGTCGACCAGCAGCAGCGAGGGCGCCGGCTCGGGCTGCTCGGCGTACGACGCCAAGCCCACCTGGCAGAAGGACACCGGCTGCTCCAAGCGCACTGTCGCGGACGTCTCGGCCGTCGCCGACCCGGCCACCGGTGTCGCGGTCTACCAGACCTACGGCGGCTCGGGCTGGAACGTCTACGGCGGCACCAGCGTGGCCTCCCCGCTCATCGCGGCGGTCTACGCCGACGCGGGCACCCCGTCGGCGGCCATCCCGGCGGCCGACGCCTACGCCCACCCCAGCGCGCTGAACGACGTCACCTCCGGCTCCACGACCAGCTGCTCCCCGGCCTACCTCTGCACCGCCGAGCCCGGCTACGACGGCCCCACCGGCCTGGGCACCCCGAACGGCCTCGCAGCCTTCACCGGCTGACCCGCGAAGCTCGAAACCGCTGCCCTCCCCCACGCATCGGCGCGGGGGAGGGCAGCGGTGTTGCCGGGGGGTGTGACGTGATGGGTGGGGATCAGGCGTGGTGGCTGCGGAGCAGGGCGAACATCTCTTCGAGGGAGACGGATCCTTCAGCGCCCTCGGATTCAGCCTCGTCAGCCAACCGGTTGAGCCAGGCCTCCTCGGCCTGCTCCGCCAGCCGACCCAGGCGCTGGTATTCGTGGATGTCGATCACCGTGTCTCCGCTTGCAGTGCCGGGTGGTGGTGTTCCAGAAGTACATCTATGCGGGGGACTTGGCGCCGGTCGGCCCACCGTAGCGAGGCTCACCTGGAATTCGGAACACATTCCGAAATAGCCTCTCCAGCATGTCCACTCTCACCGTGTCGTTCTCTGAGCTGTCAAAGAACTCCAAGCGGGTCGCCGACGCCGTTGAGCGCGTCCAGCGCATCCACGTCACGCGGCGAGATGGGGAGGACCTCTATCTCACGACCGAGAGCTACGACCGCCAGCGTGAGATGACCGCAGACGTCACTGCCAGTCTGTTCGCTGCTCTGCTCGGCAGTGACGAGGGCGCCCGGGCCATCCTCCTCGCGCTACCCATGGTCTTTCCGTGGACCCGACACCTGTCGGCCGAGGAGGTGCGCGAGCTCGTCGTCCAGCTCGTGGATGCCACGCGCGACGTAGTGGAACTGGACGTGCATGCCAATCTGCACCGCGTCATCGTCGAGTGGCGCGCGACCGCCAGAATCCTGGCTGATCCCGCGCTGACCGCTCAGCTCACCGAGCCTTTGCAGGGTGTGGACCACGGCGAGGTGCTTGCACCATGAGCTCAACAGCCTGAGCGGTCCCCCGTTGGGCTCGGGTTGCGTGCCTGAGGACCCATTACATCCGGAGCCGGTGGCGGTTAGAGGGAGCTGAAGTCGCCTGTGCGGACGCTGGTGATGAAGGTCTGCCAGGCGGTGGGGGTGAAGGTGAGGGTGGGGCCGTGGGGGTCCTTGCTGTCGCGGACGCGACCGGGGTTAGCGTCGTCGACCTCGACGCATGAACCGTTGCTGCCGCCGCTGTAGCTGCTCTTGCGCCACTGCGGTGCGTTGGCGTTCATGGCAACTCCTCGGTGCAGGCGGTTAGAGGGAGCCGAAGTCGCTGCTGCGGATGCCGGTGATGAAGGTCTGCCAGGCGGTGGGGGTGAAGGTGAGGGTGGGGCCGTGGGGGTCTTTGCTGTCGCGGACGCGGCCGGGGTTGGCGTCGTCGACTTCTACGCATGAACCGTTGCTGGTGCCGCTGTGGCTGCTCTTGCGCCACTGCGCCGGCCGGGGGTGTTCACTGCTGATCATGTGCGTATTCCTCCGCCACCGACTGGATCAGGGCTAGGGACGCCTCCGGCGACAGCGCGACGGCCCGCAGCAAATCGTAGTACCCGTTGGCCTGGGCAACCAGCAACGGATCATCCAACAGCCCTCCCGTCAGCGGTGCTTCGATGTAGGCGAGGGGTGGCGCGTCGTCGAAGGTCATCAGCGACATCATCCCCTCCATGAGGGAGTGAGCGCCGTTGCCGAACGGGACGACCTGGACGATCACGCGACGGTTTCTGATGAGATCCGTGATGTGCTGGAGCTGTCCGGCCATGACCGCGGGGCTGCCGACTTCTCGACGGAGCACGGTCTCGTCCAGGACGTACCAAAACACCTTCTTTGTTGGGCCGTCCAGGAGGCTGCTCCGAGTCATTCGTGCAGCTACGCGGTCTGCCAACTCCCCTTCGGTCAGCAGTGGATGGCCGCTCAGGAAGATCGCTGCGGCGTACTCCGGCGTCTGCATCACCCCTGGCACGAGCTGTGCGGCGTACTCGCTGATGGTTTTTGCCAGGGCTTCCTGTTCGACGGCCTCCTCGAAGTAGGTCGCGAACGCAGACGGCCGCAGGATCTCGTGCAGCCTTTCCAACTGCTTGCCTGTTTTCAACACCACGTCCAGCTGCCTAGAGAGCTCCAACTGCGGCTTGCGCGAGGCGTTCTCGATCTGGCCCAGGTACGCACCCGAGCAGAAGACCAGCTCACCGAGCTTCTCCTGCGACAGCCCTGCTGCCTCCCGCAATCGGCGCAACTCCGAGCCGTAGAAGGCTCGGGGGGACTTGCCCGGGTTCAGCTCGTTCCTTCGGGCCATCGGGGGGCCTCCAATTGAGCGGTCGGTCTGCTGGGGTCTTCCCTCTGGTCAGCGTAACTCCGGAACGTCACGCTTGGAGCACAATCAGTGAACATCCTTCCGGTTCCCAGTAGATATGGACACCACCATGCCCTCTCCCCTCGCCCGACACATGGCTGCCCGCCGGCAGGAAGCCGACGATGCCGTCGAGGAGTTGACCGCCGTCCTCCACCTCGCCGACCCCGGGCTCCTCCTTCCCTCGCTCGCCGTTGACGACCGTTCGCGTTGCACGGGCACCGTCGTCATCGACCTCGGGGGTTGTCGTCCGGATGTGGTCAGGGCCATCACCGTGCTGATCCGCCGGGGGGTGGAATGTGTTCAGCAGCACGACCACTGACCGCGCCCATCACCGCGCGGTCTCTCTGGCGCCGACTCCTCACTGCCGCCCGCGTCCCGCGCCGGTGTCCGCTTGGCTGGCCGAACTGTCCCTGGTGCGAAGGGTGTTGATCCGATGAGTCGGATGACGATCCGGGTCTACCGGATCACCGACGACGGGCAGCGAGTCGACGTGACCGCGCCCGAGGAGGTCGAGCAGAAGTACCGCCTGGCCTCCCCGCTCGCCTGGGCGCGCTGCACCTGCCCCCGCTGCGCCAACTTGCCCGACTGCTGCGCCGAAGCGCCGAGTGGCCGCTGACCCGCAGGTCAACGGGCCGACGCGGTGTAGTCCTGGGTGCGTGGGAACAGCTCCTCGCTGAGTTTGCGACGCATCCGCCCTGCTCCCAAGTCGTAGGCCGAGAAGGGGAGTCCGGCTGCCTTGGCGACCAGGGCGACGGAGGCCGTCGTGCACTTCATCCGCGCCACCAGCAGGACGCAGTGCCCGGTCGCGTCCAGGACCAGCAGTTCTCCGTTGCTGACCTAGCCGCCGAGCGGTGGTAGCAGGATCCAGGCCACCTCTGGCGCGACCCGCCCTGATCCGTCGCACCTATCAGCGGGGTGCTGACAGCCTCGGTCGCGGGCACCCCTGCCGGTTGCTGGTAGTGCGGCGCGGGCAGCCCGTTGGCTCCGCGCTGCTCGTCGAACAGCACGGGCCGTCCGGCGCGCGCCATTGCCGTCCGCACGTCCAGGCCCGTCTCGGCGCGGCGTGCCGCCTGGAGCAGTGGGGTGGGCCAGAAGAGCCAGACCTGCGGCTCAACCAGCCGGGGCATGGGCGCGCAGCACAGCAGCACGACGCCCAGCGCTGAGGCCGAGTGCGCGGCCGACGGGTCGCCGTGCCACCCGGACCAGCGGCCGGCGGCCACCGCGAGCAGTCCGCCGAGCCCGAGCGAGACGCTGCACCGCCAGGCGATCCGGCGGTGCAGCTCGAAACCCGTACAGCGCCGCCGCCAGCCCCGGCACGGCGACGGCCAGCTGCGACAGCCGACTGCGTGTCATTCTTCGACTCCCTCCTCGAAGTCGAGGTCCGCAACGTCCTGGGGCGACAGCTTGAACAGCAAGGCCACGGTCTCCCGTTCGATCTGCTCGCGGAGCGCGGTGAACAGCCGTGCCGCCTCCTGCTGGAAGCGCGCCAGGTAGTCGCCGCCGGCGAGCGAGTACAGGTTGGTGTCGCCGTACAGGTCCGACAGCGCCTCGTGGTGCTCGGGCCAGGCCAGGTTGATCACCGTGAGCACCAGGTAGCGCTCGATCCGCCGCAGGACGGCGGGCGAGAGCTCGGCCTCCCGCCCGTCGTACGCCCGCTGTGCGTCGGCACGCAGCCGCGCCGCCAACTCCCCGGCCGGCAGGGCATCCAGCACCTGTGCTGCTGTGAGTCCGACCGGATACAGCCCGGCGAGGGCCGCGTGCAGCCGCTCCGGCGGCACCGCCCTGACCTGCCGCTCCACCACGCTGCCGATCGCGCTGCGCACCCACCGCGCCAGCTCGGGTCCGCCCTCGAAGAGCGCCCGCCGCTGCCGTTGGATCCGGTCCAGCTGCGCGCCGACGACCTCGTCGTAGCGCACCGCGCCGCACAGCCGCTGCGTCGCCTGCTCGGTCCGCGTGTTGAGGGCTCTCTCCAGCGCCCAGTTGGCCAGCTTCGACCGGTTCTCCGGGTCGGCTGCGGCCGCCGCCAGCAGCTGGATGTTCCGCGTCCCGAGCAGGCTGATCAGCGAGGTGTCGGTCAGCGCCGCGAAGACCGCCGACTCGCCCGGATCGCCCCGCCGCCCGGCCCGGCCGCGCACCTGCAGCGCGAAGCGCCGGCTTTCGAACACGTCCACGGCCAGGACGTACAGCCCGCCGCTGCGGGCGACCGGCGCCCGCTCGTCCGGTCGGTCCCCGCCGAGGGGGATGTCCACCCCGCGCCCCGCCAGCCGGGTCACCACCGTGACCGCGCCCGACCGGCCCGCCCGGGTGATGATCGGCGCCTGTTCGGCGTGGTGGTTCGTGCTGTGGTTGTTCGTGCCGTGGCTGTCGGTGCAGTGGTTCTTCGTGCTCAGCGCCCGGTGTGGGATGTCGGCTGCCCTGAGTGCGGCGGACAGCTGCTCGGTCTGCGCGATCGACGCCGTCGCCAGCAGCACCGGCTGGCCCGCCGCCTGGCGCCTGGCCGTCTCACGAACGGCCGCATCGATACGCGAACCGTCGTCCGGGAAGAACCGCACCGGCTGGTCGATTCGCCTGATGGGAAAGGTTGTTGCTACTGGAACTGTGTCCAGCCCGTAGATCTGCTCGTAGACCTCGGCCTCGGTGGCGACGGCGGTGATCGCGGTGAGCTTCGCGTACCCGAGGAGGTACTGGCGCAGGCTGATCGCGGCGAGCGTGCGGCTGCGCCCCGGGGCCTGCAGGTCGGGTCTCAGCCGTCGGACGAGCGCGGTCAGCCTGCCGTAGACGGGATCAGAGCAGGCAGGATCGGAGCAGCGCTCGCGTTCCCTGAGCGTCGCCTGTTCGCGCGCCCGGTCGAGCAGGGTCAGGTCAGCCTCGTCGACGATCGCCAGCCGCCGACCGCGTTGCATGACCCGGCCCTGGTCGAGCGCGCGGCTGTCACGCAGGTAGTCGCAGGCGAACGCGCCGGGCGTGCCGTAGGTGATGCCCATGCCGTACGCGGCGCGGCGCTGCTCCCACCCGGCACCGCCTCCGCCCAGCTCGGTCACCAGGCCGCAGCTCATCCCCAACTCACCGTAGATCGGCTTTAGTTGGGTGGCATCCCGGTCGGCGAGATAGTCGTTGGCCGTCATCACGTGCACCGCGCCGCCGGTCAGCGCGCCGAGGTACGCGGGCAGTGCGATCGTGAGCGTCTTCCCCTCGCCGGTCCGCATCTCCACCAGCGAGCCGTGGTGCAGCGCGATCCCGCCGATGAGCTGCGCGTCGTCCAGCCGCAGGCCCAGTACGCGGCGCACGGTCTCCCGCACCAGGGCGGCCGCCTCCGCGAGCCCCTGCTCCCACTCGGCTCCGGACGACAGGCGGCGGCGCAGCACGTCGGTCATGGCCCGCAACTCCTGTTCGGAGCGCGATCGGAGGGCGAACTCCAGTTCGTTCGCCGCTGCCGCCACCGCACGGCTGTGGGCCAGTATGCGACTGCTTCTCCGCGCCATCTCCGCCCCCGAAGTGAGGAGTTCGACGATACGGGAGCACCTGCGGCGGCAACAGCTCCCTGGCCGCTTCTCAGCCAAGGGCTGCGCAGAGCAGGGGGACCAGTTCGGCCAGCGAGGCGATCTCGGTGACGCCGTGGGTCGCCTCGGGCGATGCGTCGGCGGAGGCAGCGGTGGCGGTGGTGGCGGCGGTGGCGGTGGCGGTGGTGCGGTTGAGCCAGAAGGCCCGCAGGCCCGCGTCCCGCGAGCCCTGTCCGTCGACATCGTGCCGGTCGCCCACGTACGCCACCTGCTCGGGCGCCAACTCCAGCTCCGCGCAGGCGGCGTGGAAGATCGACGCGGCCGGCTTGGGCGCCCCGTGCTGGTCCGAACAGACCACGGGTGCGCCGTCGAAGAATCCGCCCAGCCCGACTTCCCGCAGCTTGGGCCGCTGGCTGGCCAGGCTGGCGTTGGAGACGATGCCGAGCCGCAGCCCGGCCGCTGCCAGCGCGCCGAGTGCCGGCGCGGCATCCGGGAACGCGCGCCAGGCCGTGCGGTAGTGCTGCTGGTAGCGGGTGAACCACTCCCGCGCCGTCGCGTCGTCCATGGCGACCGAACCCTCCCGCGCGGTCGCCAGGAAGGCCCGGGCGCGGGCCAGTTGCTGCTCGGGGAAGGTCAACTCGCCGTCCAGAAAGCGCTGGTACTGGGCCGTCATGAGCTCGTGCCAGAGCTTCACCGCGTCGTCGGCCGAGGGGAACGCGTCCTGCAGGCCCTCCGTCGCCAGCTGGGCCGTGATCGCCGCTCGTTCGGCTCCGGTGTAGTCGAACAGGGTGTCGTCCACGTCGAAGAGCACAGCGCGGATTCGCATCGGGGCCTCTCTCAAGCCTGTCTCAGCCGTCTCGCAGCCGTCTCTCAGCGGGTTTGCCTCTGAGGCACAATTCTTGCCACGGGGGCAACGCGGGTGTCCACTGGATTCATGAACACCAGCCCCCCGGGCCCGGATCGGGACCCGCGCGACACGGACGGCCAGCGCACGGACGGCCATGGCGCAGACGGCCACGGCACAGGCGGCCAGGACGCCGACGAGGTGCCCGGGCTCGGTGCTCGACTGCGCGAGCAGCGGCAGGCAAACCGACTCACTCTTGAAGCCGCCGCTGCTCGGGTCGGGCTCTCCCCAGCCTATCTCTCCCGGCTGGAGACCGGCAGGCGGCAGCCCTCGCTGCCGGTGCTGCTCGGCCTCGCCCGGGCGTACGGCGGCACCGTCGCCGGACTGCTCGGCGAACAGCCGGGCGAGCCCGACCCGGTGGTCCGCGGCGGCGCCATCGAGCCGGGCCGCGCGGGCGGTTGGGGCTACCGCCGGGCGGGCGTGCCGGGCCGGGCGATGCAGGCGCTGCGCGTCCAGGTGCCGCCGGGGCTGCAGGACGAGGTGGTCCGGGTGCACCCCGGCGAGGAGTGGCTGCACGTCACCCAGGGACGGTTGCGGCTCACCCTGGGCGACACCGTCCACCTGCTCGACCCGGGCGACAGCGCGCAGTTCGACTCGCTCACCCCGCACTGCATCGCCGCCGACTCCTCCGCCGGCGTCGAACTGATCTTCGTGCACACCCTGTTGCAGAGCCCGGGCAGCAACCTCTGCCTCGGGGACGCTCCGCGCACCCACTGAAGGGACTCCTGCCATGACGGTCCAGCCAGTCCAGCCAGTCCAGCCGATCCAGCCGACGACCCAGCCGCTTCAGCCGCTTCACCCCGTCCGGCCCGGGCATCCCCGCCAGTACGCGCCCACCACCGACGCGGGCAAGCGCACCGACCACCGGGTGGCGATCCGGGTCTGCATCTACATGGCCGCCGCGCACTTCTTCGGCGGCTTCCTCTTCCTGCTCTTCTACCTGGGCGCGCACACCGGCCACTGAGGGCCGTACGGCCGGGCGAACCGGCTCAGCCCTCCGCCAGCAGCCCGCCCAGCACCTCGAGGCCGTGACCGAACGCCCGGTCCGCGGGCGTGCCGAAGCCGATCACCAAGGACGGCGGCAGGTCGCCCGCCGGGGCCAGCGGGTGGCGGAAGGAGTCCAGGCCCTGCAGGCCCAGCCCACGCAGCCGGGCCTGCTCGACCACCTCCCGCTCGCTCCGCCGGTCGCCCGGCGCCAGGCGCAGCACGGCGTGCAGCCCGGCGGCGATCCCGGTCACCCGGACCTCGGGCGCACGGTCGGCCAGCAGCGCGGCCACCCGGTCGCGGCGGCGCCGGTAGTGCAGCCGGGCGCGCCGCACCTGCCGGTCGTACCCGCCGGAGCGGATCAGCTCCGCCAGCGTCAGCTGCTCGATCACCCCCGACTGCCCGTCCGCAGCGGACTTCCGGGCGATCATCGGCTCCACCAGTGCCTGCGGCAGGGCCAGCCAGCCCAGCCGCAGGCCGGGGGCCAGGCTCTTGCTGGCGGTGCCCGCGTAGACCACCCGCTCCGGGTCGAGCGCCTGCATCGCGCCCACCGCCTGGCGGTCGTAGCGGAACTCCCCGTCGTAGTCGTCCTCGATCACCACCCCGCCGGTCCGCCGGGCCCAGTCGACGGCGGCCGCCCGGCGCCGCGGGTGCAGCAGGTTGCCGGTGGGGAACTGGTGGGCGGGGGTGAGCAGGACGGCCCCGGCGCCGCTCTCGCCGAGCAGGTCAGTCCGGGCGCCGTCCTCGTCCACCGGCAGCGGCACGGTGGCCGGCCCGGCGGTGGTGACCGCCGCGCGGTGCCGGTCGAGACCGTGCGCCTCGACGGCCAGGGTGCGGGTGCCGCGAGCGCGCAGCTCGGCGCTGAGCAGGCTGAGGCCCTGCACATAGCCCGTGCAGAGCAGCAGCCGCTCGGGGTCGGTGCGCACCCCGCGGACCCGGCCCAGGTACTCGGCGAGCGCCTGGCGCAGCTCGATCCGCCCGCGCGGGTCGGAGTAGCCGAGCGCGTCGCGCGGCGCCGCCGCCAGGGCCCGGCGGGTGGCGGCCAGCCACTCGGTGCGCGGGAAGAGGTCCAGGTCGGGGCGGCCGGCGTGGAAGTCGTAGCGGACGGCGGGCGGTCCCGGCCGGTCCGCCGGCGGCGCGGCGGCGCGTCGTACGGCGCGGTCCGCCACGGTCGTCCCGGAGCCCTGCCGGGAGGTCAGCCAGCCCTCCGCCGCGAGCTGGGCGTAGGCCTCGGCGACGGTGTTGCGGGCGATCCCGAGGTCGGCGGCGAGCGCCCGGGAGGACGGCAGCCGGGTGCCCGGCGCCAGGCTCGCGCCGGCTGCCGCCTCGCGCAGCGCGTCCTCCAGCGCGGCCCGCAGGCCCAGGCCCCGGGCCCGCCGGTCGGAGAGGTCGAGGTGCAGGTCGCGGCCCCAAGTGGCCCAATTGGCCCAAGAATTCATACTGGGAATGAACCACAAGCGCGGTCCACTTACTCCCTAGGGTGGAACGCATGACGACTTCTCAGGATCTTGAACCCGCTCCCGCTCCTGCTCAGCGGATGGCCCTCTTCCAGCAGGCCCCGGATGTCTACGGCGCCATGGTCGCGCTCAACAAGGCCGCCGCGGTCGGGCTCGACCCGATGCTCGCCGAGCTGGTGAAGATCCGCGCCTCGATCATCAACGGCTGTGCCTACTGCATCGACATGCACACCACGGAGGCGCTCCAGGGCGGCGAGTCCCAGCACCGGATCTTCGTTCTCCCCGCCTGGCGCGAGACGCCGTTCTTCACCGCCAAGGAGCGCGCCGCGCTGGCCCTGACCGAGGCGGTCACCCTGCTGACCGAGGGCCATGTGCCGGACGCGGTCTACGACGAGGCGGCCCGGCACTTCGAGCAGGAGGAGCTCGCCAAGCTGCTCGCGATGATCACCGTGATCAACGCCTGGAACCGCTTCGCGGTCGCCACCCGGATGAGCCCGGCGCCGAAGGCCCGCGCATGAGCCGGCGCGACAAGGCCGTCGCCTTCGGCCAACTGCACGTGCCTGGGCGCCCGTTGGTACTCGCCAACGTCTGGGACCCGGGCACCGCGCGGGTGGTCGCGGCGGCCGGCGCAGCTGCCCTGGCCACCACGAGCGCGGGGGTGTCGTGGGGGCTCGGGGTGCCGGACGGCGAGGCGCTCGGGCGGGAGCAGACCGTCGAGCTGACCGCCAGGGTGGCCGCCGCCGTCGACCTGCCGGTGACGGCGGACCTGGAGGGCGGCTACGGCGCCACGCCCGAGGAGGTGGCGCAGACCGTCCGCCTGGTGCTGGCGGCCGGCGCGATCGGGATCAACCTGGAGGACGGCCTGCACGGCGCCGACCCCGGCTATCCGCCCGGCGCGCCGCTGCGCACCGGCGCCGACCAGGCCGCCCGGATCGCGGCGGTGCGGGCGGCCGCCGAGGCCGAGGGCATCCCGCTCTTCGTCAACGCGCGGATCGACACCTATCTGCGCCAGGTCGGCGACCGGGTCGGCCGGCTGGACGAGACGCTGGCCCGCGCCCGGGCCTACGCCGAGGCCGGCGCGGACGGCGTCTTCGTCCCGGGGGTGGCGGAGGCCAAGGAGATCGCCGCGCTGACGGCCGCCCTGCCGCTGCCGCTGAACGTGATGGTCCACCCCGGCTCGCTCTCGGTGCCGGAGCTGGCCGAGCTGGGAGTGGCCCGGGTGAGCGTCGGCGCGGGCCTCGCGCTGGCGGCGTTGGGCTTGGTCCGCCGGGCGGCGGCCGAGCTGTTCGCCGACGGGACGTACGACGCGCTCGCCGGTGACCTGAGCTACCCGGAGTTGAACGCGCTGCTGAGCTGAACGTGCTGCTGGCGGATTAGCCGGCGGCGGGCGAGGTGCGGTGCAGCAGGAGCAGGGCGACGTCGTCGGGGCGGGAGTTGCGTTCCGTCACGTTCAGGGTCAGCAGGTCGGCCAGCCGCTCGAGCGCGGCTGCCGGGCCGACCCGGCCGGGGCCGGCCTGCCGGCTCCACAACTCCAGCCCGCCGAGCATCCGTTGCACCGACTCGTCGTAGTCCTCGGCGCGGTCCTCGACCAGCCCGTCGGTGTAGCTGAGCAGCGTCTCGCCCAGGCCGAGCCGCTCAACGGCCAGCGGGTAGGCGGCAGTCGGGTCCACGCCGAGCGGCGGGCCGCCGGGCAGCTCCAGCTCGACGGCCCTGCCGTCCGAGATCCGCACCGGCGCGGGGTGCCCGGCCCGGGCGCCGCACACCACGCCGTCGGCGAGGTCCAGCGTCAAGTAGAGGCAGGTGGCGAAGAGTTCGGTGTCCAGCTCGGCGAGCAGCCGGCTGGTGCGGGCCAGCGTGGCGGCCGGATCGTGGCCGTCCGTCGCGTACGCCCGCAGGCCGCTGCGCAGTTGGCCCATCACGGCGGTCGCCTCGGCGTTGTGCCCCTGGACGTCGCCGATCACCATGCCGACCTTGCCGGCGGACAGCCGGAACAGGTCGTACCAGTCGCCGCCGATCTGCATGCCCTCGGTGCTCGGCAGGTAGCGGGCCGCCGCGGTCAGCCCGGGCAGCGTGGGCAGGCTGCGCGGCAGCATCGCGCGCTGCAGCTCGGTGGCCCGGTGGTGGTGGGTGTCGTAGAGGCGGGCCCGCTCCAGCGACTGGGCGAGGATGCCGGCGAAGGCCGAGTAGAGCGTGCGGTCCTCGCGGCTGAAGGCCCGGTCGGTGGCGAAGGTGATCAGGCAGGAGCCGACCTGCCGCCCGGAGGCGACCAGCGGCAGCACCGCCCAGGCCGCCGGATTGGTGCCCGCTCCCGGTTCGCTGAAGAGCGGGACGGACCGGGCCAGCGACTGCTCCATCGCGCTGCTGGACAGCTCGTGCAGCCGGTTCAACTCGCCGCGGCGCGAGCCGCCGTAGACCGAGGGCGAGACCGGCAGCAGCCGTCCCTCGTCCACCAGGTCGAGGACCAGGTCGGCGGCGCCCAGGGCCGGACGGGCGATGTCGGTCATCGCCTCGGTGACGTCGCGGACCGTGACGGCTCGCGAGAGCGCCCGGGTCAGGGCAAGCAGCAGCGCGGATCGGGCCTCGGCCACCGGGGCGGCGGCCGGCTCGGCGGCGGGCTCCGGCGACTGGCCGCGGTCGCGCTCCACCAGCAGACCGGCGATCCGCACCGGCCGGCCGTGCACGTCGAGCAGCACCTCGCCGTGTTCGTCGACCGTGCTGGTCCCGCCGTCCGGGCGGATCACCCGGTAGCCGAGCCGGTACGGGCCGGCGCTCGCCAGCGCGTCCACCAGGGCGGCCTGCACGTCGGCCAGGTCCTCGGGGTGCACCAGGCTGCCGAGGTCGGGAGCGGGGAGCGGCCCGCCGTCGGTGGGCGCCACCCGGCCGACCACCCGGTAGGCGCTGGCGTCCCAGGCGGTCTCGCCGGTGACCAGGTCCCGTTCGAAGGCGCCCGCCCCGGCCGCCCGGAGCGCGTCGGCGAGCAGCGGCTGCGCCAGGTAGCCGTCGGGCTGCTCGGCGTGTGTCCGCACGCCCCGCGGGGCGCCGTCGACGGCGGGTCCGTGGTCGATCAGATGGGCCAGCCGGTGGGCGCAGGACTCCGCGAGCAGGGCCAGCGCGTCCAGGTCGCGGCGCGGCACGGTGCCGCGGTGGGCCAGCGAGAGGGCAAGCACGCCGAGCTCGCGGTCGTCCACCAGCAGTGGCAGGGCGGCGACGGCGACCAGGCCGGTGCCGAAGCCGGCCACCGGGTTCGGGAAGTGCACGCTGGACCGCTCGGGGCTGAGCAGCACCGGCTCGCGGCGGCGCAGGGCGACGGCGGCGGGCAGGTCGCCGGCCGGGTCGATGGTCCCGTATCGCTCGTGCGCCCATTCGGGGAGCCCGTTGGAGACGGTCAGCCGCAGCATGCCGGCGGCGTCCAGCAGGTAGATCGCGGAGCCCTCGCCGGTGATCCAGCCCGGGCCCTCGGCGAGCAGCGTGCCGAGCATCTCGGCGGCGCTGGTGCAGCGCAGCAGGATCCGTGCGCAGCTCACGGTGGAGCGGGCCGAGGAACGGGTGGAGGAGTGTCCGGACGAGCGGGTGGAGGAGTGGGCGGAGGTGCGGTCGCCGCTGGTGCCCGGGTCACCGGGGCCGGGTGACGGGGGCGGCCAAGGCGAGGTCAGATCCATCCGAGGCCCCTCTGCTGGTCCACAGGCGGGCGGCGCCGCTGACGCACATGTCGGTGAATATCCTATTTGCTCCCGCCGCGTTCGGCGGGTATTCGCCGGACGTTCAGCTCGCGAGCGAGCGGGTACTGGCGGGTACTGGCAGCTGCTACTGGCAGGTGCTACTGGCCGTCGCTCTCGCCGTACGAGGCCTGCGGCCGGGCGGGGACGGTGCGCATCGAGCGCAGGCCGCGGACGATCGCGAAGGCGCGGCGGGCCTCGCCGGCCCAGCCGAGCGGCGCGCCGCCGGTCGGGGCGGTCGCCGACCGAGCGATGCGGCGCTGCGCGGGGATCACGCCGGCGGCGGTCGGGGCGCTGGTGCTGGTCGGCTGCGTCATGGGCCTTCGTCCTCTGCTACTACCTGGGCCTGGACCCACTCCGGTCAGTCTGACCGGAGTCCGGAGACGAATCGGTCTCGGTACCCACCCGAATCGATACCAGATGGACTGAATTCCTATCCGATGAACCCAACGCCTGGCTAGAGCATGGCCAGTGAGCGCGGTGAGAAAACCCTGAGACCGGCTGAAGTCTGGCCGGAGACCTGGCGGGAGACGCCGACGCCCGTCGCACGCTGCGGGTGGACCCGGAGGTGACACGGGTGACCGGCAGTGCCCACGGCCCCGAAGGGCCCGGGCCGTGCGACGGGGCGGCGGAGAAGGAGAAGCAGAAGGAGAAGCGGATGCGGGACTGGTACGCCCCGCGGGTGATGCTCGGCGGTCGGTCCAAGCCTCAGTGCTGGGTGGTGTCGGCGCTCGGCTCCTCCACGACCGGGTGCTGACCGTTCACCGTGCCGGTGTGGTCGACCGCGTGGGTGTCGCCCGGGCCGCCGTCAGGGGCGGCCGCGTGGGTCTGCGGGGAGGCCAGCGACAGCACCACACCGGTGGCGAGCGAGGCGAACGCGAGCATGCTTCGTTTCTTCATACCCGCTCAACGGCCGACCCGGCCGGGAGTCACGGTCGGGTCGGCTTCAACGGTGCTCCACTCAGGGGTGGTAGAGCTCGGCGATGCTGGTGATCAGGCCGGAGCCGTTGACGGTGATGTCGTACATGTTGCCGTAGCAGCTGTACGGGTCCTGCCCGCTGGGGTTCTGGGTGCAGTGGTCGATGTGCGTCAGCAGGTCGGTGACCGAGACGGCCTTGGTGCCGTCCGACACGTAGTTCCCGACCAGCGTGGCCTTGGCACCGGGGGCGAAGTTGTAGCCGCTGTTCGGAGCGACGGCCTCGTAGTAGCCGTCGTTCGGGACGTCCGGGCCGCAGATGAACTTCGTCGCGTTCGCGCCGATCCGGTCCGGGTTGCCCCAGGCCACCGTCGCGTTGATCACCGTGTGGCCCGGCTTCTTCGCGTTGGCCGTGCAGTCGGCGCTCGGGGTGGGCTTGGCGGCCGACGGCTTCGCGGTGGGCTTGCCGGACGGGGTCGCGGCGGTCGGCTTCGCGGCAGACGGCTTGGCGGCCGAGGGCTGCCCGGCCGAGGGCTGCGTGGACGTCACGCCGATCGGGTCGGCGTTCAGGCTCGGGTTCGCGCTCGGGTGCGCGCCCGGGGCGCTCGCGGCGGCGGAGCCCGCGCTGGTGCCGGCGCCGCCGGACGTGCTGTCGGGGCCGCAGGCGGTGAGCGAGAGGGTCAGCGCGGTGGTGAGCAGAGCGAAGCTGGTGAGAAGTCGGCGGTTGCGCATGGTGGTGTCCCCCTGGGGTCGAAGCGGCCGCCCTTGCGGCCACCGTCATCCAGCAACACGTGGCCGCCCGCCGCTTCGGTCACCCGTGTTTCACGCCTGTGACGAACGTGGGCGTCCTGTGACGAAAGCTCAGCTGTTCGGCCAGCCGCGCAGCCCGCTGGTCAGCACCGCGATCAGCCGGTCCTGGGTGACCGCGAGGTCCTCGCGCAGCTGGAAGGCGCCGGCGATGGTCAGCGAGGCGAAGCCGTGCGAGAGGGCGCGGACGGTCCGGGCGGCGTGGATCGCCTCGGAGTCCTCGATGCCGTAGTCGCGCAGCACCCCGATGATCGTCTCGACCAGCCGGGAGCCCGCCCGCACCAACTCGTCGTCTGCGGTGGCCGGCGCCTGCGGCAGGGCGGCGTAGCGGCGCGGGTGCTCGGTGGCGTAGCCGTGGTACGCCCGCAGCAGTGCGGTGACGGCCTCGTCGCCGCCGAGGCCGGCGGTCTCCCGGTCCAGGCGGTCGGCGAGATCCTCGGTCACCCGGATCGCGATCAGCCGGCGCAGCGAGCCCAGGCCGCCCGGCACGTGCTTGTACAGGGACGGGGTGGCCACGCCCGCGCGCGCCGCCACGCCGGCCAGGGTGAGGGCGTCGGGGCCCTCGTCGTCGATCAGCGCGAGGGCGTGGTCGACGACGGCGTCGGGGCTGAGTCCGGCCCTGGGCATCAGGCCACCTCGGCGAGGAACGGGAGCAGGGCGTCGGCGGTGGCCTGCGGGTGGTCCGCCATCGGGTAGTGCCCGGCGCCGTCGATCATCACCTTGCGGGCCTTCAGCGCGGCGGCCTGACGGTCCGCCACCAGCTCCGGCTTCGGGAAGTCGGGGTCCTTGGTGCCCATCACGACCAGGGCCGGGCACCGGACGTGCTCGGTCCAGCCGATCGGCGCGGAGTCGCCGCCGACCTGGCCACGGGTGGCGGTCTTGCGGCCGGGGGTGCGCAGCGCGGCGACGGACTCGGCGACGTAGGCGTCGAAGTCGGCGGGCTTGGCGGTGGGGTAGGCCATCTTCTTCAGGTAGAGCCCCCAGAAGGCGGGGACGTGCACCATCAGCGCGCCGAGGGCCTTCAGCATGGCGCGCTGCACGCCGTTCGTCGGGAGGTTCTCCACGAAGGCGTCCAGCAGGACGATGCCGGCCACCCGCTCGGGGGCGGTGCCGGCCAACTTGACCACGCTGGCGCCGGTGTAGGAGTTGCCGGCCAGTACCGCGCGCTCGATGCCCAGGTGGTCGAGCAGTGCCAGGGCGTCGCCGGCGATCGCGGTGGGGGAGTAGTCGTCCCAGGTGATCGAGGACTCGCCGAAGCCGCGCAGGTCCATGGTGATCACCCGGTGGCCGGCGGCGGTGAGCAGCGGGCGCAGGCGCCGGTAGGCGGTCCGCGGTTCGAGCATCCCGGGGATGAGGACGACCGGGACGCCTTCGCCGAGGGAGTCGTCGAAGGCGATCCGGCCGCCGGGGAGGTCGAGGTACTGGGTCTGCGGTGCGAAGGTGCTGTTCATGGCGGTCCTCCTGCGGGCTGCGGCCGGCTGGTTGGTTGGGCGCCGAGGGGCGCTGCCGACAACCACAAAGCTAAGGCTAATAGCCTTAGCCGTCAAGAGGGTCGTCCGTGGCTGAATCGAGGTGGTCATAGCTGAAGGATCGCCAACTCTGTTGTGCTGCACCTAAGTACGCGTTTTTGTCACGCAGCGTAGCGGCGAATCGGATATGCGCGACAAACCAACCGTTTGGTCTTGGATGCGTGTGACAATTCCGGCCAAGCAGCTTGGAATCAGAGCCTCCTAGGATTAACGTTTGATAACGCAGCGCGGTCGGCAACGCCGTATCCGATCGGCACCGTGCGCCGTCGCCAAATCCTCAGGACCGAGCCCTCGGGCGACGTCCGGGAGCCGGGGAACCAATCGTTCCTTGGGGTGAATCGGACCGGCCCCGGCCGGACCGTAGGAGACCTTCCTGCTCCGAACCCGTCAGCTAACCCGGTAGGCGAGAAGGAAGGAAAGGAGCGCGCCCCCGTGGCGTCGTCGCACTCCCAGCAGAGCCGTACCCAGCTGCTCGACCCCGCCGGCCTTCCCGACGAGGCGGCCCGGCACCGGATCCCCAAGCAGTCCAGGGCTGGTGGGCCCGTCCTCGGGGTCACCGCGATGGCGGCCGCGCTCGGCGCCACCGGCCTCTCCGCCACCGCGGCCGCCGCAGCCGCGCCGCCCGCCCCGGCGCCGTCCGTCTCCGCCGACGATGCTGCGGACAGCGCTTTCGCCACGGCCGGCGACAGCGCGGCCGACCCGGGCCTCGCGCTCGCCGCCCGGATCCAGCACCAGGCCGACAGCCGCCGGACCGCCGCCGAGGAGAGCGCCCGTCTGGAGGCCGCGCAGGAGGCCGCCGCCAAGCGTGCCGCGCAGGCCGAGGCCGCCGCCCGCGCGGCGGCCGAACAGGCCGCCGCCGAGGAGCGCGCCGCCGCCGAGCAGCGGGCCGCAGCCGTCCAGCCAGTCGCCGCCGTGCAGCCCGTGCAGCCCGTGACCGCCGTCCAGCCGGTCGGCCAGGGCGAGTTGACCCTCCCCATCGGCAAGTACACGCTCGGCGCGCAGTCCGGCCAGGCCGGCTCGCACTGGGCGCACCTGCAGACCGGCCTCGACTTCGCCGCCGCCACCGGCACCCCGGTGACCGCGCTCGGCGCCGGCACCGTCACCTCGGCCGGCTGGTCGGGCTCGTACGGCTACCGGGTGATCCAGAGCCTGCCGGACGGCACCGAGGTCTGGTACTGCCACCTCTCCTCGATCGCCGTCGCCGCCGGCCCGGTGGCCCCGGGCGAGGTGCTCGGCAAGGTCGGGGCCACCGGCAACACGGCCGGTGTGAGCGGCCCGCACCTGCACCTGGAGATCCGGCCCGGCGGCGGCGCCCCGGTCGACCCGCGGGCCTGGCTTCAGGAGCGCGGCGTCACTCCGTGAAGCCCTGCTCCGTGAAGTCCTGCTCGGTGTAGCCCTGCTCGATCAGGTAGCTGTCGATCTCGCTCGAACCGGGTTCCGGGGCCAGGTCCCGGTACTCGGCCAGCAGCAGGGCCGGCAGGCCGGGGACGGTCCACTCGCCGTACAGCCGCAGGGCCTCCGCCTCCACGGCGGCCTCGAAGGCGGGGAAGTCCCCGGCGAGTTCCTGCGGCATCGGCAGACCCAGCGCGTTCAGCCCGGCAAGGTTGCGGTAGCTGCGCTGCATCAGCCGGTTCTCCAGCAGCAGCCGCGCGCCGTCCGTCGCCATCCCGACCGAGAGCAGCACCCCGGGCCCCCAGCCGTCCACGCCCTCCGGCTGGTCCAGCTCCTCCAGCGCCGCGAAGGCCGCGATCCGCTGCTCCTGGTCCAGCTCGCGGAACCCGTCCAGCCAGTGCCGGACGGCCTCCAGGTCATCGGTGTCCACGCCGTCGGCGCGCAGCAGCAGGGTGTACAGCCGCGGCCAGGTCACCAGGTGCGGCTGGCGCAGCAGTCCGGTGAGCAGCTCGCCCTGCCACTCGGCCTCCTCGTGCAGGCGCTGCCAGCGCTTGGCGTTCAGCCGTTTGGCCGCCCGCTGATGATCGATCAGCAGCCGCACCGCAGCGCCGTAGGCGAGCGGCGACTCGTCGGGGCGGGGCTGCACATAGAGGTGGATCCGCTCGTACAGCAGCTGCTGGAGCACGGCGGAGGTGAGCTCGGGAAAACCGTCGTGGAGCTGACCGTCGCCCAGTTCCAGCAGGGTCAGCACCGCCTCCAGCGGGCCCTCCTCCACCGGCTCCAGGCCCTGCTCCGCTGCCCAGTTCAGCAGGTCGGCGGTGCGCGGGTGCGGGGCGAGCTGCAGGTCGTCGTCGTTCATGCCTCGTACGGTAACCCGGTTGCGCGGCTCGGCCCGGCGCTACGGTACGCACCATGAATCCCGTACAGCTCACCGGACCGCGGGTCACCATCCGCGAGTTCCACCATGTGCCGCGTGACATCGACGCGTTGCACGCGATCTTCGGCGATGCCGAGACCGCCCGGTTCCTGCCGTTCGAGCCGCGCGACCGGGAGGACTGCGCCGACCAGATCGCGTTGTACGTGGACGAGGCGGAGAAGGATCCGCGCACCGTCTACCGCCTGGCGGTGACGCTGACCGCCGAGGGCGAGGACGCCGTGCCGATCGGCAACGCCGTGCTCGGCACCGAGGGCCAGCTCGCCGCCTTCGTCGGGTACGCGCTGCGCAAGGACGTCTGGGGCCTGGGCTACGCCACCGAGATCACCCGGCTGCTCTGCGACTTCGGCTTCGACACCCTGGGGCTGCACCGGCTGGCCGCCCGCCTCGACCCGGAGAACCTGGCCTCCGCGCGGGTGCTGCGCAAGCTCGGCTTCCAGCTGGAGGGGCGGATCCGGCACGACCTCTTCCTGCGCGACACCTGGTACGACGCGCTGCAGTACTCGCTCCTTGAGGACGAATGGCGCGCGCGGCGAGCCGGGGGATAACCCCACCCCGGTTCGCCGGGTGGCCGGATACCGGCGCCCGGCCGCCGTCCAGGACGATGAATCCCATGACCACCGACCACCTCGCCCCGCTCTCCCGGGCGACCCTCCGCCAGTACGGCTACGCGCTGAGCTCGCTCCCGCTGGCGATAGCCGGCTTCGTGTGGACCGTCACGCTGCTGTCCTTCGGCGCGGGCACCGTGGTCACCGTGCTCGGCCTGCCGGTGCTGGCGCTGCTGCTGGTCGGCGCCCGCGGGTTCGGCGCCGTGGAGCGGGGCCGGGTGCGCCGGCTGCTCGGCGACGACCTGCCCGGGCCCGACCCGGTCGTCCAGCGGCAGCCGGGGGTCTGGGGGGCGGTCACCGCACGGCTGGCCGACCCGGCGGGCTGGAAGGCGGCGCTCTACCTGGTGGTGATGTTCCCCTGGTCGATCCTGAGCTTCGTCCTGACGGTGGTGTTCGGGCTGGTCGGCTGGGTGTGCGCGCTCTACCCCTGCTACGCGTGGGTCTTCCCGCGGTACGTGGGCTGGCGCGGCTACCGGCTCTTCGAGTACACCGGCGCCGACGGGGTGCACCACGTCTACGAGCTGTCCTCGCTCTGGCAGATCGCGGCCACCTCGCTGATCGGCATCGCGCTGGTCTTCCTGACGCCGCTGCTGGTGCGCGGCCTGACCGGCGTCTCGCGCGGCGCCGCCCGGGGGCTGCTCGGCCGCTGAGCGGCTGCTCCCGCTCCCCGGATGCGGGCTCGCCGAAGGCGTGTTCCGATGCGGACATGCTGATCACCTCGCGCCCGCTGGACGAGTACTGCCAGCTGTTCGGGCTGACCCGGGCCGCGCTGCGCGCCACCCCCGGGCCGGTGCTGGACTGCCCGGGCGGCGCTGCGGGCCTGGTCGCCGAGGCGCGCGAGCTGGGCTGCCGGGTGGTCGCCACCGACCCGGTGTACGCACTCCCGCTGCCCGCCCTGCTGGCCCGCGCCGAGGCCGCCCGGCGCCGGATGGCCACCGCGATGCCCGCCTCCCCGAACCGCTACCTCGCCCCGCGCTACCGCCCGTACGACAAGTACCTGCGCAGCTGGGACCGGGCCCGCGCGCTGTTCGCCGCCGACACCGTCGCCCACCCGGGCTGCTATGTGGCCGCCGCGCTGCCCCGGCTGCCGTTCGCGGATGCCACCTTCTCGCTCACCCTCAGCTCCTACCTGCTCTTCGCCTACCCCGACCACTTCACCCCGCGCGACCAGCTCGCCGCGCTGCTGGAGCTGACCCGGGTCACCGCGCCGGGCGGCGAGGTCCTGGTGCACCCGGTGCACGACAGCCGCAGCGTGCGCTGCCCGCACCTGGACGAGCTGCGCTTCGCCCTCGGCACCCGCCGGATCTCCAGCGAGCTGCGCACCCTGCGCCGCCCGGGCGACGGCCGCCGCCGCTACGTCCTCGCCCTGTCCCGGCATCCCCGGTACGGTGCGGTCCCATGGACGAATCCCTGACGGACAGTCGACTGCTGCCGATACCCGGCCTGCGCAACGCCCGCGATGTCGGCGGGGTCGGACCGCTGCGCGCCGGCCTGCTCTACCGCTCGGCCCGGCTGGCCGAGTTGAAGCCCGAGGGGGCCCGGCAGCTGGCCGAGCTCGGCGTGCGCACAGTGGTGGATCTGCGCGATCCGCGCGAACTGGACGGCTTTCCCAATCGCACCTATGACTGGGAAGTCGATCAGGCCAACTTCCCGCTCCTGCCCCAGGACGGCACCGACCACGGCGTCAGGCCACTGGACGAGGTCTACCCGCTGATCATCGACACCGCCGGGCCGCTGCTGGTGGGTGTGCTGCGACGGCTGCTGGAGCCGGGCGCGCTGCCCGCCCTGGTGCACTGCGCCGTCGGCCGGGACCGGACGGGCATCGTGATCGCCCTGCTGCTCGACCTCCTTGAGGTGCCGCAGGAGCAGATCGTCGCCGACTACCTGCTCTCCAACGAGGGGTTGGGCCTGCTCGACGGCCCGCGCGAGTACGTCGACGTCAACGGCGCGGTCCGGCTCTCGTACCCGGTCACAGCCGAGCTGATCACCGACCTGTTGGCCCGTCTGCGCGAACGGCACGGCGGCGTGGCGGGCTATCTGGCTGATCATGGGCTGAAGCCCTCGGAGCTGGCCGAGCTGCGCTCTATGCTTCGTGACTGATCGTCAGTCACCGGAACATGGAGGACATATGAAGGTTCGTCGGATCCTGGTCGCGCTGATCTCGGGCGCCGCGCTGCTGGGGGTGGCGCCGGCGGCGCAGGCCGCCGCCCCGGCCGGTATCCCGTCCGACCAGTGCTCGGCCGCGTTCTACCAGGGCGACGCGCGGCTCGGCCCCGAGCAGCTGCCCAGCACCGGCCAGGTCGGCCGCGAGCTGTTCGGCTACCAGCGCACCGGCTTCGAATCCGAGCAGAAGTTCCTGGCCACCTACTACGACTCCACCGCCAAGTCCTGGATCTACCCGCCCTCCAACGGCTATCTGATCGGCTTCGACGGTCAGCCCATCGAGCTGAACCAGACGCTCACCCCCGGCCAGGACATCGACCGCTTCGGCAGCGAGTACGGCTCCTTCCTCGCCCCCGAGGGCCTGCCGTACGCCAGTCGCTCGATCCCGCCGCAGAGCCTGGACGGCAACCCGGCGGCCGGCTGCAACTACCACGACTACCGCGTGCTGAAGCCGTTCACGGTGCACGCCGGCCCGATCGCGCCGTGGTTCGCGCAGGTCGGCCTCGGCTGGCAGTACCAGCTCGACGCGACCCTGGTGTCGGGCGCGCCGGCGACCATCAACGTCGGCTGGCTGGTCACCAACGGGTACCTGCAGCGCCTGGTCTGACCTTGAACTTAGACCGACCGGCAAATGGAGGGCGGCGTCGCGGGCCGATGGCTCTCGCCCAGACGGCTTCTCCTCAGTCGCCAGGGCTCCGCCATGGCTCCTTCGTCGGCACCGCCTGGACTCGGCCCTCGACCCGCTCCTTCTCCCACCCTCCATTTGCCGGGCGGTCTTAGCCGCCGGAAGGCCGCGGGGCCGGCAGCTGGGTCGGCGGGTTGGTCGGCGGCTGGGCGGGCGGCTGGCCGAGCGAGTCCAGGACGGCCAGGATCCGCTCGCCGACCCAGCGGCGGTCCGAGGCGTCCGGGAGGCCGTCCGGGGCGAGGAGTTGGGATACCACCGCGGCGCGCAGCCGCACGAGTTGCTCGCGGCCCAGGGTGGGGATCAGCCCGCGGGCCGCGAGCAGCGCGTGGTAGTGCTCGAAGGCCGAGCGCGGGTGCTCGACGTAGTCGAGGACGCTCTCGAAGTCGCCCAGCAGGGCGTTGCCCTCGGTCAGCGCGAGCGCCTGCATCCGCAGACCCGGATCGTCCGAGGCGAAGAGGCCGCGGACCTCCTCGGCGGTGGCCGGGGAGGTCTTGGCGGCGGCCCGGACCTCGGCGACCTGGCTCGCCATCGCGGCCGGTTGGCCGCTGGCGGCCGGTGCCGCCTGCGAGCTGAACTGGCCGAGGTGGCCCATGGCCTGGACCCGGGAGTCCTCCGCCCCGACCGTGTTGCCCTCGCGCTGCTGCTGCTGCGCCTGGGCGAACAGCCGCAGCGCGTTCCCGTCCGCCCGGCTCAGCGCGCCGGCCAGCATCAGCCGGGTGAGCAGCCAGCCGCCGAGGAAGCCGAGCAGGACGAAGTAGACCACCAGCGCGGCCGCGAACGGCGCGCTGTCCGAGCGCCCGCCGAGCGCGGGGGCCAGCGCGCGGGCCAGCTGGCGCAGGTGCGCCCAGATGCTGCTGAGCTGGGTGAGGCCGACCCCGAGCAGGATCTTGGTCAGCCAGTCGGAGACCTGCTCCAGATTGGTGTTCGGGGTGGTGTCGGCCGCCGCGGTCGTCGGATCGGCTCCCGTCGCGCCGGACGCCGTCGTGCCGGATCCCGTGGCACCGGAACCGCCGCTGCCGCTCGCGTGCGGGATGCCGAACAGGAAGCCCAGGACGCCGCCGGAGACCGCGGTCGCGCAGGAGATCATCAGACCGGCGCCGAGCGCGCTCATCGGGTGCGGGCCCGCGCCGGTGTAGAGCAGCAGCCCGAGCAGTCCGAGCCCGAGCAGTGAGCCGACCCCGGTGGCCTGCCACCGTCGGGCCTCCGCGGAGTGCCTGCTTTCACGCGCCACTGTTGCCCCCACCGTCTGGCCCGACCATTTCCCGTAGCTGTCCGATGCCCAGAGCCGAGCCCGGACATGCAGACGGCCCGTGGGCGTTCTCCGCGGCGGGCGAACCGCCGAGGCGCCGGGGATGTTCCGGCGGGCCCACGGACCGGGTGACTGCTTGGAATTTCGCCTGAGCCGGCATCCGGCCTCGGCTGGGGCGGCTCTAGCGAGCAGCCACCTCACACATCCTGACGGTACTCAACCAGGATCACCTCCTTTCAGTGTGCTGCCACGATAGGCAGGCCACCGGGGAGGAGGCAACGGATTTAATGCGGGAAAGCAGAAGGCCCGGCAGAGAGTCTCTGCCGGGCCTTCTGTGCTACTGAGTAGCGGGGACAGGATTTGAACCTGCGACCTCTGGGTTATGAGCCCAGCGAGCTACCGAGCTGCTCCACCCCGCGTCGGTAAACCCAACACTACGTGACGGCCACCGCTAAGGGAAATCGGTTAGCGCAGCCGGTGCCGGGGCCGGCCGTGGCGGGCCCAGACGGCCAGCGCGACGAGGGCGGCGAAGCAGGGCACCATCAGCAGCGCGTAGACCAGCAGGAACCTGTGCGTGCCCAGGCCCGCGGCCGTGTTCCAGCCGCCGTGCAGGGCCATCGCCAGCAGCAGCCCGGCCGGTGCGGCGGCCCGTGCCAGCCAGCGCCGGGCGGTGGTCAGCGCGACGGCCAGGCCGAGCCCGGTCATCGCGGTGAAGAGCGGGTGGGCGAACGGCGAGAGCAGCGCGCGCAGCACGAAGGCGTGCACCGTGCCGTCGTAGTCGCGCAGGCTGGGGGCGTCGCCCAGGCCGATAGAGTCGAGCCGCTGCTGCTGGTCGTCGGTGAAGGCGCGGCCCAGGTAGAGGACGTTCTCGGTGAAGGCGAAGCCGCCGGCTGTCATCGCGGACAGCACGATGCCGGTGGCGACGACCTGGTGGCGTGAGCGCGCGCGCAGGGGCGGGTCGGCGCGCAGCCGGTGGCGCAGCGGCAGCATGGTGGCCAGCAGCACGACGCCCTTGGCGGACTCCTCGATCAGCGGGGTGGCGAACTCCGAGCCGAGCGTCGCGCCGCGGGCGCTGCCCTGCAGGGCGGTGAGGTACTCGCCGGCCCAGCCGTTCGCCAGCACGGCGACCGCGGTGGCCGCGCAGGAGCCCCAGGCCAGGCAGAGCGCGAGCCGGCGGTTGGGCACCTGGGCGCTCTGGTTGAGCCAGAGCAGCGCGCCCAGCAGGAACGGCATCGGCAGCACGGCGAGCCCCAGTCCGACCAGCAGCCCGGTGGTGCCGGTCTGCTGCTGCACCTGGCGCAGGACCAGCACTCCGCAGCCGGTCAGCAGCAGGACCGCGGCGGCCGAACCGGCGAGCGGGTGGCGCGCGGTCTGCTCCGCACCCGGGGTGCCGGGTGCGGGCGGCCCGTGGCTGGGCGGACTGCTCACCCGAAAAGACTAGTTGACTGCTCCATCGGCTGAGGCCGGGTTTCCGGCTTCTGTCGCGTGGATTTCTGACTCAAGCCGCCTTCCGGACCGGCGGTCCGGGAGGTCTTCCACTCTCAGCGTCAGCCGGGTTCAGACCTGCCCGGATGAGCATCACGCGGGCGGAGTTCTTGTCCCTGGGGGACACGGCTCCGCATGTGGTGCAGGTGTAGGTGCGCAGTCCCAGCGGCAGTGCGTGCTTGGCTCTCGCATCGCAGTGCGCGCAGTCCATCGTGGTGTGCGCGGGGTGGACCAGGTGCACGGTCCTGTCGTGCTTGCGGCCCATCTCGATCAGGGCCCGCTTGGTGGCGCCGATGGCGGCGTCGGCGGCCTTCCTGGCCTTGGTGGAACGGCTGAGGAACTTCGGCTTGAAGTCCTCCACCGCGATCTGGTCGTGGTCGCGGACGACGGTCTTGGCCCACTTGCGGCCGGTGTCCTCGCGCTGCCGGGCGACCTTCTTGTACAGCTTCGCGCGCAGCTTCTTCGCGCGCTGGTAGCCCTTCGATCCGGGCCGGCCCTTGGCAGGTCGGCGGCGGGCCATCATCCGGTCGTAGCGGGTCAGCCTGTCCTGGGCCTTCCTGCCGTACTCGGGGTGGGGCAGGTCGTGCGGGTCGCTGGTGGTGGTCGCGATCTCCTTCACGCCCCAGTCGATGCCGATCACCCGACCCGTCGCCGGCAGCGGTTCGGTGGCGACCGCCACCACGAATGAGCAGTACCAGTGACCGAGGCTGTCCCGGTACACCCGCACCGAGCTGGGCGCGGCCGGAAGGGCACGGGACCACACCACCGTCAGCACGATGCCGCCCGCCAGGTGCAGGCGCCCGTCCTTGATCCGGAAACCGCGCGTCGTGTAGTTCAGCGACGGCTCCGCCTCGCGCTTCTTCTTCGGGCGCGGCATCCCGGCGCGCCGCCGCATCGGCAGTTTCGCCTTGATGTCCTTGAGCGCCTTCGCGCGGGACTTGGCGAAGTCCCTAATGACCTGCTGCTGGGGAACGCTGGCCCCACCACGCAGCCACGCCATCGCAGTACGGGCCTCGGTCAGCATCCTGTCCAGCCGCGCCGGACCGCAGGTCACCTGGTCCGCCCCCTGGGGGCGGTTGCGGTTGGCCAAGTGGACCTTGCGGGACACGGCCACGCACTCGTTCCACACCCATCGGCACCGCCCCCACTCGGCATCGAGCCCGGCGAGAGCGGCCGACGAAACGCGCAGCCGGTGGGTGTACCGGGCGAGCCCGGCATCCCCCCTGGTCCCCTGCGCTGCGACCGTCATGCCAGGAACATAACCTGACGCACTGACACACGGCACTTCACCGTAAGCGGGCAGCAACACCGGTCTGCCTGGCGGCGAAACGGCTAATCCTTGACCCTCCCCAGCCTTCGGCCGGGGGTACCCCCACAGCGGGAAGCCGGATTCCTCCCCGGCCCAAAGGCCGGGGCATCCTCCGGTTGCTCGGTGACCCGGTAGACCTGTCAGGCCTGTCAGAGCTTGCGGAACAGCAGGTCGTGCACCACGTGCCCCTTGGCGATCCCGGCGCGCTCGAACTTGGTCACCGGCCGCCACTCGGGCCGCGGCGCGTAGCCGGGCACGGTGCCGTCCTCGCGGCCGTCCGTCCACTGGCTGCCGTCGCCCTCGGGGTGCAGGTTGACCAGCTCGGGGCGGGCCGACAGGACGTCCGCCATCTGCTCGGCGTACGGCTCCCAGTCGGTCGCGCAGTGCACCAGGGCGCCGGGCGCGAGCCGCGGCAGCACCAGGTCGAGGAAGGAGGGCTGGACGAGCCGGCGCTTGTGGTGCTTGGGCTTGGGCCACGGGTCGGCGAAGTAGACCCGCAGACCGGCCAGGCAGGAGTCCGGCAGCATGTCGCGCAGCAGGATCACCGCGTCGCCGGCCGCCAGCCGCACGTTCTGGGCGCCGCTGCGCTCCAGCATGCTCAGCAGGTTGCCGTGGCCGGGGGTGTGCACGTCCACCGCGAGGATGCCGGTGGCCGGGTCGGCCTCGGCCATCGCGGCGGTGGTCTCGCCCATCCCGAAGCCGATCTCCAGGGTGACCGGCAGCTCGCCGAAGAGCTCGGGCAGCGAGAGCGGGGTGCCGTCGATCGCCAGTCCCCAGCGCTCCCAGTTGCGGTCCAGCGCACCGGCCTGGGCGGGGGTCATCCGGCCCCGGCGCGGCTGGAAGCTGCGGATCCGGCGCTCGTTGTGCTGTTCCTCGGTGGCCCGGTGCGGGTACATCGGCGCCGGGTAGCCGGCTGGTGCGGCGGACAGCCGCGCGGAGGGCGAGTCGGAGGTACGGCGGGGCCGGGGGGCTTCGGGGGCCTCAGCGGAGGCGGCAGTCGTCGATGTCACAATGCCGTCGAGTCTAAACGGACCCTGGCTGCATGCGGCCGGGCCGGTTCAGCCGCCCGCGGCCAGGGCGGCCAGCGCCCGGCGGGCCACCTCCCGGCCGATCGGCAGCGAGGCCGTCGCGGCGGGGGAGGGCGCGTTCAGCACGTGCACCAGGCGGCGGGTGGAGGCGGGGTCGGCGGGGTCGAAGCCCGCGAAGGCGAAGTCGTCCAGCACTGCGCCTCCCCGGGTCACCGCCTGGGCCCGCACCCCCGCGCCGGCCGGGACCAGGTCGTCGGCGCCGACGGCGGGCAGCAGCCGCTGCACGGCGGTGGTGAACGCCCGTTTGGAGAGCGAGCGGTGCAGCTCCCCGCACTCGTAGCGCCAGTGCCGGCGGGCGAGTTGCCAGCTGCCGGGGAAGAGCAGCGTCTCGGCGAGGTCGCGCGGGCGCACCGTGCGCCAGTCGTAGCCCTCGCGGGCCAGCGCGGGCACGGCGTTGGGGCCGACATGGACGTCACCGTGGATGCCCCGGGTCAGGTGCACGCCGAGGAACGGGAAGGCCGGGTCCGGCACCGGGTAGACCAGGCCGCGGACCAGGTGCCGCCTGGACTCGACGAGTTCGTAGTACTCCCCGCGGAACGGCACGATCCGCAGGCCCGGGTCGTCGCCCGCCAGCCGGGCCAGCCGATCGCTGTACAGGCCCGCGCAGTTGACCAGCACCGAGCAGCGCAGCTCGCCGGCCGCGGTCTGCACGGTCACGCCGTCGGAGCGCCGGTCGACGGCCCGCACCTCGCAGCCGGTGTACAGCGCCGCGCCCCTCTCCTGGGCGAGTCGGGCGTAGGCGCGGGCCACCTCCGGGTAGTCGCAGATCCCGGTGGTGGCGACCCGCAGGGCGGCGATCCCGGCCACCTCGGGCTCGTACTCGGCGATCCGGGCGGCCGACAGCTCCTCGACCGGGATGTTGTTGCGGCGCCCGCGCTCGGCCAGGTCCGCCAGCCGGGTCAGCTCCGCGCGCCGGGTGGCGACGATCAGCTTGCCGGTCGCCTCGTACGGCAGCCCGTGCTCGCGGCAGAACGCCGCCATCGAGGCTGCTCCTTCGGTGGCGTACCTGGCCTTGAGGGAGCCCGGCCGGTAGTAGACGCCGCTGTGCACCACGCCGCTGTTGCGACCGGTCTGGTGGGTGGCCGGCGCGCTCTCCTTCTCCAGCACGCCGACCCGCAGGCCGGGCCGGTTCCAGGTGAGTGCGTAGGCGCTGGAGAGGCCGATGATCCCGCCGCCCACCACCAGGACGTCGTAGTCGTACGCCACCAGAGCCTCCTGATCAGCCGGCCCCCCGCTGTCCCGCGATGGTGTCACGCGCCGAGGGCGCGCGTCAGCCCCTCGAATCCGCCGGCGCTCACGCCGGGGCGGTCAGCACCACCCGGGCGCGCTCGGTCAGTTCACGGACCCGGCGCTCGCCCTGGAACGGCTCCAGTTGGCGGAGCATCTCCAGCACGTACTCGCGGCTGCGCTGCGAGGAGATCCGGCCGGCCACCTCCACCGCGCGGGAGCCGGCCTCGACGGCGGCGTCCAGATTGCCGGCCTCCGCCTCGGCCATCGCGGAGACCACCAGCCGCAGGCCGTGCGAGCGGACGAAGCCCTCGGTGGGCCGGGCCAGCGCCTCCCGGGTGAACTGGCGGACCTTGGCGGGCATGCCGAGGTCGCGGAAGCACTCGGCGGCGTCGGCGGCCAGCCGGTCGTAGGCGTAGAAGTCGATCCAGGCCGGGTCCGGGTCGCCGGAGCGCGAGCGCTCCAGCGCGTTCTCGGCGGCGGTGAGCGCGGTCGAGGTGGCGGCCGGGTTGCCCGCGCGGGCCTGCGCCCGCGCCTCCACGAGGTGGAAGAAGCTCATCGTGCGCGCCGTCGCCAGGCCGCGGTTGCGCTCCAGGGCGGCCTGCGCGAGGTCGACCGCCTCCTCGGCGAAGCCGCGGTAGCAGGCCTGCAGGCTCATCGAGGCCAGCACATAGCCGCCGAGCGGCAGGTCGGCCGCGGCGCGGGCCAGGCGCAGTGCCTGGATGTAGTAGCGCTGGGCCGCCTCGTGCTGACCGGTGTCGAAGGCCATCCACCCGGCCAGCCTGGTCAGTTCGGCGGTGGCGCCGAAGAGCGCGCGGCCCACCGTGTCGCTGTACGAGGCGAGCAGCAGCGGCGCCGCCTCGACCCGCAGGCACTCCGGGACCATCGACGAACGCCAGTCCCCGCCGCCGTACTTGGAGTCCCAGCGGCGGGCCTCCTGGGCGGCCTCGCGGAGCTTGGTGGCGTCCGACTGGCCGACCCGGTACGACGACCGCTCGCCGGCCGTGCGGGCAACAGCCGTGCGCGCGGCGGCCGGTGGCCGGCCCGGCGACGGGCTCGGCGACGGGCTCGGCAGCGGGGGATTCGGCGCTGGGCTCGGCTCCACCGCGGTTTCGGCGGGCGGCTGTTCGCAGTCGCCGCGCGCCACCGAGCCGTCCGCCGGGCTGATCAGCCAGCGCGAGACCGGCGTCGCGTACGCGGCCACCGAGAACGTCCCGGACAGGCTGTCGCTCCAGCGCCCGCCGCCCGGCGAGCGGCGCAGCTCCAGATCGACCCGCCACAGGTCGGTCGCCGAGCGCACCGCGGCGGCCACCTCGCGGGGGAAGGCCAGCCCCAACTCCGGTGTGGGGTCGGTGTCGCCGAGCCCGATCTCGTCCAACGGGACGGGTCGGCCCAGCTTGCCGCCGATCGCCGTCGCGATCAGATGCGGCACCGGTCCCTGCGGCACCATGCCCTTGCTGACCCAGCGGGCCACCGAGGTCTTGTCGTAGCGCAGCGTCAGGCCGCGCTGGGTGCCGAGGTCGTTGACCCGGCGGGCCAGACCGGCGTTGCTGATCTGGGCCAACAACAGCAAGGCACCGAGCCGTTCGTTCGGTCCTCGTGGGCTGATGCTCATGGCGGCGGCGGCACCCCCTGGCGGTGTTCTGCGCGGTGTTCCCGCGGTGCTGCGTCCTGCTGTTGGCACCTAGCGTAGTCGTCCGGGTTCCCAGGGTTAAGGGTCGGCATTCCGGTTGGCGGGATCGCGCGCACCCGCCGGGCCCGCGCGGGCGCTCCGGTGGGGTGGAAACCGGCCCGGATCGGGCCGCGCCGACCGGGTGGCGTGTGCTTCGAGCGGCGCTGCGCCGGAGTGGACGAGCGGCTGGAGGGCCGTGCTCCGGTCCTGTGTTGACGTGCGCCCACCTGTGCCCCCTGGTTCCGTCGGCAGGTCAGCAGTTCGCTATGGGCTGTGGGTCGGCCCGCCGTCGAGGACCCGGCGGGCCGGGGGATGCCGCTGCCGCTGTTCCCCGCGGGTGGTGGCCGAAGTCCGGGAGGGCATGCGGATGCCCTCCCGGTCTTTGCGCCGCTTTTTGGCCATATGGGCATGGCCATGACGATCCCCGGGAGTCGGTCGCGGCGGACACACCGGGCCGCCGCTGGGCCCGGGCGGGGTGCGCCGTGAATCGGACGCGCGGCGCGCCCGCCCGGGTGGCCCGGTGCGCGTCGACCGCCGCCGCTGGGGCGCGGACCGGCCGACCATGCCGCGCGGCCCGGGCCACGGAGGGGGAGGCCCGGCCCGCGCCCCCACCGCCGTCCCGCTCCCCGATGTGTCCGAAATCGGCAGGGACCGCACGAAATCACCCGACCGTACCCGGAATCACCCGACCCCGCGCATGGGCGCCCGCAGCGCGACCGGTGGCACGATGTCCCCTGGTACGGGTGAGGCCTGACAGGCAGTCGCCTCCCCGGCGTTGGAGGCACGATGCGCTGGCTGACGGGCTGGAGCGGTGGCGTGGCCGGCTCCCGGAACCTGACGCGCCGGGGGTACGCCAACGCTCCGCGCGCCCCCCGCTCACCCGGTGCGCCGCTGGGCGGGCCGACCGTGCACGACGCGCTGGCCGCCCTCGCCGCCGTCCGTCCGCTGGCCGCCACCCAGCTCTGGGAGGGCCCCGACCCGCTCTGGGCCGTCGGCGACTGGCGCCCGGAGGAGATCCGGCAGGCCGTGCTCCGCCCCGGTGCCCCGGCCGAGATCACCACCGGCCCGACCAGCACCGACCTGCGCGCCGACGGCGAGGCCGTGCTGCGGCTGGCCGTGCTCGGCCACTGCGGCGCCGGCGACGCCGAGCTCGCCGCCGGCCTGGCCGCCGCCCGGGGCGGCGCGGTACGCCACCTGACGAGCTGGCCCGGCAGCTACACCGTGCTGCTGCGGATCGGCACCCGCAGCACGCTGCTGCTCGCCGACCTGGCCGGCGCGCAGCCGCTCTTCCACACCCCCTGGTGCGGCGGCACCGCCTACGCCACCGCCGGGCTCCCGCTCGCCGACCTGGTCGGCGCGCCGGTCGACACCGGCTACCTGGCCGCCCGGCTGGCCTGCCCCGAGTCGCCGGAGGCGATCGGCACCGGCACGCCGTACACCGGGATCCAGCGGGTGCCGCCGGGCCACACGCTGGCCGTCCGCGGCGGGCGCCCGCACGTCAACGGGTACGACGACGAGGGCGCCCCCGGCACCGGACCCGGGGCGGGCGGAGAGGCGCCGGCGGTACGGGAGTTGACGCGCAGCCTGCTGGAAGCGGTGCGCTCCCGGGTGCGCAGCTCGCCGACCGCTCCCGGCCCCGGGTCGGCCCGCCCGCGGATCGGCGCGGACCTCTCGTACGGAACGGCCTCGACCACGCTGGCGCTGCTCGCCGCCGCCGTCCCGATCGGCCGCACCCCGGGCCTCGCCGCCGCTGCCGTCGCAGCTCCCAGCGGCGGCCTGCCCGCGCCGCGCAACGGCGCGGTGAAGGGCTCCTGGGCCCGGCCCGCCGCAGCGGACGCCGAGCCGGCCCCCGAGCCCGAGCTGCTCACCGCCGTCACCTTCCATGAAGCTCCGCCCGCAGGGCCGGATCCCGCCGAGCCCGCGGCGGTCCCGGCGGCGGTGCCCGGCGCGGTCGCCGCCCGGACCCCGCGCCTGCGGCACACCGTGCTGGCGGCCACGCCCCGAACGCTGCCCTACGCCGACCTGGAGGACCCGCTGGCCGGTCCGCTCACCGACGAGCCCGGCCGCGCGCTGGTCGCCGCCGCCGCGATCGCCGCCCGGCTCGCCGCGGGCGGCGGCGACCACCTCACGGGCTACGGCGCCCGGCAGGTCCTGGACGGCCACCCGGCCCGGCTCGCCGACCTGATCCGGGCCGGCCGGCCGCGCGAACTCCTGCCGCCGGTGGCCGCGTTGGCCGGTGCGGACCGAGCCCTTGCGGGCACCCTGACCGGCGCGGTGCGGACCCCCGTCACGGTGCTGCGGGCCGCCCGACGGCTGGCCCGGGCGGGCTACGCCGAGGCGCTGGACGACGTCGCCGTCCAGCTCTCCGCCCGGCGCGGTGCCGATCGGCCGGGCGCGCGCGGTGGCGTACGCGCCGGCGTACGGCTCACGGCGGGGGCGTACTCGGCCGCGGACCTCGCCTGGTGCGTCCCCGGCCCGGCCGCGCGCTGGCTCTCCGACGACGCGCTCTCCGCCGTCGCGCTGCGCCTGCGGCTCGCCGCCCGTGGCCCCGAGCCGGAACACGACCCCGGCGTGCGCCGGGCGCGCCTGGCACTGCACCACCACGCGGCCGGCTACCGCACGCTGCTCCAGGCCGCCGAGCAGCACGGCCAGCGCCTGCACGCGCCGTTCCTGGACAACCGGGTGATCCGGGCCGCCCGGTTGCTCCCGATCGATGTTCGGCTGCAGCCCGGTGCCCGGCACGCGTTGCTGCGCGCCGTCCTGGCGGGCGCCGGGCGGGCCGACCTGCCCGCCGACTGGGGACGCGCCGCCCGCCCGGACCGCGCCGGTGCGGCCCGCGCCGGTCTGCGGCTGGCGGCCGACCCGCTGGCCGAGCTCTTCCAGCAGCCGCTGCTCGCCGAGGCCGGTCTGATCGACCTGCCGGCCGTCCGGCACGCGCTGGCCAGGGCCGCCGACCCGCACGCCGAGCTGTCGCCGGGCACCCTGGACGGGCTGGCCGACCTGGTCTCCACCGAGCTGTGGCTGCGTCGGCTGCAGGCCCGCCGGCACGGGTCCTGCTGGACCGGGCTGCCGCTCCCCGAACGCCGCGCCGTGGCCGCCGCCCGCTTCCCGTGAGCCGTCCCCCGATGGATCATGGCCTTGGCGAGGGTGCGTACCAGCAGCCCCGGCGGCTCCCGAACGTCGCGCCCCGTCGCGGACCCACCCACCGGAGGCAGCGGTGACCAGCACCGATCCGACACCCGCCACCCCGCCGACCGAGGCCGCCCCGATCTCCGCGGAACTGCCCGGCCCACCCCTGCCGCCCGGCATCCTGGCGGGCTGCGACGGGTCGGACGGCTCGCTCTGGGCACTGGACCGCGCGATGACCGAGGCCGAGCTGTTCGGGCTGCCGCTCTATGTGCTCGCCGTCGTCAACCCGGCGCCCAGTGGCTACCCGCCGGGGATGGTCGAGCTGGTGCAGGAGAGCGTGGAGCGGCTCACCGCCAGCATGTCCGACGGCCTGCGGCGGTCCGTCGCGGCGGTCGAGCGGGCCCGCAGCCGGCCGTTCGGCGGGCGGATGTCCCTGCACGTGGTGCTCGGCCGGGCGGTCGAGGTGCTGCTGGTCGGCTCGGTCGGCCAGCACACCCTGGTGGTCGGGACCCGGGGCAACGGCGGGTTCAGCCGGCTGCTGCTCGGCTCGGTGAGCAGCGCCGCCGTGCACCACGCGGCCTGCCCGGTCCTGGTGGTCCCGGCGCCGCCCGCGCACGGCTGAACGGACCGCCCGCCGGGGACTGAGCGGGGGCATGGGGCCGGGAATGCGGAGTCGGACATTTCGGTTCACTCTTCCGGCGTACGCCGACCCCACCCCGTTGACAGGAGCCAGCCCCCATGAAGGTCGAGATCTACTCCGACATCGCCTGCCCCTGGTGCTGGATCGGCAAGCGCCGGTTCGACCAGGCCCTGGAGCGTTTCGCCGGGCGGGACGACGTCGAGGTGATCTACCGGCCGTACCAGCTGGTGCCGGACGCCCCGCAGACCCCGAGCCCGCACCGCGCCTGGCTCGCCGAGCGCTACGGGCCGCAGTCCCGCGCGATGGACGACCGGGTGACCGAACTCGGCCGCGCGGAGGGCCTCAGCTACGACTTCGACGCCGCCCAGCACGCCAACACCTTCCTCGGCCACCGGCTGCTCCACCTCGCCGAGACCGAGTACGGCGCGAGCGTCCAGGGCGTCCTCAAGGAGGCCCTGCTCAAGGCCCACTTCACCGACGGCGTCGACGTCGGGGACCGCGCCGCGCTCACCGGGATCGCGGTGGCGGCCGGGCTCGACCGGCAGCGGGTGGCCGACTACCTGGCCGGGGACGAGGGCGCCGACGAGGTGCAGCGCCAGCTCGACGAGGCCCGTGAGCTGGGGATCAGCGCCGTGCCGACCTTCGTCTTCGAGGGTCGGTGGGCGGTCCAGGGCGGGCAGGAGGTGGAGACCTTCGTCAAGGTCCTGGAGCAGGTGACCGCCGACATGTCGGCCGCCGAGGCAGCGGCCGAGCAGGCGGCGGTCGAGCAGGCGGCGCCCGACGGCGACGCCTGTGCCGACGGGGTCTGCGCCGTCTGACGCCTCCGTCTGACGCCGCCGTCTCAGCCGGATGTCAGCAGGTGAAGCGGGCCGAGGCCCAGTCCGCGAGGCTCCCGGGCGACCACCACAGGTCGTCCGCGGGGGTCACCACCAGCCGGATCGAGTGCTGCCCGGTCACCGGTACCAGCACCGGCACCGGTGGCTGCCCGACCCGCAGCGGAGGTGACGTCCACAGCGTCCGGTCGTCGTCCCCCGTCACCGAGAACACCGCCGAGCCGCCGGGCAGCGTGAGGTCGTCCACGCCCGCGACCGCCTGGTAGGTCGAGCACGGCCGGTTGAGGTCGAGCGTCACCGTCGAGGGGGCGGCCATCGTGATGCCCCGCCGGTAGGAGTTGCCGCCGAGCGACAGCCCCTGGCGCTGCCAGAGCCAGTCGCTCGCGGCGGTGTCGATGCTCGGCCCGGACGGCGGGACCCGCTGCGAGCCCGTGCTGAACGGCAGGCTGTCCAGCCAGTAGCTGGTCAGCGCGGGGACGGACGGAGTCGGCACGGGCGGCGGCGGCACCGGCGTGGGGACGGCGGGCGGGGTCGGCACCGGCGGCGTCGGGATCACCGGCGGGGTCGGGACGGGCTTCGGCGGCGGGGCAGGCACGGGGGTGTGCTTCGGCGGCGACGGCTTCGGCCGGGGAGCCGGCGGTGGCGGCGGGGCGGGAGTGGGGGTCGGCGTCGGGGTGGGCTCGGGCGCCGGGAGCGGTGCGGCCGGCGCCGGGCTGGCCGGCGCGCTGCTGACGGGGGGTGCGGCGACCGGGGGGCGGGGAGCGGCGGCGCCGGTCAGCGCGTACGCGACCGCCGCGGCGGCGGCCACCGCCACGGTGGCGGCGATCGCGGCCTTGCCCACGGTGCCGAGCCCCTCGCCGGCGGCTGCGGCCGCGCCGCCACCGCTCGAACCGGCGCCCGCACCCGCACCCGCACCGGCCGCGGCGCCTGCACCGCTCGTCGCGCCTGCCGTTGCCGCGGCCCCGCCCGCCGCCGCGCCGCCGGCCAGCGCACCCGCGCCGAGGGCGGCCGCAGCAGCCGAGAAGGCCCCCGATCCGACCCAGAGCAGCGCGCCGGTCGGCAGCACCACCCGCAGGCCGTGGTTGATGTCGGCCAGCTCCAGATACGCGGTCGTGCACCGGTCGCACTCCTGCAGGTGCCGCCCGACCTCGCCGGACGCCCGCTTGCGCAGCGCCCCGCGGGCGTACAGGCCCAGCCGGTTGGCGTACTCCTCGCACCCCTGCTGCTGAGTCCCCGACACGTGCGCCTGCAGGAACCCGGCCGCCAGCCGGGACCTGGCCCGGTGCGCCTGGACGGCGGTGGCGTTGGCGGTCTTGCCGAGCAGCACGGCGACGGTCTTCGGGGACTCCTGCTCGACCTCGGTGTGCCAGAGCAGCACCCGGTCGTCCTCGGGCAGTTCGACGAAGGCCCGCATCACCATCCGCTGGTCGGCCTCCGCGATCGCCCAGGCGTCCGCGCCCGGGTCGGCGAGGTCGTACTCCACCGCGGAGGCGGTTGCGGACTGCGCGAAGACGCTGAAGTCGTCGACCAGTTGCTCCCGCCGCTCGCTGCGGGCCCAGGCCGCGGCGACATTGCGGACGGAGGTCAGTAGATAGGCCCGGACCGCGAACTCCGGTCCCTTGCCCGCCCGCAGGGCCTGCAGGGTGCGGGCGAAGACCTCGCCCGCCAGGTCCTCGGCGGTGAAGCTGTCGCGGCAGCAGGTCCGGGCGTAGCGCCGCACCGAGACCGCGTGCCGGCGGTAGATCTCCTCGTACGCGGTGTCGTCGCCCGCGCGCACCAGCGCCGTCAACTCGGCGTCGGAGGGCGGCCGGTCGCCGTCCACCGGGTCGGCCGGCGGGGGCACCTTGGCGACCGCCGAGATCTCCTCGCCGCTCCCGGCACGGGCGTTGACGAAGGCCTCGGGGGTCACGCCGCCCTGGCCCGCGTTGGCCTGCCCGGGCACCCGCGCGCTCACCGCGCCGACGCCGTGCGGCGAGTCCGCGAGCGACTCGCGCGGCGGTGCGCCGCCCTGCCCGGGGACCTGGCCGGCCGATGGTTCGGCGACCGCACCGAAGTCGAAGTCGTAGTCGTGCTCGTTCTGCTCCTCGGCGCTCACGAGCCCACCTCGCCGTTCACCGCAGGCGTGTTGACGCCCTTGGCACGGGCCGACGCCGCGCACGACTGCGGTGCGCGCCGCGAGCGGACTCGCCGCGAGGGTGCGCGACAGGCCCTGGCACCGACCGCGCCACCGCGAAGGGCGCGCACTGGGACATTGGCTCCAACCACGGCCAAAGAATGGCATAGCGGAGAGTGCTCCGGTAGCCGGACGTACTCCGACCCACTCTTCCGGGGAGGACCATCGACGCCCGGTGTGGCTTTCCCGTCCACGCCAGTTGACGCCGTCCCAGTCGCTGTTCCCCTTCCGCTGCCGGTTCAGCCCACCCGCAGGCCGTCCAGCAGGATGCGCAGCAGCCGTTCGGCGGGCTCCGCCGCGTTCAGCGCGGCGCCGCGCCCGATCGAGGGCGGGACGGCGGCGGTCAGCACCAGGACGATCTCCGACACCGTCACCCCGGCCCGCAGCTCGCCGGCCGCCGCCGCCCGGCTGACCAGCGCCGCCAGCAGCCGCAGCAGCAGCCGCGGATCGGCGTCCGGTGCCACGCTCGCATCCTGCGACACCTGGTCGCCGACGTCCGCACTCCTGGGCTCGGCCGGGCTGAGTTCGACATCGGTCGGCCCGCCGTCCCAGTCCCAGGACGGCTGCTGCTCCGGCACCCGGGCCAGCTCCTCCGCGTACCCGAACGCCTCCGGCGGCAGCAGCCGCCCGGCCCCGCTGGCCACGGCGGTGGCCAGGTAGGCGGCGAGCGCCTCCCAGGGACCGGCCGTGCCGTACAGCGCCTCCTTGGCCCGGGCGGTCAGCCAGGCGACCTCCTCGGCGGCGATCCGCTGGACCAGCACCTCCTTGCTCGGGAAGCGCCGGTACACGGTGCCGACGCCGACGCCGGCCCGCCGCGCGACCTCCTCCATCGGTGCGTCGTAGCCGAGTTCACCGAACACCTCGCGCGCGGCCCGCAGCACGCTCTCCAGATTGCGCCGCGCGTCCACCCGCAGCCTGCCCCCGCTCGGCCGCCGCTCGCCGGTCGCGGGGCTCGGCAGTTCGCGTTCGGGCGCGTTCCGGTACGGGACGGACAGCGGATTGCGCTGTTCCGGCACCGTACTCGCGCCGAGTTGTGGCACCGCCGGTTCGCCCAGCAGAAAATGCTCCTGTTCCATCATCCCAACCCTCCCCCGGAGGAGCCCTGTTGAGGACTCCTGTGCGTAGTCGCAGCAGCCCGGCCGTGGCGCGTCGCGGTCCGGCCCCACCACTCCGACCCCCCTGTGGAAACCGGGCGGTACGCATGGGGCCGGGCCCCGGTGCACAGCCAGGCTCCCGGGCCGTCCGGCGATCGGGGATCGGCCCGCCCGGGCGAGGATCGCCTGCGGACTACCCTTCCCCGTTTCAGCCTGCGCCAGTCGACCCGGTCGGCCAACGGTAAATCAGGCCGTAATGGATTCACCACCCGGGGTGACGATTTGATGCCCCCTGATGCCCAAAGTTGCCCGTGAATGACCTGGATGGCGGCCTGGCGCCCCCGTCCAGCGGGAGAAAATCAGCCCGCCGGATCCCGTACGCACTGTGGACAAGAGGCACTCCGGGGGTGCGTCATGGTTGCGTGAACCAGGTCACATCGACAGGGAGTGCCGCCATCCGGATCCTGATCGTGGGCGGCGGCTGCGCCGGGCTGACCGCAGCGGCCCGGCTGCAGCAGGGCCTGCGGGCCGAACTGCGCGGCGGCACAGTGGAGATCACCGTCGTCGAGAACGATCCCTACCTCACCTACCGGCCGCTGCTGGCCGAGGTCGCGGCGGGATCGATCGACCCTCGGCATGTGGTGGTGCCACTGCGCCGGGCGCTGCCCGAGTGCCGGGTGCTCACGGCGCGGATCGCCCGGATCGACCATGCCCGCCGACTCGCCTGGATCATCCCCGAGACCGGACCTGAGATCGAACTCCCGTACGACAGACTGGTGCTGACGGCTGGTTCGGTCTCCCGACGGCCGCCGATCCCCGGGCTGGCGGAGCACGGCCTCGGCTTCGGGTCGGTCGGCCAGGCGGTCGGCCTGCGCAACCACATCCTGGAGCAGCTCGACATCGCCTCCTCCACCCGCGACCCCGAACTGCGCCAGTCCGCGCTGACGTTCGTCTTCGTCGGCGGCGGCTACGCGGGGGTCGGCGCACTCGCCGAGCTGGAGGACATGGCCCGCTACGCGTTGCGCGGCTACCACAACATCCAGCCCGACGACCTGCGCTGGGTGCTGGTCGAGGCGGGCCCCGGAATCCTCGCGGAGGCGGACCCCGCGCTGGCCGCGCACACCCTGGTCCAACTGCGCGAGCGCGGCGTGGACGTCCGGCTCTCCACCACGCTGGAGTCCGCGCAGGGCCGGGTGACCGTGCTCTCGGACGGCAGCCGGTTCGCCGCCCGCACGCTGGTCTGGACGGCCGGGGTCCGGCCCGCCCCGCTGCTCGGCGCCACCGATCTCCCGCTGGACGCCGAAGGACGAGTGCGCTGCCTGCCCACCCTCCGGGTGGCCGGGCCGGACGCCGGTCCGCTGGCCGACGCCTGGGCCGCGGGCGACTGCGCAGCCGTGCCGGATCCGGACGCCGACGGCGCTTCGTGCCCGCCGAACGCCCAGCATGCGGCGAGCCAGGCCGAGTTGCTGGCTGACAATCTGATCGCCTCGCTCGCCTCCGGCCCGGAGGGCGACTATCGGCCCGAGCGTCCGTGCGCCTCCACCTCGCTGGGCCTGCGCCGCGGGGTCGCCCACACCCGCCGGGGCAGCCGCACCGGCCGCCGGGCCTGGCTGCTGCACCGGGCGCGGACGCTGCGCAGGATGCCGAGCCCCGACCGCCGGGTGCGGATCCTCGCGGACTGGATCCTGGCCGGCCTATTCACCCGAGAGGTCGTATCACTGGGATCACTGGAACATCCGCGAGCCGAATTCGAGGCCGCAGTCGACTCCTCGGAAGCCTGAGCCGCCGGCCGGGCCGTACAACACGACCAACACACGTACGACTTCCGGAATCGCTCCTGCACCTGTCAGGATCTGCCTGACAGACTGTCACCGGCTGTACAAACGCCTGTACGAAACGTGACGATCCCTTTGATTCGAGGAAGCGACAATCGGTTGAACCTCATGCGCTGGAGTGCGCGGCTCACCGGAGCCCCGTGGCGCGTCGCTCCTCCACCGGACGACCCGGTCGCCGTGCCCGGACCGCGCGACCCCTCCGGGCAGTCGGCCGTGCCACCGCTCGACCTCCATGAGCTGTTCGACCTGCGGGACGTCCTGGGGCGGCTGCCCGCGCCGGTCGCCGTCACCTACGGCGCCCGGCACCGCCTGGGTTACGCCAATCGGGCCTACCGGGAGCTGTTCGGCACCCGCACACCCGGCCTCCCGGCGGACGAGGCGATGCCCGAGCTGGCAGATCTGGGCCTGCTGCCGCTGCTCGACCAGGTGCTGCGCAGCGGCCGGGCCCGCAGCGTCAAGGCGCGCTGCATCCAGGCCCTCGCGCCCGGCGGGCCCTCCCGGTACTTCAACGTCTCCTGCGTGCCGCTGCACGCGAGCGAGCTCAGCCAGCCGAACGGCGCGGTCGCCGCCCGCGAGGGCCGGGCCCCGGCTCCGGTCGGGGTGCTGATCTCCGCCGCCGAGGTGACCGACCAGGTACAGGCCGCCGTCCGGCTGCGTGACGCGGAGCGCCGCCAGCGCGAGGCCGCGGTCACCCTGCAGCGCAGCCTGCTGCCGCAGGAGCTCGAACAGCCGGCCGACCTCAGCGTCGCCGCGACCTATCAGCCCGGCGGAGCCGAGGCCGCGGTCGGCGGCGACTGGTACGACGTGATCAGCCTGCGCGGCGGCCGCACAGCGCTGGTGATCGGTGACGTGATGGGTCGCGGCCTGCGGGCGGCGGCCGTGATGGGACAGCTGCGGACGGCCGTGCGCGCGTACGCCCGTCTCGACCTGCCCCCGCACCAGGTACTCGGCCTGCTCGACGGCATCGCCATGGAGATCGACGCCAACCAGATCGCCACCTGTGTCTACGCCGTCTACGACCCTCCCCCAGACTCCGTCCGGGGGTACCCCCCTGCCGGCACCCTCACCTATGCCTCGGCCGGGCACCTTCCGCTGATGCTGCGCTCGCCGGACGGCACCGTCCTCCAGGGGGAGCAGCAGAACGGCCCGCCGCTGGGCACCGGCGGAGGCAGCCACACCTCACACATCCTGCGCCTGCTGCCGGGGACCACGGGTGTCCTCTACACCGACGGCCTGGTCGAGCGCCGGGACCAGGACATCGACCAGGGCCTCGACCTGCTCGCCCACACCCTGGCCGGCGCGGTCGGCTCGCCGGACGTGGTCTGCTCCCGCCTGCTCCGGGCCATGGGCGTGAGCGCCGACCACGACGACGACGTCGCGGTGCTGGCCTTCCAGCTCCCGACCGGGACGGCCCAGCCTGGGGTTGACTCCACCCCGGGGGAGGTCTAGTGTTCTCCGAGCTGCCTGTCAGGGAGCACCGGACGCGCGCTCTGCACGGACGGGTCCTGAGCGCAGCCACTCCTCTGAAACACCTTTCTCAGTAATGCTCCTGCCATTCCTGCGCGCTGTCGCAGGGGGCTTTGTTTTGCTGTGCCGGTATTTCGGTGAGTGGGGTCGGATTCGCTTTTCGGGGCGGAGCCGGGCTAGAGTTTGAGGCGTCGGACAGGCCGTCAGGTCGGTTACGACGAAGGCCACTTGAGGGCCGAGGCAGTGCGGAAGACCTGGTAAGGTCGGATGCACTGCGGCGGGAAACCGCGAAGCAGGAAAGCGAGTGAGAAACGCCGAACGGCGGGTCTGATAAGCTGAGTGAAGAACGAAACGAAGTACTGAACGAAGCGCCCGGAGATACTGCGAAGGCAGTTCGAAGGAAGTGTCCGTTCCTTGAGAACTCAACAGCGTGCCAAAAGTCAACGCCAAATATGTTGACATCCCCGGCCTTGATCTTCGGATCGGGGTTGGAGATTCCTTTTGAAGTAATACACAGCGAGGACGCAGTGCACGTTGCCACCCTATTCCGGTGGTTGTCGTGCCGCTCAACGCGGGTGTCACCCGATTACGGGTATACATTCACGGAGAGTTTGATCCTGGCTCAGGACGAACGCTGGCGGCGTGCTTAACACATGCAAGTCGAACGATGAAGCCTTCGGGTGGATTAGTGGCGAACGGGTGAGTAACACGTGGGAAATCTGCCCTGCACTCTGGGACAAGCCTTGGAAACGAGGTCTAATACCGGATATGACCTGTCCTCGCATGGGGATGGGTGGAAAGCTCCGGCGGTGCAGGATGATCCCGCGGCCTATCAGCTTGTTGGTGGGGTAATGGCCTACCAAGGCGACGACGGGTAGCCGGCCTGAGAGGGCGACCGGCCACACTGGGACTGAGACACGGCCCAGACTCCTACGGGAGGCAGCAGTGGGGAATATTGCACAATGGGCGAAAGCCTGATGCAGCGACGCCGCGTGAGGGATGAAGGCCTTCGGGTCGTAAACCTCTTTCAGCAGGGAAGAAGCGCAAGTGACGGTACCTGCAGAAGAAGCACCGGCTAACTACGTGCCAGCAGCCGCGGTAATACGTAGGGTGCGAGCGTTGTCCGGAATTATTGGGCGTAAAGAGCTCGTAGGCGGCTTGTCGCGTCGGATGTGAAAGCCCGGGGCTTAACCCCGGGTCTGCATTCGATACGGGCAGGCTAGAGTGTGGTAGGGGAGATCGGAATTCCTGGTGTAGCGGTGAAATGCGCAGATATCAGGAGGAACACCGGTGGCGAAGGCGGATCTCTGGGCCATTACTGACGCTGAGGAGCGAAAGCGTGGGGAGCGAACAGGATTAGATACCCTGGTAGTCCACGCCGTAAACGGTGGGAACTAGGTGTTGGCGACATTCCACGTCGTCGGTGCCGCAGCTAACGCATTAAGTTCCCCGCCTGGGGAGTACGGCCGCAAGGCTAAAACTCAAAGGAATTGACGGGGGCCCGCACAAGCAGCGGAGCATGTGGCTTAATTCGACGCAACGCGAAGAACCTTACCAAGGCTTGACATATGCCGGAAACGGCCAGAGATGGTCGCCCCCTTGTGGTCGGTATACAGGTGGTGCATGGTTGTCGTCAGCTCGTGTCGTGAGATGTTGGGTTAAGTCCCGCAACGAGCGCAACCCTTGTTCTGTGTTGCCAGCATGCCTTTCGGGGTGATGGGGACTCACAGGAGACTGCCGGGGTCAACTCGGAGGAAGGTGGGGACGACGTCAAATCATCATGCCCCTTATGTCTTGGGCTGCACACGTGCTACAATGGTCGGTACAAAGGGCTGCGATGCCGCGAGGCGGAGCGAATCCCAAAAAGCCGGCCTCAGTTCGGATTGGGGTCTGCAACTCGACCCCATGAAGTTGGAGTTGCTAGTAATCGCAGATCAGCATGCTGCGGTGAATACGTTCCCGGGCCTTGTACACACCGCCCGTCACGTCACGAAAGTCGGTAACACCCGAAGCCGGTGGCCTAACCCGTAAGGGGAGGAGCCGTCGAAGGTGGGACCAGCGATTGGGACGAAGTCGTAACAAGGTAGCCGTACCGGAAGGTGCGGCTGGATCACCTCCTTTCTAAGGAGCACACGGCCGATTGTGAGCAAATGTCTCGCACGGTCAGCTCATGGGTGGAACGTTGACTATTCGGCACACACGGTTGCTCTTTGCGAGTACTGCGTTTCGGCGCGTGGAAAGCATGGTTGCGGTCGGGTGTGTCGGGCACGTTGTTGGGTCCTGAGGGAGCGGCCGGTTATGGTCGTTGCTTCAGTGCCGGTCCCACGGACACTGCCCTGTCAAGGGGTTTTGTAGGTGGGTGTCTGGTCGTTGTTTGAGAACTGCACAGTGGACGCGAGCATCTGTGGCCAAGTTTTTAAGGGCGCACGGTGGATGCCTTGGCACTAGGAACCGATGAAGGACGTGGGAGGCCACGATAGTCCCCGGGGAGCCGTCAACCAGGCTTTGATCCGGGGGTTTCCGAATGGGGAAACCCGGCAGTCGTCATGGGCTGTCACCCGTACCTGAATATATAGGGTATGTGGAGGGAACGAGGGGAAGTGAAACATCTCAGTACCCTCAGGAAGAGAAAACAACCGTGATTCCGGGAGTAGTGGCGAGCGAAACCGGATGAGGCTAAACCGTATTGGTGTGATACCCGGCAGGGGTTGCCAATGCGGGGTCGTGGGAAAGTTCTTCAGTCGTCTGCCGGCGGCTGGGTGAGTCAGAAACCGTATGGATAGTCGAAGGACATGCGAAAGGTCCGGCGTAGAGGGTAAGACCCCCGTAGACGAAATCTGTGCGGCTCACTTGAGCTTCTCCCAAGTAGCACGGAGCCCGAGAAATTCCGTGTGAATCTGGCGGGACCACCCGCTAAGCCTAAATATTCCCTAGTGACCGATAGCGGATAGTACCGTGAGGGAATGGTGAAAAGTACCGCGGGAGCGGAGTGAAATAGTACCTGAAACCGTGTGCCTACAAGCCGTGGGAGCGTCGGACACCAGCTTGCTGTGTGTCTCGTGACTGCGTGCCTTTTGAAGAATGAGCCTGCGAGTTTGCGGTGTGTAGCGAGGTTAACCCGTGTGGGGTAGCCGTAGCGAAAGCGAGTCCGAATAGGGCGATTGAGTTGCACGCCCAAGACCCGAAGCGGAGTGATCTAGCCATGGGCAGGTTGAAGCGGAGGTAAGACTTCGTGGAGGACCGAACCCACCAGGGTTGAAAACCTGGGGGATGACCTGTGGTTAGGGGTGAAAGGCCAATCAAACTCCGTGATAGCTGGTTCTCCCCGAAATGCATTTAGGTGCAGCGTCACGTGTTTCTTGCCGGAGGTAGAGCACTGGATAGGCGATGGGCCTCACCGGGTTACTGACCTTAGCCAAACTCCGAATGCCGGTAAGTGAGAGCGTGGCAGTGAGACTGTGGGGGATAAGCTCCATGGTCGAGAGGGAAACAGCCCAGAACACCGACTAAGGTCCCTAAGCGTGTGCTAAGTGGGAAAGGATGTGGAGTCGCACAGACAACCAGGAGGTTGGCTTAGAAGCAGCCATCCTTGAAAGAGTGCGTAATAGCTCACTGGTCAAGTGATTCCGCGCCGACAATGTAGCGGGGCTCAAGCACACCACCGAAGTCGTGTCATTGCAGCAATAGGGCCAACGCCTGCTGTGATGGGTAGGGGAGCGTCGTGTGCCGGGTGAAGCAGCGGAGGAATCCAGTTGTGGACGGTTCACGAGTGAGAATGCAGGCATGAGTAGCGATACAAGAGTGGGAAACTCTTGCGCCGATTGACCAAGGGTTCCTGGGTCAAGCTGATCTGCCCAGGGTAAGTCGGGACCTAAGGCGAGGCCGACAGGCGTAGTCGATGGACAACGGGTTGATATTCCCGTACCCGCTTTGAAGCGCCAACGTCGAACCAGATGATGCTAAGCCCGCGAAGCCGGCCTGGAGTCTTCGGACAAAGGGACGTGGTGGAGCCGGTGACCCAAGTCTGTAGTAGGTGAGCGATGGGGTGACGCAGGAAGGTAGTCCAGCCCGGGCGGTGGTTGTCCCGGGGTAAGGGTGTAGGCCGAGTGATAGGCAAATCCGTCACTCATTAAGGCTGAGACCTGATGCCGAGCCGATTGTGGTGAAGTGGATGATCCTATGCTGTCGAGAAAAGCCTCTAGCGAGTTTCATGGCGGCCCGTACCCCAAACCGACTCAGGTGGTCAGGTAGAGAATACCGAGGCGTTCGGGTGAACTATGGTTAAGGAACTCGGCAAAATGCCCCCGTAACTTCGGGAGAAGGGGGGCCATTCCTGGTGATGAGTCTTGCACTCTGAGCTGGGGGTGGCCGCAGAGACCAGCGAGAAGCGACTGTTTACTAAAAACACAGGTCCGTGCGAAGCCGTAAGGCGATGTATACGGACTGACGCCTGCCCGGTGCTGGAACGTTAAGGGGACCGGTTAGTCCGACTTCGGTCGGGCGAAGCTGAGAACTTAAGCGCCAGTAAACGGCGGTGGTAACTATAACCATCCTAAGGTAGCGAAATTCCTTGTCGGGTAAGTTCCGACCTGCACGAATGGCGTAACGACTTCTCGACTGTCTCAACCATAGGCCCGGTGAAATTGCATTACGAGTAAAGATGCTCGTTTCGCGCAGCAGGACGGAAAGACCCCGGGACCTTTACTATAGCTTGATATTGGTGTTCGGTTCGGCTTGTGTAGGATAGGTGGGAGACTTTGAAGCGGCAACGCCAGTTGTCGTGGAGTCGACGTTGAAATACCACTCTGGTCGTGCTGGATGTCTAACCTGGGTCCGTGATCCGGATCAGGGACAGTGTCTGGTGGGTAGTTTAACTGGGGCGGTTGCCTCCTAAAGAGTAACGGAGGCGCCCAAAGGTTCCCTCAGCCTGGTTGGCAATCAGGTGTTGAGTGTAAGTGCACAAGGGAGCTTGACTGTGAGACCGACGGGTCGAGCAGGTGCGAAAGCAGGGACTAGTGATCCGGCGGTGGCTTGTGGAAGCGCCGTCGCTCAACGGATAAAAGGTACCCCGGGGATAACAGGCTGATCTTCCCCAAGAGTCCATATCGACGGGATGGTTTGGCACCTCGATGTCGGCTCGTCGCATCCTGGGGCTGGAGTAGGTCCCAAGGGTTGGGCTGTTCGCCCATTAAAGCGGTACGCGAGCTGGGTTTAGAACGTCGTGAGACAGTTCGGTCCCTATCCGCTGTGCGCGTAGGAATATTGAGAAGGGCTGTCCCTAGTACGAGAGGACCGGGACGGACGAACCTCTGGTGTGCCAGTTGTCCTGCCAAGGGCATGGCTGGTTGGCTACGTTCGGGAGGGATAACCGCTGAAAGCATCTAAGCGGGAAGCCTGCTTCGAGATGAGTATTCCCACCTCCTTGAGAGGGTAAGGCTCCCAGTAGACGACTGGGTTGATAGGCCGGATGTGGAAGCCCAGTAATGGGTGGAGCTGACCGGTACTAATAGGCCGAGGGCTTGTCCTCAGTTGCTCGCGTCCACTGTGTTGTTCTGAAACAACGACCCCGTCCCATGGCCATGGGGCGGTGCGGTTGACAGTTTCATAGTGTTTCGGTGGTCATAGCGTGAGGGAAACGCCCGGTTACATTCCGAACCCGGAAGCTAAGCCTCACAGCGCCGATGGTACTGCAGGGGGGACCCTGTGGGAGAGTAGGACGCCGCCGAACAATCTTTGAATACCAGATAACCCCCATCCGATTCCTCGGATGGGGGTTATCTGCGTTTGCGGACATTTCCCGCCCGGTGGCGTGACGTAGGGTCAGACCATGGACGCGACCACGGGGGCGAGCCCCGAAGAGCAGCAGAGCGCGGTCATCGCGCAGCCGGAGTTGCCGTCGGAGCTGCGGGACGGCGCGCTGCGGATCCTGGCTGCCGCCGTCGAGGTGGACGGCCGGGAGGCAGTCTCCGAGCAGGGGCGGATCCGGCTGCGCTCGTCCGGGACCGCGCGGCCGGGGATCACCCATCTGGTGCAGCCGGACGTGGGTTATGCGCAGCTGGAGGCACCGGCCGACGCCGCAGTGCCGACCGCGGAGCTGGTGGTCACCCCACAGCAGCGCCAGCGCGGGCACGGCCGTCGGCTGCTCGACGCGGTGCTGGCCCAGGTCGTCGGCCCGGTCGACTTCTGGGCCCACGGCGGTCACCCGGGGGCCCGCCACCTCGCCGACCGCTACGGCGCCGAGCTGGTCCGCGAGCTCCGGCAGATGCGTCGCAGCGAACCAAGCGGCGAACCGAGCGGCGGGCCGAGCACCGACGACGTGCCGTTCCCGGCCGGTGTCACGCTCCGCACCTTCCGTCCGGGCGTGGACGACGAGCAGTGGCTGCGGCTCAACGCGCTCGCCTTCGCCCACCACCCCGAGCAGGGCTCCTGGACCGCGCAGGATCTGGCCGACCGGATCGCCGAGCCGTGGTTCGACCCCGCCGGCTTCTTCCTCGCCTACCGCGGCGAGCAGCTGGTCGGCTTCCACTGGACCAAGGTGCACCCGGCCACCGAGGCGGAGCCGGCCCTCGGCGAGGTCTACGTGGTCGGCGTGGACCCGGCGGAGCAGGGGAACGGCCTGGGCCGTGCGCTCACCGCGGCCGGCCTGCGCCACCTGGCCCGCGACCGGGGCCTGTCCACCGTGCTGCTCTATGTGGACGCGGACAATCCGGCGGCCGTCCGCGTCTACGAGCGTCTCGGTTTCGCCATTCATGAGGTAGACCTGGTGTATCGGGTGCAGTCGGGCGCTACGGCCGGATAACGGCGTTCGGCCGGCGGCCGCAGGGCCGACCGCCTCAGCTTTCCTCCTGGCCATGCGGTGTTTACCGTGGATTCAATTACCGCGGCGAAGATCACAGGATGACGTCCGTAGTGTCTCGCTCCCGCAGCTCCGGCCCCGCGGCCAGGCCCGGTCGGATATCGACCGCGCAGGGCGGCTTGGGCCACCCGCAGGCGGCGACGGACTCGGAGCAGAGCGTGCGCACCGAGCACTCGGACCTCATCTCTCTGGAGGAGCTGGAACCCATGAGCATCCCCCGTCCGGTCACGGCCGGAGCAGCAGCCGGCGACGAACCCGGCGCGCCCGCCGCCGGCAGTCCGCTCGACGCGGTCGGCGGCTCGTCCGCCGCGCGCTTCAGCGGTGCGCTGGGACTCCCGCTCGACCAGCTCGCCGCCTTTGCCGACCAGGACGACGAGGAGCTCCCGCAGGGCCGCTTCCTCGACCGTGAGCGCAGCTGGCTGGCGTTCAACGAGCGGGTGCTCGAGCTCGCCGAGGACCCGCAGATCCCGCTGCTGGAGCGCACCAAGTTCCTGGCGATCTTCGCCAGCAACCTGGACGAGTTCTTCATGGTCCGGGTGGCCGGCCTCAAGCGCCGGATCGCGACCGGGGTCGCCCAGCGCAGCGCGTCCGGCCTGCAGCCGCGCGAGGTGCTTGATCTCATCTGGACCAAGTCCCGCGAGCTGATGGCCCGGCACGCGGCCGCCTTCCAGCAGGAGGTGCTGCCGGACCTCGCCGCCGAGGGCATCGGGCTGGTCCGCTGGGCCGAGCTGTCGGACAAGGAGAAGGCCCGGCTGCACACCCTGTTCCGCGCGCACATCTTCCCGGTGCTGACCCCGCTGGCCGTCGACCCCGCGCACCCCTTCCCGTACATATCGGGACTGAGCCTCAACCTGGCCGTGGTGGTGCGCAATCCGGTCTCGGGGCACAAGCACTTCGCCCGCGTGAAGGTGCCCCAGTCGCTCTCCCGCTTCCTGGAGGCCTCCGCCCAGCGCTACGTCCCGTTGGAGGACGTGATGGGCGCGCACCTGGAGGAGCTCTTCCCGGGGATGGAGGTGCTCGCCCACCACGCGTTCCGGGTCACTCGCAACGAGGATCTGGAGGTGGAGGAGGACGACACCGAGAACATCCTCAAGGCGCTGGAGAAGGAGCTGATGCGCCGGCGCTTCGGTCCGCCGGTCCGGCTGGAGGTCGAGGAGTCGATCGACCCGTACATTCTCGACCTGCTGATCCGCGAACTGAACATCACCGAGGCCGAGGTCTTCCCGCTGGCGGGTCCGCTCGACCTGACCGGGCTGTTCGGCATCGCCGACCTGGACCGGCCGGAGCTGAAGTACACCAAGTTCGTGGCCGGCACCGCGCGCGGGCTGACCGACGTCGAGTCGGCCTCCCAGCCGGACATCTTCGCCGCCATGCGCGAGCGCGAGGTGCTGCTGCACCACCCGTACGACAGCTTCTCCACCTCGGTGCTGGCCTTCCTGGAGCAGGCCGCCGCCGACCCGAACGTGCTGGCGATCAAGCAGACGCTCTACCGCACCTCGGGCGACTCGCCGATCGTGGACGCGCTGATCGACGCCGCCGAGTCCGGCAAGCAGGTGCTGGTGCTGGTCGAGATCAAGGCGCGCTTCGACGAGCAGGCCAACATCAAGTGGGCCCGCAAGCTGGAGGAGTCCGGCTGCCACGTGGTCTACGGGCTGATCGGCCTGAAGACCCACAGCAAGCTGTCCCTGGTGGTCCGCCAGGAGGGCGACCTGCTGCGTCGCTACGCGCATGTCGGCACCGGCAACTACCACCCCAAGACCGCGCGGATGTACGAGGACCTCGGGCTGCTCACTGCGGACCCGCAGGTCGGCGCGGACCTCTCCGACCTCTTCAACCGGCTCTCCGGCTACTCGCGCCACGAGTCGTACCGCCGCCTGCTGACCGCCCCGCGCAGCCTGCGGGACGGGCTGATCTCCCGGATCAACCGGGAGATCGAGCACCAGCGCGCGGGTCGGCCGGCCTCGGTCCGGATCAAGGTCAACTCGATCGTCGACGAGGCCGTGATCGACGCGCTCTACCGCGCCTCGCGCGCGGGCGTGCCGGTGGACGTCTGGGTGCGCGGCATCTGCGCCGTCCGGCCGGGCGTGGCCGGGCTGAGCGAGAACATCCGGGTGCGCAGCATCCTGGGCCGGTTCCTGGAGCACTCCCGGATCTTCATCTTCGGCAACGGCGGTGATCCCGAGGTCTGGTTCGGGAGCGCCGACATGATGCACCGCAACCTGGACCGGCGGATCGAGGCGCTGGTCCGGCTGGTCGACCCGGGGCACCGGGCCGAGCTGTCCGGGCTGATCGACCTCGGCATGTCGGAGGACACCGCCTCCTGGCACCTGGGCTCGGACGGGGCATGGACCAGACACAGCCAGGACACTGACGGGCACCGCCTCCGTGACGTCCAGGAACTGCTCATCGACTCGCGCCAGCGCCGTCGGAGTTCCTCCACCGCGCTCTGACCCATCCGTCACCTGCCCTGGGGAAACGGGGAGTACCCGAGACATGACTGACGCGCCCATGACGACTCCGGCGGCTTCCACGGCGACCGCCGGGGAGGTCCTCTCCGGATATCTGACCCACCAGGCCGGCGCCTTCCTGCGCGCCCTGCCGCAGACCGTCGGTGAGGCGGGCGCCAGACCCGGCGCTGCCCCCTCACTCAACTCGACCAGCGGGACGGCCGGGACGGGGGAGCTGCTGCGCGCCGTGCGCCGGATCGGCGGGGCGCTGCACACCTTCCACTCGGTGTTCGACAGCACCTGGGCGCAGGAGTCGCGGGCCGAGCTGCGCTGGCTGCTCAACCTGCTCGCGCAGGAGCCCGCGTACGTGCGGCGCTCGGTGCGGCTGCTGGCCGCGCTGGACTCGCTCAGCTCGACGGCCCCGGTGGGCGAGAGCTCCGGCCCGGGCATGCTGGCCGGGCACCAGGGCGCGCCCAAGGCCCGGGCACTGCTCGACCGGCAGCTGACGCTGTCCCGGACCAGGGCGCACAGCACGCTGCTGCAGGAGCTGCGCTCGTCGCGGCTGCACGCGCTGGCGGACCGGATGACGCTGCTGGTGGGCGAGGCGCCGCTGGTCCAGCCGGCCGCGGGGCAGGCCGCCGGGGCGCTGCTGGCGCAGGCGTCGGGGGCGTTCGGCGCGTTGGTGGCGGCCGTCCAGGGGCTGCCGCTGCAGCGGGTCGCGGGTGCCTACCACGGTGATGCGCTGCACCGGCTGGGAGTGACGCCGACCGGGGGCGTCCCGGTGCAGCGGGCCGCCCCCGCGGTCGGCGACGCGGACTCGGCGCTCGCCGCGGACGACGAGCCCTGGCGGCGGACCCGGATCCTGCTCAAGCGGTCCCGGTACGCGTTGGAGGTGTGCGGTCGCTCCGCGGTGGAGCTGGACGCGCTGGACCAGGTGCTCGACCGCCACCAGGACGCCTCGGACGCGGCGACCACGGCGGCCACCGCGGCGCGCACCCCGCGGATCACCCCGGCGACCGCCTACGTCCTGGGGGTGGTGCATGCTGATCAGCGACTGGAGGTGGAGGCGGCCCGGCACGCCTTCGGCCGCCAGTGGCCGAACCTCCCGCACCACGGATGGCATGAATGGGCGAGCGCCTAACCGCAGAGCAGCAGCAGAACCGCCCCGGCCCCCGGATGGCGGCGTCCAGCCGTACCGGCGCCGAGCCGCAGTCGGCCCAGCCGCCCGGGCGGTCCGGGCCGTCCGAGCACACGGAACGCAGCGAACGCAGCGAACGCAGCGACCGTACGGAGCGCAAGAAGCTGCGTGAGGCGAAGAAGCAGGGCCCGTGGACGGGCCCGGGCCGGGTCGTCGGCAAGCAGTCCGCGGCCCACCACCCGAGCGGTGCGAAGAAGAGCGCCCACAGCCCCACCGTCCTGGCGGCCGGCGCGGTGCTCTGGGTCCCGGGCGGGATGCGGCAGGACGGCACCGGCCCGCGCAAGCCGCGGATCGCCCTGATCCACCGCCCGAAGTACGACGACTGGAGCCTGCCCAAGGGCAAGCTGCTCCCGGGCGAGTCCCCTTGGCGGGCGGCGCTGCGCGAGGTGGAGGAGGAGACCGGGCTGCGCTGCCGGCTGATCGCGCCGCTGCCCGCCCAGTACTACCTGGCGAACGGGCGGCCCAAGGAGGTCCGGTACTGGGCGGCGGTGCCGGTCAGCGGTGAGTTCCGGCCCAATCGGGAGGTGGACCGGATGAAGTGGCTCAAGCCCGGCAAGGCCAGGGCCAAGCTCACCCACGACCGCGACCGCGAGCTGATCGACGCCCTGCTGCTGCAGCTGGCCGAGACCGGCGACGGCCCGCCCCAGGTCGGCGGCGGATAGAACGGGACCATCCGTTCTGATGAACGAACGGGCCGGTTGGCGGCGTGTCTTGGCCGAACCCTTGCTGTAATGCAACCGTGACTACTGGTCGGTGTTTCCTGGCATCCTTTCGAGGTTCACTTTCCGTTCATTTATGACCGGCTGACGTGTCACTTCCCCGGCCTAACTTCGGTCCTACCGGAGGGCCGGAGAGGCCCCGGACCACAGCAAGGTCCGCTCCGCCCGACCGCGTGGTCGGGCGATGATCGCGGACTGTGCCAAAGAAAGGGACACCCTGTGAAGCTCCAGCGGAACGGCCGCAGCACCAAGGCCCTCGCTATCGGTGCCGTGGCGCTCGTCAGCTCGCTGTCGCTCGCTGCCTGCGGCTCCGACAACAACACCACCGCCTCCAGCGGCTCCTCCGCCAGCGGTGCGCCCTCCGCCGCCGCGATCACCTGCGCCGCCAAGCAGGCCGCGTTCCTCGGCGCCGGCTCGACCGCGCAGAGCAACGCCATCGACGTGTGGAAGAACGTCTTCGGCGCCGCCTGCTCCGGCAGCACCCTGAGCTACAACCCGGTCGGCTCGGGCGCGGGCGTCCAGCAGTTCGAGCAGGGCAAGGTCGCCTTCGCGGGCTCCGACTCCGCCCTGAAGGCCACGGACATCACCGCCACCAAGGCGGTCTGCGCGGGCGGCGGCCAGGGTGTCGACATCCCCATGGTCGGCGGCCTCGTCTCGATCATCTACAACGTGCAGGGTGTCAACAACCTGGTGCTCGACGGCCCGACGATCGCGAAGATCTTCGACGCGCAGATCACCAAGTGGAACGACCCGGCCATCGCCAAGCTGAACCCGGGCGTGACCCTGCCGGCCGCCGACATCCAGGCCTTCCACCGCTCGGACGACTCGGGCACCACGCAGAACCTGACCGCCTACCTGGCGAAGACGTCCGCCGGTGCCTGGTCCTACCCGTCCAGCAAGACCTGGGCCGGCAAGGGCGGCCAGTCGGCCAACGGCAGCGCGGGCGTCTCCTCGCAGGTCAAGACCGTTCCGAACTCGATCGGCTACGCCGAGCTGTCCTACGCGCAGAGCAACAACCTGAACAGTGCCTCGATCAACACGGGTGCCACCAAGCCGGTCGCGGCCACCGCCGCCAACGCCGCCACCACCATCGGCACCGCTCAGGTCGTCGGCACCGGCAGCGACCTGGCGCTGAACCTCGACTACGCGACCAAGACCGAGGGTGCCTACCCGATCGTCCTGGTCACCTACGAGATCGCCTGCGACAAGGGCAACGCCCCCGCCACGCTGGACACCCTCAAGTCCTTCCTGACCTACACGATCAGCGACGCCGGCCAGAAGGCCATCGGCGACAAGGGCTACGTCCCGCTCCCGTCGTCGGTCACGGACAAGGTCAAGGCCCTGATCCCGACCCTCGCCTGATCCACCTGCTCCATCCGGTCGGCGGTCCCGCGCAGGGGGACGGGACCGCCGACCGGAGCACCACCCAGCTCACCACTCGTCCGGGGCACCGCCGCCATGGTGCCGCCCTCGCGGGGCGGCGCCGCCAGACCGGAGTAAATCCTCATGACCTCACCAACCCCTGACTCCTCCAGGGGCAGGACCACCGCGTCTCGGAAGGGTTCCCTGCAAGGGAACAGCCGCCGGGGCGATCGTCTGTTCTTCGGCCTCTCCGCCGGTTCCGGGATCCTGCTGCTGGTCATCATGGCCGCCATCGCGGGCTTCCTGCTCTACCGCAGCGGGATCGCGCTGAGCCACGACAAGACCAACTTCTTCACCACCTTCGAGTGGGACCCCGACAACATCCTGAAGCCCAGCTTCGGCATCGCGGTGCTGGCCTTCGGCACCATCGTCAGCGGGGCCATCGCGATGGTGCTCGCCGTGCCGCTGGCGATCGCGATCGCGCTCTTCATCTCGCACTACGCGCCACGCAGGATCGCCCAGCCGTTCGCCTACCTGGTGGACCTGCTGGCCGCCGTCCCCAGCATCGTCTACGGCCTGTGGGGCGCCCTCTACCTGGTGCCGCACCTGGCCGGGCTGACCAGCTGGCTGAACACCTACCTGGGCTGGACGTACATCTTCCGGACGACCCACACCGGTGCCCCGGCGCGCAACCTCTTCAGCACCGGCATCCTGCTGGCCATCATGATCCTGCCGATCATCACCGCGGTCACCCGCGAGGTCTTCCGGCAGGTGCCGCGGATGCACGAGGAGGCGGCGCTCGCGCTCGGCGCGACCCGCTGGGAGATGATCCGCACCGCGGTGATCCCGTTCGGGCGCCCCGGCATCATCTCGGCTTCGATGCTGGGTCTGGGCCGCGCGCTCGGCGAGACCATGGCGGTCGCCCTGGTGCTCTCCTCCAGCAGCGTCCTGTCGCTGCACATCCTGGACGCGGGCGGCGGTACCTTCGCGCAGAACATCGCGCTGAAGTACGCCGAGGCCGGTTCGAACGGCAAGGACGCGCTGATGGCCTCCGGCCTGGTGCTGTTCGTGATCACTCTGCTCGTGAACGGCGGCGCCCGGTTGATCATCGCCCGCCGCAAGGAGTACTCGGGGGCCAACGCATGACGACCGCAACCTCAGTGGCCGACCAGGTCCCCGGCCCCCAGCTGAGCCGCCCGCTGACCGCGGCCCGACTGCCCCGATGGACCCCGGCCGCCATCACGGCGCTGGCCATCGCGCTCGGCTGCGGCATCGGCGCCGGCGCCGGGCTGCAGAGCCACCTCCAGTGGGGGCTGATCTCCGCCCTGCTCTTCGTCGTCATCAGCTACGGCGTCTCGGCCAAGATCGAGGGCACCCGGCAGGCCAAGGACCGCCTGGCGACCTCGATGGTCTGGGTGGCCTTCATCCTGGCCGTCATCCCGCTGCTCTCGCTGATCACCTACACGATCCAGCAGGGTGCCGCCGTCGTCGACGGCAACTTCCTGACGCACTCCATGAAGGGCGTCTACCAGTCCGGTCCGGGCGGTGGCATCTACCACGCGCTGCTCGGCACCATCCAGCAGGTCGGCCTGGCCACGCTGATGGCCGCGCCGGTCGGTCTGCTCACGGCGGTCTACCTGGTGGAGTACGGCCGTGGCCGGCTCGCCAAGGTGGTCACCTTCTTCGTCGACGTCATGACGGGTGTCCCGTCCATCGTCGCCGGTCTGTTCATCTTCTCGGTGTGGCTCCTGGCGCTGGGCTTCCAGTACTCGGGCTTCGCCGGCAGCCTCGCCCTGGCCATCCTGATGTTGCCGGTGGTGGTGCGCTCCACCGAGGAGATGCTCAAGCTCGTCCCGAACGAGCTGCGCGAAGCCTCGTACGCGCTCGGTGTGCCCAAGTGGAAGACGATCCTGCGGATCGTCATCCCCACCGCGATCGGCGGCATCGCCACGGGTGTCATGCTGGCAGTGGCCCGCATCACCGGTGAGACCGCTCCGGTGCTGATGCTGGTGTTCATCACGGACTCCATCAACAGCAACCCGTTCTCGGGACCGCAGGAGTCGCTGCCGATCTACATCTGGCAGCAGTACTCGCAGGTCAACAACAGCTATGGCTACGCGCGCGCCTGGGGTGCGGCCCTGGTGCTGATCGCCTTCGTGATGGGCCTCAACCTCATCGCGCGGGGCATCGCCCGCTGGCGCTCGCCCAAGTCCGGGCACTGACCGGCCGACTGACGTACGTAAAGACGAGAGAGACGAAAGATCATGGCGAAGCGCATCGACGTCAGCGGACTGTCGGCCTACTACGGCGCCACCAAGGCCATCGAGGACATCTCGATGACCGTCGAGCCCCGCTCGGTGACGGCCTTCATCGGCCCCTCCGGCTGCGGTAAGTCCACCTTCCTGCGCACCCTCAACCGGATGCACGAGGTGATCCCCGGCGCCCGGGTCGAGGGCAAGGTCCTGCTGGACGACGAGAACCTGTACGGCCGGGACGTCGACCCGGTCGCGGTCCGCCGCACGGTCGGAATGGTCTTCCAGCGACCCAATCCGTTCCCGACCATGTCGATCTACGACAATGTCGCGGCCGGACTCAAGCTCGCGGGTGTCCGCAAGAAGTCCGTCCTGGACGGTGTGGTGGAGAGCTCGCTCAAGGGCGCCAACCTCTGGAACGAGGTCAAGGACCGCCTGAGCAAGCCGGGCGCCGGCCTCTCCGGCGGCCAGCAGCAGCGGCTCTGCATCGCCCGCGCCATCGCGGTCGAGCCGCAGGTGCTGCTGATGGACGAGCCCTGCTCGGCCCTCGACCCGATCTCCACGCTGGCCATCGAGGACCTGATCGGCGAGCTCAAGGAGCGGTTCACGATCGTCATCGTGACCCACAACATGCAGCAGGCGGCCCGCGTCAGCGACCGGACGGCCTTCTTCAACCTGGCCGGCGTCGGCCAGCCCGGCAAGCTGGTCGAGCTGGACGACACCCAGCGGATCTTCTCCAACCCGTCGGTCCAGGCGACCGAGGACTACATCTCCGGCCGCTTCGGCTAGACCCGGACGGGCCCGGCCACCGGGCCCGCCTCCGATCGGAGGCTGTGCGGAGCACGAACTGCTCTGCGGCGCTGCATGGCGGTGCCGCCGCGGAGTGTGAAGAAGGGCCCGCCCCCGGGACGTGGGGGCGGGCCCTTCTGCGTGCGGCGGGTCTGCCTGCCGCCACCGGACTCAGAGGAAGATCAGATCAGTGATCCAGTAGACCAGCGCGGCCACCAGTGCCGCGGCCGGCATGGTGATGAACCAGCCGAGCACGATGTTCTTGGCCACTCCCCAGCGCACCGCGCGGACCCGCTTGGTGGCCCCCACACCCATGATCGCCGAGGTGATCACATGGGTGGTGGAGATCGGCGCCTTGAAGACGTACGACGTGATGTACATGATCGTCGCCGCGGTGCTCTCGGCGGCGAAGCCCTGCGGCGGGTCCAGCTCGATGATCTTGCGGCCCAGGGTCCGCATGATCCGCCAGCCGCCCGCGTAGGTGCCCAGCGAGAGCATCGTGGCGCAGGAGATCTTGACCCAGATCGGGATCGCGTTGCCGCTCTGGTGCCCCGCGATGGTGAGCGCCAGCACCACGACGCCCATGGTCTTCTGGGCGTCCTGCAGGCCGTGGGCCAGCGCCATGGCGGCGGCCGAAGCGGTCTGCGCGACCCGGAAGTTGCGCTTGGCCTTGTGCGGGTTGGCCCGCCGGAAGATCCACAGGATCGCCAGCATCACCAGGTAGCCGGCCACCAGGCCGACGATCGGCGAGACGATCATCGGGATGATGATCTTGTCGAGGACGCCGCTCCAGATCACCCCGGTGCCACCGGCCAGCGCCGCCCCGACCATGCCGCCGAAGAGCGCGTGCGAGGAGGAGGAGGGCAGGCCGAAGTACCAGGTCGTCAGGTTCCAGGCGATCGCGCCGACCAGGGCGCCGAAGAGGATGGCCATCCCCTGGCTGCCGGTCGGTGTGTCGATGATCCCCTTGGAGACGGTGTTGGCCACGCCGCTGCCGAGGAAGGCGCCAGCCAGGTTCATCACGGCCGCCATCGCCAGCGCGGCCTTGGGGGTCAGCGCCCGGGTGGAGACCGAGGTGGCGATGGCGTTCGCCGAGTCGTGGAACCCGTTGGTGTACGTGAAGAAGAAGGCCACGCCGAGGACGACGATGAGTGCTGCCGTGTCCACGCGGTCAGGACTCCTTGACGGCGATGGTCTCCACCGTGTTGGCGACATGCTCGAACGCGTCGGCCGCCTCTTCGAGGACGTCCACCACCTGCTTCAGCTTCAGCACCTCGATCGCCTCGTACTGACCGCTGAACAGGTGGGCGAGCAGCTTGCGGTGGATCTGGTCGGCCTGGTTCTCCAGCCGGTTGATCTCGATCCAGTACTCGTTCAGGCCCGACATGCTGCGCAGGTTGGGCATCGCCTCGGCGGTCAGCTCCGCGGCCCGGGCCAGCACCTCGATCTGCTGCTCGACGCCCTTGGGCAGGGTCTGGATGTCGTAGAGGACGACCAGGTCGACGGCCTCCTCCATGAAGTCCATGATGTCGTCCAGCGACGAGGCCAGGTTGTAGATGTCCTCACGGTCGAACGGCGTGATGAAGGAGGAGTTGAGCTGGTGGAAGACCGCATGGGTGGTGTCATCGCCCGCGTGTTCGGCGGCGCGCATGCGCTCGACGATCTCCGCTCTGGCTGACACGTCTGAGCCCAGCAGTTCCAGCAGGAGCTTCGATCCGACGACCAGGTTCTCCGCCGCGGCGGCGAACATGTCGTAGAAGCTCGTCTCCTTCGGGGTCAGGCTAAAACGCACGGAAATCTCCGATGTGCGGGGTACGGACTGAACGATGCTAGGTGCTCGGCGTCAGGATGACGCAAACGGGGTCCGGGAGCGGGGAGTGCAGCCCAGTCTGACGGAACCTCGGGCGGAATACCCCGGTTGTGCACCCGGTACTCCCTGCGAGCCGCTCAGACGGGGTAACAGCGCGGCGGCGTCCGGTGCGCGACACTTGACCCGCGGGACCGGAGCGACCAGCGGCGGTCGGCCGCGCGACGAGGACGAGAACGGGGCAGGCCGATGACCACCGAGACCACCGACAGCGCCGGGGCGGCGGCGGGCGGCGTCGAGGCCGCGGCGCAGCACGGGCCGCACGGTTACAGCTCGCACAAGGCCGACCACCTCAAGCGGTTGCGGCGGATCGAGGGCCAGGTCCGCGGCCTGCAGCGGATGGTCGAGGAGGACGTCTACTGCATCGACATCCTCACCCAGGTCTCGGCGGGCACCAAGGCGCTGCAGTCCTTCGCGCTGGCGCTGCTGGAGGAGCACATCAAGCACTGCGTGGCGGCCGCCGTCGAGGAGGGCGGGCCGACGATGGACGAGAAGGTCGCGGAGGCGATGGCGGCGATCAGCCGGCTGCTGCGGACCTGACGCGCGGCGAGCCGACCCCGGTCTGCCGTCAGCGGCCTCGTGCTGACGTCAGGCCACCGCGCTGGTGGCCTCGTCGTCCGGCTCCTGGCCGCTGAGCAGCACCTCGTCGATCCGGGCGGTCGGCAGCCGCTCGTCGGCGCTGGCGGTGGCGGCGATCATCAGCTCACCGGCCAGGTCGATCTCGTCGAGGGCGGCGCTGTCGTGGCCGACCGTTCGGTCCCTGGAGGACGACACCCTGCACCACCCCTTCAGCGCCTGCACACCGGGGCGGCAGTTACCCGTTTCCCAGCCTAGGGACTGCCGAGCCCGGCCACATGGCACGGACGGGCCATCTCTGGCACCGAAACGGGTGGCTGGACAACCGCCGCCCGCCGCCCGATCGACCGTTCGGTCGATCGGGCGTCATCTTCCGGGGCGTCACTTCAGCGGACTGGGACTGCCGGAGTCCTGCATCTGGTAGACGTCGGCGGCGGCCGGCTCGGCCACCTCCACCGGCTTGCCGAAGGCGTTCAGCGTCACCGTTGAGGTGACCTTGACCTGGTCCTTGGCCTCCTTGGAGCCGGCCACCCCGGCGAAGGTGAAGACCTCGGTCACCTTGTTCAGCCGACCCTGCGCGTCCAGCCACACGTCGAACGGGACGTCCTTGACCGTGAAGGTGCTGGCGGCCATCCGCAGCCCGTACGCGCTCTCGCCGCCGGTGGCGTCCGCGGCCTTGGCCAGGTCCAGGGTGCCCCGGTAGTGCTTGACGGCCACGCCGTCCAGCGTCTCGGCGCCCACCAGCTGCGCCTGCTGCGCGCCGCGCAGCGCGCCGGCGGCGCTCGCCGGGTCGGTGGCGCCGTTGCTGATCAGGTTGCCGTCGGCCAGCTGGCGGACGTCGAGGCGCACCCACTTGCCGGCGGGCACCTTGGCGCCGCTGTTCTGCAGGTAGACGATGCCCGGTTCGAGCACCTCGACGACCTTGCCGGTGGTCGCGGCGCCGGGTGGCACGGCGACCTCCAGCTTGCCCAGGCGCTTGCCGTAGTCGTACGCGCCGCTGCCGGTGAAGGACGCCTTCTTGTCGCCGGACTCGGTGGTCAGCTCGGTGGCGGCGGTCGCCGAACCGGTGCGGCCGGTGATGTCGGCGGCGTTGCGCACCGCAGTCAGCGGGTCGTCGGACAGCTTGTCGGCGGCGGCGCTCTGCGCCCCGGAGCCATCGGCGGAGCTGCCGGAACCGCCCGAGCAGGCGGCCAGTGAGGCGGCCAGCAGCGCGGTTGCGGCCGCTGAGCCGAGGAAACGTGCGCGGCGATGCTGCGACTGAATCATGGTGATCTCAAACCCCCTCGGGCCGGCTGCCCGGCCAGCCGTCGCCCCCGCTGGGCGCAGCCGTCACTTCGAGAACGAGCGCTGGGCCCGGGGGTTACGAGCAGCCCGGCGCACGACGGGCTTCGCGCGCCGGGGGTCGCGCGCGTTACCGTGAGCCACGTGACCTCGGAGCTGAAGTCCTTGCCCGATCCCCCTGCCGAACGACAGCCCGCGCATCAGGTGGAGGTCACCGAACGCGGGTCCTTCGCCAGCGCCGTGTGCGGGTGCGGCTGGTACGCGCCGGCCCGGCGCTCGCGTGACATGGCCCGGCGGGACGCGGCCGGGCACGTGGCGGACCCGGGCCGCTAGCCGGCCGCTTCGGTTCAGGCGGCCAGATCGGAGTCGGGCGTTCGCTCCGCCGCCGGCTCGGCGGTCGCGCCGCGCCGACGCCGTCCGCTGGGCCGGTCGGAGCCACTGCGGTCGGCAATGATCAGCGGCGCCACCGCCGTACGGGTCAGCGCGTGGCAGAGCGGGACCAGCACCGCCATCGCGATCGGCGCGAGCAGCAGCACCACCGCCGTCGCCAGCGCGTAGCCGCCGATCACGTCGGTCGGGTAGTGCACGCCCATGAACAGCCGGCAGAAGCCCTGCAGCAGGGCCAGGCACCCGGCGGCCCAGCCGAGCCGGCGGTTGACCAGGAAGAGCGCCACCGCGAAGCCCATCGACATCGTCGCGTGGTCGCTGACGAAGGAGTGCGTACCGGCCTTGCCGGACACCAGGACGTCCAGGCCCGGGTGGTTCACGAAGGGGCGCGGCCGGTCCACGATCGAGGCGATCGGGAGGTTGGCGAGCTCGGCGAGGGCGACCGAGATCGGGGCCCAGAGGACGCCGGCCACCGCCACCGGGGCGTTCGGCCGGCGGCGGGCGATCAGCCAGCCGAGCACGCAGAGCGCCAGCAGGCCGAGCAGGATGCCGTACTCGCCGATCCAGGAGACCAGCGAGTCCAGCTGGGGCGGGGCCTCTCTGGCCCAGCCGTTGACGGTGTAGAGCAGGTCGAGGTCGGGGTTACCGGTGTCGGCCAACAGCGTCGACACGCCGTACCTCCTGGGATCTGCCGTCTGATCAGCTCGTTCGTCCGCCATGTGGTCCGCGGGGCAGACCGGAGGGGCTGCCGCAGGTCAGAACGTCACAGGCGAGGCACAGCGTTCCACGAGAACCGGCTGTTATGGAAACTTGACTGGGTGCGCACAAATCTGTCACGCCGTCAGGACTGGCTGCCGGGAACCGAGCCGCCGGTGATCGATCCGTTGCTGCCCCGCACCGGCAGTGCCGCGGCGCCGTCCTGGGTGACCCGGGTGGCTCCGATGTAGTCCGGCTGGTCGATCTTGTCGTAGCGGATCACCGCGCCGGTGTGCGGCGCGTTGATCATGTAGCCGCCGCCGACGTAGATGCCCACGTGGTGGATGGTGCGCGGATCGTTGAGGTTGGTGGCGAAGAAGACCAGGTCGCCCGGGCGCAGTTGGTCGCGCGAGGGGTGCTGCCCGGCGTACCACTGGTCGTTGGCGACCCGGGGGAGGGTGATGCCCACCGAGGCGTATGCCGCCTGGGTCAGGCCCGAGCAGTCGAACTGGCCGCCCTGCGAGGCCAGTCCCTCGCCGCCCCACAGGTAGGGGGTGCCCAACTTGGTCTGGGCGAAGTAGATCGCGCCGGAGGCCTGCGCCGAGACGGCGACCGCGCTGACGGGCGCGGCGAAGCTCTGGGTCAGTGAGGTGATCGAGCGGACGTAGCCCTGGGTCTCCTGGTACGCGGGCACGCCCTGGGCGCTGATCACCGCGTACGGACCGGCGTTGTAGGCGGCCAGCAGGTTGGCCTGCGGGTCGCCGGGGACGCCCGCGGTGTCCCGGGCGAGGGCGCAGTCGTAGGTCGCGGCGGAGGGGATCGCGTCGGCCGGGTCCCAGATGTCCTTCTTGCCGTCGCCGTTGCCGTCCACCCCGTACGTCGCCCAGGTGGCCGGCATGAACTGGGCGATCCCCAGCGCGCCGACAGGGCTGCGGGCTGACGGATCGAAACCGCTCTCCTGATAGAGCTGTGCGGCGAGCATCGGAGGGGAGATCTGCGGGCACAGCGTGCCCCACTGCTGAATCAGGCCCTGGTAGGCAGCCGGAACAGTGCCGGGGGCGAGCGCGACTCCCGTGCCGCCGCTCTGGACGGCGCCGCTCGCGGCGTACGTGCCGACGCCGATCAGGCCGACGAGGGCGAATGCAACCGCCCCCGCAGCAGCCGCCGCCGTCAGGCCTTTCCGGAGTACCATCAGCACCATCCCGATGCAGTGTCAGAGACCCTGTGCCCCAAGGGCACGGCCCCCGGCACGCCGGGGTACGCATATGCCCCCCGCATGCGCCGGATCGATCGGCCGACACCCCCACCAGTCTGCTGGAAGGCGTTGCCCAGCGCAATCATCGGAGATACAAAGAGTCAGAGCTATCCTTCGTACGGTGGACATCCTGGTGTACGGGGCCGATGCTTCACGACCAATCCACGAGAAGTAGCCAAGTCGACATCAGATCTGGCCAAGAATGGGTCCCAGCCCTTCGCGTGACCCCGGTGGGGGGCCTTGAATTTGCCTGATCGGGCGGTGAGACAGGAATGCACTTGAGCAACGTAGCGAGCAGTGTGAGCAGCATGCTGAGCGGCCATGCCAACGGCTACCTGGCCGATACCCCGCCCGCCAAGGGCAATATCAACACCATTATCGGTGGGATCGCGCCGGATTGGGGGCCTTTCTCCACCCTCGGGTCGGAGGCCCGGGTCATGGTCGAGGTCATCATGGCGGTCGCCATCCTGGCCTGTCTGGCCATCGCGGTCTGGGGGGCCGCCAAGCAGCGGATCGGCGCCACCGCGATGCGTGACACCTTCAGCGCCGAACAGGGCAAGGGGCTGATCGTCGCCGGGCTGACCGGCGTGTTCATCATCGGATCACTGGGCACCCTGTTCACCATTGTTTACGGCATGGCCATCTGACGATCGGACAGTCAACCCGGCAGCTGCCGGGTCGGCCGCCACCGGGGCGTCCCGGACCCCCCACCCCGGAACCCGTCTCCGGACACCTCACGCCGGAACGCAATCCCGGAGCCCTCCAGCGGCTCCCTGTCCCAGGAGGGCCGCCGTGCCGTTGCCCGACGACCAGCCGCACACCCGTACGCGGCTGCCGGTCGGCGAACAGTCCTCCCCTCAGCCGCCCAGCCGTCAGACCAGGCCGCTGCGCACCCTGCTGACGGTCCTGGTGGTGGTCGCCCTGCTGGTGCTGGCCATCTCCATCGCCAACCGGGGCAAGACTGTCCCGGGCGCCGGTACGGGCACCTCGGGCGACAGCTCCGCGCAGGGCGGCTCCGGCGGTCGGCCCGGCGCAGCGCCGCCCACTGCGCCCAGCGGCGACCAACCCGTCACCGCCACCAGCAACGGGATCGGTGTCGGCTACCCGCACACCGAGCAGGGCGCCCAGTCCGCCGCCGCCAACTACGCCGTCGCGCTGGGCGGAGCGGACATGTTCCGCGCCGACGGCCGACACGCGATACTGGCCGCCATCGCCGACCCGTCCGCCGTCGCCACCCTGCAGAGCCGCCTCGACCAAGCCCTCACCCCCGACGCCCTGGCCGGCTACGGCCTCGACCCGCAGGGCCGGGCCCCCAGCGGGCTGACCTTCGTCAGCCGGGCCACCCCGGTGGGCACCAAGACGTCCGGCTACACCGCGGACTCCACCCAGGCGATGGTCTGGTGCGTGGGCCTGGGCGGCCTGGCCGGGACGTCCTCCACCAAGCCGGTCACCGCGAACTGGTACACCGTCACGCTCACCCTGCACTGGACGGGCAACGACTGGAAGCTCACCGACTTCAACCGCCAGTCCGGCCCCGCCCCGGTCCCTGCCGACCAGCAGGCGGCCAACGCCGAGGAGATCACCGGCGCCGTCCAGCAATTCGGAGGCTTCCGCTATGCCCGCTGACGGCGAGGGGCGCAACGCCCGCCCGTTCCTGCGCTCCGCCGGCACGCTGGCGTGGGCGATGTCGATGGTGCAACTGGCCGCCCTCCTGACCGCCCAAGCCGCCTTCGCCACCGGTCCGAGCCCGGCACCGAGCGCAAGCCCCTCCGGGTCCTCCAATACCTGTGACTTCCCGCTCCCCGGCGCGGGAACTGTCTGCGGATCACCTACTGGCGGCACCATCCTCCCCGGCTCCACCAACTCCGTCACCGATCCCTTGGGCTCGCTCGCCAAGGGCTGCGCGCAGGCCGCCGCGTGGCTGGTGCGCAAGCTGTCCAGCGCCATCGACGGCACCACCCAGGTGGACTTCACCAACTCCGCCTTCCTGCAGCAGTACGCCGTCGTCTTCGCCGGCTCCACCGTGGTCACCCTGGTCCTCTGGCTGCTCGCCGTCACCAAGCGCGCCGTGCGCGGCGCGCCGCTGACCCAGGCGATCTCCGAGGCGATCGGCTTCCTGTGGCTGACCGTGGTGGCCTCCGCCTTCACGCCGCTGATCCTCTACACCGTGGTCAGCGCCACCGACGGTCTGACCACCGCGATCGCGGCGGGTACCAAGTCCGATACGGGCACCTACCTGGGTGGTTTCGCCGACACCCTGCAGAACGGCTCGCTCGGTGGCGGTCCGCTGATCCTGATCATCGTCTCGCTGGTGGCGGTGCTGGCCGCCGCCGTGCTCTGGATCGAGCTGCTGATCCGCGCCGCGATGCTCTACGTCGGCGCGCTGCTCGGTACGGCGGTCTACGCCGGCCTGGTGGACAAGCAGCTGTGGAAGCACGTGCGCCGCTGGGCCGGCCTGATGGCCGCGGTCGACCTCGCCAAACCGGTGATCGTGATCATCCTTGGGCTGGCCGGCGCGGTGGCCTCCGGGGCCGGCGCCTCGGACGACTTCTCCAAGGTGCTCTCCGGCCTTGCCATCCTCTTCCTCTCGATCTTCGCCAGCGGCGCGATCTACCGCTTCGTCCCCGGTTTCGGCGACGAGATGCTGCACATGCGCCAGGCCCGGGCCAGCGCGGTCTCCGCGGGCTCGGCGATGATCAACGGCCCGGCGAACCTGGTCAAGCAGGGCATCTCCGCGCACGGTTCGCGCGGTGGCCCGGACGGCGCCAGCGGCGGTGGCGGGGGCGGCGCGGGTGGCGGCTCGGCCGCCGCCGGCATCGCGGCCCACGCCTCCCGTACCCCGGCTCCGCCCGCGAGCCCGGCCGCGCCCGCGGCACAGAACCCAGCGAAGGGAGGGTGACGCACCATGAGCAGCGAACCGCTGGGACAGTACGGGGGGCAGTACGCCCAGAGTTACGTCCATCAGCGCCGCACCTATCTGATCGGCAAGGCCCGCCCCAACGCGCCGATCGGGCGCAACCGGGAGTCCGGGGAGATCGTGCTGATCATCTTCGGCGCCTTCCTGGGGATGCTCTGGGGCCTGCTGATCCCGATCCTGTCGCTGCGGATCGTGGGCCTGGTCGGCCTGCCGCTGCTGGCGATCGCGGCCGTCTACATCCCCTACCGCCGCCGGACCTTCTACAAGTGGGTGGAGATCAACCGCACCTACCGGCGGACGGTGCGCAGCGGTCGTGCGGTCTGGCAGTCCGCCGCGATGGACTCCGGCACCCGCTTCGACGGTCAGGAGATCGAGGTCGGCCCGCCGCCCGGCGTCGGCCGGCTGCGCTGGCTGAGCGCGCCCTTCGGCCCGGACGAGGTCGCCGTGCTGATGCACCTGGAGCGCCGCACCGTCACCGCCGCGATCGAGATCGAGGGCCCGGGCGTGGGTCTGCGCGATTCGGAGGACCAGGAGGCGCTGGTCGACCGGTTCGGCACGCTGCTCAAGCATGTCGCCAACGGTGACGGCTTCGTGACCCGGCTGCAGATCCTGGCCCGTACGCTGCCCGCCGACCCGGACGCGCACGCCAAGGATGTCGAGCGGCGCGGCGACCACGACGCCCCGCGCTGGCTGCAGGACTCCTACGACCAGTTGCAGTCGATGGTCTCCACCTCCTCCGAGCAGCACCGCGCCTACCTGGTCGCCTGCATGCAGTACAACCGCGAGCTGGCCGCCGAGGCGCACGCGATGGGTCGTACCGCCACTGGCCAGCGGGCTCGTGACGACGACGGTCTGGCCGCCGTGATGGCCCGCGAACTGACCGACATCTGCGCCCGGTTGGCCGAGGCGGACATCCGGGTCCGGCAGCCGCTCGGGCAGGCCAGGCTCTCCTCGCTGCTGCACTCGATGTACGACCCGGACCACCCGATCGACCACCTCCAGGCGATGTCCCGGCGCAACGCGTGGCCGGCCGAGCTGGACGCCACCCACCCGCAGTACCTGCAGGCCAAGACCCGCGAGTCGCAGACCCGCGAGCCCTGGTGCCACGCCACCGCCTGGGTCAAGGAGTGGCCGCTCACCCCGGTGGGCGTCAACTTCCTTGCCCCGCTGCTGGTGCACACCCCGGACGTGATCCGCACGGTGGCCGTGACGATGGACCTGGAGCCCACCGACGTCGCCATCGAGCGGATGCTCACCGAGAAGACCAATGACGAGGCGGAGGCCAGCCGCGCCGCCAAGATGAACCGCACGGTCGACCCGCGCGACCTGGCCCACACCGGCCGGGTCGACCAGCGCGGTGACGACCTCGCCTCCGGCGCCGCCGGGGTGAACCTGGTCGGCTACATCACGGTCTCCTCGCGCAATCCCGAGGCGCTGGCCCGCGACAAGCGGACCATCCGCGCCTCGGCGGGCAAGAGTTACCTCAAGCTGGAGTGGTGCGACCGCGAGCACCACCGGGCGTTCGTCAACACCCTCCCGTTCGCCACCGGCATCCGCCGCTGACCTCAGGGGTCCCGATGCCCTCTCCGCTCAACTCCCTCACCGACTCCTTCACCAGCCTGATGTTCGGCAAGGTGGAGACCTCCCGGCTGCCGGTGCGCACCTCGACCGGGCAGGCCCAGGCGGTCTACCTGCCCACCGCCGCACCGGGGTTGGGCGACTCCGGGGTGATCATCGGCCGCGAGGTCTACAGCGGCAAGGGGTATGTCTACGACCCTTTCCAGCTGTACGGGCAGCAGCTGCCGGCCCCGCACTGGCTGGTCCTCGGCGAGTCCGGCAACGGCAAGTCGGCGCTCGAAAAGACCTATGTGCTCCGCCAGTTGAGGTTCCGCGACCGCCAGGTGGTGGTGCTCGACGCGCAGGGCGAGGACGGCGTGGGCGAGTGGAACCTGATCGCCAACGCACTGGGCATAAAGTCCATCCGGCTGGACCCGATGGCCGCCCGGGACGGCGGCGTCAAGCTCAACCCGCTGGACCCGGCGATCACCACCACCGGGCAGCTCTCGCTGCTGCGCACCATCATCGAGGTCGCGATGGGGCGCGGCCTGGAGGAGCGGGCCGGGTTCGCGCTGAAGGCCGCGCACGCCCACGTCCGGGCCACGGTGACGGACCGTCAGCCGATTCTCGGTGACATCATCGACACCCTGCGCAAGCCCGACCTGTCCTCGGTGGAGTCGCTGGGGGTGGCCCCCGCAGACGTCCAGTCCTGGGGCCTGGACGTGGCGTTGGTGCTCGACCGGCTGGTCGACGGCGACCTGCGGGGGATGTTCGACGGGCCGACCAGCATCGGCATCGACCTGGACGCCCCGCTGATCGTCTTCGACCTCTCGCACATCGACCGCAACTCGATCGCGATGCCGATCCTGATGGCGATCGTCGGCGTCTGGCTGGAGCACACCTGGATCCGCCCCGACCGCCGCAAGCGGATCTTCCTGGTGGAGGAGGCCTGGCACATCATCAACAGCCCCTTCGTCGCCCAACTCTTCCAGCGGCTGCTGAAGTTCGGCCGTCGGCTCGGGCTCTCCTTCGTCGCGGTGGTCCACCACCTCTCGGACGTGGTGGACGGCGCGGCGGCCCGGGAGGCCTCGGCGATCCTCAAGATGGCCTCCACCCGCACGATCTACATGCAGAAGGCCGACGAGGCCCGGGCCACCGGCCGGGTGCTCGGCCTGCCGCGCTGGGCGGTGGAGATCATCCCGACCCTGTCGCCCGGCATCGCGGTCTGGGACGTCAACGGCAACGTCCAGGTGGTCAAGCACATCATCACCGAGGCGGAGCGCCCGCTGGTCTACACCGACCGCGCGATGACCGAGGACGCGGTGGCCGAACGCGTCCGCGCCGAGCGGCAGTTGGAGGCGGAGCCCGGGGTCTGACCGGCCTGGGGCGACCGGGGTGACTAGGGCAGCTCGGGCAACCTCGTCGGCCCGGGCTTGGGCGGCTCCGGCGGCTGTGGGCTGCCGGGCAGGCGGACGGTGGCCAGCGTTCCCGGGCCGCCGTCCTGGGCGGGGCCGAGCGCGACCTGGCCGCCGGAGTCCTCGACGGTCTGCGCGACGATCGACAACCCCAGCCCGGATCCGGGGAGTTGGCGGGAGGACGGGGAGCGCCAGAAGCGGTCGAAGACATACTGCAGCTCGTCCGTCGGGATGCCAGGACCGTGGTCGCGGACGGTGAGCCGACCGTGCTCCAGCAGCACCTCGATGGCGGCCGCGGGCGGGCTGTACTTCACCGCGTTGTCCAGCAGGTTCATCACCGCCCGCTCCAGCGCGGCCGCGTCGGCGCGTACGTACCAGGGCTTGAGCTCCACCCGGTAAGTCAGCCCCGGGCCACGCAACTTGGCCCGCTCGACGGCCCGTCCGACGATCTCGTGGAACGCCACGGTGGCCACGTTCTGCCCCGGCTTGGGGGAGTCGGGCCGGGAGAGCTGCAGCAGGTCGCCGATCAGCAGGGTCAGCTCCTGCATCTGCGCCTTCATGCTGCCCAGCAGCTTGGTCTTGGTGGCCGGCGGCAGCGGGCGGCCGGTGTCGTCGCTGCGGATCATCAGGTCGACGTTGGTGCGCAGCGAGGTGAGCGGTGTGCGCAGCTCGTGTCCCGCGTCGGCGATCAGACGGGTCTGCCGGTCACGGGAGTTGGCGAGCGCGGTGCTCATCGAGTTGAACGAGCTGGAGAGCCGGGCGATCTCGTCGTTGCCGTGCACCGGGATGGTGGTGCCGACCTCCTCGGTGCGGGCGATGTGCTCGACCACCTCGGTGAGTTCGTGGACCGGCTTGAGAGCCGTCCGGGCGACCACCCGTCCGGTGATCCCGGCGCCGATCGCGCCGACCGCGACCACGCCGAGGAGCAGCAGGGCGAGTTGCTGGAGCGAGTGGTCCACGTCGTTCAGCGGGGAGGCGGTGACCAGGACCCAGTCGGTCTCGTGGGCACGGTCCTGGTAGTGGGTCAGCTTGATCATCGCCGGGTCGCCGTTGGTGTAGCTGCCGACGTGGAAGACGGCCTGGTTCGGCGCCAGGTCCAGCGCCTGGAGGTAGTCGTGCCCGATGGTGATGCCGCGCGGGTTGGTGCCGACCAGCATGCAGACCTGCGAGCCGTCGGCGTTGAGCAGCTCCACGTCCCAGCGGTCGCCCTGGTTGATCGGTGGCCGCTCGGGGAACGCGGCCTCGTACGCGGCGTTCTTGGCCTGGACGGCGCTGACCGCGGCCTGTGGCGTGGTGCCGCAGCCCGCCGCCTGGGTGGTGATGCCGGCCCGGGGCAGCAGGATCTGCACGTTGGACAGGATCTGCCGCTGCAGGTCGTAGAGCTTCTGGTGGACGATGAACCAGGCCGCCACCGAGCAGAGCATGATCGCCACCGCGACCGCCAGGGAGGCCAGGATCGCCAGCCGGCTGCGCAGCGAGCGCCCGTGGTACCAGCGGGACAGCCGGCCCCGGCGGCGTGGTGCGGTGGTGCTCATCGCCTCAGGCCGCCGTGCCCGAAGGGGCGCGCAGGGCGTAGCCGACCCCGCGGACGGTCTGGATCAGCCGGGGCATGCCGCCTTGCTCGGTCTTGCGGCGCAGGTACATCACATAGACGTCCAGCGAGTTGGAGGACGGTTCGAAGTCGAAGCCCCAGACCGCCTTGAGGATCTGCTCGCGGGTCAGCACCTGCCGGGGGTGGGCCAGGAACATCTCCAGCAGCATGAACTCGGTGCGGGTCAGCTCCACCGGCTTGCCGTCCCGGGTGACCTCGCGGGTCGCGGTGTTCATCCGCAGGTCGGCGAAGGCGAGCACCTCGGAGTCGTCCTCGGTGACGGTGGCCCGGGCCGCGGCCTCGGTGGCGAGCGCGTTGCGGCGCAGCAGCGCGCGGACCCGGGCGAGCAGCTCGTCGAGCTCGAAGGGCTTGGCGAGGTAGTCGTCGGCGCCGACGTCCAGACCGGTGACCCGGTCCCCGACGGCGTCCCGGGCGGTGAGCATCAGCACCGGCGCGGTGTCCCCGCGCGAGCGCATCCGGCGAACGGCCGTGAGGCCGTCCATCCTCGGCATCATGATGTCGAGCAGCACCAGGTCGGGGCGGTCGCGCTCGACGGCGTCGAGTGCTTCGTAGCCGTCGGTGGCGGTGGTCACCTCGTAGCCCTCGAAGGCGAGGCTGCTCTCCAGGGCGTCCCGCAGAGCGGGCTCGTCGTCGACCACGAGCAGTCGGGCCGGGGAGCCCGGCTGCTCGGCGGGGGTGCGGTCGTCGGCGCGGGGAGTCATCTGCGGTGTGGCCCTCTCTGGGTCCGGAAGGGGTCTAGCCATTGTGCGGGTTGAACGGGGCCGGCGGTGGCTGCTAGAGGGTCTGGCCGGCCTGCATCTTCGGCAGCACCTGCTTGATGCTGTTGATCGGGATGGAGAAGCCGAGGCCGACGCTGCCCGCCTGGCTGGTGGTGGAGCTGGAGCTGGAGCCGCTGCCGGAGTACATCGCGGAGTTGATTCCGATCACCTGGCCGTTGGCGTTGATCAGCGGGCCGCCGGAGTTGCCGGGGTTGAGTGCGGCGTCGGTCTGGAAGGCCTGGTACGTCGCGCTGTCGCCGGCGGAGGAGCTGGAGCCGTTGGAGGAGCCGCGCCCGCCGTAGCCGGGGAAGCTGGGGAAGCCGAAACCGCCGTTGCTCTGCGTGCTGCCCTCGTCCACCTGCACCGTGACCTGGCGGTTCTTGGCGCTGATGATGCCCGAGGTGACGGTGCCGGTGAGCCCGTCGGGGTTGCCGATGGCGACCACCGAGTCGCCGACCGCCATCGCGTCGGAGTCACCGAGGACGGCCGGGGCGAGCCCGCTGGCGCCGCTGGCGGTGATCACCGCGACGTCCAGCGACTTGTCCGTGCCGGTGACGGTGCCGCTGGTCTTGTTGCCGTTCTGGTAGGCGACGGTGATCGTGCCGCCGTCGGTGACCGCGCCCGAGATCACGTGGTAGTTGGTCAGGATCTGGCCGCCGGCGGTGAGGATCACGCCGGTGCCGGTCGCGGTCCCGCTGGTGGTCTGCACGGTGATCTGGACGACGCTGGGGGAGACCGCGGCGGCGATCGCCGCGACGTTCGCAGTGCCGCCGCTCTGGGCGGCGACCGGGCTGACGATGGTGCTGGAGCTCGCGGTGGTGGCGGTGTGCTGGGAGCCGGCCACCGCGCCGCCGGCCAGCCCGCCGAGGACGGCGGCGATCGCCGCGACCGCGGTGACCAGGGCCGTGCGCCCGCGCAGGTAGCCGTTGCGGCCGCGCCTGGCGTGGCTGGCGGGGGGCTGCTCGGCCGACCCGTAGGTCGGGGCGCCCTCCCACGTCGGCGCGGCGTACTCGGAGTAGGGCTGGTAGGGACCGGGCGACGCGTAGGACGCGGTCTGCTCGGAGAAGTCCTCGTTGACGTGAGCGTCGGGCGCCTCGGCCGGCTTCGGCGGGAGGGTCTGCCCCGACTCATCTGCGGAACTGCGGTGCTGGTCGCTCATGGACCTAACGTCCGCCCGCTGGGTGAAGATCTCATGAGAGCTGGGTCAGAACGGACAGAGAAGCCTGTTGACTTCTCATAAAGAGAAGCTACTCTGTGCCGTCCTCGCCGCAGCCGCACGAGCGCCGCACCACCAGCCGGGACGGGAAGCGCCGCACCCGCTCGGTGTCCGAGCCGGGCACCATCAGCGAGTCGTCCAGCACCAGGTCCACCGCGGCCCGCGCCATCGCCTCGCGCTCGCTGGCCACCGTGGTCAGCGGCGGATCGGCCAGCGCGGCCTCCGGCACGTCGTCGAAGCCGGCCACCGCGAGGTCCTCGGGGACCCGGATGCCGACCTCGCGGGCGGCGCGCAGCAGGCCGATCGCCTGGTCGTCGGTGGAGCAGAAGATGGCCGGCGGCCGGTTGGGCGAGCGCAGCAGTTTGACCGCGACCTCGTAGGCGCCGTAGCGGTGGAACGGCGCGTCGATCAGGTACTGCTCGGTCGGCAGGCCGTGGGCGTCCATCGCGCGCTGCCAGCCCTCGACGTGGTCGATCACCGGGTCGCCGGGCGCGGGGGAGTCCACCGGGCCGCCGAAGCAGACCACGTACGGGTGCCCGTGCACCTCCAGCAGGTGGCGGACGGCCAGCTCGGCGCCGCCGATGTCGTCGGTCACCACCGAGACGTCGTCGATCGCGTCCGGCCGGCGGTGCAGCAGCACCACCTTGGCGCCCTCCATCGCGGCGAACTCCTTGGCGGCGCGCTGCGGGGCGCCCTGGCTGACCAGGATCAGGCCGGAGACCCGCATGCCGAGGAAGGCGCGGATGTAGTGCAGCTCGCGGTCGTCGACGTAGTCGGAGTTGCCGATCAGCACGAGCTTGCCGCGGTCCGAGGCGGCCCGCTCCACCGCGTGCGCCATCTCGGCGAAGAACGGCTGCCGGGCGTCCGGCACGATCATGCCGATCAGGTTGGTCCGCCGGGAGGCCATCGCCTGCGCGACGCTGTTCGGCCGGTAGCCGAGCTGCTCGATCGCGGCGAGCACTTTCTCCTTGGTCGCGGGCGCCACCGGGCGCGGACCGTCGTTGATGACGTAGCTGACGACCGCGGTCGAGGTCCCAGCCAGTCGGGCTACATCGTCGCGCGTCACCTTGGCCACGCAGGGAGTCTACGCGTGTCTGTCCAGCCCCAGGGCGGCCGGGCCGGTTCGTACCCGGCACGCCCTGAGCAGGTCAGCTCTCGTGCACACCGGCCGCATGCTGCTCGACCGCGCCGCGCTCGCCCTTGTCGCCCTGGGAGGGCACCACGAAGCGGTAGCCGACGTTGCGTACCGTGCCGATCAGCTGCTCGTGCTCGACGCCGAGCTTGGCCCGCAGGCGCCGCACGTGCACATCGACCGTGCGGGTGCCGCCGAAGTAGTCGTAGCCCCAGACCTCCTGCAGCAGCTGGGCCCGGGTGAAGACCCGGCCCGGGTGCTGGGCGAGGTACTTGATCAGCTCGAACTCCTTGAAGGTGAGGTCGAGCACCCGCCCCTTGAGCTTGGCGGAGTAGGTCGCCTCGTCCACCGAGAGGTCGCCGTTGCGGATCTCCATCGGGCTGTCGTCGTTGGCCACCTGCTGCTGGCGGCCCATCGCGAGCCGCAGCCGGGCCTCGACCTCGGCGGGACCGGCGGTGTCGAGCAGCACGTCGTCGATGCCCCACTCGGCGGTGACGGCGGCCAGGCCGCCCTCGGTGACCACCAGGATCAGCGGTGCGCTGATCCCCGTGGAGCGCAGCAGCTGGCAGAGGCTGCGGATCTGCGGCAGGTCGCGCCGGCCGTCGACCAGTATGACGTCGGCGCTGGGGGTGTCGACGAGGGCCGAGCCCTCGGCCGGGGCCACCCGCACCTGGTGCAGCAGCAGCCCCAGGGCCGGCAGCACCTCCGCCGACGGCTGTAGTGCGTTGGTGAGCAGGAGGAGAGAACTCATACCCGGGTCGTCCCCTTTCCGGGTCGTCGCGGTCGCGTGACGGCGGCGGTCCAGTCGGCCGGCCCGCCCGCGCGACGCGCTCGACACAGGCCTCGCGGCCCCTGCTGCGCCCCTGCTGACCTGCTCATCCGCGAACCGTCCGCTCTTCTTGGCTACCACTCGCAAGGACGTCCGTATCGGTGTCCTGAAAGCACAAAAGGACCCGGGGGCGACTCTGCCCGGATCCCTTACGCCATGAGAATAGCCCAACGTGCCGCGCCCGCGAAGGGGAAGAGGTGCGTGATCCTGGTCGCGCCGGACGGCGTGCGCCCCCGTGCCGAGGGGGCTGGCCTGCGAAGTTCCCGCTGTCGGGGGGCTTCGGGTCATCATGGGTCACGGCACCGACCGGCTCAGTATGTGTACACCTTTCGAGATAGGGGCCGCCATGACCGCGACCACCGAACCGACCGCCGTAGTGACCGGGACGATCCGCTACTGGGCCGCCGCCAAGGCGGAGGCCGGCACCGCGGAGGAGCCGTACCGCGCGGCCACCCTCGCCGACGCGCTGGCCCAGGCCCGCGAGCGCCACGCGGACCGGCCGAAGTTCGTCCAGGTGCTGGGCATCTGCTCCTTCCTGGTGGACAGCGAGCCGGTGGGCGGCCGCGACCGCGCCGCGGTGCGCCTCACCGAGGGCGGCACCATCGAGGTGCTGCCGCCCTTCGCCGGCGGCTGATCCGGAACCATGGTCCCGGTCAGATCGTCGTACCGACTGGCTATGACCACCATGGACGGGGAGAGTTTTCGATGCGGACCTTGATCAAGGTGCTGATCGGTGTCGCGGTCCTGCTCGGCCTGCTCGTCGGGGCCGACCGGATCGCGTTGTCGATGGCGGAGAGCAAGGCCGCCGACCAGCTGGCGGGCCGCCAGGGCATCAGCGGCCGTCCGTCGGTCTCCATCGACGGCTTCCCCTTCCTCACCCAGGTGGTCGACAAGAAGCTCGGCAGTGTTCGGCTCTCGGCCAGCAGCGTGCAGCTCTCCGGTGGCGGTCAGACCGTCCAACTGGACGCCTTCGCCGCGCATCTGAAGGGTGTTCGGGTCAGCGACGACTACAAGTCGGCGACCGTGGACTCGGGCACCGGCTCGGGGCGGCTGCCGTACGCCAACGTCGAGAACCTGCTCGGCTTGGACTCCCGCACCACCCTGGGCTACGGCGGGCCCGGCCTGCTCAAGGTCAGCGTCAGTGTGCTGGGCCAGCAGCTCAGCACCACGGTCAAGCTGCGCACCGAGGGCAACAAGGTGCTGGTGGACAGCGTGGGGAACATCCCGGGCGTGGGGATGGTGCCGGGGGTCAGCGGGATGGTCTCCTCGGCGATCGGCTCCCGGAGCTTCGCCCTGCAGAACATGCCGGTCGGCTTGAGCCTGAGCCAGGTCACGCCGCAGCCGGACGGGCTCGTGCTGGCCTTCCAGGGCACCTCGCTGCAGCTGATGGGCTGACCGCCGGCCAGACCCTGCCATCCCGCCCCGTGAGACGCGCCGCCCGGCGCGACGAAGGAGGGGCGGCGCAAAGCGCCTCGAACGAAGGGTGGCGGCGGGCGACGGGTGGGCGGCGGCGTTCAGTGGGGAGTTTCGGCCCGTGCAGCAAGGGAGCCAAGGGTGAAATCCCATTCCCCGGACATATTTGTCTCAGCATTCGACACTCTGGTGACAGAGGCACTCTCCGGTCCCTAGCATCGTCAGCATGAAGCGACAGGCGGACCTCACCAAGCGGCGGGCGGTAGACCTCTGCCGCGTGGCCGCCTGCCTGTGTCGAAAGCGCTGATCGGCGGCCCGGTCCGGCAGTATTTGACTCGCCGCCACGCCCTTTCTCCGGCCTGAACAGGCAACTCCCGCCTTCGGTCGACCCCCCTACTCCCGCCCGATGGCAATCTGGCTTCGCCCCGTCTCACTATCCGGACATTTATTCGGACAATCGGGACGGAAGATCGGACCAGACCGCGCCGGGCACCCACCTTCCGCCAACCGCCCCCGGATGGAGATACATCTCATGAGCCGCAGTGACGTCCTGGTCGATGCCGACTGGGTCCAGGCGCACCTGGACGACCCGAAGGTCGTCGTCGTCGAGGTCGACGAGGACACCGCCGCGTACGACAAGAACCACATCCGCAACGCCGTCCGGATCGACTGGAAGAAGGACCTCCAGGACCCGGTCCGCCGCGACTTCGTCGACCAGGCCGGCTTCGAGGCGCTGCTGAGCGCCAAGGGCATCGCCAACGACGACACCGTGGTGCTCTACGGCGGCAACAACAACTGGTTCGCCTCGTACGCCTTCTGGTACTTCAAGCTGTACGGCCACGGCGACGTCCGCCTGCTGGACGGCGGCCGCAAGAAGTGGGAGCTGGACTCCCGCGACCTGGTCGACGGCGCCGAGGTCCCCAGCCGCGCGGCCACCACGTACAAGGCGCAGGCCCAGGACACCTCGCTGCGCGCGTTCCGCGACGACGTGCTCGCCGCGATCGGCAGCAAGAACCTGGTCGACGTCCGCTCGCCCGACGAGTTCTCCGGCCGCCTGCTCGCCCCGGCCCACCTCCCGCAGGAGCAGTCGCAGCGCCCGGGCCACGTGCCGAGCGCCCGCAACATCCCGTGGTCGAAGAACGCCAACGACGACGGCACCTTCAAGTCCAATGACGAGCTCACCGCGCTGTACCAGGCCGAGGGCGTGGACCTGGCGCAGGACACCATCGCCTACTGCCGCATCGGCGAGCGCTCCGCGCTCACCTGGTTCGTGCTGCACCAGCTGCTCGGCCAGCAGAACGTCAAGAACTACGACGGTTCGTGGACCGAGTACGGCAGCCTGGTGGGCGTGCCGATCGAGCTCGGCGCCAACTGAGCACCGCGCAGTACACCGTAAGCAAGGAGACCGACATGTGTGGTGCGAAGGCCGGCGGCCCGGATCTGGCAGGAGTAGACGTGGCGAACGAGACGATCATTCAGGGTGCGGTCACCCGCGACGGTGAGCCGGTCAACGGCTACGTCCGGCTGCTGGACGAGGGCGGCGAGTTCACCGCCGAGGTGCCCACCTCGGCCACCGGGCAGTTCCGCTTCTTCGCGGCTCCCGGCAAGTGGACCGTGCGCGCGCTGGTTCCGGGCGCGACCGTGGACCGTGTGGTGGTCGCCTCCCAGGGCGCCCAGACCGAGGTCCCGATCGCGGTCTGACGTTCCGCGCCGGGCGTGACCCGACGCAAGCCGACACCGAGAGCCCCTGCCACGGCGGGGGCTCTCGGCCGTACCGTGGTGGTGTGCAGCCCCGGCGTAGACACGTCTACTACTTCGTGATGATGGGCGGGTGCCTCGGGCTCTTCGTCCTGGCCTGGGGCGTGGTGCGCTTCTTCTCGGTCCCGGCGGCGATCGGCATGTGCGTGGTGGCCATGGTCATCCCGCCGCTGGCGGCGATCTTCGCCAACAAGCGCGACCCGGAGGACGACTGGTGGAACGACCCGCGCTGGGACGACCCCAAGTGGGACGAGCCGGGGCACGACCGCGACCGGCCCGATCAGTAGACCAGCGGATCAGTAGACGAGCGCCTGCACGCCGTCGGCCATGATCTCACTGAGGAAGACCTGGGCGCCCGCGATGCGGACACCGGGCACGGTGTCCGCCTGCTCGATCCCGCGCCGCACCGCGCACTGGGTGCAGAGCGTGAGGGTGCCGGCCGCCAGCACCGAGTCCAGCAGGTCGGCCAGCGGCGCGGCGTGCGGCAGCTCGAACTCCTCCGCCCGGCCGGGCAGTGCGAACCAGGACGCCTCCCCGGTGAGCCAGAGCGAGACCTCGACCCCGCTGGCGACCGCGACGGCCGCGACGGTGAACGCCTGCGAGCACCGCTCGGGCGCATCGGTTCCGGCAGTGACCTTGATGACCAGCTTCTTCGACACCCTGCGAGCTTAGACCGACCGGCAAATGGAGGGCGATCGGGCGTGTGGTGGGCCTCACCGCGAATGACCGATCGCCGCCGGATAGACTCGCGCCGTCATATTCTGTCCGCTATCGCCGTACCGGGAGCGCACCGTGAGTGGTCTCGAACTCTTCTTCGACGGCCTGCTGGCCCTGATGGCCGTCCTGATCACCTGGTTCGCCATCTTCTCCGTGATGAAGCTGTACCAGGGCCAGCGCTGACCTCTGCCGTACGGTGGAAGCCGTACGGCCGAGCCGGCCCGCCCCCCTTTCCCCGACTGCGACCAGGATCATGATCGAGATTCCCTCTGACCTCCACAAGGACGTCGTTTCGCTGGCCTTCCTCCTCGGTACCTGGGAGGGCGCGGGGGTCTACGCCCCTCTGCCAGTTGAAGGGGGCCCTGGTTCCGAGAAGTGCAACTTCGGCCAGGAGGTCGTGTTCCGGCACGACGGCCGGCCGTTCCTGGAGTTCCGCTCGCGGACCTGGGTGCTGGACGAGCAGGGTGAGAAGATCCGCCCGCTGGAGAACGAGCACGCCTTCTGGCGGATCACCAGCAACCACCAGGGCACCAGCGGCGAGCGCGGTGTGGAGATCTCCGCCGTGCGCGACGACGGCACCGTGGAGATCTGGTACGGCGAGCTCGCCGACGGCAAGCCGCAGATCAACGTGGCCACCGACGCGGTCGCCCGGATCGAGGGCTCGGCCCCGTACAGCGGCGGCAAGCGGCTGTACGGCTTCGTCAACGACGAGCTGCTCTGGGTCGGCGAGAAGGCCGCCCCCGAGGTGCCGCTGCGGCCCTACATGTCCGCGCAGCTCAAGAAGGTGCTCAGCCCGGCCCAGCTGATCAAGGACATCAACGACCTGCCGGACGACGGGATCGCCTTCTTCCGCTGACCGCCGCCCGCGCGCTGCTGATCCCTACACTGGGTTCCCAGGACCTCTATCCGAGCAGGGGCAGCATCGTGGCGAACAACGGGACGACCGCGTCGTCCGACTGGATTACCGATCTGCGCGAGCGCGGCTACCGGCTCACCCCGCAGCGCCAGCTGGTGCTGGAGGCGGTCGACGTGCTGGACCACGCCACTCCGGACGAGATCCTCTGCCAGGTCCGGCTGACCGCCAGCGGGGTCAACATCTCCACGGTCTACCGGACCCTGGAGCTGCTGGAGGAGCTGGGCCTGGTCTCGCACGCCCACCTGGGCCACGGTGCGCCGACCTACCACCTGGCGGGTCGGCACACCCACCTGCACCTGGTCTGCCGGGACTGCGACCAGGTCACCGAGACCGACACCGCGATCGCCGCCCCGCTGATCGACAGCCTGCGCGCCCAGCACGGCTTCGACACCGACCTCAAGCACTTCGCCATCTTCGGCCGCTGCGCCGACTGCACCGCCAAGCTCCCGCACGCTTAGTCGTAAGCTGGCGGCTATGAAGAGCCCGCTGCTGTCCCTGCCCGGTGCCGTCTCCGCCGAGGGGGCCGACGAGGGCGTCGCGGCCCACTACGGCGATCTCTTCCGCGAGCAGCGGGAGTTGGCGGCGGGCCGGTCGTTCGTCGACCTCTCGCACCGCGGTGTGATCACCTTCACCGGCCCCGACCGCCTCTCCTGGCTGCACCTGCTGCTGACCCAGCACGTCAGCGAGCTGCCGCCGCACCAGGCCACCGAGGCGCTGATCCTCTCGCCGCACGGGCACGTCGAGCACGCCCTCTACCTGGTCGACGACGGCGCCACCACCTGGGCGCACGTGGAGCCGGGGACGCAGCAGGCGCTGATCGAGTACCTGGAGCGGATGAAGTTCATGTACCGGGTGGAGATCGCCGACGCCACCGAGCAGTTCGCGGTGCTGCACGTGGCGGCCGGCTCCACGGTGGGGGTCGACCACGCCGCTGCCGTGCGCGAACTCCCGTACGGTCGTGACCTGTTCCTGCCGCGCGCCGAACTCGCCGAGCGGGCACCGGAGTTCGGCACGCCGGCCGGGATCTGGGCGTACGAGGCGCTGCGCGTCGAGGGGCACCGGCCGCGGCTGGGCTTCGAGACCGACCACCGCACCATCCCGCACGAGGTGGACTGGCTGCGTTCCGCCGTCCACCTGCAGAAGGGCTGCTACCGCGGCCAGGAGACGGTGGCCCGGGTGCACAACCTGGGCAAGCCGCCGCGCCGACTGGTCTTCCTGCACCTGGACGGCACCGAGGAGGTGCTGCCCCCGCACGGCACCGAGATCCGGCTCGCCTCGGACGGTCCGCAGGCCCGGCCGCTGGGCTTTGTGACCTCCTCGGCCCGGCACTACGAGCTCGGTCCGATCGCGCTGGCCCTGGTCAAGCGCAATGTGCCGGTGGACGCCGTGCTGCTGGCCGGCACCGTGCCCGGCACCCAGGACGTCGTGGTCCCGCAGTAGCCGATAGTCAGTAGCTCCTACACCTCAGCCCCTACACCTCGACCAGCACGGTGAACGGCCCCTCGTTCACCAGTGACACCCGCATGTCCGCCCCGAATCGGCCGGTCTCCACCGTGGCGCCGAGCGCGCGCAGCTGCGCGACCACCTCGTCGACCAGCGGCTCGGCGACCGGGCCGGGGGCGGCAGCGTTCCAGGTGGGGCGGCGGCCCTTGCGGGCGTCGCCGTAGAGCGTGAACTGACTGATCACCAGCAGCGGCGCGCCCAGGTCGGAGCAGGACTGCTCGACCTCACCCCCGTCGAAGAGCCGTAGGGTCCACAGCTTGCGGGCCAGTTGGCCCGCCTTCTCCCGGGTGTCGTCATGGGTCACGCCGACCAGGACGCAGAGCCCCGGCCCGCTGATCGCCCCGACCCGCTCCCCGGCCACCGTCACCGCGGCCTCGCTCACCCGCTGTACCACTGCTCGCATGCGGGCCATTCTGCCCGGGGCGCGCGCCGTGCCCGTACGCGCCGGTGGTGTACGCCGTCTGCACCGGGGCGGGCAGTGTGCTGGCGGCGCCTGCCAGGTCATATCAGCCATACCCGTTCGCCACGGGGCCGTACGGGTGCATCTGCGCCCCGCGGGCTCCCCCGGAGTGGCACGATTCGGGACGGCGCCGGGCTTCCAGTCGGGCGGGAGTGCGACGGCCGTTCGAGCTCTCGTACGTCCGTACCGGGCGCGCTCGCTCAAGTGGGTGGCGCCGGGCCGGTCGGGAACCCCACGGGGGCCGACGGGCGTGCCTCAGGGGGAGTGCGTGCGGCCGTAAGGGCGGGACCAGGACAACGGCAGGTGGTTGGTCGATGGACACGAACAGAGTGCCGAGCGAACCGGCGGTGGCGCCCACGGCGCTGGAGGAGCTCGGCCTCGACGCGCTGCGGACGCTGCGCCGCGACGTCCTGGAGCAGGAGGCGGACCTCTCGTACCTGCGCCGGCTGCTGCAGGGCCGGGTGGACATCCTGCGCGCCGAGCTCGACCGCCGCACCCTGGACCGCCGCAGTCGCCCGGTCCACCCGGACACCCTGCTGCACCGGCTGCCGCAGATCCTGGCCGATGCGCCGTCACCCGTGCGCAGCTCCCGGCATATGACGCTCGGGCCGCCGCGCGGCGAGCAGTACCGCGAGGAGGCGGACGCCCTGATGGGCGACGTCCAGCTGGCCGACCTGGCCGCGCACGCCTCCGCCGAGCTGCTGGCGGCGCTGGACCGGCTCACCGCGCACGAGCGCTCGGTGTCCGGGCGGCGCCAGCTGCTGCAGCGGACGGCGGACGGCTGCAGCGCTGAGATCACCCGGCGGTACCGTGAGGGTGAAGCGCGGGTCGAAGACCTGCTCGCCGGAGGCTCGCCGGCCGACTGAGACCCGGTCGGAGCCGATGCCACCGGATCCCCCGTCCGCTCCGGAAGGCTCCCACCCCCATGCCTGACTCTGCTGATGTCCTGCCCGTCCTCGCCGAGGTGGTGCGCTCCGGTTTCACCGAGGGCCACCACCGGGGTTCGCTGGTGGTCCTCGCCGCCGACGGCTCGGTGGACCTCGCGCTCGGCGAGCCCGAGCGTCCGATCTTCCCGCGGTCCTGCAACAAGCCCTTCCAGGCGGTGGCCACGCTGCGGGCCGGCCTGCCGATCGAGGGCGAGCTGCTGGCGCTGGCGGCCGCGAGTCACTCGGGAGAATCGTTTCACCTGGACGGTGTGCGGACCATCCTGTCCGGCGCGGGCCTGACCGCCGACGCCCTGCAGACCCCGTCCGACCTGCCGCTCGACCAGGTCGAGGCCGAGCTCCTGCTGGCGGCCGGCGGCACCCGGGCCCCGCTGCTGATGAACTGCTCGGGCAAGCACGCCGCCTGGCTGGCCGCCAGCGTCGCCAACGGCTGGGGGACCGCGGACTACCTGGACCCCGCCCACCCCGTCCAGCAGCTCGCCCAACAGGCGCTGGAGGAGGCTTCCGGCGAGTCGATAGCCGCCTTCGGGACGGACGGCTGCGGCGCGCCGCTGCACGCGGTCTCGCTGGTCGGCCTGGCCCGCGGCTACCGCTCGCTGCTGGTCGCCGAGCCGGGCAGCGCGCCGCGCCGGGTCGCCGACGCGATGCGCGCGCACCCCGAGTACGTGGCCGGCACCCGCCGCCCGGACACCTGGCTGATGCAGGCGGTGCCGGGCGCACTCTCCAAGATGGGCGCCGAGGCCGTCCAGGCCGTCGCGCTGCCGGACGGGCGGGCGCTCGCCTTCAAGATCGACGACGGGGCCGCCCGCGCGCTCGGTCCGGTGCTGGCGGCGGTGCTGCGCCGGCTCGGGCTGCGGCACGAGGTGCTGGACCGGATCGGCGCGGCCCCGCTGCACGGCGGCGGCGCGGTGGTCGGCGAGATCCGCGCCGCGATCTGAGACGCCGCAGGCCGGGGTCGGTGGATCACCGACCCCGGCCTGCGGGGGAAACAGAGGAAAACAGCCGTCAGGGAGCCTCGAAAGAAACGAGAACGACCGGTCGGACGCCTCAGTGGGCGTCGTTCTCCTCAAGGCGCTTGATCGAGGCGACGATCTCGGCCTCGGCCTCGATGCGGCCGACCCACTCCGCGCCCTCGACCGACTTGCCGGGCTCCAGGTCCTTGTAGACCTCGAAGAAGTGCTGGATCTCCAGGCGGTCGAACTCCGACACGTGGTGGATGTCCCGCAGGTGCTCCCAGCGCGGGTCGGTGGCGGGGACGCAGAGCAGCTTGTCGTCGCCGCCGGCCTCGTCCGTCATCTTGAACATGCCGATCGCGCGGCACTTGATGAGGCAGCCGGGGAAGGTCGGCTCGTCCAGGATGACCAGGGCGTCCAGCGGGTCGCCGTCCTCGCCGAGCGTGCCCTCGACGAAGCCGTAGTCGGCCGGGTAGCGAGTCGAGGTGAAGAGCATCCGGTCCAGACGAAGGCGACCGGACTCATGGTCGACCTCGTACTTGTTGCGGGAGCCCTTCGGGATCTCGATGGTGACGTCGAACTCCAACGGTTCCTCCAAGGTAGGGACTGACAGAATCCAAGTGTCTCCTACGGGAGGGAGTGCTGTTGAAAGGGGATGGGCAGTGGCAGGGACAGGAACACGACGAGGTGCGGGAGTGGCCGTGACGGCCGCGCTCACGGGGGCCGCGCTGGTCATCGGCGGTACGGGGGCCTCGGCCACGATGGCGACCGGAGCGACGGCCGTGTCGCCGCCGCCCGCGCCCGCGGTGCTCAAGCCCGTCGGCGCCGCCGGTACGGTCGGCATCCCCAGCCCCGCGGGCCTGCTGCGGGTGCTGGCGCCGCTGCTGGCGGACAAGGCGCTGGGCACGCTGAACTTCGCGGTGAGCGACGGCGGCACCGGCCGGCTGCTGCTCGGCTCGGGCGAGGCCACCCCGGCCACCCCGGCCTCCACCACCAAGCTGGCCACCTCGGTGGCGGCGCTCAGCCTGCTCCCGGCCGACGCCCGGATCACCACCAAGGTGGTAGCCGGCGCGACGCCCGCCGACATCACCCTGGTCGGTGGCGGCGACCCGACGCTCAGCGCCGTGCCGGTCGCCCAGATCCGGATCGGCGGCAGCCCGGTGGACGCCGACTCCGCCCCGGCCTCGCTGATCGACCTGGCGCAGCAGACCGCGACCGCGCTCAAGGCGGCCGGCGTCACCACCGTCCGCCTCGGTTACGACACCTCGCTCTTCACCGGCCCGCCCGCGCACAAGTACAACGACGGCACCAACATCGGCCCGATGTCCGCCCTGATGGTGGACGAGGGCCGCGCCGTCCCCACCCAGGACATCGACGCCCCGGTCCGGGTCGCCGACCCGGCGGCCCAGGCGGTGGCCCGCTTCACCGACCTGCTCGGCGCCCAGGGCATCAAGGTGGACGGCAAGCCCGCCGCCACCACGGCCGCGCCGACCGCGGCGACGCTGGCCAAGGTGCAGTCGCCGACCCTGGCCCGGCTGATCGAGCGGGCGCTGACCCTCTCGGACAACACGCTGGCCGAGGCGATCGGCCGGCAGTCGGCGCTCGCCGCCCACCAGCCGGCCAGCTACCAGGGCACCGCCGCCACGACCACCGCGGAGCTCGCCAAGCTCGGCGTCCCGATGGCCGGCGTGCAGCTCAACGACGGCAGCGGGCTGAGCCTGCAGAACACCATCCCGCCGGTGGTGCTGGCCGACCTGCTGGCACTGGCCGCCTCCCCCGACCACCCGGAGCTGCGCCCGGTGCTGACCGGGATGCCGATCGGCGCCTTCACCGGGACGCTGGGCAGCCGCTTCACCGCGAGCCAGGGCTCGGCGGACGGCGCGGGCATCGTGCACGCCAAGACCGGCAGCCTCAGCGGCGTCAACACGCTGGCCGGCACGGTGGTGGACGCCGACGGGCGGCTGCTGGTGTACGCCCTGATGACCAAGACCCCGGCCGGGGCCGACGCCGCCCGCGCGGCGATGGACCGGATCGTCGCCAAGCTCGCCTCCTGCGGCTGCAACTAGCTGTACTAGCCGCAAGGGGTGGGGGCGAAGACCCGGAGCACGTACGGTGAGGGCATGACGAGCGCGAGCGGCGGTGCGGACATGGTCGACTGGAATCTCGCGGTCGCGACGGCGACCCGGCTGGCCCGGCCGGGGCCGCAGGTGACCAGGGACGAGGCCCGCGCGGTGGTGGCCGAGCTGCGCGAGCACGCCCGGGTGGCCGAGGGCGCGGTCCGCGAGTACACCGGCATGCGCTCGACCAGCCTGAGCGCCGATGGCGCGGCGCCGGTCCTGGTGGTGGACCGGCCGGGCTGGGTGCGCGCCAACATCGCGGGCTTCCGGACGGTGATCCGACCGCTGGAGCAGAAGCTGATGGCCCGTCGCGCGGTCACCCCGGGCGGTGCGCTGCTCAGCGCGATGGGCGAGAAGGTCACCGGCGTCGAGGTCGGCGCCGTGCTGGCGCTGCTGTCCGGCAAGGTGCTCGGCCAGTACGAGACCTTCGCCGCCGCCGAGCCCGAGCGGGCCGTCCCGCACACCCCCGACAGTCCGGCCGGCCTCTTCGACCAGCCCCGGCTCGGCCCTGACCAGCCGGGCCCCGGCCGCCTGCTGCTGGTCGCCCCGAACATCGTCCAGGTCGAGCGGGAGCTGGACGTCCACCCGCACGACTTCCGGCTCTGGGTCTGCCTGCACGAGGAGACCCACCGCACCCAGTTCACCGCGGTGCCCTGGCTGCGCGACCACGTCCAGTCGGAGGTGCAGTCCTTCCTCGCCGAGACCGACATCGAGCCGACGGCGCTGCTGGAACGGCTGCGCGAGGTGCTGGCGCCGAGCGGCGAGCGGGCGCAGCGCGACACCCTGCTCGAAGTGGTCCAGACGCCCGCCCAGCGCGAGATCCTGAACCGGCTGACCGCCGTGATGTCGCTGCTCGAAGGCCACGCGGATGTGGTGATGGACGGCGTCGGCCCGAGTGTGGTGCCCAGCGTGGGCGAGATCCGGGAGAAGTTCCAGCGCCGCCGCGACAAGGGCGCCAACCGCCTGGACCTGCTGCTGCGCCGCCTGCTGGGGATGGACGCCAAGCTGCGCCAGTACCAGGACGGCGCGGTCTTCGTGCGCGGCGTGGTGGACCGGATCGGGATGGACGGCTTCAACCGGGTGTGGACCTCGCCGAACACCCTCCCGACCAAGGACGAGATCCACAACCCGTCCGCCTGGGTGGCCCGGGTCGGACGCCAGTCCTAGTCGAAGCCCCGGACGGGTGAGCGGGCGGTGTGCAGATACGTTTCTTCATTCACCCGTCCGTGGGACGGTGGTCGTACCGGTGGCGCGGGTGGCCCGACCGCGGCCGCACTTCTGCGACGATCTGTGAGCATCTGGTAACGGGCTGCTACCGGCGCCGCCGGTCGCGTGCCCGCCCCCCGCAGAGGAGTTGCTTACCGTGGGTCCACACCCCGCTGTCGCGGCGATACGCCTGGCCGTCCGCCGTGCCCTGGTCGATCTCGTGGCCGAGACCGGCACCGCCTTCACCGCCCCGACCGCCGCCCAGGTGCCCGCCGCGGCCGGCGCCGCGGCCACCGCGACGGCCACTGCCACCGTGCTGATCGGCAACGCCCGGCGCCACCCCTCCGGCCTGCCGCGCACCCCCGCCGCCCCCGGCTCACCGCTCGTCCTGGTCGCCGTCAGCGGCGGCGCGGACTCCATGGCGCTGGCCACCGCCACCGCCTTCGAGGCCCCCAAGCTCGGCCTGCGGGTCGGCGCCGTCACCATCGACCACGGCCTGCAGGACGGCTCCGCCGACCGCGCCCAGCAGGTGGTGGAGCGGCTGCGCGCGCTCGGCCTGGACCCGGTGGAGGCCGTGCCGGTCCGGGTCGGCCGCCAGGGCGGCCCCGAGGCCGCCGCCCGGGACGCCCGCTATGCCGCGCTGGACGAGGCCGCCGAGCGCCTCCAGGCGCTGGCCGTCTTCCTCGGCCACACCCGCGACGACCAGGCCGAGACCGTACTGCTTGGCCTGGCCCGCGGCTCCGGCGCCCGCTCGCTGGCCGGTATGCCCGCGCAGAAGGGCCGCTACCGCCGCCCGCTGCTCGACCTCGACCGCTCGGCCACCCGGCAGGCCTGCGCCGCGCAGTCCATCCCGGTCTGGGACGACCCGCACAACATGGATCCCGCCTACACCCGCTCCCGGGTCCGCCACGAGGTGCTGCCGGTGCTGGAGAAGCACCTGGGCGGCGGCGTGGTTCAGGCGCTGGCCCGCACCGCCCGACTGTTCCGGGACGACGCCGACGCCCTCGACCAGTGGGCCGCGACGGTCGAGCGGGACCTCTCCCGACGTGATCTGCGCGACGGTGGCGGCGAGCTGGACGCCGTGAAGCTCGCCGAGCTGCCCTCCGCCGTACGGCGCCGGGTGCTGCGCCGGACCGCGCTGCGGGCGGGCTGCCCGGCCGGTGATCTCTTCGCCCGGCACCTGGAAACGGTGGATCTGCTGGTCACCGGCTGGCGCGGCCAGGGGCCGCTGCACCTACCCGGGGGGGTCGAGGTCACCCGAAGGTGTGGCAACCTGGTGTTTCGGCGGCAGGGCGACTGACGCCGAAACAACAGGACCACGAACACTTGAGGACGTACTCCCGGTGGACGACAAGGACATGGGCGCCGACCTGGCGAAGGTGCTCATCAGCAAGGACGAGATCGACGCCAAGCTCCTGGAGCTGGCCGAGCGCATCGACCGGGACTATGCCGGGAAGGACCTGCTGATCGTCGGCGTCCTCAAGGGCGCCGTGATGGTCATGGCGGACCTCGCCCGGGCCCTGCACTCCCAGGTGACGATGGACTGGATGGCCGTCTCCTCGTACGGCATGGGCACCAAGTCCTCCGGCGTGGTGCGGATCCTCAAGGACCTCGACACCGACATCGCCGGTCGGGACGTGCTGATCGTCGAGGACATCATCGACTCCGGTCTGACCCTCTCCTGGCTGCTCGGCAACCTGGGTTCGCGCGGGCCGGCCTCGCTGGAGGTGTGCACCCTGCTGCGCAAGCCGGATGCCGCCAAGGTCGAGATCGACGTCAAGTACGTCGGCTTCGACATCCCGAACGAGTTCGTCGTCGGATACGGCCTGGACTACGCGGAGAAGCTCCGCAACCTGCCGTTCATCGGTACGCTCGCCCCACACGTCTACGGCGGCTGACCCAGAAGCCGTAGAACCGTAGAACAGGGAACAGTCTGCCGACCCCACCCGTTGGAGTCGGCGAACGGACAACTCCACAGGCCGTACCACGTCGCGCTGCCACAGGGCGGGGCACCACTGCTGTACGGTCAAATTACCCGCTCTTCGTACGACTCCCAGCCGACTGGGGCGGGGTGCGAATGCACATACCGGATGCGCCGACGGCCGAGAGCCGTGCAGCGCCGTTGAGTGGCAGGAGGGACGGGGCGGCAACGCCCCGCATGGATGGACGTCAAGCGATACTTCCGCGCGCCGATCGCATGGATCCTCCTGGCCGTCGTCGCCGTCATTGTGCTGATGAACGTCGTTTCTGACTCAAACGGCTACAAGACGGTGGACACCGGCCAGGTCGTTGCAGCGATCGACGCGGGCCAGGTCAAGCAAGCTCAGATCACCACCGGTGATTCCAACACCGTCAAGATCGAACTGAACCCCGGAGCCACGCTCACCAACGCCGGCTCGGGCGGCAAGACCCCCTCCGGCACCAAGTTCCAGGCCTCCTACATCGGGGACCAGGGCAAGGACCTCGCAGCCACGCTGCAGAGCCAGGTGGACAAGGGCACGCTGCCGCAGGGCTACACGATCAGCCCGGAGAAGCAGTCGACCTTCGTCAGCCTGCTGCTCTCGATGCTGCCCATCGTGATCATCGTGCTGGTCTTCCTCTTCCTGATGAACCAGATGCAGGGTGGCGGCTCGCGGGTCATGCAGTTCGGCAAGTCCAAGGCCAAGCTGCTCACCAAGGACACCCCGAAGACCACCTTCGCGGATGTCGCCGGTGCGGACGAGGCGGTCGAGGAGCTCCACGAGATCAAGGAGTTCCTGCAGGAGCCGGCCAAGTTCCAGGCCGTCGGCGCCAAGATCCCCAAGGGTGTGCTGCTCTACGGCCCGCCCGGAACCGGTAAGACCCTGCTGGCCCGCGCCGTGGCCGGCGAGGCCGGCGTGCCGTTCTACTCGATCTCCGGCTCCGACTTCGTCGAGATGTTCGTGGGTGTCGGCGCCAGCCGGGTCCGCGACCTCTTCGAGCAGGCCAAGGCGAACGCCCCGGCGATCGTCTTCGTCGACGAGATCGACGCCGTCGGCCGGCACCGCGGTGCGGGCCTCGGCGGTGGCCACGACGAGCGTGAGCAGACCCTCAACCAGCTGCTGGTCGAGATGGACGGCTTCGACGTCAAGGGCGGCGTGATCCTGATCGCCGCCACCAACCGCCCGGACATCCTGGACCCGGCGCTGCTGCGCCCGGGCCGCTTCGACCGGCAGATCGCGGTCGAGCGCCCCGACCTGCAGGGCCGCCTTGACATCCTCAAGGTGCACCAGAAGGGCAAGCCGGTCGCGCCGGACGTCGACCTGCGGGCCGTCGCCAAGCGCACCCCGGGCTTCACCGGTGCGGACCTGGCGAACGTCCTCAACGAGGCCGCGCTGCTGACTGCCCGCTCCGACAAGAAGCTGGTCGACAACTTCACGCTGGACGAGGCGATCGACCGCGTCGTGGCCGGCCCGCAGAAGCGGACCCGGATCATGTCGGAGAAGGAGAAGAAGATCACCGCGTACCACGAGGGCGGACACGCCCTGGTCGCGGCGGCTTCTCCGAACAGCGATCCGGTGCACAAGATCACCATCCTGTCCCGCGGTCGGGCGCTCGGCTACACCATGGTGCTGCCGGACGAGGACAAGTACTCGACCACGCGCAACGAGATGCTCGACCAGCTGGCGTACATGCTGGGCGGGCGCGCGGCGGAGGAGCTGGTCTTCCACGACCCGACCACCGGCGCCTCGAACGACATCGAGAAGGCCACCGCCACGGCCCGGGCCATGGTCACCCAGTACGGGATGACCGAGCGGCTCGGCGCGATCAAGTTCGGTTCGGACAACTCCGAGCCGTTCCTGGGCCGCGACATGGGCCACCAGCGCGACTACTCGGAAGAGGTCGCCGGGCTGGTCGACGAAGAGGTCAAGAAGCTCATCGAGAACGCCCACAACGAGGCCTGGGAGATCCTGGTCGAGAACCGGGACGTGCTCGACAACCTCGTTCTGGAGCTCCTTGAGAAGGAGACCCTCAACAAGGAGCAGATCGCCGAGATCTTCAAGTCGATCGTCCGCCGTCCGGCGCGGCCGGCCTGGACGGGCTCCTCCCGTCGCACGCCGTCCACCCGGCCGCCGGTGCAGTCCCCCAAGGAGCTGGCGCTGACCAACGGCGCGGCCGCCTCCCTGGAGGGCGCCCCGGTCGACATCGTCAAGCTGCCGCCGGTCATCGGCGACAGTGCCGGCGAGAGCTGACCGACCGTACGGAATGGATGCCGCGTCCCCGGGGTTTGTACCCTGGAGGCGCGGCATCTCTGCTGCTCAGCACTCATCCCACAGCTATTGCGAGGCTCGCATGATCGACCCGGTGACGCTCGACGGTCAGTCCGCCATCGGTACCTTCGACCAGAAGCGGGCCGAGAACGCGATCCGCGAGCTACTGCTGGCCGTGGGTGAGGACCCGGACCGGGAGGGACTGATGGAGACGCCGGCGCGGGTGGCGCGGGCGTACAAGGAGATATTCTCCGGCCTCTGGCAGGAGCCCGAGGACGTCCTGACCACCACCTTCGACCTGGGCCACGACGAGATGGTGCTGGTCAAGGACATCGAGCTGACCTCGGTCTGCGAGCACCACCTGGTGCCGTTCCGCGGGGTCGCCCACGTCGGCTACATCCCCTCGATCAGCGGCAAGATCACTGGGCTCTCCAAGCTGGCCCGGCTGGTCGACGTCTACGCCCGCCGCCCGCAGGTGCAGGAGCGGCTGACCAGCCAGGTGGCCGACGCGCTGATGCGGATCCTGGAGCCGCGCGGCGCGATCGTGGTCGTCGAGTGCGAGCACATGTGCATGTCGATGCGCGGCATCCGCAAGCCGGGCGCCAAGACCATCACCTCGTGCGTCCGGGGCCAGCTGCGCGACCCCGCGACCCGCGCCGAGGCGATGAGCCTGATCATCGGCCGCTGAGCAGCTCAGCTGCGCGGCTCGCGGTCGGTGGGCGGCGCGAGCCGGTCGCTGATCCACTCCAGCGAGGCCGGCAGCTCGCGTTTCCAGGTGTCGAAGCTGTGGCCGCCGTCGGGCAGGAACAGCGAGTCCACGGTGAGCTCCGGGTGGGCGGCCGCCACCGGCTGGGCCGCGGCCAGGAACTGCTCGGTCGCGGGGAAGTTGTCCTCGGTACGGGTGGAGACCACCAGCAGCGAGACCTTGGGGATCGGCTGGTTCTGCAGCCGCCAGGCCAGGTCGTACTGCTGGGCCAGCCCCGGGTTGCCGCCGAACAGGTCACCGCTGCTCCACTGGTCCGGCGTCACCTGGTAGTCCGCGTGCAGCGCGGCCGCCGAGGTGTAGCTCTCGGAGTCGCGCATCACCAGCCGCAGCGCGCAGCTGCCGCCGGTCGAGTAGCCCAGGACGCCCCAGGAGGCGGCCGAGCGGCTGACCCGGTAGGCCGAGCGCAGCGCGGCCGGGACGTCCTTGGCGAACCAGGTCTCGGTCTGCGGCCCGCCCGGGACGTCCAGGCACTCGGTGTCCCGCGGTGCGGCCACGTTGGGCCGGGCCATCACCACCACGGTCGGCGCCATCCGGCCGCTCTTCTGCAGATCCCAGAGGGTCTTCGCCTCGTCCAGCTCCTTCACCAGGTGCAGCGAGGTGCCGGGGGTGCCGGCCAGGCTGAGCAGCACGGGGAACCGCTCCCGGGCGTATTTCGGATTGAAGTACTCAGGCGGCAGATAGATGAACATCTGGTCGGAGAGACCGGTCTCCTTTCCGTGCACCATGATCGAGTCCACCCGCCCGACCTCCTGCGGCGAGCCCTGCGGGAGGTCGGTGACGGTCTCCAGGCCGCCCTCGGTGGTCGGCTGGACCAGCGCGTCGCTCGACGGCGGACTTTTCTTGCCGGTACCGCCGACCGGGGGACCGAGTGCGAGTTGGGCGTCACTCGGATGCAGCAGGTCGCTCCAGGACGAGTAGAAGCCGTAGGTGTTGTTGACCGTCAGTCCGCAGACGGCGAGCACCGCCAGCTGAGTGACCATCAGCAGGCAGACCCGGCCCAGCATCGGCAGCGGGCGCTGCGGCGCCAGGCGCGGCCAGAGCCAGAGGGTGGCCAGCAGAGCCAGGACGGCAAATCCGACCAAGGCATATACCAGACCGCTGCTGGTCAAATTCATGCGTAGGTCTCCCCGGGCGGTGGTGGCGGCGTCGTCGCTTCATCATCGGAGCGGGCTCGGGGCACGGCCACCGGAGCTCGTCCCGTCTAGGGGCAACGCGGCGCGAACGGCGTACGGCACGGGCGCGGGGGGAGCCTGCGCCGTTGCTTCACCCACTCGAACCAAGGGCCTAGACTTCGGCGTTGCGGTCTGCGCGGGGCGCGGCCGAGCCGCCTGCCGGGTATGGCGAAGACCACACGGCCAAGGGATTACCCCCTCTTGACGGTCCTTTTGTCAAGGTAAGGAATACGCATGAAGGTCCATCACGGCTCATCCCTCAGGGTGACCGGACGCTCCTCCACAGCCTCTACGCTGAGTTTCCATGAGCGTTCCCGTGTCCGCTGACTCCTCGACCGAGCAGCCCCGCCACCGAGGTCTGCAGACGCTGCGAACCCAGGCATCCGCCGTCCCACGAGCCTGGCTCCCAGGGGCGGCCGGGTATGCCTGTCTGTTGATCGGCCTGGTGGACATCGCCAGCGCGATCTTCCCCAAGCTCAGGCGCACCAGGATGCACACCTGGACCGGCCAGCTGCCCGGGGGCACCACCACGCTGGCCACGGCCGGCACGCTGATCGTCGGCATCCTGCTGGTGCTGCTCGCGCACGCGCTGCGCCGCCGCAAGCGCCGCGCCTGGCGGATGGTCTGCGTGCTGCTGCCGGTCGGTGCCGCGCTGCACATCCTGCGCTGGCACCAGGTCGGCCCGGCGGTGGTCTCGCTGACCCTGTTCGCGGTGGTCCTGGTGCACCGCGGCGAGTTCTACGCCAAGGCCGACCCGCGCACCCGCTGGCGCGCGCTGCTCAACCTGGTCGTGATGGGCGGCGCCAGCCTGGGGCTCGGCCTGCTGATCGTCAGCGCCCACCCGTACTCCGAGATGGGCAGCCCGGACCTGCTGGCCCGGCTCAAGGAGACCGTCTGGGGCCTGTTCGGCCTGGACGGCCCGATCGACTACCGGACCGACCGCACCCGCGACCTGGTCGGCTACTCGCTGGCCGCGCTCGGTCTGCTGACCGCCTTCACCAGCGGCTACCTGGCGCTGCGGCCCGAGAAGCCGGAGCCGGAGCTGACCGCCGAGGAGGAGGTCAAGGTCCGCGCGCTGCTGGCCCGGCACGGCGACCGCGACTCGCTGGGCTACTTCGCGCTGCGCCGCGACAAGAGCGTGCTCTTCTCGCCGACCGGCAAGGCCGCGATCTCGTACCGGGTGATCTCCGGCGTGATGCTGGCCTCCGGCGACCCGGTGGGCGACGTCGAGGCCTGGCCCGGTGCGATCAAGGTCTTCATGGCGATGGCCCGCGAGCACGCCTGGGTTCCGGCCGTGATGGGCTGCAGCGAGGTCGGTGGCGAGGTCTGGACCCGCGAGGCGGGCCTGGACGCGCTGGAGCTGGGCGACGAGGCGATCGTGGACGCGAGCACCTTCTCGATGGCCGGGCGCGCGATGCGCAACGTCCGCCAGATGGTCAAGCGGATCGAGCGCAACGGCTACTCCTGCCAGGTCCGCCGGGTCGGTGAGCTGACCCGCGAGGAGAAGCTCAGGATCGCCGACGCCGCGGCCCGCTGGCGCGGTACCGACACCGAGCGCGGCTTCTCGATGGCGCTGGGCCGCTTCGGCGACCTGGGCGACGACGACTGCGTCGTGGTCACCGCGCACAAGGCGCCCGAGGAGGGCGAGGTGACCGGTGACGACCTCAAGGCCGTGCTGCACTTCGTGCCCTGGGGCCCGGACGGCATCTCGCTGGAGCTGATGCGCCGCGACCGCGCGGCCGACCCGGGGCTGAACGAGCTGCTGATCGTCGCGGCCCTGCAGGCCGTCCCCGCGCTGGGGGTGCGCCGGGTGTCGCTGAACTTCGCGATGTTCCGCTCGGCGCTGGCCCGCGGTGAGCGGATCGGGGCCGGCCCGGTGCTGCGGGCCTGGCGCGGGCTGCTGGTCTTCCTCTCGCGCTGGTTCCAGATCGAGTCGCTGTACAAGTTCAACGCCAAGTTCCAGCCGGAGTGGGAGCCGCGGTTCCTGATCTACCCGAGCACCCGGGACCTGCCGCGGATCGGCTTCGCGGCGATGCAGGCGGAGGCCTTCATCACGCTCGGCATGCCGAAGTTCGGCCGCAAGCGCCAGCGGCAGGGCCTGATGCCGACCCAGCCGGAGGCGGAGTCGGTGGCTCCGGCCGCCTGACCTGGGCGGCGGAGCGGGCCGGCCGGACCGGGGGCGGGCCGCGGCCGGATAATGGGGCCATGGACAACCCGCTGCCCGGCCTTCCCACCTTCGACCGCTGCGCCGTGATGGGCGTCGTCAACGTCACCCCCGACTCGTTCTCGGACGGCGGCCTGTGGCTCGATCCGCAGGCCGCCGTCGCACACGGTCTGGGCCTGGTGGCCCGCGGCGCGGACCTGGTGGACGTGGGCGGCGAGTCGACCCGCCCGGGGGCGCAGCGGGTCAGCGAGCAGGAGGAGCTGCGCCGGGTCGTCCCGGTGGTGCGGGAACTGGCGGCGGCCGGGGTGGTGGTCTCGGTGGACACCATGCGGGCCGCCGTCGCCGAGCAGGCGGTGGCGGCCGGGGCCAAGCTGGTCAACGATGTCTCGGGCGGCCTGGCCGACCCGGCGATGGCGGGGCTGGTGGCCGATACCGGAGTGCCGTTCGTGGTGATGCACTGGCGCGGGCAGTCGGCCGAGATGGACCGGCTGGCGGTCTACCAGGACGTGGTGGCCGAGGTGGTGGCCGAGCTGCGCGAGCGGGCCGGGGTGCTGCTGGCGGAGGGGGTCAAGCAGGAGCAGCTGATCCTCGACCCGGGCCTCGGTTTCGCCAAGACCACCGAGCACAACTGGGCGCTGCTGGCGGGCCTGGACGCGCTCAACGAGCTGGGGCGACCGGTCCTGGTCGCGGCTTCGCGCAAGCGCTTCCTGGGTACGCTGCTGGCCGACCCGGAAACCGGGGAGCTGCGGCCGGCCCGGCAGCGCGACGACGCCACGGCGGCCGTCTCGGTGCTCTCGGCCCGTGCCGGGGCCTGGGCCGTGCGGGTGCACGATGTGGCGGGGACGGCGGATGCCGTTCGGGTCGTGGCGGCCTGGCAGGCTGCCGGGGCGAGCTGACCGAGGGAGTGGGTGGTGGCGTGGCTGGTGACGGCGCGTTGAGCAACGGAGCGGCGGCGGGATCGCTGGAGGCGGACCGGGAGGCCGTCCTGGCGGCCAACCAGCGGCTCTACGACGCGCTGGAGCACGGTGACCTGGAGGCGATCGAGGACGTCTGGCTGTCCGCCGCGGACGCCGACGACAAGCAAGGTGTGGTCTGTGTGCACCCGGGCTGGCCGGTGCTGCGGGGCCGGGCGCAGGTGACCCGCTCGTACATGCTGATCATGATGAACACGGAGTACATCCAGTTCTTCCTGACCGATGTCGAGGTCGAGGTCCAGGGCGATGTGGCCCTTGTCACCTGCACCGAGAACATCCTCTCCGGCGGCGAGGCCGAGGAGGAGGGCGAGTTGGGCCCGCTGGTCGGCGGCAAGGTCGTCTCGACCAACCTGTTCCGCCGTACCGGGGCGGGCTGGCGGCTCTGGTCGCACCATGGTTCACCCGTGCTGACCAGCGGCGATGACGAGGACGAGGACTGAGTCGCGGGATTGCGAACGGCGGCTGCGGGAATGGGCCGACCGACACCCGATGTTCACCATGCTCGGCGCCCGCTCGCGCGTGGCCCTCGCCCGGGCCGGGTAGGAGCGCTCCATCCGTGGCGGTGTGCTGTCATGTGCCACGGGTAGATTCCATGGACGGCGGGCGACGAAGCCTGCCGTTCCAAGATCAGGAGCAGTGATTCAGTTGCTGGACCGCGTCACCCTGCGGGGCCTGCGTGCCCGCGGCCACCACGGCGTCTTCGAGCGGGAGCGGCTCGACGGGCAGACCTTCGTGGTCGACCTCGTGCTCTACCTCGACACCCGTCCGGCCGCGTCCGGTGACGACCTCACCCGTACGGCCCACTACGGGATCGTCGCGGAGGAGGTCACCGCGATCATCGCCGGCGAGCCGGTGGACCTGATCGAGACCTTGGCCCAGCGGATCGCCGACCAGTGCCTCAAGCACGCGGCGGTCGAGGAGGTCGAGGTCACCGTGCACAAGCCGGACGCGCCGATCACCGTGCCGTTCGACGATGTGACCATCACCATCCACCGGGGCCGCGCATGACGTCCCCGGTGCGTCCGTGTCCGATCGCTTCAGCCGCAGAGGGAATCCGATGAGCACCAGCGACCCGACCGCCTCGCCGACCACGTTCGACCTGGAGCGCCGGGTGGACTCGGCCGACACCACCCTGCACAACCCGCGCTACGCCGTGGTGGCCCTGGGCAGCAACCTGGGAAACCGGCTGGAGACCCTGCAGGGCGCGGTCGACACCCTGGCCGACACCCCCGGGCTGAAGATCAAGGCGGTCTCCGCGGTCTACGAGACGCCTGCCCTGGGTGGCCCGGGCGAGCAGCCCAACTTCTACAACGCCGTGGTCGTGCTGCGCACCACGCTGCCGCCGCGCTCGCTGCTGGAGCGGGCCAACGCGATCGAGGACGCCTTCGGGCGGGTCCGCACGGTCCGCTGGGGTGCCCGCACGCTGGACGTCGACATCCTCAGCTACGAGGGCGTCACCAGCGACGACCCGGTGCTGCTGCTGCCGCACCCGCGCGCCCAGGAGCGGGCCTTCGTGCTCGCGCCGTGGGCCGACGCGGACCCGGCCGGCGAGCTGCCGGGCCTTGGCCTGGTATCCGAGCTGCTCAAGGAGCTGGGCGGCGAGGGCGCGCAGGGCGTGGTCCGGCGCGAGGACATCCAGCTGCGCCTGCCGGAGTAGCCGGCCGCAGCGGTTGCCGCAGGGTTGCCGCAGCGAGTGGCCGGGCCGGGGAACTCCGGGGGGCTCCCCGGCCGTACGAAAGAGGGGCGTCCGCTCGGCCGGTACGGTGGCCTGGCGCCGCTCCGCGCGACCGTATCTGGGAAGGACCCTGTCCGAGTGAAGCTGCTCCGCCTGCGTCTGCTGCTGGTCATCGTCGTGGTCTCGACGGCACTGGCCTGGGCAGGTGCCAAGCTCTGGAACGCGCTGGACTCGCTGCCGGGAGTGCCGGCCGCGGCGCCGGTGGTGCTGGCGGCGGTCGCGGTGGTGCTGCTGGCGACGGCCTTCTCGCTGCGCTCCAGGCTCAAGGCGGCCCGCGACCGGGTGCCCGGGGCCAAGGGCGTCGACCCGCTGGGCGCCGCCCGGGCGGTGGTGCTGGCGCAGGCCAGCGCGCTGGTCTCGGCGGTGGTGACGGGCGTCTACGCGGGCCTGGGGATCTTCCTCGGGACGCTGCCGGACTTCAGCGCCCACCAGGGCTCGACGATCACCGCCGGGCTCGCGGTGCTGGCCGGTTTCGGGGTGATCGCCGCCGCGCTCTGGCTGCAGCACGTCTGCAAGCTGCCCGAGGACAACGGCAGCGGCGGCAAGGGCACGGCGCCCAGCCCCCGGTAGCGTTTGGTGAGTGATCGACTCCGCTCGGTGGCGGCGGCTGCCTGTCAAGGCCTGAATTGGACCCGAGGCTGACAGCAGCCTTATTCGCACGCTAGTTTCTTGCTCATGCCACGCGGACGCCACCGTCATTCCTCCCTTCTGAGCCGTGCCCTGCCGCCGGCCGCCGCCGTCGTCCTCACGGTGGCCGCACTGGCCGCGCTGGTCGCCAGCGGGGACACCGAGGTGGTCCGCTCGGTGGGCTTCGCCGCGGTGCTCGCGGTGCTCGGCCTCGGGCTGGTGCTGCGTCAGCGCGACCGTGGAGCACGGGCCGCCGCCGATCTCGCGGCCGTGCGCCGGATGCGCGACGAGGAGCGCTTCGAGGAGCAGCTGGCCGAGGCCGAGTACGCCGCCGAGGTCGCCGAGGAGCGGGCCACCCGGCTCGGCCGGCGGCTGACGGCGGAGAAGTCGCGGCTGGCGAAGGCCGAGACGGAGATCGCCCGGCTGCTGCGCGAGCGCGCGGTGCAGGCCGCCGAGCAGGCGCTCAAGGAGGCCGAGGCGACCCAGCGGGCGATCGAGGCGGCCCGGCCCAAGAACCCGGTCACGACGGTGGCCTACCTGCGGGCGGGGTCCGCGCTGCGGGGCCTGGAGCGGCGGGCCCGGGCGGCCGAGAGCCGGCGCGAGGCCGAGGCGCAGCGCGAGGCCCGGGCGCTGCGTGCGGCGCAGCGCCGCGAGCCCGCCGCAGTGGACGGCTCGGTGCACGGCTCGACGGCCCGGATCGGCCGGCTGGAGCCGGTCGAGCGGCCCGGCGAGCAGCCGGTCCGTGCGGCGGTGGCGGCCTCCCCGGTGCGTCCCGTGCTGACGGCGCCGGCGGAGCAGCAGGCCGGTGCGCCGGCCACGGCGGTCGTCCCGGTCGAGCGCCAGCGTCCGCGCCCGCAGCCGGCCGGGCAGAGCCGCCCCGGCAACTTCAGCTTCTTCGGCCGCGGTGGGGCCGCGGGCGCGGCGGCCCTGCGGGCGGCCGCCCCGGCGCCGTCGGTGGGCAGCGTCAGCGAGCTGCCGGACCAGCAGCCGGCCGAGCACCAGCTGGAGGTGACGGTCGGTCCGGACCTGGCCGACGTGCTGGGCGACGAGGTGGCCGAGGAGCAGGCCGCCGCCCGCCCCGCCGTGGTGGACCTGACCCCCGAGGACGACACCGAGCTGCTGGACCTCAAGGAGCTGCGCGCCACCCGCTGAGGTCGGCTCAGACCCGGGGGAAGCGGCCCTGGACGGTCCAGATGTTCGGGTTGTCGGCGAGCTCGGGGTGCAGGTCGGCGAGGTCGGCCAGGACGTCCTGGAGGAAGTCCCGGGCCTCCCGGCGCAGGTCCTGGTGGCGGACCACGGCCGGCGGCTGGTCCAGCCAGGTGGCGGAGATCTCCACCAGACCGAACCGGCGGGCGAACCGCAGCAGCTCGGTGGACTGGGTGAAGTCCAGGTCGGCGGTCTGCACGTTGGCGGCCCGGCTGCCGCGCGGATCCTCGTCCAGCTGCTCGACGATGTCGCACAGCGCCCAGGCGAAGTCCAGCACCGGCACCCATCCCCAGGCCGTGGACATGTCCAACCCGTCCGCCTCGAGGAAGACGTCGCCGCAGAAGAGGTCGTACCGCAGCGAGCGGACGGCCGCCGAGCGGTAGTCGGTCTGTGGGGGGTCGGGGAAGCGGGGGGAGAGGGAGTAGCCGAGCTCGATCACGGGCTCATTGTCCGGCACGCCGCGGCCGCCGATGACCGGGTGCCGCGACAGCCGGGGGACGATGCTGCATAACCGGGTGACGGCACGGCCGGCGGGCGGGGATGATGGGCCCATGCCTGAGCCCATCCGCGTCCGGGGTTCGGTGGTCGTCCCCGACGCCGAGCTCCTCTGGCGCTTCTCGCGATCGTCCGGCCCCGGTGGCCAGCACGTCAACACCTCCGACACCCAGGTCGAGCTGCGCTACGACCTGGCCGCCTCCGAGGCGCTGCCCGAGGTGTGGAAGGCGCGCGCCCTGGAGCGGTTGGCCTCCCGGCTGGTGGACGGCAGGGTGCTGGTGGTCAAGGCCTCCGAGCACCGCTCGCAGTGGCGCAACCGCGAGGTGGCCGCGGCCCGGCTGGCCGCGCTGCTGGGCGAGGCGACGGCGCCGCCGCCCAAGGCCCGGCGGGCCACCCGGCCCAGCAAGGGGATGGTCGAGCGGCGGCTGTCCAACAAGAAGCACCGCTCGGAGCTGAAGCGCGGCCGTGGCCGCCCGGGCGCTGAGTAGCTCAGCCGAGCTGCCGGTAGCCGCCGCGGAAGTAGAGCAGCGGCTGCCCGTCCGGTGACGGCACCCGGGCCTCCAGCACCCGTCCGATCACCAGCGTGTGGTCCCCGGCGGCTATCCGCTGCTCGGTGCGGCACTCGACGGTGGCCAGCGCGCCCTCCACCAGCGGCGCGCCGCTGGCCGGGCCGCGGTGGTGCGGGGTGTCCGCGAAGAGCAGCCGGTCGCTGAGCCGGCCCTTCATGGCGAAGCGGGAGGCCAGCGTCCGGTGCCGCTCGCCGAGCAGCGAGACGGCCCACAGGTCGACCCGGGAGAGCAGTTCGTCCATCCGGGAGTCCTCGCGCACCGAGACCAGCACCAGCGGCGGCTCCAGCGAGACGGACAGGAAGGACGTGGCGGTCATGCCGGCGTCCTCGCCCCCGTCGTGCACGGTCAGCAGTGCCACCCCGGCGGCGAGCTGGGAGAGGGCGGCCCGGAACTCGTCCGGCGTGGCGAGGGAGGCAGCGGCTTGCTGCGGCGACATGGACACGTACCGCACGGTAGCCGGGCGGCGGCCGGTCCTGCATCGGGCCGAGGACCTAGGCGGTCCTAGGACCTTCTCCGGAGGTTGCGCCGACTGGAGCGGACGATTCACCCCCGGTTGTGCCGCTCTCACCCCCAGGAGTGAAGCGGCAGGGCCCGGCGGCGGGCAGCCCGCTTCAGTTCCGGCCCGTCGGCGCCGACGTCGAAGGTGGTCATCGCAGGATCGTGTCCGGGCATGACCGAGATGAACCGGGTTTGCCTGTCTATGGGTTGTGTGATTTGAGTCACAAGTGACGACCTATTGCTGACCGAGCGTGCCGAATGCTGTGCTCGCTGTGATTCAGTTCTTCTGGCAATCGGACGATAACCATCAAGACCTATCCGAAGAAGCCGGGGAGCCCCCGCATGGAAGCCGAGTCGGAGCCGTACGTCCGTCTCGCGACCCTCCGCACCTTGCACCGGGTCGTGGCGGACCTCAACGCTGCCCGCAGCCTGGCGGGCACGCTGCAGGCCGTGGTCGAGGGCTCGGTGCACGGGCTCGGGTTCGGTGCCGCCGCGGTGAGTCTGGTGCGACCCGACGGCGATCTGATGGTGGCCGCCGTCTGGGAGTACGAGGAGCGCGAGTTCGGCGGCCCCTCGGTGCTGCTCGGCCAGGTCGGCTCGCGCGAGTCCTGGGACCGGCTGCTGGCGGTCAGCGACCACTGGGGGACCCTGCGGTTCCTGCCGCACGACCGCGGCTGGGCGGTCGGCACCGACATCCCGCGCTGGACCGGGGACGGGCCGCTGCCGGTCTACGCCAACGACTGGCACCCCGAGGACGGCCTGCTGGCGCCGATGTACAGCGCCGGCGGCGACCTGCTCGGCGTGCTGAGCGTGGACCGCCCGCGCAGCGGCAAACGACCCGGCGCGTGGACCAGGGAAGCCCTGGAGATGTTCTCGCTGCAGGCCTCGATCGCGATCGGCAACGCCCGCCTGCGGGCCGAGATGCAGCGCGCGCTGGCCCGCCTGGAGAAGGAGCAACAGGCGCTGCTGGCCAGCGAGGAGAGCTTCCGTCAGGCGTTCGAGTACGCGCCCAGCGGGATGGCCATCACCGAACTGCACGGCGCCGCCCGGGGCCAGCTGACCCGGGTCAACGACGCGCTCTGCCGACTGCTCGGCCGACCGCGCGCGGCGCTGCGCCAGCAGAGCTTCCTCGACCTGGTGCACCCCGACGACCGCGGTCTGCTGGAGCGCACCAGCGCCGAGAGCGGCCGGGCCGAGCTGCGGCTCTCCCGCCGGGACGGCGGCTACCAGTGGGTCTGCCTGCGCAACTCGGTGGTCGCGGACGCGGCGGAGGGCCCGAGCTTTCTGCTCACCCACGTCGAGGACATCGAGGACCGCAAACGCCACGAGTTCCAACTCGCCCACCGGGCCAGCCACGACGCGCTCACCGGCCTGCCGAACAGTGCCGAGCTGCGCAGCCGGCTGGCCCGTCGGCTCTGCCCGCTGCCGCAGGGCCCCGGCGGCGCCGCCGCGCACGGGGCGGCCACCTGCGCGCTGGAGGGCGCGGCCGCCTCGCACAGCCCGTCCGGCTCCTACGGGCCGCACAGCCCGCGCAGCGGTCAGGAGGTGCTGGAGGGCGGCCCCGGCGCCCAGGGGGCGCCTGGCGGGACGTCAGGGGCGCTGGAGGGTGCGCCCGGCGCGGGAGGCGGGCGCGCGGTGGTGATGCACGGTTACGGCGAGTACGGCGCGTACGGCGGCTATGCCGAGGCGGGGCGCTACCCGGGGGCGGGCTACCCCGAGCGCGGGGTGATCCCCGGCCGCCCGCCCGGCTACGGCGAGCCGCCCCCCGACCACGTGCACGCGGTGGTCCCGACCGACCCGGCCGGCGCGGCCGAGCCGTGGAGCGCCTCGTTCCGCCCCGGCGGCGCCGGCGGGGCGGCGCAGAAGGGCCTGGCGGTGGTCTTCTGCGACCTGGACGGTTTCAAGTCCGTCAACGACCGCTTCGGCCACAACGCCGGTGACGCGGTGCTGGTGGAGGTGGCCCGCCGCCTGCAGCAGGTAGTCCGGGAGGGTGACACGGTGGCGCGGCTCGGCGGCGACGAGTTCGTCGTGCTGGCCGACGGCATCGGCAGCGAGGAGGCCACCGAGCTGGCCGTCCGGCTGCGCAACGCGATCATCCCGCCGATGCGGATAGCCGGTCGGGTGATGCGGGTCGGCGTGAGCCTGGGGATCGGCTGGGCGGGCTGCGGGATGAGCATCGAGGAGGTCCTGCACGCCGCCGACAAGCGGATGTACGACGAGAAGCGGGCCCGCGGCGGCGCGGTCCGGGGCGCTCGCGGCGAGCGCTCGCACCGCCGCGCGGGGTAGTCGGGGCGGGCCGCCGGGGGGCGTTCCGGGCGGCTCGGCGGCGCCTCTTACTTTTTTTGATGTCATGTGCTGCGGGTAGGGTGCCGTGCGTACGGCCAGACAGGGCGTCGGGCAGAGACGGCATTGGGGAGTTGACCACCGCGATGACGGACGGCAGCAATGGAGCACCCGAGGGCGGCGCCGGCGGGTCGGCGCAGGACGACGACGTGTTCGGCTACCTCTACCGTCCCGCCGAGGGTGAGGAGGGGGCGGAGCGTGCGCCGGTAGCGCCGCGCAACGCCTACCAGCGTCCGATGGAGGTCGGCCGCGCCCAGTACGGCCAGCCTCAGCAGCAGCAGTACCAGCAGCCCTACCAGCAGCACCCCCCGCAGCAGCAGCCCTACCGCCCGCAGGGCCCCGGCGCCGAGCAGACCAGCGCGCTGCCCCAGCAGTCCCGCTACGCCGAGCGCTCCCGCCCGCTGCCGGGTGAGGACGCCCCGCGCAGCCGCGGCATGGGTCCGGTGATCGGCGTGGTGGCGGTGGTCGCGGCCATCGCGATCGGCTCCGGCATCGCGCTCTCCGGCAACAGCGGCAGCAGCGACCAGAGCAGCAAGGGCGGCCACCCGGCCCCCACCGCCGGGGCGACCAACGCGACCTCGGCCGGCGGCTCGCCCTCGGCCTCGCCGTCCGGTCCGGCGAGCCCGACCCCCGCCGCCGGCAATGTGGTGGACGCCTCCAAGGCCCAGGCGCAGAACGCGCCGTCCGCCAACACGATCAAGGGCGCGGTCTCCTCCGACGGCAGCTACCTGACGCTGCAGGCGGGCTCCTCGGTGACCTGGGCGGTCACCGTGCCCACCGCCGGCAAGTACAAGTTCTGGATCCACTTCAACAACACCGGCGACCTGGTGCAGGCTGCGGTCGCCGTCAACGGCACCGACCGCAGCGGCGGGGTGCCGTTCAAGAACTACGGCAGCAAGGGCGCCGACCCGACGCAGTCCTGGTACTCCACCAACATATGGCCGGACCTCCAGGCCGGGGCCAACACCCTCACGGTGTCGGCTCCGTCCGGAGGGTCGGTCCTGATCGACCAGATCGCGATCACCGGCATGGACGCCACCAGCTACCCGACCGGCGGCGCCCCCCCGGCGGCCGCGCCGCCGAGCTAGCTTCCAGCCACGTCAGGCGCTCTGACGTGCCTTGAAGCGCTCGGCGCCGGTGATCCACTCGCCGCGCCGGACGACCGCGAGCAGGTCGTAGCTGCCGGAGTCGAGGACGACCAGGTCGGCGTTCTTGCCGGCCTCCACCGTCCCGATCGAGTCGGCGAGGCCGAGCAGCCGCGCCGGGGTGGTCGAGATCGACTGGACGGCCTGCGGCAGGCTCAGCCCGTTGACGGTCACCGAGCGCTTGAAGGCCACGTCCAGGGTGAGCGTGGAGCCGGCGATCGAGCCGCCCTCGACCAGCCGGGCCACCCCGTCGGTGACCTGCACCTGGAGCGGGCCCAACGGGTAGCGGCCGTCGCCCATGCCGGCCGCGCCCATCGCGTCGGTGATCAGCGCGACCCGCTCGGCGCCGGCCGTGCCGTACGCCAGGTCGAGCACCGACGCGTGCAGGTGGGTGCCGTCGTTGATCAGCTCGACGGTGACCCGCTCGTCCTCCAGCAGTGCGACGATCGGCCCGGGCGCGCGGTGCTGGATGCCCGGCATCGCGTTGAACAGGTGGGTGGCGACGGTGGCGCCGGCCTCGATCGCCTCCAGCGTCCTGGCGTAGTCGGAGTCGGTGTGGCCGACGGCGGCGATCACCCCGAGCTCGGCCAGCATCCGCACCGACTCCAGGCCGCCCGGCAGTTCCGGGGCGAGCGTGACCATCCTGGCGTGGCCGCGCGCGGCGTCCACCAGCTTGCGCACCAGCGCCGGGTCCGGGTCGCGCAGCAGGTCGGGGCGGTGCGCGCCGCAGCGGTGCTGGGAGATGAACGGGCCCTCGAAGTGGATGCCCGCCAGCACGCCGTCCTCGACCAGCTCGGAGAGCACGGCCGCCTGCCGGCAGAGCTCGTCGATCTCGCCGGTGACGGTGGAGGCCATCGTGGTGGTGGTGCCGTGGGCCAGGTGGGTGCGGGCCGCGGTCAGCGCCTCCTCGGCGAGCCCGGCGGCGTACGAGGCGCCGCCGCCGCCGTGCACATGGAGGTCGACGAAGCCGGGGACGACCGTGCAGCCCGTCAGGTCGAGGTCGCCGGCCCGCGCGGAGCCGCCGACGGACTCGATCGTGCTCCCCGCCAGGGTGAGCCGGCCGTTCTCGACGACGCCGGTGGGCAGCACCAGCCGGGCTCCGGCCAGTGCGGTGCGGGATGCTGCAGTACGGTCCGCGACGGTCACGCGGTCACCTCCAGTGAGAGCAGATCCCAGGCGAGCAGACCCGCGCCCAGGGACGCCGCGGTGTCCTTGAGCATGGCCGGTACGACCTTCGGAGGCATCTGGAAGGTCAGCCGGTCACTCACCGCCGCGCGCAGGGGTGTGAAGAGTGTGTCGCCGGCTTCGGCCAGCCCGCCGCCGACGATCACCGTCGACGGGTCGAGCAGGCTCTGCGCCAGCACGATGCCGTCCGCCAGCGCGGCCACGGCCTCCCGCCAGACCAGCAGCGCCCGCTCGTCGCCGGCCTCGACGGCCAGCGCGCAGTCGGAGGCCTCGGCGCGCTCGTCTCCGCACGCCGCGGCCCAGGCCCGGGAGACGGCCGAGGCCGACGCCAGGGTCTCCAGGCAGCCGCGGGCGCCGCAGCCGCAGAGCGGGCCGCCGGGGCGGACCACCACATGGCCGATCTCGCCGCCGTAGCCGTGCGCGCCGGCCTCGATCCGGCCGCCGATCCCGATCGCGCCGGCGATGCCGGTGCCCAGCGCGATGAAGAGGAAGCGGTCGACGCCGCGGCCCGCGCCGATCCGGCCCTCGGCCAGCCCGCCGGAGCGGACGTCGTGGCCCAGCGCGATCGGCATGTCCTCGCCGTCCGGGCCGGCCAGCCGCTCGCCCAGCAGTTTGCGCAGGGGCAGGTCGCGCCAGCCGAGGTTGGCGGAGAAGACCGCGATCCCGTTCCTCTCGTCGATCGTCCCCGGTACGGCGACGCCCGCGGCGAGCGGCCGGCAGCCGAAACGGCTGCGGCCCTCGTCCGCGAGGTCGGCGGCGAAGTCGAGGATGGTGGCGACGACGGCGTCGGTGCCGTGCTCCCGCCCGGTCGGTCGGCGTGCCTCGAACAGCACGGAGCCGTCCTGGGCGAGCAGCGCGGCTTTCATGCCGGTGCCGCCTACATCGAGTGCGATGACGTGCTTCACAGGGGACAGTTTCCCTTGACCAGGCAGGAGAGGTCTAGTCCAGTGGCGGGATTGGTCTGCGCCACGGGGGTGAGCTTGGTCGCTCGGTGTCTACAGTTGGACCGAGCGGGTCAGTGCGCGGGGGTTGTCCGGGTCCAGGCCGCGGGCCTCGGCGAGGGCGACCGCCAGGCGCTGGGCGCGGACCAGGTCGGCCATCGGGTCCAGGCCGCCGGGGCCCGAGCCGGCCACCAACTGGCCACCGGTGGCGGCGATATCGTCGGCCAGACCGTCGGGCAGAGCGCCGAACATCCAGGCCGCGCGGCCCGCGGTGGTGATCGCGATCGGGCCGTGCCGGTACTCCATCGCCGGGTACGACTCGGTCCACGCGCCGGCCGCCTCGCGCATCTTCAGGCCGGCCTCCAGGGCCAGGCCGTTGGTCCAGCCCGCGCCGAGGAAGGTGATCTGCTCGGCGGCGACCAGGCCGGTCGGCAGCGCCTCGGCGATGGCGCGCTCGGCGTCGTCGGCGGCCTCGGCCAGGCTCTTCACGCCCGGGGCGAGGGCTCCCTCGGCCTCCAGGTGGGCGCGCAGCAGCGCGAGCGCGGTGGTGGCGAAGCGGGTCTGCACCACCGAGCGCTCGTCGGCGAAGTCCAGCACCACCGGCTGGTCGGCGGTCTGCATCACCGGGGTGGCCGGGTCGGCGGTCAGCGCGGTGGTGGGGGTGGTGCCGCGCAGCCGGTCCAGCAGCGCCAGCACCTCGGTGGTGGTGCCGGAGCGGCTGATCGCCACCACCCGGTCGTAGCGGCGGGCGTAGGGGAACTCGGAGGCCGCGTGCGCGTCGGTCTCGCCGTGCCCGGACGCCTCGCGCAGCGCGGCGTACGCCTGGGCCATGAACCAGGAGGTGCCGCAGCCGACCACCGCCACCCGCTCGCCGGGGCGGGGCAGCGCGGGCGCCGCCTGGCCGGCCAGTGCGGCGGCCTGGCGCCAGCAGGCGGGCTGGGTGGCGAGCTCCTCGGCGGTCAGCGAGCTGCCTGCGGTGGTCATGCCAGTCATGCCGATGTCTCCCTTCGGTTGCGTTCGATTGCGTGAAACTGATTGCTTTATAGCTGTTTCGCGCATGAGTGTGCAATACCCCGGTGCGGCGATGGAATCCGTTCCACTCGCTGCGGGGCTCTGTGCGACGCTGTCACCGCAGTGCTAGTCGATGTGAGGGAGTGGCCCGGCGTGTCCAGATATGAGCGGTGGAACAGTCTCCTCGAACTCCTTGCCGAGCACGGCAAGTTGGAGGTCGAAGAGGCGGCTGTGGCGCTGAACGTCTCGGCCGCCACGATCCGCCGTGACCTCGACCAGCTGGCCCGCCAGCAGATGGTCACCCGGACCCGGGGCGGCGCGGTCGCCCACAACGTCAGCTACGACCTGCCGCTGCGCTACAAGACCGCGCGCAACGCCGGGGCCAAGCAGCGGATCGGCGCGGCGGTGGCCGGCCTGATCGCGCCGGGCGAGGTGGTCGGCCTGAACGGCGGCACCACCACCACCGAGGTGGCCCGCGCGCTGGCCGTGCGCCCCGAGCTGACCGAGCGCGCCGAGGCCGGCGCCGGCCAGCCGCTCACCGTGGTCACCAACGCGCTCAACATCGCCAATGAACTGACGGTCCGTCCGTCGGTGAAGATCGTGGTCACCGGCGGGGTGGCCCGACCGCAGTCCTATGAGCTGATCGGGCCGCTGGCCGGTGCGGTGCTCGCCGAACTCACCCTGGACGTCACGGTGCTGGGGGTGGACGCGCTGGACGTCCAGGCCGGCGCCACCGCCCACCACGAGGGTGAGGCCAGCGTGAACCGGCTGCTCGCCGAGCGGGCCCGCCGGGTGGTGGTGGCCGCCGACTCGACCAAGCTGGGCCGCCGCGCCTTCGCCCGGATCTGCGGGATCGAGCAGATCGGCACGCTGGTCACCGACGAGGCGGTGGACGAGGAGCTGGCCGCCGCCTTCGCCGACGCGGGGGTACGGGTCCTGGCGGTGTGACCGCCGCGGAAGCGACGTCGCGCACGCGAGGGACAATGGTCCCTATGACGGGTCTCACCGAGCGCGACCTCGCCGTGCTGGCCCTGGAGGGCCGGAGCTGGCGCACCCAGGGTGCCAAGGAGCAGGCGATCCGGGAGGAGTTGGGCATCTCCAGTACCCGGTACTACCAGCTGTTGAACGGTCTGCTGGACCGCGAGGAGGCGGTGGCGCACGCGCCGGTGCTGGTCTACCGCCTGCGCCGGATCCGCGATGCCCGTCGCGCCGAGCGTTAGTCCCGGGTGGCCCTGGGTAGGGTCGCTGGCATGGCCCCTGCTGCGTTCGAACCGAGCACACCGTCCGGCCGCGCTGGGCTCGCCGCCCTGCTGGCCGCGCCCGCCGAGGCCGTCGTCGCCCTGGACTTCGACGGCACCCTGGCCCCGATCGTCGCCGACCCCGATCAGGCGCACGCCCACCCCGGCGCGGCGCCCGCGCTGGCCCGACTGGCGCCGCTGCTGCGCGCGGTGGTGGTGGTGACCGGCCGCCCGGCGCAGGACGCGGTGCGGCTCGGCGGCTTCGCGCAGGTGGCCGGGCTTGAGCACCTGGTGGTGCTCGGGCATTACGGCGCCGAGCGCTGGGAGGCGGCGACCGGCGAGCTGCGGGCCACCCAGGTGCACCCCGGGGTGGCCGCGATCCGAGCCGAACTGCCTTTGCTGCTGCGGCGGTTGTCGGCGCCCGAGGGCAGCTGGATCGAGGACAAGGGCCGCTCGCTGGCCGTCCACACCCGCCGTACCGCCGAGCCGGAGGCCGCCCTTGAGCAGCTGCGCGAGCCGCTCGCGCTGCTGGCCGCCGCGCACGGCCTGGTGGTCGAACCGGGCCGGATGGTGGTGGAGTTGCGGCCGCCGGGGGCCGACAAGGGCGGCGCGCTCACTGAGTTCCTGCACGAGCGGGAGGCCGGCTCGGTGCTCTACGCCGGTGACGACCTGGGCGATCTGGCCGCCTACGCGGCGGTGCGCAAGCTGCGCGGCGAGGGGCTGCCCGGCCTGCTGGTGTGCAGCGGCCCGGTGAACGGCGAGCCGCCGGTGCGCGAGGTGGCCGAGCAGGCGGATCTGGTGGTCGCCGGGCCGGCCGGTGTGGTCGAGCTGCTGGAGAACCTCTATGCCAGAGCGGCGAGTTGATCGAGGAACCACTGCTGGGGCGAGAGCGCGGTGGCGGCCGCCGCGAGGCGCTTGGTGCGTTCGGTGCGTTCGTCGGCCGGCATCGACAGCGCGCGGTGCAGGGCGTCGGCGGTGGCGACCACGTCGTACGGGTTGATGGTCAGCGCGTCCTCGGCGAGTTCGGCGTGGGCGCCGGCCTCGCGGGAGAGCACCAGGGCGCAGCCCTCGTCGCTGACCACCGGGATCTCCTTGGCGACCAGGTTCATGCCGTCCCGGATCGGGTTGACCAGGGCCACGTCGGCGAGCCGGTAGGCGGCCAGCGAACGGGCGAAGTCGTCCTCGACCTGAAGTATCAGGGGCTGCCAACTACCGCTGCCGAACTCGGTGTTGATCTCCTCGCCGATCCGCCGTACGGCCTCGGTGTAGGCGCGGTACTCGGCCAGGTCCTGGCGTGAGGGGTAGGCGAACGCGATGTGCACCACCTGGCCCCGCCACTCGGGGCGGGTGCGCAGCAGATGGCGGTAGGCCAGCAGGCCGCGGACGATGTTCTTGCTCAGCTCGGTGCGGTCCACCCGGACGATCGTCCGCCGGTCGCCGACGAGTTGACGCAGTGACAGCAATCGCTCGTCGACGTCCGCACGATGCGAGCGCTCACGCAGGAACTCGCCGTCTGCGCCGAGGCTGTGCACGCCGAGCCTGGTGGTGCGGCCCTGGTAACTGACCGAGAGCTCGGCCCGGTCGACCTCCGCGCCCAGCAACTGCTCGCAGCAGTCGGCGAACGCGGCCGCCCAGCGGCGGGTGTGGAAGCCGGCCCGGTCCGCGCCGAGCACGCCGGTCAGCACGCTGCGCGCGATGTCGTCGGGCAGCAGCCGGAAGTAGTCGGCCGGAGCCCACGGGATGTGCGAGAAGTAGCCGATCCGCAGGTCCGGCCGCAGCTCGCGGAGCAGCGCGGGGACCAGCGAGAGGTGGTAGTCCTGCACCAGCACCGCGGCGCCCGGTGCGGCCTCGGCGGCCAGCGCGTGGGCGAAGGCGGCGTTGTACTCCTCGAAGCCGGCCCACTGCTCGCGGAAGCCCGCGTCGAAGACCGGGGAGACCGGGGTGTCGTACAGCAGGTGGTGGACGAACCAGAGGGTCGAGTTGGCGATCCCGTTGTAGGCCCGGTCGAACACCTCGGGGGCGATGTCCAGCATCCGGACGGCCTGTCCGCCGACGTCGAAGCCGGCCCGGTCGAGGCGCCCCTGCGGGGAGCGCCGGGCGGCTGCCCGGTCGGCCTCGCCGAGCGCCGCGCAGACCCAGACGGCATGCGGGTCGTCGATCGCGGACAGCCCCGAGACCAGCCCGCCACCGCCGCGCCGCAGGGTCAGCGAGCCGTCCGGTGAGCTGCTGAAGGACACCGGACCCCGGTTGGAAGCCACCAGAATGCGTGCGGTCGTCTGTTCGGCCATATCTCCAACCTTGCCGTGGTCAGCGGTTGGCAAACCCCTGGTACTCCGTGACCTCGATCATCGGCGGGCGTTCCAGAGCGGTCACCCGATGGCTTTCGGCGGTGAACTCGCGGGTCCGGGCGTCGCGGGAGAACTGGGTCAGCACCGGGCGGGCTAGGTCCTCGGCGGCCTTCAGCCGGTGCGTGCGGTCCAGCCGCTCCAGGGCCGTGCGGTAGATGGTGGCGGCCATCCGACCCAGCGCCTGGCCGTCCTGGTGGCGGTGGTGGCGCACCCCCACGTCCACCTGCGCCAGCGCGTCCAGGCCGGCCAGCTCCAGGGCGTCCACCAGCAGACCGAGCTCCACCCCGTAGCCGGTCGGGAAGTGCAGCCGCTCCAGCAGCGAGCGGCGGGCCGCGTACTCGCCACCCAGCGGCTGGACGAAGCCGGCCAGCCGCGGCCAGTGCAGGTTGAGCAGCGGCCGGGCCACCAGCTCGGTCACCCGGCCGCCGCCGGCCGGTACCACCGCGCCGTCGGTCTCGAGCGGCCGGTCGTACATCGCCTTGACCAGCTGGATCGCCGGGTCGGTGAGCAGCGGGCCGACGATCCCGGAGACGAAGGCCGGGTCGAACTCGCGCAGGTCCGCGTCGACGAAGCAGACGATCTCGCCGGAGGTCACCAGCAGCGAGCGCCAGAGCACCTCGCCCTTGCCGGGCACCGCGGGCAGCCGCGGCAGGATCGCGTCGCGGTGCACCACCCGGGCACCGGCAGCCGCGGCCACCTCGGCCGTCCGGTCCGAGGAGCCGGAGTCGACCACCACGACCTCGTCCACCAGCGGCAGCCGGTCCATCAGCTCGCGGCGGATCACCGTGACGATCTCGCCGACCGTGGACTCCTCGTCCAGCGCGGGCAGGACCACGCTGACCGTCCCGGCGGGACCTGCCGCGCGCTTGGCGGCGAGCAGCGCGGCCGGGGGGCGGTCGGCCGCGGTCCAGGACCGCCGACGCAGCCAGGACGCCGCTTCCGGGAGTAGCGCGGGGCTCTGCTCGGCTGGCAAATCTCGCTCCTTGTCAGGTCGTCTCGCGTTGCGGACGGTACGGGCCACATCGCGGGCCTTCCGATACAGTCTTCGTACAGCGGTCAGACCTTCGCACGCCGGGGTCGGCCGCACCGCATGACCACAACTTCACAGAGCTCATCCAGAGGGACTGAGGGAACGGCCCGTCGAAGTCCCGGCAACCTTCTCGCACGGCTACTGACCACTTCGTGGTCGAGGCCCCGGCGGGACAGGTGCCAATTCCGTCCTGTGTCGCGCCCGCGGCACGGGGAAGATGAGGAGAGAGGCCTCCGCCATCATGGCTGTTGACGTATCTGCACCCACTTCGACCGTAGATCTCGGTCCCGCCGCCGCGCTGTCCTGTCGCGAGTGCGGCACGCGCTTCGAGCTCGGCCCGATCTTCGCCTGCGTCGAGTGCTTCGGCCCGCTGGAGATCGCCTACGACTTCGGCTCCTACCAGGCCGAGGAGCTGCGCAAGCGGATCGAGTCCGGCCCGGCGTCCATCTGGCGATACGCGCCGCTGCTGCCGGTGCCGGCCGACGTGGCCGACAAGCCCAACCTGAACCCGGGTTGGACCCCGCTGGTCAAGGCCGACAACCTGGGCCGCGAGCTCGGCTTCACCGCCCAGCTGCACGTCAAGGACGACTCCGGCAACCCGACCCACTCCTTCAAGGACCGGGTGGTGGCCTGCGCGATCGAGGCCGCCCGCGCCTTCGACTTCACCACCCTCTCCTGCTCCTCCACCGGCAACCTGGCCGGCGCGGTGGGCGCGGCCGCGGCCCGGGCCGGCTTCAAGTCCTGCGTGTTCATCCCGCACGACCTGGAGCAGGGCAAGGTCGTGATGGCCGGGGTCTACGGCGGCGAGCTGGTCGGCATCAAGGGCAACTACGACGATGTGAACCGCTTCTGCTCGGAGCTGATCGGCGACCCGGCCGGCGAGGGCTGGGGCTTCGTCAACGTCAACCTGCGCCCGTACTACGGCGAGGGCTCCAAGACGCTGGCGTACGAGATCTGCGAGCAGCTGGGCTGGCGGCTGCCCGAGCAGCTGGTGATCCCGATCGCCTCAGGCTCCCAGCTCACCAAGATCGACAAGGGACTGCAGGAGCTGATCAAGCTCGGCCTGGTCGAGGACCGCCCGTACAAGATCTTCGGGGCCCAGGCGGCCGGCTGCTCGCCGGTCTCGGCGGCCTTCAAGGCGGGCCACGACGTGATCCGCCCGGTCAAGCCGGACACCATCGCCAAGTCGCTGGCCATCGGCAACCCGGCGGACGGCCCGTACGTGCTGGACATCGCCCGCCGCACCGGCGGCGCCGTCGAGGACGTCACCGACGCCGAGGTGGTCGACGCGATCCGGCTGCTGGCCCGCACCGAGGGCATCTTCGCCGAGACCGCGGGCGGCGTGACCATCGGCGTGCTCAAGAAGCTGGTCGAGAACGGGCTGCTCGACCCGTCGAAGGAGACCGTCGCGATCAACACCGGTGACGGCCTCAAGACGCTGGACGCGGTGGCCGACGCGGGCCTGACCGCCACCATCCAGCCGACGCTGGAGTCCTTCCGCGCCGCCGGCCTGGCGTCCTGACCCTCAACCGTTAGCTAGGAGACCCCTATGAGCTCCACCGTCCGCATCCCGACCATCCTGCGCACCTACACCGACGGTAGGGCCGAGGTCTCCGCCGAGGGTGCCACCCTCTCCGAGGTCGTCAGCGACCTGGAGAAGAACCACCCGGGGATCAGCGCCCGGATCCTGGACGAGGCCGGCAAGCTGCGTCGGTTCGTGAACGTCTATGTGAACGACGACGACGTGCGTTTCGCGGAGGGCCTGGGCACCGCGATCAACGACGGCGCCGGCATCTCGATCATCCCGGCGGTGGCCGGCGGCTGCTGAGCGCCCCCGATCCACCACCTCCCGCAGGGCGCCCGCACGCTGACGTCACGTCAGCCGGCGGGCGCCCTGCGGCATGTCCGCGGGGCGGTCCGCGAGGGCATAGGCTTCGTCCGGCCGGTGAGACGTCCCGCTGGTGTTCCGCTTGATTGTGTCGGCGGCGTGTCAGAATTCCGCGGACAATTCGCACGATTGGTCCGCTATGCCCGGCGTGAATTGCTGAGTTCTGTCGCATTCATCCCCGAACACCCCTTAGCGCCCTTCCTGAATTCTGCGTCAGTGGGCCTGTTGCAGAGGGCTGCGATGCGGATACATTCAGCCGCGGTCGACGCATCCACCCGTCCCTTCGGCGCCAACTGGCGTCCGGGGGTTGGGTGCTGCGGCGTGCAGGGCTGCGCTCAGGGGGGTTCCTCGGGCCGGTCCACCAGAGACCCGGGCCCGCGACCTGCGGGCACGTGAAGGGCCAGCACAGCACTAGGGGAGTTCGGAATGGCTCAGGGCACCGTCAAGTGGTTCAACGCGGAGAAGGGCTACGGCTTCATCGCGGTCGACGGTGGTGCGGACGTGTTCGTCCACTACAGCGCGATCCAGATGGACGGCTACCGCACCCTTGAAGAGGGCCAGCGGGTCGAGTTCGAGATCTCCCAGGGGCAGAAGGGCCCGCAGGCGGACATGGTCCGTGCGCCCGCGGTCTGACCTTTCCGAACCTCGGACTCTCGGCTCGACCACGAGCTGGTGATCCATCAGGGCCCGCATCCGATCCCCGTGCCGGGGGAGGGTGCGGGCCCTGCCGTCGTTCGCGCCCGGGCCGCGAGTCTGCCGCGGCTTGCCGCGAAGAGCTTGCACTCACCACCCGAGAGTGCTAATCATTGGCGTTAGCACTCACAGCATGAGAGTGACAACGGACCGGGTCGGTGAGGCCCCCGGGAGCGGTAGGGGACAGGACCCCCGCACACCAGGGCCGTCCGTCGCGGGCACTGTCGGTCCGGTGCAGTCGACGTCGTCCCGGAGGACCACTTCACATGGCAAAGATCATCGCGTTTGACGAGGAAGCTCGCCGCGGCCTTGAGCGCGGGATGAACCAGCTTGCCGACGCCGTCAAGGTGACGCTGGGCCCCAAGGGTCGCAATGTCGTCCTTGAGAAGAAGTGGGGTGCCCCCACGATCACCAACGATGGTGTTTCCATCGCCAAGGAGATCGAGCTTGAGGACCCCTACGAGAAGATCGGCGCCGAGCTGGTCAAGGAGGTCGCCAAGAAGACCGACGACGTCGCGGGCGACGGCACCACCACCGCCACCGTGCTCGCCCAGGCTCTCGTCCGCGAGGGTCTGCGCAACGTCGCGGCCGGCGCCAACCCGATGGCCCTGAAGCGCGGCATCGAGAAGGCCGTCAAGGCCGTCTCCGACGAGCTTCTCGCGCAGGCCAAGGAGGTGGAGACCAAGGAGCAGATCGCTGCCACCGCCTCCATCTCGGCCGCCGACACCCAGATCGGCGAGCTCATCGCCGAGGCGATGGACAAGGTCGGCAAGGAAGGCGTCATCACCGTCGAGGAGAGCAACACCTTCGGTCTGGAGCTTGAGCTCACCGAGGGCATGCGCTTCGACAAGGGCTACATCTCGGCGTACTTCGCCACCGACCTGGAGCGTATGGAGACGTCGTTCGACGACCCGTACATCCTGATCGCCAACTCCAAGATCGGCTCGGTCAAGGACCTGCTGCCGCTCCTGGAGAAGGTCATGCAGAGCGGCAAGCCGCTCCTGATCATCGCCGAGGACGTCGAGGGCGAGGCCCTGTCGACCCTGGTCGTGAACAAGATCCGTGGCACCTTCAAGTCCGTCGCCGTCAAGGCCCCGGGCTTCGGTGACCGCCGCAAGGCCATGCTCGGCGACATCGCCATCCTCACCGGTGGCACCGTCATCTCCGAGGAGGTCGGCCTCAAGCTGGAGAACGCCGGCGTCGACCTGCTGGGCACCGCCCGCAAGGTGGTCATCACCAAGGACGAGACGACCATCGTCGACGGTGGCGGCGACAGCGAGCAGGTCGCCGGTCGCGTCAACCAGATCCGTGCCGAGATCGAGAACAGCGACTCGGACTACGACCGCGAGAAGCTCCAGGAGCGCCTCGCCAAGCTGGCCGGCGGCGTGGCCGTCATCAAGGCCGGCGCGGCGACCGAGGTGGAGCTCAAGGAGCGCAAGCACCGCATCGAGGACGCCGTTCGCAACGCGAAGGCGGCCGTCGAGGAGGGCATCGTCGCCGGTGGTGGCGTCGCGCTGCTGCAGGCGTCGGTGGCGTTCGACAAGCTGGAGCTCGAGGGCGACGAGGCCACCGGTGCCAACATCGTCCGCGTGGCGCTCGAGGCCCCGATCAAGCAGATCGCGATCAACGCCGGCCTCGAGGGCGGCGTCGTTGTGGAGAAGGTGCGCAACCTTCCCTACGGCCACGGCCTGAACGCCGCGACCAACGAGTACGTCGACCTCATCGGCGCGGGCATCATCGACCCCGCCAAGGTCACCCGTTCCGCGCTGCAGAACGCCGCCTCCATCGCGGCGCTCTTCCTCACCACCGAGGCTGTCATCGCTGACAAGCCCGAGAAGGCCGGCGCCCCGGCCGGTGGCGGCATGCCGGGCGGTGACATGGACTTCTGATCCCGCTGCGGATCAGTCGCTTCATCGATCGCGTGGGCGGTCCCCTTCGGGGGGCCGCCCACGCGGCGTTTCACCGGCCCGCTGCGGGACAATGGGTGGATGCCCAGTTCTGACATCGAAGCCGCTCTGCACAGCGCCCGCGCGCTGATCCTCGCCGACCTCACTGCCCGGGATGTCGCCGATCCGGCGGTGGTGTCGCTGGTGGAGGACGCCGTGACGCACCGGCGGTGGTGGCTGGAGCAGTGGCCGGACGGCGCGGAGTTCGTGCTCGGGCTGGTCGCGCAGGACGTGCAGGACGCGCTGCTCGAGGCGTACGGGCGCTGGCCGCTCTGCCTGGCCTGTGCGGCCGAGGGCGATCCGCACGCGCTGAGTGTGGAGCCCGAGCTGGGTCCGCAGCCGCACTGGGTGTGCGGCAAGGAGGCGACCGTGGTGGCGCCGGTGGGGAAGCTAGGCCTCTAGGGCGGCGAGTTCGGCGGCCAGGTTGGCGCGGGCGCGCTGGTCGAAGCGAGCGTGCGCGGTGGGGGTGCGGTAGAGGACGGGCAGGGCCAGCAGCTGGCGCAGGATCGCCGCGCGGCCGGCCCGGAAGGCCTCCTCGGGGACGAAGGCGTACTCCTCGCGGACGGCCGCCGTGTACGCCGCGTACGGCTCGGGGGCGCCGCCGAGGACGGCCAGGTCGGCGTCGCAGAGCACCTCGCCGTCGCGGTCGCCGGGCTCGGTGCGGTGGTCGGCGGTGAGCCTGACCAGCCGGACCACCTCGGCGATCCGCTGCTCGGCGAGCCCGGCCTCGCGCAGCGCGCGCACGGCGAGGGAGGCGCTGCGCTCCTCGTTCTCGGAGCGGTCCGGCTTGTAGACGGCGTCGTGGAACCAGGCGGCCAGCCGGACGGTGTCCGGGTCGGCGGCGTGCTCGGCGAGCGTGTCGACGTGGTCCAGCACGGCGAGCAGGTGGTCGGTGGTGTGGTAGCGGCGCTGCGGCTCGGCCCAACGGGCCAGCAGGGCACGGCCGTACGGCTCGGGGGCGGCGGTGGCCGCGCAGCGTTCCAGGGTGGCGTTCCAGCGGTTGAGGAGTGCCTCGGTCGCGGGGTGCGGGGTGGTCGGCATGGGCACAAGTGTGGACCCGGCCGCCGAGAGTGCGGCGGGCGGGGGTCTCGACCCACCGGGCGCCGATATGGCAGAGTAGCCGATATGTCTAGACCAATCTTCGAAGTCATCGCGCTGACGGCGCACGATGCCCAGGCCGCCCAGTCCGGCGGCGCCGACCGCCTCGAACTGGTCACGGACATGGCCGCCGACGGACTCACCCCCGCGGTACGCGACTTCGCCGCGGTGCGCGCCGCGGTGGACCTGCCGCTGCGGGTGATGCTGCGGATCCGCGACGGCTTCGCGCCCGGCGACCTCGACGAGTTGGCCGCCCGGGCCGCGGCGCTGCGGGCCGAGGGCGCCGACGAGTTCGTCTTCGGCTTCCTGGACTCGCACGGCGCCGTCGACCTGCCCGCGGTGCGCGCCGTCGCGCAGGCCGTCGAGGGCTGCCGCTGGACCTTCCACCGGGCGATCGACCACAGCGCCGACCGCAGCGCGGTGCGCGCCGCGGTCGCCGAGCTGCCCGGCCTCGACACCTTCCTCACCGCGGGCTCCGCGGCCGGCGTGCCGTCCGGTCGCGAGGTGCTGGCCGGTGAGCTGGCCAAGGCCGGCGAGCCTGGCTACCGGCCGCGGATCCTGATCGGCGGCGGGCTGCTCGCCGAGCACCTGCCGGAGCTGCGGGCGGCGGGCTTCGACGCCTTCCACGTCGGCGGCGCGGTGCGGGTCGGCGGCTGGGACACGCCGGTGGACGCCGCGAAGGTCGCCCACTGGCGCGCCCTGATCGACGCCGGTCCCTCTCAGCCCAGTTCGGCCGGCAGCGGGTCGGCGTGCAGCACCGTCAGGCCGGAGACCGCTCGGGTCAGCGCGACGTAGAGCCGGCGCAGGCCGGTCCGCTGGTCCGGCTCGCCGGCCACCACCGCGGCCGGCTCGTCCAGCACCACGTAGTCGTACTCCAGGCCCTTGGCCAGCGAGGCCGGCACCAGGGTCAGCCGGGCGGCGGCGGTGGTCTCCGTGCCGGGCGTCAGGAACGCCAGCCCGGCGGCGGTCAGCGCCTCTTCGTAGAGCGGGATCCGGGCGTCGGCGACGATCAGGCCGGTCGAGCCCTCGTGCTCCAGCGCCGCGCGGCAGGCCTCGACCACCGACTCCACCAGCCTGTCCGGGATGTGATGGATCATCAGCGAACCGGGCGTGTCGCGGATCGAGGTGGCGGGGGCCAGTCCGGGGGCGATCGCGGGCAGCAGTCGCGAGGCGTAGGCGATCACCTCCTCCGGCACCCGGAAGCCGGTGGTCAGCTCCTCGATGTGCGCGGTCGGCTTGCCCAGGTGGTGCAGCGCGTCCGCCCAACTGGCCGTCGCCCACGGGGTGGTGCCCTGCGCGAGGTCGCCCAGCACGGTGGCCGAGCCGGTGCTGCAGCGGGCGGCCCACCGCGCGGTACTGCATGGGGGAGAGGTCCTGCGCCTCGTCGACCACCACATGGCCGAGCGAGGGGGTGCGCTGCACCAGGTCGGCGGTCTCGTCGATCAGTACGGCGTCGGCGGCGGTCCACGGCGCGTTCTTGACCGAGCGGGCCTTGCTGGGCCGGTGCAGCAGGGCCTGCTCGTCCTCGTCCAGCAGGCCCTCGGCGCACTCGGCCAGGAACGCGGCGTCGGTGAGCAGCCGGTGCACCAGCTTGGCCGGGTCGACCGGCGGCCAGCAGGCCTTGGCGGTGGCCTTGACCTGCGCCGAGCGGGCCACCGCGTCCTGCACCCGGTCGTCGGGGGCCTCGCCGCCCTGCTCCATCTTCAGCAGCACGGCGTGCGAGATGCGTTGCGGCAGCGCCTCCATGGCAGCGCCGTAGCGCAGCTCGCGGGCGGCCAACTCCTGGATGATCTCCACCAGTTCGTAGGCCGGCACGCGCCAGCGCCGGGAGCCGCGGACCACCACGCAGGGCTCGGTGGGCAGCGTGATGCCCGAGCGCACGGCGCGCCGCAGCACCTCGGCCATCCGGGCGTCGCCCTTGAGCCGGGCGGTCGCGGCCGAGTCCTCGGCGCGCACCTCGACATGCGCCACCAGCTCCTGGACGGTGGCCTGCGCCACGTCCAACTCGCCCAGGGCGGGCAGGACCTGCTCGATGTAGGAGAGGAAGGAGCTGTTCGGGCCGATCACCAGGGTGCCGGTGCGGGCCAGCCGGTCGCGGTGCGCGTAGAGCAGGTAGGCGACGCGGTGCAGGCCGACGGCGGTCTTCCCGGTGCCGGGGGCGCCCTGGACGCAGACCGTGCCGGTGATGTCGGCGCGGACGATCTCGTCCTGCTCGGGCTGGATGGTGGCGACGATGTCGCGCATCGGGCCGACGCGGGGCTTCTCGATCTCGGCCGCGAGGAGCGCGGAGCCGGTGTCGGACTCCTCCGGGTCGCTCAGGTGCTCGTCCTCGTAGGCCGTCAACTCGCCGCCGGTGTAGCCGAAGCGGCGGCGCTTCTCGACGTCCATCGGGACGGTCCGGCTGGCCCGGTAGTACGGCTGGGAGACCGGCGCGCGCCAGTCGATCACCATCGGGTCGCCCACGGCGTCGTGCACGTGCCGGCGCCCGATGTAGAACCGCTCTCCTCCTGCGCCTTCGGACTCATCACTGGAGATGGCATGCAGGTAGTCGAGCCGGCCGAAGAAGAGCGGGGTGTGTACGAGGTCGGCCAGCGAGGCGATCCGGGTCTGGATCTGGTTGTGCAGGACAGCGGCGGTGACCCAGCTGCCGGCCACGTCGGAGATGTCCAGCGACTGGGCGTCCTCGCGCATCGCGGTCAGGGCGGCGCGGGAGGAGGCGAGGTGGTCGCGCTCCCGCTGCAGCGGGTCGGCCGACTGCAGGGGGTCAGTGGTGGCGGGGTCAGTGGTGGCGGGGGAATGCACAGCGAACCTTCCCGGCCGGCCCGCTGAGGGGTCCGGCGGACTCGTCGTAGCTCACAGTGAAGGACACCAGCCGGTTGCCGAGCGGCTGGCACCTCCCCCGGCTGCCGACGGACGGCACCACGGTTCGGGAGGGGGCAGACCGGACAGCTTAGACCCCGGGTCGTCACGGCACCAACGGGTTTTCTGCCCCCGGAGTAGGGGTCCCGTCCACCTTGAGGACGACTTCGGTCCCGAGGATTGCGGCCTTTGGGGTGATGTGTCCGGGATGCCCGGAAACTACGGTGGAACACATGAGCCCCGTAACCATGACGGCGCCCCCGGCAGCGGCCAAGACCCCCCGGGCGCGCACACCGCAGAACGAGACCGTTCCCACCCCCACCCACGGCGCCACCGCGGCCGGCCCCGGCGGCCGCCGCCGCGGCCCGCTGGCCACCACCGTCCGCAACGTCGGCATCGTGCTCGACACCGCCGCGCGGGTGGTCTTCCTCGGCCGCGACGGCGTCAAGCTCTAGCTACCGCCAGCCGGCGCCGGCCGCCGCTAGACGTCGTCCGCGTCGATGATCCGGTAGGCGTACCCCTGCTCGGCCAGGAAGCGCTGGCGGTGCGCGGCGAAGTCCTGGTCCACGGTGTCCCGGGCGACCACCGAGTAGAAGTGCGCCGAGTGCCCGTCGGCCTTGGGCCGCAGCACCCGGCCCAGCCGCTGGGCCTCCTCCTGGCGGGAGCCGAAGGTCCCGGAGACCTGGATGGCCACGGTGGCCTCCGGCAGGTCGATCGAGAAGTTGGCGACCTTCGACACCACCAGGACGCTGATCTCCTTGGTCCGGAAGGCCTCGAAGAGCTTCTCGCGCTGCGCGTTGCTGGTCTCGCCCTTGATCACCGGGGCGTTCAGCACCTCGCCCAGCTCGTCCAGCTGGTCGATGTACTGCCCGATGATCAGCGTCTGGTCCTTCTCGTGCTTCTTGACCAGCGCCTCCACCACCCGCCGCTTGGTCGCGGTGGTGGCGCAGTAGCGGTAGCGCTCCTCCGGCTCGGCGGTCGCGTAGGCGAGCCGCTCGGTGTCGGTCAGGGTGACCCGGACCTCGCAGCAGTCGGCGGGCGCGATGTAGCCCTGCGCCTCGATCTCCTTCCACGGCGCGTCGAAGCGCTTGGGCCCGATCAGCGAGAAGACGTCGCCCTCCCGGCCGTCCTCGCGGACCAGGGTGGCGGTCAGGCCGAGCCGGCGGCGGGCCTGCAGGTCGGCGGTGAACTTGAAGACCGGGGCCGGCAGCAGGTGCACCTCGTCGTAGACCACCAGGCCCCAGTTGCGGGCGTCGAACAGCTCCAGGTGCGCGTAGGCGCCCTTCCGCTTGGTCGTCATCACCTGGTAGGTGGCGATGGTGACCGGGCGGATCTCCTTGCGGGTCCCGCTGTACTCGCCGATCTCGTCCTCGGTCAGCGTGGTGCGCTTGACCAGCTCGTGCTTCCACTGGCGGGCCGAGACGGTGTTGGTGACCAGGATCAGCGTGGTCGACTTGGCCTCCGCCATCGCCGCCGCGCCGACCAGCGTCTTTCCGGCGCCGCAGGGCAGCACCACGACGCCGCTGCCGCCGTGCCAGAAGCCCTCGACCGCCTGCTGCTGGTACGGGCGCAGCTGCCAGCCGTCCTGGTCGAGCTCGATCGGGTGCGCCTCGCCGTCCACGTACCCGGCGTGGTCCTCGGCCGGCCAGCCGAGCTTGAGCAGCGTCTGCTTGATCTGGCCGCGCTCGGAGGGGTGCACCAGCACGGTGTCCGGGTCGACCCGGGCGCCGACCAGCGGCGCGATCTTCTTCGACCGCAGGATCTCCTCAAGGACCGGGCGGTCGGTGGTGGTCAGCACCAGGCCGTGCACCGGGTGCTTGCTGAGCTGCAGCCGCCCGTAGCGGGCCATCGTGTCGGCGATGTCCACCAGCAGCGCGTGCGGCACCGGGTAGCGCGAGTACTTCACCAGCGCGTCCACCACCTGCTCGGCGTCATGCCCGGCGGCCCGCGCGTTCCACAGGCCCAGCGGCGTCACCCGGTAGGTGTGCACATGCTCGGGCGCGCGCTCCAACTCGGCGAAGGGCGCGATGACTCGACGGCACTCGGCGGCCTTGGGGTGGTCGATTTCAAGGAGCAGAGTCTTGTCGCTTTGTACGATCAGCGGGCCGTCGTTCACTTTGAGCGATCCTCCATCGGTCAGACGCAGACCCTCCAGTGTCGCCCATGGCGAGGGCTTTGGGTCGCGGGTGGGCGAGAACGACCCCCGAGGGGGCAGCTGGGCCTGACTGGTGGTCGGCCTCCCAGGATAAGTCGCGGCCTGCCTGGGGGTGCGCGGCGCTGCGATCGTCGAGGCATGCGGGGAGCACCGCTCCCCTTTGACTCAGGAGAAGACCCATGGTTGCAGCCACCCTGTCCGGCACCCGCGTCGTCGTTGTCGGCGGGACCTCCGGCATCGGCAAGGAGGTGGCCCGCCAGGCCGTCGCCGCCGGGGCCGAGGTCCTGGTCGGCTCCCGCTCGGAGCAGAAGCTGGCCGACACGGCCAAGGAGATCGAGGGCGTGCGCACCGGCGTCGTCGACGTCACCGACGAGGAGAGCGTGCGCGGCTTCTTCGGCGGCCTCGACGCGCTCGACCACCTGGTGGTCTGCCCGGGCGACATGGCGGTCGGCTCGGTCTACGACGTGTCGCTGGAGGCCGTGCGGCGTTCGCTGGACACCAAGATCATCGGGCCGCTGCTCTGCGTCCGGCACGCCGGGCGCAAGATCGCGGCCGGCGGTTCGATCGTGCTGCTGGCGGGCGCCGCCGGCTACAAGGCCTACCCGGAGCTGGCCGCCACCGCCGCCGCCAACGCCGGCATCGGCGGCCTGGGACGCTCGCTGGCCCTGGAGCTCGCCCCGGTGCGGGTGAACGTGGTGGTGGCCGGCCTGATCGACACCCCGCTCTGGGACGGCCTGCCGGCCGAGGCCCGCGCGGCCCTGTTCGAGCAGACGGCCCAGGCCACCCCGCTCGGCCGGATCGGGCAGCCCGAGGACGTCGCGCGCAGCGTGCTGCACCTGCTGGAGAGCGCCTACACCACCGGCGCCCTGAGCCACGTGGACGGCGGCGCCACGCTCTGAGCCCTCGGCCCGGGCCGGGCAGCGGCGGTCAGTCGGGGTCGGAGCCCTTGGAGGCCGCCCGCGCCGGGTGCGCCGGGTGGTCCAGCCAGACGTACTGTTCGTCGCCGGTCATGGTGAGGCCGAACCTGTCCGGGCCAGGGCGGCCGAGTTCTTCGGTGACGGCCTGGAGCAGGCCGCGCATGGCGGCCTGCTCCGGCTGATGCTGGGTGGTCGTCACTTGTGCTTCGGCTCCGGCTTGCTCTGCGAGGTGGTCACGATGCTCGCCCCGATGTCGGCCGGGGCGCACGGCAGCGGCCATCACACGGTCCTGGTCCTCACCTCAGCCCAGACCACCTTGCCGTACGGAGCCTCATCGACTCCCCACCGATGCGCGAGCGCCGCAACCAGGCCTATGCCCCGCCCGGACTCCGCGCGCGTCCCGGCGTCGATGACACACGGAAGCGTGAACGAGCTGTCCCGCACGCCCACGCGGACGGTGTCACCAGCGAAGTGGACAGACACGGCGATCCGCCTACAGCCCGTGTGCCGGACGGCATTGCCGACCAGCTCACTCACCAGAAGCTCGGCCGCATCCACCACGTCCGGCAACGACCACGCCGACAACCTCTCGCCAACCAGCCGGCGGGCCTTCGCAGCCGACTCCGGCTCGCACGGCATAACCCGCACACACTGCCGAGTTGCCCGGAGGGGAGCCGCCACCGCCGTCTTCATCGGGCCGCCTGATGTGCGGCCCGTCTGCGGAGTGCGATCCCGATTCCTGCCAGGACCCGGGCGCGAACCTCCGCACGGGACGAGTCGGGGACATAAAGAACCTGATCAGGCGGACCGGTCGGGGGATCGTCGTGGTAGTCGGGGACCGCTCGTGCCCGCAGGTGCCTGCTCGCGCTGACCAGGTGGGCGGGAAGAAGCCGACCGTCAGTGGTCATGGCTCAACCACCCTCCGTTGCCCGGTCACTGAGCGGTTCCAGGGTTGAGCCGTCGCGGGGCGCGGCCCATTCCTCACCCCCGCCTGGAGGGCGAAGGTGGTACGCGAAGACGCCCTCTCCCGGGACTTCCACCACGACGCCTATGAGGTTCGCAGCGGTGTCCCGTGCGAGGTCCCCGAGGCGCGACGGCCTGGCGTGTGAGGGGGTGTGTGCGCCCTTGCGGGTAGTGCGTCGTCCACTCATGCCTACAGACGGTAGGGGGACGACTGCAGCTGAATATGAATCAGCGGAATGCTTGCCTATCCATCCGGGTGGAAGCGGTCGGACATGCGGCGAAGTCGTTCCCGGGTAGTCGCCCGCTCCGCATAGACGATCTTGCGGAGGGTGGCGCGCGCGATGGGGTGGTTGCGGATCAGCTGGGGTGCGATTCGCTCCGCCTCCTCCAGCTCCACGAGCGCCTTGTCCCGGTTGCCGTCCCACAACCACGCTCGCGCCAGGTCCATCCGGTGATGCCCGCGCCGGGAGTTGGGCAGTATGGCGACCTGTGAGGGGTCGGCCCTCTCATTGAGGGCGAGTGCCTTGGCGTGATTGCCCATCTCCAACTGGACTGAGATGGCGTGGATTTGCACGTTCCCGGCGGAGAACGTGAGGGAGTGGCGGTCGAAGATCGGTTCGCCGTCTGTGGCGGCGTCGATGCGAGCTGATGCCGCCCGTGCCTGCTGGATGCGGTCTTCGCTCTGCTCGGGTGCGCCGGCTCTTGCGGCCGAGACCGCTGCCCGCAGTTGAAGAGTTCCCCAGGCCCGAAGGGCCAGCGGGTCACCGGTGTTGTACTCGCGTTCGATCGAGGAGAGCGCCTTGTCGGACAGTGCGATCGAGTCGGCCCAGTCGGCGGTTGCCCACATGTCCCAGACTCGCATCCAGTCCGAGACCGCGATCATCACGGGATCTCCGGAAAGCCGTGCGGACCACGCGGCCCGCTCGCAAGCCATGGTGATCAACTCTGGATGACCGAGCGAGTGAGCGGCAGTGTGGGCGAACTTGCAGGCCACCGCGTAGATGGCGAAGCCTTCCTCGCGCTCGTGTCCCGCCGAGACCTCAGCCAGCGCGCGGGCTTCACGAAGCATGTCCGGGAGGATGCGGAGGATGGCGACGTTGGCTGCCGCGTCGCGGAGCCGATGGAGGCGTACGGTCTCCTGCCACAGCTCGGGAGACGATCGGGGCCGTCCATCGAAGACCGGGGTCAGGTCATAACGGCGAAGTTCCCGGAGGATCGACGCCGCCGACACCTGCCACTGGTTCTCGGAACTCTTCCCGGCGACGTAGGGGCGCTCCACCAAGTCGTTCGGGTGACAGTGCAGAGCTGCGGCGAGTTCGTTGATGATCCCTGCACGGTCCAGCTCGATCGTGCCGCGCTCGACCTTCGACACCCACCCCTGTGTTCTGCCGACAGCGGCAGCGAGATCCGCCTGAGGCATCCCCAGTCGAAGCCTGGCCCGCCGCACTCGCTTGCCGATCGACTCCCGTTCTTCCAGCACTCGTACCCTCCCTGCGGTGTCGCTCCCGTCGGCCCGCCCGTTCGGCTCGGTGGCCTAACGGGAAGGTACCGCCGATTGCGGGGGATCGACGTGTAGTCGGTCTGAGGCGCGGCAGTAGGCCATTTGACTACTCAGAGCTTGCGGATGCGCAGCAAGCTTGATCGCTACCGGCGCCCTGAGCGCCCGAGAGTTTCGTCAGTCGCTGGGGCCCTACCGCAACGCCCCGGCTGCTTCAGCGCTTGTCGGCCGAATCGGCGAGATGACCAGCTGATCAGAGGCCGGCTTCATCCAGCAGCAGGTAGAGCACGCCTACCAGCGAGCCACTGCTGACGATCTCGCGGCGGTCGATCATGCCGCGCAGTTCGGACAGCGGAATCCACTCGATGCGGTCCGACTCATTGCGCTCAGTGGGCGGTCCTACGTACTCGGCCGCGTCGGCGCGGAAGACGAAATGTTCCGAGTCGGTGATGCCGTTCGCAGGCTGGGCGTAGATGAGCGGCTTGACCTCTCCGGTCCGCCAGCCTGTCTCCTCCAGAACCTCGCGGGCCGCAGCCTCGGCCGGAGTCTCGTCGGCCTCGATCAGCCCCATGGGCAGTTCCCATGCCCATGAGTCGGTGATGAAGCGGTGCCGCCACATCATCAGAACCTGCTTCTCGCTGTTGACCACAGCAGTCACGGCCAGGTGCCGCAGCTTCAGCACGTGGTGTTCCCAACGGTGCCCGTCAGGCTGCTCGACATCGACCAACCACACGTTCACCCAGGGGTTTTCGTAGATCGGACGTTCCCCGTGGATCTTCCACTGCATTGCTGCGGCTCCTCTCGGCGGACCTTCAGCTTGGCAGAGACTTCGCTTGAGGCAGAGCGGTTCTGCCCAATTCACGTCACACTGACGAATAGTGCCATCTTGATCAACCTGGGCAGCTGCTTGCCCTAGAACGGGGGCTCCTTGGGCCAGCTGACCGGCGGCGTGTTTATCGACAGGTGCTGGTGACGTGGAGCAAGCGGTGGAGGTCGGCCGCCGCACGCTGGAAGCCACGTTGGAGACGGAGACGACCATGGGCAAGGGTCGCCTCGGCGCGCTTGCCCAGCAACTCCCCGAGCAGCACAGCGCGGCCCGAACCTTCCGGGAGGAGATCCGGGCTGCGCTCGGGCAGGTCAGCTGACGGTCTCGGTGTTCACCCAGCTCAGATATGCGGGGCTGCCAGTGACCACCGGGAGGCCGATGACCTCTGGGGTGTCGTAGGTGTGCTGCTCGCCGATGAAGGCGGCAAGTCGGTCGGAGAGGTCGGCGCGGGTCTTGAAGTCGATGCGCCACTCGGGCTCGGTCTGCACGTCGCCGTCCCACCAGTAGACCGAGCTGATCGGGTACACCTGGGCGCAGGCAGCCAACCGCTCACGCACCACGGCGGCAGCCAGCGCGCGCGCCTTGTCCTCGGCGTCATGGGTGGTGGTCACCACGATGAAGTCACGATTCGTCATAGAACGAGCCTAGAGGGGGCTCAGGAGACCGGTGGCGCTTCCCGTACTCCGGTTCGCCGGGCGGCCACCAGCTCCCGGAGCTGGGCGAGTAGGGCCTCGTCGCGTGGCGGTTGGTAGGTGACCAGGGTGGCCTCGGCGTCGGGCAGGTGGAGCTTGACGTAGTCGAACTCGACGCGGCCGAGCACCGGGTGGGCGAAGGCGAGCGAGGCAGGGGCGCCGACGCCCAGGTCCATCCGCTCCCACAGGTTGCGGAACTCGGGGCTCTCGTCGGCCAGTTGGTCGACCAGCTCGGTGAACTCCGGCCTCACCACCTGGTCGGCCAGCTGGGCGCGGAAGAGCGCGACGACCTGCTCGGCGGCCTGCTCCCAGTGCGCGAAGAGCGGGCGGAAGGCCGGATCGAAGGTGAGCAGCAGGTTGTTGCGTCGTTCCGCCGCCAACTCCTCGAAGCCCGGCAGCAGCACGCACAGGCCCTGGTTCCAGGCCAGCAGGTCGAAGCGGTGGTTGGTGATGAAGGCCGGCAGCGGATCCAGCTGCTCCAGCAGGGCCAGGTACTGGTCCGCGATCTGCTCCCGGGTGCAGAGCCGCAGTCCGCTTGGCGGTACCTCACCGGCCAGCCGGAACAGGTGCCCGGTCTCGACGCCGTCCAGCTTGAGCACCCGGGCCAGGCTGCCCAGCACCTGCCGGGAGACCTTGATCTTGCGAGCCTGCTCCAACCACGTGTACCAACTCGCGCTCACCCCCGCCAGCGCCGCCAGCTCCTCCCGGCGCAGCCCGGGCGTGCGCCGGCGCCCGTGCGCGTACGGCACGCCTGCCGCCTCGGGGCCGATCCGCGCCCGCCGGCTGCGCAGGAACGCCGCCAACTCCCGCCGCTGCTCAGCGCTCTCCACTGATCCGCTCTCCCCCGCCAGACCGCCGCACCATGATCTTTTGCCAGGCTACCGTCAGGGCGTCAGCCAGACGTACGAGGCGAACCGGCCCGTGCGGGCGTCGCGGCGGTGCGAGAAGAGGTCGGGGTCTTCGATGGTGCAGCGGGCGTCGTGTCGGATGTCGGCGACGCCCGCGGCGGTGAGTTGGGCGGTGATGGCGGCGCGGATGTCCAGGGCGGGGGTGCCCTGGCGGGTGGTGGACCAGAGGGCGGGGAGGGCGGCGCTCGCCTCGGCGCGCATCGCCTCGGGGACCTCGTAGCAGTGGCCGCAGGCCATCGGGCCGACCAGGGCGGTCATCCGGGCCGGGTCCGCGCCGGCCCCGGTCATCGCCGCGACCAGGCCCGGCGCCACGCCGTCGATCGTGCCGACCCGCCCGGAGTGCGCGGCGCCGACGATCCGGGCCACCGGGTCGCCGATCAGCACGGAGGCGCAGTCCGCCGCCAGCGCGGCCAGGGCCAGGCCGGGTTCGCTGGTGAAGACCGCGTCCAGCGCGGGCGCATCGCTGCCCCACGGCTCGCTGACCCGGGCCACCGTGGCGCTGTGCACCTGGCGCATCCAGACCACCCGCTCCGGCGCCAGGCCCAGCTCGCGGGCGGTCGCCGTGCGGTTGCGCAGCACGTCGGCGAAGTCGTCCTCGGTGGCGCCGCCGAGGTTGCGGGAGTCGAACGGCGGCCGGCTGAAGCCGTCGTGCCGGTCGGTGACCGCGTAGCGGATGCCGGGAGCGAGTTCCACGGATTGCATGCGGACGGGCCTCAGTTCTCGTCGAGTTCGGCGACGCCGGTGATCCGGTGCAGGGCGAAGGTGTTGAGCTTCTCGGCGTGGTGGTCGAAGGCGGTCACAAAGCCGCCCTCCACCTTGACCGGGTCGATCACCCGCTGGGAGGCCAGGCCCTCGGCGTTGATGTAGCCGATCCACATCCGCTCGCCGAGCAGCACGGCGGTCTGCAGCGCCGCGAGCGTGTCGGCGGCCGCGGTGCGCGGCAGTTGACGGGTGTCGGTGCGGGCCGGGCCGCTCTGCGAGCGGTGCGCGGCCGGGCCGGTGACGGTCTCGCGGCGGACGGCGGTGGCCGCCCGGTCGCCGGCCCGGATCGCCTTGACGGCGGCGCCCAGCAGCACGGCGTCCGGGGCCGCCGGGCCCTCGGAGACCGGCGCGGGCGCGGCGCGGTGCGGGGTGCGGTGGCTGTCGGGACGGGTGATCAGCAGATCGCCCTCGGCGGACTCGGCGGCCGGGGCGTAGCCCATCACGCGCAGCACGGCGAGCACGGTCTCGGGCGCCGCCTGGGCGGCGAGCACGGTCGGGGCGAGCAGCCGCAGCCGCAGTTCGACCGCGCGGCGGTCGGCGAGCACCTCGGCGAGCAGCGCGCTGTCGTCGCAGCGCAGGTACGCCGACGCGGCGCCGACCCGCAGCACGCCGTGCCGCCGGGCCACGTCGTCGATCAGGTAGCTGAGCGGCTGCGGGACGGGCGTGCGCGAGTGCTGGCCGAGGAAGACGTGCAGGCCGGCGGCGCTGCGCCCGGCGTCCAGCGCGCGGCGGATCGATTCGGCGGTGAACCGGTAGACCGTGGCGCCGCCCTTGGACTCGATCTCGGCGCAGAGCGCGAGGGCCTGCGAGAGCGGGGTGAGCAGCGGTCCGGGCGCGATCGCGGTGAGGTCGGGCTGCAGGATCACGTGGTCGAGCGGCTGCGGCAGCAGCGGGGTGACGATCGGCGCCGGGTCCCGGCCGGCCAGCAGGGCGCGGGCGTGCGTGGCGAGGGCGCCGCGGCCGGTGAGGCCGAGCTGCTCGGCCTCGGTGAGGGTCCAGGTGGTGAGCTGGTCGCGCAGGTCCAGGCCGTCGGGGCCGGCCGCGCCGCCGCGCAGCGGGCGCTGCCAGCGCTGGGCGGCGAGCAGCACGGCGGGGTCGGCGACGCCGCCGGGCGGCAGCTCGGCCAGCAGTTCCAGGACGGCGCGCCGAGTGGCGGGCGCGAGCACCCGGTCGAGGTCGGGGCCCAGCGGCGCACGCGTCTTGCCCTTGCCGTCGGGCGCTCCGGTCAGCCCGGCCACCCGGGTGGCGGCCAGCCAGCTGTTGGCCAGCAGCGCCCAGCGTTCGGCGACCGGTTGCTGCAGCCAGAGGTCGTACGCGGGGGTCGGGGCCCACACCTCGCCGAGCCGGGCGGGTGCCTCGGAGGTCTCGCCGTCGGGGGCCAGCAGGCCTGCGCCGTAGGCGAGTTCGAGCCAGAACGCGGCCTGCTGCTCGGTGCTGTCCAGGGCCAGCGCGGTCCGCTTGAGGTCGCGTACGCCGAGGCCGCCGGCTCGCAGGGTGGCCGGGGGCTGCAGGCCCCAGAAGTCGAGCAGCTCCTCGATGGTGCGCACCGCCGTGTACGCCTGGCCGGCCGCGGCGCTGTCCACAGCCTGTGGATCGCGCTGGACGGTGGCCGCCAGCACGGGTGCGCTGGGCTCGACCACCTGGTGGCTGCGGCCGCCGCGCAGGTGCAGCGCCAGCTCGCGGGGGAGCACCACGGTGCCCGGGCCGGAGGGCAGCAGCAGTCCGCGGGCGAGGAGCCAGTCGACGGGACTGCGCGCGTCGTCGGCCGTCACCGGGCGCCCGGCGTCCGGGACGGTGCCGGTGGGCGGGCCCCAGACCAGCTTGTCCAGCAGGCCGAGTGCGGCGGGTGGCGCCTGCGCGAGCAGCGCCGCGCAGCGCTTGCGGTCGCCCAGCAGGCCGGTCAGGGCCGCCACGCCGGTCACCGGATCGGCCGTCCCGGGCAGGCCCGCGCCGGTCACCAGCTGCTGCAGCCGGGCGGGGGACATCCCCAGGGTGGCCTCGGCCAGGGTCGGGCCGAGCCGGGTGCCGCCGGGCGCCGAGCCGCTCGGCGCGAGCGCCTCGCGTACGGCGATCACCAGGCGCAGCGCCGAGTCCGGACCCCAGAGCAGCGCGCGATCGCGCAGCGCCGCCAGCGCGCCGGGGAGGGCGGCGACCACGGCGGCGCGGTCCACCGGCTCGGCGGCCGGATGCGGCTTGACCCGGGCCGGACCGGCCAGCAGGTCGCGCGCGACGGTGTCCGGGCTGCCGTCGGGTGCGGCGGCCAGCGCCTCGGCGACCTGAAGGGTGAAACGGTCGAGGCGCTCCAGCGCGCGCAGCGCGGAGGCCCGGCTGGAGAGCCGGGCGGCGAGCTGGGTGAGGTCGCTCGGGACCGGGTTGAGCAGATCGGGGCGCAGCCGCAGCAGGGTGGCGAGCGCATCGTCGCTGCGGGCACGAAGCTCTTCGGCGAGGGTGCGCGCCCTGCCGGGCTGTCCGTTCGGCTCATTGGTCATCCGATCCAGAGTAGTCGGCCCGGGTGAAGGCCGGGAGCCGCGGCCGGGTTCGGGACGTGGATGGTGTGGCGGTGGGCTGGGCATAGGGAGGAGGGAACCGAGGTTCGCGCGGGCGGCCGGCAATCGGTAGCGTCAGCGGACGGCAGGGCCTGGAGCACGGAACAGGGTGGCTGGCAATGGCGGGTGGGCAGTCGGACGGACAGCCGGAGGGGCGGCCCGACGGGCTCACGGGTGGTCTGTCGGGTGGCGAGTGGTGGCGGGTGGACGGCCCGTGGCGGGTGTTCGGCGACGCCGTGCCGCCGCAGGAGGCACCGGTCGAGGCGCCGGACGACGACGGCGTGTACGTCGCCGACGCGCCGCCGGTTGCCGGGTCGGCGCTGCCCCGGTCGGGGCCGACGCTGGCCAAGCCGCTGGCGCCGCCCGGTCCCGAGATCCCGCGGGAGCGCTCGCGTTCGATCTTCCACAAGCGGCCGGTGCCCGCGCCGCCCGGGCTGCCGCCGACGCCCGAGGAGGCACCGGCGGCCTGGCTGATCGCGCCGGCCTCGCCAGGTCCGGTGCTGCCGCCGACCGTCGCCGACTTCCCCGGCTGGGACGCCGTCCACATCGAGTTCCCGCCGGACGACACCGAGCCCCCCGAGCCGCCGGCGCCGGTCGAGGAGCTCGCGCCGCCGGTCCCGGCGGACACCCGCTCCCGCTGGATTCCCCGCCAGCGCCGCTCGCGCGCCGCGGCCGAGCCCGCGGCGCAGCTGCCGCGCGGCCTCCTTGCGGGCCGCCGGCCCTCGCCGCTGCTGCTGCTGTCGGCGGCCGTGCTGGTGGGCGGGTCGGTGACCGGGCTGGTGCTGGTGATGCTGGCCGGCTGGGTGCTCGGCTACCTCTCGAAGCGGCTGGGCGAGCTGACGAAGCGCTTCGCGGTGCTGGGCATCCCGCTGCTCACGATGACCGGCTCCGCGCTCTGGTTCTGGGGCCGCTCCCAGGGGCGCTGGGGCGCGCCGCTGGGCAAGGGGGCGCCGCTGACGCACGCGGTCTTCAGCTCGACCCCCGGGGTGCTGCGGCTGGCGGCGGTGCTCTCGGCGCTCTTCCTGCTCACCATCGCGCTGCGCCGCCGCCGCGAGGTCTGAGGGGCGCCCTACGGCGTGGCCGGGTCGGCCAGCCGGTTGACCAGCCTGACCAGGGCCGCGCGACGGCTCTGCGTGCTGTCGTCCGGCAGGTCCGCCATGATCATCGCGACCACCCGGGGCGTCGCGAACCACCAGGCCGCCAGCGCGAAGGCGGAGTAGAGCAGGTGTTGCGGCGCCAGCTCCCCGGTCACCGTCCCGGCTTGCTGGGCGCGGACCACCGCCTGCACCTTCTCGGCGTAGTGCGCCCGGCGCTCGTCCTCGCAGACCACCGGCCCTTCGCAGGTCAGCAGTCCCTCCCAGCGCAGCAGGCGCAGGAAGGTGGGGTTGGCCGTGTGCGCGTCGAAGAGCCGGCCGGCGTACTCCCCGAGGTCGGGGCAGTCCAGCGGGTCGGGTGAGGCGACGGCCATCACCCGGGCCAGCTCCTGCTCGATGACGTGGCCGAAGAGCTGCTCCTTGTTGCCGAAGTACTGGTAGATCCGCTCCTTGTTGACACCCGCGTCCTTGGCGATCCGGTCCACTCGGGCGCCCTGGGGGCCGTGTTCGGCGAACTCGCGCACGGCGGCGTCCAGCAGCAGTTGTTTGGTCCTCGCGGTGTCCCATGCCATGGGAGCAGCCTAGCGCCGGAGTCCAACCAAGTGGTTGGACTCCGGCGCTAGGCTGTGGCAAAATCCAACCAGTTGGTTGGGGATACTCCCCGGCACCTGCTTCAGGGGGCACTCATGTCGAACACCACCGCCGCGCCGAACGTCCACCACCGCGCGCTGATCACCTGGCTGGCCGTCTATCCGATGATCACGCTGACGCTGGGCGTGCTCAGCCCGTACATCGGCCACTACCCGCTGTACGTCCGCACCCTGCTGCTGACCGCTGTGGTCGTGCCAGTGGTGTCCTACCTGGGCATACCGGCACTGCTGCGCGCCCACGGCGCCCTCTTCAACCGCTGATCGCGGTGGTGTAGCGCACCGAGGTGCGCCGCACCAGGCTGCCGTCCGGGTGCGCCAGTGCGGCCAGCTCGGCGAAGGCCGCCGCCCGGGCCTCGTCCAGCCGCTCGGCCGGGATGCTCTCCAGCAGCCCGCGCCAGCCGCCCGCCCGCAGCGACTGCCACCAGGCGGTGGCGTCGGGGTAGTGCGTCGCGGCCTGGTGCTCGACCGTGCGCAGGTCGGTGAAGGCCGCCCGGTGCAGCAGCTCGGCGGCCTCCTCCGGGCTGCGGCCCAGCGGATTGAACTTGGCCGCCCTGCTCTGCCGCCGATGGGCCGCCGCCGGCGGCAGGAACGCGTTCAGCGCCGCCAGCGGCCGCTCCCAGCCGGGCTCGTCGGCGCCGAAGGCGGTGAAGCCCAGCCGGCCGCCCGGCACCAGCACCCGGCGCAGCGAGGTCAGCGCCGCCTCCGGATCGGGGGTGAAGATCAGCGCGAACGAGGAGAGCGCCGCTTCGAACGAGCAGTCCGGGAAGCCCAGCGACTCGGCGTCGTCCAGCCGGACGTGGACGTTGCGCAGGCCGAGCCCGGCGGCGTGCGCGGCGGTGGCCCGGACCATGCCCGCGGCGAGGTCCACCCCGACCACATAGCCCTCGGGGCCGACCTCGGCGAGCGCCGCGAAGAGCACCGCCCCGCGCCCGCAGCCGACGTCCAGCACCCGGTCACCGGGCCGCAGCCCGGCCAGCCGGGCGAGCCGGACGCCGATCGGGTTGAAGAACGGGCCGTTGGCCTCGTCGTACTCGTCGGCGGCGAGCGAGAACGCGTGGGCCAGGGCCGCCTTGCGCCGGCGAGCCCCGGACTGCGCCTCGGATGCTGACTCACCTCGGGTCTGAGTGTTCGTCATATCGCCATGGTGGGCCAGCTGTGGCGTACGTCACAAGATGTGCGACGCAGCTATGCGCCTAGCAGGCACTGGAGTTGGGCCAGCACCTGTTCGGCGCCGTTGTAGCCGATGCCCTGGAACCAGAGTTGGTCGTCGACCGGGAAGGCCCGGTGCGCCCGGACCGCGCCCAGTGCCTGCCAGCCCGGCGAGGCGAGGGTGGCCGTGGTGCCGGCCGCGACCGGGTCGCCGTAGGTGGCGTAGAGCAGGATGTCGCCGTCCGCGCCGCCGAGCTGGTCCGGCGTGATCTCCACGTCGAACTGGTCGACGTTCTGTGCGGCGGGCCGCCCGAGTTGGAGGTCGGCGAGCAGCGTGCCGAGGAAGTTCTGCCTGCCGTAGAGCCGGATCCGCCCGCCCTGGACGAACCGCACCAGGCTGACCCGGCGCCCCGATGCGGCGGCCGGCCCGCCGAGCGCGCGCGAGACCTGGGCGAGCAGGCCCTGGTAGGCGGTGACGATCGCGGTGGCCTCGGGCAGTCGGCCGAGCGCCTGGGCGTGCAGGTGGAAGTTGGCCTTCCACGGGTAGCCGGTGGTCTGGCTGAGCACGGTCGGCGCGATCGCCCGCAGCGCCTCGTAGTGCCCGCCGTCGCGCAGCTGGCTGCTCAGGATCAGCTGCGGTCGCAGCGCCCTGATCCGCGCGAAGTCCGGATCGCCGACGGTCCCGGCGATGGGCACCTCGGCCAGCCGGGAGGCCGGCCAGTAGTCCGGCAGGCCCTGGTCCTCGGCCGCTCGGCAGCCGCCGACGGGGGTGATCCCCAGCGTCATCACGGAGTCCAGCTCGGCGGTGTCGAGGACCACCACCCGCAGCGGCGTCGCCGACACCGCCACCGGCCCGGTCGCGCTCAGCACGGTGCTGCTCGGCGGCGCGGCCGTCGGGGTGGCGCCCGGCGGCGGCCCGGCGTTGCCGCCCAGTGGCGTGCAGCCGCCGAGCGCGGCGCCCGCCGCCGCGCTCAGCAAGGCCCGGCGCGGCAGTTGACGAGGCATCGCGGCTCCCTGGCGGTCGGCGCCACCAGTATGTCCCCAATGTCCATCGGAGGGCTGGCTAGGCTGGCCCCATGTCCATATCCGCTGCGCCCGCCCTGCTCACCGTCGGTTTCGACCTCGACATGACCCTGCTGGACACCCGCCCCGGGATCAAGGCGACCTATCAGGCGCTGACCGCTGAGACCGGCGTGTTCGTCGACGCCGACCTGGTGGTCACCCGGCTGGGCCCGCCGCTGGCCGAGGAGCTGGCCAACTGGTTCCCCGAGGACCGGCTCCCGGAGGTGCTCACCCGCTACCGCGAGCTCTACCGCGACCACGCCTTCGCCCCCACTGTCCCGCTGCCCGGCGCCCTGGAGGCCGTCGCGGCGGTGCGCGCCCACGGCGGGCGGGTGGTGGTGATCACCGGCAAGTACGAGCCCAACGCCCGGCTGCACCTGGAGCACGCGGGCATCGACTCCGACGCGGTGGTCGGCGACCTCTGGGCGGAGACCAAGGGCACCGCGCTGCGCGAGCTCGGCGCGAGCGTCTACGTCGGCGACCACCTGGGCGACATCCTCGGAGCCCGGGCTGCCGGTGCCGTCGCGGTGGGCGTGACCACCGGCCCGTACGCGGCCGAGCAGCTCACCGCGGCCGGCGCCGACGTGGTGCTCCCGACGCTCGCCGACTTCCCCGGCTGGCTGGCCGGGCACCTGGCGCGCGTGAACGGCTAGCGGGTCGCGTCCGCCCGGCGGCGGCCCGCGCGGGCCGAGCGCAGCAGGCCGAGCAGCGCGAGCAGGAAGCCCAGCGGCATCAGCATGCTCGCCCAGTAGGCGGGCGTCGGCAGCGGCGTGAGGTGCAGGAAGAGCGGCACGAAGGTCACGATGGTGGCCAGTGCGCCCACGCAGAAGACGATCGCCCCGGCCCGGACCAGGCCCTCGCCCGACTCGCTCTTCACCACGGATCTCCAGACAGTTCGGCACAAGCGGAAGCCCAGTCTCGCAGAACCCCCGAGCCGCTGCGGATCGGCGCGGGGAGGGCCCGGCCGGACCCCGGCGGGCTGACGGGTCGTCACTGCCTGCGGTTCCTCGTGGACAGGGAGTTTTGACCGCAGGCCGACAGGGGTATGCAGGACTCGCACGGGGTCACCGAGGCCCCGCTTCCTGCCAGGGGGTGTGAGCCAGTGGAGAGTGCCGCGTCGCGACCCGGTCCCGCCGTACCCTGGCCGCCCGCCCGCGCCAGAGCCGGGCATCGCGCCCCGGCCGTACGCGAGTGAAACCCTTGAGCGGTCGTTAGTCTGCTGGCATCAGCCCGCGGTGACGGCCCGTCCCCCAGCCGTCCACCTGCCCCCGCGTCCACCTGCCAGTATGTCCGGACGTGCCGAGGCGGGCCCGGCCCACCACTCCGTTCGGGTCCCCGGTCCAACGCCGGGCGCCCGCCTCCACACCAAGGAACTTCGAGATGCCCACCGGCCAGGTCAAGTGGTTCAACGAGACGAAGGGCTTCGGCTTCCTGTCGCGCGACGACGGGGATGACGTCTTCGTCCACAGCAAGGCGCTCCCCGCCGGGGTGAGCTCCCTCAAGCCGGGCCAGCGGGTGGAGTTCGGGGTGGTCGCCGGGCATCGCGGCGAACAGGCGATGTCGGTGACCCTGCTGGACGCGCTGCCCTCGGTGGCCGCCGCCCAGCGCCGCAGCGCCGAGGACATGGCGCCCATCGTGCAGGATCTGATCACCACCCTGGACGCCGCGCTGCCCAGCCTGCAGCACGGCCGCTACCCGACCAAGCCGAGCGGCCCGCAGCTGGCCGCGCTGCTGCGCGCGGTGGCGGACCAGTTCGACGTGTAGGCCCCGGCCGGCGGCTGGCCTTCCGCGTCAGGGGAAGGCCAGCGCGTCCGGACCGATCGCCGGCACCAGGCCCTCGGCCGCCGCCCTGGTCAGCAGCCCGCGCACGGCGGCGTAGCCGGCCTCGCCCAGGTCGGCGGTGAACTCGTTGACGTACAGACCGATGTGCTGGTCGGCGACGGCCGGGTCCATCTCCTGCGCGTGTGCCGCGACGTACCCGCGCGAGGCCGCCGGGTCGTCCCAGGCGGCCTGCACCGAGCTGCGGATCGCGCCCGCGATCGCCTGCAGCCGCTCCGGGCCCAGCGAGCGGCGCGCGACGATCGCGCCCAGCGGGATCGGCAGGCCGGTCTCGTCCTCCCAGGCCTCGCCCATGTCGGCGAGCTTGGCCAGGCCGTACTGCTGGTAGGTGAAGCGGGCCTCGTGGATCACCAGGCCGGCGTCCACCCGGCCGTCCCGCACCGCGGGCATGATCTCGTGGAACGGCAGCACGACGATCTCGCCGAGCCCGCCCGGCACCGCCCGCGCCGCCCAGAGCCGGAAGAGCAGGTACGCCGTCGAGCGCTCGCTCGGCACGGCGACGGTCTTGCCGCTGAGGTCCGGCGAGGTGTCCGGGAGAGTGAGCACCAGCGGCCCGCAGCCGCGCCCGAGCGCGCCGCCGCAGGGCAGCAGCGCGTACTCGTCCAGCACCCAGGGCAGCGCGCCGTAGCTGATCTTCAGGACGTCCAGCTCCCCGCGCTCGGCGAGGCCGTTGGTGACGTCGATGTCGGCGAAGCGCACCTCGGGGGCTGCCGCGCCGGGGACCAGGCCGTGCGCCCAGGCGTGGAAGACGAAGGTGTCGTTCGGGCAGGGGGAGTACGCGATCCGCAGTGGCTCAGCCACCGTGCACCTCCAGGAGCAGCTTCTCGTACGGCAGGGCGGCGAAGGCCCGCTCCAGCGCGCCGAGCGCCTCGCCGATCCGCCAGGCGGCGCGGTCGCGCGGGCCCACCGCGTTGGAGATCGTGCGCAGTTCGAGCGCGGGAACGCCGTGCCGGGCGGCGGCCTCGGCGACCCCGAAGCCCTCCATCGCCTCGGCCGCCGCGCCCGGGTGGCGCCCGGCCAGCTCGGCGGCGCGCTCGGCGCTGCCGGTGACCGTGCTGACGGTGAGGACCGGTCCGGTGACGGCGCCGGTGGCGGCCGCGAGCAGGGCGACGGCGGCGGGCGGCGGGGTGTGCCGCACGGTGCCGAAGCCCAGCTCGGTGACGTCCCGGAAGCCGTCCGGGGTCTGCGCGCCGAGGTCGGCGGCGACGATCGCGTCGGCGACCACCACCGTGCCGATCGGCGCGTGCGGGGCGAAGCCCCCGGCGATCCCGGCGGAGAGCACCAGCGGGTAGCGCCGGCCGGCCAGCGCGGTGGCGGCGGCGGCCGCGGCGGCCGCCGGGCCGACCCCGGCGGTCAGCACCTCGACCCGGTCGGCCGGGGCGCCGCGCAGCACCGCCTCGGCCTCGGCCGCAACGGCGACGACGACGAGCAGCCGGCGGTCCACCGGCTGCTCGTCGTCGTCGCGCGGGGCGCGGTCGGTCACTGCTGCGCCGGGGCCTGGCCCTGCGACGGGTCCTGGCCCTGCGCGGGCGGCTGGCCCTGGCCCTGGCTCGGGTCCTGCGACAGCGGCGAGGCCGGCGGCTGGGCGTTGTCGCGCAGCGTGACGAACCAGACGGCGAGGATGCCGGGGTTCGTCGGGTCGACGCTCTTCGGGTCCGTCTCGACCACGGTCAGCGTGGTGTCGCGGTTGGCGGTGAGCAGGTTCTGCGCCGGCTGCAGGCCGGAGAACGTGTTGTTCTTCTGCTGCTTGGCGACCGGGGTGCCGCCCTGGCTGCTGCCACCGTTGGTGAAGGCCTGCCAGCCGTTCTTGGCGGTGCCCGGGTCGACGCCCACGCCGATCTGGTCGGCGCCCTCGACGGTGATGACCGGGAACTTGGCCGGGTTCTTCGACAGCGCGCCGCACGCGGTGTTCGCGGCGGCGTCCAGCGGCTTGCCGCCGTTGTAGCAGGAGGGCTCGAACCCGTGGGAGTTGCGGCCGACCGTGACGGTCGCGCGCGTCGTGAGCGGAGCGTTCTTGCTGGAGGCGTAGGCGATCGACCCGCCGAGCGTGCCGGCGCCGATCACGACAACGGCGCCGAGACCGGCGATCACACGGGTGCTGAGGCTCATGGCCAGAAGGCTACCCAACTCTGACGATCACGCTACGCGGGGGTGCGGTGCGCCGCTGTGAACCCCCGAGCGGAGCAGCGTGAAGACCGTCCACAGCAGCATGGTGGCGAGCACGGCGGCGGCGATCGACAGCCCCAGCGTGCCGTTCAGCGGCAGCAGGATGCCCAGCGCGCCGCCGGCCACCCAGGAGAGCTGCATCAGGGTCTCCGATCGGGCGAATGCCGAGGTCCGGACGGCTTCGGGCACGTCGCGCTGGATCAGCGCGTCCAGCGCCAACTTGGCCAGCGAGCCGGCGATCCCGGCGACGGCGGCCACCATCAGCATGGTCACCAGCCCGTACCAGAGCGCCGAGGAGGCGGCCGCGGCGGTGGCCAGCAGCAGCATCGCGGTGATCGTCGCCTCCGAGCCGCGGGTGCGCAGCCATGAGCCGAAGACCGAGCCGAGCGCGTTGCCGACGCCCGCGGCGACCGCCACCAGGCCGAGCGCGGCGGTCGGCGCCAGCCCGCCGACGGGGTCGGCGCGCAGCAGGAAGGCCAGGAAGAGCATCAGGAAGCCGGTCAGCCCGCGCAGCGCGGCGACCGCGCGCAGGCCCAGCACGACGGACGGGCCGACCGTGCGCAGGGTGGCCTTCGGCGGTCTGGCGGGCGCCTCGGCCGGGTGCGGATCGGGCGAGGCGTGCAGCACGGCGCGCTGCTCGCCCTTGGCCGAGTCCACCTGGTGCGGCAGATGAAAGGCCATCAGGGTGCCGATCACAAAGACCAGGAACGCCGCGCGCAGCGGCCAGGCCGGCCCGGCCAGGTGCAGCAGCGCGCCTATCGGCGCCCCGATGCCGGTGGCCAGCAGGCCCGCCAGGGTGACCCGCGAGTTGGCCTTCACCAGCGTCACCCGGGCCGGTTTCAGTCGCGGCACCACCACGCTGCGCACCACCCCGTACGCCTTGGAGGCGACCAGCACGCCGAGCGCCTCCGGGTAGAGCGCGATGTTGCCGGTGGTGACCGTGGAGGCCATGGTCCAGGCGAGCACCGCGCGGATCAGCATCGCCATCGCCATCGCGGCCCGCCGGCCGTGCGGGATGCGGTCGAGCAGCGGGCCGATCACCGGGGCGAGCAGGGCGAACGGGGCCATCGTGATGACCAGGTAGAGCGCCACTCGGCCGCGGGCCTCGCCGGTGGGGACGGAGAAGAAGATGGTCGAGGCGAGCGCGATGGTGATCAGCATGTCGCCGAAGGAGTTGAGCGCGTGCAGCTCGATCAGTTTGGCCAGGCCCGACTCGCCCGCGCCGTCGGCGGCGGTGGCCTTGCGGATCCGGCGGCCGGTGCCGTGCACCACCCGTCCGGTGGTCAGGCCGGCCGCGGAGGCGCCGCGGATCAGCACGTTGCGGCGCGGTTGGAGGTCGACCAGGGTGGCGGCGGTCGGGGGCGCCGGGGAGCCGTCCTCCGGCTGCGGGCCGCTGGCGTCCGCAGGGGGGACCGAGGGCTGCTGTCGCGGCACGGGTACCGGCTCCGCCGCTTGTCCGCCGTGCCCGTCGGGTGGGGCCTGTTCCGACCTGGCAGGCGGTGAGGCGTGCAGGGCGTGCCGCGACGGGGTTTCGTCCGCCACACAGGCAATCCTGCCTGACAATCCCGCGCGGGACGAGAGATTCCGCTTCACTCGGCGCGGCTGGTGCCGCTCGCGGGTGCCTCGAAGGCCCCTCGAAGGGCCACCCGCCCGGATCGGGGTGTCGCCGGGGCCGGGGCGACGGGTAGCCTGCACTACGCGTACCGCTGCCTCGGTGACCGCGCACGGCGACGGACGGTACCGCCCGACGGCGGCGCGGTCGGTCCACGGACCGGCCCGGGTCGCGCAGAATAGGGAGCGGTACCACGAGCGAGCGGTACCAGCGGCTCGTCCGACACGACGCGACCGCCCCGGGTCCCCGCACCCGGCGGCGCGCGAGTGCCCGACGGCCGCGACTACCCGGCACCGGCCCGGCCGGGCTGCCGGCGATAGGCTGCAGGTAAGAGACTGGGAGAGAACCGACGCCGTGAGTGCTGCGATGCGAAGCCGTACCCCCGATCGGCTCTGTGCCGAGGCCGTCGAACTCGCCAGGCAAGCAGCGGTCGAGGCGGTCGGCGCAGAGGCCGTGGGTGCCCACCTCGGGGTCCAGGCCGAGGGCGAACGAGTCGTCACCCACACCTTCGAGTGCGTGGACGCCGCCTACCGGGGCTGGCGCTGGGCGGTCACTGTGGCGCGCGCGCCGCGCGCCAAGCTGGTGACCCTGGACGAGACCGTGCTGCTGCCCGGCCCCGACGCCGTCCTCGCGCCGCAGTGGGTGCCGTGGAGCGAGCGCCTGCGCCCGGGCGACCTCGGCCCCGGCGACCTGCTGCCGACCGACGCCGACGACCTGCGCCTGGAGCCGGGCTGGACCGGCGAGGACGAGCCGGCCCCCAATTCGGCCGTCTTCGACGGTGAAGAGGACCTGGAGGTCTCCGACCCCAGCGTCCAGCCCGCGCCGGCCCGCGCGCAGATCGGCGCGATCGCCGCGGAGCTGGGGATGTCCCGGCCGCGGGTGCTCTCCCGGCTCGGCCTGCACCTGGCGGCCGACCGCTGGGAGAAGACGCACGGTGCGCAGACCCCGATGGCGCAGTCCGCGCCGGCCTCCTGCACCAGTTGCGGCTTCCTGATCGCGATCGGCGGCTCGCTCGGCCAGGCCTTCGGAGTCTGCGGCAACGAGTACGGCCCGGCCGACGGCCAGATCGTCTCGCTGGCGTACGGCTGCGGCGGGCACTCCGAGGCGGTCGTGCTGCCGGCCCCGCCGGTGCCCTCCGAGCTGATCCTGGACGAGCTGGTGGTCGAGCCGATGCAGCTGCACCCGGACCGCACCAGCGGCTCGGTCGAGCCGGACGCCCCGGCCGAGGAGCTCGGCCACTCCTGATCCCTGCGCCTGATCCGTCTGCCTGATCCCTCTGACGCGCCCCGCCGCCCCCGCCGCTCTTCGGACGGGGGCGGCCCCGTTGGTCGGCCGACCGCTCCGGGAGGGGGAGAATGCCCCCGACGGCAGGTCAGGTGTGACAGACGGGGAAGGCGGCAGGTTCAGTGGAGCCTCGCATCATCGGCAGCGGCGGCGACGAACAGGCCGCCGACCACTTCGACACGGCCGCCCTGCGGCGCCGGGTCCTGGATGCCTGGGCGGCCTCCCCGGCCCGTTTCCGCGAGGACGCCAACGCCGAGGAGGAGTTGGCACTCGGCGGCTACCGCGACCGGCTGGTCGTCGAACTGGCGCAGAACGCCGCGGACGCCGCCGCGCGGGCCGGTGACGGCCCCGGCCGGCTGCGCCTGACGCTGAGCGACGGCGTGCTCGCCGCCGCCAACACCGGTGCCCCGGTGGACGCCGCCGCGGTCGAGTCGCTGTCCACCCTGCGGGCCTCCTCCAAGCGCTCCGACGTCTCGCCCACGGTGGGCCGCTTCGGTGTCGGCTTCTCGGCGGTGCTCGCCGTCAGCGATGAGCCGGCCATCCTCAGCGCCCCCGGCGGCGTGCGCTGGTCGCTCGCCGAGGCTCGCGCGCTGGCCGATCAGCGGGCCGCCGAACAGCCGGAACTGGCCGAGGAGTTGCGCCGCCGCGACGGCCATGTGCCGCTGCTGCGCCTGCCGTTGCCCGCCGCGGGGGAGCCGCCGACCGGCTACGACACCGTGGTGGTGCTGCCGCTGCGCGACGCCGCCGCGGCCGATCTGACCCGCCGCCTGCTGGACGGCATCGACGACGCCCTGCTGCTGACCCTGCCCGGGATCGCCGAGGTCGTGGTGGAGACCCCGGACGGCCGCAGCCGCACGCTGACCCGCTCGGCCGCCGAACGCACCGAGCAGGGCCTGGGCGTGGTCACCCTGACCGACGGGGACGAGCGGTCGGTGTGGCAGACCGTGACCGCCACCGGCGCCGTCCCGGCCGAGCTGCTGGCCGACCGCCCGGTGGAGGAGCGCGCCCGCCCGTTCTGGACGGTGACCTGGGCCGTCCCGGTCTCGGCCGGCGGCTCCCCGCAGCCGCTGCCGGTGGCGCCGGTGCTGCACTCGCCCACCCCCAGTGACGAACCGCTGGGCGTCCCGGCCCTGTTGATCGCCTCCTACCCGCTGGACCCGACCCGCCGGCACGTCGCGCCCGGAGCGCTGACCGACTACCTGACCGAGTGCGCCGCCGACGCCTACGCCGAGCTGCTGCGCGCCCGCGGGGCCGACCTCGGCTCGCTGGCGCTGGTGCCCGGACCGCTGGGGCAGGGCGCGCTGGACAACGCGCTGCGCGCCGCGATCCTGGACCGGCTGCCCGGCACCGCGTTCCTGCCGCACCCGGCGCCGGTCGAGGAGGGCACCCCGGCGCTGCGGCCGCGCGACGCCACACTCGTCGAGGGCGCCGACGGCTCGGTGGTCGAGGCGCTCGCGCCGATCTTCCCCGGCCTGCTGCCGGCCGGTCTGGAGCGGCGCTCGGAGCTGCGCGCGCTGCAGGTGCGGCGGATCGCGCTGGCCGACGTGGTGGACCAGCTCGGCGGCCTGGAGCGCGAGCCGTCCTGGTGGCGCAGCCTGTACGCGGCGCTGGTCGGCGCCGACCCGGAGGCGCTCGGCGCGCTGCCGGTGCCGCTGGCCACCGGCCGGATCGTGACCGGTCCGCGCCGGGTGCTGCTGCCCTCGGACGCCGCCGACTGGGCCGGGTTCCCCGGCTATCCGGAGGCGCTGGCCGAGGCGCTGGAGCGGCTCGACCTGCGGCTCGCCCACCCCGACGCCGCGCACCCGCTGCTGACCAAGCTGGGCGCGGTCACCGCGACCCCCGCCGGCGTGCTGCAGACCCCCGAGGTGCGGGCCGCCGTGGCGCGCTCGCTGGAGGTCGGCGAGGACGACTACGAGGCCGCCGCCGAGCTGGCCGACGCCGTGCTCGCGCTGGTCAGGGCGGCCGACGCCAAGCCCGGCGACCACCCGTGGCTGGCCCGCCTCGCCCTGCTGGACGACGAGGGCGAGCTCTCCCGGGCCGGCGAGCTGATCCTGCCGGACAGCGCGCTGGCCCAGCTGGCCCGCCCGGAGGACGCGCCGTACGTCGAGGAGGAGCTGCTGGAGCGCTGGGGCGTCGACGTCCTGGCGGCGGTCGGGGTGCTCAGCGGCTTCGTGCTGGTGCGCGCCGAGGACGTGGTGCTCGACCCGGACGACCTGGAGCGGCTTGACCCGACCGCCCCCGCCGACCGGGCGGCCGGCGGCTCGCCGACCGGCCTGCTGGACGAGGCGCCGGACGGCCTCGCGGACTGGTGCGAGGAGGTCATCGAGGCGCTGCACGCGGACGACGCCGAGTTCGGAGTGCCGCCGGTGGCAGCCGAGTTGCTGGCCGTGCGGGATCTCGACCTGGTGGACGAGGAGGCCTGGCCCGAGGCGCTCGCGCTGCTGTCCCGCCCGCCGTACCGGGACGCCGTGGTCACCCCCGTCCGGGTGCTGCTGCCCGGCGGCGGCTACACCGACCTGCCGCCGTACACCGCCTGGTGGCTGCGCGACCACCCCGTGCTGGACGGCCGGGAGCCCGCCGGCCTGCGCGCGGCCGGCGCCGACCCGCTGCTGCGCGGCCTCTACGACGAGGCGCGCACCGACCTGGACGAGCAGTTCCTGCACGCGCTGGGGGTGCGCACCACGCTGGCCGCGCTGCTCGCCGAGCCGCACGGCGCGGACGAGCTGCTGGACCGGCTGACCGACCCGGCCAGCGAGCTCGGGCACCGCCAACTGCACGGCGTCTACTCGGCGCTGGCCGAGGTCGAGGTCGAACCCCTGGACGTGGTGCGGGCGTTGCCGCCGCTGGACGCGGCGACCGGCCGGCGCCCCTCGTACACCGTGCTGGTGGACGCCACCGAGGCCGTCGTCGTCGACGCGCCCGACCTGGTGCAGCTGCTGCACCCGTACCCGCTGCTGCCGGTCGCCCCGGCGCTGGCCGCCGCGCTGGCCGAGCGGCTGCACGTCTCGCTGGCCAGCGAGATCGCCGGCGGGCGGGTGCTCTCGCAGGGCGCGCTGCACCGGGTGCCGGCCTTCGTCCGGGAGTTGCTGCCCGGCTGCCCGGCCGCGTACGAGGAGCACGACGAGCTGCTGGTGGTCGGCCCGGACGGCGAGGAGGCGGCGGTGGACTGGCGCTGGGACACCTCCACGCCCGCCCCCGAGCTGCCCTACGACCCGGACGACGCCGAATCCGCCGACGAGGACGACGAGTTCGACGTGCCGCCGGTGCCCGGCCTGCTGCACGCCGCCACCCCTGAGGGGCTGGCCGCGGGCCTGGCCTGGTCGGTCGGCCAGTGGCACCGGCGCTTCGAGGTGCTGGCCGCGCTCACCGAGCCGGAGCGCGCCTATGAGCTCTCGGCGGCCCGCGACTTCGAGGGGTAGACCGGTCGGTCTCAGTCGGACTCGCGCAGGCCGCGCCGGATGAAGACCCAGACCAGTTCGAGGAGCAGTCCGGCGGTCACCGCGATCGCCACGCCCGTCCACGGGTCCCTGGTGCCGACCAGCTTCAACTGGAAGAAGTTCGAGAGGAGGGGCACGGTCAGCACCAGGGCGAAGCCCAGGCCCATGGTGGCGACCAGCAGCACCCGCCACCAGGTGTAGGGCCGGGCGACGATCGCCAGCACCCAGATCGCCGTCAGGAAGAGCGTCAGGGTGGCCACGCTGGTGTCGGCGGTCAGGTCGGTGGCGTGGTCGGAGCGGGCCAGCATGTACGCCGTGAAGGTGGCCGTGCCGCAGATCAGCCCGCCCGGCACGGCGATCCGCAGCACCCGGCGCACGAAGCCCGTCCTGGCGCGCTCGTTGTTCGGCGCCAGGGCGAGGAAGAAGGCCGGGATGCCGATGGTCAGCCCGCTCAGCACGGTGGAGTGGCGGGGCAGGAACGGGTACGGCACCTGGGTGAAGACCACCAGCAGGGCCAGCAGCACCGAGTAGACCGTCTTGACCAGGAAGAGGCTGGCCACCCGCTCGATATTGCCGATCACCCGGCGGCCCTCGGCCACCACCGAGGGCAGGGTGGCGAAGCGGTCGTCGAGCAGCACGATCTGCGCCACCGCCCGGGTCGCCTCGCTGCCCGAGCCCATCGCGACGCCGATGTCGGCGTCCTTGAGCGCCAGCACGTCGTTGACGCCGTCGCCGGTCATCGCCACGGTGCGGCCGCGCGACTGCAGCGCGCCGACCAGGTCGCGCTTCTGCTGCGGGCTGACCCGGCCGAAGACGGTGGTCCGCTCGGCGGTGTCGGCCAGCCGCTGCGGGTCGGTGGCCAGCGTTCGGGCGTCCACCGGGTGCTCGGCGCCGGGCAGGCCGAGGCTGCTCGCCACCGCGCCGACCGAGACGGCGCTGTCGCCGGAGATCACCTTGGCCTCCACCTGCTGGTCGGCGAAGTAGCGCAGGGTGGCGGCGGCGTCGGGGCGCACCCGCTGCTTGAGTACCAGCAGCGCCAGCGGTTGCAGGTCCTTGGCCGGGTCGGAGGCGTCCAGCGCGACGGGCGTACGGCCGAGCAGCAGCACCCGCAGGCCCTGGGCGCCCAGCTCGTCCACGTCGGCGAGCGCCGGGTGTCCGGGCGGAAGCAGCACGTCGGGGGCGCCGAGCAGCCAGCTGGCGTCGCTGCCGCCGGGCTCCAGCAGCTGCGCGCCGCTCCACTTGCGGGCGGAGGAGAACGGCGCGACCTCCAGCACCCGCCACTCCTGCCCGTCGGGCTCGACCTGACCGAAGGCCGCGATGACGGCCTGCATGCTCGCGTTGGGCCGGGCGTCGGCGCCGCCCATCGCGGCCAGCGCCCGCTGGAGCACCGCGCGGCCCGTCGAGTCCTCCAGGGGCCGCAGCTCCAGCACGTCCATGCCGCCTTCGGTGAGGGTGCCGGTCTTGTCCAGGCAGACGGTGTCCACCCGGGCCAGCCCCTCGATCGCGGGCAGCTCCTGCACCAGGCACTGCTTGCGTCCCAGCCGCACCACGCCGATCGCGAAGGCCACCGAGGTGAGCAGCACCAGGCCCTCGGGGACCATCGGCACGATGCCGGCCACCGTGCGGCGCACCGCCTGGCGCCAGTCGTTGTGCTCCACGGCCCACTGGCTGATCACCAGGCCGATCGCGGTCGGCACCAGCAGCCAGGTGATGAAGCGCAGGATGCTGTCGATGCCGCTACGCAGCTCGGACTTGACCAGGGTGAACCGGCTGGCCTCCTCGGCGAGCTGCGCCGCGTATGCCGCCCGGCCGACCTTGGTGGCGGTGAACGCCCCGGCGCCGGCCACCACGAAGCTGCCCGACATCATCGGGTCGCCCGGCTGCTTGAGCACCGGATCGGGCTCGCCGGTGAGCAGCGACTCGTCGATCTCCAGGCTGTCCGCCTCGCTGACCAGCCCGTCGACGATCACCTTGTCGCCGATGCCGAGCAGCACGGTGTCGTCCAGCACGATCTCGGCGACGGCCACCTGCCGCGCCTGCCCGTCCCGGCGCACCTCGGGGCGGGCCTCGCCGATCAGCGCCAGGCTGTCCAGGGTCTGCTTGGCGCGCATCTCCTGGATGATGCCGATCGCGGTGTTGGCGACGATCACCAGGCCGAACAGGCCGTCCTGGATCGGACCGACCACCAGGATGACGGCGAAGAGGATGCCGATCAGGGCGTTGAAGCGGGTGAAGACATTGGCCCGGACGATCTCGGAGACCGAGCGGCTGGAGCGCACCGGTACGTCGTTGACCTCGCCGCGGGCGACGCGCTCGGCGACCTCCGCGCTGGTCAGCCCGCGTCGGCGGTCCTGGCCGGGGCGGCAGGCGTGGGCGCCGGGGGCGTGCGCTCCTGGGTCGGGGGTGCCGGGGCCGGGCGCGGGGGCGTCGGGGCCGGCGGTCTCCTCCGCGGGGTGCGTCATGGCACCGACTCTAAGGGCGCAAAATGTCCGGTGCGTGCTACTTGAGCCCGATATCGGGCCGTCCGAGTGGCCGGGGTGTCAGGCCTGCGCGGGGCCCGTCGGCGTGTCCTGCCCGGCGGCCTGATCGGCCCGGCTGCGCAGGATGGCGGCCCGGCGGGCCCGGGTGTACCAGACGCCGATCAGCCCGAGCAGGCCGCCGCTGAGGCAGATCCACGGCCAGTTGCCGTGCCCGTGGGCCTGCAGCGTGGAGTGCAGCGGGAGCGTCACGAGGAAGGCCAGGAACCAGAGCGCCGTGCCGCCGGCGACGATCGCGACGTCGTTGGCTTCGAGCGGTGGGGGGGACGGGCGCAGTGGGGTCTTCGGCACGGAGCTAAGCGTACGGGTGGGGGTGGCCGGGCCGGTGCGCGAGTGCTGCGTCAACTGCGGATTCCACGCCGACTCGTCGCCGACTCTACGTCGGCTCTACGCGCGAAGATAGCGCGTGCACGACCGGCAACTCATACTTGAGGCTCCGGTGGGCCTTGGCGTGTGACCCCCTACTGCGCCGCCGCCCACCGGGTGAGCCGGCCAGCGTCGCCCCGGTCTTGCCGCCCCTCCTCCGCCCCCACCAGAGGACATCGCATGCCATCCGTGGCCCAGCCGACCTCACCGTCGCCCGAGCCCAGCCGGCCCGGCCCCCACCCGGCCGCCGGCGTCCTGGACCGCTACTTCAAGATCTCGCAGCGCGGTTCCACCTTCGCCCGGGAGGTCCGCGGCGGCGTCGCCACCTTCTTCACCATGGCCTACATCCTGGTGCTGAACCCGATCATCCTGTCCAGCGCGGTGGACATGGACGGCCGCCACCTGAACGCCGGGCAGCTGGTCACCGCGACCGCGCTGACCGCCGGACTCACCACGCTGCTGATGGGCGTGATCGGCAACGTCCCGATCGGCCTGGCCGCCGGCCTCGGCGTCAACACCATCGTGGCGCTCCAGCTGGCCCCCAAGATGACCTGGCCGGACGCCATGGGCATGGTGGTGCTGGCCGGCTTCGCGATCATGCTCCTGGTCGCCACCGGGCTGCGCGAACGCGTGATGAACGCCGTGCCGCTCGGCCTGCGCAAGGCCATCGCGATCGGGATCGGCCTCTTCATCACGCTGGTCGGCGTGGTCGACGCCGGCTTCGTCAGCCGCATCCCGGACGCCGCGCACACCACCGTCCCGCTGGAACTCGGCTCCACCGGTCACCTGGTCCAGTGGCCGGTGCTGGTCTTCATCCTCGGCCTGCTGCTCACCCTGGTGCTGCTGGTCCGCAAGGTGCCCGGCGCGATCCTGATCTCCATCGTGGTGATGACGCTGATCGCGGTGGTCATCGAGCGGGTCGCCACCATCCCGGCCGACGCGTGGGGGCTGACGGTGCCCAAGTGGCCCGGCAACCCGGTCTCGGCGCCGGACTTCTCGCTGGTCGGCAAGGTCAGCCTGTTCGGCGGGTTCCACCAGGTCGGCTTGGTCACCGGCGTGCTGTTCGTCTTCACCGTGCTGATGTCGAGCTTCTTCGACGCGATGGGCACCATCCTCGGCGTCGCCGACGAGGCCCACCTGCTGGACGCGAACGGCGACCTGCCGGGCATGAGCCGGGTCCTGATGGTGGACGGCATCGCCACCGCACTGGGCGGCGCGACCTCGTCCTCGGCGAACACCTGCTTCGTCGAGTCGACCTCGGGCGTCGGCGAGGGCGCGCGGACGGGCTTCGCCAGCCTGGTCACCGGCGCGCTCTTCCTGGTCTCGCTCTTCCTCACCCCGCTGGCCACCATGGTCCCCGCGCAGGCCGCCACCCCGGCCCTGGTCACGGTCGGCTTCCTGATCCTGGCCAACTCGATCCGGGCGATCGACTGGGACGACTACACCATCGCGATCCCGGCGTTCCTGACCATGGTGCTGATGCCGTTCACGTACTCGATCACCAACGGCATCGGGATGGGCTTCATCACCTTCTGCGTCCTGCGCCTGGCCACCGGCCGCGGCAAGAGCGTCCCGGTCCCGCTGTACGTGGTGGCGGCGGTGTTCGCCTTCTACTACATGATGCCCGCCCTGCACCTGACCTGACGCGGTGCCCTGCCCTCCCGGGTGGGCGGGAATTATGCGGGTGCGGCTTATTCATCGAGCGCGCCTTTTCCGCATCGGCTATCCGCATAAAAGGCGCAGTACGGGCGAATGCTCGCGAATGCGGTGAATGGGCCGCTGACCAGCCGAGATGGCGGCCGACGGCGTCGGCCGGTGCGACGGTTCGGTATGTGCGGAATTCGATAGGCAGGCGGATGGTCGCGGCATATCCTGATCGATAATCGGGACCAATCGGTCCTACAGTAAGAAAGTTGACGACTTCGTGAGTTCGTCCTCTTATCCGGTGCCCAGCACCAAGCGCGCCCTGATGACCACAGCGGCGCTCGGGGTGCTGGTAGCCGTCGCCGGCATCATCCAGCCCGTCGCGGCGTCGGCGCTGCCGTTGGGTCAGATCCCCAATGTTCCCAACGCTCTTGGCACGTCTCCGGTGTCTGCCTGCCCGGGTGACACCATCCTCGGCGACGGCGATGTCACCCTGAACGCGGCCGTGTCGTCCTCCACCGGTGTCGCCCTCGGCGTCGGCTTCAGGGTGTCACAGCCCGACGCCGGCACGGTCGTTGTCGACTCGGACCCGGCGACGCTGAGCGCGACCTCCGGCACGACGGCCGTGTACCGCATCCCCGCAGCCACTCTGGAGGCCGCGGCGGGCGGAAAGATCACCGAGTTCAACTGGAAGGCCCAGGCCACCGCCGCCGCGGAGAAGAGCGGCTGGTCCACCGTCTGTCACTTCTCCTTCGACCCGACCCGTCCGGAGACGCCCACGGTCGCTCAACCGGGAGCGACGACCATCGGGAAGCCGGTCACCCTCGCCGTCACCGCCCCCACGAGCGGCTCGATACCCAGCGGCTACCAGTACCAGCTCAACAGCGGGGCTCCCGTGAGCGTCACCGCGAGCACGACGGGCGGCGCCTCGATCACGCTCACCCCGACCAGCTCCGTCAACACCCTCACGGTCACCAGCCTTTCTCCGGGCGGGAACGTCGGCGGCACCGCCAGCATCCAGTTCGTCTCCGCCAGGCCCCCGGCCGACCTTACCGACGGGGACCTCACCGGCGACGGTGTGCCGGACCTGGTCACCGTCGGCGCCCAGAACGGCCTGCCCTCCGGCCTGTGGCTGGCAGCGGGCGCGGGCAACGGGCACGTCGCCACCTCGCCCATCGACATCGGAGTCAACGGCAACGGGTTCAACAGTGCGGGCTCGCCGTCCGACTTCGACGGGGCGACCGTCATCACGGGACGCTTCACGGGTGGCTCCAACCAGGACGTCCTGGTCTACTACCCCGCCGGCGTCCACGCCGGATCCGGCGTGGTCCTCCACGGCAACGGCAACAGCTCTCCGCTCGCCGCCGGCGGCAACAACCTGTCGTCCGGCTCTCTCGCGGACAGCTACGGCAACAACCCCACTCAGCTTGTCGATGCGGGAAACACCTCGGGCAGCGGCAACGGCTTCCCGGACCTGATCGGCATCGCGGGTGACAGCACCCACGGGTACGCCCTCAACCTCTACCCTGCGTTTCCCATCCCCGGCTCGTTCGCGTCCACCGGCTCGCTGAACGTCAACACGCCTGACGGAACCGCCGATTGGAACAACTGGACCATCGCCGCCACCCAGCTGCCCGCCAGCGGCGGAGGCACCAGCACCGCGATGTACCTGTGGAAGAAGAGCACCGGCGAGCTCGACCTGTGGGAGAACCTCGCCGTCGACCCCTTTAGCGGCAACTTCACCTACAACGCCTTCCCGGTCGCCACCGGCTGGAACACCGGCGCCGCCATCACGCTGCAGGCGGCCGACATCAACGGCGACGGTGTGCCGGACCTGTGGACCGTCGGCGCGGGCGAGACAGTCACCGCCAACCTCTTCAGCCAGCTCTCGGCCTCCGGGCCGGCCACCCTCACCACGGTGACCGACACCCTCAACTGAGTTCTTCGCACAGGTTGATGAGGCATCGGGTGCCGCGGGGACGACTCCTCGCGGCGCCCGAGTTGACGTGAGGCGCAGCGATCTTCGCTGGCATCAGGTGGCATTGGCGGGGAGGCGTTTGTTCCGCTCGGAGATGGGCATCTTGGCTGCTTCCCCTGTACGCCGACTTTTCGTGTGCCATCACTAAGGATCGTCCACGGCGGTGTCCGGATAGCGGAATTCACGGCTCTTGTCAGGTGGGTCGGTCGCTGGAACCCCAACTTCGCCGGCCCGGAGTGAAATTACCCACTCCACCAGCCGATTTCCCACCGTGTGCAAGGAGTTGGCACCAGATGAACGCCGTCATCTTCGACCCGGCACCCCAGTTGGCACTCCCCGCTCCCCGGGGTGTCTGCCCGTTCGATCCGCCGCCCGCCTATCAGCAGGCCCACCGCGAGGATCCGATCCTGCGGGTGACGCTGTGGGACAGTTCGGTCTGCCATCTGCTCACCGGCCACCAGCAGGTCCGCGCCGCGCTGGTGGACCGCCGGTTCAGCTCGGACGCGCGCAACCCCGGGTTCCCGTACCTGACGCCCGGGCGGCAGGGCCAACCGGCCGACAAGCCCAACCTCCAGCGGCTGGACGGACCCGAACACGCCCGCCAGCGCAAGATGTTGACCAGCGACTTCCTGCCCAAGCGGATCGACGCGATGCGCCCGGAGATTCAGCGGATCGTCGACGATGCGATCGACCGGATGGTCGCGCACGGCGGTCCGGTCGACCTGGTTTCCGAATTCGCGCTTCCGGTACCGCTGCTGGTGATTTGCCTGCTGTTAGGGGTGCCGTATTCCGACAGCGGTTTCTTTGCCGAGCAGACGCACGCGCTGACCGACGACACGGCCGGACCCGAGCAGGTCAGGGGCGCCGGTGAGGCGTTGATGGGATATCTGATCGCGTTGGCCGCGCGGAAACGTGAGGAACCCGACGACGGCATTATCAGCCGACTGGCGGAACGCGGAGATCTGAGCCTGCCCGAGGTCGCCTCCACCGGGATGCTGATGCTGGTCGCGGGGCACGAGACGACCGCCAGCATGATCGGGCTCTCCACGCTGGCCCTGCTGCGTCACCCCGAGCAGGCCGCGCGGCTGCGGGCGGACGCGTCGGCGACCAAGGGCGCGGTCGAGGAGCTGCTGCGCTACCTGACGGTGGTCAACTCCGGGCTGCCGCGGGTGGCGACCGAGGACGTCGAGATCGACGGGACGCTGATCCGGGCGGGGGAGGGCGTGATCTGCATGCTGTCCACGGCCAACCGGGACGAGGCGCTGTTCCAGCGCGCGGACGAGATCGACCTCGCGCGGGACGCCAAGCGGCACCTGGCCTTCGGCTTCGGGGCGCACCAGTGCCTGGGGCAGTCGCTGGCCCGGGCCGAGCTGCAGATCGCGCTGGAAACGCTGTTCCGGCGGCTGCCCGGGCTGCGGCTGGCGACGCCGTACGAGGGGATCGGCTATCGCGACCAGATGATGATCTTCGGGGTGCAGGAACTGCCGGTCAGCTGGTGAGGCGTCCGGCGGGCCGACACAGCGGTCAGAGCGGCTCGGCCAGGCAGAGGACGGGCGGCGCGAGCAGCTGAGCCGCAGTGCCGCGGTTGCCCGTACGGGCAGCCGCGGCCATCGCGGTGGCCGCCTCGTCCGGGTCGGCCCACGGGGGAACGACCAGGAGCAGGAAGTGGTCCTGCAGGCCGCGGGTCACGCTGATGGTGTCGCCGCTCGCGGAGAACCGTCCGACGTGCACGGCAAGCCCGTCGACCATCAGCGTGCGTGGCACGGCGTCCCAGGACCCGGTGTCCAGGCCGACCCGGGCGATCGGGCCCAGGTGTGCTGTCAACGCGGTGATCAGGCCCGGGAGTTCGGCCTGGATGTCGCGCGAGCGGGGCCACCAGGCGCCGTCGAACATGCCGTCCCTGGAGAGCGTCGCCTCCAGGCTCAGCCGGGGGCGCGACGGCAGCGGGAGGAGCGGCGACCAGTGCCGGCGGCCGGGTGCGTGGTGTGACTGCGGACTGTACTTCGGCAACATGCGGGTGCCGCCCGTCTCGGCTCCGGCAGGGGCCGACTCTGTGCCCAGGGCGACATCGGCGTATTGCCGACATGGATGAGGTCCTCGGTACCTTCACGGTACTCCGCGCCGCCACTGGGCGGGGTCGGGTGCGTAGACGGCCGGAGTAGGGTGGGCAGGACCCAGGGCACTTCGCATTCCGGTCCTCGTTCCGGCGTCGTCCAGGGTGAGCCACAATGCCGGGCAGGCGCAGGCCGTCCGGAGCAGGGCAGGGGTGTCACTGTGACGACCACCATCACCCCCCGAACGAGTACCCGAACGAGCACCCCGCCGGCCGCCGGCCACTACCCCACCGCCGCTGAGGCGATGGACCGCCCCCAGCACCAGATCGCCGACGACGTCCTGGTCGACAAGGCGCTGGAGATCCTCTGCGACGCGGGGGCCGACTACCTGCCGGTCCGCGGCGGAGACGGCCGCTTCGTGGGTCTGGTCACCCGGGTCCAGCTCGCTCCCTACCTGCCGCGCTCCTGGTACACCGAGCGCACCCCGGTCCGGGCCGTGATCCACGAGCGCGGGGCGTTCGGCTGGCCCGAGATGGCGATCCACACGGCGGTCGAGGCGATGCGGGTCAGGGGCCTGGAGGACTGGCCGATGGTGGACGACGACGGCTACCTCGTCGGTGTCCTGAACCTGGAGCGGGCCGAGGCGATGGCAGCGGCGGCCGACCTGCCGTCGATCGGCATGTCGATCATCACGCCGATGGCCGCCTAGCCTCCGGCCGGTCCCCGTCGGCCAGTGCCGCGAGGACGGTCGACGGCGTCCAACTGCCCGCGGCGCCCGGGCGGGTGGCGAGGTAGGCGGCGCTGCGTTCCGGGTGCCAACCGTGCGCGTCGGCCAGGCCCGCCGCGATCTGGCGCAGATAGCGGGCGGCGGGTGGGTTGAGGGGGACGTCGGCGCGGTGGTCGGGGGCGGTGAGGGTCAGGACCGGCAGGCCGTCCAGCGTGCCCGTGCGGATCAGGGTTTCGTAGCGGCCCGGGCCGAACTCGTCGCGGCCGGTGGCGAGGACGGCGCCGAGGTCGAGGTCCTGGCCGGTGGGCCGGCGCATCTCCTGGGCGGCGAGGTCGGAGAGCTGGCCGACGGTGAGCAGATAGGCGCGGGCGGGCGTCTGGTCGTCGGCGTACGGGTCGTAGAAGGCCATGCCGCCGGTCCAGACGCGCGACTCCAGCGCGAAGTACAGCCGGCCGGGCAGCACGATCGGCACGTTCCGGCGGGGCGGGCGCGGGTCGCGGCACCCCGGGTTCACGTGCGCCCCGCCGGGCGGGCGGCCACCGGCGAGGTAGCAGGTCAGGCGCTCGAGATGCATGTTCGAGCCGTAGGCGGCGTACCAGATCGACGCGTTGGGTGACGGTGAATCAAGTTGGTTTGCGGACAGCACGTTTGGCCTCTGGGGTTTCGTCGCGGGGTGGGTGGGGAGATGGCATTCGCGATCGGTGGCGAAAGTGGGGAGGGGGAACCGGGCGGCCGGAGTCGGCTGCTCGGCGCTCTGCCAATTCTCCGGCGCGCGTAGCAGAGTGAGGGCTCGGGCGCACCGCCCGGTAGCCCGAGCGACGAGGGTAGCGGGAGGGGCACAGGCTGATGGTGCGATGGGACCCAACCGGGATCGACGAGGCGGATTTCCTGCCGGAGCCGTTCCAGACGGCCGACAAGGCCTCGCTCGACGGGCAGCGCAAGACCCTGCGCTGGTACCGCGGGCTGATCCTGATGCTGGTGGCGGCAGCGGCAGTTGGCGCCGTCACGGGCCCGGGCAAGGTGGGGAAGACCGACCTCGCGCCGCTCGTCTCGGTGGCCGCGTTCGTGGTGGCCGGATTCTTCTGGTCCCGGCTGCGGAACAGTAACCCGCAGGCCGGTTGGTACGAGGCCCGCGCGGTGGCCGAGTCGGTGAAGACGCTGGCCTGGAAGTACACCGTCCGGGCGCGCCCGTTCGGCGGACCGGCGGACTCGGCCGAGGTGGACCAGGAGTATCTGGCCCAAGTCTCCGACTTGCTCCAGGCGTTCGAGGACTCGGGTGCCATCCCGCCCGGCGCGGTACCCGAGATCACCGACGGTATGCGGGAGTTGCGAGCGGCCGGGCTGATGGAGCGGCGGATGCTCTACCTGCGCCTGCGGGTGGAGGGGCAGCGGACGTGGTATCTGGCCAAGGCCGCTGCGTGTGAATCGCAGTCGGTGTCCTGGGGGTTGGGGACAGCGGCGCTGATGATCCTCGGTGGCGCGGCGGCGGTGGCCGAGGCGCTCGGCGCGCTCTCGGTGCAGATCTTCGGCGCCTGCTCGGCCGCGGCGGCCGCGATGATCGCCTGGACGCAGCTCAAGCAGCTGCGTCCACTGGTCTCGGCCTACCAGCTGGCGGCCAAGGAACTCGACGTGGTGTGGGGCAAGTTGTCGACGCTCGACCTGGGTGACCAGGATGCCGAGGCGAGTTGGGCCGGGCTGGCCGGCGACGCGGAGGACGCGGTCGCCCGCGAGCACACCAGCTGGCGCGCTCGACGGGCGTTTCCGCGCTGAGGCGGGGCAGTCGGTCAGCCGGTCAGGAGAAGACGACCGAGCGCAGCGTGAAAGTGGCGTTGCGGCTCTTGTACGGGTTGATCGAGTTGTAGTCGCCGGTGCAGTTCGGGCCGGTCCACGCGGTCGCCGTCGAGTCGGTCTGGTTCTCCGGGTGGAAGGCTGGCGGGTAGTTCACGTCGGTGCCCTCGGGGAGGTTGATGCACACCCGGGTGTCAGGGTCGATCAGCTCGCCGAAGTGCGGGGCGACCGGAGAGCCGAACCGGTACTGGAACGTGCCGTGGGCACTGCCGACCGCTGAGGCCGAACCGGGGATGGAGAGGACGAGGGCGAGCGAACCGACGGCGGCGGCCACGGAGTTGCGAAGACGCATGGGGTGATCCCTTTCGGTACCGCGAGGGCAGATCGGGATCACCGTAGAGCGGGTCGAACCGGGCGAAACGGTTCTTCCGTGGGGCGCCGCGTGTCGTCAGCTGGTCTCGAACTCGCCTGCCTTGACGGCGTCGAGGAACGCGGCGAAGGCGGCGGTGGAGAACTGCAGGGCGGGCCCGTGAGGGTCCTTGGAGTCCCGGACGGGCGCGAGGCCGGGGATGCCGGTGGCCACCTCGATGCAGTCGCCGCCGTTGCTGCTGCTGTAGCTGCTCTTACGCCACTCGACGTCGGTCATCTCAGGTCCTTCATTGCGGTGGCGATGAGGTCGATCGACGCACTGGGTGAGAGGGCGTCGGCCGTGAGCAAATCATATCGACGCTCGGCTGCCTTGAACTCCGAAGGATCACCCAGGATCTGGCCTTGCAGGAAGCCGTCGACGTAGACCACGCCCGGCCCCTCGTCCAGCGTGAGAGCGGAGAACGCGCCCTCCGATCCGGCGTGCCCCCTGACGCTGAAGGGGATCACCTGGACCACCGTGCGCGGCTCGTCGGCTGCTGCGAGGAGGGCGTCCAGCTGCGCCCGCATCACCGCGTCGGTTCCGTGGGCTCGTCGCAGCACGAGCTCATCGAGGATCACCCACAACTCCGGTCGGTCGTCGCGAGCCAGGATGTGCTGCCGTTCCAGGCGGGCGGCTACCTGCTCCTCCAAGATGTCTCGGTCCGGGCGGGTGGTGGCGAACACCGCCCGCGCGTAGTCCTCGGTCTGTAGCAGCCCGGGAATGACCTGGACTTGGAACGACCGGATTACCGTCGCCGCTTCCTCCAGGTCGACATACGGCCTGAACCACGCCGGATACGCGTACTTGATCACCAACGGCCACAGGCGCTGGAAGTGATCCGTGGTCCCGAAAGTCGAATCCGCGAGCGCCGACAGGTCCTTCGTCGGCAGCCGCGTCCCCGCCTCGATCTTGTTCAGCAGTGACGGCGCCATCAGCGCCTGCTTGGCGAACGCCCGCTGCGAGATTCCGGCGCCCTCCCGCTTGCGTCGCAAGTCCGTCGCGTAGAACGCCAGAACGGATGACGTCGGGTCAAGAAGGTCCGCCAGAGCCATCGTTGCACCCCTACAGATTGACGGAGGCGATGTCAACGCCTCACCCGCCCAAATCGTAGACCCGAGGTGCGACGCCTGCGATACAGATAGTGACAGCAAACCGGATCGACGATTGAACGGACAGAAAATGGCATCGAGAATCGTTCGACACACAGAAGACGCCCGCAGGTTGGCAGCTCACGCGCTGGAGGAGCTCACCGACTCCCTCGGCCTGGTCGACGTCCTCTTCCCCTCCCTCGGCGTGGACTGGACGCGTGGCCGGCAGACCGGCATCTTCCTGGTCGACATGGGCGCGGCCCGTCCGGAGGTGGCCCTGAAACTCGCCAAGGTCATCCGTGCGGGAGCCGGCCTTGTCCAGGACTGAGCGTGCGATTCCTGCGGCAGATGCTCCGCCGGTATCGCCCGTACCGCTCGCCGTGTCCCCTCGACTGGCCGAACTGCCCGCTCTGCGAGGGGCTAGTTCCATGACCATCCGCACCTACCGGATCACCGCCGACGGCCAGCGCGTCGAACTGTCCCCTCACGAGGACGTCGAAGGCGACCTCCCCGCCCACGACCCCCTCAACTGGCCCGCCTGCGGCTGCCCTCAGCACCGTTCTCCTGAGGATGGCACGGCGAGCCAGCTCAACTGAGAAGTCGGCGGGAGCGACTTCTCAGTTGAGCCGCCTTGCCCCTCCTTCCGAGGACTTGATGCAGAGCCAGAAAGGGTGGCTCGTCTGGCCTTTCGGCGGGCGCCAGAGCGCCAGATGTGCGGGTGCCCACCGCCCCTGCAGTCCCTGGCGGACCCTCGCGCACCGGGCCGCCACGCGCTTGCACCGTTCGACCTTGCCGTTCAGTCGCTGAAGCAGCGCTGCATGCGGCTGGCCTGTTTCCGGACTGATCGGCCATCAGGCTCCCGTGCCATTCCTCTGGGGAGGGGCCGAGCACGGGTCGTCCGCCCCGGGCAACACATGGACAGCGATGTCCGGGGCGGTCTTGCACTGAACCTTGCTCCACAGCAGGGTTCTTGAAGTCAACCGGCGCCACCGATAAGAGGAGGATGCATGGAGAACACGCTCGTACCGTGGGGCATCGGTCGCATGGGGCCGTTCGTGGCCACCACGACCGTCCCGGCGTTCATGCCTGTGATCGACCCCGAGACGCAGATTGCCGTCATCGTGGACGAGACGGCAGGACGGTCGAACTGGGAACGCACGGCACCAGCACGAGCGGGTTGACCCCCACGACCACCACCCCGGGCGATGGGGCCGGGCCCGGTGGGGCGACCGACAGCGACAGCCACGAGTCCTACGACCAGGACACGGCGTCTGACTGATGGACCACCAACGCGGGTCGGTGCTGGTGCTGACCAACCCTCTTGACGTGACTGCGGATGCGGTACTGCGCGTGCTCGCCGAGCGTCGTGTTCCCGTGGTCCGACTCGACCCCGGCACCGACCTGCACACGGGTGCCTCGCTGACCGCCACGTATCGTACGGGCGACCAGCGGGGCGCCCTGCGCACCGCGAGCCGGGAACTGGACCTCATGGCGGTTCGCTCGGTGTGGGTCCGCCGGGCCTCTCCCTACGACGGACCGCCCGATCTGGACGGGCACGCGCGGCGGTTCGCTGCCTCTCAATCGCTGTGGGGGGTCGGGGGAATCCTCGCATCCCTTCCTGGGGCGCACTACACGCCGGTGGCGGTGCCGGAGTCGGTCGCACGGGCAGTCTCCGCCTACCTCTGTCACTTCCGGCTGACGTTCGGTGCGTTCGACTTCGCCGTAACCGCAGCCGGCGCCTGGTACTTCCTTGAGTGCAACCCCAATGGCCAATGGGCCTGGCAGCCCAGCGAGATCACCGACCGGATTGCCCACGCCATCGCCGACCAGCTGCAGAAAGGCCCTGCCGCATGAGTACGCCCGAAGAGCTGCGCACTGCCCTACTGGTCCCGCTCATCGAGAGCGGCACGCTGACCGATCCCTCGTGGATCAAGGCAGCTGAGACGATCCCGCGTGAGCTGTTCGTCGGCTCCTACTTCGTGCGGGCCGAGGGGAGCAACCCGACCCGGTACCGCGCCGTCCACCAGGACGCTCCCGGATGGCTTGAGGGGGTCTACACGGACCAGACGCTCATCACCCAACTGGACGGACACACCCGCCCCGACGACGCGGAAGACCGCCCGGTACTCGGGGACCCGTCGTCGTCGTCCACCCTGCCTTCACTGGTGCTGAGCATGTGGCAGCAACTCGGGGTTGGGGCCGGGCATCGCGTGCTGGAAATCGGCACGGGAACCGGGTACTCCACCGCCCTCGGAGCGCACAGGCTCGGAGACGGGAACCTGACCAGCATTGAATATGACCCGCAGGTGGCCGAGCGGGCTGCCGCTGCCTTCACGGCGGCTGGCTACTTCCCCCGGCTGATCGTCGGTGACGGGCTGCGGGGTGATCCGGCCGGGGGTGGGTACGACCGGCTGATCGCCACCTGTTCGGTCCGCTACCTGCCCATGGCGTGGCTGCACCAGGTGAAGCCCGGCGGCCGAATCCTGGTCACCCTGTCCGGCTGGAGCTACGCGTCCGGGCTCGCGGATCTCACCGTGACCGACCCCGGCACGGCAACAGGCCGATTCCTGCCCGGTTACACCAGTTTCATGATCGCCCGTCCGCATGACCGACCGCCGCGCCCGACCCTGGCTTTGCTGCCCGGCGATGAACGGCCGAGCCAGATTGACCCGCGCATCATCGGCACGTGGACCGGTAGCTTCGTCGCCCAGCTCGCCGCACCTTCGGCCGAACGGATGGGAGACGGTGGGACACAGATCCTCTCCGACGTGGCCACCGGTTCACAGGCTCGCACGACCCCGAACCCCGACGGTGGATGGACCGTGACCCAACGCGGGCCGCTTCGCCTGTGGGACCAGGTGGAAAGGGCGGTAACACTGTGGCAGGAAGCCGGGGAGCCGCACCAGGAGGGATTTGGCATCACGGCATCCGCGGCCGGACAGCGGGTCTGGATTGGTGACGAGGACGGTCCGGGCTGGGACCTGCCGATCTGAGCCGGACACCAGATCCGGACATGAGGATCACGTTTCAGCCCAGCGATCCGCTACTTCACTTCGCGGAGGCCGCAGCTACGGCGGAGCGCCATGCGGAGACGAGGTGCGCGGTCTTGGTCTCGAAGTCGAGATCCCGTTGGCTCCCTTGGAGTCCCAGCAGGACGGGGAGATCGAACGATCCCCGGACCCGGTGCTCGATGCGCACCCTGTCCGGCGCGTTGGGGCGCTCGCTCTTCCGCACGACCTCGCGCCACGCCACGAGAGCATCCCGTCGTCCCACGACCCCCCTCCGCTGGCCCGCCTGCGGCTGCCCCCAGTGCTGTCCCCCCGAAGGTCGGCTCAACTGAGAAGTCGGCGGGAGCGACTTCTCAAGCCGCCCCCGCCCTGCCCGTCAGGCCGCGACGCCGATGCAGAACGGGTGGCCGGCAGGGTCGAGCAGCACCGCATACTTCTCGTTCGGCTGGAACTCGGGCTTGCTGGCGCCGAGTTCGATCGCCCGGGCGGTGGCCTCCGCCAGGTCGTCCACGGAGAAGCACAGGTGGAACTGCTTGCTGCCGTTGGGATCGGGCCACGGCGCCGGCTGGTGGCCCTCGATCTGCCCGAAGCCGATCGGCGCTCCGCCTGAGACCGGGTTGATGATCATGGCGTAGTCGGCCCGACTCAGCGGGCCGACCTCCCACCCGAGCAGCCCGCTGTAGAACGCGGCGAGCGCCAGCGGGTCGGTGCAGTCGATGTCGACCATGGACAGTCTGGCGATACCGGACATCAGAACCACGACCCCTCTTTGGGATTCAGGACTTGGTGCAGAGGCAGAACGGGTGGCCCGCCGGGTCGATCATCACCGTCCACGTCTCGCTCGGCTGGAACTCCGGTTTGCTGGCGCCGAGTTCGATGGCCCGCTCGGCTGCCTTCGCGCGGTCGTCCACGTAGAAGTCGAGGTGGAACTGCTTGCTGCCGTTGGGGTTGGGCCATGGCGCCGGCTGGTAGCCCTCGACCTGGCCGAAGCCGATCGGCGCCCCGCCCTCCACCGGATTGGTGATCATCGCGTACTCGGCCTGGCTGTGGCCGATCTCCCACCCGGTGAGGTCGCTGTAGAACGCGGCGAGCGCGACCGGGTCGGCGCAGTCAATGGTGACCATGGCGAGACTGGCAATGCCGGACATGAGGATCACAGCCTTTTCAGCGGACGAGGCGAGCGCACACCGCTCCACTCCAGGCTCCCGCCTCCCACTGACAATCGCCCCCGCAGAGGGAGGCGAGGGGGAGGGTGACTGTCCGGTCCCGCGTGTCGTGCTTCAGCGGCAGGCCGTGATCAGGGGGTCTTCAGATCTGTCGGGACAGTCACCCCTCGTAGTGGTCCCGGAGAATGTGATCTGAAGCTGCGAGCGTTGATCAAACGTGGTGGCATCCCAGTCGATGTGCGTCAGTGCCCCGCCGCCGAGCTGCCCTGTTGCAGATCGGCGGGGACGGACTCCGGGGCCCGTCCCGTGCGGACTCTCCCGCGACGGTCGAACCAGCGGTATAGCGGTTCGTGGCGGGGTTCCAGGAGGGTTGGGAGATCGTGGAGGCTTCCGACCGCCAGTCGGTGGGCGGCCTCGTCGTAGAACTCGGCGATCGCCGCCCGGACTTTCGGGGTCGAGGCTTCTCGCCGGACGCGGCGAGCCTGCCAGCTTGGGGCGGCCAGGAGCTCCAACAGGGCGACGAACTCGGGGTAGGAGACGATGGACTGCCTCTCGTCGTCGCCTTGCCCCGGAGCGAAGCGTTGGTTCTTTGCGCACTCCACCAGTGGCAGGAGTTCGAGGCGATCATTCCAGCGCCGTCGCAACTGTGGTTGCCAACCCTGCCGCTGCCAAAGCCCGATGATGCGCCTCGTATCCATGGTCGCCTGCTCGACAGTCTCCGGGTAGCGCTTGGCCAGTCGATGGTGCCTCTGCTGGGCTCTCAGTACCTCGGGGAGATGACTGATGCGGTAGTGAGAGTCACCGCGAAGCCAGATGCCATGAGCACGGCAGAGCTGAGTGGTGGGTGGGAGGTAGATCAGGACCGTGGTGCTGACACCTCGCCGGAGCATGCACCATGGGCAAGCTTTGCGCATGGTGTTTCGGGCGCGTACCAGGTTGGCTCGGTCGCCCAGACGCGTCAGACCGGGAAGGTAGTTGTTCAGGAGGCTGGCCTGGCAACCGGTGAGGACGGATAGTCGCTCTGTGGCTCCGGGCGTCCAGTCGTGAACCGTGGCTGTCCTCTCGGTGATCATCTGGCCAGCCCAGCGGGGCACCAGTGACTTCACGAGTCGGGGCGGCTTGGTGCCGTTGGCTGCCGAAAGGCGGTGGAGATAGGCGCCGAGAACCTCGCCATGAACAGGTGGCAGAGGAACTGGTAGGCGTCGAAGAGATGCTAGCCAAAGTTTCGAAGCGTTCACGGTCAGGCGGCCGACCGGACCTTGTGGACGCGCTTCTTACGCGGCGGCTCGGGCTGGGGCTGATGAGCCGACAGGTCCAGGTCGACCTCGTCGAGCATGGCCTTCGTGATTCTCTCGGTGCCCGTCGTGACGGCGTCGACCGCAGCCTCGCGGACGAGGTGGGAAAGACTGCCGATCAGCCCGCTGGTCCGTTGATGGAGGTAGTCGTCCATCGCAAGCAGGGTGCCAACCGGGTGGTTGTGCAACCGTAGGGCGCCTTCCAAGGTGGCGACCAGTGCCTGCCATTGCTCCCGGTCGGTTCGGTTCTGGTAGCCGAAGCGGTGGGAGCGGATTACGGAGTACCGGCCGGCGATCTGCTGGCCGCGGGTACCGAGGAACAAGCCGCTGGACTCGACGTCGATCCCAGCCAGAACGAAGGTGGCGGGAATCCGCTCGGAGAGGTACTTCAGCTGGTCGGAGGCTTCCGCGCCTGACCTGGTGGCAAGGTTGAGATTGTGGATCTCGTCCACCAGGACCAGAGTGGTGCTGAGTGTGCCAAGCAGGTCGCAGACGGCGTTGGTGATCTCGATCTGGTTCATCTTGTGGTGCAGCGGGATCCCGAGGAAGCGTGCGAACTCGCCGGCGAGCATCTTCGGGGTCGCAGCCGGAGGGACGGTGACGTAGACGACTGGCAGTGCACTTGCGGCGGTCGGAATCCGGCGCCTGGTCAGCTGTTCATGGTTCTTTCCCAGCTGGGTGATGGCCGTGGTCTTCCCTGTCCCAGATGAGCCAGTGACGATCAGCCCTCTGCGTGCGGACACCTGGTGTCGGTTGAGGACGATGCGCTTCCGCCCAGAGGTGACAACCTGTCGGATCGTGGGGGTGGCGACGATAACCAGGCGGGAGTGGTAATCGATCCGAGCCTCCTCGTATGACAGTAGCTCGGCCGGTGACAGCGCGATCGTTCCAGGGCCGATGACTGGCGGCGAATCTGGGCTCTCATCTACGAATGCTCTCCAGCCCTCCTTGGTCGTGAGAGGCCAGTGCATCTCGCCAGTTGGGTCTGGCGCGGGTCGGACGGTCACGAACGGCTCCCGTCGGTGAAGGCATCGAAGACACCAAATGGGATCACGTTCGATGGCGGTTCTGAAGTCGGCCCGTCATCGTCACTGGAGTCGGATGGGCTTGGAATAGTTTGGGTAGGCCGGGAAGGCGACACCGCCTTGGTGCGGGCAGCGACCTTACGATCCGGACCCTTCTCCGCCCTGGTCAGCAACTGCTGGACAGCGGCGGCGACGGCGGCCTGATCGGTGTCGTTCATGCCCTTCAGTGCGAGTAGTTCGCGGGCTCGGCGCCAGGTGAAATCCGCGAACGGGACGGCCAGCAGATGGCGGTGAGTCCACGGAACGGTGATCCATCGCTCTGTGCGAGCGTCGCGTAGCCAGACTTGGGACAGGTCGTACGGGTCGTAGTGGACCTCCCAGAGCCCGCCCTTTGAATCGATACCGGAGTGGCGGCGCCGGAGCGGGTTGAGTTCCGCGCAGTTGTAGGTGCGGTGGTCGATCCGGACGCCGTATTCGTTCACAGCCCGCCAGGTGAACGGAAGCAGTTCCAGGTAGTCGTCGCCGCTCAACGGGACTGGCAGATAGCCGGTCCGGGCCACCAGTAGTGCGTAGGCATCGTTCGGGGACATTGCTCGGCCAGGAAGGAACGGGCTACGCAGTCCTTCGTGTGGACGCTGCTGCCAACATGCCACGATCCACTCCTGGAACAGGTCGTCCAGCTCAGCCAGAGTCCAGACCGCTCTGACATCTTCCCCGCGGCGGTCGACGTTCGAGCCGACGTAGCCGGCTACGTGCTGGCAGAACAGGGTGTTGATGGAGGAGAAGGTGCGCTCTACCACTGCCTTGTCAGTCGGAGTGGCCGGCCTCGACGGCTGGACGGAGATCCCCAGCGACCGGCAGGCCGCGATGAAGGTATCGGAGACGAACACCTTGCCGTGGTCGATTCCGATCGTCTCGGGCACGATCACCGGCTTTGCGGCGGCCTGCTCCAACCGCGCGTCGAGGCCCAGCAGCCGGGCATGCGGGATCAGCGTGGCCGACATCCGCAGGGCATCTGCCCAGCCAGGCCGCATAGGCTCGGGCACGAGGGTCTTGGCCAGCAGCAATGCGGCGTCCACTGCCTTGGTTCCCGTTGGCCGGAGCACGGCTGCACAGATCGTCCGCGTCGCCAGATCAACAGCGATGCTCAACTCTGGCCGGCCGGTCACCCCGTCGTCCAGCACCACAAGGACATCCAGCGGAGTCGTATCGATCTGCACCATCTCGCCAGGACGGCAGGCCGCGGACGGAGTGAACACTCCGTCCGGTCGCCGTGCCTGCGAACGGCGCGAAGCCGCCGAGCCGAAGCTATGCGCGCCCTCGCTCACCGCTGCAACCAGGCGGTAAAACGCGGACTTTGACGGCATCGGCACCCCGTCGGGGCCGTGCCGGTTTGCGAGTAGCTGCTGCACCTGGCGCCGCAGCCTGCTCCGGGTGCCCGTGGAATCCTGCACCTGAGCAGCAAGAACTTCCACGATCGCGGCTACTACCCGTGCGTCTGTCCGTCCGGTCGGTGAGGAGAGGCGCGTCTTGCGATGGTCGACCAGGCCCCACAATCCCTGCTGTCGGTAGCGCTGCCGCATTCGCTGAACCGTGGCCGTGCTTACCGACCAACCCATGCCTTGCAACTCAGCGGCCTTGCTTGCGACCCGCTCGCCGACCGTTCTGAGGGCTGGGTCATATTCCGGTCGCGGCGCCGCGTCCGCCGGAGCATCCGCAGGGAGCCCGCGTTCCACCTCGGTCAGGTGCGACTCCCACTCCGCCGCTCTCGTTGCCGCTTCCGGTGGGACGGTGTCGAGTAACGCGAACGGCGTGATCCGCCCGCGTGCTGACCCACCGTCGACGAACTCGAAACCATCAGTCGACAGAAGATGGGAGAAGAGGATCAGGCTCGCCATCCCGGCCTCGCTGACCAACCGCACCGTTGTACCAGTCAGGCCCGCCACCGTCTGCAACTGTCCGTCCAGTCGCACGCGGTCCCCGACCCGCAAGGCGCCAACTCCCGCACGGCCCGTCACCGGCCACGCACCCGGGTAACCAGCGTGGTATCCGTCAGCGGTCGGGACAAGTCCGCTGTCAGTCGCCCCCGCCAGAGCAGATGGAACACCGCGGGCAGCACTTCCAGGAGCTCTCCCACCAGCTCGGCTTGGCCGACCAAGGCTGACGGTGCTTCGAACGCCGAAAGGACCGCAGCGGTCAGGTCGGCAGATGCCCCGTGCCGAGGATGCCGGTAGCCGGCCAGCCACCGCACGTTTGCCATCCGAACCGGGTCCACCGCACCAACCAGTCGATAGCCCCACCCCACCGCCTCGCAGGCTGCTTCCATCGCCGCGAACGACTCCGCTGATCGGTCGTCGATCCGCTCCACCGGTCGGCAGTCGATTACCAACCCGCGGCCGTCCTCGATCCGCGCGAAGTAGTCCGGCGCGTGAGAGCGCACCCGCTTAGCTGCAGGCCAGAACAGCCAGAACGGCTGCGAGGCAAACCCCGTCACCTCTGGAGCGAAGTCCAGCAGAATCGCGTGGTCCCGCTCCAGCCATGACTCGAAGCCGACATGTGCGCCGGTCGTCGCCGCCCAGTACAAGCCTGGGAAGTGCCGTTGCCCTCGATACGAGGGAAACGGCCGTACTGGCTGAACCCTTGCGAACTCCACTACTGACGCAACGTCAGGCAATTGCGCGCGATGCTCGCCCTCCGCATCGAGCCAGGCCACCTCGAAGTCGCCCACGCTCGGTGGCGCCGTCCCTGTCAGACCACGCAGACTCATGGGCTTCACTCTGCAGAGAGGGAAGAACTAGTTGGGGGGTTCGGGACCCAAACCGCTCATGTGAGTGATCGGAGCTCCCGCGGGGGCAGGAACCGGTGGTACCCACGCGGCCATACGAGTCCAGGACCCTGTCGGGGATGACGTTACGCAAATCCACCTGTCCAACTCGGCGGTCCTACGGGACTATGAACCTGTGCCAAAGCCTGGAGCGATCGCCCGAGAAGACGCCGTGCTCAAGCTGGTCTGCGATTCCTTGACCAACGAGCAGCGGAAGCTCACGGTGGCTGATCGGCCTGACCGCCCGGGGGGTAACAAGGGCAACGTCACGGTAGATGCGTTGATCGAGGTAGTTGAGAGCGGCTCGACTCGGATGTGGGCGGCGGATGTCTGCCTTGCCTCCAAGAAGTTCGACCCTCGCACCCCGGCTGCGATGGCGGCCCTGAAGCGCAGTCTTCTGCCGCGCCTGGAGGTCCTGGCCGCCGAGGTCGGCCGTGCCGTCATGGTTGGTTGCAGGCCCTACGTCCGCTCAAGCGACCGGAACCCGAAAGAATGGGCAGCTCTGATGGTCGAGTACGAGCAGAACATCTACGACCGAGTCTGGATGGCAGCGCGTCGGGTTTCGGGTATGTGGCACGACGCCGAGGTCGGCATCAGTTGGCAGGGGGAGGGTTCGACCTTCCCGTGGGGCCGCGTGATGCTGAGTTATTACGACGCTAGGATAAACGAAGGGTTCCGGTTCTCTGAAGCCGTGCACAAGAAGCTTGAGAATCAACTACCCCGAGCGCGCGCAGCTGGGTATCCGACATTGCTGATCCTGGATCAAAAGGCACCGGACTACGTGGACTGGGTCATCAATAGCGAGCCGACGCCGTTCGATATCGGTCAGGGCTTGGCATTCTCTACTTCGTACCTGAAAGCCAAGCTGGACGCGGCGGTCCTGGTTAACAGTGATGACAGCGTGCACGAGGTGTACGGGAAGGTCAGCTGCGAAACTCAGGACTAGGACGATCTGCAAATAGGCTTGAGGACTGAAAAGGGGTGACTCGTGGAGCCGTTTGAGGTTCAGGGAACATGGTGGGTACCCAAGCGTAAGCAGCATCTCAAAGCCACCGGTAGACTCACGTACACACCTGCTGGCGGCTGCAGCCTGGAGGTATTCGGTAAAGAGCTTGATCAGGATACCCCTGTCTATGTCCCGATCCTGCATGGAGATACTGAGAGCGGGCCCATGACGCTCATCGGGTGTGTCTTCGAGCGGTCGAAGGCAGACAGCTCCAGTCGTCACGCCGGACAGGTGTACAACTGTGAGGCTGTAGTCCGTGGCGGTCACGTGACTCGAAACTCGCTGTATGAAAGCGCAGTTATAAAGGTTCGCCACCTTAATGGCTGGGCACAGATTGGCAGAATTTCCATGGTGTGGGGTCACCAAGTGGGAAAGTCTGGAGTGGGTGTCTTCTATGAGGATGGGCAGGCGGCACATGCAACCCTGACCGACGGCTCGGAGGTCTGGCTAAGCAGCCAACGCAGCCAAAGCTTTTCTGGCACCCATGCGGCGAGCGTCAATGCTGATCGGCATTTCAGAGTAGGCTTCGGCTCGCCAAAGACGCTTGACCAAGTTGTTGATGAGTACGTCACCCCGCTGGTGAACCTCCTGACGCTGGTGGTTGATGCGCCCTCATCTCTGATTAGCTTGCAACTCCAGCCATGGAGTCGCCGACGCGTGACACTGCGAGGGCAATATCAGGTCGGCTACAAGGTGCCCCTGCTGGATAGCGCCGAATACTCTCTCGCTCATCTTGCCACTCAAGTTATTCGATATGATGATTTCGATTTCGCTAAGCAGTTGCCGGCCTGGTTCGATGCGTCTGCAAAGTTGCGTGGCATTCACGGCCTTCTCTTCGGGCTTCGTCAGGCGACTGATATGCCAGTCCATAATAGATATCAGAATTCAATTACGGCCGTCGAGGGGTTGCATCGCGCAACCCATGTTTCTCGGCGTATGGAATTTAGCCTAAATAATCAGGAGGGTCGAGCTTGGCTGGCGACACTTCCGGAAGGTGAGCGGAGCCTAGTAAAAGCGAGATTCAGCCAGTACATGAATGATCCGAGTTTGGGTGACCGGCTGACCGAGCTCGTTAGCAAGGCCGGCGTGGCGTTCTCCTGGGTGGTTACGAATCCGCAGAAATGGGCGGCTCTGGTTAAGAATACGCGCAATGACGTCACTCATCCCGGAGAAAAGCCAAGAGTTGAAATCAGCTCCTCCCAGATGTCCGTTCTGGCCGAATCGGTGGCCTTGCTTGCCAGCATCAGCTTCCTTGTCGACCTCGGGTTCACGCCAGTTGATCTCCAGCCCAAGCTTGAGCGCTCCGTGCGCCTCAAAATTCTCGCGCAGGATATGCGTACACTCTTGCCTAAGCTGTACGCATAGTCGGAACTTGTCTCACGGAGTATCAGTCGCGCCCTTATGAACGGCCCATAAGCAAGGGGTGTTCGGTTCTATTTCGCGCGCTCGCTTTTCTCGTTCGCGGTGGGATCCCTTACTTGCCCTTCGCGCGGTTCGGGAGAAGCTGGGCTCCTTCCAAACCGAAGTCCTGCATAACCTTATTTATGTCTGACCGCAGCGGGTCGCCATCCAGCAGTGGGCTCATGACCAAGGCGGCCTGCAGCAGGGCGAGAGCGAGCTGAATGATGTCTGCGTAGCCCAGCGATTCAGCCGTTGGGCGAATCTGGTAGGCGCCGTCATCCATCCGCTCCACATAGGCGCTCGCAGTGAAGATGCTTGTGTGTGACAGTCCAGAGAGGTGCGCGTAGACCGGGTACAGCTCCGGCGAGCCATAGCGGTCGAGCATGTCGTGGACGTTGCCCAGCTCGTGCTTGAGTTTGTTGTGCAGGGTCTCCTCCGCTGGCGTGCGAGTGATCGTCACCCGCTGGGCCGCGTACTCGTCCATCGCTTTGCGGTACTCCGCGGCGTTGGGCCAGCCGGTTGCCGCCAGCTTGTTGTAGAGCTTCTCCCGCGCCTCGTCGCCAAGGGCAACCAGGGCGCCCAGCGCGGGTTCGCCGTTGTCGACCAGCCAGTGCAAGGCGTAGGCGTGGTTGAAGATGTTCCGCATCAGCGGGGCGACCTCGACGGTGAAGCCGGCATCGAGCAACTGCATGACACCCTCGGAGGTCCGGCAGATCAGTCGCCACCAGCTGTAGGCGGGTGGGAACACCGTCTGCTTTTCCGCCAGGACTGTCGCCCCGGTGGCGGTTGCGTCCTCGGCTGCCTTTAGTAGTCGGATGGCGGCTGATCGGGCGAGCTCCGCCGATTTCTGATCATTCATAAGGCTTGTCACGGCAAGACTTTAGATGCTCCAAGCAGCCCGGCGTGAGCACTTATTCAATCTGGCAGCGCACGTGGGCGGGCGGTGGCTTGACACATCACTGCTGGGATCACTTCAAGCGGTCAGAGCTCTCGATGAGCCCTATGCGTTCGGTCGGCCGAGCGAGAACCCGCAGGTCGTCGAAGATGAGGTGAGAGGTGCAAGGCTGCCACTCGGGGTGCGCTCCAGCACAACTCGCGCTCGGCACGCGACGGCTCGGCGTCAGGGACTCGCCGCGCTTCCTTGATCGCCGTGATGGTCTCGGTCTTGTCGATCGGCAGCAGCCGGCCGGGTGGCGGCTCGGGCGCGGCGCAGTGGCCCGGGAACAGTGCAGTCCCGGCGGGTCTCGGTCGGGGGCGAGGGCTGCACAGGGCGCTGACTTGATTTCTAGCTCGGTCTGTTGGCACCGCTGGAGGATCACCCCCGGCCTGCGGCCGCTACCGCCGCTGCGACTGGTACGAGTCAGCGCTGCCAGGCCAAGTGAAGCACCAGTGGGCAGGCCGGGCAGCAGCTCGGCTGCTGCCCGCTCGGATCAGATCCGCTGGAACTGTGCAGATAGCCGCGCAGGTAGACCGGGACTCGGTCAGTCCTGCTGGGAACGGACAGTGACAGGGGTCACTGGGGCATAAGGGCTTACTGATTTTCGTTAGACAGAGTAATGACGTAGTCTAAGGATCATGCCCGCCGAGATGTCCGAGGACGACCTCGCAGCTGTCAGCCAGCTGCGTTCGTCCGTGATGCGCCTGTCCCGCCGCTTGCGGCACCAGCATGTCGAGCAGTCGCTCAGTCCGACGGAGATGGGCGTGCTGGGCACGCTGGCTCGGTGTGGGAGTGCCACGCCGGGGGAGTTGGCGCGGCGGGAGCATGTGCAGCCGCCGTCGATGACGCGGATCATCGCGATGCTGGAGGAGAAGGGCCTGGTGCGGCGCGAGCCGCACCCGGACGACCGCCGGCAGGTGGTGGTCAGCATGACGGAGCAGGCCGAGGAGATCCTCAACGAGAGCCGCCGGCGGCGTAACGCCTGGCTCGCGGAGTTGGCCTCCGGGCTGACCGAGGAGGAGTGGGAGGCGGTCCGAGCGGCCGCGCCCGCGCTGTACAAGCTCGCTCGGCTGTAACGAGTAGTACGAGTAGTAAGAGCAGGGCCGAACAAAGGGGAGACGCATCACCGCAGCAGGAAGCATGAGTAAGACCAGTAGCGCGGCCACAGCCGCGCACCGAGGGGAGAAGCACGTGACACCGCCGGCCGCAGCCAGCGCCGCAACCCGTCCCGACGACACCACCACCCAGACCTCGAACACCCCGGTACCGGCGGCCACCGCCGCGGTGCCCACGCCGGTGAACCTTCCCGGCGACGACGACCCCTGCGAACGGGCCGCGACGGCGCCCACCGTCGCATCCGGCCCCACGGGGGCTCACTTCACCCGTCCGGGGGGAATGTTCTCCTCCCTGAAGGTGCGTAACTACCGGTACTTCTTCGCCGGACAGATCGTCAGCAACACCGGCAGCTGGATGCAGCGCATCGCCCAGGACTGGCTGGTGCTGAGTCTCACCGGCAGCCCGCTCGCGGTCGGCATCACCACCGCCATGCAGTTCCTGCCCACCCTGCTGCTCGGCCTCTTCGGCGGCGTGCTCGCCGACCGGATGCCCAAGCGCCGCCTGCTGATCGTGACCCAGGGCACCATGGGCCTGCTGGCCCTCGGACTGGCCGCGCTGACCATGACGGGCGTGGTGACCGAGTACTACGTCTACGCCTTCGCGCTGCTGCTGGGCCTGGTGACGGTGGTCGACACCCCGACCCGGCAGGCCTTCGTCTCCGAGATGGTGGGCCCGAAGGACCTCAGCAACGCGGTGAGCCTGAACGCGGCCAACTTCCAGACCGCCCGGCTGGTCGGCCCGGCCGTGGCCGGTCTGCTGATCGCCGCGGTCGGCAGCGGCTGGGCGTTCGCGCTCAACGCGCTCTCCTTCGCCGCCGTGATCGGCGGGCTGCTGGCGATGCGTACCAGCGAGCTGCACCCGATCGATCGGATTCCCCGTCAGAAGGGTCAACTCCGGGACGGGCTGCGGTATGTGAAGGAGCGTCCGGACCTGATGTGGCCGCTGGTGCTGGCCGGGTTCATCGGCACCTTCGGCTTCAACTTCCCGACCCTGCTCTCCGGTTTCGCCCGCGACACCTTCCATGTGGGCCCGGGCCAGTACGGCCTGCTGAACACCGCGATGGCGCTCGGCTCGCTGGCCGGCGCGCTCTACGCCGCCCGTCGCGGCGCGCCGCGGCTGCGCTGGCTGACCGCTGCGGCGCTGGCGTTCGGTGTGCTGGAGGTGGCGGCCGCGGTCGCACCCGGCTACTGGACCTTCGCGGCGCTGCTGACCCTGGTCGGAGTGTGCGGGCTGACCTTCAACACCTCGGTCAACAGTTACGTCCAGCTGACCACCGACCCCGAGATGCGCGGGCGGGTGATGGGCCTGCTGGTGCTGGTCTTCACCGGCGGTACGCCGATCGGCGCGCCGGTGGTGGGCTGGGTGACGGACGTCTACGGCCCCCGGGTCGGGCTACTGGCCTGCGGCGTGGTCTCCGCGCTGGCCGCGACGGCGGTCGGTCTGGTGCTGGCGCGCTGCGCCGACCTGCGGCTGCGGGTCGACCTGCACCGCGAGCGCACCGGACGGGTGGTGGCGTTCGTGCCGCGCACCCACGGCGGGGTACGGGAGCTGGCGCACGCCGCCTAAAGGCCCTGAAAGCGAGCGGCGCGGCAGGATGGGCTCATGAGGCTCTTCGTGGCGGTGCTGCCGCCGGACCAGGTGCTGCGGGAACTCGCCCGCGAGGTGCGCCCGTTGCGCGAGCTGCCGGGCTCCGAGCGGCTGCGCTGGACGGCGCTGGACGGCTGGCATCTCACGCTGGCGTTCCTCGGCGAGGTGGCCGAGGAGCAACTGCCCGCCCTGCGCCAGGGCTTCGCCCGAGTGGCCGGTGAACACCGGCCGCTGGGGCTGCGGCTGGCCGAGGGCGGGCGGTTCGGCGACCGTACGCTCTGGGTCGGCGTACAGGGGGACACCCGCGAGCTGCGGTCGCTGGCCGAGGGGGTGGGGGTGGCGGCGGTCGAGGCGGGCTGCGCGGGGAGCGAGTTCGACTACCACCCGCACCTCACCCTGGCCCGCGCGGGCCGCCATCCGCAGGGCTCGCGCGGCGGGCTGCGGGCGGCCGCCGCGGCGCTGGCGCAGTACCGCGGGAGCGAGTGGCGGGTGGACGGCATCCGGCTGATGAAGAGCGAGTTCACCGGCGGCCCGGCGCACTACACGACGCTGCACCAGTGGGCGCTGGGGACCTCGGCGCCGGGCGCGTAGGTGGTGCGGGTACCCTCGGGTGCTGTGGACCCCAAGACTCGTATGCGGATCGTGTCCGGCGCGCTGATGCTGCTGCTGGTGGCTGTGGTGATCGGCTCGCTGATCAAGTAGTTAGGAACAAAAGGGCCGCCGCCTCCGAAAGCGAGGCGGCGGCCCTTCGTACGAGCAGACGAGCGTCAGAGCTGGTCGACCACGTAGTCGATGCAGGCCGTCAGCGCCTGGACGTCGGCCGGGTCGATCGCCGGGAACATCGCGACGCGCAGCTGGTTGCGGCCCAGCTTGCGGTACGGCTCGGTGTCCACGATGCCGTTGGCACGCAGTGCCTTGGCGATCGCGGCGGCGTCGATCGAGTCGTCGAAGTCGATCGTGCCGACCACCTGCGAGCGCTCCGCCGGCTCCGCGACGAACGGGTTGGCGAAGGCGGACTTCTCGGCCCAGCCGTACAGGTGCGCCGAGGATTCAGCCGTACGGGCGACAGCCCAGTCGAGCCCGCCGTTGCCGTTCAGCCACTCCAGCTGGTCGGCCAGCAGGAAGAGCGTCGCGATCGACGGGGTGTTGTACGTCTGGTCCTTCGAGGAGTTGTCGATCGCGGTCGGCAGGTCGAAGAACGGCGGGATATAGCGACCCGAGGCGGCGATCTCGGCGGCGCGCTCCAGCGCGGCCGGGGAGAAGGCCGCCAGCCACAGGCCGCCCTCGGAGGCGAAGGACTTCTGCGGGGCGAAGTAGTAGACGTCCGTCTCGGTGATGTCCACCGGCAGGCCGCCGGCGCCCGAGGTGGCGTCCACCAGTACCAACGAACCGTCACCTGCGGTGCCCGCCGGGCGATGGATCGGCATCGCGACACCGGTCGAGGTCTCGTTGTGGGTCAGCGCGTAGACGTCCACGCCGGCCTCGGCGACCGGCAGCGGGTGGGTGCCCGGCTCGGTCTTGATGACGCTCGGGTCGGCCAGCCACGGGGCCGCCTTGACCGAGGAGGCGAACTTGGAGGAGAACTCGCCGAAGTTCAGGTGCTGCGACTTCTCGCGCACCAGGCCGAAGGCGGCGATGTCCCAGAAGGCGGTGGAGCCGCCGTTGCCGAGGACCACCTCCCAGCCGTCGGGAAGCGAGAAGAGACTGCTCACACCCTCGCGCACGCGCTTCACCAGGCTCTTGACCGGAGCCTGGCGGTGCGAGGTGCCGAGGAGCGAGGTACCGGTGGCGGCGAGGGCACTCAGGGCCTCGGGGCGCACCTTGGACGGTCCGCAGCCGAAACGGCCGTCTGCGGGCTTGATGTCAGCGGGGATCTGGATGTCAGCCACCAGCGCAGCCTACTGCCCCGTATGCCCGCTGTCCGTCGTTTGTCCGGTCGTTGAGATACGACCTGCGGGTCGTTGAGATGCGACGCGCGCCCGGTCCAGGCTCCCGCGAGTCGAGCGGTAGCCGGGGCCGGGCGCAGCAGGTGCTCAGCAGGTGCGTCAGTGCGCGATGGACTCGAAACCCTCGACCTCGCGCGGGCTGCGCGGGCCGGGGCCGATGTAGCGCGCGGCCGGGCGCACCAGGCGGCCGGTGCGCTTCTGCTCCAGGATGTGGGCGGACCAGCCGGCCGTCCGGGCGCAGGTGAACATCGAGGTGAACATGTGCGCCGGGACCTCGGCGAAGTCCAGCATGATGGCGGCCCAGAACTCCACGTTGGTCGCCAGGACGCGGTCCGGGCGGCGGTTGTGCAGCTCCTCCAGGGCGGCCTTCTCCAGCGCCTCGGCGATCTCGAAGCGCGGCGCGCCGAGCTCCTTGGCGGTGCGGCGCAGCACGCGGGCGCGCGGGTCCTCGGCGCGGTAGACGCGGTGCCCGAAGCCCATCAGGCGCTCGCCCTTGTCGAGGGCCTGCTTGACCCACTTGGTGGCGTCGCCGGTGCGCTCGATCTCCTCGATCATGCCGAGCACGCGCGAGGGGGCGCCGCCGTGCAGCGGGCCGGACATCGCGCCGACCGCGCCGGAGAGCGCGGCCGCGACGTCGGCGCCGGTGGAGGCGATGACGCGGGCGGTGAAGGTGGAGGCGTTCATGCCGTGCTCGGCCGCCGACGTCCAGTAGGCGTCGATCGCCTTGACGTGCTTGGGGTCGGGCTCGCCGCGCCAGCGGATCATGAAGCGCTCGACGACCGTCTCGGCCTTGTCGATCTCGCTCTGCGGGACCATCGGCAGGCCCTGGCCGCGCGCGGACTGCGCGACGAACGAGAGCGCCATGACGGCGGCCCGGGCGAGCTCGTCGCGGGCCTGCTCGGCGCTGGTGTCCAGGAGCGGCTTGAGGCCCCAGACCGGGGCGAGCATGGCGAGCGCGGACTGCACGTCGACCCGGATGTCGCCGGAGTGCACCGGGATCGGGAACGGCTCGGCGGCCGGCAGGCCGGGGTTGAACTTGCCGTCCACGAGCAGGCCCCAGACGTGCCCGAAGGAGACGTGTCCGACGAGCTCGTCGATGTCAACGCCGCGGTAGCGCAGCGCGCCACCCTCGCGGTCCGGCTCGGCGATCTCGCTTTCGAAAGCGACGATTCCCTCAAGCCCGGGTACGAAATCGGACATCAGGCGGCTCCTCAGTGACGCGACAGGCCTCCCGCCGTGGTGGGGGCGGGCGTGGCCAGTGACCGTTGGTGGATGGCACTCGGTGCCAGAGTGACAGGCACTGGGTGCATTGCGCCATACACCACCACGGTGATGTTCCCCAATGGGCCGCTTTACCTGCCGCCGGGCCCGGTCGCAGCCGGGTATCTTCCGGTGCAAAGCCGGACATTGGGGACAATTCCCCGATGGGCGGATGATCAAGCGGTGGCGAGACACCATATCTCTCGATGTCGAGATTCCATAGGCGGAGCGCCGTTCGCTGCTTGTCGTACGGGATGATGTTGGCGTGCAGACCCCGGAACGCGCCCAGCCCGCGCCCCTGAGTACCGTGCCCGACCTCGCGCAGAAGCGCCGCCAGTACGCCCTGGCGGGCCTGGCCGAGGACGACCTCGCTGCCGACCCGGTGAGCCAGTTCGCCCGCTGGTTCGCCGACGCGGAGCAGAGCGGGCTGATGGAGCCCAACGCGATGGTGCTCTCCACCGCCGACGCCGAGGGCCGGCCCAGCTCGCGCACCGTCCTGCTCAAGGGGCTCGACGACCGCGGCTTTGTCTTCTACACCAACTACGGCTCCCGCAAGGGGGTCGAGCTGGCGGCCAACCCGAACGCCTCGCTGCTCTTCCCCTGGCACCAGATCGACCGCCAGGTGATCCTGGTCGGCTCGGTCGAGCGGACCGGCCGGGACGAGACCGCGGCGTACTTCCGTACCCGCCCGCACGGTTCGCAGCTCGGCGCCTGGGCCAGTGAGCAGTCCAGCCCGGTGGCCTCGCGCGAGGTGCTGGAGCAGCGCTACGCCGAGTTGGCCTCCCGCTACCCGGAGGGCGAGGGGGTGCCGGTGCCGCCGTTCTGGGGCGGCTTCCGGGTGGTCCCGCGCACCGTCGAGTTCTGGCAGGGCCGGCCGAACCGGCTGCACGACCGGCTGCGCTACACCGCCACCGCCACCGGCTGGGTGGTGGAGCGGCTCTGCCCGTGAGATCTCCGGGACCATGAACTCCCGTTCCCTACACATACCTTGGCCGGCGAGGCACACTGAAACAGGGGGGTCGGTGGCCAAGGGGGAGTCTTGGAGCCTTATTTCTTTCTGAGTTACGCACGGGTGGACGACGACGGCACGGCGATCGGCACCTTCTACCAGGACCTGCGGGCCGAACTGGCCGCCCGCGACCCCGAGGCGGCCACCCAGCCGAGCTTCCGCGACACCGAGCGGATCTTCCTGGGCGCCGACTGGGAGCGGGTGCTGGCCAACGCGATCGCCGGCTGCCGGGCGATGGTGGCGCTCTACTCGCCCGCCTACTTCGCCAGCGTCTACTGCGGCAAGGAGTGGACGGCGTTCCGCAGCCGGGTCACCGCGTTCCAGGCCGACACCGGGTGGGACGCGGGCGCGCTGCTCCCGGTGCTCTGGGAGCCGCTGCCCGGTGGCCCGCCCCCGCCGGCCGACGAAGTCCAGTACCGCGTACCGCAGATGGGCGAGCGCTACGCTGAGGTCGGCCTGCACCAGCTGATCCGTGAGGACCCGCACGGCGCGGAGTACCGCACGGTGGTCGAGGTGCTGGCCGGCCGGGTCCGCCAGGCGGCCGGCCGGGTGCGGCTGCCCGGCCTGCCGGGCCTGAACCTGCGGGAGTTCCAAGGAGCTTTCCCGGTACGGACGACGGGCCAGCCGCCGGTGCTGCGTACGGTCGAGGTCGGACCGGCCGAGCAGCGCGAGCCCGCCCGGGTGGGCGCCGACGTGCCGCGCCACGTGTTCGTCAGCTACGCGCCCGCCGAGCGGATGTGGGCGGAGTGGGCGGCGACCGAACTCACCGCGCTGGGCTACCGGGTGTCGCTGCACGGCATCGCCGCCCCGCTGCGCGGCCGCTCGGCCGAGGCGGGCTGGGCGGCCAAGGGCACCGGCCGGGTGCTCGCCCTGCTCTCCCCCGACTACCTCCAGTACGCCCGATCGGGTGAACTCTGGCGCGCGCTGGCCGGCCGCGAAGTGGCCCCCGGGATCCCCGCGTTGATCCCGCTGCGGGTCAAGGAGATGGACCAGGCGCTGCCCCGGCTCTTCGCCGAGCAGCCCGTCCGCGACGTGGTCAGGACCTCCGCCGCCGACTCGCTCGCCCGGCTGACGGCCGCCGTCGGACGCCTGCCGCCCGGGCAGGTACCGCCGACGGACGGCCCGGCGCCGGTGCGCCCCTGGCGGGTCGGCTTCCCCGGCGAGCTGCCGCCGGTGCTCGACTGCCCGGCGCGCAACCCCGCCTTCACCGGCCGCGACGAGGAGTTGGAGGTGCTGCGGAACGGCTTCGGCAACGAGCCGGCCACCAACGTCCAGGTGCTCTTCGGCCTCGGCGGGGTGGGCAAGACGCAGACCGCCACCGAGTACGCCCACCGGTTCCGCTCCGGCTACGACGTGGTCTGGTGGATCCCGGCCGAGCAGATCGAGTTCGTCGGCCCGCGACTGGCCCAACTGGCGCCCAGGATCGGCCTGGAGGGCGCGGACGACAGCAGCGACACGGCCAGCCGGGTGCTGGCCGCGCTGCGCGCCGGGCGCCCGTACGGCCGCTGGCTGCTGGTCTTCGACAACGCGGGCGCCCCCGAGGAGCTGGCCGGCTGGCTGCCGACCGGCCCGCCCGGCGGGCACGTCCTGATCACCTCGCGCGACCCGGCCTGGGCCCGGCACGCCGGACAGGTCGAGGTCGGCGTCTTCCGCCGCCCGGAGAGCCTGCTGCTGCTGCGCCGGCTCAACCCCGGGCTGGCCGTCGCGGCCGCCGACCAGGTGGCCCGCAGCCTGGGCGACCTGCCGCTCGCCATCGCGCAGGCGGCGGCCTGGCTGCAGGAGAGCGGCATGCCGGTCGCCGGCTACCTGGAGCTGCTGGAGGCCACCCTGACCGAGATGCTGGAGCGCACCCGGCTTCCGGAGGGCGACTACCCGCGCTCGGCCGCGGCGACCTGGTTGCTCTCCCTGGAGGAGCTGCGCCGCACCAACGCCCGGGCCGCCGAACTGCTGGAGCTCTGCGCCCACTTCGGCCCGGACCCGATCCCCACCAAGGCGCTCTTCAGCCCGCTGATGGCCCGCCGGCTGCGGCTCAGCCACGACGACGCCGGGGCCAGGATGGAGATCGGCGAGCTGGTCCGCACGATCCACCGCACCGGCCTGGCTCGGGCCGACTCCAGCAGCGCCTCGCTGACCGTGCACCGGCTGGTCCAGGCGGTGATCCGGGACCAGGTCGCGGTGGAGCGCCGGGCGGACGTCCGCCGCACCGTCCAGCTCACCCTGGCCGGGGCCGGCCCGCAGGAGCCCGACCTGGTCGGCAACTGGGACGGCTTCGCCGAGCTGCTGCCGCACCTGTGGCCGTCCGGAGCGGCGAGCAGCGAGGACCCGGAGGTGCGCCAGTGGATCATCAACTCGGTGCGCTACCAGTGGAAGCGCGGGATGGACCAGGCGGCCCGCGAGCTGGCTGAGCGCACCCTGGAGCAGTGGGACCGGATGGCCGACGACGGCTCGGGGTCCGGGCGTGCCGGCGATCCCTACCCCGGCATGCTGAGCCTGCAGCTCGCCAACGTGCTGCGCTCGCAGGGCGAGTACCGCGAGTGCCACAACATCGACCACGAGGTGGTGCTGCGCTTTCGCCGCGAGCTGGGGCCGCGCCACCCGCAGACCCTGATCGCCTCCAGCGGTCTTGCCGCCGACCTGCGGGCGCTCGGCCGGTTCGGCGAGGCGCGCGAGCTGGACCGGGCCACCGTGGAGACCGCCGAGCAGGTGCTCGGCAAGTCGCACCGGCGGTTCTGGATGATGGCCAACAACCTGGCCCTCTCGGAGTTCCTGGTCGGTGATCGGCAGCTGGCCCTCGACCTGCACCGGCGGGCCTACCGCCACCAGCACCGGGTGCTGGGCGCGGCGAGTCTCGACACGCTCTCCTCGGCCAGCAGCTACGCCCGGCTGCTGCGCGAGAAAGGCCAGCTGCGCGAGTCGCTCGGCCTGCTGGAGGAGACCGTGCAGATCTACCGGCGCACCATCGGCGAACGGCACACCGACGCGCTGTGGGCCCGGCGCAACCTCGCGATGACCCTCTACCGGCTCGGGCGCCTGGCCCAGGCCCGGGAGCTGGGCGGCGAGGTCTACCGCGGCTGCACCGAGGTGCTCGGCCCGCAGAGCCCGGACACCCTGGCGGCGGCCGGCAGCTTCGCGGCCGCGCTGCGCGCGCTGGGCGAGCACGGGCAGGCGGTGCGGATCGCCGGCGAGACCTACCGCCAGTGCCGCCAGCAGTTCGGCGAGCGGCACCCGATGACCGCGGCGGTGGCCGGCAACCTCGCCGTGCACCTGCGGGCGACCGGGAAGACCGGCGAGGCCAGGGCGCTGTCCCAGGAGGCGCTGGCCAAGCTCCAGGCGGCGCTCGGCGCCGACCACCCGTACCTCGGCGCGGTGATGGTCAACCACGCCACCGACCTGGCCCTGGACGGCGACCGGTCCGGCGCCGCCCGGCTGGGCCGGCGCGCCAGCGAGCTGCTCACCGGGGCGCTCGGTCCCGACCACTACGACAGCCTCACCGCGCAGTCCAACCTCGCCCTCGACCTGGCCGAGGCGGGGCTGCGGGACCGCGCCGAGCGGCTGCGGGCGGAGTGCGCGGACCGGGCCGAGGGGGCGCTCGGCGAGGGGCACCCGATCACCCGGGCGGTGACGGCCGGGCTGCGCCTGGACGCCGAGCTGGAGCCGTGCGTGATCTGACCGGGTGAGTGCCGGGGTGACCATCGGGGTGAGCATTTCTACGCCGGATGACGTAGTGCCGGTTAACCCGGATGGGTGGTTGTGTCGTTCGACCTGCGGGGGTGCCGGGGCATGCGCTGAAGCGTCCGCGCAGCTCGCAGGAGCGCGTCCGGTTCAAACCAGCGCAAAGGGCCCCGCGCCGGGGCGTGCATAATCACCCGCCGCGCCACTAAATTGGGCGCTCGGGTGTCGTGGATCCTCCCGATGCTCTACCCACACCCGATGCCTTTGAAGCGCATCATTTCTGAGGGGAACTCAGATATGCCCACCACTGCGTTGGACGTCAAGCCCGTGGAGCAGAGCGAGCAGCCGGTCGGCCGGATGCCACTGGACAAACTGTCGGCGCTGGGTGCGGACCGGATCGCCGCGGCGTACGCCCGCGCGCTGCCCGCCGAGGAGGCTGGCCAGGTCGCCGTGGCGGCCTTCAACTCCTCGATCTGAGGGGCCGGTAGTCGCAACCGAACCCCCTGTGACATGACGCACCCCCTGGTGCCCTTCTCGCAGTTCGTGCTGAAGGTCCACAGCCGATGTGACCTCGCCTGTGACCACTGCTATGTCTACGAGCACGCGGACACCAGCTGGCGCGGTCGGCCCAGGGCGGTCGCCGCCGAGGTGCTCGACCAGGCCGCCGCCCGGATCGCGGAGCACGCCGCCACCCACCGGCTGCCGGCCGTCCATGTCGTCCTGCACGGCGGGGAGCCCCTGCTCGCCGGCCCGGTGCTGCTGCGCCGGGCCGCGACGAGTCTGCGCGCCGCGCTGCCGGTCGGCTGCGCGCTGGACCTGCGGATCCACACCAACGGCGTCCGGCTGGACCGGGCCTTCTGCGAGCTCTTCGACGAGCTGGACATCAAGGTCGGCATCTCGCTGGACGGCGACCGGGCCGCCAACGACCGCCACCGCCGCTATGCCGACGGCCGCAGCAGCCACCGCCAGGTGCTGGCCGCCGTCGAGCTGCTGCGCGAGCCGCGGTTCAGGCACCTCTACGCCGGGCTGCTCTGCACCATCGACGCCGAGAACGACCCGATCGCCGTCTACGACGCGCTGGTCGACCTGGCGCCGCCGCGGATCGACTTCCTGCTGCCGCACGCCACCTGGGACGTCCCGCCCAAGCGCCCGCCCGGCGCGGCCGAACATCCTTACGCGAGCTGGCTGCTGGCCGTCTACGACCGCTGGCAGGCGCAGGGCCGCCCGGTCCCGGTGCGCACCTTCGACTCCGTGCACCGCACCCTGCGCGGGCAGTCCAGCCTCACCGAGTCGCTCGGCCTGGACCCCGCGGACCTGGTGGTGATCGAGACGGACGGCGCGTTCGAGCAGGCGGACAGCCTGAAGACCGCCTACGACGGAGCGCCCGCCACCGGCTTCGACATCTTCGCCCACAGCCTGGACGAGGTGGCCCGCCACCCTGGGATGATGGAGCGTCAGTCCGGCCTGGCCGGGCTCAGCGCGGTCTGCCGGGCCTGCCCGGTGGTCCGCAGCTGCGGCGGCGGCCTCTACGCGCACCGCTGGCGCAGCGGCACCGGCTTCGACAACCCGTCCGTCTTCTGCGGAGACCTCATGGAGCTCATCGGCACGATCCGGGACCGGGTCGCCCCCGCCGCTCCGGTGCTGCCCGCCCAGCCCGTCCCGGTGAACACCGGCGAGCTGACCGAAGGCCAGCTGGGCCAACTCGCCCGCGGCTACGGCGACGCCGACACCGTCCGGGCACTGGCCGCCGCCCAACTCGAGCTCAATCGGGGCCTGCTGGCCGCCGTCGCGGACCGGGTCGGGCCCGCCGCACCGGCCGGCGCGTGGGAGCTGCTGACCGCCCTGGACGCCGAGGCGCCGCAGGCGCTGGACGCGGTGCTCGGGCACCCGTACCTGCGCGGCTGGGCGACCGGCTGCCTGCGCGGCGAGGCCGGCGCCGGGCCGGGCGTGCTGGCGGAGATCGCCGCCGCCGCCGCGCTGCGCGCCGGGCGGACGGACGAGGTGGCCGTCCCGCTCCGGGGCGGCGCCGTTCAGCTGCCCACGCTGGGGCGGCTGCCGGCCGAGGGCGAGGGCCTGGCGCTGGTGCGCGGCACGGCCGGCGGCTGCACGATCCGCACGCCCGGCGGAGAGAGCGTCCAGGTGCGCTGGGACCGCCCTGCGGACGGCCGTTGGCAGCCGGTGCGCCGGGTGCGGCCGGCCGGCTGGACGCTCGCCCTGGAGGACACCGACCCGCACCGCGACAGCCACCAGTGGGCCGTCGAGGAGCGGCTCGACGAGGCGGCCGTGGCGGACTGGACCGGCTCCCTGCGGGAGGCCTGGGAGCTGATCCAGCGCGAACTGCCCGACTACGCGGCGGGCATCGCGGCGGGCCTGCAGATGATCACCCCGCTGCGGCCGGGACCCCCCGGGCGGGACGTCAGCGCCGCCGCCCGGCAGGCCTTCGGCGTGGTCGCGATCGCCCGGCCGGCCACCGCGCCGATCCTGGCGCTGCTGGTCGCGCACGAGTTCCAGCACGTCAAGCTGGGCGCGGTGCTGGACTTCCACGACCTGTACGACCGGAGTGACGAGGGCCGCTACCGCGCCCCCTGGCGCCCCGACCCGCGCCCGCTGGAGGGCCTGCTGCAGGGCACCTACGCGCACCTGGCGGTGACCGAGTTCTGGGGCGCCCGGGTGGCCGCCTACGACGGCCTGCCGAGCGAGGCGGCCGAGCACGCCCGGCTGCAGCTGGCCACCTGGCGGCTGCACACCGACCAGGCGATCGACAGCCTGCTCGGCTCCGGCGCGCTCACCCCGCTGGGCGAGCGGTTCGCGGCGGGCATGCGGGCCACCGTGGCGCCCTGGCTGGACGTCCCGGTCGGGCCGGCGGCCGAGACGGCCGCCCGGCGCGCCGCGCAGGCCGACCTGGACGCGTGGCAGGCCCGGGCCGCGGTGCCCGCGGCCGCCGGGTCCTGAGGCCGTGTACTCCGTCGAGCAGCTGACCGGCCAGCTGGGCGCGCTGGGGCTGTCGGAGCGCACCGGGGTGGTGCTGGTGCACGCCTCGCTGCGCTCGGTCGGCCCGGTGGCGGGCGGCTCGGCCGGGCTGCTGGCCGCACTGCGCGCTGCGCTGGGCCCGGCCGGGACGGTGCTGGCCTACACCGCGACGCCGGAGAACTCGGAGACCTCGCGGCTGTACCGCGAGGCGACCGCCGGTCTGGACGCCGCCGCGCTGGCGGCCTACCGCGCCGCGATGCCGGCCTTCGACCCCCTGCGCACGCCCTGCTCGCCGACCATCGGCCGGCTCTCCGAGGAGCTGCGGACCACCCCGGGCGCCCTGCGCAGCGCGCACCCGCAGACCTCCTTCGCCGCGCTCGGCCCGCTCGGCCGCACACTGCTGGCGGACCACCCGCTCGCCTGCCACCTGGGGGAGCGCTCGCCGCTCGGGGCGCTCTACCGGGCAGGCGGCTGGGTGCTGATGATCGGCGCACCGCTCACCGCGTGCACCGCCTTCCACCTCGCCGAGTACCGCGCGCCGGGGGTGGCCAGCAAGCGGTACGGCTGCGTGGTGCGGCGCGCGGACGGCGAGCGCGGCTGGGAGCGGTTCGAGGGCCTGGACGTCGACGACCGGCACTTCCCGCGGATGCTGCGGACCGTCCGGCCCCGGCTCGGCGAGGCCGGCACCGGGCGGCTGGGGGATGCCTGCGCGCTGCTGATGCCGATGGTGCCCGCCGTGGATGCGGCGCTGGAGTGGCTCGAAGCGCGCGTGGGCGCGCGGTTGGCGAGTCCCGCGGTGGCCTTGAGCTGATCCGGCCAAAGCGCTGACAGCGGTCGCCGTGCTGACGCATGATCAGGGTGGGTTGGAGGCGCTATTCCCCTGGGGAAGTCCCCCTTCCTAGACTGGACAGGCCATCGGACGGGCCCGGGGGAGGCGCGGGTGAACGACGCTGAAGGCGGGCGGACGGCCTCGGCGAAGCCGCACTTCTTCCTGAGCTACGCGCATATGCCGCCGGTCGGCTCGCGCAATCCCAATCTGCGGGTCACCCAGTTCTACGAGGACCTCTGCGAGGCGGTCCTGCAGCTCACCCCGCTGCCCACCGCCGAGCCGGTCGGCTTCATGGACGAGACCATGCACCAGGGCGACAACTGGGCGGCGAAGATCTCCGAAGCCCTGGCCACCTGCCGGGTGTTCGTGCCGCTCTACCACCCGCGCCTGTTCCGCAGCACCCCGTGCGGTCAGGAGTGGTACACCTTCGCGCAGCGCTCGGCCGGCGCCCCCGGCGGTCCCGCGCACAACACCGCGATCGTGCCGGTGCTCTGGGTGGGGATGCGGGAGGGCGCGCTGCCGCCGGTGGCCAGCGCCGTGCAGTTCAACCACTCCAGCTTCCCGCGCGCCTACGCCGAGGACGGGCTGTACGCGCTGATGGCCCAGCGCCACCACCAGGGCCTCTACGAGCAGGTGGTCTACAAGCTGGCCCGGCGGATCGTCGACGTGGCCTTGGAGACGGTCGTCCCGGTGGCCGAGCCGGTCGACTTCACCAGCAACCCCTCGGCCTTCCCCTTCGGCTCACCCGCCGACGAACTCACCATCGCGGTCCTGTCGTTCAAGGACTCCGAACTGCCGCCGCAGCGCGATCCGGCCTACTACGGCCCGCGCCGCACTGACTGGCAGCCGTACGTCCGGGGCGGCGACTCCGCGCTCGCCGAGAAGGCCGCCCAGCTCGCCCGGCAGTGCGATCTCAACCCCACCATCTACGAGTTCGACGCCGAGGCGGCCCGGCTGATGGAGCTGGAGCGGCCGATCGGCCCCGGCGTGGTGCTGGTCGACCGCTGGGTCCTGCATGATCCCGAACGGCGGGAGCTGGTCCGGGAGTTCGCCCGCCGCAACCCGGCCTGGGTGACCGTGGTGGAGCCCTGGAACCGGGACGACCCGCAGTGCGTGGCCGAGAACGGTCCGCTCTCGGCGCTCAGCGACGAGGTGCTGCGCCAGCGCGCCCGGCCCGCCAAGCCGTCCTTCCGCACGGCCGCCCCGGACGGTGGAGACTCCGAAGGGGTCGCCACCGCACGGGAGTTCGGCCTGCTCTTCCAGCATGCCGCGATCCGGGCGCAGAAGGCGTTCAAGGAGCGGGGCCTGGCCAGGCCATTCGGCACCGGCGAGGCAAGACCCAGACTGCGCGAGGCCTTCGGGCCTGCCCCACGACCACCCGTGATCCGGTCCGCAGAGACCGACGAGGACGACGACGGAGGATCCCATGACGGTTGACCGGACCCGTAACCTCCGGGTGGGTGGGCGGAGTTCGACCTCGCCGCTGACCTCACCCGGACCCGTGCCCGCGGCGGCGGTCGAGGAGGACCGCCAGGGCAGGATCATCACCTTCTATTCCTACAAGGGCGGCACCGGCCGCACCATGGCGCTGGCCAACACCGCCTGGATCCTGGCCGCCAACGGGTTCCGGGTGCTCACCGTGGACTGGGACCTGGAGGCCCCCGGGCTCGCCAAGTTCTTCCACCCCTTCCTGGACGCGGCCGAACTGGACGCCGCCCCAGGGGTGATGACCCTGATCAACGACTACCGCGAGGAGGCGCTGAGAGAGGCCGAGCTGCACGCGGACCCGCTCTCCGAGCCCGAGCGCTACCAGCAGGAACTGCACGAGATCGGCCACCACCCGGGCTGGCACCTGGACTTCGCCAAGGTGGCCGGCCACGCGCTGCCGCTCTCCTGGAGCGGCTTCCCGGCCGGCGGCAGCATCGACCTGCTCTCGGCCGGCCGCCAGGACCGCGACTACTCCGGCACGCTGGGCAGCCTGGACTGGGACCTGTTCTACGAGCGCTTCGACGGCGGGCAGTTCTTCGACGCGCTGCGCGGCGACATGCGCAAGCGCTACGACTACGTGCTGATCGACAGCCGTACCGGCCTCTCCGACACCGCCGAGATCTGTACCGTGCAGATGCCCGACGACCTGGTGGTCTGCTTCACGCTGAGCGACCAGAGCATCGACGGCGCCTCGCGGATCGCCCAGCACATCGCCGACCGCTACCGCGAGCGCGGCATCCGGATCCTGCCGGTCCCGATGCGGATCGACGACTTCGAGAAGGACAAGGCCCGACGCCGGCCGCTCGCTCGCCCGGATCCGCTTCGACGGCCTGCCGTCGGGCTACACCAGCGAGGAACTCGTCCACTACTGGGGCTCGGTGGAGATCCCGTACCGGCCGTTCTACGCCTACGAGGAGATCCTGGCCACCTTCGGCGACAAGCCGGGCACGCCCACCACGATGCTCTCCGCCTGCGAGCGGCTCACCGACATGATCACCGCAGGCCGGGTCTCCTCGCTGCCCGCGATGGAGGAGGAGGTGCGGCTGCACTACATGGAGGCCTTCACCCGGCGCCGGCCGGTGGTGCCCGCCGACATCTACCTCAGCTATGTGCCCGAGGACCGGATGTGGGCGGACTGGATCGAGTACGTGCTCGGCGCGGCCGGCTTCCGGGTGCTGCCCCGGGACGTCGGCGCGGGCGCGGACACCCGGGCCGACACCGAGCGCTCGGTGGACTCCGCCTTCCGGACGGTCGCGGTGCTCTCGCCCGCCTATCTGCGCTCGCCGCAGGCCAGGGCGCTGTGGGAGTCGGTGGTCGGCTCCGACCCGTCCGGCACCCGGCGCCAGCTGATCCCGGTCCGGGTCGGCTCCACGCCGCTGGCCGCGCCGTTCAGCAGCCGCAACCCCGTGGACCTGGTCAACCTCAAGGAGCCGCAGGCGCTGGCCGCGCTGGTCAAGGCGCTGGGCCGGGAGGAGGTGCCGGCCATCGACCCGGCCGTCGGGCCGCGGTTCCCCGGCACCCAGCCGGAGATCTGGAACGTCCCCCCGCGCAACAGCTACTTCACCGGCCGGGCCGAGCTGCTGGAGCGGCTGCGCAACCAGCTCGGCGGCGGCACCACCGCCGTGCTGCCCGTCCCGCAGACGCTGTACGGCCTCGGCGGCGTCGGCAAGACCCAGGTGGCCCAGGAGTACGCGCACCGGTTCATGGCCGACTACGACCTGGTCTGGTGGGTCTCGGCCGAGCAGGAGGAGGAGATCCAGGGCCAACTGGCCGAGCTGGCCCGTAAGATGGGCCGGGCCACCAACGAGCCGGTGCAGCTGGCGGCGGACATCGCACTGGACGCGCTGCGGCGCGGCGACCGGGCCAAGCGCTGGCTGCTGATCTTCGACAACGCGGACGAGCCGTCCGAGATCCGCCGCTACTTCCCCGGCGGCTCGGGCCACATCCTGGTCACCTCGCGCAACCAGGCCTGGTCCACCCATGCCGAGGCGCTCACCATGGACGTCTTCACCCGCGGTGAGAGCATCGACCACCTGACCCGGCGCACCGGGGGCGCGCTGAGCCGGATCGACGCCGACGCGGTGGCCGAGGCGGTCGGTGACCTGCCGCTGGCCGTCGAGGTCGCCGGCGCCTGGCTGAAGGCCACCGGGACGCCGGTCGCCGACTACATCACCGCCCTGCAGTCCGAGGCCGCCCGGGTGCTGGAGCTGGGCCGGCCGGTCGACTACCCGATGACCGTGGGGGCCACCTGGCGGGTCTCGATCGCCCGGCTGCGCCAGCAGTCCCCGGCGGCCGCCCGGATGCTGCAGCTCTGCGCCTACTTCGCGCCCGAGCCGATCTCGATGAACCTCTTCTACAGCGACCAGATGATCCGCGCGCTGGTCTCCTACGACCCCGGGCTGAGCGACAAGTTCCTGCTCGGCCGGGTGATCCAGGCGATCGGCCGGTACGCGCTGGCCAAGGTGGACGCCGGGGCCAACAGCATCCAGGTGCACCGGCTGGTCCAGGAGGTGATCCGCTCCGAGATGACCCCGGAGGAGCAGAACGACACCGTGCACGAGGTGCACCGCATCCTGATCGGCGCGCGCCCGGTCGTCGGCGACACCGACGACCCGTCCAACTGGCCCGCCTTCGAGGAGATCTGGCCGCACCTGTCGCCCTCCCGGGCGCACGACTGCGACGAGTCCGACACCCGGCAGCTGATGATCGACCGGGTCCGCTACCTGTGGAAGCGCGGCGAGTTCGCCCAGGCCCGCCGGATGGGCCACCTGCTGGACGAGGCGTGGACCGCCAAACTCGGCGAGGACGACCGGCAGACCCTGCTGCTGCGCTTCCAACTCGCCAATGTGATGCGCTCGCAGGGCCAGTACGCGGAGGCCATGGAGCTCGACGAGGACACCCTGGAGCGGCAGAAGCGGGTGCTCGGCGAGCAGCACCCGTACACCCTGATGACGGCCGGCTCGCTGGGCGCCGACCGGCGGGCCCTGGGTGACTTCCAGTTGGCGCTGGAGCTGGACCGCGACATCCTGGAGCGGTTCCGCGAGCAGTTCGGCGAGGACAACCCGCGGACCCTGTCGATCGCCAACAACCTGGCGATCGACTACCGCTTGGTCGGCGACAGCAGTTCGGCCCAGGCGCTGGACCAGGACACCCTGGACCGCCGGTCGCTGGTGCTCGGCCCCAAGCACCCGTACACCCTGTCCAGCAAGTCCAACCTGGCCCGTGATCTGCGCGAAGGCGGCGACTACGAAGGATCGGTGACGATCCATCAGGAAGTGGTCGAGGCCTACGCCGAGGTGCTGAACATCGACGTGCCGGAGATCCTGCGCAACGCCAAGTCGCTGGCCGTCTCGCTGCGCAAGGCCGGCCGGCAGGCCGAGGCACGCCGGCTCACCAAGGAGACGTACGAGCGCTACCTGGAGCGCTACGGGGAGAACGCCCCCGACACGCTCGCCTGCGCGCTCAACCTGGCCGCCGACTACAGCGCGGGCGGCGACAAGGACGCGGCCCGCGACCTGGCCCGCCAGGTCTACGTGGGCCATCAGCAACTCTTTGGCGAGGAGCACCCGTTCACCCTCGCCTGCGCCAACAACCTGGTGATCTACCTGCGCGGCAGCGGCAGCGTGCAGGAGGCGATCGACCTCGGCCTCGAAACGGTCGGCACGCTGCGCCGGGTGCTCGGCCCGGACCACCCGTTCACCCTCAACGGCATGATCAACCTGGCCAACGCCCACGGCGACCTGGGCCACTTCGCCGAGGCGGAGGAGCTGGAGCAGGCCGCCTACCGCGGCCTCTGCGACCGCTACAGCCCCCGCCACCCCGATGCGGTGGCCTGCCAGGCCAACCTCGCCATCACCCTGCGCGCCGCCGGCCGCGGCAACCAGGCCGCCGAACTCCGCTCCCGGGCGGTGGCCGAATTCATCCGCCAGCTGGGCGAGGAGCACCCCAACACGGTCTCCGCGCGCGGCTGGAAGCGGATCAACCGCGACCTGGAGCCGCAGCCGGTGTAGCCAGGGAGTGTCGGGTGCGGGCGGGTCAGGTGGTCGCCAGTACTCCGGCGTACGCGACCGCCGCGATCAGCAGCCAGGAGGACAGTCCGACCAGCAGCGCCCGGCGGCCGGTGCGCAGCAGGGCGCGGATGTTCACCGTCGTCCCCAGCGCGAACAGGGCGGCGGCCAGCAGCAGTTCGTCGACCTGCTCGGCCGCGGTGACCACCGGAGCCGGGACGGTTCCGGTGCTGCGCAGGGCGGCGAAGGCGAGGAACGCCGCGATGAACAGCGGCACCAGCGGGGGACGCCGGCCCGCCGCAGGCGCGGTACCGCCTTCGGAGCGGCGGCAGCGGCGGCGGGCTATCGCGACGCCGGTCACGATCGGGGCGAGCAGGGCGACCCGCATCAGCTTGACCACCACCGCCTGGGCCAGCGCGGTGGGACCCGCCGTCTGCGCCACCGCCACCACCTGGCCGACATCGTGGACGCTGGCCCCCGCCCAGCGCCCGAACTGCACGTCGCTCAGCCCCAGCAGGGGGTGCAGGGCCGGCAGCACCCCGATGGCGAGCGACCCGCACAGCGTGACCAGGGCGACCGCGGTGACGACGTCCTCCTCCTCGCTGTCGGTGACGCCGTTCATCGCCGCGACGGCCGAGGCGCCGCAGATCGCGAAGCCGGTGGCGATCAGCAGCGGCTGGTCCCCGGGCAGTCCCAGCCGGCGTCCCAGCCACTGCGTCCCGAAGAAGGTGGCCGCCACCACCATGACGACCACGGCGAGCGTGGGCCAGCCCAGTGCGAGGACGTCGCCGAGGGCGAGCTTGAGGCCCAGCAGTGCGATACCGGCTCGCATCAGCTTCCTGCCGGCGAAGTCCAGCCCCGGGCGGGAGGCCGCGGGCAGCAGGCGCAGATTGCCGGCCAGCACCCCGAGGGCGACCGCGGCGGTGAGCGGGGCCACCGTCGGCAGCACCGTGTTCACTCCCCAGGCCGCCGCCACCGCGACCGCCACCGCGCCCAGTCCGGGCCCGACCGCCCAGCGCTTCGGGCGGTCGCTGCGGTCACTGCGGTCACTGCGGTCCACAGGCCGTGCGGAGGGCGGGGAGATCGTCATACAACGACCCTGTCGCGGTCCGCTCGGCACCGGTAGCCAGCAGTTCTTTGCCATGCCATAGGGTTTTCCTATGGCATCTTCCCCCGGCGGACCCCGCGCGACCCGCTCCGCCATCCGGCCGTTCAACCTGCACTCCCTCGAACTGCTGGTGGCCGTGGAGGAGACCGGGAGCATCAGCCAGGCCGCCGCGGAACTCTCCATCAGCCAGCCCACCGCCAGCGCGCGGATGACCACCCTGGAGCGCCAGCTCGGCCTGCGACTGCTGGAACGCTCGACCTCCGGCTCCAAACTCACTCCCGCCGGTCTGCTGTTCGCCGCCTGGGCCCGCGACGTCCTCTCCCAGGCGCAGACGCTGGCGGACAGCCTGGCCGCCCTGCAGGTGAAGCAGGGAAACCTCCGGGTGGCGGCCAGCCTCACCCTCGCCGAGTACCTGCTGCCCCGCTGGCTGATCGCCCTGCGCCAGCTCCACCCCACCACCCACGTCGAGCTGAAGGTCGCCAACAGCCACCAGGTCATCGAGGCGCTGCTCCAGGCCGAGGCCGACATCGGCTTCACCGAGAGCCCCTTCGTCCCCCGCGACTTCCGCTCGGCCCTGGTGGGCCGCGACCGGCTGGTGGTCGTCACCGCCCCCGACCACCCCTGGACCCGCCGCTCCACGCCGCTGACGGGCGCGGAGCTCGCCGAGACCCCGCTGCTGCTGCGCGAGAGCGGCTCCGGCACCCGCGAAACCCTCGAACGCGCGCTGCGGCCCTGGCACGGTCCCTCCGTGCCGCTCCTCGAACTCGGCTCGACCGGCCCGCTGCGCAGCGCCGCGACCCAGGGCGCGGCGCCGGCCGTGCTGTCCGAACTCGCCGTGGTCGACGATCTCGCCGCCGGACGACTCGTGGAGATCCCGGTCGCCGACGACCTGCCCCTCGCCCGCCAGCTGCGGGCGATCTGGCCCAGCCGCCTGGAGCTGTGCGAGTCCGCGCGCCACCTGCTGGAGGTGGCGGCGCGCCGCTCCTCGCGCAGCGTCTGAGACCGGTCGGTCTGAGCAGCAGCTACCCGGCCGCCCACTTCAGGGCGGCGGTCAGCACCCGGAACGAGCTGAAGTGGGCGGCGCCGGGCTCCAGGAAGAGGGTGGCGTCGGGGATGTGGGCGGCCAGCCAGCGGGAGTGGTCGACGGGGGAGAACATGTCGTCGGCGCCGTGCCAGAGCCAGGTGGCGGCGGTGATGTCCTGCGCCTTGAAGCCCCAGTCGGTGGTGAAGGCGAGCACGTCGTCGATCCAGCCGTCGGCGTTCTGCCGGAACGCCTCACGGTAGTTGCTCTGCAGCATCCGGCGGATCCCGGCGTCGGAGACCACCTGCCGGTCGACGCCCGAGAGTTCGCTGCGCAGGCCGGCGATCAGGGTGGCCGGGTCGTCGCGGATCCGGCGGGCCCGCTGCTGCATGGTGGCGGCGATCCGCTGGTGGTCGCGCTCGGCGGCGCGGTAGTAGCGGATGTTGGAGGGCGTCATCCCGGCGTACCAGTCCAGGCCTTCGGCGTCCCAGGGAGCCAGGCTGACCAGCGCCGCCACCCGGTGCACCCGGCCGGGCAGCAGCGCCCCGCAGGCGAGCGCGTGCGGGCCGCCGCCGGAGCGGCCCACCACGGCGAACCGGGTGAGCCCGAGCTCGTCGGCGATCGCCTGCACGTCGACCGCCGCCGAGGCGACCTGGCGGCCGCGCAGCCGGTCGGAGCTGCCGTAGCCGGGGCGGTCGAAGGAGATCAGGTGCACGCCGAGGTGGTAGAGCACGGTGCTGCGCGGGATCGGGCCGACCCGGCTGCCGGGGGTGCCGTGCAGCAGGAAGACCGGCTTGCCGGCCGGGTCTCCGAAGGTCTGCACCGCCAGGGTTCGATGGTCGGCGGTCTTGACCAGTCGTGGCAGCACGCCGGGGACCTCCAGAGGTGGGTGGGGAAGGGGGCGGATCAGTGGTCGTGGCCGCGGACCTCGCGGCGGGCCTGCCAGGTGGTGTGCTCGCGCGAGACGGCGTCCTCGGCGTCCCGGGCCAGCCGGGCCCAGATCTCCTCGGCGTCCTCGCCGGCCACGTCGAGCTGGGTCAACTGGGCTCTGACCAGCTCCAGTTCGTCGGCAGCCAGCCGGTAGGCGACGGCCAGTGGCCGGTACTGGCGCAGCTGCGCCCAGGCGGTGACCGAGGCGGCGACCGCCGAGACCGTCCCCAGTGCGTCGTAACCGAACCAGCCGAGCGCGCGCAGCACCGCGAGCACCAGGCCGAGCAGTGGCAGCGCGATGCCGAGCAGGCCGGTGAGCCGGCCGGCGTTGTCGCAGTACCGCGCCTTGGCCTGGTACCAGTCGTGTTGGACCTGGACGCGCTCGCGCAGGTAGACGTCGCGGCGCACGGCGAGCGGCTGGTCGCGCAGCCGGCGCATCGCCGGGGTGACCTCGGCCTGCTCGGCGGCGTCCTCCGGCACGGCCCGGCTGTGCTGGAACCCGCGGAGGATGCCGTGGAGTTGGAGCTCGTAGAGGCCCTCGGCGTCCGGCAGGCTGGTCGGCGGTGGCTGATAGGCGTCGGCCCGTACGGCGAACTTCCAGGCCAGCGTCTTCACCGACTCGGCGGCGGCCCGCCCCTCGTACCAGAGGCCCTGCGGGTTCTGCCGGATGACCACCATGGCCAGCACGACGGTGGCCAGATAGGCCACCGCGGCCGTCCAGGCGTACGGGCGGCCGTCGGCCGAGCCGGCCGCCGCGGCCGCGGTGAGCAGGATCAGCTCCCAGCGGGCCAGTCCGATGGAGCGTCGCTGGCCCTGGAGGGAGGCGGAGTCGGCGGCCCGGAAAACCCCGGGCAGCAGCTCGGACTCGCGGACGAAGCCCGTGGATCGTGCGCCGGCTGCCATCCGGTCCCCCCGTTGCGCTGGTGTGTCCCGACGCAGACCTACTGCCCTCGGGGGAGGGCGGGTACGCCTGGCGCCCGGCCAGTATGAGCGCTTCACCGCCCCGCGCACAGGTCTGGTACGCGCCGTTTGACCCGGCGTCAGAACCCTTCCGTTCAGAAGGTGTAGAAGATCCGGTCGGCGTTCTCGGCCATCAGCTTGGCGTTCCAGTCGGTGCCGCCGTCGACGTTCCCGGACCGGAAGAGCGGCGGGGTGATGCCCCGCTCGGCGAGCCGGCCGACCGCCGAGGCGACCACGGCCTGCATCAACGCGCTGGTCACGATGGTGGAGACCGACCCGAAGGTGGTCTCGGCCCCCGGGTGGGTCAGCTCGCCGTCGCCGACCGCGATCTTGCTGTCGAGGACCACGTCGCAGTGGTCCTTGAGGAAGGTCCCGGACGCGTGCTGGGAGGTGACCTGGCCGGGGTAGGCGAGCGAGGTGACGCCGACCACCCGCAGGCCGCGGGCCCGGGCGTGCGCGGCGAGCTCGACCGGCATGGTCTGGCGCCCGGAGAGCGAGATCAGGAAGAGCAGGTCGCCGGCGCGGGCCGGGGTGAGGTCCAGGGTCGCGGTGGCCAGGCCCGACACCCGCTCCAGGGCGCTGCCGAGCGGAGCGGGCATCACATTGACGCCGGTCATCCCGGGGACGTTCAGCAGGTTGAACGGGACCAGTCCGCCGGCCCGGTACACCACGTCCTGGGCGGCCAGCGAGGAGTGCCCGGCGCCGAACGCGAACACCCGCCGCTCGTCGGCGATCGCGTCGGCCAGCAGCAGCGCGGCCCGCTCGATGTTCCCGGCCTCCTCGGCGCGAACGCGCTGAAGGTGGGCCACCGCGGCGTCGAAGTACTGCCCGACGAGGTCGCTCATGAAGAATTTCCCTACCGCCAGTGGAGAAAGCTACGGCGAGCACCGTGAGGCCTGGACCACCGTGCTGTCAACAGGGACAAAACGGCCCGGGAACAAGCCCGCGCGGCGTCGGTTGTCAGTGCGGTAGGTCAGAATTGCGGTGAGGAACACCGAGGAACGGAGCCAGCGGCGATGTCTGGGCTGATCGATACGACCGAGATGTACCTTCGCACCATTCTGGAGCTGGAGGAAGAGGGCATCAATCCGATGCGCGCCCGGATCGCCGAGCGCCTGGAGCAGAGCGGCCCCACGGTCAGCCAGACCGTCGGCCGGATGGAGCGTGACGGCCTGCTCCAGGTCGCGGGGGACCGACACCTGGAGCTCACCGACGAGGGCCGGCGACTGGCGGTGCGGGTGATGCGCAAGCACCGCATCGCCGAGTGCCTGCTCGTCGACGTGATCGGGCTCGAGTGGGAGCAGGTGCACGAGGAGGCCTGCCGCTGGGAGCACGTGATGAGCGAGACGGTGGAGCGCAAGGTGCTGGCCATGCTGGGGCACCCCACTCAGTCGCCGTACGGCAACCCGATCCCCGGTCTCGACGAGCTCGGCGACACCAAGGCCGAGGGCGAGGGCTTTGACTCCGCGCTGGTCACGCTGGACGCGCTGCGGCCCGCCGGCGAGGGTTCCGATGTGGTGGTGCGCCGGATCGGCGAGCCGATCCAGACGGACGAGGCGCTGATGCGCAGGCTGCGTCGGGCCGGGATCCGCCCCGGGGCGACGGTCCGGGTCTCCGCGGCCGTCGGCGGTGTGCTGGTGGGCAGCGGCGAGAGCGCGGCGGAGCTGGGCAAGGAGATCGCGGTGCATGTGTTCGTCGCGCAGTGCTGAGCAGGTGAACCGAGGGCATGGCAGCGGGGCCCGGCACGTCCCCGCGTGCCGGGCCCCGCTGTTCCCACCCCGTCCCCCCGTTCCCCCCGCTTCCCCCCACTCCCCTCCGTGCCCCGCCCGGCTTCCCCGACCTGGCGTCCCCTCCGGCTCCCCCCCGGTCCCTGCCCCCCGCTCCTCCCGGCTGCCCCTTTCGTCTGGTTTTGCGTCAGCCCCTCTCGGAGGAATTAATCCCCTCGGCCGATCATGGCAATCCTTGAGCGCTGTCACTCGTACGAGGGGCTTTCGGGGCTGATCGCCGGGTAGATCCGTGAGTTGGGCCGAACCGGAAGTCCCGCGTCCGGGTGTGCCGAAGGCGGACCTGGAGGCCAGGTCCGCCTTCAGCGCAAATGACGGTGCGTCAGCGGGCTGCCGCCGGTTGGGCGGGCCGGGCGGCCGGGTGGACGCGGGCGTCGCGGCCGCAGGCGTAGGCCAGCGGGTTGATCAGCTCGGCGGTGTCCGGCAGCCAGCGGTTGAGCTCGGACGGCGGCCGGGCCCACTGCGCGAAGCCGAACGGCCCCAGCCGGGACGGCGGCGCGACGATCCAGTCGCCCTCGCCGCGGGCCACCAGGTCGAGCCGGTCCGGACCCCAGCCCAGCTTGCGGAGCATGTCCGGCAGCTTGGCCAGCACCCCGGGCAGCACCAGGAAGAGCAGCCGCCGACCGGCCGGGCCGTACATGCCGGGCTGCCCGGGCACGCCGGGGGACGGCGGCACGGCGACAACCGGGCCCAGCTGCAGGCCCATCCGCTCCATCCGGGCCAGCGCCAGGCAGCCGGCCACCTCGGGAACGTCCAGCACGTCGAACGAGCGCCCGGTGGGCAGCAGGATCGACGCCTTGGGGTTCTCCGTCCACCAGCGCCGGACCACGCCGGGGCCCGCGCTGGCCCGCCGCCGCCAGTCCTCGGTGGTGGGGTGCGCGCCGGGCATGGGGCAGTGCGGGGTGCCGCACGAGCAGCGCACCGGGCCGTCGTCGTCGATCAGCCAGCTGCCGGGCACGACCTCCCAGTGCCGCTCCTCCGCGTATCTGACGGCCTCGGTCGGCAGGTGGGGGATCGGGTTGCCGTCACTGTCCTGCGCCGGGGCTCCGGGGGTGTCTTCCACGTGCTGCTCAACTACCGGCCGTGGGGCGGGTTACGGGCGGGCGGCGGGTGGCCTGCCGGGAGCGCGGAATGTCACCCGAACCGGTGAGGGGGCTGCCGGGCCGGGCCTCCGCGGGGGGCAATGGCGCGCCACCGTGGCGTGTGGTGGCGGGGAGGCGGCGGATTTCCTGGCGTGCGCCAGGCGTTGGGATTGCGTTCTGGTGGCGTTCGGGTGGCGTGCGCCCGGTGCCGGACGGGTAGGCGCAGTAGGGGCGCATCGAGGCATTGTTGAGGGCGCGCATGGGGAACAGGTCATCCGCATGGGTATCCCGATGGTGTTGTTGATCGCTAACCTGGCCTCAAGTTCCTGCACTGGCCGGGTAGTCGGCGCGCCGCGAGTCTGCCGGACATCGGACTTCGGACGACAGGCGGTCGCATCAGAGCAGCAGAATCGACGCCCGGCGGCCGGAGCCGGCGGGCGCTGGGGAGGCGAAGCCCATGGCCGCGAGACCACTCGTCGCACGACAGCCCAACGAGCGTCTGCAGTCGCTGATCCAGGAGGCGAGCTGCTCCAATGCGGGACTCGCCCGCCGGGTCAACCTCTGCGGTGCCGAGCACGGGCTCGACCTGCGCTATGACAAGACCTCGGTCGCGCGCTGGCTGCGCGGCCAGCAACCGCGCGGCCAGGCGCCGTCGGTGATCGCCGAGGCGCTCGGCCGCAAACTCGGCCGGGGGGTCACCGTCGACGAGATCGGCATGGCCGACGGCAAGAACCTCACCTCGGGGGTCGGCCTCCAGTTCGCCGCCACCCTGAGCGGCGCGCTCGAACAGGTCTGCGAGCTGTGGCGCAGCGACGTCAGCCGGCGCGACTTCCTGAACGGCGCCACGGTGGCGGCCTCCGCGCTGGTCGAACCCAGCCGGGACTGGCTGATCACCCCGCCCGACCCGGTGGTGGCCCGCAGCGGCGGCCCGCGGGTGGGCCTGTCGGACGTCGAGGCGATCCGCGCGACCACCGAGATGCTGGTCGACCTGGACCACCGGTTCGGCAGCGGGCATGTCCGGCCGGTGGTGGTGCACTACCTGAACAGCGTGGTCTCCGGGCTGCTCAGCGGCGGCTACCGGGAGGAGACCGGGCGTCAACTGTTCGGGGCGGTTGCCAGGTTGACCGAGCTGGCCGGCTACATGGCGGTGGACACCGGGCAGCCCGGCCTCGCCCAGCGCTACTACATCCAGGCGCTGCGCCTCGCCCAGGCCGCCGACGACCGCGGCTACGGCGGATACGTGCTGGCGGCCTCGATGAGCCACCTGGCGGCCACCCTGGGCAACCCGCGCGAGATCGCCCAACTCGCCCGCGCCGCACAGGAGGGCGCCCGCTCGGTGGCCACCCCGACGGCGATGGCGATGTTCTACGCCGCCGAGGCGCGCGGCCACGCGCTGCTCGGCGACGCGCGCTCCTGCGAGCTGGTCGCGGCGCGGGCCGTGGAGGCGATGGAGCGGCGCAAGCCCGAGGACGACCCGGACTGGATCGTGCACTTCGACGAGGCCTATCTGGCCGACGAGTTGGCGCACTGCTACCGGGACCTCGAACAGGGCCGGCAGGCGGAGCGGCAGGCCCGGATCGCGCTCGACCTGCACCCGGCGAGCCGGGTCCGCCGGCGGGCGGTGGACCTGGTGCTGCTGGCCACCGCGCAGTTGCAGCAGCGCGAGGTCGAGCGGGCCTGCGAGACCGGCGCGCAGGCGGTCCGGCTGCTGAACGGGCTGCGCTCCAACCGGGGCGTGGAGTACCTGGACGAGTTCCGGCGCCGTCTTGAGCCCTACCGGGACCACCGGGTGGTCCGCGAGTTCCAGCAGCGGGCGGACGCGGAGGCGGCGTAACGGGTGCGCCGCTGACTGGTTGTCGACAGGGTCCGACAAAAGGGGATCACCCGCCCGCGTAGTCACCCGTAGCGGTGAACCGGTAGCGTGGGCGGGACGTTCCGAAGAAACCAGCAGCAGTGGTCCGCCGTTACAGCGAGCGCGCGGAAGAACCGAGGAAGGCCCGGGTGCGGATACCGGAGAGACAGGGCAGGCGGCGTAAGGCCGCCCGGTGGTCCCTGGCTGTCCAGGTGTGCTCGCGGCCGTGCACAGGTGAGGAATCGCGTTGAGCCAGCGCCGCTCGTATCCCAACTCCGGTGACTTCAACCTGGACGATCTGTTCCGCCCGGAACCGACCGCCGGGGAGCACCAGGTGCAGACGGGGCCGGTCCTGCCGACCCCGCCCGCGCAGCCGTACGGCACTCCGCCGCCCTCGGGCGGTCCGGAGTACTACGGCGGTGCGCCGGGCCCGCAGGGCGGTCCTGGGGGGCAGCCTGCGCAGCCCGCGCCGGGCGCGCCGTGGGGGGAGCCGCCGGCCGGTGCCGCCGCTGCCCCCGCGCCGGAGACCCAGTTCCTGCCGCCCTACCCGACCAGCGACCCCGGTACGGGCGGGCCGGCGGCGCCGTACGGCGAGCAGCAGCAGGCGTACGGTGAGCAGCCGTATGGCGAGCCGCCGCAGCCGTCCTACGGGGGCCAGCAGAGCTTCGGCGGCCAGTCTTTCGGGGGGCAGCAGTCCTTCGGTGGCCAGCAGTCCTACGGCCAGCAGCCCCCCTACGGCCAGCCCCAGCCGCCCGCGCAGCCCTCCTACGGCGGTCAGCAGTCCTTCGGCGGCCAGCAGCCCCCCGTCGACCAGACCACCCGGCTCGGCCGGATCTCCGGCGGGGCCCCCGCCCAGGGGCGCCCCTCGCGCAAGATGATCATCGGCGGAGTGGTGGCGGCCTGCGCGGTCGGCGGCATCCTGGTCGGCGTGCTCAGCGGCTCCAGCCCCGCCCCGAACACCCAGAAGACCGCCGCCAGCAGCTCCCCGAAGGCCTCCAGCCCGTCGACCAACTCCACCGGCTCCGGCGCGCTGAGCCCCGACGCGCAGAGCCAGGCCGCGGCGCTCTCCAAGCTGCTCGGCACGGCGAACGCCAGCCGCCAGGCGGTGATCGGTGCGGTCGCCTCGATCCAGAAGTGCGACAAGCTGCCGGACGATCAGACGGCGCTCACTCAGGCGGCCGCGCAGCGCAGGCAGTTGCTGACCAGTCTGGCCACCCTCAAGGTGGACAAGCTGGCGACCGGCCAGTCGCTGGTGGACCAGCTGAACCAGGCCTGGCAGGCCTCGGCGAGCGCCGATGACGCGTACGCCGCCTGGGCCGGCGACCTGGTGGCCTCCTGCGACCCGACCAAGCCGCAGGACAACGCGCACAAGAACGCGGGCGACCAGGCCAGCGGCACGGCGAGCACCGCGAAGAAGCAGGCGTCGCAGATCTGGAACGCGATAGCGACCCAGGGCGGCCTGCAGTCGTTCGGCGACACCCAGCTCTGAACGGTCGGTCTAAGGGGCGCGGCGCGGGAACCTCCGCGGCGCGCCCCTTCCGCGTGGGGTGCTAGGCGCCGGCCGGGGGCGTGCCGCCGGTCAGCACCCAGCGGACGTCCACGAAGCCCGGCTGCTGCTCCACCAGCCGCCCGCCCTGCACCAGCTGGAAGGTGACCGAGGTGTTCACCAGTCGCGGCGAGTCCGCGCTCGCCAGCATGTTGGTGAGTCCCCAGGCCAGCGGCGGGGTGGCCCCGCCGGTGGTGAACTGCTCGCCGCTGTCCAGCACGTCGCGCAGCGCCTTGGCCGTGATCGGCCGCCCGGCCGGGAGCTTGTCGATCGCCTGCTGGAACACCTGGTAGGCGACCCAGGTGGTCTGCACGCCCGGGTCCGAGACGTCGATCTCGGCCTGCCCGGCGGCGTACTTCAGCACGGTGGCGCGCAGCGGGTCCCAGGTCTTGGACGTCTCCGGCGGGTACCAGCCGGTCGCGTACGCGCCGCCCAGCGGGCCGCTGTCGCCGCCGGTGGAGTCCACCACCGACTGCTGGAAGCTGCCGATCACCGAGGCGAGCCGGGTGTTGGTGTGCGGCATCCGGCGGAAGGAGTCCAGCAGGTTCTGGGTCGGCACCGGGCTCAGCGCGGCGGTGACGCAGTTGTTCGGCTGGTCGCCGCCGATCGCGGTGCGCGCGGTCGCGGTGTAGTCCGTCGACTTCTCCTGCGCCGGGACGTCCAGCAGCTTGATGCCCGCGGGGTTCAGCGCGCTGGCGAGCTCGCCCACCAGGCTGTCGCCGGCCGGGGTGTCGGGGCGGATCAGCGAGACGGTGCGGCAGCCCGCCGCGGCCAGCTGGCGGCCGCTGCCCGCGATCAGCGCGGGCATGCCGCCGGCCACCGGGTAGGAGACCGGGCTGGTGAACTCGGGGGCGGAGAGGCCGTAGCCGCCGAGGTAGGGGATGCCGGCGCTCTCCAGCGCGGGCATGAAGTTCTCGCCGAACTGGCTGTAGGAGCCGACCACCGCGACCGCGCCGGCGTCCACGGCCTGCTTCGCGCAGGCGGCCGCGCCGTCCGCGGTGTTGTGCTCGTTGCAGGTCAGCACCCTGACCTTGTGGCCGTCCAGACCGCCCTGGTCGTTGATCCCGCGGCCGATCGCACCGGCCAGCTCGGTCATCCCCGGGCGGTCGAACGAGCCGGTGGCGGAGGGCGACCAGGTCATCACCGTGAGGTCGGCCTGCCCGGCGGCGTCGGCCGGGCCGCCGCAGCCGGAGGCGGCCAGCAGCGCCGGTAACGCGACGGCGGCGCCGCCGAGCGCGGCGGCCAGGCGGCCGCGGTGGCGGCGGGGGCGGTGGCGCGGAACGAACGACATCTCGGCCTTTCCTGCCGGGCTGGGCCCCTGTGGCGGGCCAGTGGTGGCCTCAGCCTCGACCGGGTGAGGCAAGCCCAGAGGGCGGTCAGGAGAACGGTTGGCAAACCAGTCGGGAACTCGAAGTGTGGACGCGTGTAGAGCCTGTGATCCGGGAGAACGTACGATCGCTTCCCATGTCGGTCAGCACAGAAAACTCGGACAGGTCTGCTGGAAACCCTTCTCGCAGGGGGCGCCGCTCCAGCACGATGGGCGGCATGCCGCTCAACGATCTGCCCTGGTGGCGCTGGCGCGCCCGGTTGCGCTCCGCCCTGCACATGCTCGCCGACCCGGTCTTCCAGCAGGACTACTGGGTGGCCGGCCGGGATGGCTACGGTGACGTGACCGATGCCGTGTACCGACTGGTCGAGGACAGCTGGCTCGACCGCTGGTCGGCCGAGAAGTACATCGGCACCGTCGTCCGCGACGAGGCCGAGGCCGCCGCGGTGGACGCGGCGGTGCTGCGGGTGCTGCGCGTCCTGCACGAGGTCGGGGCGGACGCGCCGGCCGCCACCTACCTGGCGCACCCGGACTGGCCGGACGCCGTCCGCGCGGCCGGCGAGGCGCACCGCCTGCTCGCCGGCAACGACGGCGACGACCCGAACGCCCAGCCGCGCTCCCTCGAGGTCCTGCGGATCCTGACCCAGGTCACCTAGACAGGCTCTGAAGGTGGCCTCACGCCCGCGCGGCCTGTGAAAGGCTTGCGGGCACCCTGTCGTCGGCGCAACGAGAACGGACCGAACCGTGGAGCAGCAGACCGCAGCAGCGGAACCCACCCAGTACGTGCTGACCCTCTCCTGCCCGGACAAGCAGGGGATCGTGCACGCGGTCTCCAGCTACCTCTTCATGACCGGCTGCAACATCATCGACAGCCAGCAGTTCGGCGACCGGGACAGCGACAGCGGCCTGTTCTTCATGCGGGTGCACTTCTCGGCCGAGCAGCCGGTGAGCGTCGACAAGCTGCGGGCCAGCTTCGCGGCCGTCGGCGCCTCGTTCCGGATGGACTGGGCGATCCACCCGAGCGCGGAGAAGATGCGCGTGGTGCTGATGGTCAGCAAGTTCGGGCACTGCCTGAACGACCTGCTGTTCCGCACCCGGATCGGGGCGCTGCCGGTGGAGATCGCCGCGGTGGTCTCCAACCACGACGACTTCGCCGAGCTCACCGAGTCGTACGGGGTGCCGTTCGTGCACCTGCCGGTGACCCGGGAGAACAAGGAGCAGGCCGAGAAGCAGCTGCTCGACCTGGTCGAGGCGGAGCGGGTGGAACTGGTGGTGCTGGCCCGCTACATGCAGGTGCTCTCGGACGACCTGTGCAAGGCGCTCTCCGGCCGGGTGATCAACATCCACCACTCCTTCCTGCCGAGCTTCAAGGGCGCCAGGCCGTACCACCAGGCGCACGCCCGGGGCGTGAAACTGATCGGTGCCACCGCGCACTATGTGACGGCGGCGCTGGACGAGGGGCCGATCATCGAGCAGGAGGTCGCCCGGGTGACCCACGACGTGACACCGAACCAGCTGGTGGCGCTCGGCCGGGACGTGGAGTGCCAGGCGCTGGCCCGCGCCGTCAAGTGGCACAGCGAGCACCGGGTGCTGCTGAACGGCACCCGCACGGTCGTCTTCAACTAGGGCCTGTCCGGGCAGGCTTCGCTAAGGGCGGGAGAGCAGCGGCACCGCCGTGAGCAGCTCCCGGATGGCCGCCCGGTCGCCGTACTCGCCGACCGGGAGCCGGTCCGGATCGCGGTGGGCGGCGGCCAGCTGGCAGAACTCGACGCCGTCCATCACCAGTTCGGCCACCGGTTCGGCGGCCGGGGCGCGCTCCTGCGGCTGCTCGGCGTCCAGCGGGATCAGCCACTCGCCGGACGCCGGGCCCTCGATCACCAGCCGCAGCAGCCGGCCGGGGCGGTCCGCCGACTGCGGCCCTGCCCCTGCCCCGGCCCGCGCGCCGGCGTACGCGGCCGGCCGCAGCCCGAGCAGCACGGTGGGCAGCATCCGGGCGGCCAGATCCACCATCAGCCGCAGGTGCTGCGGCGCCGGCACCGCGTACGGGTAGTCGACCGCCTTGGCGACGTCCTCGCCGTGGATCCAGCACTCGAAGGCCCGGTCCACGAAGGCGTCCCGGACCGGCAGTTCGGCGCCCGGGCCGTAGCGCACCAGCGCCTCGGTGTCGGGCCGCACGGTACGGACCATCGTCAGGCTCTGCTGGCGCCACCGGGTGCGGATCGCTTCCGGCGCCAAGTCGGCCAGGTCGCGGCTGAGTTGATCGCTGCGCTCGACCAGGTGCTGCCAGGGCCGGGCATCGGCGCGGCTCTGCGCGGGCACCCGGGCGAGCGGCTCCACCGGGTCGGGCAGGTCGAGCGCGACGGCCAGCAGGCCGTCCACCGCCGCCAGATGGCACAGCACCCCGGCTGGACTGCGCCGCAGCACCCCGCCGTGCCACGGGAGTTCGACCTCCTCCTGCCACTCGTCGCGGCCCAGGTCGCGCAGCAGCGCGTCCAGCTTGGCGGTCTCGGCCGCGTACGGGCCCACCCACGGCGCCAGCGGCAGCTCCGGCGCGCGCTGGGCCAGGCAGAAGTCCAGCACCTGCTGGCGCAGCCCGTCCGGCTGGTCCAACGGGTCGTCGGCGCAGAGCAGACCGGCGGCGTGCCGCAGCCTGGCGCCTTCCTCCGCGCAGTCCGGGCACCCGTCGAAGTGCCGTTCCAGCTCGCTGGACTCCTCGGCGAGGCAGGCCCGCAGCGCCCAGGCCCCGAGCAGGCCGCGCAGCGCCTCGTGCTCCAGCTCCGTCATCACGACCCGAACTCCAGTTCCGAAGCCAGCAGTTGCAACCCGAGCCGGATCCGCTGCTTGGCGGCCTGCTCGGTGATGCCCAGCCGGCGGGCCGTCTCCTGATACGTCCGGCCGTCCGACCAGGCGGTTTCTATGGTCTGCCGCAGTGTGGGCGGCAGGGCGGCGACCACGTACTGCACCTGGGCGGCGGCCACCCGGTCGCTGATCTCGGCCGGCTCCAGGGAGCACTTGCGCAGCCGCTGCACGGCACGCTGGTGGGTGAGTTCACCGATCCAGGAGCGCAGCGAGCGCTCGGCCGGGTCGAACTCCTCCGGATGCGCCCAGAGATGGCCGAAAACCTCGCGGGTGAGCTGGGCGGCCGCGCTCTCGTCCGCCAGGATCCGGCCGGCCAGGCCGTGCACCAGCGGCGAGAGCTGGTCGTACAGCTCACCGAGGGCGGACTCCTCACCTCGGGCCAGCCGGGAGCGCATCTGCTGGTCCCAGTCGGGGGCGGTCATGGCTCCACGGTATAGCGACGCGCGAGCGACCGGAGGGGATTCGTACGAAGAACGACAGAGGGCTGTTCGAGCGCAGTGGACATATGTCGTACGGGTGGTTCGTCGCGTGGCCGCCGCCGCGCGGCAGGCTCCGAGCGGTACTTTCGTGACGCCCGTGCGAAGCTCGTCAAGGCGAGCGGGACAGTATGCACCGGCTTGTCCCCCGATCGCTGGAATATGCCCGAAGCACTTGCTGCGCTGGTCCACGGGGATCATCCTGGGCCGTATTCGTGCCGACGTCATGGACAGTCCTACCGGTAGATCGTCTCGCGGGTGGTGGAGCGGTGCAGGTGCTTCAGGTACAGCTGGCGGTGACAGCCGATCCCGCAGAGGTCGGCCGCGCCCGTCGATGGGTCAGGACCCGGATGCTCGCGCACGGCATCGATCCGGATGCCGCGTTCGCCGAGACGCTGGTGCTGGTGGTCTCCGAGCTGGTGACCAACGCCGTGGTGCACACCGGGTGTCCGGCCGTGCTGCGGCTGGTCTGGCCGGACGGTCCCGGACCGCTGCGGGTGGAGGTCGCGGACGCCAGCTGCGCCGCGCCGGCGCCGCGGTGCGCGGGCGGCGAGGCAACCAACGGCCGCGGGCTGGAGCTGGTCGAGCTGCTCTGCGAGCGCTGGGGCTGGTGTCCGGACGGCTCGGGCAAGCGGGTCTGGTGCGAGCTGGACCGCGGCGAGTCGGGCCGGGGCGAGCCGGCGGCCCTGGCGGCATGCGAGCGGGCGGCCCTGGCGGTCTGAACCACCGGCACCGATGGCCGGTCCGAGCCGTTGTCCGGCCGAAATCGAGTGCAACCATTCCGAATTTCGGACAAAGCATTGACGTGTCGTAGGCAGCTGATCACCCTTGGGTGCAGTTCTCCGACGCGAGGGGACGCCAAGGGACCGGTTGGCCTGGGGGATCGGAGTCGCTTCCGGTCGGCTGCCGGGTCCTTGGCGAGTGCGGAGTGCCGTAGGGCGGGTCGGGGCCCGTACCTGGCGGCCACGCCGGTCCTTCTCCGGCGTGGCCGCTGCTCAGACCGACCGACTCAGCCCGCGACGGTGCGGAAGGTGCGCCGGTAGGCGCTCGGCGCGAGGTCCAGGCGACCGCGCAGCTGGAGCCGCAGCGAGGCCGCCGTGCCGAAGCCGGACTGCCGGGCCACCTGGTCGATGCTCAGATCGGTCAGCTCCAGCAGCTCCCGGGCCCGCGCCGTGCGTTGCACCGTCAGCCACTGGCCCGGGCTGCTGCCGGTCTCCTCGCGAAAGCGCCGGGTGAACGTCCGCACGCTCATCCCCGCCCGCTCCGCCAGTTCGCGCAGCGCCAGCGGCTCGGCGAGGTGGTCGAGCGCCCAGGACCGCGCGGGCGCCGTGCTGCCGGTCGACGCGCCCGGCGTGGGGACGTGCAGATCCACGTACTGCCGCTGCCCGCCCTCGCGCCAGGGCGGCACGATGCAGGCCCTGGCCACCTGGTTGGCCACCGCGCCGCCGTGGTCTCGGCGCACCAGGTGCAGGCAGAGGTCCACCCCGGCGGCCACCCCGCCGGAGGTGAGCACGTCCCCGTCGTCCGTGTAGAGGACGTCAGGGGCCAGCCGGACCTGGGGGAACAGCTGGGCGAAGCGGTCGGTGTAGCGCCAGTGGGTGGTGGCCGGACGGCCGTCCAGCAGGCCGGCCGCGGCCAGCACGAAGGCGCCGGTGCAGATCGACACCACCCGGGCGCCGGGCCGGATCCGGGCCAGCACCGCGGCCAGCTCGGGCGTCAACCGGCCGTCCAGGTAGGGCGGTCCGAGGTCCCGGGCGGCGGGGATCACCACCGTGTCGGCCTGCTCCAGGAGTTCGGGGCCGTGCTCGACGGCGATCCGGAAGTCGCTGCTGGTGGCCACCGGGCCGCCGTCCGCCGTGCAGGTGTCGACCCGGTAGAGCGGCTCGCCGTCCGGGCCGACCGCCGTCTCGAAGATCCTTGAGGGGATGCCCAGTTCGAACGCGATCACCCGGTCCAGGGCGAGGACCGCGACGCGATGAAGTGCCGTCATGCCCACATTCTGTACCCGCTGCTGGCCTGATCCTTGCGGAAGCTGGCAGTCAGGCCACTCGTCCGCCGCGCGGCGGGCCGGAAGACTCGTTCGGGTGACCGAACTGAGTACCGCTCCCGCCGCGCAGGACCAGCTCCCCGACCGCCCCCCGCCACGCCTGCACTACGCCTGGGTGGTGGCCGGCGTCGCGCTGGTCGTGCTGGTCGGCTCGGCCGGGTTCCGGTCCGCGCCCAGCCTGATGATGGACGCCTGGAACAGCCAGTTCGGCTGGTCGCGCGCCACCATCAGCAGCGCCGTCTCGGTCAACCTGGTGCTGTACGGGCTGACCGCGCCGTTCGCCGCCGCGCTGATGGACCGTTTCGGCGTCCGGCTGGTGACGGTCTGCGCGCTGCTGACCATCTCGATCGGCTCCGGTCTGACCGTGCTGATGACCCAGAGCTGGCAGCTGATCCTCTGCTGGGGCGTGCTGGTGGGCCTGGGCAGCGGGTCCATGGCCGGGGCGTTCGCCAGCACCATCAGCGGGCGCTGGTTCCAGGCCCGGCAGGGACTGGTGACCGGGGTGCTGACGGCGGCCGGCGCGGCGGGGAACCTGGTCTTCATGCCGGTGCTGGCCTGGCTGGTGCAGTCGCAGGGCTGGCAGGTCGCGGTGGTGGTGGTCTCGCTCTCGGCGACCGTGGTCGCCGTCCCGGTGCTGCTGCTGATGCGCGAGCGGCCGGCCGACCTCGGGCTGCTGCCGTACGGCGCCCGCGCGGGCGACGAGCTGCCGGTGCGTCCGCCCGGCAGCGCGCTGGCCCGCACCGTGCGGGTGCTGCGATCGGCCGCCCGGCACCGCGCGTTCTGGCTGCTGGCCGGCTCGTTCGCGATCTGCGGGGCGACCACCGCCGGGCTGGTCGGCACGCACTTCATCCCCGCCGCGCACGACCACGGCCTGCCGGAGACCACGGCGGCGAGCCTGCTCGCGCTGATCGGGTTCTTCGACGTGATCGGCACGGTGGCCAGCGGTTGGTTCACCGACCGCTTCGACTCGCGCCGACTGCTGGTCGTCTACTACGCGCTGCGCGGGATCTCGCTGGTCTTCCTGCCGCAGCTGTTCTCCGGCACCCTGAAGCCGCCGATCCTGGCCTTTGTGATCTTCTACGGCCTGGACTGGGTCGCCACTGTCCCACCCACGGTCGCCCTCTGCCGCCGGCACTTCGGCGAGGACGCGCCGATCGTCTTCGGCTGGGTGCTGGCCTTCCACCAGATCGGTGCCGCACTGGTGGCCACGCTGGCCGGCCTGGCCCGCGACAAGTTCGGCGACTACGACCTCGCCTGGTACTCGGCCGGCGGGCTCTGCGTGGTCGCGGTGCTGCTCTGCCTCGCCCTGCGCCCCGGGCGCCCGGGCGGTGTGTCTGCGGTGGCCGCGGCGGCGTGATCGACAATGGCCGGATGACTCTTCACTTCGTGCTGGACCCCGAACCGACTCCCGAGCTGCGCGCGGAGATCCTCACGCTGTGGACGGACGCCAGCAACGCCGGCGGCTCCGTCGGGTTCGTCCCGCCGGTGACCGAGGACGACGTCCGGCCCACCGCCGAGAAGCAGTTCGCGGGGCTCGGCCCGGCCGGCGATCCGGGTGCAGATCCGGACGCTGATCCGGACGCCGACCGGCTGCTGATCGCCCGGGAGGCGGCAGGCGGACGGCTGGCCGGAGTGCTCTTCTTCGAGTCGATGCGCTTCCCGCTGATGGACCACTGGCGGTTGCTGAAGCGGGTCATGGTGCACCCCGACTTCCAGGGGCACGGCTACGGGGTCCAGCTGATGGCGCAGGCCCGGCAGGTGGCGCTCGACTGGGGGCTGGCCGGGCTGCGGCTGACGGCGCGCGGGGGGATGGGCCTGGAGCGGTTCTACCAGCGTTGCGGCTACCAGGAGGTGGGCCGGGTGCCCGGGGCGATCCGGGTGGCGGACGGGGACGAGCGCGACGACATCACCTTCTGGCTGGACCTGCGGCGCTGACGGCCCGGGGCTTCGGGCGCCAGGCGGGGCATGCTTCACTGGGAGACCGGCGCGTGCGCCCGCGCCGCCCGCCCTACCGCCGTACCCGTGAAGAAGGAAGCCTTCCGTGAGCACGAAGTCCCACGCCACGCTCCGTTACACCTCCCTGCGGGCCAGCATCTTCCTCGCCTGCCTGCTGCTCGCCACGCTGCTGGGGCACTTCGGCATCATCCCGGTGGCGGGTCCGGCCGGGGCCGTCTTCCTGGTGCTGCTGGCGGGCCTGGTCTCGGCCCCGATCAGCTACGTGGTGCTGAGCAAGCAGCGCGACGAGATGTCCGAGCAGATCGTCGGCAAGGTCGCCGGGCTGCGCACCCGCACCGGCCAGCGGATCGCGGCGCAGAACGCCGAGGAGGACGCGGCCGACGACGCCGCGCGGGCCCAGTAGGCGCGACGGTCCCCCCGGCTGTGGCGAACCAGCCCCCCACCCCGCAGGACCCCGCCGTCAAGCCGCGCCGCCCGACCGGGCGCGACGTGGCGCAGCTGGCCGGCGTCTCGCAGGCCACCGTCTCGCTGGTCTTCTCCACCGCGGTGGCCGGCCACCGGGTGTCCGAGGCGACCCGCCAGCGGGTGCTGGACGCCGCGCGGGGCCTGGGCTACCGCCCGCAGGCGGCCGGCCGGCAACTGCGGCTGGGCCGCAGCGGCATGGCGCTGCTGGCGGTGCCGAACCTGCAGGGCCCCTTCTTCGGCCGGGTGCTGGCGGGCGTGCACGAGGAGGCCGCGCGGCACGACCTGGCCGTGGTGGTGAGCTCCGGCTGGAGCGCCGCCACGCTGGCCGAGGCCGCCACCACCAGCCGCTTCGACGGCCTGCTGATCTGCTCCCCGGACGACGCCCAGCTCGGTGAGCTGCCGCCCGGCACCCCCGCCGTCTTCCTGGACGCCGACCCGGCGGTGGCCGGCGGCGCCCCCACCATCGAGCTGGACCTCGCGGGCGGCATGCGGGCGGTGATGGCCCACCTGGTCGGCCTCGGCCACCGGCGGATCGGCCGGCTGCGCTCGACCCACAGCGCCTACACCTTCCGGGTCCGCCAGGCCGCCTTCGAGGAGGCCGCGCGGGGCCTGGAGGTGCTGGAGCTCGGGGTCAGCCTGAACCGCGGCGAGGCCGCCGCCCGGGTCGCCGGGCGCGAGCTGCTCGACCGTCCGGACCGGCCGCGGGCGGTGGTCTGCGACGACGACGTGGTGGCCTCGGGCCTCTACCAGGCGGCGGCCGAGCTCGGGCTGCGGATCCCGGCGGACGTCTCGGTGGTCGGCATCGACAACGTCGCGGTGGCCGAGCTGCTCACCCCGCCGCTGACCACGGTCGACCTGCCGGGCGAGCGGCTGGGCCAGGCCGGGATCGCGGCGCTGGCGGCGCTGCTGCACGGGGAGCCGGTGCTGCCGGTGCAGCCGCTGGCCACCTCACTGGTGGTCAGGAACTCCACCACGTCGGCCTGATCTGCCTGTTCGGCAGTCAGAGTCAGCCGGCGGCGACCAGCGGGGCGGCCTCGGCCTCGGCGCCGGCCGGGGCGTGCCCGAACCAGCGCCGGGCGCCGAACAGCAGCAGGCCGCCCAGCGAGATCCCGCCGACCGCGCACCAGGCCACCGCCGTCAGCGAGTCGGCCACCAGCGAGCCGGAGACGGCGTAGCCCAGCGCGTTGCCGGTGGCGAAGAGGGTGACCAGCCAGGCGAACGCCTCGGTGACCGTCCCGGTCGGCGCCAGCTCGCCGACCAGCACGAACGCGGCCGCCAGCAGCGGTGCGAGACCGATCCCGGAGAGCAGCGCCAGCGCGGCCATCGGCCCGGCGGAGGGGAGCAGCAGCAGCGGCAGGTAGCTGGCGGCCATCGCCAGCGCGATCACCCAGGTGCGGGTGGCCGTGCTGCTGCGCCACTGGACGGCGCCGTAGCCGAGCGCGCCGAGCAGCCCGCCGAGCGCCGCCAGGGCGAGCAGCAGGCCCGCGCCGCCGGGGAGTTGGCCATGGTGGCGCTCGGCGTAGGCGATGAAGAGGACGTTCTGCGCGCCGACCGTCCAGCCCGCGCCGGCCAGGCCGACCAGCAGCAGCACCAGTCCGGGGGAGCGCAGCGGCCCGAGCAGGCCGGCGCCGTGCTCGCGCGGCGGCGCCTGCCAGGCGCGGGCCGGTGCGGCGGTGGCCACCACCAGGGCGCCCAGCAGGCCGAGTCCGGCGGCCGTCCAGAGCGCGGCGACCGGGCTGAGCCAGGCGGCGATGCCGGCCACCGCGAGCGGTCCGGCGACGTAGAGGATCTGCTGGGAGGCCGAGTCGAAGGCATAGGCGGTGTCGAGCTGCTCCTCCTCGACGACGACCGGCCACAGCGCGCGCAGGCAGGGTTCGAGCGGGGGCATCGCGAGCCCGGCGATCGCGGCGCCGAGCGGGGCGCCGAGCGCGCTGCCGGGGGACAGCGCGAGCAGCGCGTAGCCGAGGCCGGCCACCACGGCGGAGCAGAGCAGCACCTTGGGCTGGCCGGTGCGGTCGACGATCCGGCCGAGCACCGGGCCGCCGATCGCGGCGGCGATCGCGTAGGCGGCGGTGGCCAGGCCGATCCTGCTGTACGGCGCGCCGGCCGCGCGCAGGGCCAGCGCGATGACCAGCGCGGTCATCCCGGCCGGCAGGCGGCCGAGCAGGGTGCCGAAGAGCAGCCGGGTGACGTTCGGGGCGCGGAGCAGGGCGAGGTAGCCCACGGGGGTCTCCCGGGCAGCAGGGGTGAGCAAAGTGGATACCCTGAAGTTATACGTATAACCGATCGTTGGTCAATCTCGGAGCCGATCGGTTGATAGTGCGGTAAACCGACACATGTTCGGCCATCGGTGGGTAGTCATCGTCATTCCCACCGGATGACGGGAGTTCTGGCCGTGATGAAACGGTTCCTGCTGGTCGGTACGGTCCTGCTGCTTGCCACCCTCAGCCCGCCTCCCGGCCGGGCGGCCGCCTCGGTGGTCGCGGACGCCGCGGCGCCGCCGCCGGTACTGCGCGTCATGCCGCTGGGTGACTCGATCACCGCCGGGGACGGCAGCTCGACCGGGAACGGGTACCGCGAGCCGCTACGTGAGCTGATGGCGGGGCAGAAGCGCTACACCGTCACCTTCGTGGGCTCGCAGCGCGACGGGGACATGCCGAACCCGGAGAACGAGGGCCACAGCGGCTACTTCATCGACGACATCAGCGCGGGCGTGGACGACTGGCTCGCCGCGGCCCAGCCGCAGGTGGTGCTGCTGCACATCGGCATCAACGACCTGGACCGCGGCGCGGACAAGGTGCACGCCGTCGACCGGCTGCGGACGCTGGTGGACCGGATCTACACCGACCGGCCGGGGGTGGCGGTGGTGCTGCAGGGGCTGATCCCCACCACCGAGGGTCTGGAGGACCGCGTCAAGGAGTTCAACCGCTGGGCCGGGCTGCTGCCGGGCATCGAGGCGCGGTCCGGGCGCTTCCTGCGCTTCGTCCAGGCCCCGGCGCTGACCGAGGACGAGTTCCACGACCGGCTGCACCCCGACGACGACGGCTACCAGCGGTTGGCGCAGACCTTCTATCCGCCGCTCGACCAGGCCGCCGCCGCCCTCGCCGTCGGCGCCAGGTAGCCCGCGGAGGGCAAACGGCAGGGGGCTCGCCGGTCGTATGACGCGGCGAGCCCCCTTGGTCGTGCAAGTCATGCTCTGCGGCCCTGGGCTGGACCGTCGAGGGACCCGGCGCGGGGCGAGGTCCTGAGCGATCAGGTCATCGGAGGATGATCAGATAACGCTGACGTTCTCCGCCTGCGGGCCCTTGGGGCCCTGGGTGACGTCGAACGTCACCGCCTGGTTCTCCTCCAGCGAGCGGAAACCGTTCGCGTTGATGGCGGAGTAGTGGACGAAGACGTCGGGGCCGCCGCCCTCCTGGGCGATGAAGCCGAAGCCCTTCTCAGCGTTGAACCACTTGACGGTTCCCTGAGCCATGCCGTTCTCCTTGCGAGGGACGTGGTGGACACCACACCGTGTGGCATCCGGTCCGCTGCGCTGATCGCCCCGCCTCCGGAGTGGGCCCGGAGTTTTTCGCAACAATGCTGAAAAACTACAAAAAGCCCGCGGGTTACATGCTCCGCAGGCTTCAAGTACTGCAAGGGGAATCAAACTGCAACTGGGTGGAACGGTAGCACGGGGCCGCGCGCTCGACCAGAGGCCTCAGAGGCCCCGGACGGTGTGTCGGGGGAGGGGGTGGCGGGGCCGCCACCAGGGCGGGGCATACCCTGCGAAGACAGGACGGGACGGGCAAAGGAGCGCGTGGTGGCTGGTCTGGTGGAGGGCTCGGGAATGGTCGTCGGCGGTAGCGGACCGGACGGCGCGGCGGGTGCGCGGGCGGTTCGACCGCGGGTCGGCCACATTCAGTTCCTGAACTGTCTCCCGCTCTACTGGGGGCTCGCCAGGACCGGCAGCCTGCTCGACCTGGACCTCGCCAAGGACACCCCCGAGAAGCTCAGCGACCAGCTGGTCGACGGCTCGCTCGACATCGGTCCGATCACCTGCGTCGAGTACCTGCGGCACGCGGACGAACTGGTGGTGCTGCCGGACATCGCGGTCGGCAGCGACGGGCCGGTGATGTCCTGCGTGATCGTCAGCAAGGTCCCGCTCGGCGAGCTGGACGGCCGGCGGGTCGCGCTGGGCTCCACCAGTCGGACCTCGGTCCGCCTCGCGCGGCTGCTGCTCGAGGAGCGCGAGGGCGTGCGCCCCGAGTACTTCAGCTGCCCGCCGGACCTGGACGCGATGCTCGCGCAGGCGGACGCCGCCGTGCTGATCGGCGACCCGGCGCTGCGGGCCACCCTGGAGGCCACCCCGGACAGCGGGCTGACCGTCCACGACCTGGGGCTGATGTGGAAGGAGTGGACCGGGCTGCCGTTCGTCTTCGCCGTCTGGGCCGCCCGGCGGGACTTCGCCGACCGCCGCCCGCAGACGGTGGCGGAGGTGCACCGGGCCTTCCTGGAGTCCCGCGACCTCTCGCTCGCCGAGGCGGGCCTGGTGGCCGCGCAGGCCGCGCGCTGGGAGAACTTCGACGCGCCGCTGCTGGAGCGGTACTTCAGCCAGGCGCTGGACTTCTCGCTGGGAGAGCGGCAGTTGGCCGGGATCGCCGAGTTCGCGCGCCGGGTCGGACACGACAGCGGCTTCGCCCCCGATGTGACGATCAGCCTGCTCGCGCCGGTCGGCTGAGCGAGCGGTGGCGCGGCCGACCCCGGGCCCGGTGAACTGCACAAAAGGGGCCCGGAGCCCTGGCGTAGGCTGGGTCGGTCATCTCTCCGGACAGAAAGAAGGCCCCCAGGTGTCCGAGCTCGCAGCGCCCAGTGCCGCGCCCAGCACCGATCTGCAGGCCGTCCTCGACCGGGCGGCGGCCGGGGGCCGGATCTCCGCCGAGGAGGCCCTGGAGCTCTACCGCTCCGCCCCGCTGCACGCGCTGGGCGCGGCGGCCGACGCGGTCCGCCGCCGCCGCTACGCCGGTACCGAGCACATCGCGACGTACATCATCGAGCGCAACATCAACTACACCAACGTCTGCGTGACGGCCTGCAAGTTCTGCGCCTTCTACGTGGCGCCGAAGAGCGACAAGGGCTGGTCCCGCGACCTCGACGAGATCCTGCGCCGCTGCGCGGAGACCGTCGAGCTGGGCGGCACCCAGATCATGTTCCAGGGCGGCCACCACCCGGACTACGGCGTGGAGTACTACGAGCGCGCGTTCGCCGCGATCAAGGCCGACTTCCCGCAGCTGGTGATCCACTCGCTGGGCGCCTCCGAGGTCGAGCACATGGCGCGGCTGTCGAAGGTCTCGGTCGAGGAGGCGATCACCCGGATCCACGCGGCCGGTCTCGACTCCTTCGCCGGCGCCGGCGCCGAGCTGCTGCCCGAGCGCCCGCGCAAGGCGATCGCGCCGCTCAAGGAGTCCGGCGAGCGCTGGCTGGAGATCATGGAGATCTCGCACGGCCTGGGCGTGGAGTCCACCTCCACCATGCTGATGGGCACCGGCGAGACCAACGCCGAGCGGATCGAGCACCTGCGGATGATCCGCGACGTGCAGGACCGCACCGGCGGCTTCCGGGCGTTCATCCCGTACACGTACCAGCCGCAGAACAACCACCTCAAGGGCTCCACCCAGGCCACCGTCTTCGAGTACCTGCGGATGATCTCGATCGCCCGGCTCTTCCTCGACAACGTGGCGCACATCCAGGGCTCCTGGCTGACCACCGGCAAGGAGGCCGGCCAGCTCTCGCTGCACTACGGCGCGGATGACCTGGGCTCGGTCATGCTCGAGGAGAACGTGGTCTCGGCGGCCGGCGCCAAGCACCGCTCCAACCTCACCGAGCTGATCCATCTGATCCGTACCGCCGGGCGCACGCCGGCCCAGCGCTCCACCACCTACCAGCACCTCCGGGTGCTGGACGACCCGGCGAACGACCCGGTCGACCCGCGGGTGGCCTCGCACATCGCCTCCACCGCGATCGAGGGCGGCACCGCGCACCCGGAGCTGAAGATCCTCAGCGCCAGCTGATGCTCACCCTGCACCGGGCCGGCACCCTGCTGGTCTCCGCCACCGCCCCGCCGATCGACGACGGGGCGGTGCTGGTGCGCGGCGACGTGGTGGCCGAGGCCGGTCCGTACGCGCAGCTGCTCGCAGCGCACCCGGGCGCGCGGGTGCGGGCCTGGGAGGGCGTGCTGACGCCCGGGCGGGCCAATCCGCACGGCCGGCTGCTGCTGGAGGCCTGCTACCACCCCGATCCGCGCGAGGAGCTGGGCGAGGAGCCGCTGGCGCCGCCCCGCGCGCTGACGGACGCCGAGTGGGGGGCCAGCGCCCGGCGCGGGCTGCAGCGGATGCTCGGGCGCGGGACGACGGCAGTGGCGGGCCCGTTCGAGCGCACCGCGGTCCGGACGGCGGTGAGCCGCTCCGGTCTGCTGGTGCTGCCGCTCGGTTTGACCGAAGTTGGTGCCTTTGTGACCGGAATCGACCTTTCCGAGCAGGGGCGGGCGGCCCTCGCGGACACCGTTCCGTATGGCGCGCTGACCCCCGGGGCGCGGGCCGACTTCACCGTCCTGACCCCCGCCGACCAGGCCTGCGAGGCCACCGTGCTGGCCGGACGGCTGGTCTACCGCAGGCGCTGAGGGCCGCGCAACGAGGTCATCCGTATCCGAACTCCTACCGTGCGCCGACGTCCTGATGACCCCTCGCCGTGACCTGAGGGGGCGCCAGCAGTTACGATCCCGGTCAGTCCTGCAGCCGTCCGTCCCCGGCGCGTCGGGCTCCTCACCACGCCTTTTCGGAAGTCAGGTCACCGCGCAGCATGCGATCCCCGTCCGCCGCTCCCAGGATCGGCCGAGGTTGGTACCTCGGTGCGGTGCTCAGTGCCGTGCTGGCGGTCGGCATGTGCCTGCTGGGCCTTCGGCAGGCCGACCTCGCGGACAAGATCGGCGCGCACCCCGTCCAGGTGCAGGGCGTCGTCACCAGGCTGCCGGGCGGCAGCGCCACCTACAGCGCGGTCAGCTACCAGGCCGGCGGCCAGCAGCGCACCGCCGCCGACCTCCAGCTCCCGGACGAGGCCAGGGTCGGCGACTCGATCTGCCTGGAGCACGCCGCCGACGACCTGGGCGCCGTCCGGGTCTGCCACCAGCACTACCCGCAGGCGGCCGGGGTCCGGCTGGCGCAGACCAGCGTGCCGGTCGCGCTGCTGCTCTGCGCGCTGTGCGTGGCGCGGATCCTGCGGTTCCGGCGGGCGGTGGCGAGCCGGGTGCGCGGCGGGCGGGTCCGCGCGACGGTCGCGTTCGCCACCGAGGCACTGGCCGACGGCATGCCCGCGATCACCCAGGGCAAGCGCTCCCGGCGGCGGCGCAAGGGCGGCCGCCGCGCGCTGCGCTGAGCGCTGCATTGGGCGCTGCTTTGAGCGCTGCGTTGAGCCCGCGCGCAGGACTGTCGTCGCCAGGGTGAACAATAGGGGCGTGATGACCCGAGCCTCTCTGGACAAGCAGCCGCACGAAGTCGCCGCGATGTTCGACGACGTCGCCGCCAAGTACGACCGGACCAACGACGTCCTCTCGCTCGGCCAGGCCCGCGCCTGGCGCCGCGCGGTGGCCGAGGCGGTCGGTGCCCAGCCCGGTGAGCTGGTGCTGGACCTCGGCGCGGGCACCGGCACCTCCTCGCTGCCGTTCGCCGAGGCCGGCGCCAAGGTCGTCCCGTGCGACTTCTCGGTCGGCATGCTGACGGAGGGCAAGCGGCGGCACCCCGAGCTCCAGCTGACGGCCGGCGACGCGACCCGGCTGCCGTTCGCCGACGCCTCGTTCGACGCCGTGACGATCTCCTTCGCGCTGCGCAACGTCCAGGACACCGACCTGGCGCTGCGCGAGATGTACCGGGTCACCAAGCCCGGCGGCAAGGTGGTGATCTGCGAGTTCTCCACGCCGACCTGGACCCCGCTGCGCACCGTCTACACCGAGTACCTGATGCGCGCGCTGCCGCCGGTCGCGAACAAGGTCAGCAGCAACCCCGACGCGTACGTGTACCTCGCCGAGTCGATCCGCGCCTGGCCCGACCAGCCGGAGCTCGCGGTCAAGCTCCAGCAGGCCGGCTGGGCCAAGGTGGCCTGGCGCAACCTCACCGGCGGCATCGTCGCGCTGCACCGCGGCACCCGCGACTGAGCGCGTGTCGCTGGGTTTTAACCGATCGGCAGGCTCATGATCAGCCGGTCCTCGCCCGGCCCGAAGTAGCCCGCGCAGAGCTGGACCACGGTGAAGCCGAGCGAGTGGTAGAGGTTCAGCGCGATGGTGTTGTCGGGCTCGACGGTGAGCCGGGCCTCGCGGACCTTGTCGGCGACCATCCGGTCCAGCCCCTCGGTCATCAGCCGCCGCCCGTGGCCGAGCCCGCGGGCGTGCGGCACCACGCCGAGCCCGAGCACCCAGCTGACCCGCCGGTCCGGCGTGTTGGCGAGCAGCGTGTAGCCGGTCAGCTCGTCGTCGCAGTCCAGGACGAGGAAGTGCTCGCCATGGACGTCGAACAGCTGGCGCAGCACGAAGAACGGGTAGGGGTCCGCGGCGAAGATGGTGCTGTCGATGCGGCTCAGCCCGGGTAGGTCCGCGGGGCCTGCGGGTCGGATCGCTCCCGCTACGGGTTCACTCCTTCGAGCGGACTGCTCCACGTCTGCACCTTCCGTCGGCTCTGCGCCGGCGAGGCCGACACGCGTAGCGCGTTGCCGTCGGTCCGGCAGAACGGTATGGGGCGTAGCCGGATCCATGGTAAGTGTGATGTGTTGTTGTGTGAACATGCCCGTATCCCGTCAACCTGCCTAGGGCTACCATGGGTTGGCCAGGCTTCAATCAGTTGACGATGTGTCATATAGGGTCTCGCCATGGATGTCACGCCGATGCGCGAAGAGTTCAAGCTGAACAGCGATGCCCCGTGGGACTCGTTTGATTCGATGGCCTATCTGAGCCATAACTACCGGACTCTTCGCTCGGACGACCGGCAGATCCTGGGCCTGGTGCGTGACCACTTCGGCGCCCACTTCGCGGGCCGCCCGGCCGGCTCGGCCCTGCGCGGTATCGACGTCGGCGCGGGCACCAACCTCTACCCGTCCCTTGCCATGCTGCCGTGGTGCGGCGAGGTCACGCTCTTCGAGCGGGCCGAGGGCAATGTCGCCTGGCTGCGCCGCGAAGTGCGCAACTACGGTGACGGCTGGGACGAGTTCTGGGCCGTACTGCGCGAGGGCGCGGCCTACCGGGCGGTCGAGGACCCGCGCGGGCGGCTGGCCGGGGCCGCCACCGTTGTCAAGGGCGACCTCTTCGCCGACCTGCCCGAGCGCAGCTGCGGGATCGGCACGATGTTCTTCGTCGCCGAGTCGATGTCCAGCGCCCACGAGGAGTTCGAGAGTGCCGTCGACCGCTTCGCCGGCACGCTGCTGCCCGGAGCGCCGTTCGCGGTGGCCTTCATGGAGAACTCGCTCGGCTACGACGTCGGCGACCTGCGCTTCCCGGCCTGCCGGGTCGGTGCGGACGATGTGCTCGCCTCGCTGCGCGCCCATGCGGCGGACGACCTGCGGGTGAGCCGGATCGAGATCCCGGGGGAGCCGCTGCTGCGCGACGGCTACACCGGGATGCTGCTGGCGCTCGGGCGGTTGCGTCCGTAGCGGCCGGGGCCGGGCCGGCTCCCGGGCAGGGTGACAACTCCAGGACGTGTCGGGAACAGCGGGGGAACGGCAGGGGTGAGGGATGAAACTCCAACCACGTCAGCAGATTTTGGAGATCTGGAACGCGCTGGGGCGCCAGAGCTTCACTGACAAGGCCTGGGAGTTCGGCGAGGGGGAGCCGAGCAGCGTCAGCGACGCCGAGCAACTGCTCTGCGTGCTCTATCCGGCGACCGAGATCCCGGCGCTGCGTCTCGACGAGCCGGACGAGACGCAGGAGGACGTGCTGAACGCGCTGCGCGACCTCGGCGACAGTGTGGAGATCCCGCGCAGGGTGATCAACACGCTGATGGACTTCATGGAGCGGCACACCGGCGCGGACGAGGCACCGAGCTTCTCGGCGGGGGCCTATCTGACCTCCGCCGACAGCGCGGTGCCGATGGGGCCCGAGCAGCGCGAACTCGGCGTGGTGGACGCCTACTCGCTCTCCGTCACCCTCTCGCTGGCCACCCTCGGCTTCCTGAAGATCTTCACCCGCAACATCCGGCGGGCCGATCTGCGGGAGCGGGCGGCCAAGTTGGAGACCGCCACCGGCATCCGGCTGACCGCGGCGATGGCCGGCCTGCTGCGCAGTTTCACGGTGAGCACCTTCGACGCCGACTCCGATCAGGGCCGCACGCTCTGCTCGATGGTCAACCAGACCGGCGCTCCGAACCGGGTGATCGTGCAGCAACTGCGCGACAAGCTCAAGCCCGTGCGCGCGACCATCCGCGACTTCACGCTCGGCCTCTCGGCCACCGGCGACCTGGAGAACGACAACCTGCTCTTCGAGTGCGGGTGGTCCTGGGGGGTGGTGCAGGACGCCCCGCCGGTCGAGACCGACCCGCGGATCGGCGTGCAGCCCGCCGGGGTGGCGATGTCCGCCCCGTACCTCTACTTCACGGTGGTCGCGCTGGACGGCATCGCCGACCTGTTCTCCGACCGCACGCTGACCCTCGGCCTGCTCGACGAGCAGCAGCAGCGCCTCGCCCAGGCGCTGCGCCTGCGCTGGGAGGTCACCCAGCAGTACTGGTCGGCGCTGGCCCGCTTCGACGACGAGGCCTGGCCGCTGGAAGACATCCCCTGGCGAACCAGCGACCAGCAGGAGTCGGCCTACTTCAGTCTGCTGGTCGCCTCGATCCTGGTCCAGGACCTGCAGCGGCGCCGGGCCAACGACGACGACCTGACCCGTACGGTGGCCGTCATGGAGGAGCTGGCGCTGCGCTCCCGGACCACCCGGCGGATGGCGGAGAAGGACGAGTCGGCGCTCTCCCTGCACGCGCCCGGCGTCCAACTGACGCTGCTGGGCAGCGAGACGCTCGGTCCGCTGCTGCAGTGGACGGTGGCCGACTTCTCCGCCCAGCTGCTCAAGCGCAGCCTGCAGCTCAGCCGCCTCTCGCGCAACACCGGCTCGCACGACCGGCTGGTGCGGCTGGCCGAGCGGATCATGGACCACCTCTGGCAGCGCCGGATCGCCGGCGGGCCCGGGGCACTGCTCTGGGACGACATCGAGGCGGTCTTCCCGAAATCCGTGCCCGGCTCGGGGGCGCTGTCCTGGAGTCTGACCGAGCGGGTGGTCGAGTGCCTGGTCACCGCGTTCGGGATGGTCAAGGAAACCCCGATCCGCAGCCCCCAGTTGATCACGATCGCCACCGATCTGCTGAGCGAGGCGGAACACCTGCTCGACAAGGAGCTGATGGAGCTCGGCGGTGGCTTCTCCGCAGTGCGCACCACGCTCCAGCAGGCCGAGGTGCAGCTCCAGCGGGCCCGCCGGATCGTTCGCGACCGGCCCGGCACCGCCCTTGCACTGACCCTCCAAGTGCTCACCGCACTCGACGAGTTGGTCGCCGCTCGGCGGGCCGCAGGGTGGAGGCCGTGATCCCGTGCTGATCTTCGCGACCTCGGACAAGGGCGGCACCGGCCGCTCGGTCACCAGTGCCAACATCGCCTACCGCCGCTCGCTGCTCGGCGACGACGTCTGCTACCTGGACTTCGACTTCGGCTCGCCCACCAGCGCCGCGGTCTTCGACGTCCCCGACGCGCTGCGCGGGGTGGAGCAGGCCGGTCTGCACTCCTACCTGCGGGGCAATGTGGCGGAGCCCAAGCGGGTCAACGTCTGGGCCGAGTCGGACAGCGTGGGCCTGCGCCACCGGCCGCCGGGGAGCGGGCAGTTGGTGCTGGTGCCGGGTGACCGCGGGGGTGGTGAGTTCGTCACCGGCCAGGACGCGGTGCGGCGCTGCGCGGAGCTGTTCGTGCGCCTGGAGGAGGAGTTCGACATCATCCTGGTGGACCTCAGCGCCGGGCGATCCTATGCTGCGGAGATGGTCCTGGAGGCCACCGCCAGACCGGAGTTGGCGTCCTCGACCGGCCGTTGGCTGGTCTTCCACCGGTGGACCAGGCAGCACATCATCGCGGCCTCCGGGCTGGTCTACGGCGACCGCGGCATCATGGCGGCGGGAGCGGCGCGCGGGCATGACGAGGAGGAGCTGCGCGAGTGCGTGCGGTTCGTGCGGGCCGCGGTGCCGGACCCGTCGTCGCCGATGTTCGCCCAGCTGCGACCGGCTCAGGCGGCCTGGCTGCGGGCCTGCGACCAGGACCTCACCCGGCTGGCCTCCGAGTACCGGCTCGGTCCGACCCGGGCGCTGGGGGTGGTCCCGCTGGATCCGCTGCTGCAGTGGCAGGAGCAACTGATCACCGATGACGACGTGTTGGCCAGCAAGGTGGCCAACCCCGAGACGGTGGAGGCGTTTTCGGCTCTGGCGGCGGCGCTGACCGACGCCCAGGCCTGGGAGGGCCAGCTGTGACGTCCGTTCCCGAAGCCGCGCCCGAGTCCGCTTAAGGAGTGAGCCAGTTGGACACCTCGTTCCGGGAAGTCTCCTCGGACCCGCGGACGGCCTCAGTGCCGCTGTCCCACCTCTCGCTGGAGCTGGGCCACCTCTACATGGACGACTTCGCGGCCGGCCCGGCCCGGCTGCGCGAGCAGTTCAGCAAGGTCAAGCCCTGGGCGGACGCGGCCCGGGCGGACGCGGCCCGGGCGGCCGGCGCCGGGTCGGCCGACGGCCGGGCCAGGGTCAGCACCTGCTTCCTGGTCGACGACTACTTCACCCGCTTCTCCTCGCCGGCCGAGGTGCTGCCGCAGGTGCTGGAGCAGGCCGAGCAGTGCGGCCTGGTGATCGACTACCTGGCCCGCGAGTCGGCCTGCGCCGAGGTCGGCGCCTTACAGCCGGCCCGCCTGGTGGAGTCGCGCCTGGTGCAGTCGCCGACCCCCGGCAGCAACGGGTCGCGGCCGCCGGCCACCGAGGCGGGCTGGCTGAGCAACGGCGAGCGCACCCCCTCGGACGGCCTGCTGGAGGCGATGCGCAGCACCACCGGCTGGCAGGCGCCGCGCGAGACCGAGGCGCGTCGGCACTCGGTCTTCCTGGACGTGGAGATCTGGGACGAGCAGGACGGCCGCCGCACCTGGTCCTGCCCGTTCCTGGCCGCCGTCTGGCAGTTGTTACGGCTGGGCCTGCTGCGCGACCACGGGCAGCAGGCGATCCAGCCCGTGCCGCGCGACGAGGCCTTCCCCGAGTCCTGGGACGCGCTGCCGCCGCTGGTCCAACTCACGCCGGGCGCCTACCCGTTCGCCGCCTACCGGACCTTCTCGGTGCTGGCCTCCCGGTTCCTGCCGATCGAGCACGCGGTGCGGGTGATCCTGCAGCAGTGGTCGCCCGAGGAGCCGGTGCTGCGGCAGATCGCCGAGCGCGCCGAGCGCGAGCGCCTGCCGGTGCCGGACGATCTGACCGACCGGGTCGCCTACCTGTTCCACCACCAGCGATGAAGGCCGGCCAGGCGAAGGGGGGCGCGGTCGACCCGCCGGCCCTGCTGCTGGGCGAGGTGCGCACCAGCCTGCTGCAGCACTCCGTCGAACTGCCCCGGACCTCGGCCGTCCAGCTGCTCCAACTGCGGCACGGCGAGCGGGTGCGGACCTCGGAGCGGCCGAACGGGCAGGCCCTCTCGCCCGACCTGCTGACCGGTGTCGACTGCCCGCTGCCGACCGCCTCGCGCCGGGCGGTGCGCGGCGTCGGGACGGCGCAGTCGCGGGCGGTGCTCACCGAGGGGCGGGTGCTGCAGGCGTCCGTGCGGGTCCGGATCGCCGCCACCGGGGGCAGCCTGCGACTGCCGTGGGGGCACTACCTGGCCCGGCCCGGGACCGTCGAGCCGGCCGGGCGGCTGCGCGGGACGGATCTGGTCGACGGGTTCCTTGAGGCGTCCGGTTCGGCCGGCGAGCTCGATCTCGGGGCCATCGCGGAGCGGCTGCTGTCCGAGGTGCAGGGGCACCCGGTGCTGGACCGCCGCGCGCCGTTCAGGTCCCGGCGCACCCGGTTGCTGTGGACGGCGGTGCTGGCCACCGAGGGCGGCGAGCCGCCGGGCGGCCGCTTCACCATCGAGGACGGCACGCTGCGTACCCTGCGGCTCACCCTGGAGCGGGTGGACCCGGTCGCGGTGGTCGCGTTCTGCGAGGATCTGGCGCTGCACGACTGGCTGCTGACCACGCTGGTGCTGCTGATCGAGCGCAGCGGCCTGGGCTCGCTGCCGGGCCCCGATCCGCTGCGCCGGCTGCGTCCGGCCGTCGACCACCTGCTGCACCTGTGGATGCCCGGGGCCCGGGTCGACCCGGCGCTCGCGCCGCTCTGGGCGGGCCTTGAGGTCCGTCCCGGCTTCAGCCGGCAGTGGACGGGGGCCGTCCAGCGGATCCGGGACCACCTGGCGCTGCAGGCCGTCGACCTGGCCTTCCGCAGCCATCTCGGGGGCTGAGCGGCGCCGCACTTCTCTGCTGATGACTACTTTCCGATACGGGGGCAGTGTGATGAACCGACCGGATCGACGACCCTTGGCTGACCAGGCGCGGCGGTTACCACCGGTCGTGCGCAGAACCCTCAGCACCTGCGCGGTGGGCGCGCTGGCGGTGCTGCTGAGCCGGGTCACCCACCAGTCGCCGAGCACCGTACTGACGGTTGCGGTCGCCGCCGCCGGGATGACGCTGATCATCGAGTTCCTGGTCACCTTCGAGCGGCGGCTGAGCGGGGTGGAGACCGAACTCGCCCTGCACTCCGACGAGATGACGACCCTGCTGGGCACCTCGTTCGCCCAGATCAGCGAGGCGACCAAGCTCTTCGCCCGGGTCGACGGCTCCCGGCTGCGCACCGACGCGGTGACCCAACTGGTGCGCAACGCGACGGAGATCGGCGCGGACGGCCCGGAGATCGTGCACGTCTTCACGCAGAAGGAGTTCGAGCGGCTCAGCGCTCTGCTGAAGGGTCTGAAGGGCGGCGAGGCCACCTACGACGGCGAGGACCACGACTGGCTGCTCGCCCTGTGCGCCAGCGCCACCGCGACCATCGACGCCACCAGCACGGCCGTCGATGTCGGCTTCTGGAGAACCGAGTTGGGCCTGCGCTACCTGGCGGCGCAGCGCGCGGCGATCGACCGCGGGGTGCGGGTGCGCCGGCTCTTCATCCTGGAGAGCCCCGAGCCGGCGGCGATGGAGGAGCTCCACCGGGTCTGCCAGCAGCAGACCGAGCTCGGAGTGACCGTCAAGCTGGTGACCATCAACGAGCTGCCGCCCCGCCTCAAGCTCGACCCGATGTTCGACTTCATCGTCTTCGACCAGAGCCTCAGCTACGAGGTCACCCCCGGACTGCCCGTCGAGCACGCCTCCCACCCGGTGATCGCCAACACCCGGCTGGTGCTCCGCACGGACCGGGTCAGCTATCTGGTGAAGCGCTTCAACGAGCTGTGGAACGCCTCGGAATCCCTGGAGTAAGCAACCCTTAGACTGCTGGGGAAGTCAGCCCGTGCCCCGCAGCAGTGCTCAGGAGTGTGCCCATCGTGACCGAGACCGCCGTCGAGAGCACTGCCGTCGAGAGCACCGCTGACGTCATCGTGGTGGGGGCGGGCCCGGCGGGCGCGACCACCGCGTACTACCTCGCGCAGGCCGGCCTCGACGTCCTGCTGCTGGAGAAGACCGAGTTCCCGCGCGAGAAGGTCTGCGGCGACGGTCTGACCCCGCGCGCCACCAAGCAGCTGGTGGACATGGGAATCGACGTCTCGACCGACAACGGCTGGCTGCACAACAAGGGCCTGCGGATCATCGGCGGCGGGGTCCGGCTGGAGCTCGACTGGCCCGAGCTCTCCGCGTTCCCGGACTACGGGCTGGTCCGCAAGCGCGCCGACTTCGACGAACTGCTCGCCCGCCAGGCGCAGAAGGCCGGCGCCCGGCTGTACGAGCGCTGCAACGTCTCCGGCCCGGTGCTGGACGAGCGGACCGGCCGGATCACCGGGGTCACCGCCAAGCTCGGCGCGGAGAAGCGCGAGGTCGTCTTCCGTGCCCCGCTGGTGGTCGCCGCCGACGGCAACTCCACCCGGCTCTCGCTCGCGATGGGCCTGCACCGCCGCGAGGACCGGCCGATGGGCGTCGCCTACCGGACGTACTTCACCTCGCCGCGGCACGACGACGACTACCTGGAGTCCTGGCTGGAGCTCTGGGACACCCGCGGCGGCGACAAGAAGCTGCTGCCGGGCTACGGTTGGATCTTCGGGATGGGCGACGGCACCTCCAACGTCGGCCTCGGCATCCTCAACTCCTCGCCGGCCTTTGGGGAGTTGGACTGGCGCGAGGTGCTCAAGGCGTGGTGCGCGAGCATGCCCGCGGAGTGGGGCTACACGCCGGAGAACATGACCGACCCGATCCGCGGCGCGGCGCTGCCGATGGCGTTCAACCGCCAACCGCACTACACGCGCGGCCTGTTGCTGGTCGGCGACGCGGCCGGCATGGTCAATCCGTTCAACGGCGAGGGCATCGCCTACGCCATGGAGTCGGGCCAGATCGCCGCCCGCACCATCGTCCAGGCCCACGCCCGGGTCACCCCCGCCGGCCGCGAGCGCGCCCTGCACGCGTACCCCGCGGTGCTCAAGGACGTCTACGGCGGCTACTACACGCTGGGGCGCGGCTTCGTGAAGCTGATCGGCAACCCGAAGATCATGCAGCTCGCCACCCAGCGCGGGCTGACCCACCCGGTCCTGATGAAGTTCGTCCTCAAGATGCTCGCCAACCTCACCGACCCGCAGGGCGGCGACGCGATGGACCGCATCATCAACGGCCTCGCCAAGGTGGCTCCGAACGCCTGACCCGGCATGGCGTAACACCCTTGTATCGCAAGGGAGTTACTCGCGCGATACCGATAGTTCGTATGGTCTTCCACAGGGGGAAGGCGCCCGAGGCGCCGGCTCCTGGAACGTGAACTGGTTCTGTCAGCAGAGAACGAGGATCGGAAACGCGTCCTTGAGTCAGCCGACGCGGTTCCGCCAACGGGAGGACTCTCAGTGATGGCAAAGTTCCGTACGACCAAGACCACGACCACGACCCGCAAGCGTGTGACGCGAGCCGCCCTGGTCGTCACCGCGATCGGCTCCGCGCTCGCCCTGGCCGCCGGCCCGGCGCTGGCCGACAGCACGGCCGCCGGCTTCAACCTGTCGCAGCCCGACTGGTACGCCGGCGCGTCCACCTACTCGTCGAGCGTCAACCTGCAGTTCCAGAGCGACGGCAACCTGGTCCTCTACGTCAACGGCGGCGGGCCGATCTGGGCCAGCGGCTCCGAGGGCAGGGGCGTCACCCACGTCGACTGGTCGCAGTCGGGCTACGTCAAGCTGCTGAACTCGGGCAACGGCGTGGTCTGCGAGCTCGGCCAGGGCAACCCGGCCCCCGGCGGCTGGGCCTCGGTCCAGGACGACGGCAACTTCGTCTTCTACAACAGCAGCGGCCGTGCGACCTGGGCCAGCAACACCCAGTTCGAGACCGGCAGCACCGTGGACGCCTGCGGCTTCTAGCCCCCGCGTCAGCCCAGCCTCACCGGCCGGGGACCGCACCTGCGGTCCCCGGCCGTTCGCGTCGTCGTAGTCCTGGGTCTGGTAGAGGACTTCCCAACGCCCGGCCGCCTCACAGTGAGCTCCTCGTCCTGCTGACGCTTCCGCTGCCCTGGCATGCGAATCACCGTAGCGGGAGGGGAAGTCGGAGGGGCCGACTTCTGGCGGGACGAGTCAGTTGACCAGTTCGCTGACCAGCAGCAGTCGTCGGATGAACGAAACCGAAGTGGCGCTGTCAAGGGCTGACGGCCGCAACGACAGCGTGGGTGGCTACGATCAGGCGGCGTATCCCAGTGGGAGCTTGGCCACGTTGAAGCCGCTTGCGTGACCTGGAGCCAGTTCCTCGACGACTACACGATTCTGTCGACCGCCGAGGCGATGAGCATTTCGACGCGCTCCGACTCGGGGAGCGTGTGCGCGTGGTCGCTCAGTAGAAGGCGGCAGCCTAGTCCAAGAAGTCGGGCTGGTCGACTTTCTGTGAGCGCCTGGGCTCGACCCCGCAGTGGCTGCTGCGAGGTCGAGCCTGTGGCGTGTGTCAGCGGGAGTTGCTGAGCTTCACGTGCTTGATGTTGACGGGGAGGGTGGGGAAGCCGTCGCCGGGGCCGTTCTGGTCGTCCTCGCCGCCGGCGGCGATCTTCTGCAGGACGTCGAGACCGGCGGTGATCTTGCCGAACGGGGTGTAGGCGGGGGAGAGCTTGGTGTCCTTCCAGACGAAGAAGAACTGGCTGCCGTTGGTGTTCGGGCCCGCGTTGGCCATCGCCACCGTGCCGGCGGGGTAGGTGGCGCCGGTCAGGTTCTCGTCGTTGAAGGAGTACCCCGGGCCGCCGCTGCCGGTGCCGGTCGGGTCGCCGCACTGCAGGACCCACAGGCGCTGGGTGGTGAGGCGGTGGCAGTGGGTGCCGTCGAAGTAGTCGTGGTCGGCCAGGAAGCGGAACGAGAAGGTGGTGCACGGCGCCTGGGCGGTCAGCGCCTGGAAGGTGATCGATCCCTGGCTGGTCTTCAGCGTCGCGCTGTAGGGCCTGGCGGCCTTCTTGGCGTCGAAGACCGGGATGCCCTTGAAGTCGTCGGCGGGCACCGCGGCCGTGAACCCGCAGGAGGCGGCCGGAGTGGTCGCCGCCGGGGCCGCCTTGACGTCGGGTGAGACGGTGGCGGCCGACGCGGCGCTGGTCGCACCGAGGACCAGGGCAGCGGCAGCGGCGGCGGTGACGAGACGCTTGCGGGGCATGGGTGGGGCCTCCGGGGACGGGGAGCGTGGCATGTCCACCCCATCGTGCCCACGGTGCACTTGAATCATTCCTGTCAACTGCCATTTGACGAACGAGCGTTCGTGCCAGGATGACTCGGTGCTGATCAACCGCAACTTTCGCCTGCTCGCGGCAGGTCAGGCCGTCTCGCTGACCGGCGACTACGTCTTCGACACGACCCTGACGCTCTGGGTCGGCACCGTCCTGCTGGCCGGCCGCTCGTACGCGCCAGCCGCCGTCGCCGGGCTGCTGGTCACCGTGGCCGTGGCGACGCTGCTGGTGGCGCCGCTGGCGGGGGTGTTCGTCGACCGCTGGAACCGGCGGCGGACGATGCTGGCGGCGGACCTGATCCGGGCCGCGCTGATCGGTGGCGTGGCGGTCCTGGCCTTCCTGCCGGCCGGGACGGTCGCGACCGGTGCCATGGTGGCGGTGGTCTACGCGGCGGTCTTCCTCAGCGCGGCGGTGTCGCAGTTCTTCAGCCCGGCGCGGTTCGCGATGATCGGCGAGGTGGTGGGGGAGCAGGACCGGGGTCGGGCGGCCGGCATCGGCCAGTCGGTGCAGGGCATCGCCGCGATCCTCGGACCGCCGCTGGCGGCGCCGCTGCTCTTCACGGCCGGCGTGCGCTGGGCGCTGGTGCTGAACGCGCTCTCGTTCCTGGTCTCCTTCGCCCTGGTGCGCGGCGTATGGCCGGAGCCGCGAGCGGTGCGGCCGGCCGCCGGGCGCCAGGGGGTGGGCGCCGAACTCGTCGCTGGGCTGCGGACGGTGGCGTCGAGCGCGGTGGTCAAGGCGCTGCTGACCACCGTCGTGCTGTGCTCGATCGGCTTCGCCGCGCTCAACTCGGTCAACGTCTTCTTCGTCACGGACAACCTGCACGTCGCGGCCAAGTGGTACGGGACCCTGGACATGCTGCTCGGCGTCGGCCTGCTGGTCGGCGCGACGATGGCCGCGCCGCTGGGGCAGCGCTTCGGCCACCGCCGGACGTTCCCGCTGGGCCTGCTTGGGGCGGGGGCTCTGCTGCTCTGGTACTCCCGGATGACCCAGTTGTGGCCGGCGCTCGCGCTGGTCACCGTGCTCGGGGTGGCGCTCGCCGTCTTCAACGCCGCGGTCGCACCGCTGCTGATCGCCGCTGTTCCGCCGCAGTACCTCGGGCGGGTCTTCTCGGTGATCGGTCCGGTGCAGCAGGTGGCCAGTGTGGCGGGGATGAGCATGGCGGGCTGGTTCGCCAGCAGCGTGCCCAGGGGCTTCCACGCGGACCTGGGCGGTCTGCGGGTCGGACGGATCGACATGATCATCAGCTGCTCGGGCCTGCTCACCGTGGCGGGCGCGTTGTACGCGTTGTACGCGCTGCGCGAGCGCGCCGCGGTCCGACCGGTGGGGGCGCAGGCGGCGGTGCCGGAGGCGGAGGCTTAAAGGCGTTGATCGCATGATCAGCCCTGCGGGAGGATGACGGGTTCGCCGTCCTGCTTCGGAGGGAAACGCCCGTATGAGAACTCCTTCACAAGCCGCCGCGCCCCGCGGGATCGTCACTGACCTTCCCGTGCTGCTGGTCGCGGTGGTCTGGGGTTCCAGCTACCTCGCGGTGAAGCACCTGGCCACCCCGCAGAGTGTGGTGGCGATGCTGGTGCTGCGGTTCGGTCTTGTCCTGCCGGTGCTCGGGCTATTCGCCCGCCGTGGCCTGCGCGGGTTGGGGCGGGCCGAGTGGCTGGGCGGGGCGTTGCTCGGGGGGATCCTGGGGTCGATCTTCCTGCTGGAGAGCTATGGGGTGGTGCACACCACGGCGACCAATGCCGGTCTGATCATCAGCCTCACGATGGTCTTCACTCCGCTCGCCGAGAGCCTGGTCGGCCGCGCCGACGGCCGGGTGCCGCTGCCGCGCGCGTTCGTCGTCGCGGCCGGGCTGTCCGTGCTCGGCGTCGGCCTGCTGACGCAGGGCGCCGGCCTGCACGCCCCGTCCGTCGGTGACCTGCTGGTGTTCGGCGCGGCCGTGGTCCGGACCGCGCACGTGCTGGCGATGTCGCGGGCCAGGGCGCTGAAGGACACCGACTCGCTGGCCCTGACCTGGGTCCAACTCGCGGCGGCGGCAGTGGTGTTCGCCCTGGTCTCGCCGTTCGCCGGGTCGAGCCCGTGGTCGCTGGCGGCGTCGTACGGTCCGGGGCAGTGGGCCGACCTGCTCTACCTCGCGGTGTTCTGCACGCTGGTCGCGTTCCTGGTCCAGATGTGGGCGGTCCGGGCCACCTCGCCGTCCCGGGTGAGCCTGCTGCTGGGCACCGAGCCGCTCTGGGCCGCCGTGGTCGGCATCGTGCTCGGCGGCGACCGGCTGGTGCCGCTCGCGTTCTGTGGCGGCCTGCTGGTGCTGGCGGGCACCGAGTGGGGCCGCCGGGTCCTAGTGCCGGGCGCCCCGGAACCGCTGCCCGCCTGAGCTTTCCCCGCGCTTTCCAGTGATCGAGTAGGCCCCCGCGCGCCGACCGGCGCGCGGGGGCTTTCGTGCGCTTGTGAACGAAAGGTCAAGCGAGGACGCCGCCCCTGCCACTCGGGAGGGTGAGGCTCTCGGTGATCCACTAGCACGTCAACATGAAGCACCGAAATTTGCGATGGTCGCGCAATAGTTGATATAGGCGCACGGCTCTGACCAGTCGGTTCGCCGATGAATATGACACTTTGCGACCATTTGCGTTCGTTGCGTTCATATCTCTCGACTAGTCGCCATTGCGACCGGTTCGTGAGGTGGCGTAGATCACAAAGATCCCCCTGAACTCCGTGTCGCAGATCACAAGTCGACGGGCATAAGATGCGCTCGATCCAGGCTTTGTGAACTGCCTCACATGGGGTGGATCTCGGGAACTGGATCACGGGATCACCCCACAGTGATCCGACAGTTCCGATCTGCAGTCAAGGACGACTGGACGGAGGGAGCGGCGGTACATGAATGCCTACGCACCGATCCTCGTACTCGGTGCCATCGCGGCGGCGTTCGCGGTCGGCTCCGTCGTGATGGCTTCGCTGACCGGCCCGAAGCGCTACAACCGGGCCAAGTTGGAGGCGTACGAGTGCGGTATCGAACCGACCCCGCAGCCCGTGGGCGGCGGCCGGTTCCCGATCAAGTACTACCTGACGGCGATGCTCTTCATCGTCTTCGACATCGAGATCGTCTTCCTCTACCCGTGGGCGGTCACCTTCGACGCCCTGGGGATCTTCGGGCTGGTCGAGATGCTCCTCTTCATCGCCACCGTCTTCGTCGCCTACGCGTACGTCTGGCGGCGCGGCGGCCTGGAGTGGGACTGAGCGCGGGCCAAGCAGCCTGCAGCACAACTGCATTGCAGCCAGCCGGATTTGAGGCCACTGAGAGGGATGGGTAGATGGGTATCGAGGAGAAGCTGCCGAGCGGCTTTCTGCTCACCAGCGTGGAGACCGCTGCGGGTTGGGTGAGAAAGGCCTCGCTCTTCCCGGCCACCTTCGGGCTGGCCTGCTGCGCCATCGAGATGATGACGACCGGTGCCGGCCGCTACGACCTGGCCAGATTCGGGATGGAGGTCTTCCGTGGTTCACCCCGGCAGGCCGACCTGATGATCGTGGCCGGCCGGGTCAGCCAGAAGATGGCGCCGGTGCTCCGCCAGGTCTACGACCAGATGGCCAACCCCAAGTGGGTCATCTCGATGGGCGTCTGCGCGTCCTCGGGCGGCATGTTCAACAACTACGCGATCGTCCAGGGTGTCGACCACATCGTCCCCGTGGACATCTACCTGCCGGGGTGCCCGCCCCGCCCGGAGATGCTGATGGACGCGATCCTCAAGCTGCACGAGAAGATCCAGCACGAGCCGCTGGGCGTGAACAAGCTGCGGGCCCAGGAGCTGGCCGAGGAGCTGGCCCTGGAGGCCACCCCGACCAGCGAGATGCGGGGGCTGCTGCGATGAGCGACGCACCCGCACCCGCACCCGTTCCCGCGCAGCCGCACCGCGAACAGCCACATCGTGAGCTGGCCATCGAGGTGGTCGGCAGCCGCCAGGGCATGTTCGGCACCGGCGGCACCGGCGACACCTCGGGCTTCGGCGGCCTGGTCGCCCCGATCGTGCTGCCCGGCCCGAGCAGCCGCCCGTACGGCGGGTGGTTCGACGAGGTCGCCGACGAGCTGGAGGGCGCCCTGGAGGAACAGGGCCTCGACCCGGCGGACGCGATCGAGAAGACCGTCGTCGACCGCGGCGAACTCACCTTCCACATCGCCCGCGAGCACCTGCTCCAGGTGGCCAGGACGCTGCGCGACGACCCGGCGCTGCGCTTCGAGCTCTGCCTCGGCGTCAGCGGCGTGCACTATCTCGCCGACCCGGGGCGGGAGTTGCACGCGGTCTACCACCTGCGCTCGATCACCCACACCCGGCTGATCCGGGTCGAGGTCACCGCGCCGGACGCCGACCCGCACATCCCCTCGGTGGTCAGCGTCTACCCGACCAACGACTGGCACGAGCGCGAGGCCTATGACTTCTTCGGCATCGTCTTCGACGGCCACCCGGCGCTCACCCGGATCATGATGCCGGACGACTGGCTGGGCCACCCGCAGCGCAAGGACTACCCGCTGGGTGGCATCCCCGTCGAGTACAAGGGCGCCCAGATCCCGGCGCCCGACCAGCGGAGGTCGTACACATGACCACTCACTACGAAGCAGCAGAAGAAGCAGGCACCCGCGAGACCACCGAGGGCCGGGTCTTCACCGTCACGGGCGGCGACTGGGGCGAGGTGGTCGAGGCCGTCGCCAAGGCCGACGACGAGCGCATCATCGTCAACATGGGACCGCAACACCCGTCCACCCACGGCGTGTTGCGGCTGATCCTGGAGATCGACGGCGAGACGGTGACCGAGGCCCGCTGCGGCATCGGCTATCTGCACACCGGCATCGAGAAGAACATGGAGTTCCGCAACTGGGTCCAGGGCACCACCTTCGTGACCCGGATGGACTACCTGACTCCGCTCTTCAACGAGACCGCCTACTGCCTCGCGGTGGAGAAGCTGCTCGGGATCACCGATCAGATCCCCGACCGGGCCACCGTCATCCGGGTGCTGATGATGGAGCTCAACCGGATCTCCTCGCACCTGGTGTGCCTTGCCACCGGCGGTATGGAGATCGGCTCCACCACGCTGATGATCTACGGCTTCCGGGATCGCGAAATCATCCTGGACATCTTCGAGTTGGTCACCGGCCTGCGGATGAACCACGCCTATGTCCGCCCCGGCGGCCTGGCGCAGGACCTGCCGCCGGGCGCCGTGGACCAGATCCGCGAGGCGGTCAAGCTGTTCCGCTCACGGATGCACGAGTACGACAAACTCGCCACCAACAACCCGGTGTTCAAGGCCCGGCTGGTCGACGTCGGCTTCCTGGACCTGGCCGGCTGCCTGGCCCTCGGCGCGACCGGCCCGATCCTGCGGGCCACCGGACTGCCGAACGACCTGCGCAAGAGCGACCCGTACTGCGGTTACGAGAACTACGACTTCGAGGTCGCGGTCGCCGACACCGCGGACTCCTACGGGCGGTTCCTGATCCGCCTGGAGGAGATGCGCCAGTCGCTGCGGATCGTCGAGCAGTGCCTGGACCGGCTGCGGCCCGGGCCGGTCATGGTGGCCGACAAGAAGATCGCCTGGCCGGCCCAACTGGCGGTCGGCCCGGACGGGATGGGCAACTCGCTCGACCACATCCGGAAGATCATGGGCACCTCGATGGAGGCCCTGATCCACCACTTCAAGCTGGTCACCGAGGGCTTCAGGGTCCCGGTCGGCCAGGCGTACGCGGCGGTCGAGTCGCCCAAGGGCGAGCTCGGGGTCCACGTGGTGAGCGACGGCGGGACGCGCCCCTACCGGGTGCACTTCCGCGACCCGTCGTTCACCAACCTGCAGTCGATGGCGGCGATGTGCGAGGGCGGCCAGGTCGCCGACGTGATCGTCGCGGTGGCCGGGATCGACCCGGTGATGGGAGGCGTGGACAGGTGAGCAATGTCGAACTCGGCCTGCCGGCGCTGCCGGCCAAGCCGTATCCCGCCGAGGTGCACGAGCGCCTGGCAGCCGACGCCAGGGAGCTGATCGGACGCTACCCGGTGACCCGCTCCGCCCTGCTGCCCCTGCTGCACCTGGTGCAGGCGGAGGAGGGCTGCGTCACGCCGACCGGAATCCGGTTCTGCGCCGAGCAGTTGGAGCTGACCACCGCCGAGGTGACGGCGGTCGCGACCTTCTACACGATGTACCGCCGCCGCCCGGCCGGCACGTACCACGTGGGCGTCTGCACCAACACGCTCTGCGCGGTGCTGGGCGGCGACCAGATCTTCGAGGAGCTCCAGCAGCACCTGGGGATCCGCAACAACGAGACCACCGCCGACGGCGAGATCTCCATCGAGCACATCGAGTGCAACGCGGCCTGCGACTACGCCCCCGTGGTGATGGTCAACTGGGAGTTCTTCGACAACCAGACGCCGGAGAGCGCCAAGCAGCTGGTCGACGACCTGCGGGCGGGCGCCGAGGTCGAGCCCACCCGCGGCGCCAAGCTCTGCTCGTTCAAGGAGACCGCCCGCATCCTGGCCGGCTTCCCGGACGAGCGCCCCGGCGTGGTGGACGCCTCCGGCGCGGGCGGCGCGCCCTCGCTGGCCGGTCTGCGGCTGGCCAAGGGCGAGGCCCTGCCCGGCACTCCTGGGGCCCGCGTGGTCTCCCCGCGCAACAAAGGGACGGAGGCGTGATGACCGCGACCGAGCCTGCTGAGAAGCTGCTCACCCCCGTCCTGTCCGCCAGTTGGGACGACCACCGCCCGTGGAGCCTGGAGACCTACCGGCGCCACGACGGCTACCTGGGCCTGCGCAACGCCCTCGCGATGGACCCGGACGCGCTGATCGCGCTGGTCAAGGACTCCGGCCTGCGCGGCCGCGGCGGCGCGGGCTTCCCGACCGGCATGAAGTGGCAGTTCATCCCGCAGAACGATGGCAAGCCGCACTACCTGGTGGTCAACGCCGACGAGAGCGAGCCGGGCACCTGCAAGGACATCCCGCTGCTCTTCGCCAACCCGCACGCGCTGATCGAGGGCATGATCATCGCCTCGTACGCGATCCGCTGCGACCACGCCTTCATCTACCTGCGCGGCGAGGTGGTACCGGTGCTGCGCCGGCTGCACGCCGCCGTCGCGGAGGCGTACCAGGCGGGTTACCTCGGCAAGGACATCCTGGGCTCGGGCATCGACCTGGACATCACCGTGCACGCGGGCGCCGGCGCCTACATCTGCGGTGAGGAGACGGCGCTGCTCGACTCGCTGGAGGGCCGCCGCGGCCAACCCCGGCTGCGGCCGCCGTTCCCGGCCATCGCGGGCCTGTACGCGTGCCCGACGGTGGTCAACAACGTCGAGTCGATCGCCTCGGTGCCGCCGATCCTGGTCCGGGGCAACGAGTGGTTCAAGTCGCTGGGCACCGAGAAGTCGCCCGGCTTCACGCTCTACTCGCTCTCCGGCCATGTCACCAACCCCGGCCAGTACGAGGCCCCGCTCGGGGTGACGCTGCGTCAACTGCTGGACATCAGCGGTGGGGTGCGCGCCGGGCACCGGATCAAGTTCTGGACCCCGGGCGGCAGTTCCACCCCGATGTTCACCGATCAGCATCTCGACGTCCCGCTCGACTACGAGGGCGTGGGGGCGGCGGGCTCGATGCTCGGCACCAAGGCGCTGCAGATCTTCGACGAGACCACCTGCGTGGTGCGCGCCGTCACCCGCTGGACCGAGTTCTACGCCCACGAGTCCTGCGGCAAGTGCACCCCGTGTCGCGAAGGCACGTACTGGCTGGTCCAGTTGCTCAAGCGGATCGAGGCCGGCGAAGGCCTCGAAGGCGACCTGGAGAAGCTGCTCGACATCGCCGACAACATCAACGGCAAGTCGTTCTGCGCGCTCGGCGACGGCGCGGCCAGCCCGATCACCTCCTCGCTCCAGTACTTCCGCGCCGAGTACGAGCAGCACCTGGCCGAGCGCCGCTGCCCGTTCGACCCGGCCGCCGCCACCGTCTGGGCCGACAGCCCCCGGCCCTTCGCCCCCCAGCCAGCCAACGACAGGGAGGTGCACGCATGACCATCACCGAGCCGCAGAAAACCGCCACCGACCTGGTCACGCTCACCATCGACGGCGTCGAAGTCCAGGTCCCCAAGGGGACTTTGGTGATCCGGGCCGCCGAGCAGATCGGCACCCAGATCCCGCGCTTCTGCGACCACCCGCTGCTCGACCCGGTCGGCGCCTGCCGCCAGTGCATCGTGGAGATCGAGGGCCAGCGCAAGCCGGTCGCCTCCTGCACCATCCCGGTGGCCGAGGGCATGGTGGTCCGCACCCAGCTCAGCTCGGCGGTGGCCGAGAAGTCCCAGCGCGGCGTGATGGAGCTGCTGCTGATCAACCACCCGCTGGACTGCCCGGTCTGCGACAAGGGCGGCGAGTGCCCGCTGCAGAACCAGGCGATGTCCACCGGCGGCCCGGACTCCCGCTTCGACGGCCTGAAGCGGACCTACGAGAAGCCGATCCCGATCAGCAGCCAAGTGCTGCTGGACCGCGAGCGCTGCGTGCTCTGCGCGCGCTGCACCCGCTTCTCCCAGCAGGTGGCCGGCGACCCGTTCATCGAGCTGCTGGAGCGCGGGGCGCTGGAGCAGGTCGGGATCGGCGAGGGCGACGACTTCCAGTCGTACTTCTCCGGCAACACCATCCAGATCTGCCCGGTGGGTGCGCTGACCTCGGCCGCCTACCGGTTCCGCTCCCGCCCCTTCGACCTGGTCTCCTCGCCCAGCGTCTGTGAGCACTGCTCCTCGGGCTGCTCGCTGCGCACCGACCACCGGCGCGGCAAGGTGCTGCGCCGACTGGCCGGCGACGAGCCCGAGGTGAACGAGGAGTGGAGCTGCGACAAGGGCCGCTTCGCCTTCCGCTACGCCCAGCAGCGCGACCGGCTCGCCACCCCGCTGGTGCGCGACCGGGTCAGCGGTGAACTCGTCGCCGCCTCCTGGCCGGAGGCGCTGGCCGCCGCCGCCGAGGGGCTGCGCGGCGCCCGCAGCGCGGTGCTCACCGGCGGCCGGGTGACGGTCGAGGACGCGTACGGCTACGCCAAGTTCGCCCGCGTGGTGCTCGGCACCAACGACGTCGACTTCCGGGCCCGCCCGCACAGCGCCGAGGAGGCCGACTTCCTGGCCGCCGCAGTGGCCGGGCGCGGCGTGGATCTGGACGGCAGCGGGGTGACCTACGCAGCGCTGCAGAGCGCCCCGATGGTGCTGCTCGCGGGCTTCGAGCCCGAGGAGGAGTCGCCGATCGTCTTCCTGCGGCTGCGCAAGGCGAGCCGCACCGGCCTCAAGGTCTACTCGGTCGCCACCCACAGCTCGCGCGGCCTGACCAAGCTCGGCGGCCGCCTGCTGCCCGCCGCGCCCGGCACCGAGGCCGAGTGGCTGGGCGCGCTGGCCGCCGAGGAGCCGCTCAGCGACGACGCGGGTGCGGCGGCCGCGCTGCTGCGCCGGCCCGGCGCGGTGATCCTGGCCGGTGAGCGGCTGGCCGCCGTCCCCGGCGCGCTGACCGCCGCGCTGCGACTCGCGCACGCGACCGGCGCCCGGCTGGCCTGGGTGCCGCGCCGGGCGGGGGAGCGCGGCGCGGTCGAGGCCGGCGCCCTGCCGGGGCTGCTGCCCGGCGGCCGCCCGGTCACCGTCCCGGCCGCCCGCGCCGAGACGGCCACCGCCTGGGGCGTCGCCGAACTGCCCGCCCGGCTCGGCCGGGACACCGGCCAGATCCTGGCCGCGGCCGCGCACGGCGATCTGGACGCGCTGGTGGTCGGCGGCGTCGACCCCGACGACCTGGCCGACCCGGCGCTCGCCGAGGAGGCGCTGACCCGGGTCGGTTTCGTCCTCTCGCTGGAGCTGCGGCCCTCGGCCGTCACCGCGCACGCCGATGTGGTGCTGCCGGTGGCCGCGGTCGCCGAGAAGGCCGGCACCTTCCTGGACTGGGAGGGCCGGGTCCGGATGTTCGAAGCCGCCCTCAAGTCCGACCAGCTGATGCAACGTCACCTCACCTCGGACGTCCGGGTGTTGAACATGCTCGCGGACGCGCTCGGGCACCGGCTCGGCCTGCCCGACGTCCGGGCGGCCCGGCTGGAGCTGGACACCCTCGCGCCCTGGACGGGGGACCGCCCGGCCGCGCCGGCCGGCCACCCGGCCGCGCTGCCCCGGCCCGCCGCCGGGCAGGCGGTGCTCGCCGGCTGGCGCCAGCTGCTGGACAACGGCTCGCTGCAGCAGGGCGACCCGCACCTCGCGGGCACCCGCCACCGCGCCGTCGCCCGGCTCTCGCCGGCCACCGCCACCGAGATCGGCGCCACCGAGCGGCTGCTGGTCAGCGGCCCGGCCGGCTCCCTGGTGCTGCCGCTGGAGATCACCGCCGAGCTGCCGGACCGCACGGTCTGGCTCCCGCTGAACTCCACCCCGGGCGGCGTGCACCGCACCCTGGGGACCACCGTCGGCCACCTGGTGACCATCGCCCCGGCAGGGGAGGAGTCGTGATGATCTCCCAGCTCAGCCTCGCCACCGGCGAGACCCTCAGCTTCTTCGGCCGGGACCCGTGGTGGCTGGTCCTGCTCAAGGCGGTGTTCTGCTTCGCCTTCCTGCTGATCACCGTGCTGGTCGCGATCGTCTGGGAGCGCAAGGTCGTCGCCTGGATGCAGCTGCGGATCGGCCCCAACCGGCACGGACCCTGGGGCCTGCTGCAGTCGCTGGCCGACGGCGTCAAGCTCGCGCTCAAGGAAGACCTGGTGGTCACCGGCGCCAGCAAGGTGGTCTACATCCTGGCCCCGGTGATCTGCGCGATCCCGGCGTTCATGGCCATCGCGGTGATCCCGTTCGGCCCGGCCGACAACGAGGTGTCGATCTTCGGCACCCGGACCCCGCTGCAGCTCACCGACCTCCCGGTGGCGCTGCTCTACATCCTGGCGACCGCCTCGATCGGCATCTACGGGATCGTGCTGGCGGGTTGGTCCTCCGGCTCGACGTACCCGCTGCTCGGCGGGCTGCGCTCGTCGGCGCAGATGATCTCCTACGAGATCGCGATGGGCCTGTCGTTCGCCGCGGTCTTCATCTACTCCGGCTCGATGTCGACCTCGGAGATCGTCGCCCATCAGCAGCCCACCTGGTTCGCGGTGCTGCTGCCGGTCTCCTTCATCGTCTACATCATCTCGATGGTCGGTGAGACCAACCGGGCGCCGTTCGACCTCCCCGAGGCCGAGGGCGAGCTGGTCGGCGGCTTCAACACCGAGTACAGCTCGCTGAAGTTCGCGATGTTCATGCTGGCGGAGTACGTCAACATGGTGACAGTCTCGGCGGTGGCCAGCACGCTCTTCCTGGGCGGCTGGCGGGCACCGTGGCCGATCTCGACCTTCTGGGCCGGGGCCAACCACGGCTGGTGGCCGATGCTCTGGATCGTCATCAAGATCCAGCTGCTGCTCTTCTTCTTCATCTGGCTGCGCGGCACGCTGCCCCGGCTGCGCTACGACCAGTTCATGAAGCTGGGTTGGAAGGTGCTGATCCCGGTCTCGCTGGTCTGGCTGGTGCTGGTCGCCAGCGTCCGGGCGCTGCGCAACGAGGGCCGCGGCTTCGGCCAGGTGGTGCTGTACGTCGGTGCGCCGGTCGCAGTGGTGCTGCTGCTCTCGCTGATCTGGGACGCCTTCCGGGACAAGTCGGAGCAGGCCGCCAAGGACCAGGAGCCCGAGCCCGCAGGGGAGTTCGACCCGATGGCCGGCGGGTACCCGGTGCCGCCGCTGCCCGGCCAGCAACTGCCGCCGGTCCCGCGCCGGCCCAGCCGCGCGCCGCAGCAGCAACCGCAGCAACTGCAGGACGCGCTCAACGGCGCCAACCATTCCGAAGGGAGCTGAACCGAGATGCCAGATCCGGACGACAAGCCGTCACTTCTGGGGCCGGCCGCAGGCTTCGGCGTGACCTTCACGGCCATGTTCAAGAAGCGGCTGACCGAGCAGTACCCGGAGCAGAAGAAGCCCACCGCCCCCCGCTTCCACGGCCGCCACCAGCTCAACCGGCACCCGGACGGTCTGGAGAAGTGCATCGGCTGCGAGCTGTGCGCCTGGGCCTGCCCGGCCGACGCGATCTACGTCGAGGGCGCCGACAACACCGACGAGGAGCGCTACTCCCCGGGTGAGCGCTACGGCGCGGTCTACCAGATCAACTACGCCCGCTGCATCCTGTGCGGCCTGTGCATCGAGGCCTGCCCGACCCGCGCGCTCACCATGACCAACGAGTACGAGCTGGCCGACTCCTCGCGCGCCGACCTGATCTTCACCAAGGAGCAGCTGCTCTCCGGGCTCACCGAGGGCATGGTCGAGGCCCCGCACTCGATCTTCCCGGGTGCGGACGAAGGCGCCTACTACCGCGGCGAGATCACCGCGGCGGCGCCCGGCACCGTGCAGCAGGAGAAGACCGCGCGCAAGCAGGACGAGGAGGTGGACCAGTGACGTCCACCGGCGAGGCGGTCCAGTTCTGGGTGCTCGCGGTCATCGCGGTCGGCGGCGCGCTCGGCATGCTGCTGATGCGCCGGGCCGTGCACAGCGCGCTCTGCCTGGCGGCCACCATGATGTCGCTGGCGATCTGCTACCTGGCCCAGGGCGCCGTGTTCCTGGGCGTGGTGCAGATCGTGGTCTACACCGGCGCGATCATGATGCTCTTCCTCTTCGTGGTGATGCTGGTCGGCGTCACCACGGAGGACTCGCTGCGCGAGCAGCTGAAGGGCCAGCGGATCGCCGCGGTGATCTGCGGCCTCGGCTTCGGGACGCTGCTGATCGCGGGCATCGCCAACGCGAAGCTCTCGCACTTCACCGGCCTCTCGGAGGCCAACGCCGAGGGCAATGTGCAGGGCCTGGCCCGGCTGATCTTCACCAAGTACGTCTGGGCCTTCGAGGTCACCGGCGCGCTGCTGATCACCGCCGCGGTCGGCGCCATGGTGCTCACCCACCGCGAGCATGTGAAGGCGCCGAAGACCCAGCGCGAGCTGGCCGCCCAGCGGGTCAAGGACAACGTCCAGCTGCCGCCGCTGCCGGCCCCCGGGGTGTACGCCCGGCACAACGCCGTGGACATCCCCGGCCTGCTGCCGGACGGCTCGATCGCCGAGGACTCGGTGATGGGCACGCTGCGCGAGCGCGGCCAGATCCGCGACGTCAGCCAGGACATGCTGCGCCGGATGGCCGAGCTGGAGTCCGACACGGCCGACTGGCAGGGCCGCGAGCCGTCCGCCCGGCCGGTGCCGCCCAGGCCCCGCCAGGAGTTGACCCCGGTACCCGGGCATGAGGAGGACGCGGAGTGAACCCCGTCAACTACCTGTATCTCGCAGCCCTGTTGTTCACCATCGGGGCGAGCGGGGTGCTGATCAGGCGCAACGCGATCGTGCTCTTCATGTGCGTGGAGCTGATGCTCAACGCCTCCAACCTCGCCCTGGTCACCTTCTCCCGGCTGCACGGCAATCTCGACGGCCAGATCATCGCGTTCTTCACCATGGTGGTCGCGGCGGCCGAGGTCGTGGTGGGCCTGGCCATCATCGTGAGCATCTTCCGTACCAGGCACTCGGCTTCGGTCGACGACAGCAACCTCATGAAGCTGTAGGGGCCCAGGGTGAACTCTCTCATTCCGCTGCTCGTGGCGGCTCCGCTGGCAGGCGCTGTCCTGCTGCTGCTCGGCGGCCGCGCGTTGGACCGTTTCGGTCACTGGCTCGGCACGCTCGCGGCCGCGCTCTCGTTCGCCTTCGGGCTGGTGCTCTTCTTCTCCATGCTGGGCCGCAGTACTGCCCAACGCCCAGTCTCCGAGTACCTGTTCAGCTGGGTGCCGGTGAACGGCTTCCAGGCCGACGTGGCCTTCCAACTGGACCAGTTGTCGATCACCTTCGTGCTGCTGATCACCGGCGTCGGCACGTTGATCCACCTCTACTCGGTGGGGTACATGGCGCACGACGAGCGCCGGCGCCGCTTCTTCGGCTACCTCAACCTCTTCCTGGCCGCCATGCTGCTGCTGGTGCTGTCCAACAACTACCTTCTGCTGTACGTCGGTTGGGAGGGCGTCGGGCTCGCCTCGTACCTGCTGATCGGCTTCTGGCAGCACAAGCCGAGCGCCGCCACCGCCGCCAAGAAGGCCTTCCTGGTCAACCGGGTCGGCGACATGGGCCTCTCGATCGCCATCATGCTGATGTTCACCGAGTTCGGCAGCTTCGCCTTCACCCCGGTCTTCGGGGCGGCACCGCAGGCCAGCCAGGGCAAGCTGACGGCGATCGGCCTGATGCTGCTGCTGGCCGCCTGCGGCAAGTCGGCCCAGGTGCCGCTGCAGTCCTGGCTCGGTGACGCGATGGAGGGCCCGACCCCGGTCTCGGCCCTGATCCACGCGGCCACCATGGTCACCGCCGGCGTCTACCTGATCACCCGCTCCAGCGTGATCTTCAACCTCGCCCCCGACGCGCAGGTCACCGTGGTCTGCGTCGGTGCGGTGACGCTGCTCTTCGGTGCGATCGTCGGTAGCGCCAAGGACGACATCAAGAAGGCGTTGGCCGGCTCGACCATGTCGCAGATCGGCTACATGATCCTGGCGGCGGGCCTGGGCCCGATCGGCTACGTCTTCGCGATCATGCACCTGGTCACCCACGGCTTCTTCAAGGCCGGGCTGTTCCTCGGCGCCGGGTCGGTCATGCACGGCATGGACGACGAGGTGAACATGCGTCACTACGGCGGCCTGCGCAAGTTCATGCCGCTCACCTTCGTCACCTTCGGTCTCGGCTACCTGGCCATCATCGGGTTCCCGGGCCTGTCGGGCTTCTTCTCCAAGGACAAGATCATCGAGGCGGCCTTCGCCAAGGGCGGCACCGAGGGCTGGATCCTCGGCGTGGTCACCCTGATCGGCGCCGCGCTCACCGCGTTCTACATGACCCGGGTGATGATCCTGACCTTCTTCGGCGAGAAGCGCTGGCAGCCGAACGACGAGGGCCACCAGCCGCACCCGCACGAGTCGCCGGCCGTCATGACGCTGCCGATGATCGTGCTGGCCTTCGGCTCGGTCTTCGCGGGCGCCCTGTTCGCCTTCAACAGCTCGTTCGTGCACTGGTTGGAGCCGGTCACCGGCTACTCCGAGGGCCACTCGCCGCTCTCCTCGCTGACGGTCACTCTGCTCACCATGGCCTGCATGCTGGCCGGCATCGGCTACTCCTACCTGGTGTACGGGCGCAGCCCGGTCCCGGTCACCGCGCCGGTGGGCTCGCTGCTCACCCGGGCGGCCCGCCGCGACCTGCTGCAGGACGACTTCAACCACGCCGTCCTGGTCCGCCCCGGCTCCGCGCTCGCGGCCGCGCTGGTCTACTTCGACAGCAAGGGCCTGGACGGCTTCGTCAACGGCCTGGCCGCGCTGATCGGCGGCATCTCCAGCCGCCTGCGGCGGGTGCAGAACGGCTACGTCCGCAGTTACGCCCTCTCCATGTTCGGCGGCACGCTGGTGCTGGTCGCCTCCACTCTCCTGATGAGGTCGGTCTGATGACTGCCACTCGCCCGCTCGCCTCCGGGCCCTCTGACCCGGTGCCGACACTCCTCACTCCCACGCTCCCTCCTTCGTCGGCCGCTCGTCGTTCGTCGCTTTCGGCACCGGCGGGCCCTTCGGCTCGGGGCGGGTACCCCAAGACCCGTCGGGGGGGACGGCCATGAGCTACCTGCTGACGGCCACCTGCGCCGTCCCGGCGGCCGGTGCGATCCTGACCGCCGCGCTGCCCGCCGGCTCCACCGAGGCCCGCCGGCGGACCACCAAGCTCACCGCGATCACCATCTCCGCGGCGACCCTGGTGCTCACCGCGCTGGTCGCCGCCCGCTTCAAGCCGGGCGGCGCGCGCTACCAGCTCACCGAGTCCTACAGCTGGATCCGCTCGTTCGGGATCAGCTTCTCGCTCGGCGTGGACGGCATCGGCGCGGTGCTGGTGCTGCTCACCGCCGTGCTGGTCCCGATCGTGATGCTGGCCTCCTGGCACGACGCCGATCCGGCGCCGGCCCCCGAGGGTACGTTCGAGAACCGCCGCCGTACCCAGGGCTTCTTCGCGCTGATCCTGGCGGTCGAGGCGATGGTGATCGTCTCCTTCCTGGCCACCGACGTCTTCCTCTTCTACGTCTTCTTCGAAGCCATGCTGATCCCGATGTACTTCCTCATCGGCGGCTTCGGCGACAAGGCCGGCGGGCCCGAGGCGGCGCGCCAACGGTCGTACGCGGCCGTCAAGTTCCTGCTCTACAACCTGCTCGGCGGCCTGGTCATGCTGGCCGCCGTGATCGGCCTGTACGTGATCGCGCAGCAGCAGGGGCAGGCCACCTTCGACCTGCAGTCGCTCACCTCCGCCATCGCGAGCGGCAAGCTGGTGATCGACCCGACCGCGCAGCGGGCGCTCTTCCTGGGCTTCTTCTTCGCCTTCGCGGTGAAGGCCCCGCTCTGGCCGCTGCACACCTGGCTGCCGAACGCGATGGGCGAGTCGACCGCCGGAACGGCCGTACTGATCACCGCGGTTGTCGACAAGGTCGGCACCTTCGCGATGCTCCGCTTCTGCCTGGGCCTGTTCCCGCAGGCCTCGAAGTTCTTCGCCCCGGCGATCCTGGTGCTCTCGCTGATCGGGATCGTCTACGGCGCGCTGCTGGCGGTCGGCCAGAAGGACATCAAGCGGCTGATCGCCTACGCGTCGATCTCGCACTTCGGCTTCATCATCATGGGCATCTTCGCGATGACCAGCCAGGGCCAGAGCGGCGCCACCCTCTACATGGTCAACCACGGCATCTCGACGGCCGCGTGGCTGCTGGTGGCCGGCTTCCTGATCTCGCGGCGCGGCTCGCGTCTGATCGCCGACTACGGCGGCGTGCAGAAGGTCGCCCCGGTGCTGGCCGGCACCTTCCTGATCGGCGGTCTGGCCACCCTGTCGCTGCCCGGACTCGCCCCGTTCGTCAGCGAGTTCCTGGTCCTGGTCGGCACCTTCAGCCGCTACCCGGTGATCGGCATCATCGCGACCTTCGGCATCGTGCTGGCCGCGCTGTACGCGCTGGTGCTCTACCAGCGCACCATGACCGGCCCGGTGCGCGACGGCGTGCGCGGCATGGCCGACCTCAAGGTCCGCGAACTCGCGGTGGTGGCACCGCTGGTGGCGCTGACCGTGTTCCTCGGCGTCTACCCGAAGCCGCTCACCGACCTGGTGAACCCGGCCGTCAACGACACCCTCGCCCAGGTCCACCGGACCGACCCGGCCCCGGTCCACCCGGTGGCCGACCCCGCAGGAGGTGAACAGAAGTGAGCGCTGTCCACAGCCTGTGGATCCAAGCTGCCGGTGCCAACACCCCGAGCATCCCGGCTCCCAAGATCGAGTACAGCCAGCTGTCCCCGATGCTGATCGTCTTCGGCGCGGCCGTGGTCGGCGTCCTGGTCGAGGCCTTCGTGCCCCGCCGGGCCCGCTACCGCGTGCAGGTGGCGCTGGCCCTGATCGGCCTGATCGGCTCCTTCACCGCCGTGGTGGTGCTCGCCGCCAGCGGCTACGGCACCACCAAGAGCGGCCTGCTCGCGATGGGTTCGGTCGCCCTGGACGGCCCGGCACTCTTCCTGCAGGGCGTGATCCTGCTGGCCGCCGTGGTCTCGGTGCTGATGTACGCCGAGCGCCGGCTCGACCCGCGGGTCGAGGGCGTCGCCTCGGACGCCTTCACCGCGCAGGGCTCCGCCACCCCCGGCGGCGAGCAGGAGCGGCAGGCCACCAGGGCGGGCTTCGCCAGCACCGAGGTCTACCCGCTGACCCTGTTCGCGGTCGGCGGCATGCTGCTCTTCCCGGCGGCCAACGACCTGCTGACGATGTTCGTGGCGCTGGAGGTCTTCTCGCTCCCGCTCTACCTGCTCTGCGCGCTGGCCCGCCGCCGGCGGCTGCTCTCCCAGGAGGCGGCGGTCAAGTACTTCCTGCTGGGCTCGTTCGCCTCGGCGTTCTTCCTCTTCGGCACCGCCCTGCTGTACGGCTACGCGGGCACCGTGCGGCTGCCGGAGATCGCCGATGTGATCTCCGGTGTCGCGCCGATGACCCCGGCGCTGGCGAACTCCACCCAGAACGACGCGCTGCTGCTGATCGGCCTGGCGATGCTCGGGGTCGGCCTGCTCTTCAAGGTCGGCGCCGTCCCGTTCCACTCCTGGACCCCGGACGTCTACCAGGGCGCGCCGACGCCGGTCACCGGTTTCATGGCCGCCGCCACCAAGGTCGCCGCCTTCGGCGCCCTGCTCCGGCTCTTCTACGTGGCCTTCCCCGGACTGCGGTGGGACTGGCGGCCGGTCATGTGGGGCGTGGCGATCCTCACCATGGTGGTCGGCGCGGTCCTGGCCGTCACTCAGCAGGACGTCAAGCGCCTGCTCGCGTACTCGTCGATCGCGCACGCGGGCTTCATCCTGACCGGCGTGATCGCCACCAACCGGCAGGGCCTGGGCGCGGTGCTCTTCTATCTGCTGTCGTACTCCTTCGTCACCCTCGGCGCCTTCGCGGTGGTGACCCTGGTGCGCGACTCCAAGGGCGAGGCCACCCACCTGTCCAGCTGGGCGGGGCTCGGCCGGCGCTCGCCGCTGGTCGCGGCGGTCTTCGCGCTCTTCCTGCTGGCCTTCGCCGGTATCCCGTTGACCAGCGGCTTCACCGGGAAGTTCGCGGTCTTCCAGGCCGCGGCGGCGGGCGGGGCGACGCCGCTGGTGATCGTCGGTGTGCTGAGCTCGGCGGTCGCCGCGTTCTTCTACATCAGGGTGATCGTGCTGATGTTCTTCTCGGACCCGCAGCCGGGTGGTCCCGCGGTCGCGGTGCCGAGCGTCTTCACCGGCACCGCCATCGGCTTCGGGGTGCTGGTGACGGTGGTTCTGGGTGTGCTCCCGCAGTACTTCCTGGACCTGGCGTCCAAAGCCTCGATGTTCGTACGGTAGTTCAGTTGTACCGGTCCGGGTCGGGGGTCATGAGCCCACCGACCCGGACCCGCTCGTGACCCCCGTACCCGCACGCCCGTGCAGTGATCCACTCCCGACCGGATACGCTGCTGGGATATGGCAGCGGCGGGCATCAGGGACCGGACCGCATGATCGACCGGCGACAGGAGTGGTCTTCGTGACCGTCGTGGGACCCTTCGGGCTCAGCGTGCAGGACCGCGATCTGACCCGGGACGTCCAGGTCGGGATGGACGCGGTGGAGGTCGCCCTCGCGGAGACCGTGAAGAGCGACGTCCCGTTCATCACCATCACCGCCAGCCACCTCCTGGAGGCCGGCGGCAAGCGCTTCCGTCCGCTGCTCGTGATGCTGGGCGCCCAGTTCGGCGACCCGTACGCGCCGGGCGTGGTCCCCGCGGCCGTGGTCGTCGAGCTGACCCACATGGCCACCCTCTACCACGACGACGTGATGGACGAGGCGCCGGTGCGCCGCGGCGCGGCCACCGCCAACGCCCGCTGGGACAACTCGGTGGCCATCCTCACCGGCGACTTCCTCTTCTCGCGCGCCTCCCAGGTGCTGTCCGACCTCGGCCCCGAGGCCGTGCGGATCCAGGCCGACGCCTTCGAGCGGCTGGTCACCGGTCAGATCCTGGAGACCGCCGGGCCGCGCCCGGGCGACGACCAGCTGCAGCACTACCTCGACGTGATCGCGGGCAAGACCGGCTCGCTGGTCGCCGTCTCCTGCCGCTTCGGCGCGCTGATGTCCGGCGCCGAGGAGTGGGTGGTCGAGATCCTCACCCAGTACGGCGAGCGGATGGGCACCGCCTTCCAGTTGGCCGACGACGTGCTGGACATCGCCAGCGACGGCCACGAGTCCGGCAAGACCCCCGGTACCGACCTGCGCGAGGGTGTCCCCACGCTGCCCGTCCTGCTGCTCCAGTCGATGCCGGTGGACGAGAGCGACCCCGAGGACGCCCGGCTGCGCGAGCTGCTGCAGCTCGATCTGACCGACGATCAGCTGCACGCCGAGGCACTGCGCCTGCTGCGCCGTCACCCGGCGCTGGAGCGGGCCCGCCGGGAGACCCTGCGCTACGCCGAGGAGGCCCGCGCCCTGCTGGTCCCGCTGCCCGAGTGCCCGGCCAAGGCCGCCCTGCAGGGTCTCTGCGACGCGGTGGCGATCCGTACCATGTGAGCTCCAGCTCGCCACACGCCCGGGGGAAGACCATCATGCTGCGCGTCGTCATCGCCGAGGACTCCGTCCTGCTCCGCGAGGGGCTGACCAGGCTCCTCACCGACCGCGGCCTTGAGGTGGTGGCGGGGGTCGGCGACGGCGAGGAACTGCTGCGCACCGTCCACGAGCTGTCCACCTCGCAGGGCCTGCCGGACGTGGTGGTGGCGGACGTCCGGATGCCGCCCACGCACACCGACGAGGGCGTGCGCGCCTGCGTCACCCTGCGCGGTCTCTACCCGACGCTCGGCGTCCTGGTGCTCTCGCAGTACGTCGAGCAGGAGTACGCCAGCGAGCTGCTGGCCGGCTCCACCCGGGGCATCGGCTACCTGCTCAAGGACCGGGTCGCCGAGGTGCGCGAGTTCGTCGACGCGGTGGTCCGGGTGGCCGGCGGCGGTACCGCGCTGGACCCGGAGGTGGTGCAGCAGCTGCTGATCCGCAGCCGCCGCAGCGACGTGCTGACCGGGCTGACGCCGCGCGAGCGCGAGGTGCTCGCCCTGATGGCCGAGGGCCGTACCAATGCGGCGGTGGCCAAGCAGCTGGTCGTCTCGGACGGCGCGGTGGAGAAGCACGTCAGCAATATCTTCCTCAAACTCGGCCTGGCCCAGAGCCCCGAGGACCACCGCCGGGTGCTGGCCGTGCTGCGTTATCTCAACTCGTGAACCTCCTTTCCAGTCATTGGACGGCGGGAAGACGGCGGGAATTAGCCACCCCTCCGGGGTTGCTCTAGTTACCGCCTAGGGATTCACCATCCGCATAGGATGCGATCAGTGCACCAGGCGGACGGGGGCACACGGCTCACGCCCGCGGCTGGTACCCCTGAGGGAGGTCCGCGGCAGTGACCAGCGAGGTCGATCAGGTAAAGGCAGTGGACGACGGATCGGACGGGCCGTTGGGGCTGTCCGGGCCGGACGGTCCTAGACGGGCCAAGCCGATCCGGCGGCTCGACCGGGTGATCATCCGCTTCGCCGGGGACTCCGGTGACGGCATGCAACTGACCGGCGATCGCTTCACCTCGGAGACCGCCTCCTTCGGAAACGATCTTTCCACGCTGCCCAACTTCCCCGCCGAGATCAGGGCCCCCGCCGGCACGCTGCCCGGTGTGTCGAGTTTCCAGCTGCATTTCGCCGACCACGACATCCTCACGCCGGGTGACGCTCCGAATGTGCTGGTGGCGATGAATCCGGCGGCCCTGAAGGCCAATCTGCCGGATCTTCCGCGCGGCGCGGAGATCATCGTCAATACCGACGAATTCACCAAGCGCGCATTCACCAAGGTCGGCTACGCGGCCGACCCGCTCTCCGACGGGTCCCTGGAGGCGTACCGCCTGCACAAGGTGCCGCTGACCGCGCTGACCCTGGAGGCCCTCAAGGAGAGCGGGCTGGCCCGCAAGGACGCCGAGCGGGCCAAGAACATGTTCGCGCTGGGTCTGCTCTCCTGGATGTACCACCGGCCCACCCACGGCACCGAGGGCTTCCTGCGGCAGAAGTTCGCCAAGAAGCCGCTGATCGCCGAGGCCAACATCCGGGCCTTCCGCGCGGGCTGGAACTTCGGCGAGACCACCGAGGACTTCGCGGTCTCCTACGAGATCCCGCCGGCCAAGCTCCCGCCCGGCCGCTACCGCAACATCTCCGGCAATCTGGCGCTGTCCTACGGCCTGATCGCCGCCTCCCAGCGCTCCGGGCTGCCGCTCTTCCTCGGCTCCTACCCGATCACGCCGGCCTCGGACATCCTGCACGAGCTGTCCAAGCACAAGAACTTCGGCGTGCGGACCTTCCAGGCCGAGGACGAGATCGCCGGTGTGGGCGCCGCCCTGGGCGCGGCGTTCGGCGGCGCGCTGGGCGTGACCACCACCTCCGGGCCTGGCGTGGCGCTGAAGTCGGAGACCATCGGGCTCGCCGTCTCGCTCGAACTGCCGCTGCTGGTGGTGGACATCCAGCGCGGCGGCCCCTCCACCGGGCTGCCGACCAAGACCGAGCAGGCTGACCTGCTGCAGGCGATGTTCGGCCGCAACGGCGAGGCGCCGGTGCCGATCGTCGCTCCCGCCACCGCCGCCGAGTGCTTCACCGCGGCGGTGGAGGCGGCCCGGATCGCGGTCACCTACCGCACCCCGGTGCTGCTGCTCTCGGACGGCTACCTGGCCAACGGCTCGGAGCCCTGGCTGATCCCCGACGTCGACCAACTGCCGGAGATCAAGCCGGGGTTCGCCACCGAGCCGAACGCCCCCGACGGCTCGTTCTGGCCGTACCTGCGCGATCCGCAGACGCTGGCCCGCCCCTGGGCGGTGCCCGGCACGCCCGGCCTCGAACACCGGATCGGCGGCATCGAGAAGCAGGACGGCAACGGCAACATCTCCTACGACCCGGCCAACCACGACCTGATGGTCCGCACCCGGCAGGCCAAGATCGACGGCATCGACGTCCCGCCGATCGTGGTCGACGACCCGCAGGGGAGGGCGCGGGTGCTGGTGCTGGGGTGGGGGTCGACGTACGGGCCGATCGCCGCCGCGGTGCGCAGGCTGCGCGCCGACGGCGCCGACATCGCCCAGGCGCACCTGCGTCACCTCAACCCGTTCCCCGCCAACCTCGGTGCGGTGCTGAGGAGTTACGAGCGGGTGATCGTCCCCGAGATGAACCTGGGCCAGCTCGCCATGCTGCTGCGCGCCAAGTACCTGGTGGATGCCCAGTCCTACAACCAGGTCCGCGGACTGCCCTTCAAGGCAGCTCAGTTGGCCGATGTCCTGTGGGCCGCGATCGGCACCCTGGAAGGGAGCGACGACCATGAGTGACCACGTTTTCTTCCCGTCCCTGAGCCTGGTGCCCAAGACCGAGACGCCGCAGAGCGCCAAGGACTTCAAGACCGACCAGGAGGTCCGCTGGTGCCCCGGCTGCGGGGACTACGCGATCCTGGCGGCGGTGCAGTCCTTCATGCCGGAGCTCGGCATCAAGCGCGAGAACACCGTGTTCGTCTCCGGCATCGGCTGCTCCTCGCGCTTCCCGTACTACATGAACACCTATGGGATGCACTCGATCCACGGCCGCGCCCCGGCGATCGCCACTGGCCTGGCCACCTCCCGATCTGACCTCAGCGTCTGGGTGGTCACCGGCGACGGCGACGCCCTCTCGATCGGCGGCAACCACCTGATCCACGCGCTGCGTCGCAACGTCAACCTGAAGATCCTGCTCTTCAACAACCGGATCTACGGGCTGACCAAGGGCCAGTACTCGCCGACCAGTGAGGTCGGCAAGATCACCAAGTCCACCCCGATGGGCTCGCTGGACGCGCCCTTCAACCCGCTGTCGCTGGCGATCGGCGCCGAGGCCACCTTCGTGGCGCGCACCATCGACTCCGACCGCAAGCACCTGCAGTCGGTGCTGCGGGCGGCCGCCGAGCACAGCGGCACGGCGCTGGTGGAGATCTACCAGAACTGCAACATCTTCAACGACGGCGCCTTCGAGACCCTCAAGGACCCGTCGACGGCCGAGCGCGCGCTGATCCGGCTCGAACACGGGCAGCCGATCCGCTTCGGCCCCGAGCTCGGTGAGGGCGTCTTCCGGGACCCGCTCAGCGGCGAGCTGCACACCGCCGCGATCACGCCGGAGAACGAGGCGCAGGTGCTGGTGCACGACATCCACGCGCCCAACCCGGTCACCGCCTTCGGCCTGACCCGGCTCGCCGACAACGACACGCTGCACCACACCCCGATCGGGGTGCTGCGCAGCGTCGAGCGGCCGGTCTACGACACCCTGATGGCCGACCAGCTCGCGGCGGCCGTCGACCAGCGCGGCGAGGGCGACCTGGCCACCCTGCTGGCCGGTGCCGACACCTGGACGGTGGCGTAGCGCGTTCCCCGGAGGTGGCGCGGGCCACCTCCGGGGAAACCACATCCTCCGCGGAGGAGGACGCAATGAGGATTCTGCTGGCAGGTGGCAGCGGTGTACTGGGCCGCGGTGTCACCCGGCTGCTGACCGCCGAGGGCCACCAGGTCAGCGGGCTCGGGCGGGGTGAGCGGAACACCCTGCGGGCCGACCTACTGGACCGGGACGCCGTGCTGCGCGCCGTCGAGGGCCTGGAGTTCGACGCCGTGGTGCACGCCGCCACGGCGCTGGCCGGCAAGTCGCTGGCGCGCCACCAGGACCTGGAGCCCACCAATGAGCTGCGGATCGCCGGCACCGCCAACCTGCTGGCCGCCGCCCGGGCCACCGGCGCCCGCCGGCTGGTAGCCGAGTCGATGATGTTCGGCTACGGCTACGGGGACCACGGCGAGCGCCCGCTCACCGAGCAGGCCGACGCCTTCGGCCCGCGCGGCACGGGCGCCTGGCTGGAGCGGCACGTCGGGGCGATGCGCACGCTGGAGGAGCTGACCTGCGCGGACGACGGCATCGACGGCGTCGCGCTGCGCTTCGGCGTCTTCTACGGCCCGGGCGTCACCGACACCACCGTGGTTCCGATGCTGCGCAGGCGCGCCCTGCCGGTGGTCGCCGACCGGGGCCGGGCGCTCGCCTGGACGTACGTCCCGGATGCCGCCGCGGCCGTGCTGGCCGCGCTGCACCGCGGCGTCGCGGGGCGGGCGTACAACGTCGCGGACGACACGGCGGTCGGCTTCGGCAGTCACGTGCGGGCGGTCGCCGCCGCGTTCGGGGTGCCCAAGCCGATGACCGTGCCGCTCTGGCTGCTGCGCCCGGTGGCACCGCTGGCGCACTCCGTGATGTCGACCAATCTGCGGCTCTGCAGCGACCGGGCCAAGGCCGAGCTGGGCTGGTCGCCGACCTATCCGAGCTGCCTGGCGGGGGTCCAGGAGCTGGCCACCCGGTCGTCGGTGGGGGTGTGATCGACTCGGGCGAGCCTGCGGCGTAGCCTCGGTCCGAATCTCCGATCACACGATCGGATCGGCTTTCCGGGGGAACTGTGCTGAGCGTTGCCACCTTTCTGCTGGGCTGCCTGGTCACCGCGCAGATCCTGCGCCCGCGGCGCGACGCCGAGACGCGAGCGGCGCTGGAGGCCGCGACCAAGGCCGCGCTGACCGCCGCCGCCGCGGCGGACGCCGCGCGGGCCGCGCTGGGCCCGGCTCCGGCTCGGGCCGTACGGCTGGTCAAGCAGGCCCCCGTCGACCGGGCCGGCGCGCTGGCCTCCGTGCACTCGGCCCTGCTCCAGCTGGAGGCCCGCCGCGCGGCCGAGCCGGCCGATGCAGTGCCGGCCGACGGGCTCGCCCGGCTTGCTCCCGCCGGGCCGCAGGACGCCCGCCATCTGGTGGTCGAGCCCAGTCACGGCGAGCCCTTCCACTACGCGGGCACCCGGACCGAGGACACCGAGACGGTGGAGGAGATCCCGATTGAACTCCCGCAGCCTGGGGCCCCCGCTGTGGCGGAGGTCATCGTGGCGGCGGGGGGCCATCTCAAGATCAACCCGATGATCCGCACCCGTGACCGGGTGCGCACCCTCGACGAGATCGTCGAGGTGTGGGACAAGCCGAGTCCGCAGCGAATCCGCGTGCTGCTCGACCGTGAGGCCACCCACCTCAAGGTGACCGGCAACTACGGGAAGCGCGCGTGGTCCGTCCGGCTGAGCGCCCCCGCAGAGCTCGCCGAGTTGGAGGGGGAGGGCGAGGGGACCGGCACGGACCTCTTCCTGCTGAATGTTCCCGCGCCGCGCGAGGTGGCGGTGCACATCGAGACCTCGCGGTCCTGGTCCGCGCGGTTCGTCTGCGGCTGCTTGGCGGGCTCGGACTGCGCCTGCGGAGCGAAGGAGGACAGCCGGTTGCGCGGGACCGCCGAGCTGCTGGTCCACGGCACCGGCGAGGGCCTGGACGTGCTCTGCGTGCCGCGCCCCGGGCTGGTCGTCGTCACCGCGGCCGCCGACGCCCGCTGGCTGCTGCGCCTTCGCCCGGTCGGCGGCGACGGCCCCGAGGACGCGCGCCGATAGCGCGCGTCGCTAGCGCGCGTCGTACTCGGCGCGCGCCGCGGTGACCGTCGGCATCTGCCGCTCGACCCAGTGGGCCAGTGCGCTGACCAGGTCGGCCGCCTCCAGGCCCGCCGGGGTCAGGCTGTAGTCCACCCGGGGCGGGATCACCGGGTGCGCCTCGCGGCGCACGAAACCGTCGCGCTCCAGCGCCTGCAGGGTCTGCGCGAGCATCTTCTCGCTCACCCCGGACACCCGGCGGCGCAGTTCGCTGAACCGGTAGCCGCGCTCCAGCAGTGCCACCAGTACCAGGACGCCCCAGCGACTGGTGACGTGTTCCAGCACCCCGCGCGAGGGGCACATCCGGTCGTTGATGTCCCCGACCCGGCCGAGTAGCGGTGACTCCGTCATTACCTTCATGTAAGTACCCTACTTCGAAGTGGGTACTTTCGAATAGTGAGTACTACTCCTAGGGTTGGCGTCAACGAACCGATGAGGGAGTAGCAATGATCGTTGTCACCGGTGCCACCGGACAGCTGGGCCGACTGGTCGTCGAGGGCCTGCTGGCCGCCGTCCCCGCGAGCGACCTCGCCGTCGTCGTGCGGAGTGCCGAGAAGGCCGCCGACCTCGCCGCTCGCGGTGTCGACGTCCGGACCGCCGACTACAGCCGGCCCGAGACGCTCGCCGGGGTCTTCGCGAGCGGTGACAAGGTGCTGCTGATCTCCGGCAGCGAGGTCGGCAGCCGGGTGCCGCAGCACCAGGCCGTGATCGACGCGGCCAAGGCTGCCGGCGTGGGCCTGCTGGCGTACACCGGGGTGCTCGGCGGCGACGCGGCCGGCATCCGGCTGGCGGACGAGCACAAGGTGACCGAGGCGGCGATCCTCGCCTCGGGGCTGCCGTACGTGTTTCTGCGCAACGGCTGGTACAGCGAGAACTACACCGCCCACGCCGCGGACGCGGTCGAGCGCGGCGCGCTCGTCGGCAGCAGCAGCGAGGGCCGGATCGCCTCGGCGGCCCGCCGGGACTACGCGGCCGCGGCCGTGGCGGTGCTGACCGGTGAGAACCACGCGGGCCGCAGCTACGAGCTGAGCGGCGACGTGGCGTGGAGCTTCGCCGAGTACGCCGCCGAGCTGTCCGCGCAGGCGGGCAAGGCCGTGGCCTTCCACAACGTGCCGGCCGACGAGCACCTCAAGGTCCTGATCGGCGCCGGCCTGCCCGAGGGCTTCGCCGGGCTCCTGGTGGACGTGGACGCCGGCATCGTCCGCGGCGAGCTGGCCGGGACCACCGGCGACCTGGCCCGCCTGATCGGCCGGCCGACCACGCCGCTCGCCGACTCCATCAAGGCCGCCCTCCAGGCCTGAGCGCCGCCAGGTGTTGTCCGCCAGGCGTTGTCATGGCCAAGCTGTCATGACCAAAGAGTGAGAACGGAGATGACAACCCGCTCCTCGCCCGTTACCGTTCGGCTCGACCAACGTGCGACGGGTGGAGGAGAGGGCAGTCATGCCGCAGGAACCCCAGGCAGATTCCACCCGCGGCGTGTGGCTCGGCACCGCCGCGTACGGCATGTGGGGGCTCTTCCCGCTCTACTGGCCGCTGCTGGAGCCCGCAGGCTCCGGCGAGATCCTGGCCAACCGGATGGTCTGGTCGCTGATCGTGGTGGCCGCGATCCTGACCACCCGGCGGCACTGGTCCTGGATCCGCCCGCTGCTGCGCCAGCCGCGCCGGATCGCGCTGTCCGGGCTGGCCGCCGCCGCGGTCTCGCTCAACTGGGGCGTCTACATCTGGGGCGTGAACTCCGGGCACGTGGTGGAGACCAGCCTGGGCTACTTCATCAATCCGCTGGTCACGATCGGTTTCGGCGTCCTGCTGCTGCACGAGCGGTTGCGCCGCGCGCAGTGGGTGGCGGTCGGCGTCGGCGCGCTCGCGGTCGTCGTGCTGACCATCGGCTACGGCCGGCTGCCGTGGATCGCGCTCACCCTGGCGTTCAGCTTCGCGGTCTACGGGCTGCTGAAGAAGAAGGTCGCCCTGAGCGGGCTGGAGAGCTTCGCGGTGGAGACCGCGTTCCTCTTCCCCTTCGCCCTCGGCTACCTGGTCTACCTCGGCGTACGCGGCCAGGCCACCCTCGGGCACGGCGCGGGCCACTCCAGCCTGCTGATGCTCAGCGGGGTGGTCACCGCGATCCCGCTGCTCTGCTTCGGCGCCTCGGCGATCCGGGTCCCGCTCTCCACGCTCGGCCTGCTGCAGTACCTGGCGCCGATCTTCCAGTTCCTGATCGGCATCACGGTCTTCCACGAGTCGATGCCGCCGGCCCGCTGGGCCGGGTTCGCCCTGGTCTGGGTCGCGCTGGCGCTGCTCACCTGGGACGCGCTGCGCCGGATGCGCGCCGACCGCGCCCGGCTCGGGCAGCTGCGCGCGGCGGCGGCCGGTACCCCGACGAGCGGAGTACCGGCCGCACTTGACGCCGGCGCGGCGGACGCCGCAGCCGTCAGGCCGTGATGTCCCGGCTGGTGAAGCGGGCCCAGGCGGCCGAGCCGAAGACCGCCACGTAGAGCGCCTGCAACCCCAGGTTGTTCAGCACCCCATCCCAGTACATCGGTGCCCGCAGCAGGTCGCCGAAGGTCAGCCACTGGTGGGTGAAGAGCCACGGCTGGATGGCGTGCAGCTGCGGGAAGCTGTCCAGGATCTGCACCAGGATCACCAGCCCGACCGTGGTCGCCATCGCGGCGATCCCGCTGCTCGTCAGGGTGGAGACGAACAGCCCGATCGCCGCCAGCCCGGCCAGCGACAGCGCGACCACCGCGGCGATCAGCAGGGCCCGCAGCAGCGCCTGGCCCAGGCCGATCGAGTCGCCGGAGAGCAGCGTCATATCGCCCACCGGGAAGAGCGCGGCGCCGGTGGCCAGCGCGGAGAGTGCCACCGCCAGCGTCGACGCCAGGCAGAAGGTGATCGCCGCGGTGAACTTGGCGGCCAGCAGCCTGGTCCGCCCGGCCGGCGCGACCAGCAGGTAGCGCAGTGTGCCGGTGGCGGCCTCGCCGGCGATCGAGTCGCCGGCCACCACGCCGACCGTCATCGGCAGGAAGACCGGCAGCGCGACCGCGAGTGCGGTGAACACCAGGAAGAGCCCGTTCTGGGTCACCTGGGCGATGAACGCCGGCCCGGCGCCGCCGCCGCGCATGTCACCGGTCTCGATCTTCACCACCACGCCGATCAGCACCGGCAGCGCGGCCAGCAGCCCGAGCAGCGCGATCGTCCTGGTCCGGCGGAAGGTCAGCGTGAGTTCGTTGCGGAACAGCGCCAGCAGGCCCGTCGCCGTCTGCGGCCGCACACCAGGCGCCATCGACGGCTGCCGACGCGGCGCCGCCTCGGCCTGCGTCACCGCGACCTGTGCCGCCTCGACCTGTGTTGCCTCGACCTTCGCCACCTCAACCCGCGACATCGAATCCCTCCCCGGTCAGCGCCACGAAGGCGTCCTCCAGCGTGCCCCGCTCGACCCCGAAGCCGCGCACCCGCACGCCGGCCTCGACCAGCGCCGCGCAGAGCCCGGGCAGCGGCTCCTCGCCGGCGGCGGCCAGTTCGCCGTCCACCCGGCCCTCGGCGACCCGCAAGTCGGTCACCTGACGGGCCGCCAGCACCTCGGCCGCCCGCGCGGCATCCGGCGTGCGCACCACCAGTCGGCCCTGGGCCCGCGCCGCGAGCTCGGGGACGGTGCCCTGCACCAGCAGGCGACCCCTGGACATCACGGCCGCGTGGGTGCAGACCTGCTCGATCTCGTCCAGCAGGTGCGAGGAGAGGAAGACCGTGGTGCCCTCGGCCGCCAACTCGCGGATCAGGGCCCGGATCTCCCGCATACCCTGCGGGTCGAGACCGTTGGTCGGCTCGTCCAGCACCAGCAGCTCGCGCGGCTGGAGCAGGGCGGCGGCCAGGCCGAGGCGCTGCTTCATCCCCAGCGAGTACGCCCGCGCCTTCTTGCCCGCCGCGGCCGTCAGCCCCACCCGGTCCAGTGCCTCGCCGACCCGGGCCGACCTGGTGCGCGGGTCGGCGGTCGGGTCGGCGCAGTCGTAGCGGACCAGGTTGTCGCGCCCGGAGAGGAACCCGTAGAGCGCCGGCCCCTCGATCAGCGCACCCACCCGCGGCAGCACGCTGCCCGCCGACTGCGGCATCGAGGAGCCGAGCACCGTCGCCACGCCCGAGGTCGGGGCGATCAGCCCCATCAGCATCCGGATGGTCGTGGTCTTGCCGGAGCCGTTCGGGCCCAGGAAGCCGAAGACGCTGCCGCGCGGGACGGTCAGGTCCAGTGCGTCCACGGCGAGCTGGCCGCCGGCGAACCGCTTGGTCAGGCCGGTGGTCCGGATCACCGCGGGGCCGGCCGCGGGGGCCTCGGGCGCTGCGGCGACCGGACCGTCCGCGGCGGTCGCCGCGACCTCGATGAGTGGCGAGTGCGTCACTGCTACTTCACCCCGGCCGCGTTCTGCAGCACGGGCAGGGTCACCGCGCCGGCGTAGACCCGGCCGCTGTCGGTGATCAGCACGTTGACCACCTGGGTGCTGATCAGCGTCCCGCCGGCGACCGGCTTGCCGAGCGACTTGAGCAGCGCCGAGGAGCTGAGCCCGCCGGCCAGCCGGCCCTTCCTGCCCTGCGCGGTGCTCGACAGGGCGGCCGAGCCCTCGTCGGAGGGGAGCTGGAAGGAGACCACGGTCGTCCAGTCCGTGCCGATCAGCTTCGGCTCGCCCAGCGCGGACTTGCCCGGCGCGGTGTCCCGCGGAGTCTTGGCCTTCGCGTTCTTGTCCTGGCCCGGCGTCTGCTGGGTGACCGTGGCGCCCTTGGGCGGTGTGAAGTCGAAGGTCTTGGCCGAGGGCGCGCCGAACGAGACGTCACTGAAGTGCATGTCGAGGATGGTGTTGCCGCTCGCCCCGGTGGCCACCACGGCCAGCGGTGTGCCGGTCGCCGAGTCCACCGCGATCCGCACCTGGCTGATCGTGGAGCCCGACTGCTTCGGCTTGACGCTCAGCTCGTACGCGCTGCGCCCGGCCACGGTGGCGGTGCCGTCCATCACCACCGTCGAGCTGTCGGCGCTCTGCGCGAGGAACTGCCGGGCGGCCTCCTGCGGGGTGGTCGGCACACCGGTGAGCGGCGCGCCGGTGTGCGGGGCGCCGGTGCGCGGGGCGGTCGACGGACGGTGCGCGGCCCCGGCGGCGTTCTGCGGCGCCGTCAGGTGCAGTGCCTGGTTGCTCTCGCTGTCATAGGCCCAGAGCTGGTTGCCGTTGTGGATCACGTCGTACTCGGCCAGGCTCTCGACCAGGGCGACGCGCTGCTTGTCCGGCCCGTCCACGGCCACCCGCAGAGTGTGCGAGCCGGCGAGCAGGGCGCTCAGTTTGGCCTCGGGGTCGGCCGCCGCGCTGTTCCGCTGCTGGGCCTGGCCACTGCCGCCGGCCGCACCCGCCGTACCGGCCACCTCCGCGGCGGCGCCGCCGCCGTGGCCCACCATGTCGAGCACCTGGGCGGGGATGCCGAGATCGGTCGAGACCTGGACAGTGCCGCTCAGCTGCTGGGTGTTGGAGCCGAGTGCCTTGGCGATCAGCTGCTCCGCCGTCAGCTGGGGCAGGGTCGGGGATCCGTCGCTGGCCAGCGCCGGCACCAGGTTCACCCCCGCCACCGCGACGGCGGCGACGGCCACCGGAACCAGCAGCCGCATCGCCGCCCGGCGCCGCGACCGGTAGACCTCGCCGCCCTGCTCACCCTCGAAGCCCGCGTACTCCGTCATCGTGTCAGCCCCTCCGTTGCGATCCCGATCGTCCTGCACCCATTAGAGTCCCTTCGGCCGGGCGGGGCATCGCCCTGGAGAGGCAAATGCGTGTACGCCCAGGGGCGCAGGTGACCCTGATCCCACCTCAGGGTTATCGGGCGTGGCGGGTACTCCTGCTGGCGTAGGGTCACGTCATGGATGCCGAGCGCCGACCGGGGCCGACCGCTGATGCACCGACCGCCAACGCCATGCGCAGGGTGCTGCGAAGGGCCCGCGACGGGGTGGCTCTGGACGTCGGTGAGGCGGCCGTGCTGCTCCAGGCCCGCGGCGAGGACCTGCGCGATCTGTGCGCGAGCGCCGCCCGGGTGCGCGACGCGGGGTTGGCCCAGGCCGGTCGCCCCGGGGTGATCACGTACTCGAAGAAGGTCTTCATCCCGCTCACCCGGCTCTGCCGGGACCGCTGCCACTACTGCACCTTCGTGACCGTGCCCGGCAAGCTTCGCAAGGACGGCCACGGGCTCTACCTGTCACCCGACGAGGTGCTGGAGATCGCCCGTCAGGGTGCCGCGCTGGGCTGCAAGGAGGCGCTCTTCACGCTCGGTGATCGCCCCGAGGACCGCTGGCCCGAGGCCCGCGAGTGGCTGGACGCGCACGGCTATGACGACACCCTCGCGTACGTCCGCGCGATGTCGATCCGGGTGCTGGAGGAGACCGGTCTGCTGCCGCACCTCAACCCCGGGGTGCTGAGCTGGACCGACTTCCAGCGTCTGAAGCCGGTCTCCCCCTCGATGGGGATGATGCTGGAGACCACCGCCACCCGCCTCTGGTCGGAGCCCGGCGGCCCGCACCACGGCTCGCCGGACAAGGAGCCGGCCGTCCGGCTGCGGGTGCTGGAGGACGCCGGGCGCAGCGCCGTCCCGTTCACCACCGGCATCCTGATCGGCATCGGCGAGACGTACGAGGAGCGGGCCGACTCGCTCTTCGCGATCCGCCGGATCGCGCGGCAGTACCACGGCATCCAGGAAGTCATCGTGCAGAACTTCCGGGCCAAGCCGGACACCGCGATGCGCGCCATGCCGGACGCCGAGTTGGAGGAGCTGGCCGCCGCCGTCGCGGTGGCCCGGGTGGTGCTCGGCCCGTCCGCGCGGGTCCAGGCGCCGCCGAACCTGCTGGACGGTGAATACCAGCTGATCATCGACGCCGGCATCGACGACTGGGGCGGCGTCTCGCCCCTGACACCCGACCACGTCAACCCCGAGCGCCCCTGGCCGCAGATCGACGACCTGACCGCCCGCACCGCGGCCGCCGGCTTCGAGCTGCGCGAGCGCCTGACGGTCTACCCCGAGTACCTGCTGCGCGGCGAACCCTGGCTCGACCCGCGGATCATGCCGCACGTCGACGCGCTGGCCGACCCGGTGACCAAGCTGGCCCGCCCTGACGCGCTGCCCGTCGGCCGGCCCTGGCAGGAGCCCGAGGAGCTGCCCGCCGCCTCCGGCCGCACCGACCTGCACCGCACGATCGACACCGAGGGCCGTACCGGCGACCGCCGGGCCGACTTCGAGGACGTCTACGGCGACTGGGAGGCCCTGCGTGAGCAGGTCGGCGCGATGGCCCCCGAGCGGCTGTCCGGCGACGTCCGCGAGGCGCTGGCGGTGGCCGCCGACGACCCGCTGAAGCTGACGGACGACCAGGCGCTCGCCCTCTTCCACGCCGATGGACCGGCCCTGGACGCGCTCTGCGCGATCGCCGACGCGGTGCGCCGCGACGCGGTCGGCGACACCGTCACCTACTGCGTCACCCGGAACATCAACTTCACCAACGTCTGCTACACCGGCTGCCGCTTCTGCGCCTTCGCCCAGCGCCGCACCGACGCCGACGCCTACACCCTCTCGCTCTCCCAGGTCGCCGACCGGGCCGCGCAGGCCTGGGACGTCGGCGCCACCGAGGTCTGCATGCAGGGCGGCATCCACCCGGACCTGCCCGGCACCGCCTACTTCGACATCGCCAAGGCGGTCAAGGAGCGCGTCCCCGGCATGCACGTGCACGCCTTCTCGCCGATGGAGGTGGTCAACGGGGCCACCAGGACCGGGCTTTCGATCCGCGACTGGCTGGCGGCGGCGAAGGAGGCCGGCCTGGACACCATCCCCGGCACGGCGGCCGAGATCCTCGACGACGACGTCCGCTGGGTGCTCACCAAGGGCAAGCTGCCGTCCGCCACCTGGATCGAAGTGGTCACCGCAGCGCACGAGTTGGGCATCCGGTCGTCCTCCACCATGATGTACGGGCACGTGGACACCCCGGCGCACTGGCTCGGACACCTGCGCCTGCTCGCCGAGATCCAGCAACGGACCGGCGGGTTCACGGAGTTCGTCACCCTGCCGTTCATCCACACCAATGCCCCGGTCTACCTGGCCGGCATCGCCCGCCCGGGCCCCACGCACCGCGACAACCGCGCGGTGATCGCGATGGCCCGGCTGCTGCTGCACACCCGCATCCCCAACATCCAGACCAGCTGGGTGAAGTTGGGAGCGCAGGGCGCGGCGGAGATGCTCCGCTCCGGCGCCAACGACCTGGGCGGCACGCTGATGGAGGAGACCATCTCCCGGATGGCCGGTTCGGCGTACGGGAGCTACCAGTCCATCCGCGACCTGGAGGCCATCGCCGAGTCCGCCGGCCGCCCCTCGCGTCAACGCACCACCACGTACGGCGAGGTCCCGGCCGAGCGCCGCGCGGCGGCGCTGGCCTCCGACGGCCACCTGCCCGAGCTGCTGCCGGTGCTCGACTAGTGGAGATAGTGGAGACCTCGTCTGGATGAACTTCGACTGGTGGAACAGTCGATCAACGGTCCTGACCAGCCACTAAACTCTTCGCTCGGCGGTACCGCGCAGCAGTTGCGGTAGCAGTCCCCGGTGTGCGCGCTGCGCGCTCGCCGGGGAGCCGGGGGAGCCAGTGGCGGACCGTGAAGCACGGCGCAGCTCTGTCCCCCCGCGCCTGAAATGGTTTTCTTCATGGGGGATTTGAGTTTCATGCGCACCAACACGTACACCAACACGCTTACCAGCACGCTTCTGCGCGTCGCCGTGCCCACCGCGGCGCTGGCGCTGCTGCTCACCGGCTGCGGCCCGGACGACACCTCGGTCACCGGCAACGGCACTGCCGCACCGTCCGCGGCGGCCTCGTCCGGCAAGTCGTTCCACTCCGCCGCGCCCGCGCCGTCCGACGCACCGTCCGCGCCCGCCACCGCCCCGACCGACCCGAACAGCGCGGCTCCGGGCGGTGACCTCCCGGGCGCGCTGGCCGCCGGCGCGCAGGCCAAGGGCGTCTTCAACGACAGTACGGCGGGCGACATCTCGCTCTCCATCGGCCCGGTGAAGGTGGTCAAGGGCGACATCGCCGACCTGGCCAGCTTCGACCTCAAGCCTGACCAGACTGCGGGCAAGACCCCGTACTACGTCACGGTCAGCTACACCCACGAGGGAGGCAACGGCATCTTCGAGCCGTACTTCAACCTCCAGCTGCGCGCGATGGTCGACGCCCAGACCCAGGCCTCCAAGATCGACCTGATCGGCGCCTTCTCGAAGTGCGCCAGCGATGTCCCGCAGGGCGGCGCCAACTTCGTCAAGGGCCAGACCGAGCACGAGTGCGCGGTCTACCTGGCCCCGACGGCCACGCCGGTCAAGTACGTGCTGTGGATGAACAAGGACAACACCCCGCTGACCTGGAAGGCCAACTGACGTAGCGCCCCTGAGGGCAGCCCTGCCCTCAGGGGCGCTCAGTTCTGCCGCCCGGGCGCGACCACACTCCACACCCGCTTCCCGATCCCCTTCCGAGGTCCGAAGCCCCAGGAGAGCGAGAGCTGTTGCACGAGCAACAGCCCCCGCCCGGACTCCGCCAGCCCTTCGCAGGCCAGCTGCGGAGCATCCGTGCACGCGTCCTCGACGGCGATCCAGAGCTCGGAGCTGTTGACGCGCAGCCCGATCCAGATCAGCCGGTCAGCTCTGGTGCCGTGCACCAGCGCGTTGGTGACCAGCTCGGAGAGCACCAACTCCCCGTCATCGAGAAACCGTTGACCACCTTCGACGCGGTCCAGCAGCTCCCGCAACAGCCGCCGGGCCAACCCCGGCGCACGCCGACTGTTGGGCAGCCAGCAGTGCTGTTCGCCGGTTGGTGCAGGAGTGAGGTTCAGGGTCTCGGACATGCGAACGCCCCCTGTGGGAACGGGATCACCGGTAAGGGAATGGGTGCGGGTGCGTTAGTGAGGCACGCACGCACCTGAGTGACTGACCGTCAGAGGCTCCAGGGGATTTCGGAACTCGATGGTCCAGTCGCGGCCTGTCAGATGTGGTTGGGCACCAGGATTCGCGGGAAGCGCGCCACTCTCTGCTTGCTTCCCGTCACGCTCAGCATGACCCCTCCGCTCCTCTTCGTGCAAGCGCGTCAGCAAAATGTGAAAACATTCAATTCGAACCTGAATTCGGCTACCCAGAAGTCGGGTTGACAGTGGCGAAGGGCCGGTCCGCCGGGCAGACTGGTCCCGTGACAGGTCGGGAGGGATGTAAGGCGTGGCCATGAACGACGTGCCTACGGTGCGACACCGGCGCATCGCAGCCGAGCTACGCCGGTTGCGTGAGGAGAAGGATCTTTCCGCGGAGGAGGTCATCAGTCGACTTCCCGGCATGAACCTTCCGAAGCTGAGCCGCTACGAGAACGCCCGCGTCGCCAATCCCAAGGCGGAGGTGGTCGAGGCACTGCTCGACCTCTATGGCTGCGACGGTGATCTCAAGACCACCCTGCTGGAGATCGCCAGGGAGAAGGGCCGACGCGGCTGGTGGCAGGGCTACCGCGATGCGCTCAACCCGCTCTACACCGACCTGATCACCCTGGAGGCAAGCGCCGTCGGCATCAAGTCGTATGAGGCATCGTTCATCCCGGGACTGTTCCAGACGCGGGCGTACGCGCAGGCGATCTTCTCCAAGCTGAGTCCCAACCTGGCAGGCATTCCGGCCATGGTTGACGTCCGAATCGCAAGGCAGGCCGTCCTGACCCGGACGGAGAACCCGCTTGCGATGTGGTCGGTCATCCATGAGTCGGCGCTCTCGACCAACGTGGGCCATGGGGTGATGGTCGACCAGCTCGACAGGCTCATCAGCCTGAGCAGCAGCCCGAATATCAACGTCCAGATCATGGACTCCTCGGCACCTCCGCACCCGGGCATGAACGGCGCTTTCACGCTTCTGGAGTTTCCAACGCGTGCCCTTGATGTCGTCCTGACGCCAAGTCATGTGGCCAGCGAGTGGGTGGAGGACCCTGGCCGCGTGGAGGTCTACCGAGTGGGCTTCAACGAGATCATTGCGACAGCTCTGAACCTCGATGACTCGCTCGGTCTCATCATCGAGAAGAGAGACAAGATCAAGTGAGCTACTTCCCCAACGCCGCTTCCCTGCCGGTGATCTGGCAGAAGTCGAGTCGGAGTAACGAGCAGGACAACTGCGTCGAGTGCGCCCCCCTGTCCGGTGACATCGCCGTCCGCGACAGCAAGGACCCCGCCGGCCCCGCGCTCCGCTTCTCCCGCGCGGCCTGGGGCGCGTTCGCCGCCGCAGCCGGCGCTGACCGGCTCTCGGTCGTCCACGACTGACCCTTCAGGGCTTCATCAACCTTCTAGCCGTGGAAGAGGAGTTGAACTTATACTCCTATGCGCTTGACACCTTGAGATCGACTGCGTGGACGCCGGAACAGACCCTGAACTTCCTGGAGGACGCGTTCCGGCGGCTCCCGCAGGACTAAGCCAGGGAGAAAGACCGCTGTGAGCTCGCCCGACATCGTGTCATCGTTCAGGAAGTCCTCGTACTCCCAGCAGGGTGGCGAGTGCGTGGAGACTGCTCGGACGGTCGCCAACGGCCAGGCGGTACGCGACTCCAAGGACCTGCACGGGCCGGTGCTCTCTTTTCCCGCTGACGCCTGGTGTGCCTTCGTCGCCGCGATCAAGGTGGGCGATCTGCCGTCTGTTTGAGCCTCGCCGAGTAGAGAGACGAGATCAAATGAGTCACTTCCCTGTCGCTGCCGCCCTTCCTGTGGTCTGGCAGAAGTCGAGTCGAAGCAACCCCAATGACAACTGCGTCGAGTGTGCCCCGCTGTCCGGTGACATCGCCGTCCGCGACAGCAAGGACCCCGCCGGCCCCGCGCTCCGCTTCTCCCGCGCGGCCTGGGGCGCGTTCGCCGCCGCAGCCGGCGCTGACCGGCTCTCGGCCGTCCACAACTAGCCCGCCCCGACCCGCCCCACCGCTGTGGCCTCGGCGTGCCGGGGCCACAGTCGTGCTTCCCGAAGGCGGCGCTCGGCCATCCGCCGGTGTGCTGGAATGAGAGGCCCTGCTCCGAACCTCGAACCTCTCACCCCGGAGGACCAGTTGAGCGATGGTGATGACAGCGCAGCCGACCTGCCGCGCCTCCGGCTGGAGCTCTACATCGAGGCCCTTGCGGCTCGGATGCCGCAGGCCCAGTTCAAGCTGCTGATGGACGTCCTGCGCATGTGGTCCGAGGCCGGCGGCGGCACGGTGCGGCTGCGGATGGACGATGAGGAGAGAGAGCTCTTCACCTCCGAGGTGCGTGCGGAGTTGCTCGCCGTGATGGGCCTGATCGGCGCGATGCAGCCTGGTCGCGAGGACCGGTCCGAGCATGTCGTCGCCGACCTGGGCGATGGCGCGCATGTCAGCGGCGCGATGTCGCTGGTGCCACCCGAGGTTGCCGCAGACCCGGAGCGCCTGCGGGCGATGCGGGACAAACTCGATGTCGCCCAAGGGCAGCGTGCTCGCGATCGGCGGGAGGTCGAAGCGATCGCCGAGGCGAGCGGTATGGCTCAGGCGCAGGGAGCGGCGGATCCGCCGGAGGACGGCACCCCGGACTGGCGTTGACGTCAGGGGCAAGGTCTACCGTCGGTGGGACAGCGACGGGTAGGAGGCGGGGCCGATGCGGATCGGGGAGTTGGCCGAGCGGGCCGGGACGACGACGCGCACCTTGCGCTACTACGAGGCGCGCGGGCTGCTGACCGCGCGGCGGGCCGGGAACGGGTACCGGGCGTACGGCGAGGCGGACCTCCACCTCGTGCGGCAGATCCGGTTGCTCCAGGACTTCGGCTTCGAGCTGGAGGACACCCGCCCGTTCGTGGAGTGCCTCCAGGCAGGCCATCCCGCCGGGGACTCATGCCCGGCCTCGTTGGAGGTCTACCGCCGCAAGCTGGCCGAGCTGGACGACTGCCTGGCCCGGCTCGGCGTGGTGCGCGAGCAGGTCGCGGCGCAGCTGGCCCGCGCCGAGTTGGGCGCCGAACGCGCCGACCCGCGCTGTGAGTTGTCCTCTCACCAGACGTCGAAGGAGCTACCCGCATGACGACGACCGCACAGCTCACAGAGGTGACCGACGAGACCTTCGCGGCCGAGGTACTGGAGTCGGCCCTCCCCGTCCTGGTGGACTTCACCGCCTCCTGGTGCCCCCCGTGCCGCATGATCGCCCCGGTGCTGGCCCAGGTGGCGGTGGAGGAGGCGGACCGGCTCAAGGTGGTCAGCCTGGACGTGGACAGCAACCCGCAGACCCCGGCGGCGTACGGCGTGCTGTCGATGCCGACCCTGATGGTCTTCCGGGCCGGTCAGCCGGTGAAGTCGATGGTCGGCGCCCGGGCCAAGGCCAAGCTGCTGCGGGAGCTGGCCGAGGTGCTGTGACCGAGGCGAGCCCCGGGGCTCCGTCCTGGAACTCCGCCCTAGCTACCCCAAACCCGTCAAATCCCCCCCGGCAATAATCACGGTCGCGCATCAAGTCGAACCTATTCACTTGACCGCTCTTTGGCCAGGCCGTACGTTCTCAACGCTCAGCAGAACGGAAAAAGGGGAACGGGGCAGTCGTGGACTGGTATCTGGCAGTACTCAAGAACTACGCGGGTTTCAGCGGTCGGGCGCGCCGCAAGGAATACTGGATGTTCACGCTTTTCAACACCATCGCCATGGTCGTCGCGGAAATCATCGACGCGGTCCTCGGCACGACTGGCATCATCACCGGGATCTACGTGCTCGCGGTCCTGCTCCCGATGCTCGCGGTGGCCGTCCGCCGCCTGCACGACACGGGGCGTTCCGGCTGGTGGCTGCTCATCGGCGCGATCCCGTTCATCGGCGGGATCATCCTCCTCGTCTTCACGGTCTCCGACGGTCAGCCGAGCGATAACCAGTACGGTCCCAACCCCAAGTTGAACGCCGCGCAGGGCTGATTTCGATATCGGCTTGACGCCAACCCATGGGTTGATCTGAGATAAACGGTCGGCCGCAGTCCCCAGGGACTGCGGCCGACCGTTTATCTGTATGCGGAAACAAAGGGAACTTGAATTTCCAGTTCCGCGCCGGTGTCGATCAGTTGGCCAACAGCCGGCTGCGCAGGTCGCGCGGATCGAGGCGATGGTCAGACTCGGTGGCAGTGGCAGTGGCAGTGGCCGATGTTCCGGGGATCCCGCCATCTCGTCACGGCCGTCGAATACAGTGCGGGGGCGCTCGAACGGCTCCGCGCGTGCGCCTCCCACCGCCGCCTCCCACCGCCCAGCGAAAGGCTCACCAGAGATGCCCCTGTGGTCCCGTGCCCAGCAGCAGGACTACCGCAGCCGGGTGCGCGGCTGCCTGCTCGGCGGGGCGATCGGTGACGCGCTGGGCGCGGGCATCGAGTTCGACTCGATCGAGAAGATCCGGGCCGCGCACGGCCCGCAGGGCGTCACGGGCTACGTCCCCGCGTACGGGCTGCGCGGCGCGGTCACCGATGACACGCAGATGGTCCTGTTCACGGTGGACGGCCTGATCCGCGCCCACGTCCGGCGCGACACCGGCGCCTGGCACCCGCCCAGCGACGTCCACCGCGCCTACCTGCGCTGGGCGGCCACCCAGCACGACTGGGGGCCGGACGAACGCCGCCCGGACCTCGGCTGGCTGGGCCGCGAGGAGTGGCTCTACGCCCAGCGCGCGCCCGGCTCGGCGTGCCTGTCCGGCCTCTCGGGACCGGACGCCGAGCGTCTTGGCACCCTGGACGCTCCCAAGAACCCGCACTCCAAGGGCTGCGGCACCGTGATGCGCGCGGCGCCGTTCGGCCTGCTGCTCGGCTGGGAGCCCGGGCTGGTCTTCCAACTCGCACTGGAATGCTCGGTCCTGACGCATGGCCACCCCACCGGCTACCTCTCCGCCGGCTCGCTCGCGGTGATCGTGCACACCGTGCTGCGCGGCGGCACGCTGGAGGAGGGCGTCCAACTCGCCCTGGCGCAGCTCGCCGAGCGGACCGGGCACGAGGAGACCACGGCGGCGCTGCGCGGGGCACTGGACGCCGTCCGGTCGGGGCCGCCGTCCGTGGAGCGGGTGGCGGCGCTGGGGGAGGGCTGGGTGGCCGAGGAGGCGCTGGCGATCGGGGTGTACTGCGCGCTGGTGGCCGAGGACGTCCGGTCCGGGCTGCTGCTGGCGGTGAACCACTCGGGTGACAGCGACTCCACCGGGACGGTCTGCGGGAGCCTGCTGGGAGCGCTGCACGGGGAGACCGCGCTACCGGCCGAGTGGGTGGCCGAGTTGGAGGGTCGCGGGACGCTGCTGCAGCTCGCCGACGACCTGGTGCTCGAACTCGTCCACGGTCCGCAGCTGCACGGTCCGGACAGCTCCGGCGACGCCTGGCGCGAGCGCTACCCGCTCTGAAGCGCCTGCTCTGAACCACCCGCGCTGACGGCCGTGGTGGGGTGCACCCACCACGGCGGATCAGAGCGATCGGGACGGGCTGATCAGACGGTACCGAAGACCCCGGTGCCGGCGGCGGTCGCGAACGCGGCCCAGGCGTCGGGTGAGAAGCGCAACTGCGGACCCTCGGGGTCCTTGGAGTCGCGCACAGCCACCACGGCCGACTCCGGGACCGCGACCTCCACGCAGGCGCCGTTGCCGCCGCTGTGCGTGCTCTTGCGCCAAGCCGGGTTGACGGTCAGGGTCTTGATGCTCATTTCTGGTACGCCTCCGCATAGTCGGTGATCAATGACCGGGTCTCCGCGACGCTGAGCGCTGCGGCCCTCAAGTGGTCATAGAGTCCGGTATAGCGGCGCACGTCCACGTCCTTCTCCAAGTAGAGGTCGCTCGTCACCCCTTCGAAGTAGACGACTGTGGAATCGGCAGACTCCGGGAACTCCATCAGGGAGAATGTCCCGGTCATCCCCGGGTGTGCCCCGCGGACGAACGGGATCACCTGCAGGGTGATGTTCGGCTGCTCGCCCAACTCCAGCAGCCGGCGCATCTGGTCGCCCATCACCGCGCCGCCGCCGACCTCCCGGGCCAGCGCGGCTTCGTCTATGACGGCCCAGAAGTTCTCGATCCGGTCGTCGCCGGAGATCCGGTCCTGGCGCTTGAGCCGGACCTCCACCCGGCGGCGGATCGAGCCCGCGTCGGTGTCCGGCTGGGTGCCCATGACGACGGCCTCGGCGTACTCCCGGGTCTGCAACAGGCCGGGAATGAACGAGGATTCGTAACTCCGGATGGACGAGGCCTCTGCCTCAAGGCCGATGTAGACGCTGTACGGGATGTCCCCGAACTCGTGCCACCAGCCGCGCTGGCGCGACTCCTTGGCCATCTCCATCAGGCTGTTGCGCATCCGCGGCTCATCGACGTTGTACACGTCGCAGAGGTCGCGGACGTCGCGCGGGCTGATGCTGCGGCGGCCGTTCTCCAGTCGGCTGATCTTCGACTGCGAGACCATCAACCGCTGCGCCACCTCTTCGGCGGTCATTCCCTTTTGCTCGCGCAGACGGCGCAGCTCGGCGCCCAACCTCCTGCGGCGGACGGTGGGATTGATGCTGGCGGACACATCGACCTCCGGCGGGACTTCTGGTGTGCTGCTTCGGACTTCTTCGGTGTTCGTACCCAACCCCCTGGTTCTGAGCAGCATGCCACCTTGGATCACATCACCGCCGGGGAATCACGTCACCGCTGCGCGAGAGGCCCCTGTCGTGCTAAGGGCCCTCGATCGCGACGGCGGGTGCCGAACACGACGGCGGGTACCGAACACGACGGAGGGGCGGTCGCACCCGGCATGTGCCGCGTGCGACCGCCCCGAGAGGTCCGGAGGTCCGTCTTCGGTGACCGGAGTGAACCGGCGGTCCGGCGCCGCCCGGTGGGACGCGCGCCGGTGGCGCGCTCCCCCCTGGCGGAGCCCGGCAGCCCGGTGGCGTGGGCTGCCGAGCGGGTGCTCGGCGGGCCGTCGGTCCGGTGGGCCGTCAGTTCGACGGCCCGTCAGGACGGCTGTACGTCACGACGGCGGAGCGTCACGACGGCGCAGCGACAGGACGGACGTCAGCGGACGCCGACCCGGCCGAGCGGGCTGTGGGTTCCCGCCGGCCGGCCGCGGTCGACGGGCTCCGCGCCGTTCCTGGGGGCGGGCGCCCGACCGCTGGTGCCGGCCGCCACCGGTCCGCCACGGCCCTGCTGAGCCGGAAGGCCGTTCTGCACATCCATGACGGCGTGCGCGACCATCCCGCCGAGCGGGTCGTAGCGGATCAGGTCACGCAGCCGTGACCGCGAGGACCTGCCTTCGTTACCGGGATACAGATGCTTTCCGAGCCCCACCGCATGGGCCAGTGCGGCCAGTGCGGCCGTCCTGGGGTCCGGTGGGACGCCAGTGCGGATGGCTGTGTCGAGACGCTGCTTGATGGCAGCGTTCGTACAGTCGTCCGACGCCTGGTAGCGCGTCGTCGGCAGGACCCCGCATACCTGGCCCGGCACGGCCGCCACCATGCCGCACCGTTCCAGGTGCGCCAGGTAGGTCTGCCGGAGCCCCAGGCGGGGCCCGCCGATCCAGTGCGCGGCACGTACCGGGCTGCCGCGACGGCGCAGCAGCTCCAGGGCGTGGTCCAGGGTGGGGTCGCCGGTCGGTCGTGGCATCACCACGGCGATCCGGTCTCCGTCCGGGACTATCCGGCCGGCCAGGGACAGCTCGACGAGCTGTGCCCCGGCGAGTCCGAGGTCGAGGGTCTGCGGCTGCGCCGTGGTACCCGTGGTCGGGTCCAGTGCGAGCAACAAGAGTTCCTCGGGAATTGTTCTGCGGCTCTTGCCCATCCAAGCCTCCCCGCGTGGATGAATGACAGAGTGACGCCTCTCACACGGCCTTGTCGAGTACGCCTCCGAATCGTGACCTTGGGGCGGGAACTGATCGGAGACCCGCGCCGCACGGGGAACCGGTGGCCGACGGGTCCGCGTCGTTGCCGGGGATGGGCCGAGTGCCCGGAATAACCGCCGGTCGGACGGGGTGTGGACCGCGCCGATCGTCCGCCGGTGACGGAGACTGTTGAGCTAGAGGAGCGGTGCGCGGGCCCCCGGAAGCCGGGTGGCCCGCGCACCGCTGAGCACACGAGGAGGTCGGGATACGTGGGCGAGGCCCCGGACAAGGTCCGCAACGACGGGGAGCGGGAGCTGCCGGCGGAGGGTGCGACGGCGGCGGACGGTGAGCGGAGCGGCAGCCAGGATGTGGGCGGCTCGACAGTCCAGCTGCGCGTCCGGGATGTGGACAGCAAGACGACGGTCCTGCGGATTCCGACCGAGTCGGCCGAGCCCGTGGAGGCAAAGGGCCAGGTCGAGGAGAGCGACGCGGCGGCACTGGACCCGCGTCTCGCCATGCGGGACGCCGATGACGAGACCCCGGCGGAAGAGGCGCAAGCCGAGCACGAGCCCGAGGCCGACGCTCCCGCGGAACCCGTCGATCCCGAGCCCGAGCCCGAGCCCGAGCTTGAGCCCGAGTTGGTCCTGGTCGCCGTGGCAGCCGTCACCGCTCCCGAGCCCACCCCCACCCCCGCAGTCGCCCCCACGCCCACGCCTGCCCCCGCCCCCGCCCCCGGCCCGGAGACCACCTCCGAGGCCCTGGAGGTGCTCGCCGGCCTCAGCGGCCGCCCGGTCTCCCGGCTGCGCCGCGCGCTCAAGCGGATCACCATCTGGACGGTCTTCGCCGCCGTGGTCCTCGGCGCCGTGGTGACCGCTCAGCTGTTGCGCCCGCTGCCCGGCCCGCAGACCAGGATGACCACCGCCGGCTCCTTCACCTTCACCGGCGACCCGCTCGCCCTGCCGTGGCCGGCCAAGGGCCAGGCCGCCGCCGAGGTGGTCGGCCTGGGCAGCCTGGGCAGCTCCGGCCCGGACACGCCGGTGCCGATCGCCAGCGTCACCAAGGTGATGAACGCCTACCTGATCCTCAAGGACCACCCGCTCCGCAAGGGCGAGAGCGGCCCGGCGATCACCGTCGACCAGGCCGCCGCGCAGGAGTCCGGTGACTCCGACCAGTCCACCGCCAAGGTGACCGAGGGTCAGCAGATCAGCGAGTACGAGGCGCTGGAGATGCTGATGCTGCCCTCCGCCAACAACATCGCCCGTCTGCTGGCCCGTTGGGACGCGGGGTCCGAGGACGCGTTCGTCAAGAAGATGAACGACCAGGCCACCGCCTTCGGCATGACCAGCACCACCTACGCGGATGCCGCCGGCTACAACAACAACACCAAGAGCACCGCCAAGGACCAGCTCAAGCTGGCCGAGCAGGTCATCCAGAGTGACATCTTCCGGCAGATCGTCGCCGAGCCGGACGCCACCATCGGCGGCACCCGGATCTACAACACCAACGCCCTGCTCAGCCCGAAGAACGGGATCATCGGCACCAAGACCGGCTCCAGCACCCCCGCCGGCAGCTGCCTGATGTGGGCGGCCGTCAAGGATGTCGACGGCACCCGGCAGACCATCCTCGGGGTGACCCTCGGCCAGCCCCCGACCGCCACCGACAACATCCTCAAGGCTGCCCAGACCGTCAGCGCGAAGATCATCACCGCTGGTCAGGACGCGCTGGGCGGCCAGGTGCTGGCCCGGCAGGGCGACGTGGTCGGCTACGTCGACGACGGCCTCGGCGGCAAGGCCCCCGTAGTGGCCGGCAAGGACGTCACCGTCGCCGGCTGGACCGGCGTCACCGCTACCCTGACGCTCTCCCAGGGCCCCGGAAGCCTGGGCCACAGCGCACAGGCCGGCACCCAGGTCGGCACGATCACCGCAGGCGAGGGCAGCGCCCAGGTCCAGGTGCCGGTGCTGCTGCAGCACGACCTGGCACCGCCGTCGATCATGTCCCGGCTGACCCGCCTGCTCTGACCCGCCTGCTCTGACCCGCCCGCTCTGATCCGGCCGGTACCAGCAACAGACGTCGAAGGGGTCCGTACCCGAACGTACGGACCCCTTCCGGCAGTGCGCGCTACTTCTTGTGCTGGCCCGTCAGCTTGTTCACCCGATCGGTGACGCCCCAGGCGGTCACCCGCCAGAGCGCCTCGACCAGGATGTTGCGGCTCATCTTGGAAACGCCGTGCTCGCGCTCCACGAAGGTGATCGGCACCTCGGCCACCTTGAAGCCGGCCTTGACCGTGCGCCAGGCCAGGTCGACCTGGAAGCAGTAGCCCGCCGAGGCGACCTGATCCATGCCGAGGCCCTGCAGGGTCTCCTTGCGGAAGGCGCGGTAGCCGCCGGTGACGTCCTTGATCGGCACGCCCAGCATCAGGCGCGAGTAGAGCGAGCCGCCGCGCGAGATCAGCAGGCGGGACTTCGGCCAGTTCACGACCTTGCCGCCGGCCACCCAGCGCGAGCCCAGCACCAGGTCCGCGCCGCGCAGGGCGGTCAGCAGGCGGTAGAGCTCCTCGGGCTGGTGCGAGCCGTCGGCGTCCATCTCGACCAGCACGTCGTAGCCGTGCTCGATGCCCCAGGCGAAGCCGGCCAGGTAGGCGGCGCCCAGGCCCTCCTTGCCCATGCGGTGCATGACGTGGACGTTGCCGTCCTGCTCGGCGATCTTGTCGGCGATCTCGCCGGTGCCGTCGGGGCTGTTGTCATCGGCGACGAGGACATGCACCTCGGGAACGGCAGCCCGGACCCGGGAGACGATCCGTTCGACGTTCTCGGCCTCGTTGTAGGTCGGGATGATGACCAGCACCTTGCCGAGATCGGCGAAGGAGTGCTCCTGGGGCGCAGTCACGTACGAGCCTTTCGGGTTGTACCGCGTCCGCCTCGGACACGGCATCGCATCTCTGTCTCTCCACCGCCGGACCTTGCACACCGGCGGCGGCACCGTCAGACCATGGACCCGCTGGACCCCGGCCGGAGTGAACACCAATGCCGATGGTAACGACCTGGAGACGGCGTTCAGCACGCAGGCTGTCGGCTGACTACCGCTTGGCAGATAGTAGTGAATCGCGAAGGCCGCCATGGCTCGCTCACTCGTTCAGGGGATCCGGCGCCAAGATCGCGTCAACGGGACAGCTGCTCCACGGGATCCCCGGCGCCCCCGGGGTTGCGTGGGTCGTGCAGGTCCGCTGCCAGTGAGTCCTTGAGACCGCGCAGCAGGATGACGAAATTGTCCAGGTCAGTGCCTTGGCACCACTCGGGCGGGGGCTTGATCGCGTTGTTCATACGGCGACGCTAACCAGCGGCGATCAACAACGGATAAGCGTGTGCGGGGCCCCGGGCCACCTCCTGCACGCGAGTGAAGTTCGTGGGGACACGTCAAATGAATGATCGACTCATCCGCCCCGGAAATATCGTCCGGGGCAACTCCGCGTACCCCGATATACCAAGCGGCTCGATCCGAAAGGGCTCCGCATGCACTTCCCCCGATCATTCAGGCGCGGAGGTGTGCTGCTGGCAGCCGCGCTGCCGCTGCTCGCCGCTGTCGCCGCCGGCACCGCGGCCCGGGCCGCCACCCCCGCCCCGCGCCAGGGCCGGGCCGTGGTGCAGGGCACCAGGCCGGCCTGGGCCCAGCCGTCCGCCGACCAGGGCGCCGCCGCCGGCTCGGCGGCCGTCACCGCCCGGGTCTACCTGGCCGGCCGGGACCTGGCCGGCCTGACAGCCCTCGCCAAGGAGGTGTCCGACCCCGCGTCGTCCTCCTACGGGCACTATCTGACGGCTCGGCAGCTGGCGGATCGTTTCTCCTCCGACGACGCCCAGCAGAGCCGGGTACGGGACTGGCTGACCTCGGCCGGTCTGCGGGTCACCGCCGCGAGTGACCACTATCTGACCGTCCAAGGTGACGTCGACACCGCGCAGCGCGCCTTCGGCACCGAACTGCGCACCTACAGCAAGGGCGGCCGGACGTACCGCGCGCCGGCCTCGGACGTCACCGTCCCGGCGGACCTGGCCGCCGACGTGCTCAGCGTCAGCGGTCTGAGCACTGCGCCCAGCCAGGTCCACCCCGGGCACGGAGCCGCGCACCGGACCTCCTCCGGCCGGGCCCACCCCTCCGACACCCTGCCCGGGCCTGCCAACGCCTTCGTGAACTCCGGCCCGTTCTCCACCTTCTACGGCTCGAACCCCGCGACCGGCACCCCTGCGGCCTACGGCGCCACCCAGCCGTACGTGATCCAGGGCTACACCGGCACCCAGCTCCGGTCCGCCTACGGCGCCACCGAGAGCGGCCTGACCGGCCGCGGCGCCACGGTGGCGGTGGTCGACGCCTACGACTCGCCGACCCTCGGCGACGACGTGACCCGCTACGCCGCGGCGCACGGCGACGCCCCGTACGCCAAGGACCAACTGCTGCGCTACGACCCGGCCGTCTGGACCGACACCGCGGAAAAGTCGGACCAGACCCCGGACGGCTGCGGCGCCTCCGGCTGGTACGGCGAGCAGACCCTCGACGTGGAGGCCCTGCACGCGATGGCCCCCGAGGCCGATATCAGCTATGTCGGCGCCTCCTCCTGCAACGACCCCGACCTGCTCGACGCCCTGGACCGGGTGGTCGACCGCCATCTCGCCGACATCGTCTCCAACTCCTGGGGCGAGCCGGAGAACGCCAGCGACCCCGCGCTCGACCGCGTCTACACCGACGTCTTCCAGCGCGGCGCGGTCGAGGGCATCGGCTTCTACTTCTCCAGCGGTGACGACGGCGACGAGGTCGCCAACACCGGCACCAAGCAGAGCGACATGCCGGCCTCGCTGCCCTGGGTGACCGCGGTCGGCGGCACGGCGCTCGGCCTGGACCAGGCCGACAAGTACCGCTTCGAGACCGGCTGGGGGACCAGGAAGGCGCTGCTCTCCGCCGACGGCAAGAGCTGGACCGACTTCCCGGGCGCCTTCACCGGCGGCTCGGGCGGCGGCACCAGCGCCCGCTTCAAGCAGCCGGGCTACCAGCGCGGCATCGTGCCCGAGGACCTGGTCACCGCCAACGGGCGGCCGCAACCGCGTGGTGCCCGACATCGCCGCCGTCGCCGACCCCAACACCGGCTTCCTGGTCGGCCAGACCCAGGCGTTCCCGGACGGCTCGGTCAAGTACAGCGAGTACCGGATCGGCGGCACCAGCCTGGCCTGCCCGGCGCTCGCCGGCCTCCAGGCCCTCGCCCAGCAGGCCAAGGGCTCCCCGCTCGGCTTCGCCAACCCCGCGATCTACGCCCGCTACGGCACCGGCGCCTACCACCAGGTGACCGACCACCCCTTCGGCCCGGGCACCGAACTCGCCGAGGTGCGCGTCGACTTCGCCAACAGCGTGGACGCCGCCGCGGGCACCGTGACGTCGCTCCGATCGCTGGGCATGGACTCCTCCCTGGTGGCCGTCGAGGGCTACAACGCCGTCACCGGAGTCGGCAGCCCCACCGCCGACTACCTGCGCTCCTACGCCTGCCCGCCCGACGCCTCCACCGACGCGGACGCCAGGCCGTCCGAGAACTAAGACCGCCCGGCAATTGGGGGGTGGAGGAAGGAGCGGCGTCCGGGCCGAGTCTGGGCGGTGCCGACGAGGGAGCCACTGCGGAGCTGAGGGCCCCTCCTGCCCGTTGCCGGGCAAGGAGGGAGACTGAGGAGAAGCCGTCCAGGCGACAGCCCGGGCGTCGCGACGCCGGCCACCAATTGCTGGTCGGTCTAAGACCGGTCGGTCTGGACCCGGCAAACCTCAGCGCCCGCCCTGCCCTCGATCCGGTACTCTGTGGATCGAGCGTCCGGGCGGGCGCTGCTCTCTGGGCCCCGGGTCATCCCGCGAGCCGAGGGACCGCAGCCGGCAGCCCAGGCACTCGGCCCCGCCCCAGTAGCTCAGGGGATAGAGCACAGCTCTCCTAAAGCTGGTGTCGCAGGTTCGAATCCTGCCTGGGGCACAGGGAGATACGGACAGGTGGGGCGCACTGGGTGCGTCCCACTTTTTCGTGCCGCGGTCCAAGGAGTGCTGAGGGCCGGTCAGTTCCTGGCGGGCGGTCAGTCCCTTACCTGCCGGAGGGTGGGTCGTCGGGCGGGGTGTTGCGGGCGCGCTCCTGGGCGCGGGTGGCGACCTGGCTGCGGAGTTGGCGGCTGAAGGCGCTCGCGCCGGCGGTCAGGAAGACGAAGTTGTAGAAGATCTGGATCATCACCATCACGCGGCTGGTCTGGCCGGAGGCGGTGATGTCGCCGTAGCCCACCGTCGCCAGGGTGACGAGGGTGAAGTACAGCGAGTCCACCCGGGTGTTCAGGTGGTCGAACTCGCCGGGCCGCTTGGCCAGTGCCAGGTAGGTGGTGGCGAAGACGACCAGCGACAGGCAGATCAGCAGGGCGATCGACACCGCCGGCCGGCCTTTCGGGGAGCCCGTCATCACCCGGACGACCTGGAGCAGCAGCAGGGCGCCCTGGATGGTGATGATCAGTGCGAAGGTGAGCCAGCTCAGCAGCGGGTGGCTGGGGCCGAAGACGTCCAGCGGCAGGGTGAAGTACGCCGTGATCAGCAGCGCGAGCGCGCCTGGGACCAGCAGCCAGCTCCACGGGCTGTGGTGCGGCGGCCGGGTGCGCTGCGGTGCGTCCATGGGCTCCAGCCTGGGGGGCCGCTGGCGGACTGTCCTGACGGGGCCTCGGCCGGGTGGGCCGTTCGGAGGCTGTGCCAGTGCCGGGCGCCGCCCCGCGGACGACGTCTGGATGATCAACAAAGAGGGTATTTCCCCCTTTGCCCTGGCACCTACTATGCAGATGCACCTGAATCCCTGGCTGATAAGAGGGCCGGCCGGGTGCGGCGCCGAGTCCGGCGCTCGGCACGAGGAGCGGTAGATGATCGTCGAGGATCTCCTGCGGGTGGAGGATCTGCGGCTGGGGCTGGCCTGGGGCCCGCCCGAGCTGCTCGCCCGGCAGGTCACCGGCGTCACGTCCACCGACCTCCAGGATCCGGCCCGCTACCTGCAGCCCGGCGAGCTGGTGCTCTCCGGGCTGGTCTGGTGGCAGCCCGACCACCCCTCGGCGGCCGCGCTCGCGCTGCGCTTCGCCACCTCGCTGCGCAGCGCCGGGGTGGCCGCGCTGCTGGCCGGCGAGGGGACCCACGGCGAGGTGCCGACCGGACTGGTGGACGCCTGCCGGGTGCACGGGATCCCGCTGCTCTCGGTCCCGGCCGGGACCAGCTTCCGCGCGGTCACCGACCGGATCTACCTGCGGCTCTGGGGCGACCTGCAGGCCCGCTCGGACGGCGCCGCGGCAGTCCCGGAGACGGCCCGCCGCGAGCTGGTCGAGCTGATGTACGCGGGAGCGGCGGCGGATGTGGTGCTCGGGCGGGCGGTCTCCCGGCTGGGCTGCGGGCCCTGCTCGCTGGTCTCCGCCTCGGGCCGCACCATCGCCACCTCCCCGGGTGCGGCGGCCCCGGACCCGGAGGCCGTCCGGCGGGCGCTGCCGGCGGCCGGCGGCGACGGGTCGAGTGGCCCGGCGCCGGGGACGGCCGCGCTGGCGATCGGAGCGGACGGCGAGAGCCCGTTCGACGGCTGGTACCTCTACCCGCACGCCGACACCGCGGTCGGTTCGGCCACCGTGCTGCACGGGCTGGCGGACCTGCTCGCCACGCTGTGGACCCGCACCCGGGCCGAGGCGGCCGAGAGCCGCCGGGCGGCCGGACGGCTGGCGGCACTGCTGGCCGGTGCCGCCGCCGCGCACCCCGCCGACCTCGCCGAGGCCCTCGCCGCCTGCGGCCTGCCCCCGGGTGCGACGCTGGTGCCGCTGGTCGCCCGGATCGACGGCGTGGACGCGCCGTGGGCCGCGGACGCCCTCGCCGAGGCGCTGCGCGCGGCCACCGCCGACCCCTTCGCGGTCGGCGCGGACGACGCGGGCCGAGCCGTCGCCGCCGTGGTCTGCGAGCGGCCGGACGAGCTGACCGCCCGGCTGCGGGAGGTCTGGCCGCGCCTGCAGGCCCGGTTGCCGGACCGCCATCTGCTGCGGGCCGGTGTCGGCCCGGGCGTCGGTGGGCCGCGGGCGGAACTGGCGGCCGGGTTGCGGCAGGCCGGCTACGCCCTGGAGGCCGCCGCCTGTGCCGGACCCAAGGACTGCTCGGTGGGGGCCAGCAGCGAGCTGGACTCGCTGGCCGCCCTGGTCCGCGGCATCCCCGTCGAGGTCGCCGCCGCCTTCCGCCGCCGACTGCTCGACCCGCTGGCCGAGCACGACCGGACCAGCGGCGGCGCGCTCCTGGCCACCCTGGTCAGCTTCCTGGACCACGACTGCTCGTGGGCCAGGACAGCCGAGTCGCTGCACGTCCATGTGAACACCGTGCACTACCGGATCCGCCGGATCGAGGAGCTGACCCACCGCGACCTGGGCCGCCTGGACGACCGGCTGGACCTGCGGGCGGCCCTGCTCTGCGGCCCGGCCTGACCCGCCTCCTAGGGCCTGTCCGGCCGATCTTGCCGGGCGCGCGACGCCGGGCATCCCTCCCCCAACCTCCGGCCGGGGGTGCCCCCTCGGACGCACGCCCGAATCGCCCAAGTACGTCCAGTACGAGGACGACTCGGGCGCACGACCAGCCGGGCGCCCAACGCCGCGCGCTGATCCGACAAGATCGGCCGGACAGGCCCTATGCCAGGGTGAGCCGGACCCGCGGGCCCGCCGCCACCGCGGCGTCCCGCTCGGCGATGTCGCTCAGCATCGGCAGGTCCTGCCGGATCTGCCGCAGCAGCGCCGGGTCGAGATCGCCGATCACCAGCCCGCTCTCGGTCGGCCCGGCCTCGATGAGCGGCCGCCCGTCCGGACGCCAGATCGCGCTGCCGCCGGCCCCCTCCCGTGCGCCGCTGGGGCCGGTGTGGTTGGCCAGCAGGGCGAAGCAGGTGTTGTCCATGGCCCGGGCCGGGAACCAGATCCGGCTCTGCTCGAAGCCGCCGCCGGTGAAGAACAGCGCGCCCACCAGGTAGGCGTGGCAGCCGTCCAGCGCCGCCGCCCGGGCGTGCTCGGGGAAGCCGGAGTCGTAGCAGACGCCGAGGCCGAGCCGCCAGCCGTCCAGCTCCAGCGTGCAGCCGGCCGCGCCCGCGGCGAAGACCGTCGGCTCGATGCCGTACTGGTGCTGCTTGTCGTAGCGGGCCACCACCTCGCCGGTGGACGCGAAGACCAGGGCCGAGATGAACAGCTGCTGCGCGGCGCGGGTGGCCGCGCCCAGTACGGCCATGGTGCCGGTCTCCCGGCAGGCGGCGGCGATCGGGGCGAGGCGCGGATCGTCGGTGCTGACGGCGTAGCGGGCCGGGTCCGAGCCGATCAGCTCCGGGTCGTAGCCGGTGAGGAACTTCTCCGCGAAGACCACCAGCCGCACCCCCGCCGCGCCGGCCTCGCGGATCAGCTCGGCGGCCCGCTCGGCGTTGGCCCCCACGTCGCCCGGGACGGTGGCGGCCTGGGCGGCGGCGATCCGCAGCGGGGCGTCGGGCAGGGCTGCTGTGTGGGGAGAGGTCATGTCTGTTGAGCTTATCGGCCGAAGCCTGCTCAGCGCCGGTGCTTTCCGCCCACGGCCGCAGGCTCGGGGTAGGGGATCCGCAGCTTGCGGGCGAGGGGGGCGACCGCTGCGCCGGCGCCGAAGACGCGGGCCAGCAGGAAGAGCGAGGCCAGCACGGCCACCGAGCCCACGCCGAGTCCCAGCATGTTGCCGATCAGGCCGCCGCCCAGCGCGGCGCTGAGCTGGTCGGCCAGCCAGTGCCCGATGACGGCACCCGGCAGGCCGGCCAGCAGCAGGCCCAGGTGCAGGCCGAAGACCCGGCGCCCGTCCAGTCCGCTGCGCGGCGGTGCGATGAAGGGGGAGCGGAGCATCATCGTCTGGTCCGGCGCCGCGGTCGGGACGGGCACCGTGCGCAGCCGCCGGCTCAGCGCCCGGCCGGTGATCACCACGTTCACCACGCAGGCGACGGTCTGCGCGCCGGCCATGCCGATCACGATCCAGCGCGGCGACAGCGTCCAGTAGGCGAGGCAGGAGAGGCCGGCGTTGGTGCCGGAGCTCACCACGGTCAGCCAGAACGGTGTGCGGGCGTCGCCCATCGCGTAGAAGCCGCGGGCCAGTGCGTACTGGGCGCAGAAGGCGGGCAGGCCGATCGCGAAGACCATCAGCAGCTGCGCGATGACCCAGGCGCTGTCCGCTCCGACCACGCCGTGCTCGAAGGCGATCGCGGCGATCTGCGGTGCCAGGGCGATGAACAGCAGGGTGGCCGCCATGATCATGCCGGCCGAGGACTTCAGCACCTGCGCCAGGTCGGCGCCGATCTCCTGCAGCTTGCCCTTGCTGGCGGCCCGGGACATCCGCGGGAGCACGGCGGTGACCAGGGAGATCGTGATGACGCCCTGCGGGACCACGAAGAGCAGGTAGGCGTTGCTGTAGGCGATGTTGCCCAGGCCCGCCTTGAGGCCGGCGTGGGCGGCCTGGGTACCGGCGCTGGTGCTCAGCCGGGAGATCACCGCGTAGGCCAGCTGGGTGGCGACGACCAGCAGCAGCGCCCAGGTGGCCGCGCGCAGCGGCTTGGTCAGGCCCGAGCCGCGCCAGTCGAAGCGGGGGTGCCAGCGGAAGCGCACGGCCCGCAGCGAGGGCAGCAGGCCCACGGTCTGCACCACCACGCCCAGCGTGCTGCCCCAGCCGAGCAGCAGGACCTGCCCGGTGGTCATGTGGCCGACGGTGCGCGCCCCCGAGGCGATGGCCATGTAGAGGCCGAAGACCGCGATGGCCACCACGTTGTTCAGGATCGGGGTCCACATCATCGCGCCGAACTTGTTGCGCGAGGTCAGCACCTGTCCGAGCAGGGTGAACAGTCCGTAGAAGAAGATCTGCGGCAGGCAGCAGCGGGCGAAGGCGATGGTCAGATCGCGTTGCGCGCCGCTGTAGTCGGAGTAGAGGTCGACGATCTGCGGTGCGAAGAGCCAGGCCCCCACCGTCAGGATGACCAGCGCGACGGTGCAGATCGTGAGCAGCCGGTCGGTGTAGGCGACGCCGCCGTCCTTGTGGGTCTGCGCGGCGTGCACCAGTTCGGGGACGAAGACGGAGGCCAGCACGCCGCCGATCAGCATCGTGTAGACGATGTTCGGCAGCGAGTTGGCGACATTGAACGAGTCGCCCAGCGGGCCGGTGGTCAGTGCGGCGACGATCATCGCGCTGCGGACGAAGCCCAGTGCGCGCGAGCCCATCGTGCCCAGCGCCATGATCAAGCCGTTACGGCCGTCCGAGGTCGTCTCGGCCGCCGCCGGCTGCGGCTCGGGCTCCGCCTTGCGTTGCGCGGGGAACTGCTCGGTGGGCTGGGGGTGCTCGACGGGTTGCGCATACGAGGGGTCGACGGGACCGAAGGAGCCCTGCGCCGGGATCGGCCGCAGCGCCATCGTGGGCGGATCCCCGTACGCGTACTGGCCCGCGAAGGGGTCGGGTGGCCCGAAAGAACCGTACGACTCAGGCGGCCCGGGTGAACCGTACGGTTCACCCGCCGTGTGCGTGGTCATCGGACCCCCGTCGCTCGGTGCCTGGGCAGGTGCTGCTGCGGGGCTGCCGCAGCTTGGGCAGGACGGGTGGTCGGTGTACGGAGCTGACGCGCTGGCGCGAGTTCCGGACGACCGGCCGGCGCCGTGCTGTCGTGCTCGGTTCCCTCGAACTGGGCATGGCGATGCCCAACCGGAGCAGTCTGCCCTACCGGGGCACCGGGTGGGGAGTCCTGTGCCATGTGGCAGAGATCTCCAGCGCGGAAACCAGCCGGAAAAGGACCACTCCAATCGGTCGCGGAGTGCAATGATCTGCAGGATTTCGGTCCGATTGAGGCGCTTTTGTCCCAGCTGGCGGTGGACTGGGATAGCTCATGCGGCACTGTCCACTTTCCTCCTCGGAGCCGCCGAACCACCCGTGTGAGCTATCTCACGAGTCGTCAAGGCCCCGCATGTCGAACTCCCCCTGGCGCGGCAGCTCCGGGAACGGCACCGCAGAGGCTAGGACGCTCTGCACGCGCGGCCTGGTTCGCCAGTTCACCCGGCGAACATCACGGGAGAGGGCGCCGGGCCGGCACAGTTCGACGGCCGCGGTGCTGGCGCCGAGCACGGCGGCGGCGAGCAGCCAGCCGCCGAGCACGTCGCTGGGCCAGTGCACCCCGAGGGCGATCCGGGTGAAGCCGACGGCCGCTGTGGTCAGCGCGGCCAGCGAGCAGGCCGCGATCCGGCCGGCCCGGGCCGCCTGCGGCCAGACCAGGGCGGCCAGGGTGCCCGAGGCGATGGCCGCGGTCATCGCGTGGCCGGACGGGAACGACGGGCCGGCGGCGTGCGCGACCGCGTCGGGGAAGTAGGGGCGGGCCCGGTCGACGGCGGTCTGGGCCGCCCATTCGGTGGCCCAGCCGAGCAGTGCCTGGGCCGCCGTCCAGCAGGCCAGCGTCCGGGCGCCGATCAGCCAGAGCCAGCCGGCCGCGAGGCCCAGCAGTGTGCGCATCGCGGCCGGGCCGCCGAGGGCGGTCAGGGTCTGCAGGGCGGCGGTCCACGCGGTGTGCCGCAGGGCGAAGTCGTGCAGTGCGTCGGTCCAGCCGCTGTCCAGTCGGGCCAGTGGGCCCCAGCCCTGGTGGACGAGCAGCAGCAGGAGCCCGAACAGCACGGCCGCACCGCTCGCGACTGCCGCGTAGCGCGGCAGTCGCGCGTGCGGCGAGCGGAGGTCGGGTGGGGCGGCGCTGGTCAGGTGCATGCCTGACACCTTCCCAGCGAGGCGTGTCGAACCGACCGGCGGCGCATCGCGATTCGGCATCGTTTGCGGGCGGGCGCCCGGGATCAATTCGGACCTCTCGGGCGTTGCCCCTGTCACGGCGGACCGGCCCGCACCGCGCGTGCGGATGAGCAGCACCACGAGCACCACGAGTGCACGGTTGGTCGCAGAGCGTTCAAGTCGGGAGTGAAAACCGGCAGGATACTGCATCCGTCGAAGAATCTGAGCAACTTGGGAATCTTGTCCGGTTTCTGCACGTTGGATTGTTACGTGCGAGCGCCCCGGGGCCCGTACTAGAAGGAGACGTGTCGTCGCCAGAGCAGACCCGGCATCACCAGCGAGGGAGCAAGAATGGCCACCCGTGCCGTCGTTCGCGACAGGGCCGACCGGACTCGTACGGCCCGCCCGACCAACTTTGAGGCCGACCGCGACCTGGTCGGCATGTACCTCGACGAAATCGCCAGGACCCCCCTGCTCGACGCCGCCGAGGAGGTCGAGCTGTCGCTGCGCATCGAGGCCGGCGTCTACGCCCAGCACCTGCTGGACGCCGCCGACGGCATCGCGGCGCCGGGCGAGGCCGCCCAGCCTCCGGTGGCGCTGCCCGACGGGGTCACCCGCGAGGAGTTGGAGGCGATAGCCGCCGACGCGGAGCGGGCGAAGGACGTCTTCATCCGCTCCAACCTGCGCCTGGTGGTGGCGGTCGCCCGCCGCTACCCGCGCAGTGGGCTGCCGCTGCTCGACCTGATCCAGGAGGGCAACGCCGGCCTGGTCCGCGCGGTCGAGAAGTTCGACTACGCGAAGGGGTTCAAGTTCTCCACGTACGCGACGTGGTGGATCCGGCAGGCGATCACCCGCTCGATCGCCGACCAGTCCCGCACGATCCGGCTGCCCGTCCACCTGGTGGAGGAGCTTGGCCGAATCCGTCGGGTCCAGCGTGAGAAGTCCAAGGAGCTGGGCCGCGAGGCCGACCCCTCGGAGGTCGCGGCCGAGTTGGACACCACCGAGGCCCGGGTGAAGGACGTGCTCGACTGGGCCCGCGACCCGGTCAGCCTCAACATGGCGGTCGACGACGAGGGCGAGACCCAGTTCGGCGACCTGGTCGAGGACACCGGCGCCGTCTCGCCGGAGGACGCCGTGATGGTGATGCTCCGCCGCGAGGAGCTGGACGACCTGATCGGCCGCCTCGACGACCGGACCGCCTCGATCATCCGCTCCCGCTACGGCATGGAGGACGGCCGTGAGCGCACCCTCACGGAGGTCGGCAAGCAGCACGGGCTGACGCGGGAACGGATCCGCCAGATCGAGAAGCACGCGCTGGCGGAGCTGAAGAAGATCGCCGACCACGCGGGCTTCGAAGCGGCCTGACCCTCCCGGTCCTCCCGCCCCTCGACCCCGGTACGGCCCCGCTCAGCGGGAGCCCGTGCCGGGGTCGCTGCCGTCCCGGCGAGGGGTGGTTGCCCGGACGCTGTGACTGCGCGTCAACCTGCGTCAAGCCGACGTGAACTCTCTGTTTCGTGGACGCCCCATCTTGGCCGCACTTCTTGACGGGTCGCCAGGGCGGAGCTGAGATGGGCATTCCGTTGCCGAACCACTTTGGCAGGGGCATGGCGTTTGCCTGGTGGTGCGAGGTCCCGGGGGAGGGGTGGCCCGAGAGATGCGCGCGGACGCGGAGGCTGAGGCTGACCGGCGGGAGCGTGCGCTCCTGGTGGGGCGGGGTCCGGAGTTGCTCGGCGCGCGGGAGGCGCTGCAGAGCGCGGGCTCGGTGCTGCTCCGCGGTCCGGCGGGGATCGGGCGGAGCGCGCTGTCGGCGGTCCTCGCTGCCGAGGCGGCGGCGGGCGGAGCCGTGGTGCTGCGCTGCGCGCCGTCGGGCGAGGAGCGGGTGCTTCCGTACGTCGGACTCGTCGACCTCTTCGCGGAGTTGCCCGAGCAACGCCTCGACGCGCTGCTCGACGGCCTGCCGCAGGGGCAGCGTGCCGCGCTGGGCGACGCCCTGCTGCGCGGGCGGAGTCCGGGGTCGGGTGTGGACCGGCTGGCTCTGCGGGTCGGGGTGCTGCAGGTGCTGCGGGTACTGGCGGCGGAGGCGGCGGCGGGGCTGCTGGTGGTGCTCGACGGGCTCCAGTGGCTCGACGGTCCGAGCGCCGAGGTACTGCGCTTCGTCCTGCGCAGGACCGGGCGGCGGCGGCTCGGTGTCCGACTTCTGGCGACCGAGCGGACCGGGTGGACCGAGTGGGCGGAGCAGGCCGAGCCGGCGGGGGCGACCGGGGTCGGTCAGGAGGATGGGCGGCCGCGGCTGCGGTTGCGGGAGGTGTGCCCGGCCGACACGGTCGAACTCGTCCTGCCGCCGCTGAGGCCCGCGGCGGTGGCCGAGTTGCTCGTCCGGGACTGCGGCGGGCCGCTGCCGGCCGACGTGCTGCGCGACGTCCAGCAGGTCGCGGCCGGCAACCCCGGGTACGCCCTCGACCTGGCCAGGGCGGGCTTCCGGCTCGGCGCGGACGGTACGGGACCGGTGCCGTGGCGGCTGCGCGAACTCGTCCTCGATCGGTTGCCGGGGCTGTCGGGCGCAGAGCGCAAGGCGCTGCTGCTGGCGGCGGCCGCCTCCCGGCCGACCGTGGCTGAGTTGCGGGAAGCCCTCGGCGGACAGGATCCCTTGCTGCTCCTTGCCTCGGCTCTGTGCTCCGGTCTGGTCGCGCTCGTTGGTCCGGGCGAGGCCGGGCAGCAGGCCGGGCGTCAGGTGGGGCGCGTGGGCTTCGCGGATCCGCTGGTCCCGGTGGTCCTCCTGGCGCAAGCGGCGCCGGCCGAACTGACGGCGGCGCGCCGGTCGCTCGCCGCGGTGGCGGCCGATCCGGGCGAACGGGCGCGCCTGCGCGCGCTGTCCCACCCGGGCGAGCCCGAGGAGACCACGGCGGCGGCGCTGGCGGACGCCGCTGCCCGGGCGCGGCGTTCGGGCGCCGTCGTCGAGGCCTACCGGCTGGCCCACCTGGCAGCCCGCCACACCCCCGTCCTCGCAACCTCGCAGGGAGTCGGCGTCGTTGAGCCTGTTGACCCCGCCGACCCCGCCGACCCCGTTGACCCGAGCGACCTGGGCAGCGGCGAGATCCGCGCGGACCGGCTGCTCATGGCCGCGCAGTACGCCTACGACGCCGGACGGTGGCAGGAGGCGCGCGCTCTGGCCGCCGAGCTGCTGGAAGTCACGACTCCATCGCAGGCCCTCTCCGCGCGAACCCGGGCCGGTGCGCTGCTGATCCGATCATCCGGACAGGAACTGGGCACCGCCGATGAGTTGATCGCCACCGCCACCGCCACCGCCACCGCCATCGCCCCCGCCCCCGCCCCCGCAACGGCCGGACGGCGACCGCCCGGCCCGGACGGCGTCTGGTCGGACAGCGGTTGGTCGGGCGGCCGCGCCGAGGACGACGCAGTGCTGCGCCGCCGGTCCGCGGAGCGGGCGCTGTCCGCCGGTCGGATCGCCCAAGCCGGGGAGGAGGCAGCGGCGGCCGTCGACTTGGCGGGTTCGGTGGGGGATGCCGCCGGTCAGGCAGCGGCCCTCGGAGTGCTCTCGACGGTTCAGGCGCTCCGCGGAGAACTCGGCGGCGCCCGGCGCACTCTTGCCGCCGGGCTCACTGCGGGCGCTGCGGTGCGCGGGTGGGGGCGGCACCCGGTCCGCTGGGAGCTGCAGCGCAGGCAGGCGGCCGCCGACCTCGACGCCGACCGCACGAGCGCCGCACTGACGCGCCTGGCCTCGCTCACCCGGGGAGCCGGCGACGGCATCGGGCTGACCGACCTCGCGGAGTCGCTGATCCTGCGGATCAGGGTGGAGGCGACAGCTGGTGACGGCGTGGCCGCGATGGCCTCGGCCGCCCGGCTCGGGGATCTGCTCGCGGAGCTCGGCGCGCAGCCCGAGGCCACCGCCAGGGCGATCGCGGGGAGCGTCGCAACCGTGACCTGGCGCGACGCGGGGATTGCGGACGGCATGGAGGCGGCATCGACGGTGGCACCGGCCGCAGTTGGGGCAGGCCCTGTGCTGCACGCCTGGGCGCTGGCCGAGTTGGCGGGTGGGAGCGGCCTGCGGGCCGGTGAGCTGGCCGCGTACGCGGTGATCGCCTCGGCGGCAGACGGGGACCGGGTGCACCAGGTCCGCGCGCTCGGCGTGGTGGGAGCGGCACACCTGCTGGCGGGGAACGCTGCCGCGGTCGCGGCCGGAGCGGAGGCCCTGCAGGAGGCTCGACGGCTGGCCGACCGGCTGGGCATGGCCGATCCCGACTCCGCGCGGCGCCTGGCGCTCCTGGCGGAGAGCCTGGTGGCGCTCGGGGAGTACGGGGAGGCGACCAGGGCGCTCGCGGAGGCGCGGGTGCTGGAACGGGGCTGGGGGGAGGGGTTCAGTGGCCGTGCCCGGGCGGCGGTGGACCGGGCGGAGGGGCTGGCACAGGCGGGGCTCGGGAACACCTTGCAGGCGGTCTTCCTGCTCCGGGGAGCCGCCGACCGGTTGCGGGGGGCTCGGCTGCCGCTGGAGGCCGCCTGGACCCTGATGGCGCTGGGATCGGTCGAACGACGCGCGCGCCACCGCGCGGTGGCGCGCGCCGCGCTGGTCCAGGCGCGCGAGATCTGCCTGGAGCAGCAGGCCTTTCCGCTGCTGGGGCGGGTCGAGCGGGAGTTGGAGCGGCTGGAGCACAGCGGGGCAGGTCCGGGCGCGGACGGCGCCCGGCTGACGGCAAGTGAGCACCGGGTGGCCGGCCTGGCCGCGGACGGCGCGACCAACCGCGAGGTGGCGGCCGCCCTTTACGTGAGCGTCAAGACGGTGGAGGGGACGCTGTCCCGGGTCTACCGCAAGCTCGGCGTGCGATCCCGGGCGGGGCTGGCTCGGGCTCTGGCAGCACAGGGGTGACAGGGGGACATCCCCGGACACCGACGTGACACATGAACAGCAGGGGATACCCCTCTTTTGACGGTGGATCGACAAATCTAGCGTGGAGCCATCCACTCCCGGTCCAGAGCGCCGAACCCGGCTGAATCGAGCCGACCGGTGCCTCGCCGCCGATCGTTCCGTCCCAGGAGGACATCAGTGAAGTCCCGCATCAGGCCGATCATCGGCCTCCTTGCCGCACCTCTGCCGATCCTCGCGCTCACGGTCTCGCCGGCCTTCGCCGCGCAGCCTGCGGCTCAGCAGCTCCCCGCCCTGCGGGGTGACGTGGTGGCCGCAGTGAACCACTCGGTCCGGACCGGTGCTGTCGATGCCGGACAGCAGATATCCGTCGCCGTCAGCCTTGCCCAGCGCAACACGGCAGGCCTGGACGCCTTTCTCGCCCAGGCGACGGACCCGCACTCGGCGCAGTACAAGCACTACCTGACGGTTGACCAGTTCACCGACCGGTTCGGCGCCACCCCCGAGGCCGTCGCCAAGGTCTCCGGGTACCTCGCCTCCCAGGGCCTGCAGGTCGGCCAGGTCAGCGCGAACCGGCTCACGATCGAGGCCACCGGCACGGCTGCCCAGGTCCAGAAGGCCTTCGGCACCAGCCTGGCGAACTACCGTGACAGCCAGGACGGCCACAGTTACTTCGCCAACGCCACGGCGCCCGTCCTGCCCGCCGAGATCGCCTCCCTGGTGACCGACGTCGCCGGCCTCAATACCTACGCGAAGTACACCCACTTCAGCACCAAGGCGGCCACCCCGGCGGCGTCCTCCAAGGCGCCCGCGGGGATCAGCCCCACCAAGGCGCGCTCGGCCTACAACCTCACCTCCACGATCAGCGCCGGCTACAACGGCACCGGCTCGACGGTCGGCCTGCTGGAGTTCTCGGGCTTCCAGCAGTCCAACATCAACGCGTACGACAAGGGCTTCTCCCTCAAGCCGTCCACCCCGACGGTGGTCCCGGCGGGCGGCGGCACCACCGACCTGTCCGGGCAGGACGAGGTCGAGCTGGACATCGAGGTCGTGCAGGCCCTGGCGCCCGGGTCGACGATCAAGGTCTACGAGGCCCCGAACAGTGACGCCGGCGAGACCGCGATCTACGCGAAGCTCGTCAGCGACAACGTCCCGGTGATCTCGATCAGCTGGGGAACGTACGAGGCGGGCGAGACCCCGTCCAACCGCGTCGCGGTGGACGCCGACCTCAAGGAGGCGGCAGCCCAGGGCCAGTCGGTCTTCGCGGCCTCCGGTGACAGCGGCTCCGACGATGCCGGCAACGGCGGAACCTCGGTCGACTTCCCGGCCTCGGACCCGTACACGACGGGTACCGGCGGGACCACCCTGAGCACCACCTCTGCCGGAGCCTGGAGCAAGGAGACCGCCTGGTCCGGAAGCGGCGGCGGGGTTTCCTCCTTCTTCGCTACGCCGAGCTTCCAGAGCAAGGTGAACAGCGGGGCGAATCGCTCGGTGCCGGATGTGGCGGCCGACGCGGACCCCAGCAGCGGCTGGGCGATCTACACCGGGGGCTCCTGGCAGGAGTTCGGTGGGACCAGCGCGGCGGCGCCCAACTGGGCGGCCTTCGCGGCGGTCTACAACAGTGAGGCCAAGGCCAAGGGCAAGCCCTCCTTCGGGTTCGCGAACAGCACCATCTACAACCTGGCCTCCTCCAGCAGCTACACGTCGGCCTTCCACGACGTGAAGTCCGGCAGCAACGGGGCGTACAGCGCGGGCACCGGCTACGACAAGGTGACCGGTTGGGGGAGCTACAACGGGGCGAACTTCCTGAAGGCCGAACTGGGCTGACCGCAGGCGGGCACCAGCGACCGGGGGTCGTTGGAGGGTCGTTGGCGATGTTGTCGCAGAGGGGTCGGGCCGTTGCCCGGCCCCTTCTGGGGTCGTTGAAGGCTTGTCGGGCCCCAAGGCGGGCCGGTGGGCAGGGCCTAGGGTGGAGGGAGTGACCGAAAACCGGAGGCAGGGCGATGGCTGGACAGGACAAGAGGCAGGACGCGCAGGCGGCGGCCGGGACGCCGGAGGCCGAGCAGGCTGCCGCTGCGGCGAAGGCGGCCAAGGCGGCCAAGCTCGTGTTCAGCGACCCGCTCAGTCGACAGACCGGTGACGACACCGACGCCGGCTGGGGCGAGGACGGCGCAGGACGCGGACTCGACTGGTATCTGAGCCAGCGACCGCCGCACCACGGAGGCTGAGTCAGCGCGCTGGGATCGGCGGATGGGGCCTGGGCCGGGTTGGGCCCAGGCTTGTTCTGTGTCCGGGGACAGCGGGCAGGGGGCAGGAGGCAGGGGGACGGACGGGTGGGGACCGGTCAGGCGCGACGGACGAGGGCGTCCCGGATCTCCGTCAGCAGCACGACCTCCTTGGCGTCAGCCTCGGCCGCGACCTCATCGGGGCTCCTGCGCTTGGCCATGAACTTGGCCGCGGGGAGAACGAGGCAGAAGTAGACCACCGCCGCGGTGATCACGAACTGCAGGATCGCGCTCAGCACGGACCCCCACAGAATCGGGATCCCCGAGGTGGCCACGCCGCTGGAGTTCACGACGCACGGCCCCTTCAGGCAGGAGCTGTAGGAGTCAAGGTCCTTGGCGCCGAAGGCGCCGACCAGGGGGTTGATGATGCCCTTGACGAAGGCGTTGACGATGTTGGTGAAGGCGGCGCCGATGACGACGGCGACCGCGAGATCGATGACATTGCCGCGGAGAATGAAATCCTTGAAGCCTTGCACGCCCCCTGAACGACAGAACGCCTGATCGGTTACGGGTGAATTGTCCGCTTCTGTGGTGATGGAGATGGGGACGGAGACGGAGACGAGCTCAGCGCCCGGACGCGCAGCGCGGAGAGCTCACCGGACCGGCCACCGTCTGCGTGCTCGTCTGCGCGCTCGTCGGGGCGGCCGGTGCGGGCAGGCCGGGTCTCAGCGGCCCTACGGCGACCACGGTGGCGGCCGCGAGCAGCCCGGTGACCAGCACCCCGGGTCGGTGCCGCATGGCCTGCCGAACGCGATACCTGCCGCCGCTGCCGCGACGGATCGGCCGGAACTCCGGGACCCGGCTCCGGGGCGGGACCGCCGACGCCGACCTCGGCGCCGGCGGGTGCGCATGACGAGCACCCGCGCAGGACGCGCTGGGCACGGCGGGGGAGCAAGCGGGATCTGGGGTCAGCGTCCTGGTGGTCATGAGCTCCGGCACCGCCTCTGCGAACGGGGAGAACTGCTTGCCGGATCAGCTTGCGCGGAGAATCGGGCGCCGCACATACCCCGCCGATTTCCTGTGGATAACCGTGGGGTTGTGGACAACGAGCGCACCCACCTGGCCTAACCGCGACCCAGGCGCCAGGCGCCAGGCAGCAAGCGACAAGCAGCAGAGGAGCACGGGAACGGCAAAAGGCCCCGCGCGCCCCCGTCCGGGGATGCAAGGGGCCTGAAGCAGGACCGGTCAGTCAGCTCGCCGAAGCGGTACCGCCCGAGCTGGACGAGCCGGACGAGCTGGAAGAGCTCGACGAGGACCCGGACGACGACGCACCGGCCGAAGCCGGCGCAGCCGAGCCGCCGGAGCTCGACGACGAGTCCCCGCCCGTCTTCGCGCCGCCGGCCGCACCCGAGGTCACGGAGCTGCTGGAGGACGAGCGGCTGTCGGTCCGGTAGAAGCCGGAGCCCTTGAAGACCACGCCCACGGCGGAGAAGACCTTGCGCAGCCGACCCTCGCATTGCGGGCATACGGTCAGGGCCTCGTCGGTGAACTTCTGCACCGCCTCAAGGCCGTTGCCGCACTCGGTGCACTGGTACTGGTACGTGGGCACTTGTCTTCCTCCTGGCACTCTCGCCTGATGAGTGCTAACGACGGTCCATGATGCGGCATTCCGGCGCATCAGTCCAGCGCCGCCGTGGTCGGCCCCGGCGGCGCCGTCACCAGCCCACCCTCAGATGGCATTCTCAGAGCTCGGCGCCGACTCGGCGCCGGTTTCAGTGCTCGGCCACCCCGGCGAGACGCTGGGCGCCGGCCGCGCTCATCGCAACGGTACGGGTGCGCGCCCCCGGAGCGACCAGCAGCCGCCGCAAAGTGACCAGCGCCACCAGCCCGAGCCCCGCGCCCGCGACCGGGACCAGGAAGCCGGCCCAGGGCCCGTTGGCGTCGATCAGCTGCCCGGCGACCGTCGAGCCGATCGCCAGTCCAAGACCGATGGCGCCGGTCAGCCAGGTGAAGGCCTCCGTCTTGGCGCCGTCCGCGACCAGCGTTTCGACCAGCGTGTACCCGGTGATCAGGGTGGGCGCGATGGCCAGGCCGCAGACCAGGCCGGCCAGCGCCAGCGAGGTCAGGTTCGGCATCGCCCAGAGCGTCGAGCAGCCCAGCACCAGCAGCGTGTAGCTGCCGAGCATCCGCTGTCGCGCCGAGCGCCGCCAGGCGACCATCCCGTACAGCACGCCGGCCAGCATCGAGCCGCCGGCGAAGATCCCGTACACCGTGCCGCTGACCCCGGCCTGGCCCTCGGCCTGGGCGAAGGCCGTCACCGAGACCTGCATGGCCCCGAAGACGGTGCCGACGCCCAGGAACGAGCCGGCCAGCAGCCGGACGCCGGGGGAGGCCAGCGCGGACACCCGCTGGGCGCCGGGCACCCGCGGGTGCCGTGCGGGCGCCGTGCGGCGCTGCGCGGCGAAGGCCAGTCCGCCGACCAGGGTGAGCGCGGCCTCGGCGACCAGCCCGGCCGCCGGCGCGATGCCGGTGGCGATGGCGGTGGCGAGCACCGGGCCGACCACGAAGGTGAACTCGTCGGTGACCGACTCGAAGGCGAACGCGGTGTTCAGGTGGGCCGGGGGCTGGTCCGACAGCCTGGCCACCCAACGGGCCCGGACCATCGCGCCGATCTGCGGCACGGTGGCCCCGGCGGGGGCGGCGGCCAGGAAGAGCGTCCAGACCGGTGCGTGCCCCAGCGCCAGCGCGATCAGCGCGCCGACCGAGACCGCGTGCACCAGCACGCTCGGCACCAGGACGGCGGCCTGCCCGAAGCGGTCGGCCAGTCGGCCGGACTGCGGTCCGACCAGGGCCTGGGCCACGGCGGAGACCGCCGCGACCGAGCCGGCGATGCCGTAGGAGCCCTGGGTGTCGAAGACCAGGAGCACGATGCCCAGGCTCAGCATGGCGAAGGGCAGGCGCGCCGCGAAGGCGGGGGCCAGAAACGTCCACGCGCCCGGGGTGCGGAGCAGCGTGAGATACCCGACGCGGGTGGGTACTGCGGGGTTTTCGACCGTTCGGCGGGCCGCCACGGTCGGTCCTTCCTGCTGCCTGGTAGCGCGGCCGGGTAATGGGAGAGCCCCGACGGCGCCGAGAGTCGTCCTCTCGCGCGTCGACCGGGGTTGATACCGGGTCCGGCTGGCCGAGTCGTGGAAGCGGGAGGCCAGAAAGTGCTGCGGACCGCGGCCGCCGAGCGGTCGCGCCAACTCTGCTTCAGGCAGATATTGCGGATGTCTGTAGATACGTTCTTTCCTCCATTGTAGGGCCTCGCTCCCCAGCGGGCCTGCCAACCGAAGGTGAACGTCCCCCAAAATCCGCAATCCGATCGTTATCGAGCGCCCCCGCCCCCGCCCCCCCGCTAGCGCCCGCTACCGCCCGCCGAGCCAGCCCGCCAGCTTGCCGCCCTCGTCCACCGCGCGCAGCCGCCGCTCGGTCGCCTCGCTCGCCGCCTGCGTGGTGACCACCAGCAGCTCGTCATTGGCCCGCAGCACGGTCGTCCGGTCCGGCACGAAGCTGCTGCCGTCGCGGACCACCAGCGTGACGGCGGCCCCGGCCGGCAGCCGCAGCTCGCTGACCTCGACGCCGGAGATCCGCGAGGTCGCGGAGAGCGACACCGACAGCAGCTGCCCGTGCAGATGCTCCAGCGGCGCCGACTCGATCCCGATGTCCTGGCCCATCGCGCCCTCGGAGATCTTCAGCAGCTTGGCCAGCCACGGCAGCGTGGGGCCCTGCAGCAGGGTGAAGACCACCACCAGGATGAAGACGATGTTGAAGACGTCCGCCGCGTGCGGCACTCGCGCCACCAGCGGGATGGTGGCCAGCACGATCGGCACCGCGCCGCGCAGCCCCGCCCAGCTGAGCAGCGCCTGTTCGCGCCATGGCAGCTTGAACGGTGTGAGGGTGAGCACCACCGAGAGCGGCCGGGCCACGAAGACCAGCACCACGCCGATCGCCAGCGCCGGCCCGATCGCCGATCCCATGGTGTCGGGGTTGCAGAGCAGCCCGAGCAGCACGAACATGCCGATCTGCCCGATCCAGGCCAGCCCGTCGGCGAAGCCCCGCACGGCCGGGCCGTGCGGCAGCTTGGCGTTGCCGAGCAGCACCGCGCAGATGTAGACGGCGAGGAATCCGGAGCCGTGCAGCAGCGCGCCGGCGGCGTAGGCGAGCACGGTCAGCGCCAGCACCGCGATCGGGTAGAGGCCGGAGGACGGCAGCGCGACGTGCCGCAGCCCGTACGCCCCCAGCTTGCCGACGGCCAGGCCCACGGCCGTGCCGATCGCCAGCTCGGCGATGATCGTGCCGATCAGGACGTACCAGGCGTCGAACGGCCCGGTGGTGGCGAAGGCGACCACCAGGATCACCACGGGGGCGTCGTTGAAGCCGGACTCGGCCTCCAGCAGGCCGGTCAGCCGCGACGGCAGCGGCACCATCCGCAGCACCGAGAAGACCGCGGCGGCGTCCGTCGACGAGACGATGGCGCCCAGCAGCAGCGACATCCGCCAGTCGAAGCCGACCAGCCAGTGGGCGCCCGCGGCGGTCACGAAGACGCTGATCCCCACCCCGAGGGTGGCCAGCACGGTGGCGGCCGGCATCACGGGTTTGATCTCCCGCCAGCTGGTCTTCAGGCCGCCCTCGGCCAGGATCACCACCAGCGCCGCATAGCCGATGACCTGCGTCAGCTGGGCGTTGTTGAAGGTGACACCCAGGCCGTTCTGGCCGATCACCACCCCGATGCCCAGGTAGAGCAGCAGGCTGGGCAGCCCTGAACGGGTCGAGATGCGCACCGCGACCACCGCGACCATGAGGATCACGGAGAACTCAAGGAGGAGCTTGTTCAGATGGTCGACGGTCAACTTAGGGACACCTCGGGGTCGCGGGCACGGAACGCCGGCAGGCGGCTCAGGAGGATCAACAGGGCGATCTCGGGACGCCTCACAGCGTCGACCCGACCCGATGGGGCGTCGCCGCGACCCGATGGGCCGCCGGCACGTCAGCTGAGGTGTCGTTACTCAGTCTAACATTTTACCTATTCTTTTGATTACCTAGTTTTAGGGGAGCCCGCGCTGAGTCCTCAGAAGCTGCCGATAGGGTCCCAGTGGTTCCACCGTGGGCGTCCCCGGTGCACCCGCGCCACCTGAGTCGTCCTAATGTGGTGACCGGTCACGGCCGCCCAGCTGAATGTGACGTCGCCCTGCTCCCTGTCGCTAGGACCCAGATGCCCCGCTCGAAGAAGTTCCGGCGCGCTCGTCTGATCGTGCTCGTGCTGGCCGTACTGCTGGTGGCCGGCACCGCCACCGGCGGCTGGTACGCGGTGAACACTGTGCGCGCCTCGTTCCCCCAGCTCAGCGGGAGCATCAAGGTTGCCGGCCTGAGCGCCCCGGTGGATGTGAAGCGCGACGCCAACGGCATCCCGCAGATCTACGCCGACACCTCCGAGGACCTGTTCAAGGCCCAGGGCTATGTCCAGGCCCAGGACCGGTTCTGGGAGATGGACGTCCGGCGCCACATCACCTCCGGCCGGCTCTCCGAGATGTTCGGGTCGAGCCAGGTCCAGACCGACAGCTTCCTGCGCACCATGGGCTGGCACGACGTCGCCCAGCAGGAGTACGACACCCAGCTGTCGCCCGACACCAAGCAGTACCTGCAGGCCTACTCGGACGGCGTGAACGCCTGGCTCGCCCAGCACCCCGGCGGCGCCAGCGCCTCGCTCGAGTACACGCTGCTGGGCACGGTGAACGGCAGCTACAAGCCGCAGCCGTGGACCCCGGTCGACTCGGTGGCCTGGCTCAAGGCGATGGCCTGGAACCTCTCCGGCAACCTCCAGGACCAGATCGACCGCTCACTGCTGTCGCAGAACTTCACCCCGGACCAGGTCGCCCAGCTCTACCCGGCCTACCCGTACGACCGGAACGGCACGATCGTGCAGACCGGCACGGTGGGCTCGGACGGCACGTACAAGCCGCCGGCCTCGGCCGTCGGCCAGTCCGCGAGCACCACCCAGGCCGCCGCCGCGACCAACGCCCTGCTGCAGGGCCTGTCCGGCCAGGTCAGCTCGCTGCCGCAGATGCTGGGTCCGCAGGGCTCGGGCATCGGCTCCAACTCCTGGGTGGTGTCGGGCGACCACACCACCACCGGTGAGCCGCTGATGGCCAACGACCCGCACCTCGGCCCCGGGATGCCGTCCGTCTGGTACCAGATGGGCCTGCACTGCCGGGTGGTCAGCAGCAACTGCCAGTACGACACCACCGGTTTCACCTTCGCGGGGATGCCGGGCGTGGTGATCGGCCACAACCAGAACATCTCCTGGGGCTTCACCAACATGGGTGCCGACGTCGCCGACCTCTACCTGGAGAAGGTCACCGGCCCGAACACCTACCTCTACGACGGCAACAACGTGAACTTCACCACGCGCCAGGAGACCATCAAGGTCGCCGGCGGCCCCGACCACGTGATCACCGTCCGCACCACCAACAACGGCCCGCTGATCTCGGACCAGAGCACCGAGGAACAGAACGTCGGCACCTACGCGCCGGTCGGCAACGCCGCACCGGACCGCGGGACCAGCGGCTACGGCGTCGCGCTGAAGTGGACCGCGCTCACCCCCGGCAAGACCATGGACTCGGTCTTCGAGCTGGACCGGGCTGCCAACTGGAACGACTTCCGGGCGGCCGCGAAGGACTTCGCCGTCCCCGCGCAGAACCTGATCTACGCCGACACCAAGAACAACATCGGCTACCAGGCCCCCGGCGTGATCCCGATCCGCGGCCGCGGCGACGGCACCTACCCGGCCCCCGGCTGGGACTCGTCGTACGCGTGGAAGGGCTACATCGACTTCAAGTCGCTGCCCTACGTCTACAACCCGTCGTCCGGCTACATCGTCACCGCCAACCAGGCGGTCGTCGACCCGACGTACAAGTACCTGATCACCCAGGACTGGGAGTACGGCACCCGGGCCAAGGAGATAAGCGACCAGATCCAGGCCCGGCTGCAGAACGGCGGCCGGATCTCCCCCGACGACATGCAGTCCATCCAGTCGGACAACACCAGCGTGATGGCCAAGACCCTGGTGCCGCTGCTGCTGAAGGAGCAGATCAGCGACCCGTACGTGCGCCAGGCGCAGGACCTGCTGAAGGACTGGAACTACAACCAGGACGCCGACTCGGCCGCCGCCGCCTACTACAACGGCGTCTGGCGCCAGCTGCTGATCCTGGCCTTCGGCCAGAAGTTCCCGGCCAGCGTGCGGGCCCAGGGCGACTGCCTGCTGGTCCAGCAGAAGGTGGACGCCAACCAGCCCTCCAACTCGGTCGGCGGCGAGACCAAGATCGTCACCCAGTGCGGCACGCGCGACCCGAGCCAGGCCCAGCCGGACGGCGGCGACCGCTGGATGGAGGTGGTCCGCCAGCAGCTCGCCAACCCCAACAGCACCTGGTGGGACTACATCGACTCCAACCACCTGCCGCAGCACGGCCTGGACAACCTGCTCAAGGAGGCGATGAAGGACGCCCGCCAGGACCTCACCGCCCAGCTGGGCAAGGACATCTCCACCTGGAGCTGGGGCCGGCTGCACCCGCTGAACCTCAAGGAGCAGACGCTCGGCATCGACAACTCGTCGTGGGCCTCGGGCATCGTGCACCGACTGCTCAACCGCGGTCCGTACCAGCTCGGCGGCGGTTCGGCGGCGGTCAACGCCTCCGGCTGGACGGCGGCGGCCGGGTACCAGGTCGACTGGATCCCGTCGATGCGGATGGTGGTCGACCTGAGCGACTTCAACGCCTCGCGCTGGATCAACGTGGGCGGTGAGTCCGGCCACGCGTTCCAGGCCAACTACAACGACCAGACCGCCCTGTGGGCCCAGGGCAAGCTGCTGCCCTGGGCGTACTCCGCGGACGCGGTGGACAAGGCCACCAAGAACCGGCTGACCCTGACGCCGTAGCGCCTACGACCCGAACCGGTGCACCCCCGTCGGCGTGACGGCGGCGTGCACCGGTTGGTCGTGCGGCTCGGCCGGGACGTGCTCCAGCAGCTCGGCGTCGTAGAGCAGGGTGGCCAGCAGCGGCCGAGCCCCGGCCCGGGCCAGCCGGGCCAGCACCCGGTCGTAACTCCCGCCGCCGCGGCCGAGCCGCAGCCCGCGGCGGTCCACGGCGAGCCCGGGCAGCAGCACCAGCGAGGCCGTGCAGACCGCCGCCGGCCCCAGCCGCGGCCCGTCCGGCTCCAGCAGCCCGCGGCCGGCCGGGACGAGGTGCTCGGCGCCCCGGTAGGCGGCCCAGTCGAGGTCGTTGTCGGGCAGCAGGACGGGCAGCAGCACCGGGATCCCGCGCGCGTGCAGCAGGTCGAGCAGCGGCCGGGTGCCGGGCTCCGCGCCGACCGAGACGTACGCCGCCACCGGCCCGGACGCCGCCGACCCGGACGCCGCCGACCCGTCCGCGGGCAGCAGCGCCAGGGCCTGCTCGGCCAGCTCGGCCGCCACGCCCTCCCGCCATTCGGGGGAAAGCGCGCGGCGGTCCGCCAGAAGCCGTGACCTCAGGCCTGCCTTGTCGTTGTAGAGGGGATCGTCGTACAAGTCCTGCTCCTTGCTGTCCGCAGCCGTCGTCACGATCCTCCCTCGTCCCCGCGCCCGTACGAGAACCGGAAGGCGACCCGATGCCCACCCCCCTCCTGGTGCAGTCGCTGGCCCTGCTCAGTGCCCCGCTGGCCGGTGCGGCCGGTCTGCTCGGCCTGCGGCTGCGCCGCTCGGCGGGGGCCGGCGAGGGCCGCGAGTCCGGGCTGCGCGAGCGGCTGGCCGCACTGCAGAGCCGCTGCGAGGAGTTGGAGCTGCTGGCGGCGCGCGATCCGCTGACCGGCGTGTGGAACTACCGCCACCTCCAGATCACCCTGGAGCGTGAGATCGAGCGCTGCGCCCGGCCGCCGGCCGCCGGCAGCGGACCGGGCTCGCTGGCCGTGGTCCTGCTGGAGATCACCGGCTTCGACGCGGTCAACGCCGAACACGGACGCAGCCGTGGCGATGTGATGCTGCGTGAGCTGGCCCAGCGGCTCAGCGTGGAGATCCGCCGCTCGGACACCCTGGGCCGGTACGGCGGTACGGAGTTCCTGGTGGTGCTGCCGGACACCGCGGCGGCCGGCGCCGTCAAGGTCGCCGAGCGGCTCTGCTGGTCGGTCCGCCGGCACCAGCTGCTGGACCGGACGCCCGAGCTGTGGGAGCCCGCCCGCACGGTCCGGCAGGGCAATGGGCTGACCGCCGCCGCGGGCATCGCGGTACTGCCCGCCGACGGCGCGCACACCGCCCCGCTGCTGCGGGCCGCGGACCGGGCGCTGGCGTCCGCCAAGCGGCAGATTCCGCAGGGTGTGCACGGTAATCTGTCGGCTTGTGCCGGTTCTGGACCAGCAAGCCTGACCGGTCGCGCTGCCCGTAAAGTCGCTGTCGTGGCTGTGGCCGACGAGGTTCGTTCATAGGTGGTTAACCTCGCCCGCAGTCAGGGCGGTCATCTGCCTTAGTAAGGTCAACGCATGACGACGACGAAGAACCGCATGCCGGTCACCAAGGCCGTGGTGCCTGCGGCCGGCCTCGGCACCCGCTTTCTCCCCGCGACGAAGGCGACGCCGAAGGAGATGCTCCCGGTCGTCGACAAGCCGGCGATCCAGTACGTCGTCGAGGAGGCCTCGGCGGCCGGCCTCTCCGACATACTGATGGTGACGGGCCGCAACAAGCGCGCTCTCGAGGACCACTTCGACCGCGCCTACGAGCTGGAGGAGCTGCTCTCCCGCAAGGGCGAGGAGGACAAGCTCCGCCGGGTGCGCGAGTCGGTCTCGCTGGCCAACATGCACTACGTCCGCCAGGGCGACCCCAAGGGCCTGGGTCACGCGGTGCAGGTCGCCGAGCAGCACGTGGCGGGCCAGCCGTTCGCCGTCCTGCTGGGCGACGACCTGATCGACCCGCGCGACCCGCTGCTCTCCCGCATGATCGAGGTGCAGCAGGAGCTCGGCGGCTCGGTGGTGGCCCTGATGGAGGTCGAGCCCAGCCAGATCCACCTCTACGGCTGCGCGGCGGTCGAGCCCAACGGCTTCGGCAGCGACGTCTTCCACGTCACCGACCTGGTCGAGAAGCCCGACGCCGCGGACGCCCCGTCCAACTACGCCGTGATCGGCCGCTATGTGCTGGACCCGGCCGTCTTCGACGTGCTGAAGAAGACCGAGCCCGGTCGCGGCGGCGAGATCCAGCTCACCGACGCCCTGCGCACGCTGTCCATGCTGGGCCCGGAGGAGGGCGGCCAGGTGCACGGCGTGCTCTTCAAGGGCCGCCGTTATGACACCGGTGACCGCGCGGACTACTTGCGCGCTATTGTCCGGCTGGCGTGCGAGCGTGAAGACCTGGGCCCGGAGTTCCGCAGCTTCCTCAGGGACTTCGTGGGCACGGAGATGCAGGGCTGACGATCGGAAGGCGACGGTGGCGATGACCAGGTCTACGGAGAACACAGACGCCTGCGGGGCCGAGGCTCCGGGCCACCGGCTGTGGACGGTCGACGAGCACCTCGCCGACGTGCTGGCCGCCGTCGCCCCGCTGCCCGCGATCGAGCTGCAGCTGCTGGACGCCCAGGGCTGCCGGCTCGACGAGGACGTGGTCGCCACCGGTGACCTGCCTCCCTTCGACAACAGCTCGATGGACGGCTACGCCGTGCGCACCGCCGACACCGCCGGCGCGGACGACACCTACCCCTCGGTGCTCACGGTGATCGGCGAGATCGCGGCGGGCGCAGGCGAGCTGCCGAAGGTCGGCCCCGGCCAGGCCGCGCGGATCATGACCGGCGCTCCCGTGCCGCCCGGCGCCGAGGCGATCGCCCCGGTCGAGTGGACCGACGGCGGCACCGGCTCGGGCCTGGCCGCGATGAGCATGACCGCGCCGGTGGCCGACGAGGAGGTGCGGGTGCTGCGCGAGGTCGCGGCGGGCGCGCACATCCGCCGGCGCGGCAGCGACATCAAGGCCGGCGAGCGGGTGCTCGAGTCCGGCACCCGGCTCGGCCCGACCCAGCTCGGCCTGCTGGCCGCGATCGGCCGGGGCAAGGTGCTGGTCCGTCCGCGTCCGCGCGTGGTGGTCCTCTCCACCGGCAGTGAGCTGGTGCAGCCCGGCGAGCCGATCGGCCCCGGGCAGATCTCGGACTCCAACAGCTTCATGCTGACCGCCGCCGCCCAGGAGGCCGGCGCGATCGCCTACCGGGTCGGCGGCGTGCCGGACGACCCGGCCGTGCTGCGCGCCGTGCTGGAGGACCAGCTCGGCCGCGCCGACCTGATCGTCACCAGTGGCGGGGTCAGCGTCGGCGCGTACGACGTGGTCAAGGAGGCCTTCGCCACCCACGGCAGCGTCGACTTCCGGCGGCTGCGGATGCAGCCCGGCAAGCCGCAGGGCTTCGGGCGGATCGGCGCGGGCATCCCGCTGCTGGCGCTGCCCGGCAACCCGGTCAGCTCCTACATCTCCTTCGAGCTCTTCGTCCGCCCGGTGATCCGCACCATGCTGGGCGCCCCGGACGTGCACCGCCCGATCGTGCAGGCGCTCTGCGGGGCCGCGCTGCGCTCGCCGGCCGGCCGCCGGCAGTTCCTGCGCGGCTGGTACACGCCCGCCGACGGCACCGTCCAGCCGGTCGGCGGCGAGGGATCGCACCTGGTGGGAGCCCTGGCGCGGGCCAACTGCCTGATCATCGTCCCCGAGGACGAGGTGGCCGTGGCAGCCGGTACGACGGTCGACGTCGTCCTGCTGACGGACTGACAGCCGCCGCCCGCCGACCGGGCGCGAGTGCTCCGCTGGCGGACGGAGAGCGGACCGGCGGGCCCGGGGCGGTACGGTAGCGCGGTATTCACCCCGTTCTGCTGGAGTACTGACGTGACCACACCCCCTGGCGACCGCCTCACGCATGTCGACGAAACCGGCGCCGCCCGCATGGTCGACGTCTCCGAGAAGGCCACCACGGTCCGCACCGCCGTGGCGGCCGGCCGGGTCCGGGTCGCCCCCCGGGTGGTCGAGTTGCTGCGCGGCGAGGGCATGCCCAAGGGCGACGCCCTCGCGGTGGCCCGGATCGCCGGAATCATGGGTGCCAAGAAGACGCCCGAGCTGATCCCGCTCTGCCACCCGATCGCGATCTCCGGGGTGACGGTCGACCTGTCGGTCACCGACGAGGCCGTCGAGATCACCGCGACGGTGCGCACCGCCGACCGCACCGGCGTCGAGATGGAGGCCCTGACGGCCGTCGCGGTGGCCGGGCTGACCGTCATCGACATGGTCAAGGCCGTCGACAAGGGCGCCGCCATCGAGGACGTCCGGGTGCTGACCAAGACCGGCGGCAAGAGCGGCGACTGGTCGCGGGGCCAGGCATGAGGGCGCTCGCGGTGACCGTCTCCAACCGCGCCTCGGCCGGCGTGTACGAGGACAAGGGCGGCCCGCTGCTGGTGGCCGGGCTGAAGCGGATGGGCTTCGCCGTGGACGGACCGCGGCTGGTCCCGGACGGCGAGCAGGTCGAGGCGGCGCTGCGCGAGGCGGTGGCCGCCGGGTACGACGTGGTGCTGACCACCGGCGGCACCGGCATCTCGCCGATGGACCTCACGCCGGAGATGACGGCCCGGGTGATCAAGCGTCAGGTCCCCGGCATCGCCGAGGCGATCCGGGCCTACGGGCGGGAGAAGGTGCCGACCTCGGCGCTCTCCCGAGGCCTGTCCGGGCTCGCCGGGCGGACCCTGATCGTCAACCTGCCGGGCTCCACGGGCGGCGTCAAGGACGGTCTGGCCGTGCTGGAGCCGCTGCTCGCGCACGCCGTCGACCAGCTCGCCGGCGGGGACCACCCGCGCCCGCCCGCTGACGCGCCCGTTGACGCGCCCGTTGACGACCGGAGAACCCGCTGAGCGCCGGCTGGCCCGTCGAGCTCCGGGACGGCGAGGTCGTGCTGCGCCCGATCCGGTACCGGGACCAGAAGCCCTGGCAGGAGGCGAGCCGGCGCAATCGCGACTGGCTGCGCCGCTGGGAGGCCACCGTGCCGCCCGCCCCGCACGGCCGCGACACCGGACTGCGCCCGACCTACCGTCAAATGGTCCGCTATCTGCGCGCAGAGGCCTCGGCCGGTCGGATGCTGCCGTTCGTGGTGGAGCACCGCGGCGAGCTGGTAGGCCAGTTGACGGTCGGTGGAATCACCTGGGGCTCGATGTGCTCGGCCAATATCGGTTACTGGATCGACGAAGGAGTGGCCGGGCGCGGCATCATGCCGACCGCCGTCGCGCTCGCCGCCGACCACTGCTTCCAGTCGCTCGGCCTGCACCGGATCGAGGTCTGCATCCGCCCGGAGAACCGGCCCAGCCGCCGGGTGGTGGAAAAGCTCGGGTTCCGTTCCGAGGGAGTGCGTCCGCGCTATCTCCACATCGACGGGGACTGGCGCGATCACCTGGTCTACGCGCTCACGGTGGAGGAGATCCCCGAGGGGCTGCTGAGCCGCTGGCGGGCCTTCAATCCGGCCCGCTGGCTGGATAATTGAATAAGTGTTCGAATTTCATATCAATATGGCATCGCTGCCCCGGCAAGCGGTCACAAATACCGGCAAAATAGTCAGAGAATCAGCTTGATCATGCGACACGCCGCGCCAAATTGCTGCCCGGCCTTCCCCTACGCCCGTACGGTGTGAAACGTGAGCAGTAGCGGCCTCATCTACGCGGTCATCGTAGGGGCCTGGGCTGCCTATCTGGTGCCCATGTGGCTCCGCAGGCAGGACGAGCTCAACGAAGCGCGCCCGACCGAACGCTTCAGCACCGCCATCCGCCTGCTTGCCGGGCGGTCGGCGATGGAGCGGCGGGCGTCCCGGGCCCTGATCGACAACCCCTCCCCTGACGACGCGTCGGACCCCGAGTCGCCCCCCGTGGCGACAGTGGTCGGTGACGCGGCGCACTCTGACGACCCGTCCCGCGGCGGCGTCCCCGAGGCGTCGGCCCCGGCGACGCCGGCCGCCCCGCCTTCCCCCCGCGGGGACCGGCGCGCGCAGCTGCTGGCCCGGCGCCGGCGGATGGTCACGGTGCTCTTCCTGGCCTTCGCGGTGGGCGCGGTCGTCGCCGCCGTCGCGGGCTTCGACTTCCTGTGGGTACCGGGGCTGCCGGCGCTCCTGCTCACCCTCTACATCGGCCATCTGCGCCGCCTGGAGCGCCAGCGCTACGAGGTGAAGCTCGACCGCTCCCGCGCGGCCCAGGCGGCCCAGCGGCTGCGCGAGCGCGAGCAGGCCCGGTCGGCGCTCCGGTCGGCCGACGCGTTGCCCGTGCCGGCCACCGAGGGGCGCTCGCATCTGCGGGTGGCCTCGGCGCCGGAGGCGTCCTCCTCGTCCTCGCTCGGCGCTCCGCCCTCCCAGCAGGCCCTGGTGGAGGCCACCGACCACGAGGAGTGGGTCGACGGCCTGCGGGAGCGCGCCGCGGCCGGTCCGGACTCCTGGGAGCCCGTGCCCGTCCCGCTGCCGACGTACGTCACGGCGCCGGTCGCCCCCCGGGTCACCCGCGGACTCGACCTGACCGCCCCCGGCACCTGGAGCTCCGGCCGCCCGGCCGAGGCCCGCCGCACCCCGCTCTTCGACCAGTACGAGGAGTCGGCCCCCAGCGCCGAGCCGCGGTCGGCCCGGTCCGACGACGACTACGCTCCCCGCCCCCGCGCCGCCAACGAGTGACCGCCCGCCCCCATCGCCCCCGGTCAGCACCGTCGGCGCCGATCGGGGGTGGTCACAACCCCCCTCCAGAAGGTGCTAGAGTTTCATCTCGTTGGGGCTGTGGCGCAGTCCGGTAGCGCACCTCGTTCGCATCGAGGGGGTCAGGGGTTCGAATCCCCTCAGCTCCACCCAACACAGAGGCCCGATCGGTGAAAACCGGTCGGGCCTCTGTCGTTTGTGCGGGTGGTGCGGCGTGCTGACGGGTTGTCAGAGGCCGAGGGTGTGGGCGCGGGTGGCGGCCTGGGTGAGCAGGTGGTGGATGTCCGCCTGGCGGGTGGTGGGGCGGTCGTTGTACTCGTCGGGGGAGTGAGTGGGGCGGCCGGTGGCGTGCAGGACCTCCATCACCTGGGCGCGGGCGGTCAGCACGGTGTCGGCGGTGCCGTAGCCGTGCGCGAGGACGGCGGCCTGGGCGCCGAGGAGGCAGACCCGGCCGCCGGCGTCCCACATCGCGCCCTGCAGCCAGCCGGCGGTGCTCAGGTAGCGCGAGGCTAGCCGGAGGTGGTCAGCGGCGCTGACCGGGACCGGGCGGGCGGGGCGGCGGATGATCCGGTCGAGCAGGGTGGTGCGCGGTGCGGGGTGGCCGGCGTTCCAGAGCTGCAGGGTGCTGCCGAGCGGGCAGATGTACGGGGGCGCGATCCGGGCCGGTGCGGGGAGCGAGGCGAGGTAGGCCTCGATCTCCGCGACCAGCCCGGAGCCGTCCAGGGCGCGGGCGAGCCGATCCGCCGTGAGCGGGGTGAGAGCGGTGAGTGTGGCACGGGGCACGGGGGCCTCCATTTCCGCTTTGTCCTGATTAGTGCTCATTTCGTTGATAGCCGAAGAGCACCGCGGCAGGCGCCAGTGACGAGCGGAACGCAGGACGTGTCGGGTCGGCGGGGGCCATCGGGTCCGCATCCCGGGCGTGCCTTGACAGCCGATGGGGGGATCACTAGCGTCCTAGATAATCGAAAATTCGACGATTTATTTCGCGATCGTCAACCATCCGATCGTCTGAGGGGCTCTGTCATGTCAACCGCCCAGGTCGCCACCGATCCACCCGCCGACTCCCTGACGCCTGCCGCCCCGGCGGGCCGGGCCGCCTCGGGCGGCCGCTGGTGGACGCTCGGCATCGTCTCGATCGCCACCTTCATGCTGATGCTCGACCTCACCGTGGTGAACGTCGCGCTGCCCGACCTGCGGACCTCGCTGGGCGCCGACTTCTCCGCACTGCAGTGGGTGCTGGACGCCTATGCGCTGACCCTGGCCGCCTTCCTGCTCACCGGCGGCTCGCTGGCCGACCGGCTCGGCCGCAAGCGCGTCTACGGTGTGGGCTTCGCGATCTTCACCGCGGCCTCGCTGGCCTGCGGCGCGGCGCAGGGCATCGTCGCCCTCAATGTGGCGCGCGGTGTGCAGGGCGTCGGCGCGGCGGTCCTCTTCGCGGTCGGCCCGGCGCTGATCGGCCAGGAGTTCCGGGGCAAGGACCGGGCGATGGCGTTCGGCGTCTTCGGCGGGGTCTCCGGCCTGGCCATCGCCTTCGGACCGCTGATCGGCGGGGCGCTCACCGACGGGATCGGCTGGCGCTGGATCTTCCTGGTGAACGTCCCGATCGGCATCGCCGCGATGGTGCTCGGCGCCCTGCGGATCAGCGAGTCCCGCGACCCGTCGGCCCACCGGGTGGACTGGGCGGGCCTGGTCGTCTTCTCGGCGGCGCTGACCCTGCTTGTCCTCGGCTTCCTGCGTGGTGAGAACCAGGGCTGGGCGAGCGCGCCGATCGTCGGGATGTTCGTCGGCGCGGCCGTTCTGCTGGTGCTCTTCGCGCTGATCGAGCGGCGGCTGGGCGAGGCGGCCATGCTCGACCTCGGGCTCTTCCGCAACGTCACCTTCATCGGCATCTCGGTGACCACCCTGCTCGCCAACGCGGCGGGGATGTCCGCGATCTTCCTGCAGGTCTCCTATATGCAGAACGTCCTGGGCTTCTCGCCGCTCGCCACCGGCGTGCGCTTCCTGCCGCTGACGCTGACCCTCTTCGTCGCGGCAGCGGTCACCGGCAGCCTCACCGTGAAGGTCCCGCAGCGGCTGCTGGTCGGCATCGGCACCGGGCTGATAGCCGGCGGGCTCTTCCTGATCACCCTGGTCCACCCGAGCAGCTCCTGGACGGCGATGCTGCCGAGCATGCTGGTGACCGGTCTGGGGATGGGCATGTTCAACCCGCCCCGCAGCTCGCTGGCCATCGGGGTGGCCGAACCGGCCAAGGCGGGGATGGCGGCCGGGATCGGCGAGACCTTCCAGCAGGTGGGCATCGCGGTCGGCATCGCCGGCTTCGGCGCGCTCTTCCAGCACCGGGTGGCGGACGCCTTCGCGACCTCGCCCGCCGGTGCGCAGCTCGGGGCGCAGGCACGGCAGGCCGGCAAGGCCGTCGCGGCCGGCGCCGGGAACCAGCTGGCCACGACGGTGCCGAGCGCCCTGTCCGGCGCCGTCCGCAGTGCGGCGCGGGAGGCCTTTGTGCACGGGCTGTCGGACGTGCTGGTGGCCGGCGGCGCGGTGGCGGCGGTCGGCGCGGTGGTCGGCTTCCTGTTCATCCGCACCCGCGACCTGCACGAGAGTGCGCTGGCCGGTGCGGAGGGCGGCGGGCACTGACGTCCGGAGCGCGGTCACCGGGCCGGGCGGACCGCGTCGGCCCGGTGATTGTTCCCTTCAGCGTTGAAAACGCCGATGATAGATTTTTGAAGAGTTCACGGGACAGCGGCAGTACCGGCCAGGATCCCCGGACTCCCGATGGATGGGAGACCCCCGATGGGCCGCAAGAGCCTGGCAACCGTCGAGAGCGCCACCGGCGGCGCACCCGCCGCCACCTCTGCCGCAGCCGACCCGGCGGAGCCGGCGTCGGGGACCCCGCGCCCGGACTTCCCGCTGGCGGGCCACACCGGCGTGCTGCTGCACAAGGCCGGCCTGCTGATCCAGGAGGAGGTCGACCAGGCGCTGGCCGCCCAGGGCTTCCGCTTGCGGACCTTTATGGTGCTGGCCACGCTGGCCGGCGGGGCCGAGCTCTCGCAGCAGGACCTCAGCCGGGTCGTCAGCCTGGACCCCACCACGATGGTGGCGCTGATCGACGAGCTGGAGCAGGCCGGCCAGGTCGAGCGGCGCCGCAATCCGGCCGACCGCCGCCGCTACATCCTGGGCCTGACCGAGGTGGGCCGCCGGGCGATGGCCGAGGCCGAGGTGGTCGCCAGCGAGGCCGAGCGGCTCTTCTTCGCCCGGCTCCCGGAGGGCCGTCGCGAGCTGCTGCACGACATGCTCGGCACCCTGCTGGAGAACCGCTGGCCGAGCGCCGTCTGCAACTGACCGCTCAGGGGCGGCGGCTGCGGCAAAACCGGACACACCGGGATGAGAGCCGATAAATGGCGGATCCTCACTACGGTGGTCCCGTCAGCTCGTTGAGCCGAAAGGACCCCGCAGATGAGCAACCTGTTCGCGATCTCCTACCCGAACCTCTCCACCGCCCAGCAGGTGCGTGACGAGGCGATCGCGCTGCAGAAGCAGAAGTTGATGGACCTGGAGGACGTCGTCGTCGTGGAACGCCGCGACGACGGCAAGATCAAGCTGCACCAGGCCGGCAGTACCACCGGCCTGGCCGCGGCCTCCGGGGCGCTCTGGGGCGGGGTCATCGGGCTGCTCTTCTTCATGCCGTTCCTCGGGGCGGCGATCGGCGGCGCCACCGGTGCGGCGGTGGGGGCTGCCACCGACATCGGCGTCGACGACAACTTCATGCGCCAGATCGCCGAGAAGCTCCAGCCGGGCAGCGCCGCGGTCTTCCTGCTGGTGCGCTCGGCCACTGCCGACAAGGTCGTCCCGGCGCTGGCCGGTTACGGCGGGGAGATCCTGCAGACCTCGCTCTCCCGCGAGGCCGACGAGCACCTGCGCGAGGCGATCAAGGCCGCTCAGGGCGGCTGAGCCGGAGTCCGTTGACGCCTGTGGGGCAAGGTCGGTGACCTAAAGTCAGTATAAATAGGACATTCGGGTACAATAATCCGCAGCCCGGAGACCTGTAACCCGACAGAACGGCCCACCGCCCATGGCCACTCCCTCTGCCACGGCGGACTCGCCGCGTCCGGCGCCGGCTGTCGCGGTCAGGTCCGGACGCAACGTCGAACTGCTGCTGGCGCTGGCCGCGGTCGCCATCGTGGTCTTCGGCTACGTCGAGGTGGGCGTCAACATCGACGGCCGGGCGCCGTCGGACGCGGCCCTGTACGGGGCGGCGCTCGGCGGCCTCGCGCTGGCAGCGCACGGGGTGATCCGCTGGAAGGCCCGGTACGCGGACCCGCTGCTGCTACCCATCGCGCTGCTGCTGAACGGCATCGGACTGGTCGTCATCTACCGGCTCGACCGGTCCACCCCGGAAAGCCAGGTGGCCCCCAACCAACTGCTCTGGTCGGCCCTGGGAGTGCTGCTCTGCCTGGCGGTGATCGTGGTCCTGCGCGACCACCGGATCCTGCAGCGCTACGCCTACATCGGCGCCCTGGTCGCGCTGGTGCTGCTGATCCTGCCGATCTTCTTCCCGCCGATCTACGGCTCGCGGATCTGGATCACCATCGGCCCGTTCTCGCTGCAGCCGGGCGAGTTCGCCAAGATCCTGCTGGCGGTCTTCTTTGCCGCCTACCTCGCCGTGCACCGCGAGACGCTCGCGCTGACGGGTCGGCGGATCTGGCGCTGGGAGCTGCCGCGGCTGCGGGTGATCGGCCCGGTGCTGCTGGTCTGGGCCGCCTTCGTCGGCGTGCTCTTCCTGGAGACCGACCTCGGCACCTCGCTGCTCTTCTTCGGTCTGATGGTCGTGATGCTGTACGTGGCCACCGCCCGCAGCGGCTGGATCACCCTCGGCCTGCTGCTCGCCGCGGTGGGTGCCGTCACGGTCGGCTGGCTGGAGCCGCATGTGCACAGCCGGGTGGTGGACTGGCTCAACCCGCTGGGCAGCATCGCCGCGGGCCAGGGTGCCAACCAGATCGCCCAGTCGCTGTTCGCCTTCGGCGCGGGCGGGTTGCTCGGCGCCGGTCTCGGGCTCGGCCACTCGCTGCTGATCGGCTTCGCCGCCAAGTCCGACTTCATCCTCGCCACCATCGGCGAGGAGCTCGGGCTGGTCGGCCTGCTCGCCCTCCTCCTGCTGTACGCCCTGCTGGTCTCCCGGGGGATCAGCACCGGGATCGCGCTGCGTGACCCGTTCGGCCGACTGCTGGCGATCGGGCTGGCCGCACTGATCGCGATTCAGGTCTTCGTGGTGGCAGGCGGAGTGCTCGACCTGATCCCGCTGACCGGTCTGACGCTGCCGTTCATCGCGCAGGGCGGCTCCTCGGTGGTCACCAACTGGATCATCATCGCCCTGCTGGTCCGGATGAGCGATCTCGCCCGACGTCCGCTGCCCACCGAGGAGGCCTGATGGCCCGGTCCAACAAGCTCCAGCGCCGCCACGGAATTTCGGTCACCGGCCGCCGGGCCGGTCTCTTCTGCCTGCTGCTGATCATCGCGCTGGCCGTCCAGGCCACTCGGATCCAGGTCTTCCAGGCCAAGGCCTACGACGACAACGCGGCCAACCAGCGGCAGGCGATCGCGCGTTACTCCCAGCCGCGCGGCAACATCCTGGTCGGCGCCACCCCGGTCACCGGCTCCGCGCCCACCGGCGGCCGCTACGACTACAAGCGGACCTACCCCGACGGCTCGCTGTACGCCGCCGTCACCGGCTACTCCTCGCAGATCTACGGAAACACCCAGCTGGAGGGCACCGAGGACAGCCTGCTCTCCGGCACCGACAACCGCCTGGCCGGCTGGGCGCTCTGGGACGAGATCTCGCGCAAGCAGAACCCCGGCGGCGACGTCTACACCACCATCAGCCAGGCCGCCCAGCAGGCCGCGATGCAGGGCCTGGGCAACCAGAAGGGCGCGGTGGCCGCGATCGAGCCGAGCACCGGCCGGATCCTCGCGCTGGCCAGCACCCCCTCGTACGATCCGGGGAGCTTCGCGGGCTCTTCCAGCAGCGACCAGAACGCCTGGAACGCGCTGCAGGCGGACGGCGACCAGCCGATGCTCAACCGGGCGCTGCGGCAGACCTACCCGCCGGGCTCGACCTTCAAGGTGGTCACCGCCGCCGCCGCGCTGGCGAACGGCACGGTCAGCGACATCAACGCGCCCACCGGCGCGCCGTCCCCGTACGTCCTGCCGGGCACCACCACCCCGCTGGTCAACGACACCAGCTCGTGCGACCAGCCGAACCTCTCGCTGGACACCTCGATGGTGCTCTCCTGCAACAGCGTGCTGGGCTATCTGGGCGCCCGGACGGGCCTGGACAAGATGGTCTCGATGGCGGAGAACTTCGGCTTCAACGACCCGAAACTCGACATCCCGGTCCGGGCCGCCCGCAGCAACTTCGACACCTCGATGGACCAGTCGCAGGTCGCGCTCTCCTCGATCGGCCAGTACGACACCGCGGCCACCCCGCTGGTGATGGCGATGGTGGCGGCGGGCGTCGCCAACAACGGCACGGTGATGTATCCACAGCTTGTGGACAAGCTGACCAAGTCCGACGGCAGCTCGGTCCAGGTCATGCACCCCAGCACCTACAAGCAGGCGGTCAGCCCGGCGGTGGCCGGTCAGCTCCAGCAGCTGATGGTCGATGTGGTGCAGAACGGCACCGGCAGGAACGCCCGGATCGGCGGCGCCACGGTGGGCGGCAAGACCGGAACGGCCCAGCACGGAGTGGGCAATTCCGGTACTCCGTACGCGTGGTTCATCTCCTGGGCCAAGCCCTCGGGATCCGGTGCCGTTGCGCCGGTAGCGGTGGCCGTGGTGATTGCGGACAGTAACGCCACGGACGTCACCGGCGGGGGCCTGGCCGCGCCGATCGCCAAATCCGTGATGCAGGCCGTGCTCCAAGATCACTGACGGTTGCCACCACGGCCGATCGCCCTACCTGGTGGCAACCGCTCTTGGCTAGCCCCTGCGGTGTGAGGACAGGGAGTGCCCACCGGCCATAACCTTCCCCCATGGTGACCACCCGTACCTCTGGAGCGCCCCGCCGTCGTGGCCGCTTCGGTCGTCGACACAGTGCCCAGCCGCACCCCGGCCGGGCCGTCCGGCATCCGGGTGGTGCGCACCCGATCGGTCAGCGGCAACTGACCGGTGCGGACCGGGACGTGCTGCGGGAGATCCCGCGGCAGCGGGACCTCACCGGCCCGGACCACGGCCCGTCCGACGCCTCGCGGACGCCGCGGGTCGAGCGGATCGGTGCCAGACTGGCCACCGTGGTCGACCGGCGCGCCGTTCATCTGATCGGCTGTCTGATCGCGGCGGGTTGGGCGGCTGCCTTCCCGCTGGTCTCCAACCTGCCCAACCAGAAGCTCTGGGGCGCCGTCGCGGCCCCCGCCTATCTGCTGGCGGGCCTGGCCGTCTGTACGCTGCCGACCCGCTTCGCGGGCCGGGTGGCGGCCGGGATCGCGCTGGTCGGCGCTGTGCTGCTGCCGCTGGGCGTGCTGGCCGCGCAGGGGCGCCACCAGTCCGAGGTGATGGTGGTCGAGCGCTCGGCGCAGCTGCTGCTGCACACCGGCAGCCCGTACCTCGCCCAGCCGGAGCGGGTCACCGACTTCAACCCGTACCTGCCCGCCATGGCGCTCTTCGGCATGCCCCGGGCGCTGCTCGGCTCGGGCAACCCGGTCACGATGGTGCTGGGGGACGCGCGGATCTGGTTCGCGCTCACCTTCCTGGGGTGCCTGGTTGTCAGCTGGCGGCTGCTCAGACCGGCGCGCACGTACTCGCCGCTGCTGCCGCTGGGGGTGCTCACCGGCTCGCCGCTGATCGCGCTGACCCTGGCGGTCGGCGGGGTGGACCTGCCGCTGATCGGCGTCTGCTGCCTGGCGATGGCGCTGGCCGCCCGGGACCGGACGATCGCGGCCGGCCTGGTGCTGGCGCTGGCCTGCACACTCAAATGGACGGCCTGGCCGGCCCTGCCGGTCGCCGTCCTGCTGGTCTGGCGGCTCTACGGGCGCCGGCCGGCCGCCCGCACCGCGCTGACCGGCCTGCTCGCCGCCGGGGCCGTGATCCTGCCGTTCCTGGTGACCCAGACTCAGCAGTTGAAGGATCAGGTGGTCCGGTTCCCGCTCGGCCTGGCGGCCGTTCAGACCCCGGCGGGCAGCCCGCTGCCCGGCAAGGTGCTGGCGGACCTCGGCCCGGTCGGGCACACCATCTCGCTCGTCCTGCTGGTGCTGGGCGGCGCGGCGGTGGCGGTGCGGCTGGTTCTGCGGCCGCCGACCTCGGCGGTGGCCGCCGCCGATCTGCTGGCCGCCGGGCTGACGGTGGCCTTCATGCTCGCGCCGGCCGGGCGTTTCGGGTATCTCGCGCTGCCGGCCGTGCTGGCCATCTGGCCCCGACTGGCGGCCCGCAGCTGGACCGGTCGCCGGCGGTCGTCGGCGCCGGCCGCCGATGAGGACGCCGGGGTCGCCGTCCCCTCATAAGTGATGATGGGCTAAGACTTTGAGGAGCCAGACCTGATTCCGAGGCGACAAGGAGCCCCGCATGGCCGAGCACAAGTCCCCCGGAAGCAGGCGACCGGGGCGGCGCCGGTTCCTCGGACTGGCCGGTGCGGCGGCCGCGGGGGCGGCCGGTCTGGCGGCCTGCGGTATGAGCGGCAGCACCACCTCGACGGCGGCGGCCGGCAAGGAGTCCCCGGGCGGCGGCGCGGCCCCGGCGGCGTCGGCCACGGCGGGCCCGCAGGGCGAGGCGGCCAAGCCCGGCAACGCCGACTGGCGGATCACCAACGCCGGACCGGACCGGGCGATCGAGGGCTGGGCCGACAAGGTCAGCGTCCTGCCGGGTGACAGCGTCGCGCTGCACGTCTCCACCACCGCTCCCGGCTTCAGGATCTCCGCCTACCGGATGGGCTGGTACGGCGGGGCCCGGGCCCGCCTGGTCTGGCAGTCCGGCCCGCTGCCCGGCGCCAAGCAGCCTGCCGCGGCCGTCGACAAGAAGACCCGGATGGTCTCCACCAGCTGGGCCAAGACCACCGACGTCGACACCACCGGCTGGCCCGAGGGCAGCTACCTGCTGCGGCTGGACGCGGACGGAAACGCCGGCCAGCGCTATGTGCCGCTGACCGTCCGCTCGGCGAGCACGGCCGGCAAGACCGTGGTGGTCAACGCCGTCAGCACCTGGCAGGCGTACAACCTGTGGGGCGGCTACAACCTCTACAACGGGCCGAGCGGCGGCTACCCGACCCGCTCGCTGGTGGTCTCCTTCGACCGCCCGTACCAGGACTACGACGGCGCCGGCCTCTTCCTGGTCTACGAGGCGCCGCTGATCGCGCTGGCCGAGCGGCTCGGCCTGCCGCTCGCCTACACCACCAACGTCGACGTGGCCGCCGACGCCAACCTGCTCAGCGGCGCCCGCGCCGTGCTGTCGCTCGGCCACGACGAGTACTGGTCGCCCGAGCAGCGCGCCAATGTCACCGCCGCCCGCGACGCCGGGACGAACATCGCCATCCTGGGCGCCAACTGCTGCTTCCGTAGGGTGCGCTACGAGGCCTCGGCGATCGGGCCGAACCGTACGGTGGTCTGCTACAAGACCTCCTACAAGGATGACCCGGGCTTCGCCGCCGGCCACCCGCCGACCAACGACTACCGGGTCGCCCCGGGCGCCGACCCGGAGAGCTCGCTGCTGGGCGTGATCTACGACGGCTACCCGGTGGACGCGCCGTACGTGGTCACCAACCCCGGCCACTGGCTCTTCGCCGGCACCAACGTGCAGGCGGGCGACAGCTTCCCGCACCTGGTCGGCGTCGAGTACGACCGGGTGAACACCGGCTGGCCCACGCCCAAGCCGATCGAGATCCTGGCGCACTCCCCGGTCGTCTGCGAGGGCCGCAAGAGCTTCAGCGACAGCGCGTACTACACCACCCCCAGCGGCGCCGGGGTCTTCGCCAGCGGCACCATGCGCTGGGTGGAGGCGCTGGACGCGACGGGCGACGGCTCTTCGGGGGACGACCACTCGATGGACGCCAAGGCCGGGGCGCTCACCCAGAAGGTGACCGAGAACCTGCTGCGGGCCTTTGCCACCGGCCCGGCCGGCACCGCTCACCCGGCCCAGGACAACACCGCCGCGGTCTACGGCAAGCACTGACCTATGACCGCCCGGCACATGGTGGGCGGCGTCGCGACGCCCGGGCTGTCGCCTGGACGGCTTCTCCTCAGTCGCCAATGCTCCGCAGTGGCTCCTTCGTCGGCACCGCCCAGACTCGGCCCGGACGCCGCTCCTTCCTCCACCCACCATGTGCCGGGCGGTCTAAGCCGGTCTGCCCGGACTCAGCCCGCGTTGCCGACCTTGAGCACCTCGGCCGCGGCCGGGGCCGCCGCGTCGGCGCCGAAGCCGCCGCCGACCACCTCGACGGAGACCGCCAGGTTGTCGCGGAAGGCGGTGAACCAGCTGTTGTCGGGCTTGCCGGTGACCTGGGCGGTGCCGGTCTTGGCGCCGATCTGGCCGCTCAGCCCGGCCATCGCCTTGGCCGCGGTGCCGTCCAGGCTCGCCTGGGTGGTGCCGTTCATCAGGGTGCGCAGCTTGGCCAGCACGTCCGGGGAGAGCTGACGGGCGGCGGCGATCTGCGGCAGGCCGGCGACCAGGATCGGCTGCTTGAAGGTGCCGTTCTGCACGGTCGCCGCGACCGAGGCCATCGCCAGCGGGTTCATCACCACATTGCCCTGGCCGATGTACTCCACGGCCGTCTCGGCCGGGCTCTGACCGGCCGGCGGGACCGAACCGTCGGCGCTCGGGAAGCCGGTCTTCCAGGCCGGGCCGATGCCGAAGACGTCCTGCGCGGTGGCGGCCAGCGTGCCGGACTTGAGGGTCGCGGTCGCCTGCTTGATGAAGGCGGTGTTGCAGGAGATCGCGAAGTCGTGGGCGAAGGTGAAGTCCAGGTGGTCGCCGTCGAAGTCGTTCTTGATGGTCTGGCCGGCGGCGATGGTGGCCGGGCAGGGCATGGTCGCGTTCGGGTCGATGCCGGCCTCGAGGAGGGCGGTGGCGGTGATCACCTTCATCGTCGACCCGGGGGCGTTGCGGCCCTGGAAGGCGGTGTTGAAGCCGCCCGCGGGCGCGTTGGCGACGGCCAGGATGTTCCCGGTGCTCGGCTCGATGGCCACCGCGCCGGCGGGCTTGTTGCCCTTGGCGTACTGCTCCTTGACGGCCTGCTCGGCGGCGGCCTGCAGGGTGGCGTCGATGGTCAGCTTCAGCGGCTTGCCGGGCTTGGGGTCGGTGACGGTGAAGAGCGGCTGGGCCGCCTTCTTGCCGCTGCTGTCGGTGATCACCACGGCGCTGCCCGCGTCGGCCGGGTCGCCGCTGGGCGCGCCCTGCTGGTACTTGAGCAGGATCTGGGAGAGCGAGGGGAAGCTCGCCAGCGACTTGTTGTTGCGGTCGACCACCGAGGTCGGCGGGCGAGAAGACGGGCTGGGTGGTGAGGGTCCCGCCGGCGCCGAGCTGCGGGTGGATCACGGTGGGCGCCCAGTGCACGGCGGCCGTGCCGTCGCTCATCTTCACCAGGCCCAGGTAGCCGGTGTACTGCCAGACGTTGGTGGTGCCCGCGAACTCGTCCTTGGCCTGGTAGCTCAGCAGCACCTGGTTGGCCGGGGCCGGCGAGGCGGTGGCGGCACTGGGGCTCGGGGCGGTGGACGGCGCCGGGGCGGCCGAGGAGGACGGCGCGGCGGTGGCCGAGGCGAACGCGGCGGGCGTGGCCGGGCCGCCTGCGACCAGGGTGAGCGCGCTCGGCTTCACATTGGTCTGGAACGCGGTCAGCGCGGTCAGCGCGTCCTGCGGATCGTCGGTCAGCTGGGAGGCGCCGGCCAGGTCGCCCTTGGCCCAGGCGGCCAGGAAGTTGGTGGCGCCGGTCGCCGCGAGGCCGGCGGACGGCGCCTCGGCGACCACCGTGCGGACCTTGGGCGTCTTGGCGGAGCTGCTGCCGGAGCCGACCAGGGTGTACGCCCCGTAGCCGCCGGCCGCGACCATCACGACCAGAACCGAACTGACGATGGCGGTCTTCGCGCCGTTGCGCATGGTGGTGCTCCCCCTGGGGTCCTGGTCGATCACATGTCCAGACAGCCTAAGCGCGCTGTTCGGTGCGTTCACGGAAGGGCGCGAACTCGTGACAGAGCTGGTACAGGCGGGCGGTTTGATGCCGGCGGGGTCAGATCCAGCTGGTGAACCACATCCGGGCGCGCCAGTCGTCGATCGGGATCACCTGGCCGGTGTAGAGCGGGAAGAAGTAGAGGAAGTTCCACATCACCGCGAGCACCAGCACGCCGGCCACCGCGCCGCCCACCAGGCGCCGCTCGCGGCTCGCCCCGGCGGGCCCGATCATGGCCCCGATCATCAGGGTCACGGCCAGCACCAGGAACGGCACGAAGGCGACCGCGTAGAAGAGGAAGATGGTCCGCTGCTGGTACTCGAACCACGGCAGGTAGCCGGCGCCCAGCCCGCAGAGCACCGCGCCCGCCCGCCAGTCGCGGCGCAGCGCCCAGCGGTAGAGGCAGTACAGCAGGGCGACGATGCCCGACCACCAGAGGATCGGGGTGCCGATCGCCAGCACCTCGGAGGCGCACTGGTTGGCGGTGCAGCCGCTGATGCCCAGCTTGGGTGACTCGTAGTAGAAGGAGACCGGGCGGCCCAGCAGCAGCCAGCTCCACGGGTTGGACTGGTAGATGTGCGGGCTGTGCAGGTTGATATTGAAGTCGTACATCTGGCCGTGGTAGTGCCAGAGCGAGCGCAGTGCGGCCGGTACCCAGGTCATGTCCACCTGGAACGGCATCCTGACCTTGCCGAGCACCGGCAGCGAGACGAACTCGGTGGAGAGCCCGGCTCGGTGCGCGGCCCAGTCGCGGCCGTAGCCGCCCTTGCCCGGCACGTCGCTGCTGGCCAGCCAGCCGGCCCAGGAGGAGATGTAGACGACCGCCGAGGCCAGCACGATCGAGGCGAAGGCCGGCAGCCCGTCGCGCCGGATGGCCGCCCAGTGCGGGGTGCGGGCGCCGGCCAGCCGCCGGGCGCCGACGTCCCACAGGACGGTCAGCAGGCCGAAGAAGGCGGCCACGTACATCCCGCTCCACTTGGTGGAGCAGGCCAGGCCCACGCAGACCCCGGCGGCCAGCCGGTACGGCCGCCAGCCCAGGCGGATCCGGCGGGCAAGGGCGGCGTCCGGGCCGTCCGGGAGCAGCCGGGCGATCTTCGCCCTGGTGTGGTCGCGATCGATCAGCAGGAAGCCGAAACCGGCCAGGATCCAAAACATGACGATCAGGTCGAGCAGCGAGGTGCGGCTCATCACGAAGTGCAGGCCGTCCACCGAGAGCAGCAGCCCGGCCACGCAGCCCAGCAGGGTCGAGCGGAACAGCCGGCGGCCGATCCGGGCGATCATCAGGATCGACAGCGTCCCGAGCACGGCGACCATGAACCGCCAGCCGAACGGATGCATCCCGAAGAGCTGCTCACCCGCACCTATGATCCACTTCCCGACCGGCGGGTGGACGATGAAGGACGGGTCGCTCTGGTACGGGATCGCCTTGTGCGGCGTCAGCAGGGTGGAGTTGGCGGTTTCGGGCCAGTTGGTCTCGTAGCCGCCCCGCCAGAGCGCGTAGGCGTCCTTGGCGTAGTACGTCTCGTCGAAGATGACCGCGTTGGGGCTGCCCAGGTTGGTGAAGCGCAGCACGCCGCCGAAGAGTGCCACCGCCAGCGGGCCCAGCCAGCCGGCCCAGCGGCAGAGCCAGCTCCACAGCCCGGCCGGCAGCCGCACGCCCAGCCGGGCCAGCAGCAGCGAGGGGGCGACGACGTCCGGGGTCACCCCGGGGCCGTCCGGCATCGGCGGCACCAGCCGGGTGGCGAAGTCGTCCGGCTCCGGGGCACGGTAGCCGAGGCCGGCCAGTCTGCCGAGCCACGGCGAGCGCGCCGGTCCGTCCGCTGGGGCCGTTGAGTCCGCCGGGGACGCCGCACCGCTCTGCGCCGGGATACCGGGCGTCGCCGGGTCCGCGGTGGTCTGCACCACCGCTGTCTCTGTTGCCGTCTCGCCACTCACCCGCACATCGTAGGGGCGGGGCCTGAAAACGGGACCAGGCCCCGGGCAAGCTGCCCGGTTCGCCACCTTTCTCCTCGGCCCTGCGAGGATGTCCGGGTGACAGGTGTACTGGTGTTGGCAGGAACCCCCATCGGCGACGTCTCGGACGCCCCGCCCCGACTGATCGCCGAGCTCGCCTCGGCGGACGTGATCGCCGCGGAGGACACCCGACGACTGCGCCGGCTCACCCAGGCCCTCGGGGTGGTCCCGACCGGCCGGGTGCTCTCCTACTTCGAGGGCAACGAGGTCGGCCGCACCCCCGAACTGGTCGAGGCGCTCACCGGCGGCGCCCGGGTGCTGCTGGTGACGGACGCCGGCATGCCCTCGGTCTCCGACCCCGGATACCGCCTGGTGGCCGCCGCCGTCGCCGCGGACATCAAGGTCACCGCGGTGCCCGGCCCGTCCGCGGTGCTCACCGCGCTGGCCCTGTCCGGGCTGCCGGTGGACCGCTTCACCTTCGAGGGCTTCCTGCCGCGCAAGACCGGCGACCGCGCCCGGCAGCTCGCCGAGGTGGCCGCCGAGCCGCGCACCATGGTCTTCTTCGAGGCCCCGCACCGGATCGCCGAGTCGCTCACCGCGATGGCCGAGGCCTTCGGCGCCGACCGCCCGGCGGCCGTCTGCCGCGAGCTGACCAAGACGTACGAGGAGGTCAAGCGCGGCCCGCTCGGCGAGCTCGCGGCGTGGGCCGCCGACGGCGTGCGGGGCGAGATCACCGTGGTGGTGGCCGGCGCGCAGCCGGCCGCGCCCACGGACCTGGGCCCGGGGGAGCTGGCCCACCGGGTCGCCGTCCGCGAGGAGGCGGGGGAGAGCCGCAAGGAGGCGATCGCGGCGGTCGCGGCCGATCTCGGACTGCCCAAGCGGGACGTCTTCGACGCGGTGGTGGCGGCCAAGACCAGCCGCTGAACGAGCGGAACACGGCGGCCGGTGGCGGGTGCCACCGGCCGCCGACGCGCGTACGGTGGAACGAAGGCGCACCCGCGTACGCCGGTGAGGACGCTTTTCGACGCGCGCCGTGAACGCCTGCGACAAGGTAAAGCGAAGCCCCCATAAACCCCTGCTGAGCTGCGGTTTTGAGGGGCATTCGTACAGGAATCCCCAACACCGGGCCAAGTCTCGGCAAGCCGGGTATCGGCGCAGACGGCCTGGGCATTCCATCGGATGGAAAGACCCGCACCGGACGAACGTCCGGCGGGCGCTGGGAGACCGCGATGAGCGAGACAATCGGTAGCCCTCTGGGTGGCACGCCGGTGACCGGCCTGAAGTCGGCCACGGACCCCGAGCGTGCCCCCCGTCCTGGATCCGGCGGCCTGACCGCCGCGCCGCCCTCGATGGCCGCGCGACCCAGGCCGGGCGTGGACACCGTCCAGGAGGCCTACTCCTTCGCCTGCCTGAGCTGTGCGTACGGCTGGGAGCAGGCGTACGACATCGAGCACCACCGGGCCCGCGACGGGCACACGGTGATCCAGTACCACGCCAACGGCGTCCGGGTGCCGTCCCCGCTGCTCCAGCCCAGCTGCCCGGGCTGCGGCGGTCACACCGTGCGGATCATGCGGGCCGGCCGGGTCGCCACCGCCGAGCACTCCGTGCACCACGCCCCGGGCTTCGCCACGCACGGCGAGCCCGCCGCCCCGCTCGTCACCGAGTCCGAGCGGCGCCCCCGCCCGGTGCGCCTGCGCTGGTACCAGTTCTGGCTCCCCAAGCACTGATCCCGCTCCGGGCCGTCTCCGCACCTCCGGGCGCGGGGGCGGCCCGGGCGTGGCGCTAGGCTCGGTGACCATGGCTCCCAAGGACGACGACCGCTCCACCCCGCCGCCGCTGCCCGCCCCGCTCGCGGTGGCGGTGGCCGACTCGCACACCCACCTGGACATGCAGTCCGGCACCCCGGCCGAGAGCCTGGCCAAGGCGGCCTCGGTGGGCGTGACCACGGTCGTCCAGGTCGGCTGCGACCTGCCCGGCTCGCGCTGGGCGGCGGAGCTGGCGGCCGAGTTCGAGCAGGTGCACGCCGCGGTCGCGCTGCACCCCAACGAGGCGCCGCGGATCGTGCTGGGCGACGGCGACGGCTGGTCCGGGCAGCGCCGCAGCCCCGGCGGCTCGGCGGCGCTGGACGAGGCGCTGGCCGAGATCGACCGGCTGGCCGCGCTGCCGCAGGTCCGGGCGGTCGGCGAGACCGGCCTGGACTACTTCCGCACCGGCCCGGAGGGCGTCGAGATCCAGAAGGAGTCCTTCCGCCGCCACATCGAGATCGCCAAGCGGCACGGCAAGGCCCTGGTGATCCACGACCGGGACGCGCACGAGGACGTCATCGCGCTGCTGCTGGCCGAGGGCGCCCCCGAGCGCACCGTCTTCCACTGCTACTCCGGCGACGCCGAGATGGCCAAGGTCTGCGCCGAGCACGGCTGGTACCTCTCCTTCGCCGGCCCGGTCACCTTCAAGGCCAACCAGCCGCTGCGCGACGCGCTGGCCGTCACCCCGCTGGACCGCGTGCTGATCGAGACCGACGCGCCCTTCCTCACCCCGCACCCCTACCGCGGCCGCCCCAACGCGCCCTACCTGATCCCGGTCACGCTGCGCGCGATGGCCCTCTCGCTGGCGCTGACCGAGGACGAACTCGCCACCGCCATCGCCGCCAACACCGCACGCGCCTTCGGCTACTGACCGGCGGGGCCTTCGGCCTTCGGCCGTCGGCCGTCGAGCGGCCGCGGCGCCCGTATCCTTACCCGGTGAGCACCACCGATCCCGCACCCGCTTCCGACCGCCCCTCCCAGCCTCCGGCCGGGGACGCCGCTCTGCTCGGCGCCTCCGACATCCGCGAGCTGGCCGCCGCTCTCGGGGTCCGGCCGACCAAGCAGCGCGGGCAGAACTTCGTCATCGACGGGAACACGGTGCGGCGCATCGTGCGGGCCGCCGAGGTGACCGGCGAGGACGCCGTCGTGGAGGTCGGGCCGGGGCTCGGATCGCTCACGCTGGCGCTGCTGGAGGTGGCGGCGCACGTCACGGCGGTGGAGATCGACCCGCTGCTCGCCCAGCACCTGCCGACCACCATCGCCGCCCGGATGCCCGCCCGCGCCAAGGACTTCGACCTGGTGCTGAGCGACGCGATGGACGTCACCGAGCTGCCCGGCCCCGCGCCGACCGCGCTGGTGGCCAACCTGCCGTACAACGTCGCCGTCCCGGTGCTGCTGCACATGCTGGCCACCTTCCCCAGCATCGAGCGCAGCCTGGTGATGGTGCAGTCCGAGGTCGCCGACCGGCTCGCCGCCAAGCCCGGCAACAAGGTCTACGGCGTGCCGTCGGTCAAGGCCAACTGGTACGCGGAGGTCAAGCGCTCCGGCGCGATCGGCCGCAACGTCTTCTGGCCCGCGCCCAACGTCGACTCCGGCCTGGTCTCGCTGATCCGCCGCGAGCCGCCGGCCACCACCGCCACCCGCCGCGAGGTCTTCGCGGTCGTCGACGCCGCCTTCGCCCAGCGCCGCAAGACGCTGCGCGCCGCGCTGGCGGGCTGGGCCGGCTCGCCCGCCGCCGCCGAGCAGGCGCTGGCGCAGGCCGGCATCGACCACAAGCTGCGCGGCGAGATGCTGACGGTCGAGCAGTTCGCCGCCATCGCTGAGCACAAGCCGAAGGGCCCCGTGCTGTGATCACCGTCCGGGTCCCCGCCAAGGTCAATGTGCAGCTCGCCGTCGGCGGGCGCCGCGCGGACGGCTTCCACGAGCTGGCCAACGTCTTCTTCGCCGTCGCGCTGGGCGACCTGGTGACCGCCGAGCCGGCCGAGCCCGGCAGCGGCGTGACGCTGACCTGCACCGGCCCGGACGCGGACCTCGTCCCGCTGGACGACAGCAACCTCGCCGCCCGGGCCGCCCGCCTGCTGGCCGCCCACCACGGCATCGAGGGAGACGTCCGGCTGCATATCGCCAAGCAGATCCCGGTGGCCGGCGGCATGGCCGGCGGCAGCGCGGACGGCGCCGCCGCGCTGGTGGCCTGCGACGCGCTGTGGGAGCTGGGCACCCCGCTGCCCGAGCTGCTCGCGCTGGCCGCCGAGCTCGGCTCGGACGTCCCGTTCGCGCTGCTCGGCGGCGTCGCGCTGGGCCGCGGCCGGGGCGAGCTGCTGACGCCCGTGCCGGTCGCCGGGACCTTCCACTGGGTCTTCGCGGTGGCCGACGGCGGCCTCTCCACCCCCGCCGTCTTCCAGGAGTGCGACCGGCTGCGGGACGAGGCCGGGACCGGCTCCGCCGACACCGACGTCCCCGCGCCGGACGCCGACCCCGCGCTGCTCGCCGCCCTCGCGGCCGGCGACCCGGTGGCCCTGGCCGCCGCGCTCGGCAATGACCTGCAGGGCGCCGCGCTCTCGCTGCGCCCCGCGCTGGCGGCCACCCTGCGCGTCGGCGCCGAGGCCGGGGCGCTGGGCGTACTGGTCTCCGGCTCCGGGCCGACCTGCGCCTTCCTCGCCAAGGACGCCGACGCCGCCGATGCCGTCGCCGCGGCCCTGCGCGCCTCGGGCACCTGCCGGGCGGCGCACAGCACCTACGGGCCGGTGCCGGGCGCGGAGGTCCTGCCCGCGGGGTGATGCCTGCGGGCTGGGGCGTTTGGCTGCGCCGACTACTCTTGGGAGGTCCAGCCCCCCGATCCCAGGAGCGCAGAGCACGTGGCCGTGAACCTCGCCACCATCGAATCCGTGACGAAGGTCTACGGCACCCGAGCCCTTCTCGACGGGGTCAGCCTCGGCGTCAGCGAGGGCGACCGGATCGGCGTCGTCGGCCGCAACGGCGACGGCAAGACCACCCTGATCCGGATGCTCGCCCTGCTGGAGGAGCCCGACAAGGGCCGGATCACCCACTCCGGCGGCCTGCAGCTCGCCGTCCTCACGCAGCACGACTCGCTCGACCCCAAGGCCACCATCCGGCACGAGGTGATCGCCGACCGCGCCGACCACGAGTGGCTGGGAGACGCCCGGATCCGCGACATCATCCAGGGCCTGTTCGGCGGCCTGGACCTGCCCGGCTTCCCGCAGGGCCTGGACACCGTGATCGGCCCGCTCTCCGGTGGCGAGCGCCGCCGGATCGCGCTGGCCAAGCTGCTGCTCGGCGAGCACGACCTGGTCGTCCTGGACGAGCCCACCAACCACCTCGACGTCGAGGGCATCGCCTGGCTGGCCCGGCACCTGCAGAACCGGCGCTCGGCGCTGGTCTGCGTCACCCACGACCGGTGGTTCCTCGACCAGGTCTGCACCCGGATGTGGGACGTCCAGCGCGGCGAGGTCCGCGAGTACGAGGGCGGCTACTCCGACTACGTCTTCGCGCGCGCCGAGCGCTCCCGGATCGAGGCGACCGAGGAGAGCAAGCGGCAGAACCTGGCCCGCAAGGAGCTCGCCTGGCTGCGCCGCGGCGCCCCCGCCCGGACCGCCAAGCCGCGCTACCGGATCGAGGCGGCCAACGCGCTGATCGCCGACGTCCCCGAGCCGCGGGACAAGAGCGAGCTGATGAAGTTCGCCAACGCCCGGCTCGGCCGTACGGTCTTCGAGCTGGAGGACGTCACCGTCAAGGCCGGCCCCAAGCTCCTGCTGGAGCAGCTGACCTGGAACCTCGGCCCCGGCGACCGGATCGGCCTGCTGGGCGTCAACGGCGCCGGCAAGACCTCGCTGCTGCGGGCGATGCAGGCCGCGTACGACTCGCAGGGCGACGTGCAGCCGGCCAGTGGCGTGATCAAGGTCGGGAAGACCGTGCGGCTGGCCTACCTGGCCCAGGAGATCGCCGAACTCGACCCCGCCACGCGGGTGCTGCAGGCCGTCGAGCAGGTCCGCAGCCGGGTCGACCTGGGCAAGGGCCGGGAGATGAGCGCCGGGCAGCTCTGCGAGCAGTTCGGTTTCAGCAAGGAGAAGCAGTGGACGCCGGTTGGCGACCTCTCCGGTGGTGAGCGCCGCCGCCTGCAGCTGCTGCGCCTGCTGATGGACGAGCCCAACGTGCTCTTCCTCGACGAGCCCACCAACGACCTGGACATCGAGACCCTCAACCAGCTGGAGGACCTGCTCGACGGCTGGCCCGGGTCGATGATCGTGATCAGCCACGACCGGTTCTTCATCGAGCGGACCACCGACACCGTGCAGGCGCTGCTCGGCGACGGCCGGATGCGGATGCTGCCGAACGGCGTGGACGAGTACCTGGAGCGGCGGGCGCGGATCGCCGCGGCCGCGGTGCCGGCGTCCGTCCCGGCCGCGGCCTCCAAGCCGGTCGGGGACACCCGGGCGGCGAAGAAGGAGCTCCAGCGGATCGAGCGGCAGATCACCAAGATCGACCAGCAGGAGCGCAAGCTGCACGACCAACTCGCCGCGAACGCGGCGGACTTCTCCAAGGTCGCGGAGCTGGACGCCCAGCTGCGCAAGGTCAAGGAGGAGAAGGAGGAGCTGGAGCTCGCCTGGATGGAGCTGGCCGAGGAGGTCTGAGGCCTACTCCAGGAGCTGCTCCAACTCGGTTGCGGCCTGGGCGAGTGCGCTGCGGGACGGGTCGTGCGGTCCGGTCGGCCGGTGGGTGCGGCCGGCCGGCGTACCTGAGCTGCGCCTGCCCGGTCGCGCTCACTGAGTTGAGGTACGCGCGCACCGCGGTGGCCGCGCCGCCTCGCGGGTTCCCCCGACCCGCCTGCTGCGGCCGCCCGGTGCGTATCGATAACGCGCTTGCGTCCCAAGGCCGCTGCCGTGCTGACAGGCCGGCTCGCTAGGATTGCCCGCGACGGTTCCTGCCCAGGCTCGGGGCGAGCCCGGCACATGCGTGGGACATCGCAGATGATGACGTGTTACCGCACGGCGACGAGAGCCGACCGTGCACGGGGGAGGTGTACTGCTGTGTTGGAGATGATTGCGGACGGGGGCGGTCCCGTCGCAACCGCGGCCTGGTACCAGGCTCAGGCCGCGAAGAACGCCACGGCTCTGACGAACGAGGTCGGCGGCACACAGGTGCAGGCCGAGGTCGAGACGCTGACTGTGTTCAAGGGCAAGGTCGACGCGATGCTGCAGACCCTGGACGGGTCCGACGCGGCGCAGCCCAAGATCTCCCAACAGGCGCTGACGGCGGACTACCTCGGCACCGGCTTTGGCGAGTCGACGGCACTGCTGAACGCGTACACCGTCGTTCACACGAACCTGGAGACGCTGTCGCAGACACTGGCCGCGCAGATCCAGGCCATGAGCATCGCGATCAGCGTCAGCGCCAGCGGCTACAAGAACGTGGAGGAGAGCCAGCAGGAGACCCTCTGGCGGATCCGGAACCAGACCGACGCGCAGTACAACACGCCGGTCAGCCCGCTGGGTTACGTGGCGGCGCCGGGCGGCGGGCCCGGGACGACGGCGGACGGCTCGACCACGACGGCCACGACCACCACGACGACCGCGCCGGTGACGGTGACGGGGACGGGTGATGGTCCGCCTTCGCCCGGGCCGACCCAGAACTCGACCTACTGATGAACGCCCAGGCTATGGACCGTGACACGGGGAGTGCATGATGGCCCAGGAACCCGAGAGCAGCAGCGGGGGAGGCTGCACCAACTTCGAAGCCATGAGCCACGAGCAGCTCCTGGCGATGGTGAAGAACGCCAAGCCCGCCGAGATGACCGCCCGAGGTGACGCGCTCAACGCGGCGGCGACCACCCTGCAGCAGATCAGCAACGATCTGCACAGCCACATAGGGCGCCTGGAGTGGTCGGGCCCGGCGAGTGACGCCTTCATGGGGTGGGCGACCCAGGTCTCCTCGGCCACCCTGCAGCTCAGCGAGTACGCGGGCACGGCCGGCAGCAACATCAAGACCGCCGGGGTGACGCTGGCCGGTGTCCAGGGGGCAGGGGGGATTCCTCCGCTCCCGACTGCTGACATCGCGACGGTCAACAAGCGCAACGCGCAGCCCGTCACCTTCCTGCCGGACGACCAGATGAAGCTGAACGACTTCACCTGGGTCTCGGCCCTGGACGCCTCGGCCGCGCAGACGCGCATCAACAGCGCGCACCAGGAGGCCATCCATCAGATGACCGTCCTGGGGCAGTCATACGACCTGTCGACGAGCCAGATCGGCGCGACCACGCCGCCGTTGTTCCCGCCGACGCCGCTGGCGGTCATGCCGCCCGCTCCGAAGTCCGTCGATCAATCTACTGATGTCTCGTTCGGCGGTCCGGGGGGTGGCGGCTCCTCCGGGAGGCAAGGGTCCAGCTCGGGCAGCCGCAAGACCGTTGCAAGTCCTCCCGGCCACGGCGGCGAGGTATCGGTGCCCCCACCACCCTCGGGGGGCATCTACCGGGGAGCTCCGGGTCCGGTGCCGACGCCACCGATCAGTACCCACCCGGCGCCTGGCCCGGTCAGCCCTGCTCCGGTGGTGCCCGTCCAGCCCCCTAGCACCGGGATCGACAGCGGTCCGGCGACGCCGACGCTTCCGCCGCCCAGTGGTCCGACGGCTGGTGCACCCACGGCGGGTGCGCCCGGTTTTGCCGGTGGTGGCTCTGTCGGATTCGGCTACCCCGGTCTCGGTGGTGGCGGCAGCATCGGCGGTAGCAGCAGCGGAACTTACGGCTCCGGAGGCTATGGCGGTGGCCGCTTGCCTGGCGGGTCCATCGGTGGTGGCAGCAGCGGGGGTGGCGGTGGTGCGATTGCGGGTGACGAGGGAATTTCCGGCGGCCTGAGCCGTCCCAGCGCCCCGTCGGGTCGCAGCCAGCTCGGCGCCAACGCCTTCGGCGCGGATGAGGCAGCTGGTAGCGGTGCGAGCGGGGGCATGGGTGGCGGTATGGGTGGACGTATGCCCGGTGGTACCGGTGGTTTGGGGGGCCGGGGCTCTACCGGTGGCCCTGGCCGTGGTCGTGGTCTGACGTCCACCGAGGGTGGTGAGGTCGGCGGGAGCAGCAGTCCTGCACCGGGCGGTGAGTTCACGCCTGGCGGTACCGGGTTGCGGACCCGGGCCGGCGTCGACCCCGAAGCTGCGGAGCGGACGGCGGGCCCCGGCGGCTATATGCCAGGCGGGTCTCACGGTAGCGGCAAGAAGAGTAAGGACCGGCGCGGGCGGGCGGCTTATCTCGTCGAGGACGAGGAGACCTGGACCGCTGGTACTCCGGAGAGCAACCCGAACGTGATTGAGTAACGATCGAATCGCCTGCCCGGCCGCTGGGTTGATCCCAGTGGCCGGGCAAGGCGCTCGGTCAGCCCAACTGTTGAGGAGAGAGCGATGCGGCGAGCTGGCACGGGCGTGCGGGGGCGGCGCATCGCTGCGCTGGCAGCGGTGGTCGTCGGACTCAGCGTTGGGCTTGCCCCTGTTGCCGAGGCAGCTGATAATCCGCGTGACGCGGAATGGCATTTGGACGCCATGCACGCCTCGGATATGTGGAATACCACCACCGGCTCCGGAATTACCGTCGCGGTTATCGACAGCGGTGCTGACGCAGGCCTTCCGGACCTGGCAGGACAAGTTCTTCCCGGTAAGGACTTCAGTGGCCTCCCGGGGGGTGCGACGACTGACGCCGACGGCCATGGGACCGAGATGGCCAGCGTGATTGCCGGAACCGGAAAGAGCTTCAATGGCAAGGGGGCCTACGGGCTGGCACCTGGCGCGAAGGTGCTTCCACTAAGGGTCGATTCACGTGACGGAACCAGCGGGGCTATCACGTTGAAGCAGGTCGACGACGCCATCGTTTACGCGGCGGACAACGGGGCTCAGGTTATCAACATCTCCTTGGCGGTCCGTGCCGTCGATATCGGAAGCAGCGATATCGACGCCTTGAAGTCCGCAGTCGATCATGCGATCGGCAAGGGAAGCCTGGTAGTCGCAGGTGCGGGGAACAGCGCGCAGCAGGGAAATCCAATTATGTACCCCGCAGCCGCCCCCGGCGTGGCCGCCGTCGGTGCGACCGACGAGAACGGCACCCGGACCGCCGAGTCCCAGACCGGGCCTCAACTGGCCCTGGTCGCACCCGGGATGGACATCTACAGCGCCTGTACCGGCGCCACCGGCTACTGCGAGAGTCACGGCACGTCGGATGCCACCGCGCTGGTCTCCGCTTCCGCGGCTCTGGTCTGGTCGCTCCACCCCGGTTGGACGGGTAACCAGGTGCTGCGGGTGCTGCTCAACACCGCCGGGCGGGGCAGCGACAACGCGGTGCGCAACGACAACGTCGGGTACGGCGCGGTGCGGCCCCGGATCGCCATCACCACTCCCGGGGACCCCGGGCCCGCTGATGTGAACCCGCTGGTCGCGGCCGGTGTCGGCGTCATGCCGTCGCCCGGTTCCTCGCCCGCCGCCCCGGTGTCGTCCTCCGCCGGTAGCGGCGCGCCGGCTCCGGTGGCTTCGAGTCCGGCGGCTTCGACTCCGGTGGCTGCGGCGCCGGTTGGCTCGGGTGGGGCGTCCGCGGGCTCCGGTGGGTCGATGGTGCTGGTCGGCGGGGCGGTTGCCGGGGGGGTGCTGCTCGGGGGTGCGGCCTTTCTGGTCCGACGCGCGCGTCGGGGTGTGCCGCAGGGCTGAGTGACGGCTCCGGCGCGCGATGCGCGACCCCGGGGCGTGTGCGAACGGTGTGCGCCCCCGTCACCCGGGTGGCGGCTATGGGGGTGCGCGGGCGGGCGGCATGGTCGGGGTATGGCGAATGACGTGGCGCCCGTGGTGTCGGGCGGTGAGCGGCAGGTCGGGCTGGGGAAGGTGGCGGCGGCTGCCTTTGTCGGGACGGCGATCGAGTTCTACGACTTCTTCCTCTACGGGATGGCGGCGGCGCTGGTCTTCGGGCGCGAGTTCTTTCCGGTGCTCGGTCCGGCCGGGTCCGTGCTCGCGGCGCTCTCGGTGTACGCGGTGGCGTTCGTCGGGCGGCCGGTGGGGGCGGTGCTGTTCGGGCATTTCGGGGACCGGGTGGGGCGCAAGGCCGTGCTGGTCGTGTCGCTGCTGCTGATGGGGCTCTCCACGGCGGCGGTCGGGCTGCTGCCGGGGTATGCGCACTGGGGGATCTGGGCACCGGTGGCGCTGGTGGTGCTGCGGTTCTGCCAGGGGCTGGGGTTGGGCGGCGAGTGGGGCGGTGCCGCGCTGCTGCTGGCGGAGTACGCACCGGCGGGCAAGCGCGGGAGGTATGCCGGGGTGCTCCAACTCGGGCCGAGCGCAGGGTCGGTGGTGGCCACCACGGTCTTCCTCGCGCTGTCCGCGGGCCTCAGCGAGAGCGCGTTCGCATCGTGGGGGTGGCGACTTCCGTTCCTGGGGTCGCTGCTGCTGGTGGGGGTGGGGCTCTTCGTGCGGCTGCAGATCGCCGAGACGCCGGTGTTCGCGCAGTGCGCGGCACAGTCGCAGGCCCAGTCGCGGTCGACAGCGACGGTGACCGCGGCGGGGCCGGTGCCGGTACCGGTGCTGGAGGTGCTGCGCGATCACTGGCGGGTGGTGCTGCTGGGCAGCGGGGCGCTGTCGTTCGGCTATGCGCTCTTCTACCTCAGCAGTACCTATGCGCTCGCCTACACCACCGGGCAGTTGGGGGTCGATCGGACGTTGATGCTCACGCTGCACCTGCTCGCGGCGCCGGCCGGGGCGCTGGCGGTCTGGCTCGCCGCCGGTGGGTCGGACCGTTGGGGGCGCCGACGAACGGTGCTGGCGGGGACGGTGCTGGGGGCCGGGTGGTCGCTGGCGGTGTTCCCGCTGCTGGAGACCCTGCGCACGACGCTGATGCTGTTCTCGCTGGCCGGCACGGGGGTGCTGCTCGGGGTGCTGATCGGACCGGTGGGGGCTTTCCTGCCGGAGCTCTTCCCCACCCGGGTGCGGTACACGGGGGCGGCGCTGACCTACAACCTCGGCGGGGTGGTCGGCGGGGCCACCGCGCCGCTGCTGGCGGCCAGGCTGACCGCGACGTACGGGACGGCGACGCCGGTGGGGTGGTACCTCGCGGGGCTCGGGGTGGCCTCGGCGGCCTGCCTGTGCGCGCTGCCGGAGACCTGCGGGCGGGATCTGACGGCGGATCGGGTACCGGACGCCGGCCGCGCCTCCGTCCCGCTGGCGAGCGGAGGTTCAGCGGCGTAGCTCCTGGTCCGAGCGGTGCCCGAGCGCCTGGTCCGACCGGGCCCGAGCGGTAGGCAAGCCGCGAGGGAGCGCCCGGGGGAGCGTGGGGAGCGCGCGCCGGCGGGGGGCGTGCGTCGACCGGCGGACATCGATTTCCCAATCGGGCCGATGACCATGTAATGTCTTCCTCGTTCGGCCGGTTCGCCCCTATAGCTCAGTCGGTAGAGCGTCTCCATGGTAAGGAGAAGGTCTGCGGTTCGATTCCGCATGGGGGCTCCATCAGATAAGACCCTCGCCATCACGGCGAGGGTCTTTTTTGTTCCCGAGTTTGTTCCGGGGATGTTCCCCGAGTTTGTGCCCCCGAGACGTCCGCAGAGGTAGCGGGCCGGGGGACTCATGCGCTGTGATGGTGCGTCAACAGTGCTGTGGCGTACGGCCGGTACGCGGCGCGCGGTCCGCGGTGCGCGGCGAAGTGCCGCGCCGGGTACGGGGGAGGGCGCCGTGGGCGTGCGGCTCGTGGTGGTCGACGACCACCGGTTGCTGGCGGAAGCGCTGGCCGCAGCTCTGCAGGTGCGCGGCCACCGGGTGCTGGCGGTGGGCAGTCCGACAGCCGCCGCGGCCGATCTGGTGGTGCAGCGGCGCCCGGAGGTCTGCCTGCTCGGCGTGGCCCGCCCGGGTGCGCCGGGGGTGTTCACGCCGATCCGCCGGTTGCGCCAGGAGCGTCCGGAGGTCGCCGTCGTGGTGCTCGGCCCGGTGGACGATCTGCGCGGGGTGGCCAACGCGCTCGCGGCCGGCGCGGCCGGTTATGTGCGCAGCGACGAGCGCATCGAGGTGGTGGATCGCGCGATCAGCCGGGCACGGGCGGGTGAGGCGGCCGTGGCGGTCGAGGTCCTGCAGGCCGCCTTCGAGGGTCTGCTGCACCCGGTGCGCGAGCCCGACGACGAGGCCCTGCGCCTGCTGGCGGTGCTGACCCGCCGCGAGGTGCAGGTGCTGGCGCGGATCGCGGACGGCCAGGACACCCAGGAGATCGCGACCGGCATGGGGATCGCGGCCAGCACGGCCCGCACGCATGTGCAGCGGGTCCTGATGAAGCTGGGCGCGCGCACCAGGTTGGAGGCTGCCGCGGTGGCGGCCCGGACCGGCCTGTTGGCCCGTTTGGGCCGGGACCAATAGGGGGTCGTCAGCGGGCGGAATGCGCGCGGAATCCAGTAGCTGGGCGGGTGCGTGGGCGCACCCGCCCTTTCTGCTGCCCACTCTGCTGCCCATGAACGTGCCAAACTGTTGACTGCTGGTGAGTAATGTTCGATTATGTCGGAAGCTGCCCCCGACGAACAGCAACGGCGGACGGCGGACGGTTTCACCGGAGGCGGAGACTGTGCGGAAGACCACGACCAAGCTGGCGGACGGTCGCGAGCTGATCTACTACGACAGGGACGAGGCCGTCCTGCGGGATGCCCCGGACCGGCGTCCCCTGGGCCAGGCCACGAGCCTTGCCGAGATCCGCCGTGACCCGGTGCTCGGTGACTGGGTCACCGTGGCGGCCCACCGGCAGGGCCGGATCTACCACCCCCCTGCCGACGAGTGCCCGCTCTGTCCCTCCCAGGACGGCCGGCTCAGCGAGATCCCGGCCGCCGACTACGACGTGGTGGTCTTCGAGAACCGCTTCCCGTCGCTGGCCACCGACGCGGCCGCCCATGTGCCGGGCCTGGACGAGCCGCTGCACCTGGGCCGTCCGGGCGTCGGCCGCTGCGAGGTGGTCTGCTACACCTCGGACCACGACGCCTCGTTCAAGAACCTGACCGAGGCCAAGGCCCGCCTGGTGCTGGACGCCTGGACGGACAGGACGGCCGAGTTGTCGGCCCTCCCGGGCGTCCAGCAGGTCTTCTGCTTCGAGAACCGCGGCATCGAGATCGGGGTGACGCTGGCTCACCCGCACGGTCAGATCTACGCCTTCCCCTTCGTCACCCCGCGCACCACCAAGATGCTGGCCACCGCCGCCGAGCACCGCGCGAACACCGGCCGCAACCTCTTCGAGGACCTGCTCGCCGCCGAGGCGGTCGACCCCGTACGGGTGGTGGCCGCCGGCGAGTACTGGACGGCGTTCGTGCCGTACGCCGCCCGCTGGCCGTACGAGGTGCACCTCTACCCCAACCGCCGGGTGGCCGACCTGACCGCGCTGACCGAGGCCGAGCGCGCCGAGTTCCCGCGGATCTACCTGGATCTGCTGGGCCGCTTCGACCGGCTCTTCGGCGACCAGGCCCCGCCGACCCCGTACATCGCGGCCTGGCACCAGGCTCCCCGGCCGGGTGGGGAGGAGCTGGCACTGCATCTGGAGCTGTTCTCGATCCGTCGTACCGTAGGCAAGCTGAAGTTCCTGGCCGGCGTCGAGTCCGGCATGGACGCGTTCGTCAACGATGTGTCGCCCGAAGCGGCGGCGCAGCGCCTGCGGGAGGTTGCACCATGAGCAAGTACCTGGTCACCGGCGGAGCCGGTTATGTCGGCAGCGTCGTCGCCGCCCACCTGCTGGAGGCCGGGCACCAGGTCACCGTGCTGGACGACCTCTGCACGGGCTTCCGTGAGGGTGTCCCGGCCGGTGCGGAGTTCGTCCGCGGCCGGATCCAGGACGCCGCGGACGTGCTGGACTCCTCCTTCGACGGGGTGCTGCACTTCGCCGCCTCCTCGCAGGTCGGTGAGTCGGTCGCCGACCCGGAGAAGTACTGGCGCAACAACGTGGCCGGTTCGCTGGAGCTGATCAGCGCGATGCGCAAGGCCGGCGTGCGCAAGCTGGTCTTCTCCTCCACCGCCGCCGTCTACGGCGAGCCGGAGTCGGTGCCGATCGCGGAGACCGCGCGCACCTCGCCCACCAACACCTACGGCGCCACCAAGCTGGCCGTCGACCACCTGATCACCAGTGAGGCGATCGCGCACGGCCTGGCCGCGGTCAGCCTGCGCTACTTCAACGTCGCGGGCGCCTACGGCGTCTACGGCGAGCGGCACGACCCCGAGTCGCACCTGATCCCGCTGGTCTTCCAGGCCGCGCTCGGACAGCGCCCGCACATCTCGGTCTTCGGGGACGACTACCCGACCCCCGACGGCACCTGCATCCGCGACTACATCCACGTCGCCGACCTCGCCGAGGCCCACCTGCTGGCGCTGGACGCCGCGCAGTCCGGCGAGCACCTGATCTGCAACCTGGGCAACGGCAGCGGCTTCTCGGTCCGCGAGGTGATCGAGTCGGTCAAGCGGGTGACCGGCCGGGAGATCCCAGTGGTCTTCGCCGAGCGCCGCCCGGGGGACCCGGCGGTGCTGGTCGCCTCCGCCGAGCGCGCCCACCGCGCACTGGGCTGGACGCCCAAGCGCCCCGACCTGGACGCCATCGTGGCGGACGCCTGGGCCTTCGCGACGACGAAGGACTGACCAACCGACTGTGAAGAGGACCACGTGACAACCGAGTTCGAGCAGGTCTTCGGCGCCGCCCCGACCGGGGAGTGGGCGGCGCCCGGCCGGGTCAACCTGATCGGCGAGCACACCGACTACAACGACGGGTTCGTGCTGCCGATCGCCATCCCGCAGGTGGTGCGGGCAACTGCCGCGCGCCGTACGGACGGTCGGCTGCGGCTCTACAGCGCGCAGGGCGACGGGCGGGTCACCGACCTGGTGGTGGACGAGCTCAAGCCCGGCGCGGTGGCCGGCTGGGCGGCCTACCCGGCGGGCGTGGTCTGGGCGTTGAACGAGTACGGCTACCAGGTCGGCGGCGCCGACCTGTACTTCGACAGCGACGTGCCCACCGGCGGCGGCCTCTCCTCCTCGGCCGCGCTGGAGTGCGTGGTGGCCGCGGTCTACCGCGATCTGTACGGCCTCGAACTGGGGCGCCAGCGCTCGGCGCTGATCGCCCAGCACGCGGAGAACGAGTTCGTCGGCGTCCCGTGCGGCGTGATGGACCAGATGGCCTCGTCCTCCTGCACCGCGGGCGCCGCGCTCTTCCTGGACACCAGGGACCTGGCGCAGCGCCAGGTGCCGTTCGACCTGGCGTCGCACGGCCTGGAGCTGCTGGTGATCGACACCCGGGTCAAGCACGACCTCGGGGACGGCGCCTACGCCGCGCTGCGGGCCGGCTGCGAACGGGCTGCCGCCCTGCTGGAGCTGCCCGCCCTGCGCGAGCTGACGGCTGCCGCGCTGCCCGCCGCGCTGGACCGGCTGCCGGCCGAACTCGCCCCGCTGGTACGGCATGTGGTCACCGAGAACGCCCGGGTGCTGCAGGCGGTGGCGCTGCTGGACGCGGCGGACTTCGCCGCGCTCGGCCCGATCCTGACCGCCGGCCACGCCTCGCTGCGCGACGACTACGGGGTCTCCTGCCCCGAGACCGACCTCGCGGTCGCGGTGGCCCTCGATGCCGGGGCACTGGGCGCGCGGATGACCGGTGGCGGCTTCGGCGGCTCGATCATCGCGCTGGTCGCCCGGGAGCGGACCGTCCAGGTGGCCACCGCGGTGGAGGCCGCCTTCGCTGCGGCCGGCTACCACGCGCCGGTCAGCTTCACCGCCACGGCCTCCGCGGGGTCGCGCCGACTGCGCTGAGCCGCGCCGGCTGCGCTGATCACCGTCCCGGCGGAGCGCGGCGCCACCGGGTCCAACTTCGGCAAACTCCCGCACCGCCGCCCGCCGCCCCCGTACGCTGACCGGGGTAACGGTGGGGGCCTGAGCCGGAGCAGGGGGGATACCGAGATGGGCCGGATCCGCGTCCTGGTGGTCGACGATCACCGGATCTTCGCCGAGGCGCTCGCCACGGCGCTCTCCGCCGAGTCGGAGATCGAGGTCGGTGCGGCCGGGAGCGCCTCAGCCGCCGAACTCGCCCTGGACCGCGCGCTCGCGGAGGGGCGGCCCTTCGACGTCCTGCTGGTCGACGCCGACCTGGGCACGGCCGGCCCGGCGGTCGGCCCGCCGCGCCGTCCCCGCCCGGTCGTCGAGGCCGAGCCCGCTCCGGCCGTGCTGCGGCGCAGCTCCGGGGTGGTCCCGGCGCCGCGCCGGCCCGGCAGCGTGCTGGCGCCGCAGCGGCCGCCGGCCGCGAGCACGCCGGCGGTCCCGCAGCCGGCCGGGCCGCAACCCGCCCGCCCGGCCAGGACCGCCGGCGACCCGCAGCCGATGGACGGCATCGCGCTGCTCGGCCGCGCCTGCCACGCCTACCCGGGGCTGCGCGCGGTGGTGCTGGCCGCCGAGGACGACCCCCGGCAGGCCGTACGGGCCCTCTACGCGGGAGCGGCGGGGTGGGTGGCCAAGGAGAGCTCGCTGACCCGCCTGCTGGCCGTGCTGCGCGGCGTGCTGCGCGGCGAGACCCATCTGCCGCCGGCGCTGCTCACCGGCGTGGTGCGGGAGTTGACCACCGCGCGGCGCGATCGGACGGAGAGCGAGCGGCTGGTGGAGACACTCACCCCGCGCGAGAAGCAGGTGCTGCGCTGCATGGTCGCGGGCCTGGGACGGCAGGCGGTGGCGGAGCGGCTCTACCTCTCGCCGCACACCGTGCGGACCCATATGCAGAACGTGCTCGGCAAGTTGGGGGTGCACTCCACGCTGGCCGCCGTCGCGCTGGCCCGCCGGGCCGGGATCGGCCCGGGCGACGCGGGCGCCGTGCCCACCCCGCAGGAGCCGCAGATCGGCTAGAAAGACGAGTTCTCAGCCGGGAATGGGCTCAGCCGGGGATGTTGTCGAACGGGGCGACCAGCTGGCGCAGCAGCCCCGCGAGCTCGGCCTGCTGGCCGCCGCTGAGCTGGGCGAGCAGCTCCCGCTCGTGCGCGAGCAGCCCGGCGAGCGCTTGGTCGGCCCGTTCCTGGCCGGTCGCGGTGAGGCGCACCAGGACGCCGCGCCGGTCGTCCGGGTCGGGCAGCCGCAGGACCAGGTCCTTGCCCGCCAGCCGGTCGATCCGGTTGGTCATCGTGCCGGAGGTGACCAGGGTCTGGGTGAGCAGCTGCCCGGGGGAGAGCTGGTAGGGCTCGCCGGCCCGCCGAAGCGCCGTCAGGACGTCGAACTCCCAGGGCTCCAGGCCGTGCTCGGCGAACGCGGTGCGGCGGGCCCGGTCCAGGTGGCGGGCGAGCCGGCTGACCCGGCTGAGCACCTGGAGTGGTTGCACGTCGAGGTCGGGGCGCTCTCGGCGCCATGCTGCGACCAGGCGGTCGACCTCGTCCTCCATGTCGATCAGTGTATCGGTGGTTCTGTCGATATGAAGCCTCTTGACATCGAGAAAACTCTCGCCGACGAACGACCCAACGGACGACCCGACTAACGACCCGCTGATCGGTCGGTTCAGGTCTTGCGCTCGCCGACCAGTTTGGGGTGGCGCTCCATGCCCTCCAGGCCGTGCCAGGCCAGGTTCACCAGGTGGGCCGCCACCTCGGACTTCTGCGGCTTGCGCACCTCGAGCCACCACTGACCGGTCAGCGCCACCATGCCGACCAGCATCTGCGAGTACATCGGCGCGAGCCGCGCGTCGAAGCCGCGGGCCTTGAACTCCAGGCCGAGGATGTCCTCGACCTGAGTGGCGATGTCGCTGATCAGCGAGGCGAAGGTGCCGGTGGACTGGGCGACCGGAGAGTCGCGGACCAGGATCTTGAAGCCGTCGGTCGAGGTGTCGATGTAGTCCATCAGCGCGAAGGCGGCCTGCTCCAGCAGCTCCCGGGAGTGCCCGCCGGTGAGCGCGCCGGTGACCATGTCGAGCAGCAGCTGCATCTCGCGGTCGACCACCACCGCGTAGAGGCCCTCCTTGCCGCCGAAGTGCTCGTAGACCACCGGCTTGGAGACGCCGGCCCGCTCGGCGATCTCCTCCACCGAGGTGCCGTCGTAGCCGCGCTCGGCGAAGACCGAGCGCCCGATGTCCAGCAGCTGCTCCCGGCGCTGCTTGCCCGTCATCCGGACCCGGCCGCTGCGCCCGCGGGCCGGGGTGGCGGAGCCGGTGCGGCCAGCGGTCGGACCCGCCCCGGCACGTGGGGGCGGGCGATGGCCGTCTGCGGTGTCTCCGTTGCTCCCGTTCACCCCTCCATCATGCTGTAGTCGCCGGGTCATGCGGTGCGGCGGGCGTCGATGCGCTCGGCGTCGGGCCAACGGACGTCGCGCGCCCAGCCGGCCTGCTCGAACCAGCGGATCAGCCGGGCCGAGGAGTCGATCTGGCCCCGGAGCACGCCGTGCCGCGCCGAGGTCGGATCGGCGTGGTGCAGGTTGTGCCAGGACTCGCCGCAGGAGAGCACCGCCAGCCACCACACGTTGCCCGAGCGGTCGCGGGACTTGAACGGCCGTGCGCCCACCGCGTGGCAGATCGAGTTGATCGACCAGGTGACGTGGTGCAGCAGGGCGACCCGCACCAGCGAGCCCCAGAAGAAGGCGGTCAGCGCGCCCTGCCAGGACATCGTGACCAGACCGCCGACCAGCGGCGGCAGCAGCATCGAGATCGTCGTCCAGAGCCAGAACAGCCGGGAGACCGCCCGGATGTCGGGGTCCTTCACCAGGTCGGGGGCGTAGATGTGCTGCGGGGTCTGCTCCTCGTCGAAGAGCCAGCCCATGTGCGCCCACCACAGGCCCTTGAGCAGGGCGGGCAGCGTCTCGCCGTAGCGCCACGGCGAGTGCGGGTCGCCCTCCTTGTCGGAGAACTTGTGGTGCTTGCGGTGGTCGGCCACCCAGCGCACCACCGGGCCCTCGATGGCCAGGCTGCCGGCCACCGCGACGGCGATCTTCAGGGCGCGGTTGGCCTTGAAGGAGCGGTGGGTGAAGAAGCGGTGGTAGCCGACGGTGATGCCGTGGCAGGCGACGAAGTACATCACCGTGGCGATCGCGAGGTCGGTCCAGCCGAGCCCCCAGCCCCAGGCCACCGGGACGGCCGCGATCAGGGCCAGGAACGGTACGGCGATGAAGATGCCGAGGGCGATCCGCTCGGCGGGACCCTGCTTCTCACCGCCGCGGGTGGCGGAGATCTGTGAGGCGGGTACGGCGGCGGCGTCGGGACGCGCTTCGCTGGCCTGCATGGTCATAAGGGTCCCTTGAGGGAGGAAACTGGACAGAGCGGGCGGAGCCTACGACTGCGTAACCTACGGCATCGTAGGTACTGCGCAACCCGAAAGGGAAGTGCGGCGCGGTCGCGTTCACCGGCCCTGTGTGCCCTGTTCACCGGTCCCGGGTGCCGTGCGGGGGTGGGGAGTCAATACCCAGTGGGGGTGCGACTCCGGTATGGTCTGAGCAGCTATCCGCCGTGGGGTAATCGGCAGCCCGCAGGCCTTTGAAGCCTTGCAGTGTTGGTTCGAATCCAACCGGCGGAGCGTGTTCCGTGGGGGCCGGGGACGTCCGCGTCCCGGCTTCCACGGCCAGGGCCCGTCCGGGCGATTCGGTCCCGCCGCCCGCGCCGCCCGCTGCCCGGCACCGCTCTGCGGCCGATGGCATCCAGCGATCTCCCAGGTGCGTCGCGGTTATTCTCTGAACTGGTCCGTGTGCGGGCGTGCGGAGCTGCGCACCGGACTTCCCCCGCCGTTCGGCCACCCCCAAGGAGCCTCCCGCGTGAGTGTCAACTCCCCCGCCGCCGTTGTCGTGCTCGCCGCTGGTGAGGGCTCCCGGATGAAGTCGAAGGCGCTGCCGAAGGTGCTGCACCCGGTCTGCGGCCGGAGCCTGCTGGGCCATGTGGTCACCGCCGCCCAGGAGCTGACGCCCCGGCGCCTGGTGGTCGTGGTCGGCCACCGCCGGGAACTGGTGGAGGGCCACCTGGAGGGGGCGTACCCGGGCGTGCTGGCCGCGGTGCAGCAGCAGCAGAACGGCACCGGGCACGCCGCCCGCGCCGCGCTGGAGGCGCTGGTCGCCGACGGCGCCGCGCTGGACGGCACGGTGATCGTCACCAGCGGGGACACCCCGCTGCTGACCGGCGCGACCCTGCGGGCGCTGGCCGAGCGGCACGCCGTGGAGGGCAACGGGGTCACCGTGCTGACCGCGCGGGTGCCCGACCCGACCGGCTACGGCCGGATCCTGCGCGACGCCGAGCTGGACTGCGTCACCGCGATCGTCGAGCACAAGGACGCCACCGAGGCGCAGCGCGCGATCACCGAGATCAACTCGGGCGTGTACGCCTTCGAGGGCAAGCTGCTGGCCGAGGCGCTCGGCCGGATCGGCACCGACAACGCGCAGGGCGAGGAGTACCTCACCGACACCCTGGAGATCCTGCGGACCTCCGGCCACCGGGTCGGTGCCGTGGTCGCCGAGGACTACCGGGACATCCTGGGCATCAACGACCGGGTCCAGCTGGCGGAGGCCCGCCGGCTGCTGAACGCCCGCCTGGTGGAGCGCGCGATGCGCGCGGGCGTCACCGTGGTGGACCCGGCGACCACCTGGTTCGACGTCGAGGTGACCTACCAGCTGGACGCGGTGGTGCTGCCGAACACCCAGCTGCACGGTGCCACCCATCTGGGCGAGGGCTGCGAGGTGGGCCCGAACTGCACGCTGACCGACACCGCGGTGGGCGCCGGCGCTCATGTGACGAACACCACGGCGGACCGCGCGGAGATCGCCGAGGGTGCCACCGTCGGCCCGTACGCGTACCTGCGCGGCGGCGTGCAGGTCGGCGTGAAGGCGAAGGTCGGTACCTTCGTGGAGATCAAGAAGTCCCAGATCGGCGCGGGCGCCAAGGTGCCGCACCTGTCGTACATGGGCGACGCGACGATCGGCGAGGGTGCCAACATCGGCGCCGCCTCGGTCACCGCCAACTGGGACGGTGTGAACAAGAACCGCACGGTCATCGGGGCGCACACCCGGATCGGCGTCGACACCATGCTGATCGCACCGGTCACCGTGGGTGACGGCGCTTACACCGCCGGCGGCTCGGTGATCAGCCAGGACGTGCCCCCCGGCGCACTCGGCGTGGGCCGCGCACAGCAGCGCAATGTCGAGGGGTACGTGGCCCGCAAGCGCCCCGGTACCGCGTCCGCGCAGGCCGCGGCCGATGCGCTCGATGGGGCTGCGGAGGCCTGAGCCGACGGGCGGGGCACCCGAGCAGCGGTCCCGGGAGGCCCGCTTTCCGAGCGGGCGCGTAACCTGGAGTACATACGTGCGCCGTGGGGCTGTAGCCCGTGTCGAGGCGTACCCCCAATCCTGTCGACCACCGGCCCGGGCGGCTCAGCCGCCCGGGTGCGGCGCGCCGGGACCGTGCGGCAGTAAATACGAGGAGACGGTGCAGTGAGCGGGATCACGACGTCGGGTGAGAAGAAACTGAAGCTCTTCTCCGGCCGTGCCCACCCCGAGCTGGCGAGGGAGGTGGCCGAGGCGCTGGGCACCGATCTGGTCCCGACCAAGGCGCTGGACTTCGCCAACGGCGAGATCTACGTCCGCTTCCTGGACTCCGCCCGCGGGGCGGACTGTTTCGTGATGCAGAGCCACACGGCTCCCATCAACCAGTGGATCATGGAGCAGTTGATCATGATCGACGCTCTGAAGCGGGCCTCCGCCCGGAGCATCACCGCGATCCTGCCCTTCTACGGCTACGCCCGGCAGGACAAGAAGCACCTCGGCCGCGAGCCCATCTCGGCCCGGTTGATCGCCGACCTGCTGGCCGCCGCGGGCGCCGACCGGATCATGGCCGTGGACCTGCACACCGCGCAGATCCAGGGCTTCTTCTCCGGCCCGGTGGACCACCTGTTCGCGCTGCCGCTGCTCTGCGACTACGTGGGCGGCAAGGTCGACCGCAGCAAGCTCACCATCGTCTCGCCGGACGCCGGTCGGGTGAAGGTGGCCGACCAGTGGTGCGACCGGCTGGACGCCCCGCTGGCGATCATCCACAAGCGCCGCGACATGAGCCAGGCCAACACCATCCTGTCCGCCGAGGTGGTCGGTGACGTCAAGGGCCGGGTCTGCGTCCTGGTCGACGACATGATCGACACGGCCGGCACGATCTGCGCCGCCGCCGACGCGCTCTTCGAGAACGGCGCCGCGGACGTCATCGTGGCCGCCACCCACGGCGTGCTCTCGGGCCCCGCCGCGGACCGCCTGAAGAACTCCCGGGTCAGCGAGTTCGTCTTCACCAACACCCTGCCGACCCCCGCCGAGCTCCAGCTCGACAAGGTCACCACGCTCTCCATCGCCCCGTCGATCGCCGCCGCGATCCGCGAGGTCTTCGAGGAGGGCTCGGTGACCAGCCTCTTCGAGGGTGTGCACTGATCTCTGATCGGTCGTCAGATCGGCCCCCCTTCGCGCCCCCTGTTCGGGGGTGTGGAGCGGGGCCGATTTCACGGTTGACGGCGGGTGCGGTTAGACTCGTGAGACTGCTCGGCGAGGGAAGCCGTGTGCCCGTAGGGGTGCCCGCATCCGTGATCGACGCGCTGCCGCGGCCGGATTTCCGGTGGTCGGCAGAGTGGTCCGCCGCCGAGTGATCCCCCCAACATTCTTGAGGGTGTGGTCCCGGCGGCTTCTGGCTTTCCGGGCCTCGTATGACCACCGTACGAGTGTCGCCTGCACCCCCGCGTCAGTCCCGAGGAGTGCAGTCGTGTCCGAGATCCGCCTTGCCGCCGAGCCCCGCAACGAGTTCGGCAAGGGTGCCGCTCGCCGCGCCCGCCGCGCCGGCTTCGTTCCCGGTGTCGTCTACGGTCACGGCCACGCTCCGGTTCACCTGAACCTGCCGAGCCACGCCCTGATGATGGCGCTCAAGACCCCGAACGCCCTGCTGGTCGTCCCGATCGAGGGCAAGGACGAGTTCGTCCTGCCGAAGGCCGTCCAGCGCGAGGCCATCAAGCGCTCGATCGAGCACGTCGACCTGCTGCTGGTGAAGCGCGGCGAGAAGGTCACCGTCGAGATCCCGGTGCTGACCGAGGGCGAGCTGGCCCCGGGCGGCAACCTGCTCGAGCACGTCCTGAACAACCTGCCGGTCGAGGCCGAGGCCACCCACCTGCCCGAGTCGGTCACCGTCTCGGTCCAGGGCCTGGAGGCCGGCGCCTCGATCCTGGCCGGCGACATCACGCTCCCCAAGGGCACCACGCTGGCCGTCGAGGCCGACACCGTCGTGCTGCAGGTCATCGGTGCGCAGGCCTCGCAGGCCGACGCGGACGCCGAGGCCGCCGACGAGGCCGCTGCCAACGCCTGATCCCGCAGGGTCTTCGCCTGAAGACCTCGCGCGCTGCCCCGGCTCCCCCTTTCGGTGGGGAGCCGGGGCAGCGTCGCGTCCGGGATGATGTCGGTTGACGAGGAGGAACGCGGATGAGCGACGAGTACACAGGGCCCTGGCTGATCGCCGGACTGGGCAATCCGGGGGAGGGCTACGCCCGCAACCGGCACAACATCGGGTTCATGGTCGTGGACCTGCTGGCGACGCGGATCGGCGCGAAGTTCAAGGCGCACAAGAGCCGCGCCCAGGTCGCCGAGGGCCGGCTGGCCGGGCAGCGGGTGGTGCTGGCCAAGCCGATGACCTTCATGAACCTCTCCGGCGGACCGGTGACCGCGCTGCGCGACTTCTACAAGGCGCCGACCTCCGCGATCGTGGCGGTCCACGACGAGCTGGACATCGACTACGCCGCGCTGCGGCTCAAGCTGGGCGGCGGCGACAACGGCCACAACGGGCTGAAGTCGATCACCAAGTCGCTCGGCCCCGACTACTACCGGGTGCGCTGCGGGGTGGGACGTCCGCCGGGGCGGATGGAGGTCGCGGACTTCGTCCTCAAGGACTTCTCCTCCGCCGAGCGCAAGGAGCTGGACTGGTTCGTGGACCGGTCGGCCGACGCGGTCGAGGCACTGCTGACCGAGGGGCTGGAACGCGCCCAGGGCACCTACAACTCCTGAGACCGACCGGCACCGTCCGGGGCGCGTGTGACGGGTGGGGCAACAGTCGTACAACTCTTCTCCGCAGCCCCCGTTCCGGGGACCGGGGGCCTGGTCGGATCGGATACGGTCAACCCGGACTTTGGGAGATTGGGGCGCGTGTGGGCGCAGGGCAGTTGCGGTTGCGTACGGCATGGGCGGTCGCGGGCGGCCTGCTGACGGTCGGTGGGATGCTGACGGTGAGTGCGCCGCTCGCGCAGGCCGATCCCGCGCCGTTGGTGAGCCTCCTGGAGAGCGGCCCGGCCGGCCCGCCCTCGGCCTCGGCCGCCGCGCCGCCGGCCTCCGCCGCCGCGAGCAACCCGGTGTCCGGCGCGCCGGGCGCCGGGGCTTCGCCGCCGATCTCCGCGCCGCCGTCCGCCTCCGCTTCGGCCTCCCCGAGTTGCCCGCCGGCGCCGAGCGGCTCGCCGACCGGGACGGCCTCCGCCTCCGCCTCCGCTTCGGCGACCCGCTCCGGCGCGCCCGTCTCGCCGCCGCCCGCCGAGCCGCGCCCCAGCGGCTGCCCCGCGCTGCCGAGCCCCTCGGCCTCCGCCAGCACCACCCGGGTCGCGAACTACGGCGGCGGCGGGCACGGCGGCGCTCGACACCAGTCGCTGCGGGCGTCGAGCGATGTCAACGCCCAACTGGCCGACGCGCCGCAGGAGTCGCCCTCGGCCTCGCCCGCGGGACCCGCCGCCACCGCGCTGGCCGGCAGCTTCATCGGCAGCGTCGGCAGTGACGCGGGCCTGGTCGCGGTCGGCGGCGGCCTGGTGGTCGCCGGGGGCGGCGGCGTGGTCTGGCTCAAGCGCCGGCGCAGCGCCAAGCCCACGGAGTAGCAGGGAGTAGTAGGACGCACAGTGGGGACGGCCCGAACGGGCCGTCCCCACTGTGTCTTTGCGGCTGTGTCAGCCGGTGTTGCGCAGGCCCGCGGCGATCCCGTTGACGGTCAGCAGCAGGGCGCGGGCGCGCAGTGGGTCCTCCGGGAGACCGGCGGCGACGTCCTCGCGCTGACGCCTGAGCAGCGACACCTGGAGGTAGGAGATCGGGTCGAGGTAGGCGTCGCGGACCGTGAAGGTCTGCTTCAACACCTCGTTGGACTCCAGGAGTTCGCTCTCACCGGTGAGGCGGAGCACCTCCTTGAGGGTGAGGTCGTGCTCGGCCGTGATCTGGTCGAAGACATAGCGCAACTCGGTCGGCACCAGGGTCTCGACGTAGTGGCGGGCGATCCGCAGATCGGTCTTGGCCAGCGTCATCGCGACATTGGACAGGAAGTTCTGGAAGAAGTGCCAGGAGCCGTGCATCTCGGCCAGCACATCGCCGAGCCCCGCCTCACGGGCGGCGGCCAGGCCGGAGCCGACGCCGTACCAACCGGGGACGATCTGCCGCGACTGGGTCCAGCCGAAGACCCACGGGATGGCCCGCAGGCCGTCCAGGCCCGCGCCGGAGTCCGGGCGGCGGGACGGGCGCGAGCCCAGGTGCAGCGAGGCCAGCTGGTCGACCGGGGTGGCCGCGAAGAAGTACTTCGGCAGGTCCTCCTGCTCGACCAGGGCCCGGTAGGAGGTGTGCGCGGCCTCGGAGACCTGGTCCATCGCGGCGTCCCAGCGGGCCAGCTCCTCGGGCGCCTGGCGCGGCGAGGTGTGCAGCGCGGAGGCGGCCAGCGTGGCCGAGAGGGTCAGCTCCAGGTTCTCCCGGGCCAGCGAGGGCAGCAGGTACTTGTCGGAGATCACCTCGCCCTGCTCGGTCACCTTGATCTCGCCCTCCAGGGTGCCCCACGGCTGCGCGAGGATCGCCTCGTGCGAGGGGCCGCCGCCGCGGCCGACCGTGCCGCCGCGGCCGTGGAAGAGCCGCAGCCGGATGCCGTAGCGGTGGGCGACGTCGCGCAGCCGGCGCTGGGCGCGGTGGATCTCCCACTGCGAGGTGGTGATGCCGCCGAACTTGGAGGAGTCCGAGTAGCCGAGCATGACCTCCTGGACGTCCCCGCGCAGCGAGACCAGCAGGCGGTAGGACGGGTCGCAGAGCATCTCGTCGAGGATCCGGTCGGCCTGCTGCAGCTCGTCGGTGGTCTCCAGCAGCGGCACGATGCCGATGGTGGCGATCCCGGCGTGCAGGTCGATCAGGCCCGCCTCGCGGGCCAGCACGGTGGCGGCGAAGATGTCGTCCGCGCCCTGGCACATCGAGATGATGTAGCTCTCGACGATCTCGTCGCCGAACCGCTCGAAGCCCTCGCGGATGGTGTTGAAGACGCCGAGTGTCTTGGTGCCGGCGGCGTCCAGCGGCGCGGGGGAGGGGGCCAGCGGGCGGCGCGAGCGCAGTTCCTTGGCCAGCAGCTTCTGGCGGTACTCGCGCGGCATGTCGGCGTAGCGCCAGGCCTCCTCGCCGAGCCGGTCGAAGAGCTGGCCGAGCGCGTGGTGGTGCGCCTCGGCGTGCTCGCGGACGTCCATGGTGGCCAGCTGCAGGCCGAACGCCTCGACGGTGCGGATCGCCCGGGCGAGCCGGCCGTCGGCGATCAGCTCGCCGCGGTGGCAGCGCAGCGACTCCTGGATGAGCTTGAGGTCGGAGATCAACCCGCGGGTGCCCAGGTAGTCGCGGCCGGGCACGTGCGGGGTGCCGTGGGCCAGCCGCTCGCGGGTGTTCTCCAGCTTGAGCCGGACGCAGGTGGCCTTGAGCCGGTAGGGCTCCTCGGCGTTCATCCGCTTGTAGCGCGGGCTCAGCTCGGGGAGCGCCGCGAGGTCGGCGTCGAGCGAGTCGAGCAGCTCGGCGGAGGCGCCGGCGAGGCGGACCGAGGTGGAGAGCGAGTTGCGCAGGTCGTCGACGGCGTCCAGGGCGTCCTTGATGCCGTACTCGTGCTGCAGGTTGAGGACGTCCCAGGTGACCTGCGGGGTGACGTTGGGATTGCCGTCCCGGTCGCCGCCGATCCAGCTGCCGAAGGTCAGCGGGCGGACGCCCTCGGGCAGCGCCAGGCCGACCCGGGCCAGCTCCTCGTGCAGCTCCTCCAGCACCTCGGGGACGGCCTCGCGGTAGAGCTCGTCCAGGTAGTAGACGGCGTTGCGGGCCTCGTCGGTGGGCTCGGGACGGGCGATCCGCAGCTCGTCGGTCTGCCAGAGCAGGTCGATCACCTCGGCAAGCCGGCGGTCGGCGGAGCGCTTGGCCGAGGAGTGCCGCACCGGGTCGGAGGCAGCGAGGCCGGAGGCCACGTGCTCGCGGTGGATGCGCTCCAGCAGCTCGCCGATCCGGCGCAGCTTGTTGAGCACGCTGCGGCGGGCCGCCTCGGTGGGGTGCGCGGTGAAGACCGGGCGGACGGCCAGGTGGGCCAGGGTGTTCGCGAGGTGCTTGGGGTCCGCGTCGGCCAGCTGGTCGGCGGTCTGCGCGAGCAGCGAGCCCTCGCGCGCCCGGCGGGTGGCGAACTCCCGGCCGCGGTGCACCTGCTCGGTGACGTTGGCGAGGTGGAAGTAGGTGGAGAAGGCGCGGACCAGCTTGGCCGCGGTCTCCAGGTCGATCTCCGAGAGCAGCTGGGCGGCGGCCTCTCCGTCCGTGCGGGTGAGCCGGCGGACCTGTTCGACCAGGTCGAGGAGCTCCTGCCCCTCCTGGCGGACCAGCGTCTCGCCGAGCAGGTCGCCGAGTCTGCGGATGTCGGCGCGCAGGGCGGCATTGTCGGCGGCCGGATCGGCACTCGGCTGGTCGGCCGAAGTGGGGACCTGAGCGGTCACGGCTGGCTCCCTGGGAAGGTGGGGTTCGGCAACGACGGACCGCGCTGTCCGACCGGACCAATATAGGTCGAGCGGTGGTCTGGACCGTGGCAGTGGCCGGATGGCGGACAGCCGGGCCCGGGAGCCTGTCGAAGACCTCCCGGTAACCCGGTAACCCGGTGGGGCGGGCCGGGCGGCTCGCTTAGGCTGTGCGCTATGAGCATGTCGCCTGGGGAGGGCGCGTCGGCCCGCGGCTTGTGGTGGTGGGAGCGGCGGCGAGGCGCGCTTCTGGACGGAATCCTGGCCGCACTGGCCGCGCTGGAGTGCGCGGTCGGCGGCTTCGGCTTCGTCGGCGACCGGCTGCACCTGGGCCTGGTCCTCGCGGTGCCGGCAGCGGTGATCGGCGCGCTGGGCGGGGCCACCCTGCTGGTGCGGCGGCGCTGGCCGGCCGCGCCGGTGCTGGTGTCGATGATCCTGGTGCCCGCGCTCTTCGGCGTCGTGCTGCTGATGGTCTCGCTGTACACCCTGGCGTCCACCTGGACCTGGCCGTCCCGGCGGCGGCGGGTGCTGGCGCTCTCCTCGGTGGTCTTCGCGGAGACGCTCGGGATGGTGCTCTTCCTCTTCCTCAGCGCCGACCCGCAACCCGGCGAGGTGCTGCCGCCGACCTGGGTCACCGTCCTGATCTCGGTGCTGGTGTCGGTGGGCCTCACCGTGCCGCCGGTGGTCACCGGCCTCTACATCGGCGCCCGGCGCCGGCTGGTGGAGTCGCTGAAGGACCGGGCGCACGGCCTGGAGGCCGAGCTCGGCCTGCTCGCCGAGCAGGCCCGCGAGCGCGCCCGGCGGGCCCGGCTCGAGGAGCGCACCCGGATCGCCCGGGAGATGCACGACGTGGTGGCGCACCGGGTGAGCCTGATGGTGGTGCACGCCGGAGCGCTGGAGCGGATCGTCGCCAAGGACCCGGAGAAGGCGGCGCAGAGCGCCAAGCTGATGGCCGACACCGGGCGGCAGGCGCTCAACGAGCTGCGCGAGATCCTCGGGGTGCTGCGGATGAACGAGGACCGGGCCGCCGAGGTGCCGCCCGTGCTGGCCGAGCTGCCCCGGCTGGTCGACCAGTCCAAGGCCGCCGGGATGACCGTCTCGCTCACCGTCAGCGGCTCCCGGCAGCCGTACAGCGGGGAGGCCGAGCAGACCGCGTACCGGGTGGTCCAGGAGGGGCTGACCAACGCGCACAAGCATGCCGGCGGCGCGCGGGTCTCGGTGCTGCTGGCGTATCTGCCCAACGGCGTGCGGGTGGCGGTGCTGAACGACTGCCCGGTCCTGGCGGAGCAGGTGCGGCTGCCCAGCGGCGGCAACGGGCTGGTGGGGATGCGCGAGCGGGTCCTCGCGCTGGGTGGCAGCTTCCTGGCCGGGCCCGAGCAGGACGGCGGCTACCGGGTGGAGGCGATGCTGCCGTCCAGGCTGGCGGTCCGGGTGGATCGGCTGAACTAAGACCGGTCGGTCTAAGGCCGACCGGCCCGGCGGGCGGTCAGAGCAGGTCGGTGGGTCAGAGCAGGTCGGTGATGGTCAGCAGCCGCTCGGGCAGGGTGCCGAGCACCAGCGTGCTGACCGCCTGGTCGAGGTCCGCGCCGAGGAACCACTCGCCGGTGTGGTCCAGGCTGAAGACCCGGCCCGCCTCGTCGATGGCGAGCAGCGCCTGTCCGTACAGCTCCTCGCCCAGCGGGGCGACCCGGCTGTCCAGCGCCCGGCCCAGGTCGGCCAGGGTGCGCGGCTGGTGCAGTCCGCAGAGCGGGTCGAGCAGGAACGGCGTGCGGGCCACCTGGCGGCCGGCGCCGGACAGGTCGAAGGAGAGCCCGCCGAACTCGGCCCAGGCCTCCACGGCCGCGGGGAAGACCGTGTGCGGGACGCCGGTCGGCGAGCCCTGCGCGAGCAGCTGGTCGGCCCACTCCTCGGCTCGGCGGATCTCCCAGCGGCCGGGGTGCCAGCCGGCCTGCTTGAGCGCGGCCGCGACGTCGGCGGAGAACCGGGGCTGCGAGCGGGTGGGAGCCGAGGTGGCGGACGGGTTCAGGACGTACTCCGGGCTCGGTGGACGGGACGGGTGCGGCAGCAGCGGTCAGGACGTGTGCGGTCAGGACGTGTGGGCGACTGTGACGCTCTGCACGCTGAGGTGGTCGAGCAGCGGGACGCAGGAGCGGCACGGCGGCGCGTGCGTCCCGTGCGCCGGGTCGTCCTCCTCGCGGATTCGCACGGTCGTCAGCTTGGCGCCCTTGAGCGCCTTGCGGGCCTCGTGCAGGGTGAGCGGCTTCTTGGCGGCGCGCTTGGAGCGGCCGGCGTCCAGCGCCGTCAGGTACTTGGAGAGCAGGACGGCCTCCGGGCAGCGGCCGGTGAAGCGTTCGC